>CAKOXK010000001.1 GCA_934130085.1 uncultured Clostridia bacterium
TGGAATCAGAAATTCAACAAAATAGACACTTTTAAGCTTTCTATAAAAAGTTCCCCTACAAAAAATTTATACTATCCGAACTGTGAAATAAAATAGACACATAAGATTACAAATGATACAATGTGATTGAGTTTATAACAGTTTCTTTGTAAAAGTTGAAATTACATTGCATAAATGCTATAATATGAAACATAAATAAAAACGATATTAGGAGGAACAATGCTTACAGTAACAGGTGTATCAGTCAGATTTGGTAAAAGAAGCCTATATGAAAACGTAAATATCAAATTCAATAAAGGATGTTGCTATGGAATAATAGGAGCAAACGGGGCTGGAAAATCAACATTTCTAAAAGTACTTTCAGGACAACTTGAGCCAAGTAAAGGAGACGTAACAAAAGAAAAGCAGGAAAGAATCTCGGTGCTAGAGCAAAACCACTTTGCTTACGAAAATTTCACGGTACTAGATACAGTAGTAATGGGCAATAAAGAGTTATATGATATAAAATGCAAAAAAGACGAGATTTACGCAAAGCCTGATTTTTCTGAAGAAGATGGAATGATTGCTGCAAAATTAGAAGAAAGATTTGCTGAACTTGATGGCTGGAATGCTGAATCAGATGCAGAAAATTTGCTTAATGATCTAGGCGTATCTCCAGAAAAACATTACAAAATGATGAGTGAGATAGAACCAAGAGAAAAAGTAAAAGTATTATTGGCACAAGCGTTGTTTGGCAATCCTGATATTTTGCTTCTAGATGAGCCAACAAACGACCTTGATTTAAAAACAATATCATGGCTTGAAGAGTTTCTAATAAATTTTGAAAATACAGTAATTGTAGTATCTCATGATAGATATTTTTTAAATAAAGTTTGTACACATATTTGTGATGTTGATTATGGAGAAATTAAAGTATATCCAGGAAACTACGATTTCTGGTACGAATCAAGTCAATTATTACAAAAGCAGATGAGAGAACAAAACAAAAAGAAGGAAGATAAAATAAAAGAGCTTCAAGAATTCATTGCAAGATTTAGTGCAAACGCATCAAAATCAAAGCAAGCAACATCACGTAAAAAATCACTTGAAAAAATTCAATTAGATGATATAAAACCATCAAACAGAAAATATCCATACATTGATTTTAAGCCTGATAGATTACCTGGTAACGAGATTCTGGAGGTGAAAAATCTTTCTAAAACAATAAATGGCGAAAAAATACTAAACAACATTTCATTCAAAGTAAAGGCAAATGATAAAATTGCTGTTTTAGCGGAGAATGAAAATGCAATAACAGTGTTATTTCAAATATTAATGGGAGAACTTGAAAAAGATGAGGGTGAAATCAAATGGGGAACAACAATAAGCACAACATATTTTCCAAAAGATAATAGCTACTTGTTCCAAGGTGATGAAAGCATAACTGATTGGCTTCGCCAATATTCAAAAGATCCTGATGAAACCTATGTAAGAAGCTTTTTAGGTAGAATGCTCTTTTCGGGTGAAGAGGCACTAAAAGCTGTAAATGTTTTATCTGGAGGAGAGAAGGTAAGATGTGTGCTTTCAAAAATGATGCTTTCAGGTGCAAATTTTCTAGTAATGGATGAGCCAACAAACCACCTTGATATGGAAGCAATAACCAGTTTGAACGAAGGAATGAAGCGTTTCCAAGGTAACATGATGTTTACATCACATGACCACCAACTTACACAAACAGTCGCAAACAGAATATTTGAGATAAAGAAAGATGGCTTAGTTGATAAAGAACAAACATATAATGAATATCTTGGAATAGAATAAAATAAGCATTAATTAATCTTATTTTATAATGTAAAAACTGAACTAATCATCTGAAAATTTATTAAAGAATTACACGAAATACATCAGTGAATGAAATTTCGTATCAAATAATATCAACTAATTAAAAGAAGAAAAGCAAATAATATAAATGATTGAGAGTAATATGACTGATAAAGAAAGATTTATGAATGAAGCTTTAAAAGAAGCTAAAAAAGCATATCAAAAAGGTGAAGTTCCTGTTGGGGCTATAATTGTAAAAGATAATAAAATAATAGCAAGAGCACACAATCAAAAAGAAGAAAAAAACAATCCATTAATGCATGCTGAAATTAACGCTATAATGAAAGCATGCAAAAAGCTAAATTCATGGAGGCTAGAGGATGCAGAAATCTACGTAACCCTCGAGCCTTGCATGATGTGTGCAAGTGCAATTGTAGCAGCAAGAATGAAAAAAGTATATATCGGAACAAAAAATGAAAAGCTTGGCTATTGTGGTTCAGTGATAAATTTACTAGAACAAAATAATGAATTCAAAGTTCAAAAAGAAGAAGGATTATTAAAAAATGAATGTCAAGAAATAATAAAAAAATTCTTCAAAGAACTACGTAAAAAATAAGGAGAAGTGCCGAAGTGGTCATAACGGAACTGTCTCGAAAACAGGTAGCTGCGTAAAGTGGCGCGTGGGTTCGAATCCCACCTTCTCCGCCAAAAAGTTTTATGGGTTTAAACTTAAAACCTAAATTTAAAATAAGGAAGCCAGTACTTAATTGGTAAAATAAAAAAATGAATAAAATTGTAAAAGAAAAGTTAAAACAAGGGCTAGTAATGTTAATCATAGTAGTAACTTTTTTAATAACTATATTCATAATGTTAAAATATAAAACCGAAGGCGAGACAAATTTGCCATATAATCTAACAAAAATAATGGTAATAAGTAGTGCCGAGGCAAATGCAAAAGAACAAAATGAGAATAATAATAAATGGAACCTTGATATAAATCAGTACAATGATATTTATATTGAAATCGGCAAAAATAACGAATATAAAAAGCAAACTTACATAACAGAAGTAAAAGTTGAAAACATATATATAACAAATCCAAATAAAGGAACCATTGAAAAATACATGCCAAATCCATCAGAAGGTAAGCTCTTTTTATATGAAGACAATTTAAAAATTGTTGATAGCTTAACATATAATGGTGCCGAGGAAAACAATACGAAAAAACTGCAAATAGCGAATCAAGGTGGCACAATTTTATTTAGAGTTGTAAACAGAAATATATCAGAATTTATTTCAAATGATGACTCGGAGCTAAAATATGATGGAACTCTATTAAAAAGAACCAATGTAAATTTAAATGATGTAAAAGTACAAATGAGTTTTGATTTAATAATTAAAACAAATAAAACAACCTATAAAGGAAAAGTAAATATTGACTTACCATGCGGAAACATTGAAGAAGATGGAGTATCGAAAAGCATAAAAACCTCATTTGAAGACATAATCTTCAAGCGCCAAGTAAGATAATAAAAAAAATATAGATATAGCTTTTAATGATTCATATTTATATTATTTACAAAGAATACTACATAAACTTTTACTAAAAATTATGAAGAAATAATTGAACAAGAAATTGATTTGATAGAATAACTTAAAAGTACTTGATATTAATAAACAATTATTATATAATACGAACTGATATGGAGATATTTCTTTGTTTTAGGGTATTTTCAATAAAAGCCTATGAACCTTGTCAGGTCAGGAATGAAGCAGCAATAAATAGTCCCTTTTATGTGAGAATATCCTAAAACAAGGAAGTAGTATCCATATTTTGTTTTATAATAAGAAAATCATGAGTAAGAGTTTAAATCAAAACAATTTGATTTTCTTACAGTATTAGTGGAGGAACTTATGGAATATACTGCATTATACAGAAGGTTTAGACCTATGAAGTTTTCAGAGATCTTAGGCCAAGAACATATAACACAGACTCTTAGAAATCAAATAATTGCAAACAGAGTTGGCCATGCGTATCTTTTTACAGGTTGTAGAGGATGTGGCAAAACTTCATCAGCAAAAGTTCTAGCAAGAGCAGTAAACTGCCTAAATCCTCAAAATGGAGAGCCATGTAACGAGTGCGAGATATGCAAAGCAGCCCTTGATGGTTCATTAACTGATATTGTAGAAATGGATGCTGCATCAAATAATGGTGTTGACGATATTAGAGCAATACGTGATGAGGTAAATTTTTTACCAACACTTGCGAAATACAGAGTTTATATAATTGACGAGGTTCACATGCTTTCGGCAGGAGCATTTAATGCATTACTAAAAACCCTAGAAGAACCACCTAAGCATGTAAAATTCATATTAGCTACAACAGAACCACAGAAATTGCCAGCAACTATCTTATCAAGATGCCAAAGATTTGACTTTAAGAAAATTTCGGCAGAAAATATCATAAAAAACTTAAAAAATATCTGTAAAGAATGCAAAATTGAGTATGATGATGGAGCACTAAACTTAATAGCAGAGCTTTCGGAAGGTGCAATGCGTGATGCATTATCAATTCTTGAAAGATGCGCTCAAGATGGCGAAAACAAAATTTCAGAAGAAAAAATCAAAGAGCTAGTTGGAATACCAAAAACAGTATACATAGCAAATATAATTGAAAGTATTATAAACTATGATGCCAATAAAGCTCTCATTGAAACAAAAAATATAATAGATGATGGAAAAGATCCAGCAAATATACTTTTTGAACTTGTAAAATACACAAGAGATTTAATGCTATTAAAAACAACGGGAAACATATCAAATGTATATAATAAAAACGATATTGAACTAATGAAAGCGCAAATAAGCAAATCATCAGATGAAAGATTATTAAAAATAATCTACTCATTATCTGAACTTGAAAATGATATAAGGTATTCATCACAAAAGAATATTGTATTTCAAGTAGGGGTAATGAAACTTTGCACAAAAGAAACGATGTCATTAGAAGAGAGAATTGAAAAATTAGAAAAGTCTTTGCCTGATCTGGAAAAAACGTTATCCACAAATATTGCAAAAAATGTGGAAAACGCAGTGGCATCAAGCAGTAAAATGAGAAATGAAACAAATCTATCAAGAGCAAGCAGCACAACAGGTGCAAGTTTTACAAACGGTAGTAATGTAGTAAAATCAGCATCTTCAAATAGCGACGTGAGCAATATGACCTCATCAAATACAATAAATACAAAAAACAGCCAAGCGTTTTGGGGTGATGTAATTGATACTCTAAAAGAAGAAAGAAAGCCGATGTTATACTCAAATTTATTAAATACAAAAGGAGTACTAATTGATGATATGACTTTTGGAATAGAATTTCCAAACGGACTAAACAGCTTTGGAAGGAGTGTAATCGAAAGACCAGAAAACCTAGCAGAACTTAAAAGATTAGTATCAATTCAATGCAAAAAAGATATGAGAATCAAGCTTATTGATAACAAGGCAAATACCAAACCACAAGAAAACGCAATGCCTAATATTGATTTAGGAATTGATATAAATATAGTAGAATAAAATATTTAATATAATAATTTGTATAATACGTAAAACGAGGAATATAAATTTAATTGAAATAGTACGTTAAAATCAAGAAAAATTTGAATAGAAATAGCATATAAATCTAAAAAATTTGACTTACTAAACAAATTCAAAATATATTAAAATTTAAGAAATTAAATTAAGGAGGAATAAAAATGTCAAGAGGAGGATTTCCAGGAGGAAACTTTGGAGGCTTCAATATGAACCAATTAATGAAGCAAGCAAAACAAATTCAAAAGGATATGGAAAAATCACAAGAGGATTTAGCAGGAAAAACATTTGAAGCAACAGCTGGTGGAGAAGCAGTATATGTTAAAGTTTCAGGTGAGAAAAAAATATTAGAACTAAAAATAAAAGAAGATGTTGTTGATAAAGACGATGTAGAAATGCTTCAAGATTTAATTTTAACTTGCATAAACGATGCAATGTCAAAAGTAGACCAAGCAACAACTCAAGAATTTGGTAAATACAATATACCAGGATTAGGATTATAAAAATGTCATATTATTCACCATCAATAGAAAAGTTAATAGAAAGCTTTGAAAAATTGCCAAGCATCGGAAACAAAACAGCCGTAAGGCTTGCATTTTACATATTAAATGCATCAAAAGAAGAAACTGATGAATTCATAAATAGCATACAAAATGCAAAAAAGAACCTAAAGTTTTGTTCAAAATGCTTTAATATATCTGATACAGATCCATGCGAGATATGCAAAGACCCTAAAAGAGACCAGTCAAAAATATGTGTAGTTGAAGATGTAAAAGATGTTGTGGCAATCGAAAAAATACACGAATATAAAGGATTGTATCATGTATTACATGGCACAATTTCTCCAATGGATGGAATTGGACCAGAAGATATAAAAATAAAAGAATTACTTGCAAGATTAATGGATGGAACAGTCAAAGAAGTAATCTTAGCCACAAATCCAAAAGTAGAAGGCGAAGCAACGGCAATGTACATTTCAAAGCTAATAAAGCCAATGGGCATTAAAACTACAAGACTTGCTCACGGAATACCTGTTGGAGGAGATCTAGAGTACACAGATGAATTCACACTAGGAAAGGCTCTAGAGGGAAGGACAGAGCTTTAAAATATTGCACGCTTCCAGCTTCACTTAAAGATGAAGCAACATTTAAAATAAAAGTAGAAAAAAGACAAAATATTATATTGTTTTAAAATGCCGCGTTAGCTTACATAAGAAGCTTGAATGTTTCTTTCCTCAGACAGTTGTCCTTGACTAACGAAGAAAGAAACGAACAAGGCATGAAAAACAATATAATATTTTATCTTTTTATTTATATGTCCAAACTCCTACATCGTAAGAGTTCCTTCTTCTGTATTTATAATCATCAAAATATCTTCCTCTTTTCCTGATTCACCATTAACAAACACAACAAAATCATTCCCATAAGCATTGCCTTTTATTTCATAACATGCAATTTCAGAGTTCCACTCCGTAGGTATAATTGCTCTATCAACAGCTTTTATTTCTAAATTTTTATTAACCTTACTTAATGCGTCTGATACGCTAATGCTGTACTTATCAAAATCTCTATTTTCATCATGATTGTTCAAATAATTTCTCGCCTCGACCCCTAGAATCTCGCCATTATCAAGAGCAATTTTTACTTTAACAAGGTCAGGGTAGCAGATTACATTATCTGAAAAATACGCATAATTTACAGTTAAAATATTTCTATTTTCCATGTAATACGTTTCCTTCATTGACCTATATTCATGAGTATTTAAAAAATTCTTTCCAAGATTTACAGCGCTGTTATCATCAAGATTTTTTTCAAGGACATCTCTTTCAACATTATAAGAAATTACGTGAGCACCTTTTTTTGACAAAATAATCTCTCCTTTGACTGTGCTTTTTAAAGTGACATCAAATTTAAAGCAAGCTATGTTAGCTGTGGTAATTTCTTCGCCATTAGAAAGTTCCAATACCTTGTCTTTTCCAATAAAATCAATACTTTTTTCTCTAGCAATATTGATATCAACATCATCACCAGTTAATCCTTTACCATTAAATATTGATTGGTTCTCAGAAAAAGCACCATCATAAATTAAGCCAGTATACTGGTGCAAATCCTCTTCTATATTAGAGAAAGTAACTTTTGACAAATTGCTGTCTTCGCTATTAAAAGCGGTTTTTCCTTTATTCGTTAGTTCGCCCCATTTTATTGTATTATCAGAAAGATCACTCTCAAGTTGATTAATCGTATTTACCAAGCTAACACTGTATTCATGAAGAGAAGTCAGTTTAGAAATATCATCATCGGACAAATTCTCTCCATCAATACTTTTTTTCGACAAATAGAAACAATAATCTGAAACTTGATTAAAAAACTTCTGAACTTGTTCCAAATCATTAGTGGGAATAGGTAAAAATGAGATATAAGTTTGAGCAAGAGAAGCACTTTTCCAAGCAGAGGTTAAAATTTTTGCAGCATGCTCTTTTGAATTAGAAATAGTAGACTTGGCCAAAAGTTTTTCAGTATTATTTGTATATTCAACAAGCTCATAAAAAGCCTGGTTGTAATTGTTTTCAGCAATTCTCCTATAATCTAAAGACTTCTTTAAAGCATAAACAGTAAGAATAATTATAATCACTATAAGAGTAACAACAACTGTAAACATTTTGCCTTTGCGAAGTCTATCTTTAAAATCATACAACTTATTTTTCAAACTCGAACCCGACATAACAATTCCTTCCAAATTATAATATAAAATCAAATTTTTAATATTATAGGCAAAAAAATAATTAATATACAAATAGACCTAAATAATGTGATTAAATTAAAGTTAATATTATCAATTTTTTATCATTGTATTAATGTAAAAAAGCTAAAAGAAAAAATAAATATACTTGAAAATTAAAAAATATAGAAACTATTAAAAAATAGTTTCTATATTTAATCGTCTAATAACAAAAATTACATATTAGACTTGCAATCAAAACACAAACTTAGTCAGAGCTAATAGAATTCTATGCCTCAGAGATACTTTTCCATTTGCTCCCATCAAATGGCCAAAACATACTTTCACCATGAGACATTGGCACAAACATTGGCTTTTTTCTGAAGCCATGTTCTCTTAATTTACTTACTCTACCCTTGGTAATGTAAGTCTTTCCATCTACGTTGACAAATACTGTGATGTTATCACTAGTATAATATTTGCCAATGAGCTTAAAGTCCGGCTCTCTGAAAAGAGAATATTGAATGAATGGATAGTAAACCATCATCCCATGTTGCTTCTTAACCGTTAAGCCATTTTCCGGAATTTCTAAGCAATTCTCAAGAAATTCATCATCAAGAGGGGTTATGTAGTTTGTTTCACTTTGTGCTGTACATTTTTCTGCTAAAGCTTCCTTCTGAAAGTCATCAACAGCGTCTCTTATGTGGTCCCATCTGTTTTTTAGTCCCTTAACATATTCAATGTTTGAAATCGGAATTGAAAAATTCTTATAAATAAAACCATAGTGTCTTAAAGATTTTTCAAATTCAGGAGACATTGGAGACAAGTAGATATGCCCTTTAGTCGAATAGCAAATTGTGCAGGGGTTAAAACAGTAGATATCTTGCCCTGGTGCCTTAATATTTTCCGCCATTTCTTCTGTAAAGGTTCTTTCTTCTTCAGAGATATCATCCACGATGACCATTCCAGGCCTGAGCTCAATAGAGAACTCATTCTCTAACCAATCAAGTGAGACAAACTGTTTATGTTTCTGATTTGCCATTTTTTATCCTCCTAAAAATTTTTGATGTGTATCATGATGTCAACCCAAAAGGAAGATATCATGACGTGAACACTAACAACTAAAACTAACAACTAGAATTAGCGACTAGAACTTGTAACTAAAACTTGCAACCAATGTCTACAGCTAATAGCTACAATTGAAGTTGATAACTAACCTACTTTAAAACTTCAATGCTGCTCCATGCTTTATCAAGAGAATCATCAAGGATTGTCTCATTGTATGAAAGCGGAACAAACATCTTTTTGAGATGAAAGCCAGATTTTTCAAGCTCATAGATTATGCCATACCCCTTAGCAATGTAAGTTCTACCGTCTCGATTGACGAAAATTACCTTGCCATTATGTGCACAGTATTTTCCAATGAACTCGATGTCATCAACCGAATGCCTACAAGAAATATACGGCCAATACGTAATAATGGCCCCATCTCTTATGACATCGATTCCTTCATCAGGAATTTCAAAACACTTATTCAGTGTTTTTGAATTAACAGAGAAGATCCCATTAGCCTTGCTAAAAGCAATACAATCTTTAATGAAATCTTGTTTCTCAGCATCAGCAATCCTTTCTGCGATAAAACTTACTCTTGATTGTTGATACTTCAAGGTCTCGCTCTCAGACAAAGGCATCATGAAATTATCTTGTTTGATACGATGATCTTCAAGAGTATCTATTACTTTGGGAGAATTTAAAGAAAGATAAACATTCCTTTCGTCCACAAAACATACATATCTTGAATTAAAATTGTACCGATAATTGAAATTCTTTATTAAATTGTCAAGCAGAAGTTCTTTTTCTGCACCGCTGTTTTGATCAAAAACCAGCATTCCCTCTTCAAGCTGAATCGAAAACTCTGCTTTGATCCGTTTCATTGTTGTTAAATGTTTCGTCATATATTACCTCCAAAATTATTTGATGTGTACCTCATGTTGAAAAAACCATGAAGGCTATAAAAAACAGTTACACCTTTATTTTACAACCTTAAAGAATTTATGTCAACCCAAAACGCTTTTTTATTACGAAGAAATGCCTAAATTTATAATTGTCTGGGGGAGAATCATTTAATGAATATTTTATGATATATTTGCCAATAAAAAAACAATAAAAATAATCAAATTTAGTTTGACCTTGTTTCCTTTAAATGATACAATTCTAAC
The DNA here is from genome assembly GCA_934130085.1 of uncultured Clostridia bacterium. Classification (GTDB taxonomy): domain Bacteria; phylum Bacillota; class Clostridia; order TANB77; family CAG-508; genus CAG-793. Next base: position 10,323 of record CAKOXK010000001.1, read on the forward strand.
TAAGTATAGTAGAAATCACATGGAAATGAGGATAAAATGAAAATATTAATATTTTATGCATCTTACGGCGGAGGGCATCTGTCAGCTGCAAACTCAATAAAATCGTACATAGAAAGCAATTACAAAAACAGTATTATTGAGATGTGCGATTGTATGAAATACATAAATAAACCCATAGAAAAAATTACTACAGATGCTTATAAAATTATGGCAAAAGATGTACCAAAAGCATGGGGAATGATATACAAATGGTCAGATAAAGGGCCAATCTTTCACATATCAAATTTTAACAATGAAATGATGTCAAAAAAATTACACAAAATGTTTATAGAATTCAATCCTGATATAGTAATATCAACACATCCATTTAGTACGCAAATGTCAGCATATTTAAAAAAGACAGGAAAGATAAAATGCAAAATTGCTAGTATTATGACAGACTTTGCATCGCAAAATCAGTGGCTTGTTGGCAATGAATATGTTGATTATATATTTGTTTCAAACAAAGAAATGAGAGATGTTATTATAAAAAAAGGAGTAGATGAGAAAAAAGTATTTGCAACTGGAATTCCGCTATCATTGAGATTTCAAGAAAAGTTTGACAAAGAAAAAATTTATGAAGAATTTAAACTGAATAAAAACAAAAAAATCATATTATTCTTTGGTGGAGGGGAATTTGGACTTGCTAAAGAAGAAACAACAGAAGTGCTAAAACAATTTGTCGAAAATTTGCAAAACAAGTATCAAATTGTAATAATCTCAGGAAAGAACGACAAAATTCACCAAAAATTCGAAGAAATTGTTAAAGAAGAAAAACAAGAAGAAAATGCGAAAGTTCTTGGTTTCACAAATATGGTACCTGAATTAATGAGCATATCATACATGGTTGTAACAAAGCCAGGAGGACTAACATCAACAGAAAGCATATCATCAAATTTACCAATGATAATAATAAACCCAATACCAGGACAAGAAGAAGAAAATGCAAGGTATCTTGAGAAAAATGAAGTTGCAATTTGGCTACATGATGATGACAATTTTAAAGAAAAAATAAAGCAAATTCTGGAAAATGATAAAAAGCTAGAAGAGATGAGAGAAAAAACAAAAAAAATTGCAAACATAAACTCTACAAGAGATATCGTAAAAACAATAATGAATGAGCAGAGTTTGTAAAATAATAATTAATGAATGAAAAGATAAACAAATGATCAAATTATTAGTAACAACTAATAGGAAACTCTAAATAATAAAAAATTTCAATTATAAGTAGAAAATAATGAAAATAACAAAATAGAAAAGATAATAGCTTGAATATAAGGAGGGGTTATGGAATTAGATAAAATTGTTGAATACATAAAGAACAATTTAAGTGAAAAAAGATTTAAACATTCGGTAGGCGTAATGAATATGTGCGAAAAACTTGCTAAAATTTATGATGCAGATGTTGAAAAAGCCAAGAAAATCGGAATAGTACATGATATGGCTAAAGAGATGACCAATGAAGAACTTCTAAATTATATAGATGAAAACAATCTAAAATTAACACAAGAAGAAAGAACAATGACCTATCTTTTCCATGGAATTGTGGCAGCAGACATTGCAAAAAAGAAATTTTCATTTGACAAAGAAATGGAACTTGCAATTGCATACCACACAACGTCAAAACCTGCAATGACTATATTACAAAAGATTTTATTTGTATCAGACAAAATCGAAGAAAATAGAACATATAGTGATGTCGAATATTATAGAAATTTGGCGTATAATGACATAGACGAATGCATATTAAAAATCTTAGACTATCAAATAAAAAATGATATAGAAACTAATAGAACAATTCCTCAAAAAAGCATAGAAAGTAGGAATTATATATTGATAAATTTCAAAAAATAATATATAATACATGCCTAGAGAAGGGAGAAAAAGATGGTATTTAAAGACTACTATAAAATATTAGGCTTAGAGTCTAATAAAGTAACATCAGATGAAATTAAAATAGCCTACAGAGAAATGGCTAAAAAGTACCATCCAGACATAAACGTTGGAGACTCCCGTGCAGAAGAAGTTTTTAAAGATGTAAATGAAGCTTATAAAACACTTTCAAACCCAAAACTTAGAAGAAAGTATGATTTTAACTGGAACAGATATTTCGGAAAATCCGCAAGAACATCAGACAAAAGGCAGAAAAAATCTTTAAAAGAAATTTTAATTGACATCTTATTTGGAGGAAACATAGCAAAAACTAGTGAGAAAAAGGTTGCAAAACCCGAGTACGGTGAAAACATTAATACAAAAATTAATGTTTCATTGCAAGACGCTTTTTATGGTTGCTACAAAAAAATCAAGTTATTAGATGTTAATGGTAGACCAAGAGAATTCTCATTTAAAATTCCAGCGGGAATTCAAAATCATGATAAAATCAGAATTCCTTCTCAAGGAAAGCATGGAAAAAATGGTGGAAAAAATGGAGACTTACTTGTTGAAATTAATATTTTAAATGATAAGTACATAAAATTATATGGCACTGATTTAATAATGGAAATACCAATAAAGCCTTATGAGGCAGCGCTTGGAGCAACAAAAATAGTAAATGTTTTAGATGAACAAATTAAAATAATCATACCTAAAAATTCATCTAGTGGTGATAGAATAATAATTAATAACAAGGGTTATAAGACAGGCATGGGGCAAAGAGGAAATTTGCAAATTATTTCAAAGATAGTGATGCCTAAAGAATTAACAGAACAAGAAAAGGAACTATACATCAAGCTTAAAGAGCTTGATGCAAATAAAGTAATATACAAATAGTTCAAATTATGTTGACATATTTACATAAATTTGGTATACTAGTTTTTAGTTGACTAAGGAGAATTAAGAAAGAGGTGTTATAATGGCTGAAAAATTTATAGGAAAGTATTTCAGTATTACTGACCCAAATGGCGTAAACACTGTTATATACCGTATTAACAAAACGGCTAAAGAATACCAAAATCAGTATCCAAAGTACACGGTAGAAAGACTTGTCTCAACTGAAGAGTTGAACGGGAACGCAAAAAAGAAAACATTTTTTGTTGATTACCCAGAACCAGAAGGAGAAGATTTAGTAATACTATCATTTGGTGCAGATAAGGTTGTAGTAAATACAGGAAAGCTTAAAGATGATAAAGTTAGAATCACCAAAATGCCGATACCTGTTCAATTTAATACACTTTATTCAGAAACCCCTACGGAGTACAAAAGTTTCAAATACACACCAAACCTACAGAGGCCTATTACTATAATTGACCCTGAAACTACAGAAGAAGTAAAGCCTATGCTTTACCTTGATAAAAATACAAATGAAGTTAAAGGAAAATGTAAATTAAAACCATATAAATCTTATTTCGCATTTGAAATAAGAGATAAAAACAACGAGAATTAAGGAGGAATTTCCATTGAATTCAAAGAATATTAATAGTCAAGATAGTCAAGAAAACTCTGAGGTGAGAAGAAACGCTCAAATGCCAGAAAAAATTGTGATAGCCGCAATACAAATGATGTATGATGAACATGAAAAAGATATAAATGCAAGGGGTTTTGAAAAAGAATTTCCAACTGAAAAAGAAAAAAATCCAGCAGAAAAAATCTACATACAAGCATTTGATTCAAGAGAAAATGAAGTAGGATTGTCACTATCAAGTTTAAATGAAATGGAAGCGAACAGAGATAGACGAATGACAAGAACAGCAATAGAAGTTAGAAAAATGAAAAAGCAGAGAATCGATAACTCAATGCAAAAATAAAAATGTAAAACCAATGAGAAGGTTATAATAATATGAAAAATGTAATCGAATATATAAAAAAACATAAAGTTTCACTAATTGTATTACTAGTTGTATGGCTAATTGCGGAGATATTTTTAATTGCGCCAATAGCCTGCACAGCAGGTCAAAGTACAGTAAATGGAACTTTTAATTTAACATTATTTATTGAAAATATAATTCCAAATATCGCAAGTATGAATAGTTTTTTTAAAGTATTTACAGCAAATGCATTTCCAGCATTTCAGCTCGGTACAGTAATACTAACAATAACTTTAATAATTTGCTTCGGAATTGGAATATACAAAGCAAGAAGTAAAAGTGAGTTTGATAAAATAGAACATGGTTCTAGTGACTGGACGCAAAACGGTGAACAATATAGAGTATTAAGTAAAAACAAGGGTCTTATCCTTGCAAAAGATAACTATTTACCACTAAATAAATTAGGTAATGTAAACGTATTATTAGTTGGTGGTTCAGGTTCTGGTAAATCATCAGCGTACTCAATACCAAATGCACACCAATGCCTTGGTTCATACGTTTTTACAGATCCAAAAGGTGAAATTTATGATAAGACCGCAGGTTATTTAAAATCTCAAGGGTATGATATAAAAATTCTAAATTTGGTTAACCCTAAAAGCAGTGATAGCTACAATCCATTATTCCATATCCAATCAGAAATTGATGTTGATGTAATTGCAAGCACAATTGTACATGGTCAGCAATCAGAAAAGGCATCAGATCCTTATTGGGATAATATGTCTGAACTATTGCTAAAATCTTTAATTTACTACCTTTTAGCAACAAGACCAATGGAAGAGCAAAACTTAGAAAGTTGCGCAGAACTTGTAAGAGCTGCAAACACAAATGGTGGAGACTCAAACTTATTATCAGACTTAATTAACAAATTACCTTATGATCATCCAGCAAGAATGAATTACAAATCTGTTGAAATTGCATCTGACAGAACATATCAATCAATACTCAGCTCACTACAATCAGCTCTTGGTAAATTTGATTCAAAAGAAATAGCAGATGTAACATCAACGAACACAATAAATTTTGAAGATATTGCAACAAAGAAAACCGCTTTATATGTTGTTTCATCTGATACGCATGCAGCTTATGATTTCTTGTTAACAATATTCTTCTCTCAAATGATACAACATTTATATGATTTTGCAGACAAAAATGGTGGAAGATTACCAATACAAACATTCTTTATACTAGACGAGTTCGCAAACATCGGTCAAATACCAGACTTTGATAAAAAGATATCAACAAGTAGATCTAGAGGAATATCATTCAGTGTAATTTTACAAAACCTAGATCAATTAAAATCAATATATGAAAAATCGTATGAAACAATAATAGGAAATTGTGATACACACGTCTTCCTAGGAAGTAACTCATTTGCAACAGTAGAATACTTTTCAAAAGAACTGGGCGAGAAAACAATATCACATAGTAGCAAATCAGTAAACAGAGACAATGATTCTGTCAGAAAAGGTTATAGTGAGTCAGACCAAATCATGGCAAGAGCTTTAATGACACCAGATGAACTTAGAAGAATGGATAATGATGAATGTATCATATTTGAAAAGGGTCTAAAACCAATAAAGGCAAAAAAATACTGGTGGTTTAAAGAATCACATATAGTAAGAGATTTAGAAGGCAATGAAATAAGCCACAATGACTATGTTGTAGAAAATAGAGGAGAATGGAGAAAATTTAATCCATATAATCCTTATGTAGAGCCATCAAGTGATAGTGAAAGAGAAGAAACAAAAATAGGTTCATTAGATGATTTATTTGAAGAAACACCAAGTAATACAAATAAAGCACAAGAAGAAAATATAAGTCACGTAAATAACATAAACCTAAATAATGTAAATAACGTAAACAATGGAAATATGAATTACACAAACAACATGGTAAGTAGAAATGATATAAACGGAATAAATACAATAAACAAAATTAATCAAAATAACATTGCAAATCAATTTAACCAAAACAATGTAATAAATCCTGTAAACCAAAATAATTTTAAAAGCGAGAACAGATACAATCAAGATCCGGTAAGTAAAGTTGAAGCAATGAGTCAAAGAACAAGCCAAGAAACACAAGAGGAAGATATAGATATACAAAAAGAACTAGAAGCAAAATTTGATGAGCTATTCGGAAAAATGTAAAAACAAAATCTAAAATACAACAAAGAACAAGCTAAAGAAAAAATAAAAAATAAAAAAACAAGTTTAAACAAAACAAAAAATTAAAGAACAAATTAAAAAACAAGTTTAAATAAAAAACAAACTAGAAACAAATTAAAATAAAAAGCTTTCTTAAAAAAGAAAGCTTTTTATTATGATATAATTATGAAAAAGAAAACAAAGAAATTTAATATTATAGTGACTATCAAATACCTTGCTCATTTATTTCAACTAATAACAATGCTCGTTTTAAACAATATAAAATTAAATATTCTTTGAAGTCTTGAAAATAAAACAGAAGTTTTGATATAATAATGAAAAGTTAACAGAAAGGAATAAGAAGATGAAAATAATACATGTGTCAGATGTTCATTTTGACATTCCATTTAAAAGATTATCAGATAGAGAGAGCTTAGGAAAAGAAAGAAGGCTTGAGCAAAGAGAAGCGTTTAGAAGTTTAATAGATTTTTCAAAGGAAAACAATGTTGATGTTATTTTAATTGCTGGAGATTTGTTTGAACAAGAATATATAAGAGAGTCTACAATTGAATACTTAAATAATTTATTTAAAGAAATTCCAGAAAAAAAGATATTTATTACTCCAGGAAATCATGATCCAAAGTTAAAAAATTCATATTATACAATTTATGACTGGAATGAAAACGTACATATTTTTTCTGAAAAATTAGAAGTTGTTCATTTAAATGAAGCTGATATTTATGGCTATGGGTTTAATAATTTTGAGATGAATAATTTTAATGAGCAAAATATAAAAATACAAAACCCTGAAAATAATAATATATTTATTTCACATGGTGATATTTATAAGACATCGGAAAATTATAATCCAATGGATATTAATGAACTAAAAAATAAATTTGATTATATAGCTTTAGGTCACATACATAAAAGAGATGAATACTATTCAGGTTCACTAATTTCTTTAGGATTTGATGAACCAGGCGAACATGGTTTTTATTATATAGAACTTGAAAATAAAAATATAATAAAAAAAGAATTTATTAAAGCCGATAAAAGAGAATTAATAAAAAAAGAAATTAATATTTCAGATATAAATTCAGAAGAAGAATTAATTGAAAAAATAAATTCAATAAATACAGAAAATAATTTATATGAAATTTATTTAATAGGAAAAAGAAATTTTAAAATAGAAATTAATTTAAATTTATTACAAAAAAATATAATAAAAATTAAAAATAATACTGAGTTGGAAATAAAAAATAATTTATCAGAAAACGAAAATACTTTACATGGTATATTTGTTAAAAATTTAAAACAAAAATTAAATAATAAAGAAATAAATGAAAATCAATTTGAAAGAATATTAGAATTAGAAAATGAAATTATACAAAAATAAAAAGAAAAAAGATAATAATTGATGAAATGAGAGAATAATATAAAACAAAATTGACAAAATGGCAAAAAATAGACACTTAAAAATGAACTAAAAAGTAGAGCAAATCTTAGGGAATTAACAAAAATTTTTTGAGAAAAAATTTAAAAGAAAAAATACGAATTTTTTACTTAATAAATAGTAAAAAAAGCAACAAAAATACAAATTGACTGAAAGACAAAATTAAAATAGACAAAAAATAAAGAAAATTTATTAGAAAAAAATGACACACATAAAAAAAGGTGGAAACAATTACTAAAAAAGTCTTACAAAAAATATAAAATTATTTTAATAAAAAATATTAAAAAAATAAATTTAAAAATTTGGAATGGGAAAAGAAAATGAATATAGAAAATATAAAAATAAATCAATATGGAAAATTAGAAAATAAAAATATTGATTTAAAAAAAATAAATATTATTTATGGAAAAAATGAATCAGGAAAATCAACCTTATTAAATTTTATTGAAAGTATATTTTATGGAATATCAAAAAATAAAAATGGAAAAAAATATACTGACTTTGAAAAATATACTCCATGGAATCAAAATGAATTTTCAGGAGCTATACAATATAAACTAGATAATGAAAAAGAATATTATGTATTTAGGGATTTTAATAAAAAAAATCCAAAAATATATGATGAAAATAATAATGATATTTCAGATGAATTTTTTATAGATAAAAGAAATGGAAATCAATTTTTCTTAGAACAAACAAAAATCGATAGGGACTTATTAAAATCAACATTAATAAGTGAACAAAACTCTATTGAGTTAAATAATAACACACAAGAATTACTATTACAAAAAATATCAAATTTAGCTGAAACAGGAAGTGAAGAAAATTCATATAAATCTGCTATGGCAAAATTAGATAGAATGTTATTAAACGAAGTTGGAACAGAAAAAAGTTCTTTAAGACCTATAAATATATCAGAAGAAAAAATAAAAAAACTAACACAAGAAATAACAGAAATAAAAAATTATGAAAATTATAAATATGAATTAGAAAATAAAAAAAGTAAAATAGAAAATGAATTGTCAGAAGAAAAAGAAAATAAAAAAATATATGATAAAATAAAAAGAATAATTAATGATGACAAAATAGAAAATGAAAAAATTAAAATAAAAAATAATATCATAGAAGAAAATAATAAAAAAATAGAAAAATTAAAACAGGAAAAACTAAATAAAGAAAAAAATAAAAAACAAAAATTTAATATTATTATTTTAGCTATAATAATTTTAATTAATATTTTAAATTTCATATTTAATAAAAATACAAAAATGTTTTATACAAAGATAATTACAATTAGTTTAATACCACTATATATAATTTATATTTTATATAAAAATAAAAAATATAATTCTGAAAGTATAGTACAGCAAATAAAAATACTTGAGAAAAATAATTCGGAAATTTCAGATGAGGTAGAAAAACTAAAAACAGAATTAATAAATAAAAATAAAATTGAAAAAGAAAAAATGGTAAATGAATATGGAAAAAATATAAATGAATTATTTACATCAGAAATTAATGAAATATCAGAAGATAATTTAAATAATATAAATAATTTGGAACTTGAACTACATAAAATTCAGTTGGACAAAAATAATATAAATCCAATTCTAGAAAAATTATCAGATGATGAAGAGTTATTAGAAATAGAACAAAGAAATTATGAAGAACTTGAAGAAAAAAGAAATATTTATAATTTAACAAAGGAATTGATGTCACAATCGTATGAAGAAATGAAAGAAAAAATAACGCCAAAGTTTAATAAAAATTTATCTGAAAACATAAAAAAATTCTCTAATAATAAATACAATAACATAATTATTAAAGAAGGATTAAAAGTAAAATTAGATAATGGAGAATTAATAGATACAGAAAAACTAAGTTTAGGGACAATTGAACAAATATATTTAGCACTAAGAATGTCTGTAATAGATGAATTGTCAGAAGAAACAATGCCAATAATGCTTGATGAGCCATTTGCTTTTTTTGACGACGAAAGACTAGAAGAAACATTAGAATACCTAAGAAAAATAAAAAATCAAATAATTATATTAACATGTACAGACAGAGAAAAGAAAATACTTGAAGAGAATAAAATTGAATATAATTATATTGAATTATAGAACTAGTGTTGAAATGATCTCATGAACGTAGTATAATAAACAAGTACAAAAAGAGAAGGGAGATTATGAATAAAGCCTAACATAACGGCTTTCATAAAACGAAAATATGTTTGAAAATTTACAAGAACTTGAAAATAAATATCAAGAACTTACTAAAAGTATTAGTGACCCAGAGGTAATTGCAGACCAAGAATCATGGCGTAAAATGATGAAAGAGCAATCTGACCTTGAGCCAATTGTAGAAAAATATAGAGAATACAAAAAAACAGAATCAGAGCTTGAAGAAGCTAAAGAGCTTATGAAAGATCCTGAAATGAAGGAGCTTGCAGAAGAGGAAATGCTTGAGGCTAAAGATAAACTTCCAAAATTAGAAGAAGAGCTTAAGATTTTATTAATTCCAAAAGATCCTGATGATGACAAAAATGTTATTTGCGAAATCAGAGCAGGAGCTGGAGGAGAAGAGGCAGCATTATTTGCAGGAACTTTATTTAGAATGTATTCAATGTACTGTGATAGAAAACATTGGACTATCGAGATTTTGAACGAGAATGAAACAGAACTCGGAGGATTTAAAGAAATCTCTTTCATGATTAAAGGAAAGGGAGCTTATAGTAGATTAAAATTTGAAAGTGGAGTTCACAGAGTTCAAAGAGTACCTGAGACAGAAGCCAGCGGTAGAATTCACACATCAACAGCGTCAGTTTCAGTACTACCTGAGGTTGGAGATGTTGAAATTCACATCAATCCAGCAGATATCAAAATGGAAGTGTTTAGGTCATCTGGTGCAGGTGGACAGCATATTAACAAAACATCATCAGCCGTACGTCTTATTCATATTCCAACAGGCACAATTGCAGAATGTCAAACCGAAAGATCTCAATTTCAAAATAGAGATTATGCAATGAAACTATTACAATCAAGATTATATGAAAAAGAAAAGAGAGAAAGAGATAGCAAGATTGAAAATGCAAGACGTTCTCAAATAGGCAATGCTGATAGATCGGAAAAAATAAGAACTTACAACTATCCTCAAGGAAGAATCACAGATCACAGAATAGGTATGAGCATTTATCAAATGGAGAATTTCTTAAATGGGGATCTAGATGGTATGATTGATAACCTAATTGCAGCTGATACCGCAGAAAAACTTAAAGGAAATGAGGACTAACTAAAGTAAAAATAAACTGAATAAAGTCAAAGAAAAAAGTGTTAGATGTTTACCTGAAAATAAAGTTTGACTGAATAAAAATGGTAAATGCAGATTAATAAAAGGAGTACAAATGCAGAATTTATTAGATGAATTAAACCCAATGCAAAGAAAAGCAGTAGAAAAAACCGAAGGACCATGTCTTGTAATAGCAGGGGCAGGCTCAGGAAAAACAAAGGTCTTAACATACAAAGTCGCATATTTAATACAACAAAAAGATGTTAAACCATGGAATATACTTGCAATTACCTTTACAAACAAGGCAGCAAATGAAATGAAAGAAAGAGTAACTGCGCTTGTTGGAGACCAAATAAATGATATATGGCTAGGAACATTCCACTCAATTTGTGTTAGAATTCTAAGAAGATTTATTGATAGGCTTGGATTTGATACATCATTTGTAATTTTCGATACAACAGACCAAAAAACACTAGTAAAGAATTGCCTAAAAGATCTAAACATTGATAACAAAATGTTTACGGAAAAGTCAGTTTTAAATGAAATAAGCAATGCAAAAAATGAAATGATTGAGCCAGACGAGTATGAAGAAAAGTTTGGAAGTGATTACAGAAAAAAGGTAATAGGCAATATTTATCATCTATATCAACAAAGACTAAAAGAGAATAATGCGATTGACTTTGATGATATAATAAATTTTACAATTAAAATACTACAAAACAATGCAGATGTAATCGAATATTTTTCAGAAAAATTTAAATATATTTTAGTTGATGAGTACCAAGATACAAACAAATCACAATTCACACTAGTATCATTATTAGCATCGCGTTATGGTAACGTTACGGCCGTAGGAGATAATGACCAATCAATATATAGCTTCCGTGGGGCAGACATAACAAATATACTAAACTTTGAAAGAGATTTTCCAGGAACAGAAATAATAAAACTAGAGCAAAACTACAGATGTACAGGAAATATCTTAAAAGCAGCAAATGCAGTAATAAAGCATAATGATGCAAAATATGAGAAAAAACTTTGGACTGAAAATGAAGAAGGAAAATTACCATCAATCTACTGCGGAGAAGATGAATACCAAGAGGCCTCATATATAGTTACACAAATAAATCATCTAAAAAGGGAAGAATATTTTAAAAATTCAGACTTTGCAATACTTTATAGAATGAACTCGCAATCAAGAGCAATAGAAGATATTTTAAGAAGAGAAGATATACCATATAAAATTATTGGAGGCTTAAAATTCTATGAGCGTAAAGAAATAAAGGATACAATAAGTTATCTAAGACTAGTTGCAAACCAATCAGATAACCTATCATTTCAAAGAATAATAAACGAGCCAAAACGTGGAGTAGGCAAAACAAGCCTTGAAAAAATAGACCAAATATCAAAAGAAAATAATATATCGTATTACGAAGTCATAAAGGAAGCAGATAAATACATACCAAAAATATACGAAGCAACAAGACAATTTGTAAACACAATCGAAGAACTAAAAAGCCTAGAGCTTTCGGTCTCAGAAATAATTACAAAGGTTTTAAAAATGTCTGGCTACACAGATGCCTTGAAAAATGAAAACACTATAGAAGCAGAATCTAGAATTCAAAACATAGAAGAATTAATTACTGTTGCTAACGAATTTGAAAAAGAGGCAGCTGATAAATCATTAGTTGAATTTTTAAACAGCATATCACTTTCAAGTGATACAGATAATATAGAAGAAACAGACGATATGGTTACTTTAATGACGCTTCACTCAGCCAAAGGCCTAGAATATCCTGTAATATTTTTAGTTGGAATGGAAGAAGGAATCTTTCCAGGATATCAATCAATGATGGATGAAACAGAATTAGAAGAAGAAAGAAGACTATTTTACGTAGGAATAACAAGAGCAAAACAATATCTATACTTAACATTTGCCAAAAAAAGAACAATTTTTGGGTCAACAAGTTACAACCCACCATCAAGATTTATAAAAGAAATTCCAAAAGATTTACTTGATGGCTATGATGATGCAATGATGCAAAAGAAAAAGCAAGATGATTTTGAAGATAGCGAATATGATTGGAAATATCAAAACGCAAGAAACAATATATATGGTTCTCACAAATCATTTGTTTCATCTTACGGAGGTTCAAAAGTTACAACAAGAAAAGCAGGAGAAGATGATATACAAGAGAAATCATCTCCATTCAAACGTAGTGCAGAAAGCTTTTTACAAAATTTACAGGCAAAAAAGACGCCATCGGTAGACGTGACCAAATATAAAGAAGGACAAAGAATATATCACAAGAAATTCGGAGAAGGCACAATTACAAAACTTGAAAAAGAAGGAGACGACTACAAGGTAGATATAGAATTCGCAAAATTCGGACACAAGCGACTAATGGCGCAATTTGCAGGACTTGAGATATTAGGATAGATACATTGGTAAAAAAGACATAATTTATATTGTTTTTTCATTTTTTGCTCGTTGCAATCTTCGTTAGTCAGACTTAACTTTCGGAAGATTGCACCATTCGCGCTCGCTTCGCTCACTTGATCGCTGCGCAAAATTAAAAAACAATATAATATTAAATCCGATTTACTTTATAAAACAAAACATAAAAAAGGAGGCGTATGCCTCCTTTTTTGCAAGTAATAAATACTTGCAATCATCTTCCTTAAGAAGTAATTAATGATAACAGCTTTCATTAACTTAACAAATCAATTGCCCTTTGACAAAGTTCAGATCTTACACTACTATTAGGATCCATCTGAATCTCAAATGCAAGGTCATCATCCTTCCAGGTTTCCATCATGTAAATTATTCCATTCACACGACGTGACAAAGAAGAAACTTTTACCTGATCAGGGTCACCAAGTATTGCAATTTTGGTGTTTCTTCCAACTCTAGTGATCAAATCGAGAAAGTAGCTAGGCTGTATATTTTGGGCCTCATCGATGAGAATAAATGTATTTTTTAAGCTATGGCCAGCAATGTATGCCAAAGGCTGAACATCAATAAGACCATTTTCAAAATAAGAGCTTGTACTTCTTTCAGCTTCCTCACGAGCCCTAGAAGGACTGTATCCATTAAGTTCTTTACGGTCATCAGAGATATGATTGACGATATTGTCGATAATACCTCCAAGCATAGGACTAAGCTTTTCCAAAATATCTCCAGGAAGAAAACCATACTTTTCAGCTTCATCGCTGGATACATGCCCACCAACCGCAGGAGTTGCAATAAGAATTCTCTCATAAACTGAATCAAGTTGCGAAAGCGCGGACTGAATTGCAACAAATGTCTTTCCAGTTCCAGCAACGCCATCAATAATTACAAGAGGAGCCTCGCTAGGTGGCAGAAGTAATGCATCCATTGCACAGTGCTGCTCAAAATTAGCGGGAGTAAATTCCTTGATTTTATTTACTTTAAGACTGTAAAGTGCTTTCTTACTATACCTAGCAGGGTAGTAATTATTGAGAAGCACATACTGGTTTTCATGAAGACTATTGAGAGTCTTGAAAATTGGCTTATCTTCTTCAAAAATAATAGAATTTATCTGAAATGTTCCATTATTCTCGAGACTTTCAATAATATAGTTCGGAACATTAAGACAAGCTTTTCCAGTATACCTGTCATTGGGAGTAGGGAAAATCATATCAGGAACATACTGACTATTAATCCCAAGATCGCTTGCCCGTAAAAGAAGAGGAATATTCTGAGAGACCAGAATTACATCCTTAGATGCCTCTTTGAATGCAGAGTAGTGTTTTATTCTTGAAAAATCACCAGAATCTAAGGAATAAAAATCCCTGGCACTTTGAGAAGCGATATCCTCTCTTGCCATGTCTGAAGCATTAATGCGATCGTAAATCAAATCTAAGCAGATAGCCAAAGTTTCAGGAACTGAAGAATCATCAGTAGATGACACCTTAAGGCTATCATGAATAACTGGTGGAATTGACTTAGCAGTCATAACTCTAAGAGTTACTCCATTTTCAAGTGTAGCACCGTCTTCCATGAGTTTAGAAAGATTTAAAGTACTGATAAAATCGCAAAAATCTTGAGCATAAGTCTTCTTTACTTTACTAAAATAGTAAAGCTTGTTAATAACCGCCATTGGAATTACGATAGTATCGCCGTTCTCACCAAAATGAAGCCATGCTTTCTTCTGGCTAAGAAGTGCTCCACCACGTAAAACATAAATCTTTTGCCGTCTTTTCATTATGAACCTCCTTAGAAGAATGAGCTCTTAAAAAGTAAAATAAGAGCTCCCATATAAAGTGACATAATGAGTATACCACCATGATTGACTAAAATCAACATAATCTTACGAAAAACGACAAAAAACGACAATAATTTACAAAATATTTTTTGGCAAAAACTATTTAATTTTATAATAATATATGATAGTATATATTAACAAAAAAGAAAGAGAGGAGTCAATCAATAGATTGATGGTAAAGTCTTATGAAGTTTGAAAAAATCGATGATAATAGATTAAAAATAACGCTAAAATGTCAAGAACTTTTAGGAGATAATAATCTTGATACTTTTATGGATGATCCAGATGCAGCTAAAAGAACAATGATTAAGATTCTCGATGATGCTCATGATGAAGTTGGTTTTGACTCAAAAAATTACAAATTGCAAATTGAAGCAAAACAATTATCAGATGATACCATTATATTTATAGTAAACAAGGTGCTTAAATTAGAAAAGCTAGAAGAACCAGAAAACAAAAAGTGTGAAGAAAAAGCTAAATCATCAAAGCCAAAGTCAAAGAAATCAGCTAGACCAAAACCAATATTAAGAGATAGTGATGGTTTTAAAGTAGATGGTGGAAATATAAAAATTAAACCTCTAAAAATACCCAAATTAAGAGCGCATGTTGTAATATACAAATTCTCATCATTAGAAGATTACATACAATTCTGTAACCAACTAAAATTGCAACAATTGAAAACATTTAAAACACTTTGCAAATATTCAGAATTATATGAAGTTAAAGGTCAATACTACCTAGCAGTAATAGATATAAATGAAGAACATAAAAAAATAGGAATATTTTATACAAATATAACTGAGTTTTCAGAGATGTTCTCAACAAATATAATGAAATATTATGAACTAAGAGAAAAACATGAGCCACTTCTTAAAATGGATGCATTACGCATTGGCCAAATGCTATAAATAACTACAATAATGCAAAATCAATAAATGCAGTATATAATATCTAATTATACACTTGAAAATTTTGTAAAAAAAACATATAATACCGAAGAAAAGAAGAAGTAAAAAGAAAAACATAGGAGGAAATAATGGCAGTGAGAGAAAAAAGCACATTAGTACTAATTATATTCATATTATGCGGATTAGTAATAGGAGGGTTATTAGGAGAACTTGCACAAGGAGTTACATGGCTAAACTGGTTATCTTATGGTCAATCGTTCGGTCTATCAAACCCAGTAACACTTGATTTGGGAGTAGTTCAACTAACAGTGGGACTAATGTTCAAGATAAACATCTCAGGTATAATAGGAATAATAATATCAGTCTTCCTATATAGAAAATTCTAATGAAAACAGTGGGCAGAAAGGAAAATGATGCCACTTACAATAAAAGAAATGCCAAAACTCGAAAGACCTTATGAAAAGCTAACAATGTACGGAGCTGAAAATTTATCTGATTCAGAATTATTGGCAATAATAATTAAAAGCGGAACAAAAAATGAAAATTCATTGCAAATAGCAAATAGAGTAATGTTGCTTGCAAAAAGCCTAAAAGAGCTTGAAAATCTGTCGCAAACAGACTTAGAAAGAATAAAAGGAATAGGCAAAGTCAAAGCTATTCAAATAAAGGCTCTATGTGAACTTACAAAAAGAATGGCAAATGAGAACAATATTGACAAAATAAAAATGAGTCAAACAGGTGATGTTGCACGTTTTTTTATGGAAAAACTTCGATATGAAAAAAATGAAAAAATATTTACAATATCACTCAACAATTCAAATGAAGTAATGAAAATCACAGAAGTTACCAGAGGGGAAAAAAGTGCTACAGCAAGTATGTCAAAGTTACTAGCGGAAAACATAAAATTGCAATCACCTAAAATCATTGTAGTTCATAATCATCCATCAGGCAATTGTATGCCATCAAAAGCAGACTACGTATTCACAAGAAATGTAGAAAACGCATGCAAATTATTTTCAATTATATTACTAGATCACGTGATAATTGGTAATAATACATACAAAAGTATAGTAGATGATGAAACATACAAAAGAGAATATAAACAAATCATGTAATAAGGCTTATTAAGAAAGGAAAGCATAATGAAACTATTTGATTTTACTTCAAAAGACATAGGAATAGACCTTGGAACTGCTAATATATTAGTAAGTTTAAAAGGACAAGGAATAATCTTAAGAGAGCCATCAGTAGTTGCAATTGATAGCATTTCAGGTGATATTTTAGCAACCGGAAAAGAAGCAAAAGAAATGCTTGGTCGCACTCCAGAAAAAATAAAAGCAATAAAACCGATGAAGAATGGAGCAATCGCTGACTTTACGGCCACAAGCCTCATGCTGAAAAATATAATAAAAAAAGTTAACAAAAAATACAATATAGGAAAGCCAAGGATAGTAGTTGGAATACCATCAGGAATCACAGAAGTCGAAGAACGTGCAGTACAAGAAGCCTTCTTTCAGAGCGGAGCAAGAGAAGTATATCTTGTGAAAGAACCAATGTGTTCAGCAATCGGAGCATCATTAAATGTACTAGATGCAACAGGCAACATGATTGTTGATATAGGAGGAGGAACATGTGAAGTAGCAGTAATTTCACTTGGAGGAATAGTAGCATGCACATCAATAAAAACGGCAGGAAATGCAATAGATGAAGCAATTGTTGACTCATTAAAGAAAAATCAAAACTTGTCAATAGGATTGGCTAACGCAGAAAATCTGAAAATAGAATTAGGATCTGCAGAAACCCTAGTAACAGAAATTTCAAAAGAAATTAGGGGGAGAGATATTGACACAGGCCTTCCAAGAAATGTATCAATAACTTCTAAACAAATAGAAAAGGCAATGAAAAAGCCAATTCAAGAAATCCTAGAAGCAATAGTACAAACACTATCAGAAACACCACCAGAGTTAGTATCAGATATAATGGAAAATGGAATATATCTAGCAGGTGGAGGAGCATTGATAAAAAATCTTGATAACTTAATTGCACAAAAAATAGGAGTACAAACATTTATAGCCGACACTCCACTTGATTGCGTTGCAATTGGGACAGGAAAGATAATAGAAAACTTTGAAAAATATAAAAGAGTAATATAAAAAACAATTTAAATTAATTTTAATATAGATGTAGATAAAAATTTATTAATCAGTCAAATATCAAATGGCTAATATAGAAAATCATAAAACAAAAATAAAAATGCAAAAGTATATGATAAAAGTATATGATAAAATTATATGAAAGGAGTCAATAGTTAATGAGAAGAAACAGTAGCAAAACAAGCACCATAGGCATAATAATAACAGCAGTAGTGCTAGTAATAATAATAATAATATCAAATATTGGAACAAACCAACTACAAGCCGTACAAACCGGGGCAAATAAAATATTTATGCCAGTACAAAGTGCATTTGTATACATAAAAAATAAACTAACTGGAAACACAGAAGAACAATCAAATATTGACTCGCTAAAAAAAGAAAACTCAGAACTCAGAGAAGAAAACAAAGACCTAAAAGAAGCAAAAAGAGAACTAGAAATATTAAAATCAGAAAACAACACATTAAAAGAGTACCTAAACCTAAAAAACAAGTATGCAGATTATGAAACAACACCAGCTTACGTAATAGAACGTACATACTCAAACTATGACAAGATACTAGTAATAAATGTAGGAAAAAATGATAACATAGAAGTAAACATGCCTGTAATTTCAGAATCAGGACTTGTAGGGCATGTAATATCAGTAACAGACAAGACGGCGAAGGTTCAAACAATAATAGATACAGCCAGCACAGTCAGTGCAAGTATATCAACATCATCACAAAGCATACTAATAAAAGGAACAATATCAAACACAAAAGCACTTAAAGCAACAAGCATACCAGCAGAAGCAACTGTCTTACAAGGAGATGAAGTTGTAACATCTGGACTTGGTGGAATATATCCTAAAGGAATATTAATAGGAACAATAAAAGAAGTAGTTAACACTAAAAATGAAGTTGACAGATACTGTAACATACAAACAGCAACAGATTTTGACGCACTATCAACATTACTAGTAATAACCAAAACATAATAAAGCAAATAACATAACCAATCAATTAATACAAAAAAGCTAATAATAAAACTAATAACACACTAATAATCATAAACGAGATGAACACGTAAATAAAAAAATAGCAATCAAATCGTTGAAGAAACAAGAAAAAGGAGTTTAATTTGAAAAAAGCCAGAAGCATATTAATAATACTACTATTATTCATAGTAACATATTTTTTACAAATAAATATATTTTCTTGGTTCAACATAGCAGGAATAATGCCAAACCTATTTGTAATACTTGTATTATTTATAGGTCTATTTGTTGGTGAAAAAATTGGAGTAATATCAGGACTACTATTTGGCTTAATACTAGATTTATTACTAGGAAAAACAGTAGGTTTCTCAAGCGCACTTCTTGCAATAATAGGTTATTTAGGAGAATACTTTGACAAAAATTTTTCAAAAGATAGTAGAATAACAATAATAATAATAAGTATGATTAGCACAATACTCTACGAAATTGGAATGTATATAGTTAACATAGTAAAATTCAAAGCAAACATAGAAATACCTACATTTATAGTAACACTATTGATTGAAAACTTATTCAACACATTACTACTAATAATAATATATCCATTAATGAAGAAACTAGGATACTATCTAGAAGAAAGCTTTAAAAAAAGAAATTTTCAAACAAGATATTTTTAAAGCTAAAATCATCTAATTAACACATTGTTTTAATAAGTGTTTATTAAATAATTAAGAATAATTAAACTCAAAGAAATGTTGTAAACACTCAATAAAATTCATAATTATTTAATTAAGCAAAAAATAGGAGAAGGAGGTCAAAAATTGAAAGATAAAGATAAATCAAAAATAAGATTTAATCTTGTAACAGCACTGGTTTACATTGTTGGAATAATCATCTTAATAAAATTATTTGACCTTCAAATAGTTCATGGAGAAGAATACAGAGAACAATCAAACACAAGACTAACTAGAGAAACAACATTAAAAGCAGCTAGAGGCAACGTACTAGATTCAAGTGGAAACAAACTTGTTTCCACATCTATTACATATAATGTGGAAATCTATAAAACAAAAGTAGATACAAAAACACTAAATGATGGATTATTATTACTTGCTAAAACATTAGAAGAAAACAATGATACATACATAGACAAATTCCCAGTAACCGTAAATCCATACTCATTTAAAGAAGGAGTAAATTCCGAAACATTCAAAAAAACAAATTCCTTATCTCAAGACCTAACCCCAGAAGGCGTATTTGAATACTACAAAAAGCGTTATAAAGTTGAGAATGATAATGTTGAAGATGCAAGAAGAATAATAGCATTAAGATATGCCATAGAGCAAAATGGTTATTCAAACATAAAAGCACTAAAACTCGCATCAAACATATCAAATGCAAGCTTTGCAAAAATAAATGAGATGTCATCAAGCTTTCCAGGAATAAGTACATACAGTGAACCTACAGTTTCATATCCATATAAAGAACTTGCCTCTCATATTTTAGGTTACGTAGCACCAGTTACTCAAGATGACTTAGCAAAAGATTCATCCTATGAACAAAATGATGTCATAGGAAGGACGGGAATTGAAAAAGCATTTGATAAATATCTAAAAGGCGTAGACGGAATAAAGCAAGTAGACATGTCTGTTGATGGACAAGTTACTGATGAATATGTATCAAAAGAAGCACAAGCAGGTTCAGATGTTGTACTTACAATTGATGCAGAGCTACAGAAAAAAACGGAAGAAGCACTAGAAAGTACAATCAATAGCATCCAAGGAATGGTATCAGGTAGATATGAAAAGCCTGAAGAGGGCTCGGCCGTAGTACTAAACGTAAAAACAGGTGAAGTTCTAGCAATGGCAAGCTATCCAAACTATGATCCATCGTTATTTATTGGAGGAATAAGCCAAGAAAACTGGAACAACTACTTAAATGACTCAAGGCATGTTCTAGTAAATAAAGCAATCTCTGATAAATCTGCTCCAGGATCAACCTTCAAAATGGTTACCGCAATAGCTGGAATAGAATCAGGGGCAATAGATACAAAAACAAAAATAAATGACACTGGAAGATATACGTATTACAAGGACTATCAGCCATATTGCTGGTTACGATCAGGACACGGATGGCAAAACGTAACACAGGCAATAGAACACTCATGCAACTATTTCTTCTACGAAACTGGAAGAAGAGCAGGAATAGATGAATTAGTAAGAGTTGCAAAAAGTTTTGGCTTAGGCTCAAAAACAGGCATTGAATTACCAGGAGAAATATCAGGAACACTTGCATCACAAGAAACAGAATCAGAATGGACAGGTGGAAAAACAATACAAGCAGCAATAGGCCAATTAAACAATGATTTTACACCACTACAAATGGCAAAATACACAGCAATGATAGCAAACGGAGGAAAGAACATAGACATAACAATAGTAAAATCAATAAAAAATTCAAACGGTACAGAAGCATCAAGAAACGAAATTGACAACTACATCAAAGAAAAACTTGGAGTAGACCCTAACTCAGGCTCAGACTTAACAATATCAGAAGAAGACCTAAACGCGATAAAAGATGGCATGAAAGGTGTAACTAGTGATGAAGGAGGAACTGCACACTCAGCATTTGCAAACTTCAACATAGAAGTAGGAGGAAAAACAGGTTCGGCATCCACAAGAAATGGAAATGCAAATGCATGGTTTGTGGGATTTGCACCATTTGACAACCCGGAAATTGCAATAGCTGTATACGTAAAAAATGGTCAACACGGAAACTACACCGCGCCAGTAGCACGTGAAATATTTGCACAATATTTAGGAATGAACTCAGCATCAATAACAGAAGATATGCAAGCACTATCAGAGGCACAAGGAATATACTAGAACAGACCTAAAAATATAAAAACATCACAAAGTAAATAGTTTCAGCCAATAAAAAGATTTAATATTAAATTGTTCAAAATGACATTTAAGAGCTAAACATAGCAAGACTAAAATTTACATTGCACACAAAATTCATTTCATGAATTTCTGCGTACGGAAAAATTTACTGAGAGATTAAAGATTTCTTCAGACTAGCTCTAATGCATTGAAAAAATAATATTAAATCTTTTATTAGTATTTAAGATAACAAAACCATAAATAAAGCAATATATAATATTGAATCATCAACATGTTCAAAATAGAAAAACAATAGTAAAAGGACAATAATCAAATCATCCATATAAAAAGTAAAACCAAAAAGATGCACCCTATTAAGTTCATCTACTTGAAACAAATTGAAAATCATATCCATAAAATCACCACCATCTACTTCTGACTATTCATTTTATTCCAAAGTTCTGCCATTTTACCCATTCTAAAAAGCTTAACATACTCATCAATTTTTTCTTTTTTCTGATTTCTTAAATAAGGCTTTAAAGCAAATAAAAGATTAGTTAAATCATCATCACTTTTTGAATTTAGCATTGACATCATTTTTTGAATATTCATCATAGTATTAATGTCAAGACTTCCGTTATTAATATTGTTAATGTTACCACTGCCACTACTACTGCTACTATTACTATTACTATAACGGCTATTATTGGTGTTACTGTTACTACTGCTATTGTTGCTACTATTGCTATTACAGTTGCTATAGCCATTGTTGTTACTATTGCTATTGTTATTGCCATTACTTTTAATGTTACTGCTTATATGGCTACCATTGTGTTCTGCACTAATATTGTGGTCATTGTTATTTATGTCTGAATTTTTAATACTGTCAAAACCTTGAGAAAGATTACTATTCTTCATCATGTTTTGCATCTCAGAAGGAATATTTCCATTTTTCATCATGTTTTGCATCTCAGAAGGAATATTTCCGTTTTTCATCATCTTTTGTATTTCAGGAGGCACATTCCCACTCTTTATCATATTCTGTGCTTTCATAAACATCTCATAAAAATTCTTCTCATCCATTAGGTAACCTCCCAAAACAAAAAGTATAAATACTATTAAAAGATAAAGGCAAAGTAACATCTAAAAACAAAGATATGAGCAATATAAAAAGAATGCAGCCTAAAGCAAAATATGTTACAGCCCCAAAATTTACGAAAATCAACCATTAACACTATTATTATATGATGCAAATTACAAAATGTTACTGCAATGTAATAAAAATATAATAAATTTATGAAAGGCCGAATTTCCGTAAAAAAGAAATAAAAGAAACGGGCAAAACAAAAGAGCTTTCAACTTGAAAAAACAATACAAACAAAGTAAGATTACAATAAGCCAAAATGTGGGTAAATGGCTTTAATAGACTAAAATACCAAACAAATCAGCCAGGAAAAATGCTAAGCAAAAAAATTAAACACAATTTCTGAAAATTAAACAGAATTTTAACTAAGAAAAGTGCGAAAAATAATGGTAAAAGCTTGAAATATCAATGGAATTGTTTTATAATAGAATTAGTTTATTATGTAAATAAAATCAAGGAGGATTATTATGCAAATTAAAATTCAAAAAATGCTATCATTTATTGTTGTTTTATTGCTTGTGCTAGTAAACGCAATGCCAGTAATAAGCTATGCATCAGAGCAAGTAGTAGATAACAAAACATCAGAAGAAAACGTTGAATTTACTGCAAAAATAGATGGTTTAACTGATTCAAAAGCCGATCTATCAAGCACATTAAACTTAAACTTATCTGTAAAGGTATTAAATACAGGCTATATTAAAGATGCAAGTATTACTTTAGCAGATAATAATTATGTAGTATCTAGTGTTGATAACGAATATGTTAAAGAAATCAAAAATAGCACAATCGTATTAAATCAAATCAACGCAGGAAAAGAAGCAAAAATAAACTTACCAGTTAAATTACCTAAAACTGAAAAAGTAGCTGCCTTTGTATTTGATAACACCTCAAAAATTACATTAAAAGCAATATATGTAAATGAGAAAGGTAAAGAAAAATCAATTACAAAAGTAGTTAATCAAAAACTTATATGGACAAAAGATGATGCTAAAAATAAAGTATCTCAAAAACTAGTACGTTATTTAAAATACGATAAAACAAAAACAATGCTAACATTTGAAGTTACTGATGGAATAGTTGATAATGCAATTCCAATGTCATCAAAAGAAATAAGCATAGTAGTCCCACAATTAAATAAAAATGTACCTTCTAAAGTTATTTTCACAGAAGAAGGTTATGAATCAAATTATAAAGATGGAATCTTCACAGTTACAAAGAAAAATGAAAAAGATTCAAACGGACAAATAAATTGGAACTCTGATTCTAAATTTGTAGTTACATATTTATATGATGTTCAAACAGCTGATAAAAATATTCAATCTGATATCACATCAAAAATAACAACAGTTCTAGGAAATGTACTTGAGGCAAAATCAGATACAAACACATACAGCATTGAAAGCCAAGTAGGAAGTATAGTTGAACTTTCTACAGAGTCTGAAAAAGAACTATCAAAAGGTTACATGTATACAAACCTTAATAAATCAGATGATAAACTTGAAACATCATATAATGAAAAATATACAATTGACCTAGGTTCTAGTGAACTTACAGATAAAGTTCAATTTGAAGAAAAAGAATCAGGCTTCTTAAATGAGAACGGAAAATTAGTAATAGAAGCTACTAACATGATTGAAACAAAATCAGTTTCAATTTCACAAGATAATTTAAGTAAAGTATTAGGAAATGATGGATATGTTAAGGTATTTGATACATCATCAAAAGAATTAGGAACATTATCAAAAGACAATTTAAAAATAGACCTAAAAGATCAAACCAAAATTTTACTAGAAACATCAAAACCACAAGCTGAAGGAAAACTTGAACTAACATTTGCAAAAGCAATAAAAGGTGACTTGGGTCTATCAAAAGACCAAATTGGTCAAATAAAAATGCTTGCGACAAACGTAAATGTTAAGGGAATAAAAGCAAACACAGAAATATCAACAAAACTAGCACAAAATGTTATTAAGTTAAATGAACCAAAAACAACAGTAACATTAAAAACTTCAAAAGATGCGTTATCAACCGTTGTTGAAAATAAAGATGTAGTATTTAATATAGTACTAAATTCAAAAAAAGCTGAGAACAGATTATTTGAAAACCCTACATTAGAACTAACATTACCAGAAGAGGTTACATCAATTAATGTTACAGATGCAAAAGTTCTTTATGATGATGAACTTACAGCTGGAACAATTAATATTGATGGTAGAAAAATTACATTAACACTAAACGGAAAACAAACGAAATATTCAGAATCAGCTTTAACAGATGGAACATTAGTCAGAATAACAGCAGACTTAAAATTAAATGAGCTTGCAGCATCAAACAAAGAAAAGATTACATTAAATTATAAAAATGCATCTGATAATTCTGAAGGAACAGTTCAAGAAGATGTTGAAATAGTTGCACCAACAGGATTTGTTACAGCAAATACAGTATCTGATGAAAAGAACTCAACAACAGCAATTGAAAGTGAAGCTAAAAATATAGAAGTACAAGATCACACAAGCTCTAAAGAAATAAATGTTACAGGAACAATAGTAAACAACTTAGGAGAAGATGCATCAGGAGTTACAGTAGTAGGTGTATTCCCTTATGAAGGAAACAAATCACAAGAGGGAGTAGATTTAGGAACAAATGTAACAACAAATTTAACAAGCAAACTAAGTGTAGATGGACTTGAAAATGCAAAAGTATATTATTCAGAAGATGAAAATGCAACAGTAGATTCAAACACATGGAATGAAAATGCAACAACATCAGCAAAAGCATACAAAATAACAACAGCTTCAAAACTTGCAAACAAAGCAAAAGCATCATTCTCATATAAAGTAGCATTACCACAAAACATGGATTATGCAAAAACAGCAAACCAAACTTATGGTGTATACTACAACAATAATTCAGAAGAAGGAACAAAACAAAACCTAGTACAGGCACAAAAAGCTGGAGCATCAACACCAAATGTACCAGTAGTTAACATGACAGTATCTGCTGCAGATACAAATGAAGGCTATGCTATTTCAAATGGTGCAAATGTAACAGAAGGTGAAGAGGTAACATACAGAGTAAAAATAACAAACACAGGCTCAGAATCAGCAAAAAATGTAAAAGTAACAATGAATTTACCAGAAGGAATGTACTTTATAGATCATAAATATACTGACAAAATTCTCATTAAACGTGATTATTATGCAATTTCAGAAGACAGAAGCAGAGTAACGCAAGTATCAGAGGTAGGACAAAATTCTACATCAGTAGTAGAATTTAAAGCAATAGTATTAAACTCTACACCTGATAAAGAACTTACAACAACATATAGTTTAACAGCTGATAACCTATCAAAAGCAAGTAACGCAACATTTACTAATAAAGCTACAAAAGGAACTTTAAAAGCTAGATTAACAGCTAATAAGGCTGATAGTACAGTTACAAAAGATGATGAAATAACATTCTCATTAGAGTTAACTAATTTAACAAGTGACAAACAAAATAATGTAACAGCAACAATCGAGTTACCAGATGGAATGGAATATGTTGATAAAGAAGAAGTAATCAAAGCAATAAAATCAAGTTTAGGCGAAAACACTGATGTTTCAAGTCTATCTTATCAATCAAATTATGATAGCAAAAAGAGAACACTAACTATCAATGTTGGAAGTATAGAAGCAGATAGAGATTATACAGCAGATATAAAAACAAAAATTACAGGTGATAAAACATCAAACCTAAAAGTACAAGCAAAAGTTAAGAGCGATGAAAATCAAACTGAAGTTAAATCTAATACAATGATTTTCAATGCAGTAGCAGGAACAACAGGAATTGAGGTAACACATACATCAAGCATAGGTTCAAACTCAGCAGTTGATAAAGATACATTTAATATTTACTTAGATATTAAAAATAACGGAGGAAAGAAAGAAAGTTTATTATTAACTGATAATATTCCAGAAAGACTACAAGTAAATAGTTATAAGCTTACAGTTGATGGAACAGAAATTGAAAGTGGAGAATCAAACTATATTGATGCAGTATTTGATTTAGATAATGGAAAATCAGCAAGACTTTCAATTGTAGTAAAACCTAATACAATCGATGAAAATGAGACAGAAACATTTGAAATCACTCCAGAATTAACAACAACAGATGGTGATGAAATAAAAGTAAATACATTATCAATCAAAGTTAAAGGTACTGGGGAGGTATCAGATGAATCAAATAGAAAATATGCAATAGCAGGTGTTGTATTTGAAGATGTGAACAACAATGGCAAAATAGATGAAGATGAAAAGAGATTTAGCAATATAACTGTAATGTTATTTGATCCCTCAACATCTAAAGTAGCAACAAACTCAAATGGAGAAGAATACAAAACAACAACTGGAACAGAGGGAGATTATAGATTTAATGACCTACCAAGAGGAAACTATATTGTAGTCGCAAAATTTGATAACAAACAATATGGAGTTGGACTATACAAAGCTTCAGGAGTTGATGAAACAGAAAATATAGATTTTGTTTCAGCATCATTAAATAATGAGGAAGTTGCAGCATCAAATACAATTAAATTACAGCAAAATGAATACAACATAGACTTAGGATTAGTTTCAAAAAATACATTTGATTTAAGCTTAAATAAATGCATTACAAAAATAACAGTAGCAAATTCTAAGAATGGTACAAAAGTATATAACTATGACAACACAAAAACAGCAAAAGTTGAACTTTCAACAAAAAATATTGAAAGTGACACATTATTAATAGAATACAAAATATCAGTTACAAACGAAGGTAAGGTAGAAGGATATGCAGATTCAATAGTTGATTATATACCAGAAGGATTAACATTTAATGCAGATTTAAACTCTACATGGTATATGAAAGATGGAAATGCATACAATCAAAGTTTAGCAAATACACTAATCAAACCAGGAGAAACTAAAGATTTAATATTAGTACTATCAAAGAAAATGACAGGTGAAGACACAGGAACATATAATAACATTGCTGAAATTGCTTCATCATACAATGAGTATTCAATAAAAGATATTGATTCAACAGCCGGAAACAAGAAAGACGGTGAAGATGATTTATCAACAGCAGTAGCAGTAGTATTAATGAGCACTGGTAAAGAAGCAATATCAGTTGCAGGAATAACATTAGGAATACTTGCATTAGTAGGATTTGCAGTATTTGAAATAAAAAAACACATTATATCAAATAAAATATAAGAAAGGAGCAAACTTTAGATGAAGAAAAAAATTAGATTAATAATATTGTTGATATTATTAATTGGAATTTCCTTACTTTTGAGTAACAAAGTATATGCATCAGACTTTTATAGAAATGGTGGAGATGTTTTAGATTTTGACTTGAGTGAGGGTGGGGTATACAATAATTTTTGTATAGATGATACAAAAACATACTCAGTACAAACTCATTCTGCTAAATATGCAACAACAAGTTATTCTCAAACGATGGGATTAATATTGAACCAAATAGCAACGTATAATGTAAAAGGTACATCAAGTAATATGCCACCATCAGTTGGATATGCATTATGGTACTTACAAAAAACAGGGCATTTGCAAGAGGCATTCAGTTCACAAGATAATCCATACTGGTCAGCTTTACAATACATTATATACAGAGCAACTGCAGAATATGGAGAAGATATATGTGAAAATGCATCATTAAATGTTACTACATCAACAGATGTATCAAAATGGTCAGATATTTACGCAAGGTGCTATTACGAGATATTTTCAAAATTAGGAAAAGACACACCTCTTTTTGATGTAATATCGTATGAAGATGAATTAGCAGTAAATGTTGATCAAGAAGAAAAAACAATAGTAGTTGGTCCATATTATCTTGAATTAAATGTAGATGCAAGTAATAACGCAAAAAGATATTTGTATAATCAACTTATTAGAAATGGGGTAGATGATAATACAGCATTTGCAACATTTGATAAAATAAAGAATATGAACTGTGATAAAGGGGAGGAGCCAATATTCATAAATAAAAATGGAAAACAAATAAAATTCCCTAATTTTGTAACAGGAGAAGCATTCTACATTAAGTTTAAACCTGGAAATGAAGGTTTCATCACAGATGTAGCCAAAAGAGATGAAGAATACAAAAAGAAACCTGTAATTTCTGTTAACTATATAAACGGTTTTACAGGAGATGTAACAAAACTTGGTTCAGTTTCAGCTACATTTAGTCCTCTATACGTAAATGTTGAGGCACCAGATGTATATGTAATATCAAAAAAATTTGCCTATGGAGAGCCGGGAGATCCTTATGCATGTGATTCATCACATTCATACTGGAGAGCATGGTTTTATGTAACAGTTGGCATTACATTCCATATCTATGAGACAACAGGAAATTCGTCGTACAGTAAAAAAACAATTACTATACCTAAAAAATTACCACAGCCTATAGAATATGAAGCTTGGCTTGGATCATATAACGATCCAGATTATCATGAACCAGAACTTGACGAGGATGGAAATGTTATAAAGGGTGAATATTATACAGACAATTGGAAACCGACGGATTATGCTAAAGAACAAAAAAGTGATCCAAAAAACTATGATAGAGTTAGAAATCCTACAGATCAGAATATTGGAACATATACACTTGAAGGTGTATCAGCTTTACAGTCATTAGCAAGACCTAAACTAGTTGCAAGAGGAAATGCAAATGATTCCGGATACAAATTCATAGAGAATGATGGGGGAGCAAGCATTGTTGAAAACAGATCATACTGTGAAAACAAAGAAATAAATATGCTTATTCAAGGTTCAGTCTGGAAAGATATGCCTACAGAAAGTAAAGCATACACTGTTGATGGAAAAAATGATAGAGTTGGAAATGGTACTCAACAAACAAGTGCAGGAGTTGATTTAGTATTCCCAGGAGTACAAGTTTCATTATATGAATTAAAAGACAAAAGTGACGGTTCACCAAAGCTAATAGCAACAACCACTACAGATAAAAACGGAAAATACTATTTCTTTGGAAAGAACCCAAATAGTCCAGAAGAACCATTAATGAATCCATTAAGAAAATATTTTGTAGTATTTACATTTAATGGACAATTATATCAGGCAACATATTATAAAAACAAATTAGCAAAGGGTACAAATGATGGTTACTCAAATGCTAAAGAAGCAGTAGACCATGCAGATTATAGTATGGAGATAACGCGTAACACAATTAATGCACGTTTTGCTACAATATCACCGTCAAGCAATAACTATGCATCTCCATCAAAAGGCGGAGCAAATGCAGCTTATGCATATAATGGTGAGATAAAAGATGAAAATGGAAATTTAACTGGAAAACAATATAGAGATGTATGGGCAGAATTTATACAAGCTTCTACATTTAAGGGTTCAGAAGTACAAGATCCAGTTAAAGAAGACTATGATAAAGTTTGGGATAGACAGCAAACTTATGAAGAAGCTTATGGAAGTTTAGCAACACTAGATTCAGTTAAGAACTTTATAAAAGATAGTATGATGACAGCAAAATCATATCAAATGGGAGATGACACATCACTATACCCAGTATATGATCAATTTCAAATTGAAAGCATTGATAAAACCTCAAATAAATATGCAGGAATTGAACCAAGGATTGATTATAGTGCACTTCCAGGTGATGCTTGGACATATGAACCTGTAACTAGGCCATTTAAACGCAATGATCCTAGCTCTTCTGCAGGAGGACCAAAAAGTATAAAGGATTTAAATAAAGAACAAATGCTGGCTTTGAAAAAAGGACATGGTTTGCTAGGAAATGTAAACTTTCCACGTGCTAGTGTAGACGCGGATTACAAAAATAAAACTATAACTGTAATGGTTCCTAAACTTAACCCTAAATACAACCTATCAGACTACATTGTTAATTACCCTAAAGATTATGAGGTTATTGGTATTACATACCATTACTTATATACTGTTAAATCAGCTCAGTGCTTCTATGCAAACTTTGGTGTTACATGGCGTGAAGAGCCAGAAATGTCAATTCAAAAAGACGTATATAAAGCAAGAGTTATAGTAAACGGTAAAGAGCACACATATAATTACAACTCATCAGCATCAGGAGATTCTGATGAAAACGTATGGACAACACAGTTAAAAGCTGCAGATGTATTATACAATGCAAGCCTAGGATATAATTATGAAAGAGATGTTTATAAAGCAGATTATATCTTTACAGGTAAAGGCGATGAAGCAATCAAAAACATGCAAATCATCGTAACATATAGAATTACCTTGAAAAATACAGGCAATGTCAAGATGAGGGTAAATGAACTCGTAGACTACTACGATTATGATAACTATCAATTTGATGTTACAACAAATACAAGCCCAGACTCAACCGGCGAATTACCAGCAAGGTGGTATAACACTTATGATTATGCAAATGGAGATGGCTCAAATGTAACAAGCAGTGAACCAAGCTCATACATAGGATCAAACAAAAAAGGTGGAATACAATCAACTGGTGGACTAAAAGTATATGGTTCATCACGTACATCAAAAGATGGCGGATATGGCAATAATTATCAAGCCGAAACACTAACAGGTGGAAACTACAATTATCATGCAATATACTTAACTGGAATAGTAAACCAAAACGGTTCAGAGTGGTTTGATCCAGGTCAAAAAGGATACGTATATGTATCATTCAGAGTAAAAACAGACTCAAACGGAAAAATTAAACTAGATGAATCACCAGATGGATCATTTTCATCATATCCAGGAAAACGTAATATCATAGAAATCAATAGTTATTCAACTAAGTATGTGGATGCTGCAACAGTACCAGATACATTAGATGATGGCGACGGAAGACATGATAGAGCAGTTGGCGGACAAGATGCAGGTTTAATTGATAAAAGTTCAAACCCAGGTAACTTAGCAACAACTGATTTAACATCAGAAGGTTACTTAGATTACACAGTAACAGAAAAGAATAAAGAATATAAAGATGAGTTTGGCGGAAATCTCTTTATGGATAGTAGAGGAGAAGGTTTAATAGCCGATAGAATTCCTCACGTAGAACCAGATACAGATGAAGCATTACCATTTAGAGTAATAATCAAACTAGGAGTTGATACTGAGGTTTCAGGTTATGTATATGAAGATAACAGAAACACAGCCAACGACAACGCCATCGTAGGAAACGGTGTTGATGATTCAGAACCAAGAATTTCTGGTGTAACAACTCAATTAATTGAGTTAGTACAAGATGTAGACGAAAATGGTATATCAAAAGGAACATATAATAGTGAAAGAGTAGTAGGAGTATATAGATCAACAAATGGTGTTATCGATGAAGTAAATAACAATGTAGATTACTACAGTGCTAAAGATTCAGGCGGAAAATCACAAGTTGTATACTCAGACCATAGCTCAAATATATTCTATGTAGAACCACAAAATCTATCAAAAGGACAATACTCATTCTTATCAATACCAGCAGGTATGTATTACGTAAGATTTACTTATGGTGATAAAACGAGAACAACCTTAACAAATAGTAACTCAAACGAGGTAAACGTATTACTTGGAGAACAAGGCTTTAACGATAAATCATACAATGGTCAAGATTACAAATCAACAGTATATCAAGCAGGTCTAAGCCAAGATCACCAATACTACGGAGTAAGTGGATTCAAAAATTCTGATACACAAAACTATACATCATCATCAAATGATACAGAACCATTAAGCATAACAGGAGACTACAAATCAAGAATGTATAATTACGACATAAATGCAGGTTCAGCACGTCAAGGAGTATCAGATGCAAAAGATGTTTACGCATATCGTCAAAGACAAATAAACTACTCAACAACAGTAACAAACTACAAATCAGAAGTACTAGATTCATTTGAAAAGTTAGGAACTTATGTTCCAACAGATGCCAGCGGAAAAGTAGATATAAACACACAAAAATCATTACAATCTTCAATGGTAAATGAATTAATGGAAAACACAAAACAAGTAGCACAAACAGGTACAATAGATGTAGAGGTTGAATATAACAGAACATCATCATCAGAGGAAGTTGGAAATAACAATGGTAGTGAATATAAGATTACAGATGTTGATTTAGGACTAGTTGAAAGACCACGTTCACAATTAAAAATGAACAAAGAGATAGCAAACTTTAAAGTAGTACTTGAATCAGGAGATGTACTATTCAATGCTACGAAAACAGTAAATAACTTATACTTTGCAGAGCATCAAGGACACTATGTAATTTACTATAGAGACCATAACGCATGGAATCAAAATTCAGGAAACCTTGCACAAACACAGCTACCACCAAGACTATACAGATTAGCAGGAACAATAGTATCAGCAAACAGCACAGAAACGCCAGAATTATTACAAGCATACATTGATGATGAATTGTTAGAAGGTGCAAGAATTCAAATAACCTATGCATACAAAGTAGAAAACGTAGGTGAAATTGATTACCTAGATAAACAATTCTACTATACCGGAAAAACAAATAATACATCAGCATCTAACATTTCAAGAACAAGTGCAGACACAGTTATAGATTATGTAACAAACGAAATTAAATATGCAAAAGACTATAACTCAGAAAATAACTGGAATGTAAGATATGCAAACGAATTAACAAATACATCAGCAAAAGGTGAAACAGACTTAGTAAACAGACAATACGCAACAAGATTAAAAACATACAATACATTATTAACTACAGAAGATATGAATGGAGGATTACTACCAAGAGCAATAGCATCAGACTACAATGAAGCAACATCAAAAGATACATCATTAATACTTACAACTACAGTATCAACAAACAATTCAGGAGACAACCTAGTATACAATAACCTAACAGAAATTGTTAAGATGACAAATAGCCAAGGTAGAAGAATGCAATTTGCAATAGTAGGAAACCAAATCATGGCAGACCAAAGTTTAGGCAATAATGCAGCATCAAGCGAGTTATCAAAGATTAAACTAGTAACACCATCAGAAATAGATGCAGACTCAGCACAACAAGTTGTATTAATGCCACCAACAGGTGCTAACAAGAATTACTTACCATACATTCTAGCAGCACTAGTATCAGCCGGATTAATTATAGCTGCAGTAGTAATAATCAAAACAAAAGTCTTAAAAGGAAAAGCAAAATAACAAAAATGCATGAAGTTAAGGCAAAAAGCAGATAATACTGCAAAATGCAATTAAACTAAGCAAAAAGTAATACCTTTTCACATAAATAAAATAAGTTCCTCAAATAATTGAGGAGCTTATTTACATGTTTGCACCATTCGTGCTAGTTTTGCTCACTTGACGCTTAGCGTTATTTCAAACAATATCAAAAAAAGATTTAATATATATTGTTTTTCATGCCTTGCTTACTGCAATCTTCATTCTCCAAACTTAACTTTCGGAAGATTGCACCATTCGCGCTCGCTTCGCTCACTTGATCGCTACGCGGCATTTTAAACAATATATATAAATCTTTTTTCTGCATTACTATTAAATTTTTATTCATTAATGCAACTTATGGAGCTTTAATTTGTAATATACGCTAAGTAAAAAGTTAAATGCAATTTGTAATATACGACAAAAGATTGTAAACATATTGTAATTTTTTGAAAAATATAATAGAATATGAACAATCAAAGTAACATATTGTAGAAAACTTTTTATATTCTACTGACTACTTTTGACAAAATATACAAATGACAAATACTAAAATGATGGTAACAATAAATCAAAAGTTAAGAGGTGTAAAAATGTTACAAAACATTTCAGAAAAATACAATCAAGTATCCAATTCAGGAGCAGTAGAAGAAAATTATTCAAGTGAAAAAGTAAACTATAGAGAGGTCTTCTCTAAATTATTTACTAAACAAAAAATCATGATTTACATAGTTACTTTCATGATATCAATGTGTTCATTTGGCGGAAATTCATCTAGCATGATTGTATCACCATTTGGACTTGCTATGATTGCTGCTAGCGTATCTTATGGTATGCCCGTTGCAATTGTGTATATTGCAAGTTTACTTGCAACCTTCATTAAGTTTGGGTTTAATGCGACAGCTATGTTTTTAATAACTTCAGCTGTAATGCTTGTTTTGATTTTAACAAGAAGACCGGCTGAAAGTGATGATGAACAAGAAAAGATAAAGCTTGGTTCATACTTATTTATATCAATAATGGTAGTATCAATCATTAGAACAATAATAAAAGGTTTTTTATTATATGATTTACTAGTTTCAGTTATATTAGCAGTTTCAGCATATATTTTTTATAAGATATTTGTAAATTCAATAGGTGTTATTGGAGAGTATGGAAATAAAAGTGTGTTTTCTATTGAAGAAGTTGTTGGAGCGAGTATGTTACTTGCAATTGCATTTTCATCTTTAGGAGGATTATCTTTATTCGGATTTTCAATAAGAAATATATTATGCATTTTTTTAATACTTGTTTTAGGCTACAGAAATGGAATTTTAGTAGGTGGGGTATCAGGTATTACTGTTGGAATTGTGCTAGGCATAATAGGTGCAGGGGGTACAAACTTAATAGCCACGTATGCCATTTCTGGAATGCTAGCGGGTCTTTTAAATAGATTTGGAAAGCTAGGAGTAATATTTGGTTTTGCATTAGGAAATATTTTAATATCTTATTCATCAAATGGTGGAGTTGATAGTATGATAATGTTCCAAGAAATATTAATTGCATCAATTGGTCTACTTGTGGTTCCAAAAAACATAAAAATTAGTGTAGAAGATTTATTACCAAAAACAAAGCTATTACCAGAGTCAACAGGTAGAATTGAAGAAAGTTCAGATACAATTCTAAAATTGAACAGCATTTCAAAAACGATAGAAGATATTTCAAACAATATACAAAAAGATTCATCTTATGAAGAAAATTACAAAATGTTTGAAAATAAAGTATATAAGGCCCTTGGAGCTGATGAGCAAAAAGAAGAAAGCAATTATCAGGAGAAGCAGAATAATAATTCTAATAGTACATACAACCAGAGCCATACCGAATTGTATGATGCCTCACAGAATATGTTTTATGATTATCTTGTTCAAGATGATGACAAAATTTTATCAGATATATTTGAAAATATCAGTCAAAATGCAATATTAACAGAAAATGCAATGATAGCGATATTAGCAAAACACAATATATATGTAATGACTTCAAATGATAATCTTCAAAAAGAAGCAGAAGAAAAAGATCTTCGTGAAATGATAAAAATAATAAATGTTTGTTTCAATGATTGCAAAAAAGACTTGATATGGCAACAAAAAATAAATGAGAACAATATAAAAATGTCATCAGGTTTAAAAAATGTGAAAAGTGCAATTGATAATATAAAAACAGACATTCAGAAAGATGAGAAACTAGAAAAAGAAGACAAGTTCCAATCCCAAATAGAGAAGATAAAAAATATTTTATTAGATGATGATGTATATTTGCAAGATATAAAAATCAGAGAAGAAGAGAGCAAAAGGAAAATAATAACATGTTATTTGCCAAAATGCATAGAAAAAGACATGCCAAATTGTCCTATTAAGAAAATTAAGAGAACAATAGAAGGGGTGTTTAATGAAAGATTAACCTTGCAAACAGGAGAGTGCGCGTTAAGGGCTGAAAAAGATAATTGTTCATGCACATTTATATCTTCAGATAGATTCATAATGCAAACAGCAATTGCAAGAGCAAAAAAAGATGATTCAATAGTATCAGGTGATATGGTATCAGAAGCAAAATTACAAGATGGAAAATATCTTTTAGCTATAAGTGATGGTATGGGCTCAGGAGCAAATGCTAGAAAAAATAGCAAAATTGCAATAAGTATGCTAGAGAGAATGTTGATGTCAGGCTTTGAAAAAAACACATCAATAAACTTAATAAATTCAGCAATATTAACATCAAACAATGAAGATATGTATGCAACGCTTGATGTAGCAATAGTAGACTTATATGATGGAAAAATAGAAATCCTAAAAAATGGAGCCTGTCCAACATACATAAAAGAAAATAAGGGAATCAGCATGATAAGCTCGAACTCATTACCAACAGGAGTAATGAACAATGTACAAATAGACACATTTGAAAAGCAAATTAATGATGGAGATATTTTAGTAATGGTAAGCGATGGAGTAATAGACTCGAACCAAGAATACGCTAAAGCAGAACTATGGGTAAAAGCGTTACTACAAGATATCCAAACAGACTCGCCAGAGCGAATCGCAGACATCATACTAAAAGAAACATTAGATAACAACTATGGCAGAGCAAAAGATGATATAACAGTTATAGTATCAAAAATTAATAAGAGATAAACATTTCATGTCGGTCTAAAGCGAC
The DNA here is from genome assembly GCA_934130085.1 of uncultured Clostridia bacterium. Lineage (GTDB taxonomy): Bacteria > Bacillota > Clostridia > TANB77 > CAG-508 > CAG-793. Next base: position 47,829 of record CAKOXK010000001.1, read on the forward strand.
ATGAAACCATCAAAATGTCGGTCTAAAGCGACATGAGACCACAAAAATGTCGGTCTAAAGCGACATGAGACCACCAAAGTGTCGGTCTAAAGCGACATGAAACCATTAAAATGTCGGTCTAAAGCGACATGAAACCACTAAAATGTCGGTCTAAAGCGACATGAAACCACTAAAATGTCGGTTAAAACCGACATTTTAAATATTATATATTGTAATTGATTTGATTTAATGTTAAAATTTAATTCAAGTTGGAGGTATGTATGAAAATTGAGGATTTTGAAAGGGCGGAAACAAGCAATATTGATTTTAAGGAAGCACTAGAAGAAAAGAAGCCTAAAAGCTGGTTAAAATCAGTATCCGCATTTGCAAATACAAAAGGTGGAGTTATATTATTTGGAATAAATGACTCTACACATGAAATTGTTGGAATAAGTGATATTAAACATGTTGCAGAAAAAATCACGGAACTAATTAATGATAGAATAAATCCATTACCTAGATATGAAATTAATACATTTATTGAAGAAGGAAAAGATGTTCTAGAACTAAAGATAGGTGATGGTCCATCAACACCTTACTACTATCTTGGAGATGGAAGAAAGGAAGCATATATAAGGTCTGGAAATCAAAGCATAATTGCACCTGAACACATGTTAAATAATTTGATTATAAAAGGTAAAAACTTGACATTTGATGCATTAACAACGAAATATAAAATTAGTGATTTCAGCTTTACACTCCTTAGTGCAACAATGAAAGAAAGAACTGGAAATGCATTTGATGAAAGCAAGGACTTCTTGTCTCTTAAACTTGCAAACAAGGAAGGAAATTTGACTAATGCAGGTGTGTTACTAAGTGACCAGGGAGATCTTAAACAATCAAAAATAGTATGCACAAAATGGAGAGGCCTTTCAAAGGGAATAATTACAGAAGATGCAGAGGACGACAAAGAATATACCGGAAGCATTATATCATTATTAGAAAACGCAATACTATTTATAAAGAACAATTCAAAAAAATCTTGGAAAATTGTTGGGATGGATAGAATAGAACAGGAAGATTACCCAGAGACAGCCTGCAGGGAGGCTATAGTAAATGCGATTATACATAGAGATTATCAAATATTTGGTTCTGAGATACATGTGGATATGTTCGACGATAGACTTGAAATAACTTCACCAGGGGGAATGTTTGATGGTAGTTTAGTACAAAACTTGGAGATAAAAAATATTCCTTCTATGAGACGTAATATTATAATAGCAGATGTATTCAGCAGGCTACATTATATGGAGCGTAGAGGAAGTGGACTAAGCAGAATAATTGAGAGCTACAATAATTTTGAAAAGAAACCTAAATTTATTTCTGATTCATTATCATTTACGGTAATTTTCCCTAACAAGGGTTATAACAAGGAAAAAATAGTGGAACAAGAAAATAAAAACGTAATATCAGATGAAGAACTTTTCTTGCTAAGACTTTACAAAAGTATGGAAAATGCACAAATAAGGAATAGTACTATCAATCAAGCTAGAGAGATTTTTAAAGAAATAGGATATCAGAAGGAATTTACAAGGGAGGACGTAAAAAAAATATTAAAAATAAAAGATACAAGAACTACTAATTTGATAGCTTTATTGATTGAAATGAAGCTTGTTGAGAGGACAGGTAATTCAAAGTATAAATTTATAAAATAGTATTATTAGTGAAAAATAAAACTAAAAATAAACACCATGATCATATAATGTACTGAACCCAAATTATTAGACAAAAAAGTTTAATAAGGAGGGTTCACTTCATTCCTATTGGGCGCGTTTTTATAAAACGTATGACAACTTAAATGGAAAACTAACATGCTATATAAATGCAGGTATACAACTTGCGAAACCAGGAGGAGCAGTTAATAGACAATCATCTACAAATGTGAAAGTTCATGTATACTTTATCTCAAATGAAATTCAATAACTAATACCCCTTAATCATTTAATGATTGAGGGGTATTAATTATATAAAAGTTCTTGAAAATGTGTAAATATAGCCAAAAAGTCCTCCGAGAAATGTGTAAGGATTGCATTATACATAGCATGATAAACTTCTTGTTATTCACAAAACCTATTTTAACCCCTTGAATTCTTGCTAAAAAACTGATATATTATAGGTAATTTTTTAAACGTAAATTGATAAAATCAAAATATTAAAACAACTACCTAAACAAAAATAAACATCAAAACAGAAAAAACAAAAAATATCAAATATTAAAGAAAGGATTAATCAATTAATAGAGCATTCATTCTATACATTGATTATAATGAACTTAAATGAGTAAAGGAAAGCGTTATGATGGTGATCAAAAACTAAACATTAAAAAGGTAATTGTAGTAGCAATTGTAATTATATTAATTGTAATAGCAATTGTATCAATCATAAAATTACCTAAATCTTCATCAAGTAAATCGAATGATAAAAGAACAATCACAAACTCATACATTTCAGTCTATTCAAATGGAAAATGGGGAGTTATAAACTCTAAGGGTGATATTATAATAGAGCCAACGTATGATGAGATGATAACAATACCTGACCCAACAAAAGAAATATTTATTTGCCAAGAGAATGTTGACCTTAATAATAAAACATTTACATCAAAGGCAATAGATGATAAGCAAAATACATTATTTACTTCGTATGATGAGGTAGAGGTGCTACAAAATGTATTAAGTGATGGGAGCATATATTATCAAACAAACACCTTGAAAGTAAAAAAAGGCGATTTATATGGATTAATTAATTTCAAAGGAAAAGAACTCTTACCTTGTGAATACACATCAATAGAGCCTCTTCAAAACGTAAAAAACAGCTTTATAACAGTAAAAAACAAGCTTAAAGGTTTGGTAGATGATAGTGGCAACATCATAATTGAAAATAAGTATGCAGATATTCAAAGTTTAACTGATAAATACGAGGATGGATATGTTGTTAAAAATGATAGTAGTAAATATGGTTTAATAAATTACAACAAAAAACAAATACTAGAGTGCAAATATAGTGATATTTCTCATGTTACTGGAAGCAATATCTATATAGTAAAAGAAGATGACAAAATAGAAGCTGTAAACAATAAAGGAGAGGTTATTTTAACAGATTCATTTGATAAGGTTGAAAGCATTGAAAACAGCGACTTAGTTATAAAAAGAGGTAATAAATTTGGTTTAATAGATAGCACCGGAAAAGAACTAATTGCACCAGAATACCAAGATTTAAAATATGCTTTTGATGATAATTACATAGCTAAAAAAGATGATAAATACGGAATAATTTCAAAAGATGCGACAGAAAAAGTACAATTTAAATATGATAAAATTACATATTTATCAGAAGAAGGATTCTTCAGAGCAGAAAATAGTGATGGAAAAAGTGATTTAATTGATATGAACTTAAATGTAAAAGCAACAGGAATTGTATCAGAAATCAGTGCAACTAACGGCTTCATTAAGCTAAGAACAAATGGAGAATACAAATATTATAACTTTAAATTAGAAGAAAAAACAATGCAAGACTTGTATCCAGCAAACACCTTATTTATATCTAAAAAGAATGGAAAGTACGGTTTTGTAAACAAGCAAGGCCAAGTCATAGTTGATTATAAATATGATGATGCCACAGAGCAAAATTCTTATGGATATGCTGCAGTAAAAAAGGACGGAAAATGGGGTACAATTGACATTGATGGCAATGAAGTAGTTTCACCTAAATACTATTTATTGCAAAACACAGTAGTAAGCTTTATTGGAAAATGGCATTTAGCTGCAGATATAAACGCAAACTATTACACAGATGTGGAAGAATAAAAAAATATAAACGTATAGATGAAATTAATACATTAATAAGGATGTAGTGTATTATAATAAACAACTAAATGTATAAAACAACAATTAAATAATTATTAAAACAGTCAGAAAAATTAAAGAAAAAACAACAATACGTGAGACAATTTATTAAAGAACATAAGAGAAAAGAGGATTAAAAATGAAAACAAAAAAAGTATATCCATATTTAATGGAATCAAGTAGAATGCAAGGTTATTATGAAATGCTACTTGATTATGGATACAAAGTAAAATTATTTGATAAAAAGAAACAAAAGGTAATTTATGATATTTTATTACCAGAGATAAGAAACTATATGTTCTGGACATTTAACCTTGTAAAACGAGATGATTTCTTATTAATGACTAATGATTTGAAGGCAGGAGTATGCACTGCATACCAATGCAATATATTTGAGAAAGACAAAACTATAGTTGTATGTTTTTATACAGGGATTTGTTTTGCTTATTCAGATGATGAAGAAGAAGTAAAGAGCTTAAAGGAATACAGTGAAAGAAGGGAAATGCAAGTTATAAATCTTAGAGATGACAAGGCTTATGAGATCCCAGAAATATTAAAAACGGAAGATTATAAAGAAGTTAACCCATACATATATATACTAGAATTATACAAACAGATTTATCTTGAAAAATTATCAAAAGCCATTCAAGTACCACAAAAATTTGATGCTGTAAGAAACGCATTTGTTGAATTTACACAATCTGTATTTAATGTTCAAATAACGGACGATTTAAAACTGAAAAAGATAATAGAAGATTTACAAGAATATCTTGATATAAACAAAAAATTTATACAACTAGAAAATGAATTTGATTTATTATACAAAAATAATCAAATGAATGATAAAAGAGACACTCAAAGAATATTTATAATATTCTTTATAATCTTCATCATAATTGGAATGTTCAATCTATGGAACCAAATACTTTACTAGAAGATAAATTATTAAAATGATAGATAATAAATTACAAATCATAAAGCAAAAATTGTAGATTATAAATTTTAAATTGTAAATTATAAAATTATAAATTTTAAATTTTTAAGGATAGAAAAAATGAAAATATATACAGGATGTGACATAATAGAAGTTCAAAGAATAAGAGATGCAATATTAATCCCAAACTTTATCTTAAAAGTATATACGGATAAAGAAAAGAAATACTGCGAATCAAAAAAAGGAGATATGAAATATCAACACTATGCAGCACGCTTTGCTGCAAAAGAGGCGGTATATAAAGCATTATCAGAAATATTAAATGATAAATACCAAATATCATATAAAAACATAGAAATTACAAACCTAGAAAGTGGAAGACCTAAAGTAGAAATTATAGGAGTAGACTTAAAGAAAACAGAGATTGACGTGAGCTTATCTCACCTACAAGAATACGCAATGGCAACATGCGTTGTCAAAGTAGGTTAAAGATACTAATAACTTCCAGAAGATGATGTTTTTAAAAGGAGATACAATTGGAAATTTTTGAATCACATGCACATTATGATGATGAAAAATTTGAGATGGATAGAGAAGAAGTAATAAAAAGTGCATACAATAGTAGAGTTACTAAAATAATCTCAGCAGGATATAGTCTAGAGGGCTCGAAAAGAAGCATAGAGCTTTCAGACAAATATCCATTTATATATTCCACTGCCGGTATTTCACCCAATGATATAAATGAAAATTATGAACAGGAAATTGATGAAATAGACCAAATTCTGTTCAATATTTTTGGTGAAAAAGGAAAGCCTGCAAAGAAGATAGTTGCTGTTGGAGAAATAGGGTTAGACTATCATTATGATACAGATAAAGAAAAACAGAAAATTGCTTTTATTAAGCAAATACATATAGCAAACAAATATAACTTACCAATAGTAATTCACACAAGAGAAGCAGTTATGGATACAATTCAAATATTGAAAGAGAACCAGGTAAATAGGAGAGGGGTATTCCACTGTTGTCCATTTAATAGAGAACTGGTAAAAGAAGCATTGAAGTTAGGCTTTTACATATCATTTTCAGGAACAGTTACATTTAAAAATGCAAAGAATGCGAAAGAAATTGTAAATATGGTTCCAAATGACAGATTTTTAGTTGAAACTGATAGTCCATATTTAGCCCCAGAACCGGTTAGAGGCACTAGAAACGATTCAAGAAATTTGAAATATATTATTAATAAAATATCTGCATTTAGAGGAGAAGAGCCTGAAACAGTAGCAAAACAGGCATATCAAAACACTATGAGATTGTACAAAATCGGTAATGCCTAGTAAAATCAAGGCTTGTGCCAGATTTGACAATGAGGTTCAAATTTGGTATAATAGAGGTGTTGTTACTTAAAGGAGGTTTTATGAGAAAACGAATAAGTAAACAAAACAAGCCTGAGAAAGCTACAATCTCACTTAAAAAGATTTTAGCGATTTCAGTAATACTATTTATGCTAATGGGCATGATGGGTGTTATGGCTACAACAAACCAAGTTAAAAATGTAAAAATTATACTTTCAAGCGGATATGAAATGAATGTAATCACTTCATCAAGCAAAGTATCAGATATACTTAAAGAAAACAATGTAGTTGTATTAGATGGTGAAACTGTATCACCTTCAGTAGATGATGAGTTAACTGATAATAAAACAATTACAATAACAAAGGGTCAAACACAAAAAGAAGCAGATATAGCTTATATTTCTGAAGATGAAATACTAGAAAGTTATAAATCTATAGTAGAAAAAGTAGTTACAGTTGAAGAAGAAATTCCATTTGAAACAGTTACAAAAGATGTTTCAGATGGTGGAGATACACAAGAAAGAGTTATTCAAGCGGGCGAAAACGGCATAAAAGAAGTAACATATCGTATTAAATATCAAAACGGTAACGAGATTGAAAAAGAAAAGATATCTGAAAACATAACAAAAGAACCAGTTGATAAAATAGTAGAGGTTAGAACAAAAGTAGTATCATCAAGATCTTCTGGAGTTAGAGCAGTATCAGGATCAGTTGCAGAATATCAAAAATACGCAGAATCAAGATGTAAAGCGTATGGTTGGTCAGATTATGATTTTGAATGCTTAGTTAAATTGTGGAATAAAGAAAGTGGCTGGAATGTTACTGCATATAATAGAAGCTCGGGAGCTTATGGTATTCCACAAGCATTACCAGGTAAAAAAATGGCATCATCAGGTTCAGACTACTTAACGAACTACAAAACGCAAATTAACTGGGGCTTAAACTATATATCAGGAAGATATGGTTCACCATCTAAAGCATGGAATGCTTCACAAAGAAAAGGATGGTATTAAAAATAAATGCAGAATTTGCAAAAAAATAACTGCTAAAGAATGTGTAAAAAGAAGTAAAATCTTTTAGCTTATAAATGTTATTTACATTAAGTAAGCTGAAAGATTTTACTTTTTTATTATTTGCTTTATTTGTGCTCATAAAAAATATAAAAAAACATCACCAAAATGTGATAAAAGCCTCTAGATATATTCAAAAATGTGACAAATACGTCTAAAATGCTTACAAAAGTGTGATAAAGACGTTTAAAAATGTTTACAAAAGTGTGATAAAGGCACTTGAAAATGGTTACAAAAATGTGATAAAAGTATTTGAAAACACTTGCAAAAGTGTGATGAAAGTATTTAAAAATACCTGCAAAAGTGTGATAAAAGTGTTCAAAAACACTTGCAAAAATGTGATAGCCCCCAACTATAAAAAACTTAATAGTTGGGGGTAATTCTAGTATGAATTTATTTTTTTATTTAAGTACTATTTTTAGGATTACTATCAGTTTTGAATTACTTCTAGTTTAGGCTTATTATCAAGTTTGGCTTATTTCAAAAGTCAGCTGATTTCTTTAAAATAATCAAGTATTCCATTATAAATTCCCCAGGCAAGTTTGCTTTGATATTCATCAGTTTGAAGCTGTTTTGCTTCTTTTTTGTTTGATAAAAATCCACATTCAACAAGTGTGATTGGAATTTCAACATGCTTCATTAAGTAAATACTGTTAATTTTCAAAGGGACTCTTTTATTTTCAGAAGAGATTGTATCATTTAAATTATTTTGAATAAATGTAGCAGCTTTTTTAGAATAATCATCACCCTCTTTGAAAAAGGTTTGCCATCCATGATACTTTTCTTCATCAATCTTGTTGAGATGAATAGAAACAAAGAGATCAGCAGAAGATGAATTTGCAATTTTAACTCTATTCTTTATATCTGAAACTTTTTTTTCAGAAATAGTCTTGGCATCAAGCTCATAAATCCCATTTTCATCTGAACGTGTAAGAAGCACGGTAGCAAAATTTGCTTCAAGTAATTTTTGAAGCTTTAAAGCAATATCAAGATTTGCTTTTTCTTCAGAAAAACCATCGCTATTTATAGCTCCCTTATCCGGAATACCGTGACCTGCATCAATAACAATAACTTTATTGGTAACACTCTGTGCTACAACTGGAACATATTCAAAATTTGTTTTTCTATAACCGTTATAAAATGAAGCAAAAGCTACAACAAACGTAAGTAATGACATGCAAATTAAAATTTTCTTCATAAAAAACTCCTTTTCTAAATTCTATTAGAAAAGGAAATTTTTATGATTATTTTAATTTTCGTTCTTCTTCTTTGTTATCAATGTAATCATTTATCATTAATTTTACAAGAACAGCAGCAGGTACTGCAACAAACATACCGATTATTCCAAAGTATGCTCCAATTAGTGTAACTGAGAAGATTACAAGTAATGGACTAACATTTAATCTTGACCCTGTAATTCTTGGGTTAATGATGTTTGCATCAATTTGTTGTAAAATTATAATAACAATAAGCATAATTATTGCTTGTCTCCAGCCACCTGTAAGAATTGTAATAATTGTTGCGACTGCAACACCAGCAATTGCACCAAAGTATGGAATAAGATTAAATATACCAATTAAAAATCCAAGGAGTACAGCATATTTAACTTTCATAATAGAAAGCGCAATGCTCATCATAATAGCTACTACAAAGCCATCAATTACTTGGCTAGATATAAACCTAAAGAAAATTTGATTTCCTTCAGTAAAATATTTATCAAATTTTAAATAACCTTTTTCACTCATTATAGCTTTAGCAAGTCTCTTTATAAATGATGTTATGTTTTCATGTTCCGCTAAAATATAGACAGAACATATAAATGCGATGAATACATTAAGTAATCCTTTTATAATTCCAACAGCTGATACAATATACTCTTGTAATCTTTCAAATGTTAGCAAAGATTGAAAATCAATTTTTTGAATATAATCTACAATAGGCTTTAAAATATTATCCTTAACAAAAGGTGCCCAAGATGCTTCAATCTCATTTGTAGTAATTGCATTATAGTAGTTTTGCGCATTATTTACTAAATCAATTATACTATTTACAATAGCAGGTATAATAAACTTAAACATTAAAAATATAAGAATACCAAGCAAAATATAAACAATAGTAATACTTAAACCTCTTGTGTGTTTTAGATTTTTCTTTTTAAAAAAACTTTCAATTTTTTTACATGGAATATAAAGCACGTATGAGATTAAAACTGCAACCAAGAAAGGTGCTAGTATTCCGAAAAGATTCGCAATCCACTGACCAATTCCTGTAAAATTATCTAGAAATTTATAAACCATAATTAGAAAAACACCTAGTGAAGCATAAAAGAACCACCTACCTGTAGCCATAATTTTTTCTTTTTTCATTAATTATTTTGTATGTAAAACATACTCTCCTTTCTGCAAAATATATTGATTATGTTGATAGAACATTTATGTATCAACATTCTATTTTTTACTTTTTATTGTATCAATAATAAATTTATAATAACGTGTATAATACATACTTATATGTATAACTTATATTATAGCTTATATATTAAAATTAAAAACAAATTTAAATATTTATATCAAGTTCGATAGGGCAATGGTCACTACCGAGAACTTCTTGATGAATCTTAGAATCAGTAATTTTATCTTTTAAAGAATTTGATACAATAAAATAATCGATTCTCCATCCAGCATTATTTTCACGAGCGTGGAACATATAAGACCACCAAGAATATTCATCTTTTTTATCAGGGTACTTGTATCTAAAAGTATCTATAAAACCGGCATTCAAAAGAGCAGTCATTTTATCACGTTCAACATCAGTAAAGCCTGCATTATTATGATTGGAAGAAGGATTTTTTAAATCAATTTCCTCATGAGCTACATTCAAATCGCCACAATAGATAATTGGTTTGACTTTATTAAGCTCTTTCAAAAACTCTCTAATCTCGTCCTCCCATAAAGCTCTGTATTCAAGCCTCTCAAGCTCACGCTTAGAATTAGGAGTATAACAATTTACCAAAAAAAACTTATCATACTCACAAACGATAATTCTTCCTTCATCATTCTCTTCTAATAACAAAGAATCCTTTCCAAGGGACTTTTTTATATTATTGACAATATTTAAAGGAACTTTCATAAAAACATTTATAGGTTTAATTTTTGAAAATGTAGCAGTTCCAGAATATCCTTTCTTTTTAGCAGAATTAAAATAAACATTTTCAGAAAGAGCCGTTATACTAGAGTCAACTTGGCTTTCTTGCATTTTAGTCTCTTGAACAGAAAATATATCAGCATCAATTGATTTAAAAAAATCAATAAATCCTTTATTAACACAGGCTCTTAAACCATTTACATTCCAAGAAATAAGTTTCATATAATAACCTCAAAATAAAATTTAATAAGCAATGGCAAATGCCATTTAGCTATATCTCATATAATAACATAATTTTCCTGAAAATTCAACAAAACTATACTTTTCACGTTTATCAGAAATCAATAATGCTTTTAATGCTGAAGGAATTTCATCAGAATAATTCGAAATTATGAACATAATTTTCTTTCCATCGTATAATGAATAAAAATTATATAAATCTATTGTTTGAAGATATTTGATAATTTTTACCGAGTAATCAAAATCAAAATTAAAGTCAATTTTTAGTGCTCCATAAGACAATTTAGAATTATTTTTGGGCTGCCAATTTAAACTGAAATTTGTGTAGTTAATTTCAGAGTTATTGCCAATTTCATTTTCATCAATAGCATAAAAATTATTAATTAAACTAAACATATAAAAAACTCATTATAATGATGAATTATAATGAACTTATATATATAAGTCAATGAAAAAATATATGAAATTTGGTTATTTAAGAAAGTCTAAAATTTTTAAATCTTTTGTTGGATCAAGATTAAAAAATCATACATAATTTATAGATCACGTATAAGTTTTGCACAGTTTGGGCAATATATGTGCAAAACTTATTTGAAAAAAGGCAGGATTTTATGTTGAAGATATTAAAAACAAAAGATTCGGTTGAAAACAAAGAGGATATAAAAAAGAATTTAGAAAAATTGGCAGCAAACAATATTATCTCAAACAGAGGTAATTTGTTAACATATCCAATAAAAAGAGTAAAAGAAAATACTAAATATATATTTTTAGTATATACGTTATTAAATGAGCACATAAAGATTGGCATTCCAATACATCCTGCAGGAGAGTGGCTACTTGATAATTATTATATAATTGAAAAGGCATCAAAAAATGTTCAAAAAGACCTTACAAGGAAAAAGTACAAGAACCTGCCTTCACTTCTAGACAATAGCTATGATAAAAAATACATGTCTAGAATTTACTATATGGCAAATGAAATCGTCTCAAACACAGACGGCAAAATTGAAAAAGATGATTTAATTGATTTTATTAATGCATACCAAACTCAGAAAGATTTAACTATGGAAGAGATATGGAATATAGGTCTTTTTTTGCAAATTTGTTTAATTGAAAAAATAAGGGAAATTGCAGAGAAAATATTCATTTCTCAAACTCAAAAATTCAAGGCTCAGAATATTATTTCAAGATTTGTTGATACAAGAGAAAATCGTTTTACGTCTTTTGGGAATAAAAGAACAAGCTATAAAAATGGAAACATAAGACTTATAGGTACTAACACATCATACCCTTTTATCGAGTATATGTCATTTAAGTTGAAAAAGATTGGCGAAAAGGCACAAAATTTTCAAAGAATCTTTGAAACAGAGGTTGAAAAGACAGGAAACTCAGTTTCCGATATTATAAAAAGAGAGCACTTTGATATTGCACTGAAAACACTATCTATGAAAAATGCTATTACAAGCATTAAAAAAATTTCGAGAATGAATGTAATTGAGATTTTTGAGAGTACAAATGCAGTTGAGAAGATATTGAACAATGATCCAGCAAATGTGTATCCTAAAATGGATTTTGAAACAAAAGCATATTATAGAAGTGAGATTGTAAAAATTGCTAAAAAAACTAGAATATCAGAGATATTCATTGCAAAACAAATTATAAATTTATGTAATGAAAACAGCAGGAAAAACAAAAAAGAAGATACGGCTTCATCTTATTATGCTAAAATAAAAAATTGCACCCTAGAAAATAAAGCTATAAGCTTAAAGAAATGTGAAGATAAAAATAAAATAGAGAATGCCGTGATAGATAAAATAGAACATGTAGGTTATTATTTAATAGATGATGGAAAAGAGATGCTATTAAAGAGGCTACTAGGAAGAAAAACATTCTACTTATCTAAGGAGAAGAAAGCAAAAGTCTATATCTTCGCAGTCTATTTATTAGCTAATATTTCAATTATACTGCTTTTCCCGAAATTTAAAATACTAGCTCTAGTATTATCAGTTCCAATTCAAAATGTAGTAACAAAATTAATTCAATATATTTTATCAAAAAATGTAAGACCAAAATTAATTCCAAAAATGCAAATAGAAAGTGACCTGCCTGATGAAGCAAAAACTATATGTGTTTGTCCAACAATTTTAAAAAATGAAGATAATGTAAAGGAAATGTTTGATAAACTTGAGGTGTATTACCTTGCAAATAAAAGCAAAAACTTATATTTTGCACTTCTAGGAGATTGTACATCAGAAAAAATAGAAACCACAAAAGAAGATAACAAGATAGTAGAAGCGGGAAAGAAAATATCATCGAAATTAAATGAAAAATATGGAGAAGTCTTTTTCTTTTTTTATAGAAAACGTGAATGGAACTCAAAAGAAGAATGCTTCATGGGATGGGAAAGAAAAAGAGGAATGCTTTCAAATTTAAATGATTTTTTGGTAACCGGAAAATCCGTATTTATGGTGAATACTGCTCTAACAAATAAAAATACAAACTTTTTCAAAAACAACAAGGTAAAATATGTAATCACAATAGATGAAGATACAAACTTAATACTTGGTTCTGTAAAAAAACTTGTTGGAGCAATGGAACACATATTAAACAAACCAGAGGTGGATGTCATACAAAACAAGGTAATAAGCGGTCACGGAATAATCCAACCGAGAATTGCAATAGATATTGAGAGCGCAAATAAAACAAAGTTTAGTAGAATCTTTACTAACAATATGTCAGGACTTGATATTTACACAAATGCGATTTCAGATACGTATCAAGATAATTTTGATGAAGGGATTTATACAGGTAAAGGAATTTATGATTTAAAAACATTTTATAAATTATTAAATAATCAGATAAAAGAAAATACAGTTCTAAGTCATGACTTGTTAGAGGGGAATATTTTAAGATGTGGCCTTGCAACAGATATAGTTTTGCTTGATTCATACCCATCAAATTATAATTCATACAAAATACGTAAACATAGATGGATAAGGGGAGATGTTCAACTAATACCATATTTAAAAGAACACATGAATTTACTTTCAAAATATAAAATAGTAGATAATTTAAATAGAAATTTGAATGAAGCATGTATTACTATTTGCTTTATATTTGCGGTTATTGCAAAAAAATATTTACTTCTCCCACTCACTATTCTAGGAATAATACCGATTATTAATATAATAAATTCTCTCTTAGAAGCAGAATCAATGGACAGTATTAATAAGACAGTAAAATCAAGTTTGAGAGAATACTTCATGGCTGTCATAACATTGATAGATATGGCGTATCTTGAAATCAATGCTTATGCAAAAGCACTTTACAGAACTTTTATTTCAAACAAGCACATGTTAGAGTGGACAACATCAGGAGAAGCCGAGCAAAAAAATAGAAAAACACTTTCAAAGCATATAAAAGGGGCGATAGTACAAACAATTATATCAATAATTATATTGCTATATGGTTTGGCAAATATAAATCAATATAACAAATTAAACCTTGTAGTATTGCTAATTCTATGCGTATTATGGTTGGAAATGCCATTTATAATGTTCAAAATTGGGCAAGATGACAAAGAAAAAATAAAAATAAAAAATAAAGATAGAGATTATTTAATAAAAATAGCGATGCTTACATGGCAATTTTTCAAAGACAACTTAATAAATGAACTTCCAATAGATAATTATCAAGAAGATAGAAAAGAAAAGCAAGCCTTAAGAACATCTCCAACCAATATTGGACTTTATTTAATGGCAATAATAACAAGTTATGATTTAGGTTTTGAAACACTGCAAAGCATTCTAGAGAGAATCGAAAAAACAATATCAACAATAGAAAATCTTCCAAAATGGAATGGTCATTTATACAATTGGTACAACCTAGAGAAACTTATGCCAATATATCCGTATGATATTTCATCAGTTGATAGTGGAAACTTTATAGGTTACATGATAACAACGAAAGAATTCTTAAAAACACTAAATCAAAATGCAGTAAAAGAAAAATTAGACGTAAGATCTAGAAGCGAAAGCTTAAACAAAAGAGTAGAAGAACTTATTGAAAAGATTGAAAAAATAATAAATGAAACAGATTTTAGTAAATTATATAATAAAGAAAATGGTTTACTTTCAATAGGCTACAATGTTGAACAAAATAAATTATATGATTCTTATTATGATTTATTAGCTTCAGAAGCAAGGCAAGCAAGCTTAATTGCAATCGCTAAAAAAGATATAGAAGAAAAACACTTTCAAAACTTAGGACGAACATTAACAAGAATTGAAAACAAAAAATGCTTAGTTTCATGGGGAGGAACAGCCTTTGAATATTTGATGCCCAATATAAATATAAAAACATATACAGGAACAATATTAGATGAAGCGCAAAAAATGGCTGTAAAAAGCCAAATCATGTATGGCGCAAAACTCAGCATTCCATGGGGAATATCTGAAGCAGCATTTAGCCTAAAAGATTTTCATGGAAATTATCAATACAAAACCTTTGGAATTCCATGGCTGGGTTTAAAAAGAAATTTAGGAGAAGATGCTGTAGTAAGCCCATACTCAACAGCGCTTGCACTAACAATTGATAGTGAAAAAGCAATAGAAAACTTGAAAAGGCTTGAAAAAGAAGGCGCAATAGGAAAATATGGATTTTATGATTCAATAGACTACAAGCCAAAAAAAGAAGTAATAAAAACATTTATGGCACATCATCAGGGAATGATATTAACATCAATAGATAATGTTTTAAATGATAATATATTCCAAAAAAGATTTTCAAACGATAAAAAGATACAAGGAGTTATGATCTTATTACAAGAAAAAATGCCAAATGATGCAGTAATAAAAGAGAAAAAAGATAAAGCAAGAAAATTAAAATATGAAGGATATGAAGAGCAAATTATAAGAACAAAAGGACTTAATGTTATATCAACCAATAAACTAACAAACCTTACAAAAGAGAATAAAGAAGGTTTTACAAAACTCGGAAATATCATAATAAATAATGGGGTAAACTTATTTATAAAAAACACAAAAACCAATGAAATAATTGACTTTAACGAAGTATCAAACGAGAATTCGAAGATAGAATTTTTACCATACAAAACAAAACTAACAGAGGAAGATGGAAAGATAAAAATTGAGCAGGAAATAACAATTGCTCCACTTTCACAAGTAGAAGTTAGAAAAATAACATTAAGAAACAAAAGCTTAGAAAAGGAAAATTTAGAGATTACAACTTATGAAGAGCCAAGACTATCAAGCAAAGAACAATTCGAAGCCCATCCTGCATTTGATAAAATGTTTTTGAAATTTGAAGAGATAGAAAATGCGCTTAAGGTAACAAGAAGAAAAAGAACAGAAGATGAAAGAATTGCTATAGAATATGTAGGAATGTTATCAGAAGATAACAAAAAAATGGAATACGAAATTGATAAAGAAAACTTTAAATCAAGAAATAAAAATGAAATACCAGAAGCAATAAAAAATTCAAAACAATTATCAAGTAAAGTCTACGAAACAATTAATCCAATAATAGCACTGAGAAGAAGTATAGAACTAAATGTAGGAGAAAAGAAAGAAATTTACTTAGTCAGAAGCGTAGGTGAAAATGAAGAAAAAGTGAAAGAAAATTTTAAAGAATACTCAATAAAAGAAAACTTAGAAAGAGTATTTGAATTGTCAAAAGCGCAAACAAGAGCAGAAACAAGGTATATGAACCTAACCGAAAAAGAGGTTGCAAAATATCAAAAAGAGCTAGAAAAAATCTACAACAAAAAAAGTAATACAAATGAAGAAAGATTAAATAAAGAGAAAATGTATGATTTATCAAATGAAAATTTATGGAAATTTGGAATATCAGGTGACTACCCTATAATCTTAGTAAAATTGAAAGATTACAATGACTATTACTTGATAGACGAAGCATTTAAAATGTTTGAATACTACAAAAGCAAAAATATAAGCACAGAAATGTGCATCATGACAGATATAGGACTAAATAAAGAGCAAATGAGTATTGATATGCAAAGATATATGGGAGTAAGAGAGGGAATATTTATAGTCGAAAAAGCAAGTAAAGATGATAAGAAGGTTCTGGAGCTAAAAGCTACAATTATAATGTCAACGTTAACGTTAATTGAGCACCATTCGAACTTTGCCTGATCGCTGCGTAGCATCTTAAACAATATAATATTTAAATTATTATTTATAAATTTGGAGGATTGGTTTGTTTAGTTTTAGTGATGATTTTGATGAGTGTTATATAACAGAAAATAAGTTTAAGAGAACTCCTGTAGCCTGGTCTAATATTATGACAGGTAAACGTTTTGGTTCTATTGTGACTGAGGGGATGGGTGGCTTTACCTGGTTTAATAATAGTAAGACTAACAGGATTACATCATTCTCAAATGATTGTTATGAAGATAGTTCGTCTGAGTATTTTTTGATAAATGATGGTGGTGCTTCATATTCTCTTGATGTTAATAATTTGCCTGATGATTATGAATATAAGGTTACATTTGGTTTTGGCTATTCTATTTTTGAGCATGAGAATGAGAGGCTTAAGTCTAAGCTTACTATGTTTGTTCCACTTGAGAAAGTCAATGATGATTTTTCAGATTGCAAAGAAGATTTGGCTAAGGTTAGTTCATTTGTTCTAGAAAATAAGACAGATAGCGAGCTTAAAGTTAATGTTAAGTATGTTGTTTCTTTTCTGATGGGTGAAAGTGAGAAATGTTCTTTTATTCAAGAATCTTTTAAAGAGAATTTGAGAATGTTTGTTGAGCGTAATTTGGGTAACAGAAGAAATTACATTGTTTATATTGCTTCTAATGAGTGTATGAATGCTAATAAAGAGATGGAACTTTTTCTAAAGCCAAAGGAGAAGAAGCTTGTTAATATTATTTTAGGGGTTGCTTATGATGATGATGATGCTCTTAAAAGGTCTACTGATATTTTGCATAATTATGCAGATAAATTTGATAAGACTAAAAAATATTGGTCTGACTTGGTGAGTAGATGTACATGCAAGACTTGTGATAGCTCTTTTGATTGTATGCAAAATGGTTGGCTTGCGTATCAGGCTATTGCGTCTAGATTGTATGCTAGGACAGGTTTTTACCAAACAAGTGGTGCGTATGGTTTTCGTGATCAGATGCAAGATGCAATTGGAATGAAGTGGGTTGATGAAAATATATTGAAAAGGCAAATTATATTGAATGCTAATCATCAGTTTTTAGAAGGGGATGTGATGCATTGGTGGCATGAGGATGAAAAGCTTGGTATTAGAACCAGGTATTCTGATGATTTGCTGTTTCTACCGTATGGTGTAATTGAGTATATAAATTTTACCGGAGATTATTCAATATTATATGAAAGAGCAAAGTATATTGAAGAAGACGAGCTTAAGGAAAATGAAAAGGATAGAGTTATAAGGTACAAAGAGGCAAATGAGGACGGTACAATTTTAGAGCATCTGATAAAAGCAATTGAACGTTCTTTAAGGTTTGGAAAAGACAACTTGCCACTAATTCAATCAGGGGATTGGAATGACGGATTAAATAAAATCGGTGAAGATGAAAAAGGAGAAAGTGTATGGCTTGGGTTCTTCCTATATGATATATTAAATAAATTCTCTGAAATTTTAACAGAGCTTTTAAATAAAGAAGATAATATACTTAACAATGAAGTCTTGAATCAAAAAAGCAATATATCAAACGCAGTAACATTGAGTGAAGAAAGTGATACTTTTAATAAGGAAACTTTAAACGAAGAACATACCTTATGTAACATTGATATACTAGAAATAATAGAAAAATATAAAGAAATAATGCAGAGCTTAAAACATGCTTTAAATACTGTGGGATGGGATGGAAGATGGTTTAAACGTGCTATTGATGATCAAGGAAAAGATGTAGGCTCAAACTTATCAGAAGAATGCAAAATAGATAATGAAGTACAAGCGTGGGCAGTCATGTCAGGAGCAGCAGATAATGATAAAAAATTTATTGCAATGCAAAGCTTACAAGAACAACTTGTAGATGAAAAACATAACCTAGTGAAATTATTAACTCCACCTCTTGAAAAGCTAAATTTAGGGTATATATCATCTTATCCAAAAGGAGTAAGAGAAAATGGAGGACAGTACACCCACGCACTAATTTGGGATGTAATAGCAAATTGCATATTGAACCAAAATGACAGAGCTTATGAACTTCTAAAAAAAGCAAATCCAGTAGAACATACAAAAAGTAAAGAAGCACAAGAAACCTACAAAGTAGAACCGTATGTAGTCGCAGCAGATATATATTCAAACGAAAATCTTGCAGGTCATGGAGGTTGGACATGGTACACAGGTTCAGCAGCATGGATGTATGAAGCACAAATAAAATATATATTGGGCTTAAACATATACCACAAAAAAATAACAATAAAACCACACATACCAAGCACGTGGAATGGATACAAAATAATATTCAAATACAAAAATGCAATCTACAACTTCAACATAAAAAGAAGTCAAGAAGAAAATGATGAAAATGAAACAATAGTCAAAGACACAAAAGAAATTGAAGACAATGGACAGAAAGAAATTGAATTAAAAGAAAGAGGAGTATATAACATAAAAATAAAAATATAAAAATTGTAAACTGTGAAGAATGTTAAATATTCAAGATTAAGAGATTCTTACTACTATAAAAGTAAAAAAGGAATCTCTAATTTTATGCTAAAGATTTCATTAAAATTGAATTAAATATAAAATAGTAAAATCTATTGTCAACTAAAAAAACTATGGTCAATTGAAAAAAGTAAATTCTATTTTACAAATTTTGTATAGATTGTAGAAAAAAACGGAATTCTGTGGTATAGTGTGATTATTTAATAAGAGAAGCAAATAATTGACACGGCTTGGAACATTTTATAATTGGCTAAACGAGGATTGATATGGAAAACGAAACGTTTTATGAAAAATTGAAAAAATTTAGTAGCCCTTCAAATTTAATAAAAGGCTTCTTTAACCAGGAACTAGATAAAAAACTAAATGGGAAAAAAGCAATTGACCTTGGAGCCGGAGTACGGAAATGATGCACAATTTTTATATGATAAAGGATTTGAGGTGACTTGTCTAGATAAAAGTAAAGAGGCCAAGAAATATATAGAAGAAGCAAACAAAAATATAAAAGTAACAACTGAAAGTTTTGAAGATTTCATACTAGAAAAAAATGAAGAAAAATATGATTTAATATATTCAAACTTTGGCATCATTTTTTGCAACAAAGATCATATTGATGAATTAATTTATAAAATAAAAAACAGTTTAAACACAAATGGATTCTTTGTTGGAAATTTTCTTGGAATAACTGATGATTGGAATGATGAAAGGCATAAAGAAATTAAATTCTTTAATCAAGATGAAATAATAAATTATTTTAAAGAATTTAAAGTTTTCTATATTTCAGACAAAAGATATATAAAAGATTCATCAAAAGAAAAAGACAAACATTGGCATGTTATAGAAATATATGCGCAAAAGATAAGATAATTTGACATGAAAGACATCAAAAGGCTGATATTTTGCAAACACGCAAAAATCATTTCTTAAAACTATTGTAAAATTTGTAAATTATTGATATTATAAGCATATATTTAAATGAAAGGAAGAGATAATATGCCAGGAATAATAATTGCAATTATAATAATTGTATTAATTTTAGCATTTATATTCGGAACATATAATTCTTTAGTACAATTAAGAAACAAAGTAAAAGAAGCATTTTCTACAATGGATGTATATCTAAAGAAAAGATGGGACTTAATACCAAACCTAGTTGAAACAGTAAAAGGTTATGCAAGTCACGAAGCAAAAACTTTAGAAGAGGTTACAAACTTAAGAAACAAATCATACTCTGATCTTGATCAAAGCGAAAAGGTTGATGTAAATAATAAACTTACAAGTTGCATCAATAAGCTATTAGCTGTTGCTGAGAATTACCCAGACTTAAAAGCTAATACAAATTTCTTGGATTTAAGCAATCAACTAACTGGAATTGAAAATGATATTGCAAACTCACGTAAATATTACAATGCAACAGTTAGAAACTTAAATGATAAGGTTCAAATGTTCCCAAGCAACATTGTTGCAGGTATGTTTGGATTCAAAGAAGAAAAAATGTTTGAAGCAAACGAGCAAGAAAGAGAAAATGTAAAAGTACAATTCTAACATAAATTACTTTAAACTATTCGAAGGTTACATTTCCTTTTGAAAGTTTAAAGTAATTTTTTGTTTAAAGACGTAAAACATAGAAATGAAAAAAATAAAACTAAAGAAACAAAAAAATAAATAGTAATAGATA
This sequence comes from uncultured Clostridia bacterium, assembly GCA_934130085.1. Lineage (GTDB taxonomy): Bacteria > Bacillota > Clostridia > TANB77 > CAG-508 > CAG-793. Next base: position 68,816 of record CAKOXK010000001.1, read on the forward strand.
AAAAAATAAAAAACTAAGAAAGCACGCATTAAAATTTTAAAAAGAAAGATAAAGAACAAAAGAAAATATTAATAATTAATTTAGAAATAGGGGGACTTATGAAAAACAAATTAAGAAAAATACTTACTCTAGTATTCATTGCACAATTAATTATATCAATTTTTTCAATAAAATCACTTGCATTATCAATTCCTAATTCTGATAGCATATACAATACATATAAATCTTATATTAGCTATAGCGAAAATGATGAGGATGATAATGAAGATTCAATATATGAAAATTTGAACGACAGTTACACTTATGATGAGAAAGAATCTTACGAGCAATTATCTGCTAAGGGTAATTTATTAAGGGGATATTCATCAAATGGATATTTCATAAATTCTTATGATGTAAAAATAAATGCTAACGAAGATAATACATACAACATAACCGAAACAATCGAAGCATTTTTCGAAAGGTCAAGAAACAAACACGGTATAATAAGAAAAATACCTTTGAAAAATACTGTAAAAAGACAAGATGGTACATCAGAAACTAACAGAGCAAATATTACAGATATAAGCGTAAATGATTCATATACTGTATCAAAAGAAAACGGGGAATGTAAAATAAGAATAGGAAGCGCAGAAAGAACAGTCACAGGATTAAAAAAATATGTTATAAAATACAAATATAATTTTGGAAATGATAAAAACAAGAATTTTGATGAGTTATATTTAAACATTATTGGTAATAGTTGGGACACCTCAATAAGAAAAATCACCTTTACAATCAATATGCCTAAAGGATTTGATTCTTCAAAAGTTGGATTTTCGTCAGGCTATTATGGCAAAATTAGCGCAAATGATGAATCGGACAATGAATCAGATAATGAAGCGGATGATAATGGGGTGGTATTTAACGTAACAGGCAATACAATAACAGGTTATTATTTAGGATTTCTTGAACCATTACAAGGAATAACCTTAAGAATTCAATTACCTCAAGGCTATTTTGTAGAACAAAAACTACATATAACATTATTTGACTTTGTATCATTTATTCTTCCAATTATATTTATAGTTGTTGCAATAATTTTGTGGAAAAGATACGGAAAAGATGAAAAACCAGTTGAAACAGTAGAATTTTATCCACCAGAAGAATTTAATAGCCTAGATGTAGGATATTTCTATGATGGGAAAGTAAAGAACAATCACATAATTTCTTTGTTAGTATATCTAGCCAATAAAGGATATATAGAAATAAAGGAAATAGAAAAAAGCGGATTATTTACAAAAAAACATACGTATCAAATTAACAAGATAAAGGAATATGATGGAAGTAATTCTACAGAAAAAGTATTTCTTGATGGATTATTTGATTGTGGAATTAATGGAATAGTAAGAGAAGAGGATTTGGTTGATGAATTTTATAAAACAATAGCCGATGTCTCAAAACAAGAAGAAAGAGTTCATAAAGCAGATTTATATACCAAACAATCTGGCAGAAAATCTATAACGGTTGCTTTTCTATTTATGATTAACATATTTATAACTATCTTTTGCTTCGGAAATTATACAAGTGAGAATTACTTTACATTTCAAGAGCATACATTAGATTTAATAGAAACAATATACAATGTAACAGCATCAGTTATATTATTTATAACACTAGCAAAAATGCCAAAAAGAACAGAATATGGAACTGAAATGCTAGGAAAAATAAAAGGATTTAGAAACTTCTTAGAAACAGCAGAAAAAGATAAACTTGAAAAATTAGTAAAAGAAGATCCAAAATATTTTTACAACATATTACCATATACTTACTCTCTAGGAGTATCAAAAGTTTGGATGGATAAATTCGAAACAATGGCAATACAAACACCTCCACCAACATGGTATTCAGGATATGATGCTTTTGATATGATAAGATTTAATGCATTTATGAATAGCACAATGAAGTCAGCAACAACCGCAATGACATCAACTCCAAGTAGTAGTTCATCAGGTGGAGGATACTCAGGAGGAGGTTTCTCTGGTGGAGGCTCAGGAGGAGGAGGAGGAAGCTCATGGTAGTAGAAAAGTATAAAAAGTTTTAAATCGTCAAGTAAAAGATTAAATGCAATTTTGTAGAGTAAATGAAATTTGTACGAGAAAAAGTTTTAAATTAATAGTATATGGGGAAAAAGCTTGATAATTAAATTTTATTATGATATAAATTAAGTAGTTTTGTATTACAGGAGGATATAATGGATAACAAAGAAAGACCAGAAGATGAAAGAAAAATCGTATTAGGTGTTGATGATGAAGAAGCAATACTTGATTTACTAAAATTCAATATTGAAAAAGAAGGATTTAAATTCATATCTGCTACAAATGGAGAAGATGCCATAAAAATTGCAAAAGAACAAAATCCAGATATAATCTTATTAGATGTTATGCTACCTAAAATGGATGGACTTACTGTATGCAAAAAAATAAGACAAGAGGATGTAACTGTTCCAATTATAATGCTTTCTGCAAGAGGTGAAGAAATTGATAAGATTGTAGGATTAGAAATTGGTGCAGACGATTATATGACAAAACCATTCAGTACAAGAGAATTATTAGCTAGAATAAAAGCTAATATAAGAAAGACAGAAAACATTGAAAACATTATTCCAAATAAGAGGGATAATAAATTAATAATCAATGGTTTAATACTTGACCTTGATAAATTTGAAGCAAATGTTAGAGGAGAGCAAATTCATGACCTAACAAGAAGAGAATTTGACGTACTAAAATATTTAGCTCAGAGACCAGGCCAAGTTGTTACAAGAGAAACACTTCTTGAAAAGGTTTGGGGATATGAATATTATGGTGATATTCGTACAGTTGATGTTACAGTCAGAAGAATCAGAGAAAAAATCGAGAAAAACACATCAAACCCTAAAATCTTAGTTACTAAAAGAGGAGTTGGATATTACTTATCAAATAGAGACTAGGGTCTGACAAATATAAATGTAGCTAGCCTATATTACATAAAAGTAAGATTTAAGGCTAGCTGATTTTTTATAAATTATGAAAGTTATGCAATTCTCATAATATATAAAATTACAATGCACAGAAAATTTATTTCATAAATTTTCAATCACGAACAAATTTACTAAAAAACTAAAGTTTTTTCTGATTTGTTTTAAAAAATTTAACTTATCTAACTTGAAAGGATAAATTGGAATTAAATGAAAAACTATCATTTTAAATTAATATTAACCTTTTATGTTATCAGTGCCATGGTAGTATTTATAGCAGGAATTTGTCTATCACTTTCATTAAGAGCTTTACCAGACTCTTATGAAATTATAATGCAAACTTTAGCCGTAACATTTATTACAATGGCAATTTTAGCAATAATATACATAACAACGGCACTAATTACTTACAAAAGAATAGTAGAGCCAATGTCAAGAATGTTAAAGAGTGCAAATCCTTATGAAAAACTTGACTATCTTCAAACAGATAATGAAGATTTAGATGAGGTAATAGAGGGATTAAGAAAAGATTTAATAACAGCTAGAAATCAAAAAAAGCAAACTGATACAATACTAAAACACATGACTGATGGAGTAATTGCATTTGATATGGAAGGGAGCGTTACATACATAAACCCAGCAGCGAAATATATGCTAGAACTAAAAGATACAGACAATTCATTCGAAAAAATCTTTTCAAAATATAAAGACATAAACATGGAAAAAATAATATACCTTGAAAGTTGGACATCATCAGAACAGAAAATAGAAAACAAACAAGGAACAATGAGTCTGTTCTTTGTACCATTTAAGGACGAAATAAATCGTCCAACAGGTGTATTAGTAGTAATACAAGATATTACAGAACATGTAAAACTAGACAATATGAGAAAAGAATTTGTGGCAGACGTATCACACGAATTAAAAACACCACTAACATCAATAAAAGGATTTTCAGAAACATTACTAGATGGTGTAGATGACGAAAAAACAAGAACACATTTCCTAGAAATAATAAATGACAATGCAGATAGAATGGAGAGACTAGTACAAGATTTACTAACACTTTCAAAATATGACAACAAAAAAGATTCAATAAGCAAAACAGAATTTGACTTGGGAGAACTTACAAAAAAATGTGCAGAAAAATTTGAAATTGAAGTCAAAAAGAACAACCAAAAACTGGAATGCTTCGTTACAGCAGATGTACCAAAGGTGTATGCTGATATTGACGGCGTAGAAAGAGTAATAATAAACATCATTAGTAATAGCGTAAAATACACCAAAGAGGGTGGAAAAATAGATGTTTATGTTGGATTTGTGCACAATGATGCTTATGTAAAAATAAAGGATACCGGAATTGGAATTCCAGAAAAAGACCTTGATAGAATATTTGACAGATTCTATAGAGTAGATAAAGCTCGTTCAAGAAAGCTAGGTGGAACAGGATTAGGTCTTTCAATAGCAAAAGAGATAATAGAGCAAAATGGAGGCAACATATCAATAAAAAGTGAACTGGGAAAAGGAACTGAGGTTGTTTTAAGAATTCCTGTTAGTAAAGAGGAGTAAAGGGTAAATTTGCTTATTGCATAATTTAATATTATATTGTTTAAGATGCCTTGCTCAAAACAAGATTTGCTTTCAGCAAATTTGTTTTATTCGCGCTTCGCTTGGTCGCTGCGCGGCATTCTTAAACAATATAATATTAAATTAAAAATAGAATTGAGGCGTTTATGAATAGTACTTTTAAAGATATCCTTGAATGGATATACTGTATAGTAATTGCGATTGTAATTGCAATTTTAATTAAATATTTTTTATGTACTCCAACGATTGTGCAGATGGATTCGATGTATCCTACTCTTGTTCAAGGTGATAGGTTGCTACTAAGTAGAATCCCAAAAACTTTTAAGAAGATGCCTAATAGGGGTGATATTATTACTTTTGAGGCTCCTTCGAAGGTTAACTACAAAGAGGGTGAGGCTGATACAAATAATCCTGTTGCTAAGTATGAGAATGAACCTACTGGCTGGTTTAAGAAGTTTACTTATTACGTTCTTGAGATTAATAAGAAAAGCTACATAAAGAGGGTTATTGGGTTGCCAGGTGATCACGTGCAAATTGTTGATGGAAAGGTATTTTTAAACGATAGTGAGCTGGATGAGAGTGAGTACTTAGATAAGAGTGTTACTACAAGTATATTTGGTCCTTTTTATGATGTTATTGTTCCTAAAGATTGTGTATTTGTAATGGGTGATCATAGGTCTGTTTCAGCTGATTCAAGAGCCTTTGGTTGTGTTCCGGTTGACAAGATTGAGAGCAAAGTTATAATGCGTTTTTGGCCTATTAATAAATTTGGAACAATAAAAAAAGCTGAATAAGTTTGTTTTTATATATTGAATTAGTTTTTTAATAAATGTTAAATGAGTATAATTTTTTATATTAAAATTTAGAATATATTTTTAGAGATTAAGAGTTGAATTGTAGATAATTATTAATAATTATTGATAGTAGATTGTAATTAGGAGTTTTATATTGTTTGAGAATATTGTTGGTAATGATACTGTAAAGGAAGAATTGATTGATACTTTAGAAAGTAACAAGATTGCAAATAGTTATATGTTTATTGGCGAAGAGGGTATTGGTAAGTTGTCTTTTGCTAAAGAGTTTGCTAAGGCTATTATGTGTTTGAGTGGCAAGTTAAAAGAATCTTGTAAATGTGATTCTTGCATAAAGTTTGATGCTTCTTCTAATCCTGATTATATGGAGATACATGAAGAAAAGAATCTTATTAAAATCGATCAAATAAGAGCTTTAGAAGATGATATAGCAAGGAAGCCAATTGTATCAAATAAAAAGGTTTATGTAATAAGTGATGCTAAGTATATGACTGAAGAAGCGCAAAATTGTTTGCTAAAAACACTTGAAGAGCCTCCTAAGTATGCTAATATTATACTTGTTACATCTAATGAAAATAGTTTGCTTCCTACAGTACAATCAAGATGTATTAAGATTAAATTTTCAAAATTATCAAATGAAGATTTAAGAAAGATTAGACCAGATCTTACAGATGCTGAGCTTGAGATATTAGATGGAAGTCTAAGGGGTATAGAAGATATTTCAAATAAGATCGATGAATATCAAAAGATTGATAATATTGTTAGTAATTTGCAAAATGATAATTTAATAAATGTTCTAAATAACGCAGACATATTGTATAATGGAAAAGATAATATTAATGATTTGCTTGATTATCTAAATATTATTTTATTTAAAAAACAAGTATATGAGCCAATTACTATAGTTGAAGAAACTAAGAAAAAAATACAAAATTATAATAACTATGAAATGTGTATAGATTATTTACTAATGAATTCATACAAAGTAATACATAAGAATAGATAAAGGATGATATAAGTTTATGAGTTTTCTTATAAAAACTCAAATATAAAGTTCAAGGAAATATAAATGCAAAAAGTTGTAGGAATTAATTTTAAAGATAAAGGAAGAACATATTTTTTTAATCCAAATAAGCTTGACCTACATTTGGGCGATAAGGTTATAGTGGAAACAAGCATGGGAAAAGAGCTTGGAAAGGTTAAAGTCGCAGACAGAGAAATAGATGAAACAAGGCTAAAGGAGCCATTGAAAAATGTTGTAAAAAAGGCAACTAAAGAAGATATAAAGCATGAAGAACAGAATACAAAGCTTGAAAAGCAAGCTTTTGAAATTTGCAATAAAAAAATAGAAGAGTATGGCTTAGAAATGAAACTTGTAGAGGCAAGATATTTATTTGACAACTCTAAGCTGATATTTTATTTCACAGCAGAAAATAGAGTTGATTTTAGAGAACTTGTAAAAGAATTAGCAGGGGTATTTAGAACAAGAATTGAATTACGTCAAATATCAACAAGAGACCAAGTAAAAAGACTTGGTGGAAATGGTATTTGTGGAAGAGAATTATGCTGCTGTTCATATTTGAAAAATATAGTTTGTCCACCAGTAAAAACTGTTAGAGAGCAAAATTTATCGCTCAATGCTTCCAAAATTTTAGGCAACTGTGGAAGACTAATGTGCTGTTTAAATTATGAACAAAATGTATATGAAGACAAACTAAAGCACTTACCACATGTAGGAGCAATTGTAAAAACGGAAGATGGTGAAGGAATTGTTGATGCAGTTGAGGTTTTAAATGAAAATGTAAAAATTAAATTGAAAGACGAAGAAGGAAATATTTACTTTAAAAAATATGAAGCAAAAGATATAAAGATTATTAAAGATGCAAAAAGCAATCCATCAGACAAAAAGCCAAAAGATGAAGAAACAAAGGAATTAGAAAAAGTAGAAGAGCTAGACAAAAAAGACAAAAAGAATATAGAAAATGAAGATGAAATTTAATTGGGAAAGGTGGTGAAAATAATGGCATATAAAATAAGTGATCAATGTATAAAATGCGGATGCTGTGCAGGAGCATGTCCAATGCAATGTATATCTGAGGGTGATACAAAGTATGAAATTGATGAAACAAAATGTATTGAATGTGGAACATGTGCAAGCGTTTGCCCAGTAGGCGCTCCACAACAAAACTAAAATATTTAGATACTCAAATACTCATATACTTAATATTTATATGACAAAATACTAGGCACTTAATACTTACATTTTAGTGCATAAGTATTTTGTCATTTTCACATTTAAAAAATTAGACATCAAATCAAAAATTTTACATTTAAACAATTAGTCATCAAATCAAAAATTTCACACTTAAACAATTAGCCATCTAATCAAAAATTTTACATTTAATAATTTTCTTTAGTGCTTTCTTACGTGCACTGATTCTATTCCTTTCACGTGTAGGAAGTTCTGAGAGAGTTAATCCAGAATATCTTCCTGTATAATTTTTATTATCTGTTTCATATAATACTTCAAAGATTGATTCGAATCCTTGGTTATAATCTTTAATAGGCTTTTTAGTAATAAAGCCTTGTATTTCACCAATGAATTGCAACATATCATCTCCATTTTGTAAAGTAACAATTGTGGTACACATCTCGGCACGTCTATCGCAATCAGGTCTGTTCTTAAGTTCATCAATAATATATTTATTCAAATTTTTTTGAGCTTTTTCAGCTGAGAATTTGTAAGAATCACAAAGAATTCCAGGAAAACAACGAAGAGCATCAATAACAAGGCTACTATCATCACCTAAAATAACGCCATCAAAATATTTTTTATCTCGATTATAAATATAATCATTTACAAAATAGGCTTTTAGCCAAGCATTATTAAGAAATGTCCAACCTGTTTCTTCAATATCAACATTAATACCAACATCCTTCATTCCAAGAACATTGTAACCTTTAAGAATGAATTTATAATCTTTTAATATTTCATCGTTAATTGTTGCCACAAGAATATCTTTCATAAAATATAACAACCCTCTTATAAATCTTTATATATCGAGATTATAAAGTAAACATTCCCAAAAAGCAACTTTAATCCACAAAACTTTAAAATTTATGCGAGCAAGACTATAACATCAAATCTCCTTAGACGTGGACATAAACTTGTACAAAACGAGAAAATTAGTAGTAAAGGTGCAAAGAAAAAGAATTTAATGTGATTTTGAAAAGTAAATGTAGCTATAGGTAAAAAAACGTGAATTCTGTGTGAAATTTATTGATAAAATACCGTAATAATGATAATATAAAAATCAATTAAAAATAATAAATTGGAGGAAAATACTGTGATAGAGGTAAAAAACGTTACTAAAAAGTATGGTAGTTTTACTGCTGTAGATGACATCAGTTTTGAGGTAAAAGACCATGAAATAGTAGGATTTTTAGGACCAAATGGTGCAGGAAAATCTACTACTATGAATATGATAACAGGCTATATAGAGCCAACTAAGGGAAAGATTATAATTAATGGTCATGATATTTCTAAATCACCAATAAGAGCTAAAAAGCAAATCGGATATATGCCTGAAAATGTTCCACTTTACCCAGATCTTACTGTAAAAGAATTTGTAACATACATGGCAGAGTTAAAGAGAGTTGAAAAGAAAAAGAGAAAACAAGAGGTTACAGATATCCTTCAAAAAACAGGTTTAATTGATGTTCAGAATAAGTTAATCAAGCATGTTTCAAGAGGCTATAAACAAAGAGTAAGTCTTGCAGGAGCACTAGTTGGTAATCCAGAAGTATTGATTCTTGATGAGCCTACAGTAGGTTTAGATCCAAAACAGATAACTGAAATTAGAGAGCTTATCAAGAGTTTAGGAAAGAACCATACAGTAATTTTAAGTTCACATATATTATCAGAAGTAAGCCAAATTTGTGAAAAGGTCATAATTATTAATCATGGAAAAATAGTGGCTATAGATACTCCAGAAAACCTTGAAAATAAAACTAATAATAACAATAGTATTATTGTTACAGTAGAAGATAAAGATAACAAAGTATCAAGTATTAAAGATAAGTTAGATGGAATAACAGATATAAAACTTACAAAAGAAAATGATGACAATACAAAAACATACATTGTAACTGCAAAACCTGAGACAGATATAAGAGCAGAAGTGTTTAACACATTCAACAAAGAAGGAATTACAGTTCTTGAGTTAAAAAAAGCGGAGAATTCCCTTGAAGACGCATTCTTAAAAATAATTAATGATGAAGATGATACTGCTAAATCAGCAAAACAAAAAAGAGAAGAAGAAAGTAAAAAGAGAAAAGAAGAGCTTGAAAAGATGTCAAAAGAAGACAGAAAGAAAGCAAAAAAAGAAGATAAAGAAAAGCTAAAAGAGGAACGTAAAAAACAGTTCGATGAAGAATGGGAAAAAGATAAAAAGCTTGCAATGATTGAAAAAGAAGAAAATAAAAAACAAAAAGAGAAAAGAAAAGCTGACAAAAAAGAAAAAAAGTTAGAGAAAAAAGAAAGAAAACAAAATAAAAAAGAAATAAAGAAAAACGCAAAAGTAGCATCAAAGAAAGGTTCAGAAGAGAAACTAGATAATACAGCAAAAAAGGAAAAGCCAAAAGATAAAGCAGAAAATAAAAGGAAAAAAGAGAACTTAAATAAGAAATTAGAAGATAATTCTAAAAAAGAAAAAGGAGGTAACAAATAATGTGGTCAATAGCAAAAAAAGAATTTAAACAATACTTCTTATCTCCAATCGGATATGTATACATAGGAGTATTTTTATTAACATGCGGTATATTTTTCTATATTGACATGTTTCAATATCAAAGTACTCAATTCTCTAATATGTTTGGATCAGCAGCAACAATACTTACATTTATAGTTCCAATTCTTACGATGAGAATGTTTGCAGAGGAGAGAAAAAATTCAACAGAAGTATTATTACTAACATCGCCAAGAAGTATCACATCAATAGTAATAGGCAAATTTTTAGCAGCATCATTTGTGGTACTAGTATCAACCTTCTCAACACTTATTTACTATGCAATACTTAAATTTTTTGGAAATCCACAATTCGCAAGTAGTATAGTTACAATTATAGGATTTTCACTTTTAGCAATGTGCTATGTATCATTTGGAATGTTTGCCTCAAGTTTAACAGAAAATCAAGTAATAGCTGCAGTAATCTCAGTAGGATTCTTCCTATTATCGTGGTTCTTACCTTCAATGATACCAGCAATGTCAAAATATTCATTAATGTATGCGTTCTATGGTTCATTTATGAATGGAACGATTTCAGTAGCAAATCTTGTGTTTTTAGTATCATTTATAATAGTATTCATATTATTCACAATAATGGTACTACAAAGAAGAAAGAACGTAAAATAGGTTTATGGAAAACCAAAAATCCAAATATATAGATGAGGAAAATTAAAGTGAGAAGATTCATAAAATTAATAAAAGAAAAATGGCTAAAACAAACATCACTTACAATCTTGCTAGTGGTATTGATATTAGCAGTATTTGCTGCTTTAAACGTTTTTGCACAATCATTAAATGTAAATCCGATTGACTTTACAAAAGAAAAAATATATAGTCTATCAGATGAATCAAAAAATGAAATTAAAGATATTGAACAAAATGTTAATATGTATTTTTTCGGATATCCAGAGAGCTCATCAGCAATAACGTTAGGCAAACAATATGAAAATATAAACCCAAAAATTCATGTAGAAATTGTCTCAACAAGTGAAAGACCTGATTTAGTGGCTGAGTATGGAGTAAACACAGAATCACAGCTAGTAGCAGTAGCTTCTAGCCAAAGATATAAAGTTATAGATGCAAGTGATATGTACACTTATGACCAAAGTGTAGGAACAACAATTGATATAACTGAACAAAAACTTACAAATGCTATATTAGATGTTACAATATCATCAAAACCACAAGTATATTTTCTAACTGGACATGATGAAGACGGAATATCAACATCAGGCGCAATGTACTACTTAGCTCAATACATTGTAAATGAAGTAAATGATGTAAGTTCACTGGATTTATTAACAAATGAAATGCCTGAGAAATGCGATGTTCTAATAATTGCTAATCCACAAAAGGATTTTACAGATGTAGAAACACAAAAAATACAAAATTATATAAACAATGGTGGAAAAATCTTATGGATGCAAGACCCATATATAAACATAAAAGACTACAATAGCAATAATTATCCAAATATAAATAAAATACTAGCACAATACGGAATCAGTTTTTCAAAAGGAATTGTATGTGAACAAACATCATCAAACATAATCTCAGGGTACCCAGATCTTATAATTCCAGAGTTAACATACAACAGCATAGTAAAAGATATATACAGAGATGGCAAAGTAGTAATGTGTGATACTGGAAGAATTAACAACGTATCAGATGATGCAATGAATAGCCTAAACGTTACAGCAAGCCCATTTATAAAGAGTACAGAAACCTCATTCTACAAAGAATCAAGCACATCAAGCTATCTTCAAAAAGAGAATGGAGATGAGGAAGGTTCATTCATACTAGGAGAAACATTAACTAAAAAAATTGATGATAATCACACATCAACATTAGTAGCATATTCAAATGCATTCTTCGCAACAAACTACGCGGTACAATTAGGCTCACAGTCATACACATATCCAATACAATTAAGAAACAATAAAGATTTACTATTAAACACAGTAGCATTCTTAACAAATAGAGATGACTCAATTAGAATAAGAAAAGAAACAGGACTTGTTGCATTCACAGCGGCAACTCAAACTCAAGACAACATAGTAAAGTGGATAGTATTCGGAGTACCAGTTTTAATAATAATAATTGGAATTGTTTTATCAATTATAAGAAAAGTAAGAAAATAAACCAATAAGCCCACATTTATAATATGTGGGCTTATTTTTAGAAGAGTTCACCAGTCATTGTCTTGCACTATATAATGTTATCTAGTATTTTTAAAATTACAAACCGTGATATTTGATTTTTAATATACAAAATGATATAATTATGTTAATTTCTTTTTAGAAAGAAACGGTTTAGTACATTGAAAATTTAATTTTGGAGGTTTGCTATGGTTACATTAAATGATTACATTCACACTGGGTCAACTGTGCCCAAGATACTTGATGTCTTTACTAAAGACCTTCGGCACGAAGCAATTCTGTCAGGAGATGATGTAGAGCTTAAAATGTCTAGTTTTTTTATGGACTATAATAAGCTGTTACTCGATAGTAGAAGTATCACTAATCAATCTAATAAGCTGATTGATTTTTACAAAATGATAGTCGAGAATAACCCGGAATACACTTATACATTTAGTGGGAGATTAAAGAGCTTGTATCGTTCCTACTTGAAGTATAACCGGTATATTATGAACTTTATTCGTGATTATCATAATGAACATAAGGATCTGGAAAAGTCTTTTCCAGATGCTGACAAAATTAATGCATATATTTCAAATAGGTATCGCGATATTTGTGGATACAAGTTTGTAATAAATGTACCGATGTGCCTTATTGATAAAGGGGCACCAGACAGAGAAAGGCTTAAGGCAAAGAAAGAAGAAGAAGTGATTTATAATATTGCAAATCAGCTTCCACGTTTTTTGGAAGAGCATAATTTTGATGTGCTTCAAGCATCATCATTATCTGATGTAAATGATGAAAAAATTCGGTCAGATATTGTGCTTAACGAAGGTGTTCAAAAGTACTATAAAAACTATTTACTTAATCCAAATACACGAGGGTACAAAGCTCTTCATATTGCAGCTCATGATATTGAAGGAGGGTCAAATCTGGAGATTCAGCTTGTTTCGTGGAAAGATGACGTTAACAATCAGCTTGTTGCAAACCATGACATTTATGAGATTGAACAGAAACATAAAGTTAGAAATCTTAATTCAAATGAATGTTGCGAATGCCAATTTTATGCGAATGCGCTAAGTCGTACTAAAAGAGCGTATGAAATTGAATTTCCTGAAATAAGCATTGATATGTTTACTGCGCTTTCAGAAGAAAAGATAAGTGATAGTTCAGGCTTCTTATTCCCAAGAATTATTACTCCTCATGAGCACCTTTCTGTAAATCAGATGTTGTAAGTAGTTTCAAACAAAAATACTAAACAGTTTTGAATTTTTAAAATTCATTTTAAAAAACTCAAGTTTTAATTATTTTTAAAGCTTGAGTTCTTTTTAATATAATTTTCCATTTTTTATAAAGATACCTTTGTTTTTTATTTTCGTTATGTTATAATGCTTTTGAATTTGCATAATATTTTTTTATTATGGCAAAATAGATGATAGTATTAAATAGTCTATAAAAATAGAAAATGCAATAATCTAAAAAGAGTATATAAGCAATCTATGAAAATAGAATATAAAATAGTATCAAAAAGAGATAGAGGAGGTTATATATGAGTGATTTATTAAAAGAAAATAAATCAGGTTGGTTAAATACTTCTGATGATTCAAAAAAGCTAATATTTGAATTTTCAAAAGAGTATATGAACTTTTTAAACAATTCAAAAATAGAACGTGAAATAATTGAAAATGCAACAGAAATTGCAAAAGAGCATGGCTTCAAACATTTAAATGAGTATTCAGAATTGCACCAAGGAGATAAAGTATACTATGTAAATAGAGAAAAAAATTTATATTTGGCAGTAATAGGTCAGAATGACATTGAAGAAGGAATTAACATTGTAGGAGCTCACGCAGACTCACCACGTCTTGATTTAAAACCAAATCCATTATATCAAACAGGAGATTTTTCATATCTAAACACACATTACTACGGTGGAATTAAAAAATATCAATGGACAACTATTCCTCTTGCAATTCATGGAGTTATAATAAAAGAAAATGGTGAGAAAATAAAAGTTAGCATAGGTGAGAGCGATGATGAACCAGTATTTGTTATAACAGATTTACTTCCTCACTTAGCAAAGGCACAAGTTCAAAAGAAGCTTTCAGAAGCAATAGAAGCAGAGAAGCTAGATGTAGTTGTTGGTAATATGCCAGCAAAAGAAGATGAAAACACCAATTCAAATGAGAAGTCATGCTGCCAAAATAAATGTGCTGATAAGGTAAAACTCAATATAATGAAAATATTGAACAAAAAGTATGGTATCACTGAAGAAGACTTCATAAGCAGTGAGTTAGAAATAGTACCAGCATTTAAAGCAAGAACAGCAGGATTTGATGAAAGCTTGGTTGCAGGCTATGGACAAGATGATAAAGTATGTGTATATGCATCTTTAAGAGCAATTTTAGAAATAGAAAATCCAAAAAGAACAGCAGTATGCTTATTCTCTGATAAAGAAGAAATTGGTTCAATGGGTAACACTGGAATGGAATCTCATGTATTTGATACATTTATTTCAGAGCTATTAAACAAACTAAGAGTAAACAGACCAAACTTGCTTGATAAAGTATTTTGTAATTCAAGAATGCTCTCAGCAGATGTTGATGCAGGAGCCGATCCACTTTATCCAGAGGTATCAGATATGCAAAATGCTGGACTTATGGGACATGGAATATCGGTAAACAAGTACACAGGTTCAGGGGGAAAATATAATTCATCAGATGCAAATGCAGAATTCGTTGCATTCATAAGAAAAATATTTAACGAAAACTCAATTAAATATCAAGTATCAGAACTAGGAAAGGTAGATGCAGGCGGTGGCGGAACAATTGCATATATTCTAGCAAATAAGGGAGTTGACGTCATAGACTGCGGAATACCAATAATCTCAATGCATTCACCTTATGAGCTTTCAAGCAAATTCGATATTTACGAAGCATATAGAGCGTATAAAGCATTCTTTAACAATTAATTTTGGATAAGGAATTAATGAATACATTTATAAATGTATGGAAGTTTTTTGGTTAAAGGCAATATAAAATACATTTATAAAGAAGATTCATTAAGTAAAAGCGATTTAAATATTTTTATAAAAAGATTTAATATTATATCATTTTAACAATATAAAATTAAATCTTTTTTATTTTTCACATGAACTTTTATTTTTGAATATAAGAACTGCAACATAATCAATTAAGTGCTTACAGATATTCAATGAACTAATTATTCACTGATATATATATTTAATTTGGTTGAATAACTAAAATATCCACTTGTATCAGCAGTAAAAGTAGCAGATATTGTTTGACCAGCAGAGGCATGACCTGTTGCTATCCATGTTCTTTCAGAATGATAGTCATAGCCACCACTGTTTGGAAGTTCAATAACAGTAGAGGAACCGGCAGATAAATTACCATTTACCTTCTTTCTGTCAGAACGACTATCTCCTTGTATAATAACTGCATAAATAACATAATTACAATTAACTGTTGGTGTATAGGTGGCTGTTATAGGTTGCTTATTAGTAGCTCCAGTAGCTTGCCATTGGGAACCACCGGTAACGGCATTAGCTAAAGTTAGATTTTTCATTGAGCTAGAATTGTAACCAGCACTATAATTTGCATCATATTGTTCTTTTGTATATTTATAACCAGTTGCATTATTTATATCAGAAATGTTAGCACATATTTCAGGATAACCACTTGTAGCGTTTGTTAAATAGGCTCCAGGTGAGGTTCTTAAATAAACCTTGCTTTCATCTGTCCCAATAGAAATTGCAGTAGTTATGGCTGAATGATTTACCATTGTTCCTGTTAATCCAACTCCTTTAGATGTTGAGAACGTTGCTCCTGATAAAACCTGAGAGGCAGTTGCATTTCCTGTTGCTTGGTTTGCTTCTAAAGCAGCAACCTGAGCTTGCAGCTGATCAATTTGCCTTTTTAATTCATCAGTATTCTCAGAACTTCCACTAGATGCGCCTCCACTTGTTGAATTGCCACCTGTTGATTGATTTCCACCACCAGATGAACTACTTGAACTTGAGCTATTAGATGCTTTTTCAATTTCCTTTGAAACCTGATTTAAGGCAAATTGTTCTTGTAATGCTTTATTCTGATATTCTTCACTTGCTAGCTTTGATTGTTTTATGATCCCATTATCATCTAAAGCTAATTTTATTGTTATTCCTGCTAAAATTAGAAGAACAATAATTGTGATAACAAGAGACATGACAGTAACGCCTCTTTCCCTAAATTCTTGTTTAGATAAGTAATTGTTATAGTTATAACAACGTTGATAATTATAATCATCTATATTGTTCATGTTGTTATATAAACTCCTGTTAAATTTAAATTTAACATCCGTGTTTTTTCTGTTTTTCAAAACTAAAACCTCCTTGCAAAATCTCTCTATCCATTGATATTATCAGCTTTATTCGACTTATTATTTTTTTATTAAGCTTTTAGATTAATGAAAATTTGATAAATAAAAAGTATCATGAAAACCTTGTAAAATCAATATTTTTTAATCTTTGGTAAAATTCATGTAATAAGAAAAAAACTTTAGTTTTTAAATTAATAAATCGAAGGAAAACTTACTTAGAGTATGTCTTCCTCGATTTTTATTTTTTCATTAATCTAAAAGATTAATGAAAAAGCTCTAATATATCTATAGCTTTACTTGTCGGTATAATAATATTAGATTTTTCATTAGAGAAAACAAAAACATTGGAAAATAACAGAGGTAACAACAGTCGTCAAGTAAAAAGTTAAATACAATTCTGTAAAGTAAATGCAAGGTAACAACAGTTAGTTATTTTCACATAAATTATTGCAAATTTGTTGTAAATATAGTATAGTGAACTTAAATATAGGGGATTTAAACCCTTAGTAGTTAAGGAGGAGTTTATATGTATACGTATGACTATTATTATTCACCTTATGATGTGGTTCAACCACGTGGTGAATATTCATCTGCTGTTGCAGGAGGAATTGCGGGTTTGTTTGCAGGTGCTTTTGCAATGATTTGGATTATATTATTAGCTTTATCAATAGTATACTTAATAGGGCTATGGAAAATGTTCAAAAAAGCAAATGTTGATGGATGGGAATCTTTAATACCTATACACAATACAGTTGTTGAATTACAATTAGGTGGAATAAAATCTTATTGGTTTTTCTTAACATTTATTCCTTTCGTAAATCTTATAATATATTGTTGGAAATCAATAAGACTTGCTAAAGCTTATGGAAAAGATGTAGGATTCGGAATAGGATTAATCTTTTTACCTTGGATTTTTGTTCCAATTTTAGGACTTGGAAATGCACAATATATTGGGGTACAAGACAATTCAAACATGAATCAAAACAATAACACATCAAACGTTAACCAAGATGGAAGTTTTAATACTAATTCAAGCGAACAATAAAGCTAATTAAATAGCAGTAAAATTGTAATAGAATAATGATAAAAAGCATATACTAATTAATATAATACACATAAAAGTTTTAATTAGTTATGCTTTTTATTATAATTTAGCAGAAATTTACATAAAATAAATTGCGAAAATGTATTGACAAATATGTACTTACATTATATAATAAAAAAGTCAGTTGACAAATATATATCGCGGGGTGGAGCAGTTGGCAGCTCGTTGGGCTCATAACCCAAAGGTCGTAAGTTCGAGTCTTACCCCCGCAACCAAATTTGAGGCATTTTGCCTCTTTTTTAAATTCTAAAAAAGGCTGAAAACGTTGATTTTATAGCCTTCTTATTATGATATTTTAGTGAATCTAAGTAGTAATATTAAATATCAAAAAAATTTCCATAAAAAGTATTGAAAATAAAAAAAACAATGATATTGTAATTGAGAACATAAGTCGAAATTATTAATTAAAAAAACTCAAAAAGATGAAAAATTAAAAAAACAAATGGAGAGGAAAGTAAAAAATGACAAAAGAGACAAGTAGAAGAGAAAAGGGTATAACTCTTACAGCATTTGTTGTAACTATAATTGTTTTACTTATCTTCGCTGGTATATTGTTAGAGACGATAGCATATAATTGATGATAAGGATGTACAAAGAATGAATCAGAAGTTCAATTAATGAAATAAAAACATAGAAGATATAAAAACAATAAAATCAAAGCAAGGATGATACTAAAATTTTAATTAATCTTTTAGATTAATTAAAATTTGATAATCTAAAAATACCATGAAAGCCTTATAAAATCAACGATTATAAAGCTAGTGTAAAAATCATGTAATAAGAAAAAAATAAAATTCTTAAAATATAAAATCGAAGAATAACTTACTTAGAGTAAGAATTCCTCGATTTTTAATTTTTAATTAATCTAAAAGATTAATTAAAAAGCAAAAAGTCAAATAAAGCTATTAATATCAACGGATAGAGAGATTTTGCAAGGAGGGTTTAGTTTTGAAAAACAGAAAAAGAACAGACGATAGATGTAAATTTAACAAGAATTCATATAATAATTTGAACAATAAATATGATTGTAATTATAATTATCAACGTTGTTATAGCCACAACAATTATTTATCTAAACAAGAATTTAAGGAAAGAGGCGTTACAATAATGTCTCTAGTAGTAACAATTATAGTGCTATTAATATTAGCAGGAGTGACAATAGCAGCAAGCAACCAAGGAATAATTAACAAAGCAAAAACAGCAACGATGGAATATAAAAATGCATCAGAGAATGAACAAACAGTACTAAATGAAGTAGCTAAGGAAATTGCAAAATATAAGCTAAAAGAAGGAACAGAAGGCGGAAGTGGTAGTGAAACAGGAAGTGTAAATATAACATATACAGATTCTGCCGGAAAAACACAACCATTAACAAAAGGTACACCAGCAGGAACAAAAATAGGAACAACTGCAAATATAGACGGACAAACACTAGACTGGTATTTATTTGATGTAAGTGATGATGGTAAAACTGCATACTTAGTATCAACTCCAACATATTGGGTGCCAGATACAACAAAAGAAGTAAGCGGAGCATGGGTACCAAAGCTAGGAGATACTAATATTAAGGCAGCAGCAATGAGACAAGCAATACAAAAAAAGGTGCCAACATGGGATGAATCTCAGGACTGTGGGTATTCTTCTAATAGTGTAACATATACACCATCAGCAAATACACTATCATATTATAAGAGTGTAAATGGCCAATGGAGTGCTAATAGAGGAAGTGTAGACTTTAAAAGTTTAAATGAAAATGAACAAGCAGCATGTTATTTAGCAGATGCAGACATATTTGCAGGAATAAAAGACCAAGTAAATAAAGCAGATGGAAATTTAAAAGGCAAAATTCAAACTTTAGTAGGAGGAGCAAGTATTGAGCAGTGGTGCAAAGCATACAATAAACAAACAAAAGTAAAAGAACAACAACCTAATGGAGGAATAACATGTGAATATAGTACAAAGAATGCCCCAGGCTATATATATAAAGTAAATGGAACAGCACAAAATTCAGGATGGACGACAGA
Source organism: uncultured Clostridia bacterium (assembly GCA_934130085.1). Taxonomy (GTDB): domain Bacteria; phylum Bacillota; class Clostridia; order TANB77; family CAG-508; genus CAG-793. The sequence goes on from CAKOXK010000001.1 coordinate 88,643, forward strand.
TATAAATGTTATTTTTGGAAACGACATTTATGGAGCAGCAAATAACAATGGAAAAACAACCAATAATCCATTTAATTCATTGTGGTGGCTCGCTTCGCCTTTTTCTCATGATAGCGCTTTTGTGTGCGATGTTCATGGCGGTCTTTCTGATTTGGACGGTTACTACTCTCATTTTCCTGGTAATAGTTTCTCTTTGCTTGCCAGTGTTTCGTTGTAGTGTGTGTGTGGCTTAGCTGTGCTTCAAGTTCCCTATATCTCTAATCTCTAATCAAGGCGAAAAATGACAGAGGGTCATTCGCTTAGAGATGTCATTTGAGCCTTAAAACTAGAAGATTTTGATACACAAGCTTGAAAAAATAAATAAGAAAAAAGAAATAGTCGATTTTGTTGCTCTAAGTAGCAAAACCGACTAAATTTTTTTTGAAACAGTTGATTTTTATGATAGAAAAGTTATAAAACAATAGTGAATTAAATTTTAGAAATTTGATTTTGGGGTTAGCTGATAAGTGGTGGCTTGCTATCTTTTTGTTTCTTTTGTATATTTTTCATTTCTAATAATTGCATAACTCATAATTTAAAATTTCCTTTCTGTTATTTTTTATATTTTCAATTCTTTTATAGTAAAATTTTCTAGTAGCAAAAAAGCAGATAATTATTTGAATCAAATTCAAAATTATCTGCTTTTCAAAATTGCTTTCACCAATTTTATATTTAATTTTAAATTATGTGTTTTCTAATTAATTTATCAGCATTTTAAAATTTGCAAGAGAGAACACAAAAATTTTGTTAACTTTGAAAAATGAAAATCTCCGATTTTCTATTTCAAAACTAACAAATTTTTTTCAATGCCCAACTTTGGTGGACATCTCAGTTCTCTAACACACTAGAGAACTTTAAAAAGTTCTCTGTGTGCCAAGGGCTTTGCCCTTTGGAAACCTATTTTAAAATATTTATTATGAATTATAAATATTTTTAATTTTTTCTAATGCTTTTAGTGTATCTTCAAATTTTATATTTCTAGCATAGGATTTTGAATTTCTATAATTTTGCCATCTTTCAGAAAGTTCTTTACTATTCTTTATTTTTTCAATCTGTACTTCAATAATATCTGCTTTAGTATTTCTTTTATCAAATGCATTCTTAATTGCAATTTTAAGATTTTCTTTACTTATTTTCATTTTACTCATAATATAAATATCATAATAATCTTTCATTCTACTACTTCTTGCACCATTTTTTATTATTGCATAAAATTTTTCGGATAGCATAGATTCAACTGAGTATGTAAGAATATCTATTGATTTATCCTCTAATATTTCTTTATATTTATATTCAATTTCACGTGGAGTAATATTGTTATCTTGTACTATATCTAGTAAAAAGTTTATTGTAATTTTTCCAAATTGTCCGGTAATTTTATATTCTATACCATTTGAATTTTGTTCAAGTGCAATATGTTTATAATTGTAGATATTAAAATTTACATTATCATTTAAATCAATATGTAATATTTCATTAATAATATTTGTAAGATCATCATCAGAAACATTTAGACCTTTTAAACTAGTATCAATATCTAAGGTTGTTCTGTTACTTAATCCTATTATTGAACTCAATATCACACCACCCTTAAAAATAAAATTGTTTTTATAATTTGAATTTGAAATTCTTTCTAAAACTCTTTCAAACATAAAATTTTGTAAAACATCATTTACAGTAATATCATTTTTTACAGCATAATTTTTAGCCCTATCTATAAGACTTTTTTCATTTTTTATCATAGAAGAACCTCCACATAATTACTTACTTTATCATATATTTTCATTGTTTTGGCGTATTGATACATTTTATCAATATCGAAATCATCTCTTTGAAATATTTCTCTTATTGACTTATTTCTTGTTTCAAGATCCATACAATCTTTATTATTAATAATGTCACAGAGTGTTTTTTCAAGGTCATAAGTTTTAACTAGCATTCCAATAGGAGTTTTTTTCTCAATAATTCCTAGTTCATAAATTTCATCTTTAACTCTATAAACATTTACAATATTTTTTATTCTATGGGGATTATAGTTAATTGGAACTGCAACATCATATTTATCAGGGATTTTTTCAGTTAGATTCCAAAGATATAGGGAAGAGTTATTACAAAAAATTGCTTTTGAATTTTTTAGTTGAAACATATACATTTCATCTTCAAGTACATCTTTTGTAACATAAATTCCTCTGTCTTCTCTAACAATAAGTCCATTATCTACTGCATTAGAAATATATGTTCTTGAAAATCCATAGTCTTCAAGTTGACGTGATTTCATTACACCATTATTTTTATTTAGTGTATCAATTATATCCTTTTTCATTTTTTCTCCTTTTACATCTATGCCAACAGTATAACATAAAATGGCACAAAAGTAAAGCAAAAATCATAAATTTTAATATTTCATTTGACTAAAATTAGTATGCTTAATAAATGAGTACATGAATTTTTATATTTAATTACACTTATTATTTCTCAAAATTTTATAAAAATCATAAAAATTTCAAAAAATTTCACAGCATTTAAAACCAAAAAAAGTGCCAATTGACACCATATTTTACACCAACGTTTTGCAAAACATTGATAAATAGGGGATAAAGAGTAAACAAGTTGTTCCCCCGCAACCAAATTTGAGGCATTTTGCCTCTTTTTTAAATTCTAAAAAAGGCTGAAAACGTTGATTTTACAGCCTTCTTATTATGATATTTTAGTGAATCTAAGTGATAATATTAAATATAAAAAAAATTCCAATAAAAAGTATTGAAAATAAAAAAATTAATGATATTCTAATTGAGAACATAAGTCGAAATTATTAATTAAAAAAACTCAAAAAGATGAAAAATTAAAAACACAAATGGGGAGGAAAGTAAAAAATGACAAAAAAGACAAGTAGAAGAGAAAAGGGTATAACTCTTATAGCATTAATAGTAACCATTATAGTGCTATTAATATTAGCAGGTGTAACAATAAGTATGGCAACATCAGGCTCAGGAGTATTTGGAAGAGGAAAGAATGCAGCAGATGTTTATAGAGCATCAGCAAAAAATGAAAATGATGCATTAGATAGCTATTCTAGTGAAATAGAAAAAGCAGATAAGGAAATTGAAAAAGAAGGAACAGAAGGCGGAAGTGGAAGTATAACATATACAGATTCTGCCGGAAAAACACAGACATTAACAAAAGGTACACCAGCAGGAACCAAAATAGGAACAACGGCAAATATAGACGGACAAACACTAGACTGGTATTTATTTGATGTAAGTGATGATGGCAAAACAGCATATTTAGTATCAACCCCAACATACTGGGTACCAGATACAACCAAGGAAGTAAGAGGAGCATGGGTACCAAAGCTAGTGTCAAATTATGATAGTAATACAACTGCAATGAGTCAAGCAATAAAAAAGAGTACATCAAGTGTAACATATACACCATCAGCAAATGCATGGAATTATTTTAAGAGTGTAAATAGTCAATGGAGTGCGCAAAGAGGAAGTACAGCATTTGCAAGTTTAAAAGAAAATGAACAAGCAGCATGTTATTTAGCAGATGCGGACGTATTTGCTGGAATAAAAAACCAAGTAAATAATGCAAACGGAAATTTAAAAGGAAAAGTTCAAAGCTTAGTAGGTGGTGCAAGTACAGAGCAATGGTGTAATGCATACAATAAACAATCAGTAGCAAGTAGCAGTAAAATAACATGTGAATATAGTACAAAGGATGCTCCAGGCTATATATATAAAGTAAATGGAACAGCACAAAATTCAGGATGGTATACAAATAATAAAACAATTGTAGGAAATGATATATATGGAGCAGCATACACAAACAACCGTTCTGATAATTCAAAATATCCATTTTCTGGTTGTTCGTGGTGGCTTGCTTCGCCTTCTTCTCTTCGTAGCCATTATGTGTGCTATGTTTATGGCAGTAATTCTCATTTGGACGCTAGCAGCTCTTATGACTCTCTCAATAGGTTCTCGTTGTTCGCCAGTGTTGCGTTGTAGTGTGGCGGTTGTGTAGTTGAGCTTCAAGTTCCCCTATATCTCTAATCAAGGCGAAAAATGACAGAGGGTCCTTCGCTTAGAGATGTCATTTGAGCCTTAAAACTAGAAGATTTTGATACACAAGCTTGAAAAAATAAATAAGAAAAAAGAAATAGTCGATTTTGTTGCTCTAAGTAGCAAAACCGACTAAATTTTTTTTGAAACAGTTGATTTTTATGATAGAAAAGTTATAAAACAATAGTGAATTAAATTTTAGAAATTTGATTTTGGGGTTAGCTGATAAGTGGTGGCTTGCTTCGCCTTCTTCTAATAATAGCAATAATGTGTGCAATGTTAATGGCAATAATTCTAATTTGAACAATAACAACTCTAATAACTATAACAATATGTTCTCACTTCCTAAATTATTATAATTTGCAATAAAATTATATGCTGTTTGAAAATATCTTTTTGTTTCTTTTGTATATTTTTCATTTCTAATAATTGCATAACTCATAATTTAAAACTTCCTTTTTGTTATTTTTTTTATTTTCAATTGTTTTATAGTAAAATTTTCTAGTAGCAAAAAAACAGATAATTATTTGAATCAAATTCAAAATTATCTGCTTTTCAAAATTGCTTTCAGCAATTTTATATTTATTTGAACTATAGCAAATTTTGCAATAATTTAAATATTTTTATACTCAAAATGTTTAACAGCTCTTAACAGTAACTTAACGGCTATTTAACAGTAATTTAACAGCTCTTAACAGTAACTTAACGGCTATTTAACAGTAATTTAACAGCTCTTAACAGTAACTTAACAGCTCATAATAATAACTTAATAGCAATTAACAGCATATTTATAAAACAAAATAGTTTTTTATATGCTATTAAAAATCATTTTAAATTATTTATAATATATTTTCCATAAGAATCAGTTTTATTTGTTCCTGTCCACTCAATAAGTCTCATATCCATTAATTTATTTAATAATTTTACAGCTGTAGGTTTACTTCTATTAATTAATTTTGCAACTTCTCCTGATGTTATTTCTCCTTTATCAAATATTGCTGTGAATATATTTTTTTCTACTAAATTCAAACTATTCCAAGCCTCCTGAATTTTTTGATTCTTTAGCATACTTTCTTCTTTTCTTTTTCCTCTCATAACAATATTATTATCAAGGATTAATAATACAGAATTATGGTCTGGTTCAGAATAAATTGGATCTTTTAAAAAGAACCTTTTCATTTCACTGTAAATTCTTTTTACACCTTCATTTAATTCTCTAACAATTCCTAATTCACTTAAAACCCTTGCAATCTGTGGGTTTCTCGAATATCTTTTTGTTTTCATTGTTTCTAGTGTGACGAAACCTCCAAGCTTTCCAGGACTATATATTTCCATTCTATCATCAAATAATTTTATAGTAATATATTCTCCGCTGTTGCTATAATCTCTATGGGTTACAGCGTTTACGAGTCCTTCATACCATGCAAATTCCGGATATTCAGGTACTGTTTTAAATATTCCGTCTTGATTTAAATGAGTATTATCTTCGCTGGTATATTGTTAGAGACGGTAGCATATAATTGATGATAAGGACGTACAAAGAATGAATCAGAAGTTCAATTAATGAAATAAAAACATAGAAGATATAAAAAACAATAAAATCAAAGCGAGGATGATACTAAAATTTTAATTAATCTTTTAGATTAATTAAAATTTGATAATCTAAAAATACCATGAAAGCCTTATAAAATCAACGATTAGAAATCTAGTGTAAAAATCGTGTAATAAGAAAAAAATAAAATTTTTAAAATAAAAAAATCGAAGAATATCTTACTTAGAGTAAAAATTTCTCGATTTTTATTTTTTTATTAAGCTAAAAGATTAATTAAAAATTAAAAGGTAAAGCAAACGCAGTAGTACCAAAGGTTTGCTAGATTTCAAAGGAGAAAAATTAAAAATGAGGTATGATGAAAATAGACTAAAATTAAGTGAAAAAAAGTGTATGAAAAATTCTATAAAAAAAGCCAAAAATGAATACCATAAACAAACTGGAATTACAATCATTGCATTAGTTGTAACCATTATAGTGCTATTAATATTAGCAGGAGTAACAATAGCAGCAAGCAACCAAGGAATAATTAACAAAGCAAAAACAGCAATGAGGGCATATAAAAATGCATCAGAGAATGAACAAGCAGTACTAAATGAAGTAGCTAAGGAAATTGCAAAACGTAAGCCAAAAGAAGGAACGGAAGGCGGAAGTGGTAATGAAACAGGAAGTGTAAATATAACATATACAGATTCTGCCGGAAAAACACAACCATTAACAAAAGGTACACCAGCAGGAACCAAAATAGGAACAACTGCAAATATAGACGGACGAACACTAGACTGGTATTTATTTGATGTAAGTGATGATGGCAAAACCGCATATTTAGTATCAACTCCAACACCTTGGGTGCCGGATACAACAAAAGAAGTAAGCGGAGCATGGGTACCAAAGCTAGGCGGCTCATATGATATTACAGGAGCAATGAGACAAGCAATACAAAAAATGAAGCCACGATTGGAGTACGAGGCTTGTTATGACTATACGTATGCTTCTAATAGTGTAACATATACACCATCAGCAAATACACTAAATTATTTTAAAAGCGTAAATAGCGACTGGGCAAAGAGTGAAAATGGTAGAAGTACGAAAAAATTTTCGGAATGGAATGAAAATGAACAAGCAGCATGTTATTTGGCTGATGCAGACATATTTGCAGGAATAAAAGACCAGGTAAATAAAGCAGATGGAAATTTAAAAGGCAAAATACAAACTTTAGTAGGAGGAGCAAGTGTTGAGCAGTGGTGCAAAGCATACAATAAACAATCAGCAGCAACAGGACATAAAATAACAGCGGTATGCCGTAAAGATAACGTACTAGGCTATATATATCAAGTAAATGATAAGCAGTCAACAGTAAGCAATAGTGATTATTATACAGGAGATGAAACAATTGTAGGAAGTGGCATATATGGAGCAACAGGTAATTTTTTTAGGGGTCACTGGTGGCTCGCTTCGCCTGGTGAGTTGAATTGCAGAGTGTGCTTGGTTAATGGCGATGATTATGAATTGGGCCAGGTCATACCTTATGTTGCTAACTGTGGGCTCTCGTTGTTTGCCAGTGTTTCGTTGTAGTGTGTGAGGTGTGGTGTAGTTGAGCTTCAAGTTCCCTATATCTCTAATCAAGGCGAAAAATGACAGAGGGGCCTTCGCTTAGAGATGTCTTTTAAGCCTTAAAACTAGAAGATTTTGATACACAGGCTTGAAAAAAATAAATAAGAAAAAAGAAATAGTCGATTTTGTTGCTCTAAGTAGCAAAACCGACTAAATTTTTTTTGAAACAGTTGATTTTTATGATAGAAAAGTTATAAAACAATAGTGAATTAAATTTTAGAAATTTGATTTTGGGGTTAGCTGATAAGTGGTGGCTTGCTTCGCCTTCTGCTAATAATAGCAATAACGTGTGCAATGTTAATGGCAATAATTCTAATTTGAACAATAACAACTCTAATAACTATAGCAAAAAACCGACCTTTGATTATAAAATTTTCTTTATATTCTGATTTTGACAATCTTTCTAAAAATCTTTCAAACATATAATTTTGCAAAACTTCTTGAACGGACAATCCATTTTCTTTTGCAAAGTTTTTTGATTTATCCATTAATGACTGGATATTTTTTATCATATCATTACCTCCATTATAGCCTTTATTTTTCTTTCACATTTTAATTTTTTGGCATATTTTATAATAGTAGAACCATCAATTTCATTGTGTATAAATGCATTCCTAATAACTTTATTTCTTTGTTCAGTATCTAATTCACATTTATTTTCGTTTTTTACAATATCGCAAATTGTTCTTTCAAGATTATAAGATTTTATATTATTTCCGAACGGAGATTTAACTGTAATTGCACCTAGATTGATGTTATCTCTACTTACATAGTGCGTTCTTATTTGTTTAGAATTTATAGAGCTAACATTATAATCATTTGGAATTGTTACATCTATAATATTTGGTGTTACTTCGGTTTTACTAAGAAAAAATAGAGCGGTGTTATAAGAAAATATTGATTTTTTATATCTGTTTTGAATTATATAATATTCATCATCGAAACTATTAGTTTTTCCGTAAAGTCCTTTTCCTATTCTAGATATATAATGTTCTTCAATTAATTTGTTTATATAGTAAAAATCAATTTTAGCATTATTAAATTCTTCAATTGTTATTATATTGTTTTTTTTTATTTACAAAATTTATAATATCTTTATAGTCTTTCATAATTAAACTCCTACACTGATAGTATATCATATTTTCAGCGTAATAGTAAAGAAAATTAAAATATAATAAATTTATAATGTTTTTAATTTCAATTAAAAGTATAGATAAAACCATGTATATGTGATATAATAATATTAGTTTTAATGAAGGAGGTAATTGCTATGTCCAATGAAAAACAACATTTAATTAATGTAATTGAAAGATTGCCTGACGAATTAACAAGTCAAGCACTTAAACTTATTGAGCAATTACAAAAATCGTATAAAAATTGTGGAGCTCCTGAAAGTGTTGTAGTAAAAAATAAAGATGACTTAATAAAAAAACTTGAAAAAGGAATAGATGATACCGAACATGGAAGAGTATGCTCACTTGAAGAAGCTTATAAAGAAGTTAAGGAAATTTTAGCAAATTAAATTGGAGGTATCACTTTGGATTACAAAATACAATTATCAATACAAGCCAAGCAAGACTATACTAAAATAATTAGTTATCTTAAAAATGATTTAATGGAGGCTGATATTGCAGAAAAATACGCAAATTTAATTAATAATGAAATTTGTTCTTTAAAAGTCAACCCACAAAAATTTGCTATAATTGATGATGATAATTTAAAGAAATATAATTTTAGGAAACTAATAATAAAAAATTATATAGCTTTTTATAGGGTTGATGAAAATAAAAAGTTGGTTAATGTTGAAAGAATTTTATATAATAAAATGAATTGGAAAAATATATTATAAAATAATTTTCATTATTTTTTCTTATCTCAAATTAGCTCATTTTTAAGTACCCAGTTTAACACCTAACAGAGGTTAAATTGTTTATAAACATAAGAAATTACTAAAAATTCCGTAACCAGTATTTAAACTCCAGTATAACTGGAGTTTTTTTATAATTATATTCATTTAATAAATCGTTAAAAAACAAAAGTAGATATGGCAGAAATGAAAAAAACTGTTATTGCTTAAATTCAGAAATGTTATTTATCAATGAAAAATGCTAAAAAAGTTAATTGCAACGTGCAATGTAATGTAAAAAAATAGAAATTAAAATGAAATTATGCTTGCACCACTTGACATAAAGTGATATACTTAAAACGTAATTTTTTATAATTGTTTTGCCATTATACAATAAGGAGGTTCACACTATGGAGAAAAGGCAAAATCAAATTGTTTTTTATGAAGTACCAGAGGTAAGCGATTATGTTTATCAAATTGTTCTAGCACATAAGTCTAGAAGTGATGAGGAGGAAATTTTTAAGAGCAGAGTAAAAGATGCCATTGATTTTGCAGAAACAGGTAAAATATGGGTTCCAAATATTGAACCTAGCATTAAGCTTAAGTTAAACGGAGAAAGAACTTTAATATTTAAGGAGGGAAGAAGACCCGCAATCTGTTATAATTTTCAGTTTTTCAAAAAAGCTGCAATTAACATGAATAAGGCTTGTAAAACACGAATTGGAACAATGGATGAGATGATTCGGTATTTAGCCTTCACAATTGTTAAACTAATGCAAGAAAATCCGAGTTATGCAGAACGAGATATCTGGAATATGATATGTAATGATTCCTCATTGATAGGAAATTATAGCAGTGGAATGAAGCTCACTGGAAGTTATAAGGTTCTTGGGCATGCTGATTTTGGTAATAGTTTTAAATTGGTTAATCAGAACCTAAGAGATAACAATTCAAGTAATCATTATGTTTTTGGAGGCTCATGGAGAACGGTTGGAAACATAATGCCAGTTGCAAATGTCTATGAAGAACCAGACTCCATGGTAAACATGGATATGACACCATGGGTAATATGTGAGAAAAATCCAGAAGGTATATTAGGAAGAGTTGTAAAGTAATTTTATTTTAAACAGAAAAACAAAAAGAGACCCTTATAATTAAGGGTCTTTTATTTTTTGTTTAGGAAAGTTATGAAGCCTTCCCAATACAAAAAATTAAAGTGTGTAGAAAAATTTATTTCTTAAATTTTCGCGTACGAACAAATTTATTAAAGCAATCAAAGATTTTGAAAATTTGCTCTATGAATAGATAAGAAGTTTGTTTAAATGCTTGAATAAGATTTGGCTATGTGTTATAAAAGTACTTATGGGAAAGAAATTATTAATTACAGAAAAACCTTCAGTTGCAATGGAATTTTCGAAGGTCATAGGTGAAAATGGAAGAAGACAAAATGGCTATATTGAATCTGACTCTTGGATAATCACATGGTGCGTTGGTCATTTAGTAACGATGAGTTATCCAGAAAAGTATGATGAAAAGCTTAAATTTTGGAGGCTGGATACTTTGCCTTTTATTCCAAAGGAGTGGAAATATGAGATAATTCCGGAGGTTCAAAATCAGTTTAACATAGTGCAAAGTTTGATGCAAAGAGATGATATTGATGTCATTTACAATGCAGGAGACTCTGGAAGAGAAGGAGAATATATTCAAAGACTTGTTTTAATGATGGCTCATCCAAATCCAAAGGCAGAGGTGAAAAGAGTCTGGATTGATTCTCAAACAGAAGAAGAAATTAAAAGAGGAATAAAAGAGGCGAAAGATTCATCATACTATGATAATCTATCAGATAGTGCTTATTTAAGAGCAAAAGAAGATTATCTAATAGGTATAAATTTCTCAAGAATGCTATCAATAATATATGGCAGAAGGTTAGCAAAAGAAATAAATGAAGATAAAGCATCAATTTCTGTTGGAAGAGTAATGACTTGTGTTTTAGGAATGCTTGTTGAAAGAGAAAGAGAAATCAGGAACTTTGTAAAAACACCATTTTATAAAATAGAAGCGAATTTTGATAATTTACAAGCCGAGTGGAAGGTAAGTGAAGAGTCAAAATTTTATAATTCGAGTAAGTTGTATAATGAAAGTGGTTTCAAGAATAAAAGTGATGCAGAAGACTTTATAAAATCATTAGAAGGAAAAGATGCAAAGGTTATTGAGGTTAAGAAATCAAAGCAGAAAGAAAATGCACCACTATTATTTAATTTAGCAGAGATTCAAAATGAATGTACAAAAAGATTTAAAATAAGACCGGATCAAACGTTAGAAATTATACAAAATCTGTATGAGAAAAAGCTGGTTACATATCCGAGAACTGATGCAAGAGTTTTGTCAACAGCAATAGCAAAAGTTATTACCAAGAACTTAAATGGAATTGCGATGGGGTATAAAAATGAAAAGATTCAAAGCTATATCAAAAGGATGAAGGAGGAAAAATATTCAACAAATCTTTTAAAAACAAAGTATGTAAATGATAGCAAAATAACAGATCACTATGCAATAATTCCAACAGGCCAAGGATATGAAAATTTAAGTGCTTTACCAGAATTGCAAAAGAATGTATATGATCTTATAGTAAGAAGATTTTTACAGATTTTTTATCCTGCGGCAGAGTATAGCAAGTTAAACATAACACTAGATATAGAAAACGAAAAATTTTATGCAAATGCTAAAAAATGTTTAAAAGAAGGTTACCTTACAATTCTTAAAGATACAAACTATTCAAAGGATCAACAAAATCAAGAAAAAAAAGATAAGGATGAAAAAGTAAATAAGGAAGACAACCAGGAAAACAAGAAAAATGAAAGAGAATGTTTGAATGTAGATTCTACTCAAAATGTAACAGAAATAGACCTAAAGAAAGGCCAAATATTAAAAATAAATACTTATGAAATAAAAGAATCTGAAACAACCCCACCCTCAAGATATAACTCAGGATCAATGATACTTGCAATGGAAAATGCGGGAAAATTGATTGAAGATGAAGAACTTAGAGAGCAGATAAAGGGAGCAGGAATAGGTACAAGTGCCACAAGAGGTGAAATTATAAAAAAACTAGCAAAAATTAAATACATCGATATAAACCAAAAAACTCAAATAATAACACCAACAAAAAAGGGTGAATATATCTATGATATTATAAAACAATCAATGCCTGACTTACTAAACCCAAAGTTAACAGCTAGTTGGGAAAAGGGACTAGATATGGTAGCAAAAGGTGAAATAAAAAAAGATGAGTTTATGAAAAAACTAGTAGAGTACATAAATAAAAAATTTAACAAACTTGTTATAAGATATTAGAACGAATTAAATAAATAATTAAATACTATTTTAGATAATAAAATAGATATGTACGTCAAGTAAAAAGTTAAATGCAATTCTGAAATAGATATGTATGGGTTTACAATAGATAAGTCACTAGACAAGACTAAAAAAATATGATATAAATACATTTGTAATAAAATATCATTTAGATTAAAACATATTATAAAAGTTATATTAGCGAGAATGCTAGGCATAATTCACATTATATTGAAGGCAATAATACATGGCTAATACAATCAAAATAAATATATTATAAATTGAAAGTAACCGAATGGAGGATGATTCAAATAAATATAGGATTAAAAAAAATCGCTGTAAAATTCAGAAAAGCAGTAAAACTAGCTGTTATTTTAACTGTTGCAGCAATTCTAATCTTAGGACTCATCGAATTAACATACAAACAAACATACAGTGTTAGTCTTAATGGAACAGTTATAGGCTATACAAATGATAAAATAAAATTGCAAGAAAGAATTAATGAATATTTGAAGAGTGGGAAAAATGATGGAGCTGCATTTGCTGAAATTGATGCTCTTCCTACATATAAACTATGTTTACTAAAGAAAGATATACAGCCAAATGATGATGAAATATATCAAAAAGTAATTTCATCAGGAATATCATATTATAAATATTATGCACTAACTGTAAAAGATGAAGAAAAATCGTATGTTGCTTCATTTTCAGATGCAGAAGAAATTGTTAAAAAACTAAAAGACAAAAACAGTAACAATGCAAATGAACTTGGAATTGTTGAAAAATACGGAGTTAAAGACATACCAGATAATGTGAAAATTGAAGCAAACTCTGATAGCGATGAAGACAAAGAAGAAAGTGCTGAAAAGAATTCTAATAATGAAAATTCAGAGAGTGATTCTAATATCAATAAAATATTCACAAATAGCGAGGAAAATGTGGATAATGATGATGAAGAAAAAGTAATTAAAGTTGCAAAAGTGCCTGAATTGTCATCAATTGATGAATCAGTTGACAAAATATATGAAAAGAAAATAGTACCCAAAGTAAGTAATAACGCGAGTGCATATAAGTCAATAGCTAAAACAGTTATTAGTTCTAAAAGTTATTCTACAAATATAGGAATTACACTTATTCAGCCCGTATCAGGAACAATAAGTTCAAGATTTGGTTATAGATCACGAGATAATCATAAAGGACTTGACATTGCAGCTCCAAAAGGAACAGCGATTAAAGCAGCAGCATCTGGCACAGTTATCTTTTCAGGCTCAGGAGCACCATACTCAGGTTATGGAAATGTAGCTGTTATTCAATCAACAAGTAGCGTTACAATTATATACGGTCACTGCAGTGCACTGTATGTAAGAAAAGGTGAAAGCGTTGTTCAAGGGCAGGTAATTGCTGCAGTTGGCTCTACTGGAATATCAACTGGAAACCATTTACATTTTGAAATTAGATACAATAAAACTGCAGTTGATCCACAAAATTATGTATATAGATAAAATTGAAAAAAATTCAAAATGATTAATAAAAAAAGTTTAATATTATATTGTTTAAGAACGCCGCGTTAGCGATCAAGCGTAGCGCGAATGTTGCAATCTTCCGACAGCAAAGTCGGCTAACGAAGATTGCAACGAACAAGGCTTCGAAAAACAATATAATATTAAACTTTTTATTAAATTTTTTTAACTTTTATATTATTTAAATTGCCTAAACTTTACAACTAGGCAATTTAGCAAGTTAGCAATTTTTTAGTTCATTGCATAAAGTTTGAATTTCGCTCATATCAGCAGGAGCTGCTGGCTTGTAATATCCTTTAGAACTTGCAATCTTGTAAAGCTCAAATTGAAAGCTTTCATTGTCATTTCTAATTTGTTGAAAAGCTTGCCTTAATTGCATGTTATTTGATTCACATATTGCAGTCTGGTAAGAAGAAAGAGATGCCTTTGTATCACTTAAAATATCGTTACACATTGTTTTTTCGTCCATAAAAACCTCCATAAATTAATTTTCTAAGAAAGACATTAAAGTCTGCTTAGTATTTAGCGTATCTTGAGTTGCCTTAGTAAATAGTTGTTTAACCTCTGGATCAACCGCATTATTTGCGTAATCTGTTAATTTTTTGTTACTTGTACAGCAAGAACCAATGAAGTGCCTTAAATATTGTAATTCAATTTTACTTAAATCAGCCATATTAAAAAATTCCTTTCTAAAAATCTATAATCTATTTTTAACCAAATGAAGAAAAATATACTCATAAGAAAAGAATAAATAAAAATTAAAAAAAATTCAAAATAACACAAATGATTTCAATTAAATAAAATTAACGAAAAAAGAAAGAGTTAGATTAAAAAATAGCAATTAAAGAAAAGAGTTCTAATAAGCCAAATTTTTAAAATAAAAACGAGTATGACACTGTAAATTGTTAGAGCTAGAGAGTTAAACTAAGAGGTAAGGAGGAAAAATATATGGACGAAGAAACAGGAAAAAAACAAACAGAAAGTGTTAATTTCAACAAAATGGCAGATGAATGGCTACAGTTTAAGAAAACACAAATCAAAGAGAGCACTTATTTGAATTATCGCTATATTGTAAAAAAGAGATTAATGCCCAAACTAAACGGAATAAAAATTGAAGAACTAATGAGGTACAATTATAATGCACTAATTACGGAACTTATGGATGAATTATCAAGCAAAACAGTGAGAGATGTTGCAGTGATATTGAAGGGAATATTAAGATTTTCAGAAGTAAAATATGATAAGAATTTTAAAATTAGTTTAATTGCAACACCTGTAATATACAAAAAAGAAGCGGAAATTTTTAAAGATGCAGAAAGAAAAAAATTAGAAGCATATTGCATAAAAAATGTGAATTCAAAAACTATTGGTATTTTTATATGTATGTATACAGGACTTAGAATAGGAGAAATATGCGCCCTAAAATGGAAAGATATAAATTTTAATCAAAGGTGCATAATGGTTACACATACAGTACAAAGGGTATATAAAGGAAAAGATAATACTGAGGTAATATATACCAATCCAAAAACACAAAGATCTGTAAGAAGTATACCGATTTCACAAACATTGTATAATTATTTGAAGATGCAAAATAAGAATAAAAATGGAGAAAATTTTATATTAACTGATAATAAAGATAAATATATGGAACCGATGTGCTTTAGATATTCGTATAAACAAATATTAGAGCAATGCGCCATAAAATATAAGAAATTTCACTGCCTTAGACACACATTTGCAACAAGATGCATAAAAGTTGGTATGGATGTAAAATCATTAAGTGAAATTTTAGGACACTCAAGTGTAAATGTAACTTTGAACATATATGTACATTCATCAACAAGTACCAAAAGGCTATTTATGGATAGATTGTAAGCAAAAGAAAAATAAAATACAAAATAAAAAAGACTATTTATGAATGTTTTTCAAGTAAAAGGCAAATTAAATGTAAAAAGGGCATAATAATTTTGAAAGAAAGAGAAAAATTCAATATAAATCAACATAAAATTGTATGATGCATAAAATAATATTAAGAAAGGAATAAAAAATGGCAAAAATAAAAGTATATAATAATTCAACTAACAGAATGGAAACATATTACAAAGGAGAAGAGGAGGCAATGCCCTATAATACCGGAAGAACACTAAAAGTAAAAGAATTTAGAGGATCTAGTAAAAGTGAAACATTATGGACAGATAGAAATACAATGCTTGCATGGAATTCTCAAAGATATATATATGGAAAGCCAATAGATGTTGGTTATGCTTTTAAAAGACCGTGGGAAGGTGGTCATGGTTCTCAGTCACAGCACTATGCAGGAACAGCCTTCGATGTAGGACAAAAAATGACAGATGCAGAAAGAAATAATCTATACAATAGCGCTATAAAATCAAAGGTATGGTCTTATGTTGAACCTAGAAAATTAACTCCAACCTGGGTCCATTTTGATAAAAGAAATCTAAAGCAAGCTTGTTCAACAGGAGGTTATCCATTAATACAAAGGAATTCAAGAGGAACGTATGTTTTAGTTGCACAAGACGAATTAAATACCCTTGGGTATAAGACAGGTGGTCTTGATGGAATATATGGAACAAAAACCTATGAAGCGGTAAAGCAATATCAGCAAAAAGTTGGATTAAGTGTAGACGGAATAATAGGATGCAACACATGGAGATCATTACAAGAAGATACTGTAGGAATAGGAAGAAGTTCAACAACAATTGATTAAATAGATAAATAAAACAAAAAAACATGATTTTATATTACTTAATATTATTTTAGATTACATGTAAAGAATGAGATTTTTAATTTTTAAACAGGTTATTCTTTAACTAACGAAGATTAGAAAAATTAAAAATATAAAATCATGTTTTTTATAATATAAATTCGTAAATTGACTGTACAAAATTTGATTTATATATTAATATTTATTAAAATCTTGAGAAGGGAGCTTGGAATTTTAACAAGTACAAAAGTGTTATGAAAATTGCAATAGATATAGACGGAACAATATATGATACAGAAAGAAATTTCAGAGTTCAAGCAGAACTTTATGATATGGAAGTTGTACATGGCAAGGGTATGAAAGACAGTCTTGCTATATGGGCAGAAGATAGATATGATTGGTCAGATGAGCAAAATGAGGATTTTTTAAGCAGATTTGCTACTATTACTAGAGAATCCAATCTAATACCAGGTGCTAAAGAGATAATTGAAAAATTGCAAGATGAAGGTGTCAAAATGGTTATTGTAACTGCAAGGGGGCAAAAGTCTAATAAATATAGTAAGGAATTAATTGACTCAGCTATGGACAAGTTTAAAGATGACAAGCTTACTTTTGACGAATACTATTTTGGTCACCTAGACAAAACAGAAATCTGTAAAAAAGAGAATATTGATTATTTAATAGATGATTCACCTGATGTGTGCAAATCAACTAGTGAGGCGGGTATAAAAACTATTTTTTTACATGATAGTGGAATTAGAGGAGTAGAACAAAATGAGAATTTATTTGAGGTTCATAACTGGGGAGAAATTTATAGGATACTTCATAATGAGCTAACAAAATAGATTGTTATACTAACAGATTAAATGCCTCCTCAATACTAAAACTATATAAAATAGAACCTATATTAGATTATATTGAGATTTTATCAAGGACTTATATAAGACTTTTTCAGTATATTAAATTTGTAAAAAATATTGAAACCAAAATTTCCCTAATATATAATTCTAAAAAGATTAATTGGTAATGTTAAATCTAAAGGAGATAAAATATGAAAAAACTTGAGAAAAAAGATATTATAGAATTGATACTTTTAATAGTGATATTAGCATTTATTTTTGCGATAGTGTTAAAAACTTTGGTTATAAGTTCTATGATTGGAAAAGAGAGAAAGTGCGAAGAAATTGAAAATGTATATGAGAAAATATCATTTGAAAATGCTAATAATCTAAAGAGCTATAACATTTATAAGAAGAATGACAAGGTTAAAACAATAATTTATACAAAAAGAAGTGGAAAAATTACATGCTATACAGAGCTTAATGAGAATTCATATTCATCATTTGAAGGGGAAACTAATAAAGAAACGGAAGAGTATGAAGGAAAAATATTTGATGTAACTTTTAATTACTTTTTCGCTGACACTATATGGGATATCATCAATGATGCTCTAATTTGCAAAATCGGATCAGAAACAACAGAAGAGGGAATAAAATGTTATGTATTTGAGAATATGTACGATAAGGCAAAATTAAAAGAAGAAGGAATAAGAAACGTAAAATTATATATTGATAAATCAACAGGTTTGCCAGTGCAAAGAGTAGAAGAGAATGAAGATGGAAGCAGTAATACAATAAGATTTGAATTCGCATTTAATACAGTAACAGATAGGGACGTAAAAAGACCAGTAACATCTGGTTTGACAGAAAGATAATGGAAGTCAAAGAAGAAATCTAAAAAATGAAATGCATTATAGTAAAATTGAGAGGAATTTCATAAAGTATTATATTGAAAGAGGTAGGAGTATTTTTACTTAGTATATCAAATAGAAATTGTGAGGATTGAAAATGAAGATTATTGAACCTAAAATTTATGTAGAAGATTATGATGGAATAAAAATTATGAAAAGACTTGAAAGGGCTTGTAGAACATGCTATAAATCAGAAAACCTTATAACAGAAGATAGTTACAAACATCTATTAACAAATTGTTTAAATAGGGGACATGAATCAATTTTAGAACACGAAAAAATATCAATTAGAATGATATGCGATATTGGAGTATATAAAGACTTGACACGTCACAGATTTGCAAGTTTTTCAATTGAAAGCACAAGATATTGCAATTATGGAAAAGATAAATTTGACAATGAAATCAAATTTATAAAACCGGTTCATATAGAAGAGGGAACAGAAAACTATAAAATTTGGGAAGACACAATGAAATACATTGAAAAACAATACATGGAGATGGGAGAAAAAAAGGCAACACCAGATCAAATGAGAATGTTACTTCCACATTCAACAGCAGCAGAAGTTTGCATGACAGCAAACATTAGAGAGTGGAGACACATATTAAGCTTAAGATGTTCAAAAATGACTCATCCAGCAGTCAGACAATTATTAATACCTCTACTACTAAAATTCAAAAAAGATATGCCAGAACTATTTGAAAATGTGGAGTATGATGAAGAATTTCCAAAAGAAAAGTACGCAGGATTACAAGTAGAAGAATAATAATAACATAAAAAATTTTCCTATCATATTATATAAAAACTTGATATAAGAATTAAAATTTATATGAATTATAAATTAAGTATAATAAAAGTTTATATAAAAATTTATACAAACATAAAGCTTACATAAAAATTTATATAGAAATTAAAACTTATATAAAATTAGGATTTATAAAGTAAATCTTTTATAAAATTGATCAAAGTTTATGTAATATGAAAGGAAATTTTTATGTTTAATCCGTATTTTGGAAATCCATTTTATAATGGAAACTTTAATTCGCTCGGCAAGGTAAATAATAATTTAAATAGTAATGCAAACGAAAATAACGTTACAAGATGTAACGCAAATAGCAATTTAAGTAGCAATGTAAACAATAATTTTAAAAAAAATGTTACATTTGGAATATATCCTTTAATAATTAATATTGATAAAGAAACATTAGAAAACAAAAAATATAAAACAATAGTATGGGAAGGGTATAATATGAAGCTTACACTCAGATGTATAAACCCCGGAGAGAGCATTGGAATTTGCGTTAATACTGAGGCTGACCAGTTTATCAGGATTGAAGAAGGTTTTGGTGTTTGCGTGATGGGAAATTCAAAAGGCAATATGAACTTTAGGAAAAACGTATATGATGGTTATGCAATAATGATTCCAAAAGGAACGTGGAGTGATGTACTTAACCTAGGAAATAAGCCAATGAAAATTTACTCAATATATGCACAAAAAAGCAATTAAATTTACAACTAAAAAACGTATTTCTTTATCAAAAGGAATACGTCATTTTTATATAACAGACTTTTATATAATAGAAGGTTTAATATTAAACTTAAGTTGTCAATTAATTATTTTAGCAGGAATACCAACCACTGTTGCATTATCAGGAACATCATTGAGTACAACTGCATTAGCTCCGATTTTAGAATTATTTCCAATTTTTATTGCACCAAGTATTTTAGCTCCAGAGCCAATTAAAACATTATTACCTATATCAGGATGCCTTTTAAATGAGGAATCAACTACTTTTCCAGTACTACCCAAAGTTACTCCGTGATAAATAATGCAGTCATCACCAATAGTTACAGTTTCACCAATTACAACACAAGAACCATGGTCAATAAAAAGCCTTTTTCCAATAGTAGCTCCTGGATGTATTTCAATTCCTGTAAAAAAACGACCAAGCTGAGAAATCAAACGTGCCAAGAAAAGCAAGTGCTTTAAATATAGAAAATGTGAAATTCTATAAAAAATTAAAGAATGAAATCCGAGGGTAAAGAAAAATTACCTGAAGCACATTCTTACAAGCAGGATCTTTTTTCACTATATTTTTTGCGGCATCATAAAAATCACAAAAAACATTTTTTAAAATTGAAAGCAATTTCAACAATTTATCTTCTAAAGATTTAATACTATTAAAATTAAATTTGTTTTTATAATTCAAGACTAAAACCCCTTCATATTGATATTTACGATATTATATGATAAATTACAAAAAAGGTTTAAACAGAAATAAAAACACGTGAAATAGATGAAAGAAAGAATAAAATTAAAGTAACAAAAAGACAATTAAAGAATATTATAAAAAAGGGGGGGATTCATATAATTTTTTATATGAGAAAGAAGAATGGAAAGTAAGAGGTTTGAAGATACAAAAAGAGCAGCAATTGTTGGAATTGTAGGAAATATATTTCTTGCAATTATAAAAATGATAAGCGGTTTTACATTTAAAAGCCAAGCAATGATAGCAGATAGTATAAATAGTGCAGGAGATATTTTTTCATCAGCAATGACATCAATTGGTAACAAAATTGCAAGTGCACCAAGTGATGACGACCACAATCTAGGGCATGGAAAAGCGGAATATTTATTTTCAATGTTCATAGCAATTTCAATGATACTCGTATCATCAGAATTATTTATCACAGATATAGGAAATTTAATACATAACCAATCATCAGTAACATTTTCATACATTTTAGTAGCGTCAGCAATCATTACAATCATTTGTAAAATAGCAATGTATCTGTATACTAGTGCAAAAACAAAAAAATACAATAATATTTTGCTAGATGCGAATTTAAAAGAACACAGAAACGATATAATAGCAGCAATATTTACACTTATATCAATAATAAGCGCTAAATTTGGAATTACTTGTAT
Source organism: uncultured Clostridia bacterium (assembly GCA_934130085.1). Lineage (GTDB taxonomy): Bacteria > Bacillota > Clostridia > TANB77 > CAG-508 > CAG-793. Next base: position 110,033 of record CAKOXK010000001.1, read on the forward strand.
TGATTCAATAACAGGATGTGGCATATCAATTTGGATAGCAATTGGAGGAATAAGAATTTTTATAAAAAGTTACAATGTTTTAATGGATAAAACAATCAGTGAAGAAACGAGAAAAAAGATAATAGATATAGTAGAAGCACACAAGGAAGTAAAGAAAATCAATCACCTAAACTGTTCACCAATGGGGGTAAAGTACATGGTATCAATATCGATATTTGTAGATGGTGATATGAAAACCTATGATAGCCATGAAATAGCAAATCAAATAGAAGAAGAAATAACGGGGCTTGACGAGGTAGAGTTAACAATTGTACATGTAAATCCGATATAAGATATTAATAAAAAATAAGAACGCAAATATTATATTATTTTTCAATGCTTTGTTCGTTGCAATCTTCGTTAGTTAAAAGAAAAACTTTCGGAAGATTGCAACATTCGCGCTTTGCTTGATCGCTAACGCAGCATTTGAAAAATAATATAATATTTTCTATTTTAAACAAACGCAATTTTTATTGCTATAAGAAATTATTTATGCTATACTTAGGGCAATTAATTTATGAAGGAACACTTATGAAAAACAAGGTAAAGAAGATAGTATTTATTATACTTGCAGTTATAATGGCTATTATATTTTCTGTCTCAATTGGTCTTTATATTGGAAATCAGAATTTTAGATCTTGGGCAGATAAATATGTTTTAAAGAAAAATATTCAAGAAGACACATTACCAAAGATTGATATTGAAGAGTCAAAGAGTTATTCTATTTATGCGTATTCAAATAGAGTTGTTACTTTGGCTGATAATGTGCTTACTATATACAACTCATCAGCTAAAGAGGTTTCAAAGATTAATATGCAAGTTACTACTCCTAAATTTGCAAGTTGTGGTGATTATTTACTTGTTGCTGATGAGAATCAACCGGATATGTACTTAATTTATAATGAAAGTTTGCAATGGAGTAAAAATGTTGATGGAAACATCTCGGAAATTACTGTAAATAAGAACGGTGCTGTTGGAGTTGTTGTCACAGGAACTATATACAAATCTGTAATTGTCATGTATGATATTAACGGAGATGAAAGCTTTAAAACATATTTATCTTCTACAACGGCAACAGATATTGCAATTTCAGAGAATGCTCAGTATTTAAGTTTCGTAGAAATTAATTCTTCTGGCACAACAATTACATCAGTAGTAAAAAATATATCAACAAAGCTTGCAAAAGAAAATCCAAGCGAGGCTATTGTAAACACTTATAAAATGGAATCAAATACAATGGTTCTTTCTGTAAAGTTCAAGAGGGAGAATATTGTAACGATGGATGATTCAAGCATAAATTTGTATAACAATCAAAATGAAGAAAAAATTTATAGTTTTGATAAAGATACTTTATATGCTGATATTAATTTAGATGGTTATGCTTGCTATTTAAGAGAAAATACCGAGAAAATTGTAAATGGTGATTATTTGTTAAAGACAATTAATCTTGATAGTAAAAAAGAAAATACATATATTGTGAAAAATACTGTAAAAAGCATGAAGTGTAGTGAAAACGTGATTGCTTTAAATACAGGTAGTGATGTTGAGTTTGTTGGTACAAATGGTATGCTAATAAAGAGGTATGAATCACTTAAAAATATTAAGGATGTAATTCTTACAAAAAAGATTGCTGCGATTGTGCTAAAAGACAGAATTGAAATTGTTAATTTATAAAATAAGGAGAATGATATGACGGGTGGACTTATTCTTGATCTAATTGTACTTATATTGTTATTATTATTTGCTGCAGTAGGAGCAAAGAAAGGACTAACGGTTTGTTTAGTAAATATATTTTCTCTCATAATTGCACTTGTACTTGCATTTCTTTTATGCAGAAGTGTGGGAGATGTGGTTATAAAAAATACAAGTTTAGATGATAATATAAAAAATACAATTTATGATAATTTAAATGTAAATATAGGGGAGAGTTTAGATGTTAACAATTCAAACTTGCCTGACAACATGAAGAATTATATAAACGAAACAGTAAAGAACGCAAATAGCACAAAAGAAGAAGCAATTCAAGGCTTATCAGAAGAAATTACAAAACAGGTAATTTATGTAATTTGCTTTATTGCAATATTCTTCATAGTAAGAATACTACTAGTTGTTGTAAAGATCTTATCAAATATAATAAATAAATTACCAGTACTTAGTCAAATTGATAAATTAGGAGGAGCAATATGTGGTTTTATTGAAGGTGCAATCGTAATTTATGCCGCACTTACAATAATCTCAATGGCAGCTCCAACAATTAATAATCAGAAGTTCTCTAGCTATATTGAAGATTCATATATAGCAAAACAAATATATAACAATAATTTTATATCTAAGAAAATATTTAAGTACTAATACTTAGATATACCAATACATTCAAACTAATATACAAATTTGCTAAAAATAAAACTTTTTTACATAGAAAATAAATAAAGAAATTGAACAGTTTAATTTATGAGTTATAAGGTGGTATATTGATTTATTTAAGTATTGATATTTTACATAAAATTTGTTATACTTTTCAAAGACTATTGGGGTAGGAGTGTGAAAAATTTGGAAAATCATCAAAATGCAAAAGACAAATCTAAAAATAAAGCTAAAGTAAACAAAAAAAATACAAATAATGTAGTGAAGAATAGAAATAAGAGTTCCAAAAAAATTGGGAAGAAAATTTTATTAACAATCATTTTAATAATTATTATTTTACTAGCTTACTTTGGAATTCAAGTTGTAAGAAATGGTGGTGGAATGACAGGAATTGTTACAACCGTTGTAGGAAGTAACAGTGAAAAAGTAAAAAATCTTGAAGATTTATATGTATTATGTATGGGAAAGAGTCAGAATATGACTGATACAATAATGGTTGTAAAATATTCACCTAAAACACAAAGTGCTGCCATGTTGTCAGTTCCAAGAGATAGCTTTGTTGGAACTAATAAAGATAAAGCAACGGCCTTTGATAAAATAAATGCAAAATATCAGTTAAACCCACAAAGCACTATAGATGCCGTAAATAAATTAACAGGTTTAAATCTTAAATACTACATTACAATTGATACAAAAGCATTAAGAGATTTAGTAGATGCAATTGGAGGAGTTTATTTTGATGTTCCAATTGACATGGATTATGATGACAGTTCTCAAGATTTAGAAATACACCTTGAAAAGGGCTATCAACTTTTAAATGGTATGCAAGCAGAAGGGGTTGTAAGATTTAGACATAACAACAATGGAACCAGCTATTCATACGAGTATGGAGATAATGACCTAGGCAGAATGAAAACTCAAAGAGCATTTATTCAAGCTGTAATTAGTCAGACAATGAAAGCCTCAAATATTACAAAAATAAATGAAATCTTAAAGATTGCAAATGAAGAAGTTGAAACAAATATGTCTTGGAATGACGTAAAAGATTATATAGCAGCTTTAATGAAGTTTGATACATCAAATCTAAAAACAGATGCATTACCAGGAACAGCACAATATTGTAACAATTTATCGTTCTTTATTGTAAATGCCGCACAATCTAGAGAAAAAATTCAAGAATTGTTCTTTGCTGAACAAAATAACGAAGATTTAGATGAGGACAAAAATGAGATTAGCAATGAGGGTGCAATAGAAGAAAAGAAAACACCTAAAAATTCAGAAATCAAATTACAAGTAATAAATGGAACAGGTAATACTGCTAAATTTAACAATGCAATAACACAACTAAAAAATCAAGGTTACAAAATAACCAAAAAGGGAACAACCAACCTTACTCCAAAAACTCTAATAATAAATAGAAATAATGTTTCGTCAAGTGTAACAAGCACAATAAAAGCATTACTTTGTACAGGAATAGAAAAAATGGGCGAAGATAACGCAGAGGTTGATTACACAATAATAATCGGATGTGACTATTAATGAAAATACAATTAAAAATAAATTACCGGATTAACTATTATCTAAATTTAAATCTATTAGATGTGACTATTATTTAATAAAAAAATTGCAATTATACTTGAAAATTTTCAAGTATAATTGCAACTTAAATCATATTTTTTGTTTTATATCATTTATATCATTCTTATTCTTCATATTATCCTATCGTTTTATTATCTTATTATTTATTAACTTATTATCCTATTTTTATGAATCAATATGTTAACTTATAAGTACAGGTGTATTATATAAACTATAATACATTAAAAGAATGTGCAATTACACCAGTAAATCTTGTAGTATACTATAATGCACTGAAAGAATGTATCAAATAAAAACATATTAAAGCATATACTTATTATGATTAAATTCAGTTGATTTATTTTGTTTAGAATTCTTTTTACGGTTGTTAGCATTATGTTTAAGACTTACTTTTATACTTTTATTATAACCCTTGCTATAATTTCTACTGTAATTTCTATTAGTTTTTAAGTTACCAGAGTTACGTTTTTTGCACTTATGACTATGATTATTCTTAGACCTTAAATTCTTGTTTTTACGGGAAGGTTTCTTGCTAATTAATATAAAAACTAATGTGAGAAATACAAATGTTATGGCAAGAATCCAAATAAAGTTTGTGTAACTAGAAGAATAAACATCATGGTCAGCAATAAGATCCGATGAATAACTTATACCATCAACAGTATATTTAATTGTTCCAACAACCTCACCTTTAGAAATAGGAGCTAAAAACTTTGTAATCTTAACATCAGGAGTAACATCTATTGCTTCTCCAGTTTTTATAAGAGCCTTCAAATCATCTTTGCAAACAACATCAAGATCACTTGTTTCCTTGGTTCCATTTAATATTTTCAAGGTACGGCTAACACTACCGGAAGATGAAAGAGTTGATAAAGAATATTTAGTAAAACCATAATCAAAAAGCCTAATACAATCCATCTCACGAGATGTTACACTATCATTTGCATTTCCTGAATGAAGAATAACGCAAATCAAACTTCTTTCATCCTTTTTAGCACTTGCAATAATACAATATTGAGCGGCATCAGTATAACCGGTTTTTAAGCCATTTGCATATTCATAATAAAATTTTCTATCTTTTCTAAGCAATAAATTTGTTGACTTATAATGTCTATTATCTTCACTATGTAAATCAGTTGCTGGAGTTGCATACTCAATAGTTCCAACAATTTTCATTATAATAGGGCTATTGTAAGCATATTTTCCAATCAGAGCCAAATCATTAGCTGTTGAATAATGATTTTCATTATGAATTCCATTAGGATTAACAAAATTTGAATTGATAGCACCAATCTCTTTAGCTTTTGAATTCATCATTTCTGAAAAGACGCTTATACTACTTGTGAATTTAGATTTTGTATCAGTAGAAGAATCAGTACTATAATTATTACCACCATTTGCAACATACTCAGCCAAAACAAAAGCGGAATCATTAGCAGAAGCAATAAGCAAAGAATGAAGCAAATCTCTTAATGAAAATTCTTCATTAGCATACAAATTAGCAATTGAATATGTATAAGGGACGGAATGAACAGCATAATAGCTAACTTTTGCTTTTGCAGAAAGGTCAGAACATCTCTCAGTAACAACAATTGCAGTCAATAATTTTGTAGTACTTGCAGGGTACATCCTTTCTGCAGAATTTTTACTATATAAGACCTTACCTGTATTCACATCTAAAAGCGTAGCAGAGTCAGCATATACGTCAACATCTAAGCTAGAAGCATCATCTGAAGCACTCATATTAGAAACAGAGTTATGATTAAGCTCAGAGGTAGAAGGTGAATTTATGGTATTTGCTGTACTAACTATGCCAAGAGTGCTAGTAGAACTTGATGCCAAAGTCACATTATATACAGGCAAAATAATTAAAATTAGAGTCAACATAATAACAAAAAAATATTTTCTTATTTTCACACGAAATCTCCTAAAAAAAGTCTTATTAAATATTAACAATAAAATACAAATAAAGCAAGAGGGAGCGAGAAGATTGCACCATTCGCGCTTTGCTTAATCGCTGCGCGGCATTCTTAAACAATATAATATTAATTTTATATATAAGGAGGATATTTTATGAAGAGTTTTTTATTAAATTTATCAAATAAGCAAAAGGTTATAATTCTTTGCTTGGTTGCTATTATTTTTATAATAATATTTATATTTGTTTATAAATATTATTATGGTGATAGTAGTAGTTTAGAAAGTTTAAATGAAATGGAGGATAATAATATTGCTAATAATGCTGAATTCGATTATAGCTCAGATTTTGATTATAATACGGATTCTAGCGTGGAAGGCAATGATACATCATCTTCTAATGTTGCGGGAAATGTTTCATTAAGTAATAATAGTTCAAAAGATAGTGCTAAAAGCAAGTTTGGTGTAGTTACTAAAGATAAGATGATAACGGTACATGTTATTGGTGAGGTTGTGAGTCCAGGGGTTGTTTCTTTGAAGGAAGGATCTAGAATAATTGATGCTATTAATTCTTGCGGTGGTAAAACGGAGAATGCAGATATTACAAAGATTAATTTGGCGTATATATTGGAAGATGGCATTCAAATTTATGTTCCAAGATTAGATGATGATATTGATAATGTTGAGTATATAAGAGAAGGTGCTGGTGAAAATGTTATATCTGAGAACGTTGTGCAGGATGATAAAAAGAGTATAAAGGTTAATATTAATACAGCAAATCTTGATAAGCTTAAAACTTTGCCTGGAATAGGAGAGGCTATGGCTAAGAGGATTATTGAATATAGGACAGAAAATGGCAAGTTTCAAAGTATAGAGGATATTAAAAATGTATCTGGAATTGGAGATAGTAAGTTTGAGAAGATTAAGGAATATATTGTAATTAAGTAAATTGATAAGTGCAATTAAATGAACGTTGAGTAAGAATTAAATGCGTAATTAAATAAATGGTGTTATTAAATAAGCTCTATTTGACTAATTAATTAGATTGAATTATTATTGTGTTATCATCATTGAAGTCAAAATATAAAAAAGTTAAAATATAAAAAGTTAGAATATAAAAAAAGTTAAAATACATAAGAGTCAAAGCATAAAAAATTTAAAAGATTTTAGATGCTATATTTAGGAGTGTTATTATGAGGTTTTATCTTGAAAATGTAGATGAAGTTTTAAACGAGCTTAAGACTTCACGAGAAGGTTTATCTGGAGAAGAGGCAAATGTTAGATTAAATAATGATGGTAAGAATAGATTAAAAGAGGAACATAAAAAAACTTTACTTCAAAAAATTATAAAGTCTATTTCAGATCCAATGATAATTATGCTTTTAGTTACGTGCTTAATTTCTTACATAATTTCAGTTGCTGAGCATAGTTCTCCAGTTGATGTTTTTGTTATATTGTTTGTTGTTATTATTAATACTGCCATGGGTTTAATTCAGGAGAGTAAGGCCGAAAAGGCTATGGAATCTTTAAAAATGATGACTAAATCTAAGTCAAAAGTAAAAAGAGATGGAGAAGTTTTATTAATCGATAGTGAAGATATTGTTAAAGGCGATGTTCTAGTTCTAGAGGCTGGTGATATTATTCCTGCTGATGCAAGAGTTATAGAAACTCATACAATGAAGGTGGATGAGTCAGCGCTTACTGGAGAATCTGTTTCCATAAATAAATTAATCAACACGTTAAACCTTGCAGAAAATCAAATAGATATTTCTTTAGCAGATAGAAATAATATGATTTTTATGGGAAGTGTTGTATCTTATGGAAGAGGCGAAGCTGTTGTTTGTGAGACAGGAATGAGAACTGAACTGGGCAAAATTGCAAGTAGTTTAAATAATGTTAAAGACGAAGCGACACCTTTACAAATAAAAATGAAAGAACTTTCAAAAGTTTTAACAAAGATTGTTCTTGTAATTTGTGTAATTGTATTTATTGTGAGTTTAATAAGAGCTAAAACATTAAATGTTGATATTGTGAGAAATACTGTTCTTGCATCTGTTGCTTTAGCTGTAGCTGCTATACCAGAGGGGTTACCTGCAATTGTTACAATAATTTTATCAATTGGAGTAACAGAAATGGCTAAAAGAAAAGCTCTGATAAGAAAATTAACCGCTGTTGAAACTTTAGGAGCTGTTCAGGTAATTTGTACAGATAAAACCGGAACATTAACCAAAAATCAGATGACTGTTACAAGAATTTACACATCAGGGGATAAGAATGAAAAAGAAACTACATTATTAATCAAGGGAATGTGCTTGTGCTCAGATTCAAAGCTTGAAAAAGATGCAAAAAGGGCTAAGGGAGAGCCAACAGAAAACGCATTGGTAGAATATGCAAACAATCAAGGCTTTCCAAAGTATGAACTTGAGAAAATGTATAAAAGAGTATATGAAATCCCATTTGATTCTAATAAAAAAATGATGTCAACAATACATGAAAACAATAATAAGTACATTCAATTTACAAAAGGTGCAACAGAAATTTTATTGGAAAAGTGTAATAGATATATGGAAAATGATGAAATTCATGAAATGACCAAAGAGTTTAAGGAAAAAATACTTATAGAAAACAACAAATTTGCATCAGATGCTTTAAGAGTATTGGGTCTTGCATATAGAGAGTTAAATGAAATTCCAAAAGGTTTAGAAAATAATGAGGCAGAAAACAATTTAATATTTGTAGGATTTATGGGAATGATGGATCCATGCAGAGAAGAAGTCAATAATGCAATATTAAAGTGTAAGAATGCAGGTATTAGAACAATAATGATAACAGGAGACCATAGAGATACGGCTCTTGCAATAGCAAAAAAGCTTGAAATAATAGAAGATGAAAGCGAAATAACAGTAGGCGCAGAAATAGATGGAATAACAGATGAGGAGCTTGTTGAAGTATTAAAGAAATGCTCAGTATTTGCAAGGGTACAGCCAGAGCATAAAACAAGAATAGTAAAAGCATTAAAAAGATTAGGCTATGTAACAGCAATGACAGGAGACGGAGTGAATGATGCTCCATCAATAAAAGAAGCGGATGTAGGAATAAGCATGGGAATAACGGGAACTGATGTAAGTAAAGGTGTTTCAGATGTAATTTTATCAAATGATAACTTCAAAACAATAGTAGATGCAGTAGAAGAAGGAAGAAGAATTTATGACAATATAAGAAAAGTAATTCAATTTCAGTTATCAACTAACATGGGTGAAGTATTAACAATATTCTTTGCATCAATTTTGAATGCAGAAATATTAACACCTGCACATTTATTATGGATAAATATGATAACAGATTCAACTCCAGGATTGGCACTTGGAATGGAAAGAGCAGAAGAAAACATAATGAAAAACAAACCAAGACAAAAAAATGAAAGCGTATTTTCAGATGGGGCAGGAATAAACATGGTATGGCAAGGAATACTAATGGCTGTATTGGTAACAATTTCATACTTTATAGGAGAAAAAATAGGTGGACACAAAAACGGAATGTCAATGGCATTCATAACAATGAACTTTGCAGAACTCTTCGAAGCAATTTGCATGAGGTCGCAGCAAAAACCAATAATAAAGCTAAAAAAGAAAAATCTATATTTATTGGGAGCTACAATATTAACAGTAATATTAACACTATCAGTAATTTACATACCATTCTTTGTGAAAATATTTAGCTTTAGTGCAATAGATGCAAAAGAACTATTAATAGCAACAACACTTGCATTAATTCTAATTCCAATAATAGAAATTGAAAAAACTATTGCAAAAGCAAATAAATAATGATATAATAATCGTGTTTTATTAGATAGTTCACTAAGAGGAGGTGCAAAATATGCCAAACATTAAATCAGCAATAAAGAGAGTTAAGATAGCAGAAAAGAAAACACTTAATAATAGTATGTTAAAATCTGAATATAAAACAGCAGTTAAAAAATATGAAGCTGCAAATGCTAAAGCTTCTGCAGAAGCAGCTGATCTTTTATCAGTAGCAAAAAGTGAAATTGATCATGCATGCTCAAAAGGAGTTATTTCTAAAAATGCTGCATCAAGAAAAAAGTCTCGTTTAGAGAAAAAATTAGCAGTTAAAGCTGAGCCAAAAAAAGCTCTTGCTAAGAAAACAACAGCTAAAGCTGAAAAAGCAGTAAAAGAAGAAAAAGCTGAAGTTAAAGAAGCTGCTCCAAAAAAAGAAACAAAAAAAGCTACAAAAAAAGCAGAATAAAAAAATAATACTGAGAATTGAAACTCAGTATTATTTTTTACTTTAAATTATAAATAATAAACAATAAATTATAATTTATTATTTATTATTTATTATTTATTATTTATTATTCATTAATCTTCAGGCTCTAATATACCAAAGTTCTTACCATCTTTAAGTTTATAAATAACATTAACTTTATTTGTGTCAGCATTTATAAAAGGCAAGAATTTGTTTTTAGCATCTGCTTCAAGTAAAAGCTTGGCATCTTCTTCAGTAAGAGGCTTAATGCTATAATAAATAGTTTTAATAACCTCGCCGTCATCTGCTAAAACTTCTTCTTGATCTGAATTTTGGAATCTGATTGTATCTGTCATATTTTGTTTATCTTTTTTAGTTTTATTCTTTCTTATTTGACCTTCAAGAATCTCAATATCTTTATCTATTGAAGAATATAAATCATGGCTTGCTGTTACAGCTTTGTATAATTCACCATTGATTGAAACTCTGATTTCAGCAACCTGTTTATTACCTTCAATTTTTAGAGTTGCAGTTGCATCAAATTCATCTCCAAAATATTTAACTAATTTAGCAACCTTTTCATCAATATAATTTTTGATAGAATCAGTTAAATCAAAATCTTTTCCAGTTATATTTAAATTCATAATAATTTTGTATTGTATGATATATTAATGACCTAAATATATCATACGCTCCTTTCTTCATTTATTTTATATTAATTTTTTGTAAAAACATTATAACTATAAAAATTAAAAATATCAAGCAAATTACAACATTGGAATGTAAATTTCCATGAACGTTAAAGCAAAGTAAATTATAAAGTAAATACCTTGAATAATAGTATACTTCTTAATAAACTTTGAATTTTCTTCATTACCAATAAGTAATTTAATTGCAAAGTACATATATACGATTGTAATTGCTGTTGCAAATGCTGATAGTGGAGAAAGTACAGTGTTAAAGTTTCTGCTAAATAAGCTAAGTAAAGATAAGACAGTAACTAAAATATGAGGCGTTGCGGCAATTGTAACTGTAGTAAAAATAGTTGTTAAAGTCTTTTTTTCACCTTTTTGCATAAAGTAAATAACTAAACACATTGCTATAATACCAATAGTAGGTGCTAATAAAGATTGAATCGTAGAGCGAAGACCTGTTCCAAAAAAACGCCAAGTCCAATGATATCCAAATAAAGACTTTAATAGAATAGCTACAAGCCAAATAATTGCCAAAATAAGAGCATGTTTAAGGTTCTTATTCTTTCCATCATTAGCTACTGACTTTAGAGTTTCTAAAGGTTTGCTAAACATAGAAGTAACAAAGTTTGTTGTTTTTTTAGCATCATCTTTAATGTTTACATTTTTGATAGTTTCCTTAACATCATTAACAGTGTTTTTGGTTTCTTCCTTAATTTCCTCAGAATTAACATTTACATTTTTCTTTTCATCTTCAGCCATAATAAAAACTCCTTAAAAATATTTAGGTTAAATGGTAACCTATAACCAATTTCTAAGGGCATTATAATACAATAATTATTTTTTGTCCATAAAAAGTGAAAAGAACAATAACATTCATCTCAATAAAAAAATTTAAAAAATACTATTGCATTTTATTATTTAAGGGTGTATAATAAAAGTCAAAGAAAGTCAAAGTCAAATATAAAACACAAAGAAGAACAAAAATAAAGCAGAAAAACATAAAGCACAAAATGTAAATAAAAAATAAAGCGCAAGCGTAAATAAAAACGAATATATATTTTTTGACTTTCAGTTTTATATGGGGGAATCAATTAATGAGAATATCAGACGTTATAGAGAATTTCATAAAACAGATGCTTGATGATGATAATTCAGTAACTCTTCAACGTAATGATTTAGCTGATCATTTTAACTGCGTGCCATCTCAGATTAATTATGTTATTCAAACAAGATTTACGCCAATTCATGGTTACTATGTTGAGAGCCAAAGAGGTGGTGGAGGTTATATTAAAATTCAAAAAGTTAATGTTACAAAAAGCAATTATTTGATGCATATTATCACTAGTATAGGTGATAAAATTACGGCAAAAGAAATTGACATTTTTGTTAATAATTTTCTTGATAATAATATAATAAATGAAAAAGAGTCAAAACTAATTAAAAGTGCTACAAATGATAAGGTTCTTGCAATTGAGCCTGAGCTGAAAGATAAAATTAGGGCAAGAATTTTTAAAAATATGCTAATAACATTAGTATAGTATAAGGAGGTAATAAATATGTTATGTCAAAATTGTGGTAGAAATGAAGCAAATGTTAAATATACACAAATTATAAACGGAGTTAAAAAGGAGGTTATGCTTTGCCATGAATGTGCAATGAAGCTTGGAATTGATAGTATTGCCATGCCTGATTTTCCAATCAACTTCAAGAGCTTCTTAGGTGATTTCTTTAATGATTACCAAGAGAACGAGTTGATGCCAAGCCTTACAAATACAGTCACAAAATGCAAAAATTGTAATATGACTTATGATGATTTCATAAAAACAGGTATGTTTGGGTGCGAGGAGTGTTATGATACTTTCTCAAATCCAATTGATGCATTACTTAAAAATCTTCATGGTACAGCAAGACATATTGGAAGAATTCCAGGAGCTAAAGCAAGCAAAATTAAGATTGATGATGAAAATTCAAAAGATTCAGAAAATAATTCTAATGAAGCTTCTAATAAAAATGCTAAAAATGAATCTGAAAGCAAAAAAGAAAAATTGCAAGCTGAACTTGAGAAGGCAATCAAAGAAGAAAGATATGAAGATGCTGCAAAAATTAGAGATGAGTTAAAGGAGATTGAAAAATAATGAGTTGGTATTTACAAAGTGGAAAAGAATCTGATGTAGTAATATCATCAAGAGTTAGATTATCAAGGAATATCAAAGGAATTCCTTTTACAACGAGAGCTAAAGCAAGCGATTTAAAACGTGTATTTGATTTAATGAAGGAAGCAACTCTTTCATTAGGATATGGTCTTAATTTTATTGCATTAAAAGATATGGACGATTTAACACGAAATGCATTGGCCGAAAAGCACATAATAAGCATGGAACTTGCAAAAAGTCAAAATCCTTATGCGGCTATTCTTATAAATGATGATGAAAATATTTGCATAGAAATAAATGAAGAAGATCATATAAAATTACAAGTGTTTAGCTCTGGTCTTGATCTTGAGAATTTGATGAATCTAGCAATTGAAATTGACCAAAAGCTTGAAGAAATTATTCCATATAGCTTCAATGAAAAGTATGGTTATTTAACAGCATGTCCAACTAATGTAGGAACAGGCTTAAAGGCATCAGTATTAGTCCATTTAAAAGCATTGTCAATGACTGGAAATGCTAGAAAAGTATTAAATGCAATAAATGGTCTTGGAATGAATGTAAGAGGACTATATGGTGAAGGAACAAAGGTTGAAGGTGATATGTACCAAATATCAAATAACCAAACCCTTGGAATAACTGAAAAAGAAATAATCAAAAACTTAAACTTAATAACTCAAAAAATTATAAAGCAAGAAAAATACGCAAGAAAATACCTAGCACAAAAAGAGATAGAACTTCAAGATATGGTGTATAGAGACTTTGGAGTTTTATCAAATGCAAGAAGGATTTCTGAAGAAGAAATAAAAGACCTTCTTTCAAGCGTAAAACTTGGATGTGATTTAGGCATAATTTCAGAGGTGGATGACAAAAAAATTCTAGAACTAATGTTATACACTAAAGATGCAAACTTGCAAAAAAGAGTTGGCAAAAAACTTAACTCATACGAAAGAGAAATTGAAAGAGCAAATGTTGTTAAACAAATATTAAACCAATAAATAATACCTGCATAAACTATAATCTAACAATAATCTGAATAAATTGCAAAATAACAAAATGATATTTAATAACAGAAATGATATCAGCAAAATGACAAAATAATAGCAAAAAAATAAATTTTATAAATTTAATCATTAAAAAAGGAGATGATATTTATGTATTATAAATTTACAGCAAGAGCCGAAAAAGCTCTTGAAATAGCACAAGAACTTGCAATGGAATTAGGTCATAATTACATTGGTACAGAGCATATTTTATATGGCCTTGCTGAAGAGGGAACTGGTGTTGCAAGTAACGTTTTGAGTGAACAAAATCTTGGAGGAGAAACAATAAAACAAGAGATTATTGATATTGTTGGCGTTGGTGATCCAATAGATGACCCAGAAAGCTTGGGATTTACTCCAAGATCTAAAAGAGTAATTGAGAATGCATTTATGGATGCAAGAAGATTGGGCTCAGATTATATTGGTACTGAACACATTTTAATTGGAATATTAAGAGAGGGTGATAGTGTTGCAACTAGAATTTTAATGGAAGCTAATGCAGATCCTCAAAAAATGTACACTGAAATAATAAAAATATTAAATGAAGAGGGAAGTTCAAAAGGAGCCGAAGAAAATAAAACTTCAGGAAGTTACAACCAAACTCCAACTTTAAATCAGTATGGTTCTGATTTAACTAAACTAGCAAAAGAGGGTAAGCTTGATCCTGTAATAGGAAGAAAGCAAGAAATTCAAAGGGTAATAGAGATATTATCAAGAAGAACTAAAAATAATCCTTGCTTAATTGGTGAACCAGGTGTTGGTAAAACCGCAGTTGTAGAAGGCCTAGCTGAAAAAATTGTTGCGGGAGATGTACCAGAAATACTTAAAAATAAAAGAGTTGTTAGTGTTGATATGGCTAACATGATAGCTGGTGCTAAATATAGAGGTGACTTTGAAGAGAGAATTAAAAAGGTTCTTAAAGAAGTACAAAAAGCAAAAGATGTAATCCTATTCATAGATGAAATTCACACAATAGTTGGTGCTGGTTCAGCAGAAGGTGCAATTGATGCAGCAAATATCCTAAAGCCATTGCTTGCGAGAGGAGAAATTCAATTAGTAGGAGCTACAACATTAAAAGAATATAGAAAATTCATTGAAAAAGACGCAGCATTAGAGAGAAGGTTTAGTCAAGTAATTGTACAAGAACCAACAGAAGAAGAAACTGTAAAAATACTTGAAGGCTTAAGAGATAAATATGAAGCTCATCATAATGTAAAAATATCGGATGAAGCAATAAAAGCGTGTGTAGATTTATCATCAAGATATATAAATGATAGATTTTTACCTGATAAAGCAATTGATTTGATGGATGAGGCATCATCACGTTTAAGAATGAAAAGCTATATGGAGCCAGATTCATTCAAAGGAATGCAAGATGAAATTGAAAGATTAAATAAAGAAAAAGAAGATGCAATAAGAACACAAGAGTTCGAAAAAGCAGCTAAATTGCGTGATGAAGAAAACAATAAAAAGAAAGAGCTTGAAAAAGCTAAGAAAGATTGGCAAGAAAAAAATAGTAAGCAAATATTACAACTAAAAGAAGAAGACATACAAGCAGTAGTTGCAGCTTGGACTGGAATACCTGTATCAAAAGTATCTGAAACAGAAAGTGAGAAGCTTAAAAACTTAGAGCAAAACTTGCATAAAAGAGTAATAGGCCAAGATGAAGCAGTGTCAGCAGTTGCAAAAGCAATAAAGAGAAGCAGACTAGGACTAAAAGATCCAAACAAGCCAATAGGATCATTCTTATTCTTAGGTCCAACAGGTGTTGGTAAGACAGAATTATCAAAAGCTTTAGCTGAAAGTCTATTCGGTTCAGAAGATGCATTAATCAGAATTGATATGTCAGAATACATGGAATCACACTCAACTGCTAAACTAATAGGAGCTCCTCCAGGATATGTTGGCTATGATGAAGCAGGTCAACTAACAGAAAAAGTTAGAAGAAAACCATATTCAGTAATTCTATTTGATGAAATAGAGAAAGCACACCCAGATGTAATGAATATGTTATTGCAAGTATTAGATGATGGTAGATTAACAGACTCACAAGGAAGATGCGTAAACTTCAAAAATACAATAATAATAATGACATCAAACGAAGGCGCAAGATTAATAACCGAAAAAAAGCGTCTAGGATTTACAACAGGAAGTCAAGATGACTCGGCAAAAGAATACGAAGAAACAAAGAAAGAAGTAATGAGCGAATTAAAAAAAGACTTCAAACCAGAATTCTTAAATCGTATTGATGACATCATAGTATTCCACAAATTAATGCCAGAAGACATCAGAAAGATTGTAGATCTACTTGTTGAAAAGGTTGTAAAATTAATGAAGAACCAAAACATAGAACTTGTAGTGGATGAAAAAGCTAAAGAACTAGTTGCAAAAAACGGAGTTGATGACGCTTATGGAGCAAGACCTTTAAAACGTGCAATACAATCAATGATAGAAGACAAAGTAGCTGAAGCAATACTAGATGGAAAAGTAAAAGACAAAATAACAGTAACATCAGAAGACGACAAAATCGTAGTAAAATAACAGCAGAATCAAAAAATAAAATCAAAAAATAAAAACAAAAGATAAAAACAAAAAATGAAGCAATAGTTGCAAACAAAAGTGGAGAGTAAACAGCATAGGGCAAATAGCGAAGGTAGCAAATGGTGGCGGTAGAATATACTACCGCCACCTGCTTTTAAAAATTGAATTAGTTAAAAAATTAAATTAATAAAAAATGAATATTATATTGTTTAAGAAAGCCGCGTAGCGACCAAGCGAAGCGCGAATAAAACAATGTTGCCTTCGACAAATCTTGTTTTGAGCAAGGCTTCGAAAAACAAGATAATATTCATTTTTTTATTATAAATGAGTTTCTAGTAGCTCATAGTTTTTTGAATTCCAAGTCCATCACCAGCGCATGTTACTGTTTTTACTCCTCTTTTAAAAACTTTTTGTTTTTGTGGAATTTGAACTTTTAAAGAGTTTAAAAATATAGTTCTTTCATCTGTAATATTATTACGTACATGATTTTGAAAAGAGTTCAAATTGTTATTTTGAGCAGTATTTAGAGACGTGGGGTGTATTGAATTTGTATTTTCATTGTATGCTACTGAATTGGTGGATGCAGTGTGTGAAGGTGCAGTATTTGAAAGTGTAGCGTTTGTAGTTGCAGTATGTTCAGCCTCAGGAAGAAATTTCGCATTCTTAGTATTCAATTTGTTCTTTATAAATAAAATAAATTTTTTTAAAATATTCATTATTTTTCCTCATCTAAATTATTATCAGATTTTTCACGGTTTTCTTCTTGTAGTTTTTCTTTCTCTAAGTCAGCTTTATAATGTTCAAAATTTAAATCGAATTCTTCTTCTGTTAATTCATTAAATTTATTTTCATTTGTATTTGCTACAAAAAATTTATATGGTTCATTAGGCTTTTCAGCATAAGATACATAAAGAGTAGGCTTTTTAGATTTATCATCTTTTTTATATACTCTGTTTACAGATATATCAGCATTCTGAAATGAGGGGTGTTGCAAAAGTACAGTATCTAATGTGAACATACAAGAGTTCATGAATTTATTGATTTCAGGGCACGCGTTTTCAAGAAGTTCTAATTGCTCTTTTAAATTTTCATGAATGTTTCCATTACATTTTTCATCAACTGCATTAGATTGCATGCATAATGTTTTAACTGGAAAATTTCCATCTTTATCAGTAAGGCCTATACTTTTAAAAACGTTTCTAAGTTCTGACACGCTTAGCTCAAGGTTTGCATCTTGAAGCTTTTCATCGTTTTTATGATATTCGCCATCAATTCCATCAACAATATCATGTTTACGTATTTCATCATAACTTAGGCAGAATGTTTGAGGCCTAGCATTAAATTTATGAGTTGCCATATTCCAAGTAGGATCCATAACAGTGTTTCCCTTAGCAAAAGTTCCGTCTTCAAGAGGTAGCTCTATATTTTTTATTTTCAAGAAAGCGTGTTCTTCACCAGTTATAATTTCACTATCTATTCCAACCTGCTTTAACATATATTGTTCAATTCTAGAAATTCCATTACAAATGCCATGTCCGTTGCTGATAATTCTCCAAATAGAACGATTATTATTTGAAGAAAAAATTTCGGAATCAAAATCAGGAGCGTAAGAAATTTTATTACCGATTGCATGATCTATTATCGCAAGTTTTTGAACATCAGAGTATTCTGGCTTAAGGCTATTAATTACAGAATCAATCCATTCACTTGCATTAGCAAATTCTTTTCCAGTAGAAAGGTAAGTAACTGGAGGAGTAAGAACACTCCAAGCATTTAAATCAGGGCAGACTTTAGTAAGCTCAATCATCTTATTACGAGAGTCATTATCAGCCACATCAGGTTGAATATTTATTAAATAATCTAGTCCTTTATAATCTTGTAAATTTCTATTAAAATTTACATTTACTTCATTGGTGCTATTACTCTCAGAGGCTATATCAAAAACTGTTTTATAGTTTGAAGGGAGCTTAGAGGTATCAAGAGTTTCCTTGATCTCAGGTTTTATTCTAAAAAGAACCGCATTTTTTTCATTAAAAGATAAATTCATATTATTTAAATTTTCAGCAAGCTTTTTTTGAGAATCTGGATTCATATAATTCACCATTTCAAAAAAGTGAAGATGGTGATCCTTAAAGAAATCTTGGTTTGCATTATAAAATTTTTGTAGATTTTCAAATGAATAGCTAGCAAGTAAAATAGAAAGATCAAATGAACCTGCTTTGTGCTTGGTAAGAAAATCATTATCCTTTAATATACTTGTTTTAACATCATCATCTAAGTCTTGCATAGCAGAATTGATATCTAAAAAACTTAATCCAGATAGTATTTGGTCATTATGCAAAATATTTAGAATAGCAATATTATTTTTTTGACTTTGTAACAATTTTTTTAATTCAAAAGAATCCATATTTAATCCTTAATCTAATAGTTTACATAAGAATAATCACATTATTATAGAAAAGGAAATAATAATTGCAAAAATAACAAAGTATTGTAATAAAAAGATGACATGCTAATTAAAAAAGTCCATGTTAAAAAAGTAGATTCTTGTTATCAATCAAAATTAAAGTTAGCCTAGTTATTAAATAAGGGCAATGATAGAACTAATAATAATTGTATAATTATCAAAAAAAGAAGAAGAAATTTTATAAGTTAAGTTACAGTTGTTGTAAAATGATATATTAAGACATTATCACAAATGATATAGTAAAAATGATAATATACGTAATATATTGCAATTTAGGAATGCCAATGATATAATTCAAACTGTACAAAATCAAAAGATAAGGAGAAAAGGGCAAATGCATTTGTTAGCTTTAATATTTATATTGTTAATGTTCATAGTATTGCTAATAGCTTTAGCCGTTTGCCAAATTAGAATGGCAGGCATAAGAATCAAAGACTTTGCAAGCTTCATAAAGGCAAATGATAGTCTTGATAATCTTTATGCATTTGCTAAAAGATATGATAAAATGTCACCACAAGAACAGGTAATTTATTTATCTGAAGCGGAAAAAATGTTTGATGCGTTTGATAAAATTCCTAAGTCAGTGTGGGAAGATGAAAATGATAAATATGAAAGTGTACTTGATACATACAAAAATATAAAGATAATGAGATGGAATGAAGCTCAAGAATACGCTTTATCAAAAAATGTAAAAAGCAATAAAAATTTTAAAAGTGTAAATTGAAAGATAAGCCTAAAGAATGAAATGAATTGAAGTGAATTGAAATAAAATAAATTGAACTGTCTTGAAATAAATTGTATTGGAAAGACTTTAAATGAACCAAATTGAAATAAAAAAAGTGAATAATAAATGACGAATTTTGAGATAATAATAAAAACAAAATAAGGAGGCAGAAAATAATGAAATTCGTCAAAGGAATGATAACGGGAATGTGTATATCAGCTGGAGCGTGCATGTTGTATGCAGAATATACAATAGGTTCTAAAAAGATGTTAAAAGCATCAAAAAAAATGATGAAAAAATTAGGAATTATATAGCTATAATTTTAAGAGAGTTAGTAAAAAGGCTCAAAGGAGAATACTTAAGTAATGAACTGTTTAAATACAACCATAATAAAATAAGAAAATGTAAAATAAAAAATATAGAATAAGAAAATATAAAATGAGAAAACTAAAAAACAAAAAATAAAAAAATCTACAATTATAGCAAGAAAGAAGAACCTTATTAAATATAAGGTTCTTCCTATTTTTTTATAAAAAATTTCTCATCAATCTTTGCTCTTAATAAAACTATATATTATTCATTTACTTCCGCATTTTTTGTTTCATTATTTTTTTCATCTAAAGAAACGATGTTTTCATTTTCAGAAGATACTGATTTATTATTTTCATCTGATTCAACAGAATCTTTTAATTTTTCTTCATCTTCTTTATTTACTAGCTCAAGATTTGCAATTGATACTTCATAGGCAACTCTTTTCTCAACTGTTCCATCATCATGTTTCTTTTCATAAGTTCTTGATTGAATTCTTCCTGAAACTTTTACTTCAGTTCCAACAGTCATTTTTGAACAAAATCTTGCATTTCTACCCCAGGCAATACAAGGAATGTAATCAGATTTATTATAAGCTCTGTTAACTGCAAGTAATAAATCAGAGATTTCTCTTCCAAAAGGTGTTTGTCTGTAAATAGGTGCTTTGCAAATAAAACCAACTAAAGTTACTTCATTTGAAACTAAATCTTTACTTGCTACTATTTCATTTTCAGCTGGTAAAAATTCAATGTCTTTTGCAAATACAGTAAGGATTAATCTGTTTTTTTGAGCCTCATAGCTATTGTAAGATCTAAATTGACCTTGAATTTTAACATTTGCTCCAACAACAAGTTCATCTTCCTTAAATAATCTTTCTGAAATTGTTATAGGAACTATATCAGCATTACCACTTAAACGAGGAACACTTAAATCAAATATGTAAAATTTTTCCCCATAAATCTCATGACTGAATTTTTTCTCTTCTGTAATTTTTCCAACTAATACTAAGTTATTGTTTTCTAAAAAATTTGTTTCCAATTTATTTTCCTCCCTAAAATAACGTCATCTAATGTGTTTTATTCTCATTTTTCTGTACACTAGTTCTTATTATAACACCAAAATTTCTATTTGTCTACATAAAACGTTGAAAAAGAAATTATTTTTGTAATTAAATTGTAATAAAACGAAAAAGAAGCGCTATTTACTAATATTTTTGCTATCCACGTAGTTAAATGTATCATTAACCATGTATGAGTTATTGGTTAAATGAACTATTACTTATATATGATGCTAAGCTTGCATGAATTTAATTATGAGTGCAATTTTCTCCGTATGATTCATTAACCATATACGAGTTATCAGATACACATGAATTGTTTACTAAGTAAGCATTGGCAGAGGCTTTGATTAATTCATCATTTCTATTTGTTATTACAAATGACATAACGAATAGAATAGCAACAGTAGATAGAGAAACGAGGTATGCAAGGATTTTATCTTTACTAAACACAACAAACATAAAAACACCTCCAACCAATATTATGAATATTAGCTAGAGGATATTACTAAAAATATAAGAAAAATTTTTATATAGTTAATAGTTATAAGACTTATATAAAAATATAAGTATAAGGAAACTTATAAGTAAAAGTTATAGGTAATTATAAAAATAGAAAATGTTAAAAAGACTAAAATTACTAGTTTACACTATACAAATTAAATATTCTAATATATTAGAGTAGCCTTTTTTTCTCAGTGTTTACAACAAATCCGCAATTCTGGCACTCACCTTTAAATCTTTTTAGGCGTAATTTAGTTTCTTTAACTTTTTCTTTACCAAATACATTTTTTACGGTTTCTTTTTTTGTTCTAATAACATTTTTGTTTTCAGTAAAAACAACCGAATTCCATTTCTTACAATGAGGGCAGGTTCTAATAGAACCATCATGACCAAATAGAACAATAAACATTAAAAATGCAAACGGAACTAGTAATAAATTATTGTGAGATGGAATATATATAATAGCGATGATAATAAGTAGAGCAAGTGGAAGAAAATACAATAATAAAAATAATCTTTTTGCTCTTTTGTCATTTTCTTTTATGCTAATTAAATTATCTGAGTTATTTGACTTTTTATCTATATTACTAGTTTTAAAAGTGTCACTTGACTTAGTGTTAGAATGGCTTTTATTAGAACGATAATTGTTAGAATTATCACTAGAATGACTATTATTATCAGAATAGTTTAAAATATTTTTATTTTTATCGATATTGTTACTCATAAAAAACTCCTAATTTTTGCTAAAAATATTATAATATGTTAAAGTGTAAAAATCAATAAAAAAAGTAGCAAAAAATGAAATAAAAAATTAAATAAAATTTGAAGTTTAAAAAATCAGAATAAATTGTAAAATGCCTATTTTTTAAAGAATTCAGGCATACAAATATAAAGTATGAACATATATGCATGACAATAAAAAACTGTAATAAATTTGTAACATTTTTTCAGATTATACATTGACTTTTTACCAAAATGTAAATATAATAGATAAAGATTATGCGAGGAGGAAAGTTATGGGTGAAGTAATAGTCATAACATCTGGAAAAGGTGGCGTTGGAAAGACTACAACTACGGCAAATCTAGGTGCTGCACTAGCTTTAAAAGGAAAAAAAGTCGTGCTTGTTGATACAGATATCGGGTTAAGAAATCTTGATGTTGTAATGGGCCTTGAGAATAGAATAGTATATGACATTGTAGATGTTGTTGAAGAAAAATGCAAACTAAGACAAGCACTTATTAAAGATAAAAGATTTACAGATTTATTCTTGCTACCAGCAGCCCAAACTAGAGACAAAAGCGCAGTAAATGAAAAGCAAATGAGAGATCTTACTGCAAAACTTAGAGAAGAATTTGATTTTATTTTAATAGATTGCCCTGCAGGTATTGAGCAAGGCTTTAAAAATGCCATTGCGGGTGCTGATAGAGCACTTGTAGTTACTAATGCTGAAATATCATCAATTAGAGATGCTGATAGAATTATTGGCCTATTAGAGGCTTCTGAAATCAAGAATCCTGAGCTTATAATTAATCGTCTTAGACCAGAGATGGTTAGAAAAGGCGAGATGATGGATGTTGAAGATATACTTGATTTATTATCAATCGATTTAATAGGTGTTGTTCCAGAAGATGAGAATATCATCACACAAACAAACAAAGGAGAACCAGCTGTTTCAAACAAAAAAGCACCATCTGGTAGAGCTTATATTGAAATAGCAAGAAGAATACTTGGGGAGAATGTTGAAGTAACAATCCCTGGAAGAAAAAAAGAAAGCTTTTTAATGAAGATAAAAAATGCATTCAAAAAATAACAAACGTGGAGGAAAGTAATGTTTGAAAACTTTATAAAAATGATTAAAAAACTTAGTAGGAAAGAAACAGAAAAAACAAATAAGGAAGCAGCAAAAGAAAGACTACATTTAGTGTTAATGCAAGATAGAGCAAATGTTTCTGCTGATTTTCTTGATTTAATGAAACAGGAAATAATAGATGTTATAAAGAAATATATTGATGTTGATGAGAATGAAATTGATGTCAAATTAACTAATAAACAAAATAGTGATGGAACGGTTGGAGCACCAGCTTTGTATGCAAATATTCCAATCAAGAGTATAAAAAATGAAACCCGTATGATAAAAAAAGCAAATAGCAAGGAGTCGCAAAAAGAGGCAGAAAATAAAACAATTAGTGAAGAAAATGTGGAAAATTCAAATAAAGAGAATTTAGAAAATAGTAAAAATGACGTAAAAGAAGGTAATAAAGACACCAAAAATGGTGAAAACCTAATAGATGTATCTGAAAACAAAGATTCAAAAGCCATTGAAAATAAAAAAAATATTACTTCAGAAGCTGATAAAAATGCAAACGAAAATGAAGAGAAAAATAAAAGCGACTTATTTGAAAATAAAGATTTAGCAAAAGATAATATTTTAGGAGTAAATGTTAATAAAAGTGAAAAAAAGAGTGATGAAACAAATAAAAATAGTTCATCTGATAGCAAAAAAGCTAATACAAAGGCTTCAGCTAATAATGCTAAATTAACAAAAAAGAGAAAACAAAAGAAGTAAAAAGGAGAAAGATGAAAAAAAGAATAACAAAAAACATTGAATGGTCAGTATTAATTTGTACAATCCTATTAATTATAATAGGATTGTTTGCAATATATTCTGCAACAGCATCATCAGGACAAGAAGAATTTAAAAAGCAAATTATATGGATAGCTATTAGCATTCCATTTTTTATAATATTTACAGTAGTTGATTATGATACAATAGCTAAGTTTTCACCAATATTTTATGGACTAACAATAATAGCTCTGATTGCAGTATTATTTACAATTCCTATTTCTGGAGCCACAAGCTGGTTTTCAATAGGGTCATTTTCAATACAACCATCTGAATTTGCAAAGGTAGCGATAATTATATTCTTAGCATTAATCATGTCTAACATGAAGAAAAAAGGTGGTAAAGGTGAAATAAATAGACCTACCAGGTTGCTTTTGATATTGGCAACATTTGTAGTACCGGTTTTACTAATTATTAAACAACCAGACTATGGAACAGCAGCTGCATTTATAATAGCATTTATACTAATGTTATTTGTTGCAGGAATTTATAAAAGATATATCTTTTCTGCGCTTGCGATAGTATTGATAGCAATACCATTATTATACTTTTTTGTATTACCAAGTCACGCAAAAACAAGAATAGATGTATTTTTAAATCCTGATAAAGACCCAAGAGGAGCAGGGTATAATTTGACTCAATCAAAACTTGCAATTGGTGCAGGAGAATTATTGGGTATGGGCTACTTAAAAGGAAATCAAACACAGCTAGGTTTTTTATATCCAAAGTCAACAGACTTTATATTTTCAGTAATTGGGGAGGAGATGGGATTTATAATAGCTGCGGTCATAGTAATACTATATGTTTGGCTGATAACTAAAGCAATATACATTGCTAAGACTGCAAAAGATGACCTGGGGTCACTAATTGCTATTGGAATCGCAGGTATATTTTTATTCCACATGACAGAAAACATTGGAATGACAATAGGTTTATTGCCAATAACAGGTGTACCACTTCCATTTGTAAGTTATGGAGGAAGCTCAATGCTTAGTAATTTGATAATGATAGCATTATTATTAAATATTAGTGGAAGAAGACAAAAAGCAATATTTATGGAGTAGCATGATACCTAAATAAATGGCTTTTGTGTAGAAGAAAACAAAATAAACACACATATTAATTTAAATTAATATGTGTAAAATTAAATAAATACACGTAAAATTTAGTATAGAGAAATTATAAAAGAAAAGTGAAAACATGTAAAATTTATGGGAGAAAATATGCTACAAAAATTAAAAATTGGAAATGTTGAACTTAATAACAATATCATTTTAGGGCCTATGGCGGGATTAACCGATAGGCCTTTTAGAATTATCTGTGAGAAATATAATCCTGGGCTCGTGGTTACTGAAATGATAAGTAGCAAGGCATTATTTTATAATGATGATAAGACAAAAAAGCTACTAAATATAACTGGTGAGAGGCGTCCGATTTCAGTTCAAATATTTGGATGTGATGTTGAAGCAATGAGCTATGCAACAAAATATTTATGTGATAATAAAATCCCGGATATAATTGATATAAACATGGGATGCCCTGCACCTAAAGTAACAAAAAATGGGGAAGGTAGCAAGTTAATGCTTGAACCTGATAAGGTTGAAAAAATAACGAGGGCTGTAGTTCAAAGTTCAACAGTACCGGTAACTGTAAAAATAAGAAAAGGTTGGGATAATGACAATATAAATGCAGTAGAGGTAGCAAAAAGAATAGAGCAAGCTGGAGCCATGGCAATAACTGTGCATGGAAGAACTAGAAGCGAATTTTATTCAGGAACTTCAGACTTAAACATCATAAAACAAGTAAAGCAAAATGTTAAAATTCCAGTCATCGGAAATGGGGATGTAAAAAATGCAAAAGATGCAATACGTATGTTTAAAGAAACAAACTGTGATGGAATAATGATTTCAAGAGGAAGCCTGGGAAGCCCATGGGTCTTTGAACAAATACAAGAAGAACTTGAGAACAAAGTAAAAAGAGAAATTTCAAAAGAAGAAAAGCTAGAAACAATAATAAAGCATATTGAACTTGAAACAGAAGAAAAGGGAGAACTAACAGGAGTTAGAGAGATGAGAAAACACCTAGCATTTTATATAAAAGGAGAGAAAAACGCGTCAGAGGTAAGAGAAAAAATTAATCACATTGATGACAAAAAAGAATTAGAGAAAACAATAATTGAGTATTTTAAAAACATTTAATAGTTCATTTGATAATAATATCATGAAATTTCATGATATAAGTATATAGAATCCAGAAGCAAAATATAAAATTGCATGGATTCTTTTTTTATATATTTTTTTATAATAAAGAAGAGTTGGATTGAATAGTATTTTCATAAAGAGGTATTTTTTATGAAGAGAAAATTTATTATAAGTATTAGCATGTTAATATTGGTGATTTCGGTAATAATTTTAGCAAATGTTTTGAAAAATGATAATAAAAAAATTAAAGTAGGCAATAATAACAGCATAAAAGAGATTGAGCAAATCTTAAATATAGAATCGTATAAGGCAAAAATAACGGTTAGAGTAAGAAGCAACAAAAACGAGAACCAATATGTAATAGAACAAGAGGTTAAGAAAAATCTGTATGAAAGAGCAAAAATAGAAAGTCCTAATGAAATTAAAGGTGTTGAACTTGTATTTGAAAATAATGTACTAACAATAAAAAATTCAAAAATTGGTGCAAGCAAAATATATGAAAACTATAAAAATGTAGGAAACAACATGTTATTTTTAACAGATTTTATTAGCGAATATAAAGAAAAGAATGGAAAAATAGAGAAGAATGAAAATGAAACTAAATTAATAATAAAAACGAATGATAGATATTCGAGCAAGAAAACATTGATAATAAACAATAAAACGTTGAAACCAAAGGAAATGTTAATACAAGATAATACACAAAACTTGAGGGTTTACATATTATATAATGAGATAGAATTCAATATTTAAGATATATCATCTCTAAATCAAAGATGGAGAAAATGCAATGACTATAAAAAGAGGAGATATGTTTTATGCGGATTTAAGCCCAGTTGTGGGATCTGAGCAAGGAGGAATAAGGCCAGTAGTAATTATACAAAATGATGTTGGAAACAAATATTCACCAACGGTAATAGCAGCAGCAATAACGTCACAATTAGGCAAAACAAAATTACCAACGCATATAGCAATAGGCTCTCAAAATGTAGGGTTAAAAACGGATTCTGTAATACTTGCTGAGCAAGTTAGAACCATAGACAAAAGCAGATTAAAAGAAAAAATAGGGCATATACAAGATGAAAACATAATGAATAAAATAAACAATGCACTAGTTGTAAGCATAGGACTTGGCACATAAGAAAAAATGTTGGCTTTTTTGTCAAATAAAAAGTAAAATGCAGTTTTGTAAAGCAAAATGAAATTTAAGATACGTCAAGTAAAAGGTTAAATGCAATTCTGTAAAGGAAATTTAAGATAGCATTAAATTAACAGGTAATATTTACAAATTGTTTAAAATATGATATTATAAAACTTGTCACTTTATTTATTAACTTACAAAATAATTTTTGGAGGTAAAGTAGTAATGGCACAATTTTGGAGAGCAGGGGAAAAACGGATTCAAAAAGCAAAGAAAGCAATTGTAAATTGGTATGAGGGTATAGGAAAGATTCCGGTAGATGAGATTCCTATCAACAATATCATGATTGCAAAATGCATCCTGAGATTTAATTTCAGAGGAAATTCTTTTACAAAAGACAGATATTATATTGTAATTTGTGAAGGACAGTATTATTACGAATTTTACACGGGAGCTAGAATTAAATATTCAGGAGAGGAGCTATCGCAAATAAGACTTAAAAGAGCTGATGCTAAATCAAGAAAAGGTATTTACCTGAGGCAGTCAAATTATTTAGGCCAGTGCATTGATGGTGTAATCGAATTATGCCATCTTGATCCAACTACAGTAAACAGAAAGAATATTAAACTTACCGATGAGGAGCTCTTTTTCTTCATCGAAAAGGTTAATTACCTGCTTGATTGCGGATATGATTTCTTTTCTATGTATAATTTGGATGAAGATTTTACAGATGATTAATGATTAGACCAGCAATCAATTTTGCAAGTTTTTAAGCTCAAGGAGGGGATATGAAACTTGTAGGATTTGAATATGGGTACAAAAACAATACCAAAAGATTAGAAGATGGAAATCTTCTAATCAGTAAAAAAGAGTCGTACTTTATTATTTATAAAGATGATATGGATGCGATTCATAGTATTGATGCACTAGAAATAGCGAAAAACGTTGAGAACCTTAAAAAGAGCCAAAGGCTTAAGGATGATGGCGCACTTGACTTCTTTCAAAAGCTTTGCCGAAAAGAAATAAGCTACACAATTAATAATGATAAATTAGAGATTGTTAGTGAAAAAAGCAAAGGGTGCTTGGCGAAGAAAGGAAGAATAGTGTATTGTACACAGAGTTAAAACTTGAACTCTAAGCTAAAAGCTATTCCAAAACTGAACAAACGGTCAGAACATTTAATATGTTCTGACTTGTTTTTTTTATAAAAGTATTATAGAATATCAAGAAAATTAACTAGGAGATTATATATGGCTGATGAAATAAAATATGTAGATTATGGAGATATTGAATACATTCAGTTTAACCGTCTTCTTGAATATAAAAACTTATTTCATGCAATAACATTAAAAAAACATAATGTTGGCTTTAAGATTAGAGAAAATGACAAAACAAGGGAAAGCAGCATAGAAAAAGTAAAAAAGCTAACTTCATTTGAGAGGATAATTCAGCTAAAACAAAATCATACTGATAATATAATAACAATTAATCATTATGGGTCTGAATCAATAATAAATGAAGAAGATATAGATTCGTATGCAGATGGATTGATAACAAATGAGAAGAAAATTGTCTCAATTATCACAATAGCAGATTGTATTCCAATTATAATCTATGATCCAAAGAACAACGTAGTTGCCAACATTCATTCTGGATGGAAAGGAACTGTTAAAAGAATAGGAATTAAGGCTATTAATCAGATGGAGAGGGATTTTAAAACAGACAAGAACGATGTAATATTTTGCATAGGTCCATCAATAAGAAAAGAATGTTTTATGGTAAATGAGGACGTTGTAAAAATATATGAAAATGAATTTAAAAATGATATCGATCTAAAAGAAATAATTGAAAAAACTGATCAGTTTAATGATAAAGGGATTCAATACAAAATTGATAATATTTTATTATACAAGAAACTGTTAGCAAATGAGAAAATTCCAAAAGAGAATATTATTGATAGTAAAATTTGTACAGTGTGTAATTCAGATAAATTTCATTCAAGAAGAGCAGAGGGAGAAATGTACCAAACCAATGGTTCAATTACTATGTTAAGCGTATAAGTAACTTGCAATAGAAAATATATTCTAGTTTTATAAGCAAATTAGTTATAAAGCGTAAATACTTCTAAGGCTTTATAACTAACATTATACATTTTTAGGTTTATAGGTAAAACCGAGAGAAAAACCTAAATATATTTATAAAGGTAAAATAAAGGTGATAGCAAAAAGATTAAATGTAGGAGATACAATAGCTATAATTTCACCATCAGCAGTTTTAACAGATAAAGAAGATTTAATTACCTTAACTAAAGCTGTTGCTTTAATGGAAGAAAAAGGTTTTAAAATAATAAAAGGTGATTATGCCTTTTCAAATGAATTGGGTTATGGAGCATCTGCAATTCATAAAGCAGAAGATATAAACAATATGTTTAAAAATCAAAATGTAAAAGCAATTTTTGCAATTACAGGAGGAGAAAATTCACTTTCTACTTTTGATTATATTGATTTTGAAAATATAAAAAAGAACCCAAAGATTATCTGCGGTTTTTCTGATACAACATCAATTTTAAATGAGATAACAGAGAAGACAGGGCTTGTAACTTTTTTAGGCCCATCATTTAAATCAATAGCATCAGGAGAAACTAAATATAGATTAAACGCACTTCTTGATAGGTTCTTATATCATAAAGATAATCTTGCATACAAAGAAGACCTTCCTGAATTCAGAGTAATAAAAAGAGGGAAAGCAGAAGGAAAGTTAATTGGTGGAAATCTTTGCCTAACAACAGATTTGATATCAGGAAAATACAAAATTGATTTTAAAAATAAAATTTTATGTTTGGAAGATCTTGCTTTTGAATCAAACCCAGGAAAAGTTTCACATGATTTATATAAGATGAAGCAAGAAGGTGTGTTTAATCAAATAGCAGGAATTTGGCTTGGAAATTATGAAGGCAATATTTCTATAGAGCAGATTTTACTTGATACATTATCAGATATGAAATTTGAAAAGCCAATAATTAAATCAGAAAATTTTGGCCACAGCGAAAAAAAGATCGTAATACCAATTGGAACGATGGCTGAAATTGATACAAATGCTGACAAACCATATATAAAATTAAAGGGAGAATTTAATGCTTAACACGTGGGAAGAACTTGAAGAATCAATCAAAAATTGTGAAAAATGCAAATTGTGTAAAACTAGAAAAAACATTGTATTTGGAAGCGGAAATAGGGAGGCCAATATAATGTTTATTGGTGAAGGACCAGGAGCTGATGAAGATGAAACGGGAATGCCTTTTGTTGGTAAAGCTGGAAAGCTAATGGACAAGGCTTTTGAAGGAGTAGGAATTGACAGAGAAAAAGTATATATAGCTAATATTGTAAAATGTAGACCACCTCAAAATAGAGTTCCTGAAAAAGACGAAGCAAGTGCTTGCATTGATTATCTTAGAAATCAAGTAATGCTCATCAAGCCTAAAATTATTGTTTTACTTGGAAGCACAGCTCTAAAAAATATTTTAGGAGAAGAATATTCAATTACAAAGGTAAGAGGAAACTTCATAACAAAAAAAGATATAATATATATACCAACATTTCATCCGGCAGCACTATTAAGAGATGAAGCAAAGAAAATAGATTTTTGGAAAGACCTTGAAGAGGTCGTAAATGAGGCTAAAAAGTTAGGAATAGAATAAAAATGGAAATAAATGAAATAAGAAAATACTGTTTAAATTGCAAATTAAAACCTTGCAGTAATAAAGGATGTCCACTACATAATAATATACCAGAATTCATACACGAAGAAGATGAAAAAAAGGCGTTTTATATATTATCAAAAACAACGGTACTTCCTGCAATTTGCTCAAGAATTTGCCAAAGTGCAAAACAATGCAAAGGCTCATGTGTTAGAGGAATAAAAGGTGAAAGTGTAAGCATAAATGAGATGGAAAAATATTTGGCAGATAACGCAATCTCAAAAGGATATAAGTTACCAAAAAACAAAGAAGACAAAAGAGAAATAGAAACTCCAAGAAAAAAAGTTGCGATAATTGGAGGAGGTCCATCAGGCTTAACTGCTGCAGCATTCCTAGCAATGGAAAACATAGACGTAACAATATTTGAAAAAAACAGCAAACTGGGAGGTTTACTTGAATATGGAATACCAGACTTCAGGCTAAATAGAAATGTTGTTAAAAATACAATTGATAAAATAATTGAACTTGGAATAACTGCAAAAACAAATATTACAGTTCGGAAAGGACATTCAAATACAAAAAATAATAGATGATTTTGATGCAGTGTACATATCTACCGGAGCCAACGAGCCAAATAACACATTAAAAAAATCAATCAATAATGATAATAAAGTTTTAAGTGGAAACAAATTATTAGAAGAAATAAACATTGAAAAGCAGGAAAGAAAATCTGATATAAAATATAAAAAAACATTTGAAAATAAAAATGTGGCTGTAAGTGGTGGCGGAAATGTGGCTATGGATGTGGCAAGAACATTAAAAAGATTTGGAGCAAATGTAACAATAATATACAGAAGAGGTTTAAATGAAATGCCTGCTGCATTAGATGAAATTGAAGAGGCAAGAAACGAAAAAATAGAGTTCCTATTTCAAAACAATATCATATCTTATAATGAGAAAAACAAGGAAATGGAATTAATCAAAACAAAATTGATAAAAAAAGATAATGAAGAAAGATTAACACCAGTTAATATTGAGAACACAAACTATAAAAGAGAATTTGATTATTGTATATTAGCTACTGGTTCAAAACCAAATAAAGAATTTGCAGAAGCTTTAAATAAAGCAAATATTGAAACAAATGAAAAAGGCTATATAAATGTGAATGAAAATTATCAAACATCAAATAAAAAAGTATTTGCGGGAGGGGATATAATAAGCAGCAAACAAACAGTTGCAAATGCGTCATTTGATGGAAGAGAAGCAGCAAAAGAAATAATAAATATGTTACGCTAATGTCACACTATTTTAATAAAAATGTAACTGATTAAAAACGACATATAGTGTATAATGTTTTAAACAAACTAAGGTGAAAGGAACTAACCAAAGCATTGCTTGATTAGATATATATCTGATGAATACAATTGAAGAAGAATTAAGAAAAGCTGGCATAAGCAATATATGCCCTATAAATGACAAAGCAAGAAATGCAATTGCTACCTATGTTGCAAGCTCTTTATGCAATCGTTTTCCAGAACTTAGACTTAATTTTAACACTATCGGAACATCAATAACTAAGCTAACAATGTATGTAGCTGATATGGAACAAAACGGTGTTGGAGCAAGCTATTTTTATAAAAATTCTTCAATATATTTTAAAAGAGGACTTTCATTTGATAAAGTAAAAAAACTAGCAGTTCATGAATGCATACATCATTTTCAAGAGATAAAAGATGCAAAAGGAGAACTACATAGATTAGGATTATGTTCTTATGTAGGAAATAAAGCTTATGGAAATGCCCTAAATGAAGCAGCAGTTCAGCTAATGTCATCTTATGCAAATAATGATACTCCAGAAATTGTTACATACTATGGAATCACAATGCCAGCCGATAGTAGTAACTATTATCCATTATTATGCAATCTAATAAAGCAATTAGGATATTTAACAGGATTTCAAACATTGTTTGAAAGTACTTTTTTCTCAAATGATGCATTCTTTGAAAAGTTCAAAGCAGCAGTTGGAGAGAATAACGCATTTACAATTCAAAAAAACTTTGAAAAAATCTTACAAACAGAAAACAGAATAAATATGATAAATGTAAAAATACAAACAGAGGACTTGCCATACAAAAAATTCAAAAGAGCAACGAATGCAACAGAAAAGGGAAAGCAAGAAATTCAAAAATTATTTTTAAACACACAAAATTTAATAATAACATCATATTTTGATGCAAAAATAAACAAATTAAAAACAATAACAGATATAGAAGAATACAGAAAACATTTATACAGCTTCATAAATTTAATTGGAAGCACGGAATCATACACATTCTTTAACGATTACTATATACAAAAAATGTCTGAACTTGATGTAAAATATGAGAAGATAGTAAAAAATGTAAGTTTAACAGTTGTAAAGAAAAACAAAATTGTAATGTTTTTTGATGCAATAAAAAAATTATTAGGAATTAAACAAAAAGAGAAAGAAGAACAAAAATTTTAAAGTAAAGTAAAAAAGATTTAATATTATGTTGTTTTTCAATGTTTTGCTTGATGCAATCTTCGTTAGCCAAAACTAACTTTTAGAAGATTGCATCATTCGCGCTGCGCTTGATCGCTGCGCAACATTTCAAACAACATAATATTAAATCTTTTATTGATTAAATGTTTTATTTGATATTATCTTCGTTAGCCAAAATTAACTTTTAGAAGATTGCATCATTCGCGCTGCGCTTGATCGCTGCGCAACATTTCAAACAACATAATATTAAATCTTTTTATTGTTTGTATCTTTTTTATCAAAATTATAGAAAAAAACCTAAAGAAGTGTTATAATACCCGTATTATAAAGGAAAGGATTGTTTTTAGATGTACGATTTTAAACATATAGAAGAAAAATGGCAAAAGGAGTGGTATAGCGAAAATACTTTTAGCGCTAAAAGTAATAAAGAGCAAAGAAAATGGTATGGATTAATTGAGTTTCCTTATCCATCAGGTCAAGGACTTCATGTTGGTCACCCACGTAGTTATACTGCAATGGATATTATAGCTAGAAAAAGAAGAATGCAAGGATATAACGTTTTATTTCCTATTGGTTTTGATGCATTTGGTTTGCCAGCTGAGAATTATGCAATAAAAAATCATATTCATCCTAAGATTACAACTGAGAAGAATATTGCTCATTTTACAAGTCAGTTAAAGGCATTAGGTTTTTCTTTTGATTGGACTAGAGTAATTAATACAACCGATCCTGAATACTACAAATGGACTCAATGGATATTTATTCAAATGTTTAAGCATGGTTTGGCTTATAAAGCAACTATGCCAATTAATTTCTGCACAGGTTGCAAGGTGGGTCTTGCTAATGAAGAAGTTGTAAATGGCGTATGCGAGAGATGTGGTTCTCCAGTTGTACAAAAAGAAAAGTCTGAGTGGATGCTTAAAATTACTGAATATGCAGAAAGATTGATTGAAGATTTGGATGATGTTGATTATCTTGAAAAGATTAAGATTCAACAAAAAAATTGGATTGGTAGATCAGAAGGTGCAGAGGTTAAATTTAAAATCGAAGGTACTAATGATAGTTTACTAATTTATACAACAAGACCTGATACAATATTTGGTGCAACATACATGGTAATTGCTCCTGAACATGAATTGATAAAGAAATATGAATCAAAAATTACAAATATTGACGAGATAAATGATTACAAGAAAAAGGCAAGTTTAAAGTCTGATTTTGAACGTGCTGAGCTTAATAAAGAAAAAACAGGAGTTGAGGTTAAAGGATTAAAAGCGATAAATCCATTAACTGGTGAGCAAATTCCTATCTGGATTTCTGATTATGTTTTAATTACTTATGGTACTGGTGCAATCATGGCTGTACCTGCACATGATGCAAGAGATTTTGAGTTTGCAACAAAATTTAATTTACCAATTAAGCAAGTATTAGCACCAAAAGATGGAAAAGAGGTTACATTACCTTATACAGATACATCATCAGGCATATCGATAAATTCTGATTTCTTAGATGGAATGGAAACAAAAGAAGCAATACAAAAAGTTATTTCTTATATGGAAGAGAATGATATAGGAAAGAAAAAAGTAAATTATAAATTACGTGATTGGGTATTTTCAAGACAAAGATATTGGGGAGAGCCAATACCAATGGTTTATTGTGAACATTGCGGTTGGCAACCAATTCCTGAAAATGAATTACCTTTAAAGTTACCAGAGGTTAAAGATTTTGAACCAGGTGAAAATGGTGAAAGTCCACTTGCAAAACTTTCAGATTGGATTAATACAACATGTCCTAAATGCCATGGAAAAGCAAAACGTGAAACTGATACAATGCCACAATGGGCAGGTTCTTCATGGTATTTTTTAAGATACATGGATCCTCATAATGAAACTGCTTTAGCATCAAGCGAGGCTCTCAAATATTGGAGCCCTGTTGACTGGTATAATGGAGGAATGGAGCACACAACACTTCATTTACTATATTCAAGATTTTGGCATAAATTTTTATATGATATTGGAGTTGTTCCAACTAAAGAACCATATCAAAAACGTACATCACATGGAATGATATTGGGCACAAATGGTGAAAAAATGAGTAAATCAAAAGGAAATGTTATAAATCCTGATGATATAATAGATGAATTTGGGGCAGACACATTCAGAGTGTATGAAATGTTTATGGGACCATTTGATCAAACAGCAGCATGGTCAATGGAAAGTATTCGTGGGTGCAATAAATTCCTAGATAGAGTATGGAATTTACAAGATATAATGACTTCTCAAAATGAAATATCAGAGAAACATGATAAACTAATTAATAAAGCAATTAAAAAGGTCACATCTGATATTGAAGAAATGAAATTTAATACATCTGTTTCTACATTCATGGCGATGACAAATGAATTTTATAAAGATAAATACATTACTAAAAAAGAATTTGAAATATTCTTGCAATTGTTAAATCCATTTGCCCCTCATTTAACGGAAGAAATTAATGAGAGAATGGGTAACAAAGAAGAGCTTGCTTACAAAGCATGGCCAAGTTTTGATGAAGAAAAAACATCTGATGATGAAATTAGCTTACCTATACAAATCAATGGAAAACTTAGAGCAAATGTTCAAATCAACAGAGATGAGGAGGAGGAAAGTGTAAAACAAAAAGTTCATCAAAATGAAAAAATTGAAACATTAATAAACGACAAAGAAATAGTAAAAGAAATTTATGTAAAAAATAGAATATACAACATTGTAATAAAATAAAAAAGTATTAAGTGTAAAATTAATAAAGCAAAATACAATAAAAATGTTGCGAATTGGAACACATAAATTTAAAGACATAATAGCAAAATATGAAGGAATGAGAAAGTAAAACATAAAAGCATAAAACGTAGAAACATTAAGGCTATAATATAAAGAAATATGAAACATAACAGAATGAAAGGAATCAGTATGATTGGCAAAAAGCAAAAAGAGGTAAAAGATAAAACTGAAAAGAAACAAAAGAAAAAGTTTGCATTGACTGAAAAAAAGTCAATAGACATTGCATTTAATATATTAGCAATTTTCTGCATTGCATTATTCAGTATGGCAATAGTACAAAAATCATTTCAAAATGATACATTTTACACTATAAAAATAGGACAACTTATAAGGCAAAATGGAATTGATTATCTTGACCATTTTTCATGGCATGATAATCTTCCATATATGTACCCACATTGGTTATATGATGTAATAATTTCTCTTATATATGATTTTATGGGAGGATTCACAGGAATATATATATCAACACTTATATTATCAGCTTGCCTTGGAATTGTAATCTTTATAGCAAACAAAAAGATATCAAAGAATCAACTAATATCATTCTTTTTGACGATTGCACAAATGTACTTATTAGGTGATTATATAGCAGCAAGAGCACAACTTGTTACATTTATATTATTTGTATTAACGATAATATTTATAGAAAAGTTCTTAGAAAAGCCTAAAAAACGCTATGCAATAGCCCTAATAATAATTCCAATAATAATTGCAAATGTACATTCCGCTGTATTCCCATTCTATTTTGTATTATATTTACCTTACATTGGAGAGTATATAATAAGAGTATTATCGGATGCACACTTAGCACATAAGATATATCAACGATTTTTAAAATATCAGATTAATTCTACAAATAAAAAACTTAAAAATGTTGATAAATCAAAAGTATCACAATACCAAAAAAAGCTTGCAATGTACACTAAGAAAGTAGAAGAATCAAATGTGAATTTTGACAAAAGTATAATTAGACAAAATGATAGAAGAAAAAATCCATATAAAATTAAACTAGAGAGAAATGATAATGTTCTAAAACTAATTGTAATTATGTGTATATGCTTCCTTACAGGATTACTTACACCAATTAAGGACATGCCATACACATATACTTTAAGAATAATGAAGGGAAACACTACATCAAACATAAGTGAGCACTTACCATTAACACTAATTAACTATAAAGATTTGATGATATTTTTTGCAATAACATTCTTTGGAATAACATTTACAAAAATCAAAATTAAATTAAGAGATTTATTTTTTATAGGAGGATTAACATTATTAGCATTCATGTCAAGAAGACAAGTTTCAATGCTTGTATTATTTGGGGGAATGAGCCTAACAAGAATGCTTTCTGATTTTGTTGATATGTACGATAAAAAAGGTACAGAAGAGTTCATGCAATATGTAACAACAATGTATGGAGAATGTTCACTAATATTGTTTATATTTGCAATATCATACTGCGTATATAAACCAAACATAGGAGCAAGCTATGTAAGTGAAGCAAGCTATCCTGTGAAAGCATCGGAGTGGATAAAAGAAAATCTTGACTATGAGAATATTAAAATATTTAATGACTACAATTATGGAAGCTACATGTTATATGAAGATATACCTGTATTTATAGATTCAAGATGTGATTTGTACACACCAGAGTTTAATGGAACGTACAACAAAGAAAAGAAAAAATACGAAGGAAAAGATATATTTACTGATTATATTGATACATCAAGTATAAGCAAATATTATGAAAATGTGTTTGAAAAGTATGAAATTACTCATGTAATAACAAAATCAAATTCAAAACTTAACATGCTTGTTTCAAGAGATAAAAATTATAAAAAAATATACTCGGATTCAAACTTTATAATATATGAAAGAAATATAGCAAACAAAGAAGCTAATAATTAGAATACGAAAGAAAATTATAATGAAAATAAGATTGAGGTATTCGAATTGAGTAGAGAAGAATATATAGTAACTGAAAATAATGTAGGAGAAAGGCTTGATACTTATGCATCAAGCCTTGATATTAAATTATCAAGAACAATGTGTAAAAAACTAATAACCCAAAATTTAATAAAAGTGAACGGAAAGTTTCAAAAAGAATCATATAAAGTTAAATTAGGGGATAAAGTTCAAATAATAATAGAAGAACCAAAAGAAACAAAAATAAAAATGCAAAATATTCCATTAGACATTGTTTATGAAGATAACGATATTATAGTAGTAAATAAGCCAAAAGGGATGGTTGTTCATCCAGGCAATGGAAACCCGGATAATACATTAGTAAATGCAGTGTTAGCATATTCCAAAGGTTCATTATCAGGAATTGGAGGAGAAATAAGACCAGGAATTGTACATAGACTTGACAAGGATACGTCAGGTTTATTAATTGTAGCTAAAAATGATGAAGCACATATTAAAATGTCAGACGAAATCAAGAATCATGAAGTTACTAAAATATACACAGCACTTGTAAAAGGAAATATTCAGGAAGACGAAGCAACAATAGATATGCCAATTGCAAGAAGCAAACAAGACAGAAAGAAAATGGCAGTTGATAAAGATGGCAAAAATGCGGTAACACATATTAAAGTAATAAAAAGGTATGGCAAGTATACTTTACTTAAGATTAAGATTGACACAGGAAGAACTCATCAAATAAGAGTGCATTTAAGCCAAATAGGGCACCCTGTTGTAGGAGATGAGGTATATTCAAATGGAAAAAATGAATTCAATGTAAAAGGCCAAATGCTTCATTCAACAATACTAGAATTTAAACATCCAATAACAGGCAAACAAATGCACCTTGAAGCAAAATTACCACAATATTTTCAAGACGTACTAAAGAAACTTGATGGTCAACAGAAAGAAAACGTCAAGTAAAAAGTTAAATACAATTTGAAACGAAAGAAAACAAAAAGGCAAGATGTATATTATTAACAAATACTTTCATGTTAGATATAATATATAAGTAATTATGAAAAGGCTTGAGATTAACAAAATATTAAAAAGAATATGGATGTTAATCAAATAATACTAAAAACAATGGAAAATAACAACTATAAAAAGAAAAGGAAATAAAAAATGGAAGAAAGATTGCAAAAATACTTAGCAACTTGTGGAGTAGCTTCAAGGAGAAAATGTGAAGAACTAATTAAAGAGGGAAAAATAAAAGTTAATGGAAGGGTTGTTACAGAACTAGGTACAAAAGTTTCTAATAAAGACAAGGTAGAATTTAACGGAAATGTTATAAAAGAAAATAATAAAAAAGTATATATACTTTTAAACAAGCCAATAGGATATGTAACAACTGTAAAAGACCAATTTGATAGACCAACTGTAATGGACCTGGTAAAAAAAGAAAAAACGAGACTTTTACCTGTTGGAAGATTAGATATGTACACATCAGGAGCTTTAATATTAACTAATGATGGGGAATTTATTAACAAAATAACTCATCCAAAAAACGAAATTGAAAAAACATATAATGTAACATTAACCGGAATAATAACACAAGAAGATGCAAACAAACTGAAAAATGGAGTAGAAATAGAAGAGAACAACGAAAAAGTAAAAACAGGAAAAGCAAAAGTAAAGATATTAAAAACAGATGAAGAAAAAAATATATCTAGAATTCAAATAACAATTCACGAAGGAAAAAATAGAGAAGTAAGAAAGATGTGTGAAGCCATAGACAAAAAGGTATTAGCATTACACAGAGCGAAAATAGGAAATCTAGATGTAAAAGACTTAAAACTTGGAACATACAGATATTTAACTAAGAGCGATTTGAAAAAAATTGAAAAATAGGTTATAATAGCAATGTAAAAAATCATGAAAACTAAATAGTTTAATGAGGAGGTTAATATGATTAATGATGATGAAATTCAAGCAGAGGTTTCTCCTTTTGCAATGAGAGAAGGAGAGATAAAAGTATTTGATGGAAAAGACGGATATGTCTCAATGAACCAGATATTACAAAAGATTAACTTAGGACATATAAATGATTTACATTTTAAAATAATTGAGTTAGTAAATAAATTCGAATTCCTAACATCTAGGCAATTGTTTCAATTATTAAAAATAGAAAACGTTGAAATTAAAGATCAAGCAAAACTAAATACAAAACTTGAACAACTTACAAAATGCAAAATATTAACAAGATATTACTTTACATCAAAAGAAGGTAATGCAATTTTTAGAGTATATTGCATGGAAAAGATGGGAAAGTATCTTTTAAATTCAAGGGAAATAGAATGCAAATGGCAACCATCAGATAATGCAAAGCCAGTTGAAATGATGAAGAAAAAGCTAAGCGGTAACCAACTGATCATAGCTTATATGAGAAAAGTGAAAGCCTTCAATTCTTATACACTAAAACCACAAATAACTGCAAAATCACTTGGAAAAATATTTAAGCCAATAGCTAAAATAAATTTTAAATATGCAAACAGAGAAATAGATTTTGTTTATGAAGTAATAAGAAGAAATCCTGGATGGGAAAACAAACTAGTAGAAAGAATGGAACTTTGGAAAGATTTTTATTACAACTTTGTTCCGGGAGACTCAGGATTTAAAACTATTCCACAACTTGTATTTGTATGTGAAGATAAAAAACAGATGGCTGAAGTATTTAAAACACTAATAATTAATAATATAAAAATAGATAAAATAAACTTCTATTATACTACAGATCTTATGCAAAATGCAGAAGACCTAAGCCACAGTTTATATGATTTCATAGAAGAAAACGGAAAATATAATGTAAGAAATGTGGAGGCTAAGATTTTAGGATAGAAGAAAATTGAAATAAAAAAATTGAATATGAAAAAGATTTAATCTTATATTGTTTTTCAATGCCTTGTTCGTTTCTTTCTTCGTTAGTCAAAACTATACTTGCGGAAGAAAGAAACATTCGCGCTTCGCTTGATCGCTAACGCGTCATTTTATACAATATAAGATTAAATCTTGTATTAATTGAAGTGTAAAAAAAGAAATATCTTAAAGATATTTCTTTTTTTGATTAGCTGTTTGCATTATTATTGTTGTTCTTATTCTTTCCCTTAAATGTGTATGTAATTGCGTCTTCGTTATTTATATCAAAGCTTAAATTTGATGTATCTGTTTGAACAGGATTTACATCACCAATTGTATCATCTGAGAAGTGGCGCATTGTATTCATTTTAGGGGTGGTTATTTTTGAAAGTATGCTATCATGTTGTCTTTCTTCTGCAATACCACTTGTGAATTTTACAAAATTATATATCTTAACTTTTTGCTTTTCAAGGTATTTCGATGGTAAGAAATCAAGGTTGGCTGTACCATTTACTATTTTACCTTTTAAATCTTTAACCTTGTACATACATTTTTTGAATTTTAATGATTGTACTTTTCCAGGTTGGTATTTAGTTCTAGCAATATAAGCTGCAGAACCTTTTGCGTCGTATTCATCCTTTTCAAAATTATAGCTATCATGTTTGATAAGCCAATCTTTCTTTTCACCAATTTCTTTTGACCACCATTCATTATCTTCTGGAGTGTTATTACCAAATACGATTTTATTTGAACAGTTAGCAATTATTGTGTTGCCAAGTTTTTCACCTTTTGATTGTATTTGTGCTAAATTCTGAGCAGATACTACTGATGCAACTCTATATTTTCTATAAACTGTAAAAATTGATTCTGTAGCAGGGCAGATGAAGTCAGGGAATTCATCAATATATAAAAAGTGAGGAATTCTTGAATTCTCATTGCCAGGTCTTCTTAAAACTGAGAATTGCATTAATAATAAGAAGAACAATCCAAAAGCCTTATGTGCACTTTCACCTAGATCTCCACGACGTGTGCAAACTAGGCAGATATCACCATTAGCAAGAACATCATCATAGTTTATATTGTGTTTTCTGTTGCATAGTATATTTTTTACACCAGGATATCTTAAAAGAGTATCGAGCTGTGCCATTGGCATAGAAACTAATTTCTCCATTTCTTGTCTATTAGGACTATCTTGGTAAAAGTTTTTCTTAAAATAGTTAATTTGATTTTCATATTTTAATGCAAGTTCAGGGTCT
The DNA here is from genome assembly GCA_934130085.1 of uncultured Clostridia bacterium. Classification (GTDB taxonomy): domain Bacteria; phylum Bacillota; class Clostridia; order TANB77; family CAG-508; genus CAG-793. Next base: position 152,794 of record CAKOXK010000001.1, read on the forward strand.
TGTTCAAGTATTTTACACATCTTCTCAATTAGTTCAAAGTTATTAAGTAATTTTAGCATATCTTCAATATTAGGTAATTTTCCATTATTAATCTTTGGATACATAACCTTTAATAAAATAGCTAAGTTTTCAACAACTTGATTTGATAGATTTGTTTTGTAAGCCATTTCTGATTCTGGGTTATTATCAGTATAAAAACCTTTTAATACAGTTGAGATAGATAGAGCTGTTTGAACTGGATCATCAAATGAAAATGGGTTTAATCCAATTGATGTAGGGTCATCAGGGTCTATCAAGTTATAATTTAAGCTGTAACTCTCACAAACTTTTTTGATCTTACCAATTGTCTCATAATCTGGAGCCATGTATGTTAAGCCTAGATTTTTGTATACTATTTTTGAAGCATTCTGACTTAAAATCAATTTGCTAAAGTATGATTTAAACAAATTGATTTTTGAAGGAACGGGTTTAATCATATTAAGCGAAAAGTTTGAATTTATATATTCGTTATCATAAGGAGCATCAAGAGTTGCTATTCCTGTTTTTAATGCTGCAAATGCAAGTGCTTTTGAAGATTCTCTAAAGAAACTTTTTTTACTAATATCTTGTGCTGCCCATGGTTCAAATATCAAAGAAGTTTTTCCAGCACCTGAAACGCCAACGACTAAAGTAGATTCAAAACGTCTAACTTCAGGAAGTTTAACATTATTGCCATGATCTTTATCAGTACCAATGAAGATTTCATTAGTATAAGAGCCCCAGCCAATTGAAGTATCAGCAAGATTTATACCATCATAATCAAAGATTGAATCTTGTAAAATTTGAGTATCATTAACACCTTTGAACAATTTATTAAATAATAAATGCCATGTTGATAATGGAAGTGCAATGGCAAGAGATGAAAGAGCAGGCTGTATTAAATAAGCAAAATTCTTAATGAAGGATGTATAGGCTGGAAGAGATAATATTCCAATCCATATAAGCTTATTAATCCATTCTGTAATCATTGTAATTCCTAATATATACAAAGCAGTACAATATGCATAAAACCAACCAAGTTTATCATCATCACACTTGATAAATTTAGAAGACATTGAAAATAAGAATGCAAATACTGGGCACGCAAATGCTAAAGTATATTTAATAGGACCAAAATAATCTGTTGCAACACCAGTTATAATAATAAGTAAGAATTCTGTTAATCTATCAACTATAACAAATATAGAAAGCAGAGTAAATATATATGTAAAAAATGTGTTTCTATCAGTTTTTAACTTCTTTAATAATTTATCTAATAATTTCATTATAATAACCCTTTCTTATGTATTTAATTATCCCACAAAACGACTAAAAAAACAAGGTTTTATGAGATTATTCTTCCATAAATTCATAATAAATATTGTACAATATATTTATAATAAATGTTATTACACATATAAATGAGGTTTAAACATCAGATATTTTCTTTTTCTGGTTAATAAATAAGCTTATTCATCATAGTAATTAGTATGAAAAAATTAAAGGAAACGTTTGCAGAAAGTATTTTTAACTTAATGATATCACAAGTAGTGGTAAAAATATTAGGATTAGTTTATAGGCTTTATTTAACAAACAAAGAAGGCTTTGGTGATTTAGGAAATGCTATATCTGGTGCAAGTTTTCAAATATATGCCTTAGCTTTAAGTGTAACAGCAATAGGAATTCCGAATTCAATAGCAAAACTTGTAGCTCAAAAGAGCTCAATAGGCGATCATAAAGGGGCTCATAAAATTTTCAAAATATCACTATTACTATTCGGAACAATTGGAATCCTGGCAAGCTATTTAATGCTTTTTTTTGCAGGGACAATAGCTACAAACTATTTAAAAATTGAAGAATCAAAACTTTCGATAATAGCATTAAGCCCATCCATTTTTTTGGTTTCAATCACATCAGTTTTTAGAGGATATTTCAATGGAAGAGAATCAATAAAAATTACATCAAGAGCACAGTCAACGGAACAACTTGTAAAAACAGTAGTAGCAATTAGTTTGATAGAGTTATCAATTCTGCTAACGAAAAAAAGTAACACAGTATTGATGGCAGCATTAAGTAATTTTTCAACAACAATAGGGAATTTGGCTGAATTCATATACCTTTATATTAAGTACAAAAAATATAAAAAAGAAATCAACGAGGAAATCTTATTTAGTGTAAACACTGAGAAAATAAGATTGTTATCAATTATAAAAGAAATTATGAAATATGCTATGCCGATATCGTTATCAGCAATAATTATGTCTATATCTAGAAGCATAGATTCTGTAACAATAGTAAACGATTTAAAAGATATATTAGGCTATGAGGTAGCAAAAAAGGAATATGGGATATTATCTGGAAAAGTTGATACTCTTATAAATTTTCCACTTTCATTTGGAATGGCAATATCGGGAGCACTTTTGCCAACGATTGCAATGTATAAAGATAATCTGAAATTAAAGGAAGATAGAATAAATAAATCAATCTTAATTGAAATGTTAATTGCAATTCCTGTTTCACTAATTTACTGTTTCTATTCAAATGAGATATTAAGTATATTATTCCCAAATGCTTCAAATGGAGGAGTACTACTAAGAATTAGTTCTTTCTCAATTATATTTTTGATTTTAGAAGGAGTGATGACAACAATATTAAATGGAATAGGAAGGATATATGTACCAATTAAGGCAACATTTATAGGAGCAATTGTTAAATTGATTTTAAATAAAATACTAATAAAAAATGTTAATTTTATATTTGGAGGAACAAGAGGAGCAGCGTTAGGTACATTAATCTGTCATGTTGTAACTTGTTTAATACTGATTTTAGAGGTTAGAAAAACTGCAAAAATAAAAATACACATAAAAAAAGATTTTAAAGTGTTAATTGCAACAGTAGCAATAATGCTATTATCAAAAATAATGTGTTTGGAATTGAGCAAATATTTGCCAATAAAAATAGGATTAATAATTAGTTTCATAATATCTGCAATTATATTCATAATCACAATACTAAAACTGAAAATAATAGAAAAAATAAATTTGAAACTGCGATAAAAAAAGGATAAAGAAACAAAAAGAATGTGCTTAAACACGTAACTATAATATATTTTATCGTCAACGAAATTTCATACTGTTTGCTATACTCGAAAAATAGAAAGAGAGGTAACAAACATGACACTTTCAAATGCAGTAAAACAGAGAATAATAAACATAGCAAATGAACAAGGAATAAAGATTCATAAGTTAGCCTTAAATTCTGGAGTTCCATACTCAACTTTAAGTAGTTTCTTAAATGGAAAATGTGAAAGCATAACACTAACTACATTATTACATATATGTGAAGGAACAGGACTAACATTAAAAGATTTTTTCGATGATAAACTATTCAGAAAAGTAAAAATAGGAAAAGAAGACGAAAAATTATCTAGAAAGGGATAGAACAAATATGCAACTTTCTAATGCAATAAGACAAAGGATAATCAAGCTTGCAAAAGCAAGGAAAATGAAAGTAAGGGACATAGCTATAAAAGCAGGAATAAATCCATCAACATTAAGCAATTTTATGCTAGGACTTAATAAAACAATAACATTAAATAAATTATATATGGTATGTATGGGGCTTGATATAGATTTGGTAGATTTTTTTGATGATCCATTATTTGAAAACGTAGTTGATGAAAGTGAAAAGGGAGTCAGATAGAAATAAAAAATATTACAAATGAAGCGCTGTAAAGAAAAAAGTTTGAAACATTAAAACTTTTTTGAAAATTGTATTGACAAACCAGGAATGCAGGTATTATAATAACAATGTTCACGCGTTATGCAGATATGGCGGAACTGGTAGACGCACAGGACTTAAAATCCTGCGGTAGCGATACCGTCCCGGTTCGATTCCGGGTATCTGCACCAATGACGTATCTGTTCGAACTAATTGAACAGACAGATACAAAAATCAATCAGAAAATAAATCTGGTTGATTTTTTTGTTGTCTAAAACAATATTAAAATCATCCAAACGAAATGATGGTGTATAAATTGAAAATAATTAAACAAGAATTACAATTTGAAGAATGTCTAAAACAGAGACTTGAATTTATATGTGAATTTGCTAAGGTTAAGCCAGTATTTATCAATGGAAGTATTAGAAAAATAGACGTTGCTCCATTAGGCTATAAGCACGAAGATAAAAGATTGGTAATAGATTATTCTACTAAAGATGTTGTAGTTAGAATATTTGATTTATATTATAATGGCTACTCTTATCAAAAAATAAGCAATTTATTTAACGATGAGAAAGTATTAGGAAAAGATAATTGGCGAGATTCTACCATTGTTACTATTCTTGAAAATGAAATATATAAAGGTGATTTTGTTCACGGCAAAAGAACAAAGAACCCTACTTATTATGAAGATGTAGTTGAACCAATTATTTCAAAAGAAATGTGGGCTGATTGCCAAGTACAGAAAAAGAAAAACTCGAGAAGTTATCAAAGAACATTGACATATTTATATTTACAAAAACTAAAATGTCCTAAATGTAATCGTATTTTAGGTGGTAAAGCTACTACGAAGAAAAATGGTAAGACATACTTTTATTATTATTGTAATGATTGTAAAGTTCAATTTAAAGAAAGTTTAATAAATGAGTATTTTGAACAATTTATAGATTAATTAACCGAATATGACTCTGTTGTAAATCAATTTTTCTTGCCTATGATAAAGCAAAAATTTGATGAACCTAAAGAACAATTAGAAAAAGAAATAAACGAAAAAGAACAAAAGAATAAGAAATCAGATAGATGGATAATTAGAAAATAAAATTATAAAAGTTAAAGAGGAGTGGTACTAATGGATTTTAAAGAAATAATTGATTATATAAAAAGTATGAGTGAAAAAGATAGATTAAAATTAGCAATTAGATTAAGCGAAACAGCTTATTCTAATATTGACTATGATAAAAAAGAATTGTTTGAAAAATTTGATACAAGATTAAAAAATCTTGATGAAGAATATAGACAAAATTTAAGCTTTCCTAAGTTTATTTTAATGATTGTTGCTAGAATTACTGAATTAAGTAAAGAAGAACAAAATAAGATTGGATTATACTTATTTAACAACATTTAAACAAAAATATGTTTGTGCTAATTTTGACAAAATTAACATAAAGTGATATAATAGAAATGTATAGGTATATTCCTATTTAATATATATTAAACCCCGTTTTTTCACCTTATGGTGTTGCAATATAGAGAAAAAGAATTTTTGGAGGTAATAAAAAATGTTGATTGCATTATACTTTTTCTTGGTTAATGTGGCTATTCCACAGATTGGAGCTTATGCTCAGGTTCTTCTTGAGCCAATTATGGTGAGTGTTATCACCTTAGCTGGTATTGTTATGCTCTTTGGAGCAGTTGGAATGAAGATTTCTAATAATTTGGGTTCTACCGTTGTTAGTGGAATCTTTAGAGGAATCGGATATCTTTGTCGGACACTGTTTCAGGCACTTGGTTGGATTATTCGCAATACTTTCAGAATGATACCTCCCGTATTTAATGGAAGTAGAAGAACTTTTAATCAGATGGGACTGAATGCAGTTATTAGCAATATTCTTGCAGTAGTTGTTGTCATCGCTTTCGTAGCACTTATTATTTAAACAGGAGGATATATTATGAATTGGCTTATGACACAGACTAATAGAATCAGAACATGGTGGAATACTAATCATGCAAACATCGAACAGGATGTAATTGAAGGAACAAGAAGAATTGGCAGAGGAATGGATAGAATTTCTCGCAATATTGGCAGATTAATCCTTATGGGAGTTATCATTAATGTCATTTCGAATTATTTTTATCCTGAATTTGCCACTAGATTTCCTATCATTTATGGCTGGTTTGATGGATGGCTTCAGTTGGGAGAGCTTGCACTTAAAGCTGGATTAGGAGGTATTTACGCATTCTTTACTGGAAATTTCAGCGAGTTCTGGAGTGAGTACAGTAGTGCTGTAAATGAAGCAATTCAGCAATTCGTAAACTGGCTGAGTATGCTCCGCTTTTAGCAATCAAAGGGATTTCCGTCGGTATATACCGACGGTTTTCCTATTTTTATTTATATATGTATTGTAATTTTATTAAAATATGATATACTTTAATAAATTGATTGATTTCACATCAATCGTCAAGAGAGCCAAAAAGTTGCAGATAACTACTTCGTTGGCACCATTAGAAAATATTAAAATAGAAGTGTTGCAATAAACATTTCTATTTTTTTTTATTGAAACGATTTAAATTATCTTCATTAATAGCTATTTGCCAATGTCTTATTGACTGTATTTGTCAAGAATAGTATAATACTCTAGAAAGAAGGAGAGATTTATTCATGGCTTTAACAATAATAGTTTTAATACTTTCAATTATAATGTTTTCATTAACTTTTAAGAGAATAATTAAAAGAAAGAAAATCAGCTATGCATATATTATGGGTGTTGAACTTATAGGTATTCTTATAAGTTTTTTCGCATTAATATTTGCTAAAAAAATAAATGCTGTTTTTGAAGCTATACCAATTTTGCTATCGATAATTTTCCCTATAATAGTTTTTATTTTAGAAAAGAAAAATTATTTTATAGATGAGATGATTTATTGCTTTATACAAAGAAAGGTTTATGGAAAAAGCGAAAAAGAAATATTACTTAGCTTGATAGAAAAAGAACCTAATAGCTATTATGCTCATAAAAGACTGGCAGAGATATATGAAAGGAACAATGAGCTAGAGAAGGCAGAAAACGAATATTCAAAAGTTATAGAGATTAAACCAGATGATTATAAATCATACTGCAAAATCGCAAATATCTTTAATAAGGATAACAAAACAAATTTGGCTGTTATGACTTTACAAACACTGCTTAAAACAGATCCGGCATATATTGATGCGAGTATGTTACTTGGAACAATTTTGTATGAATCAGATAAATTCAAAGAAGCAATATTGGTTTATAATGAGGCTCTTAAATACAATCCACAAGAATATATGCTTTATTATAGTCTTGGTATGACTTATGTTAGACTTAACGATTTTCAAAGCGCAAAAGAATGCTATAAAAAAGCAGCTACTATTAACTCTATAAAAGACATTTCAAATTTAAGTTTAGGAGAAATCAGCTTAATATTTAAGGAATATGATACCGCTGAAAAATACTTCTTTGAAACTATCAATAGTGATGATGAGAAGGTTTCAGCTAACAGTTATTATTATTTGGCAAAAATTAAATTAATAAAAAACGATGAGAGCATGGCTATTCAATATGCAAATCTTGCTATTGAAATTTACCCTAAACTTGCAAGTAAAATTGAAAAGGATGAAATATTTATTAGAATTTTGAGCAGGCTAAAGTTGAAAAAGAATGTTCAAAAGAAAATTAAATCGGAACTAAAAGAATGTGACGAAAAAACTCTTGAATATTTGTCTAGCACATATAACGTAGTAGAACGTTTAACTTATGGAATCGAAAATAAAGATTCTGGAGATAGAGATATTGAAAAATAACATATAAACTGATACAAAGAAAAATATGAGATGTAGCACATTAAAATATGAATGTATAAGACAAAAGAAAAAATAGCCAAAGAGTAAAAAATAAACAGAAATATAAATAAAAAATATAGTAAAGAATTAAAATTATAACTCATATATTATTTTTAAGGAGGATATGTATGGGTTATAATTTTTTTATTATAGGTGGAGATAAAAGAATTTTATATTTAGCGCAAGATTTAAAAGAAGAGGGAAATAATATAAAATTGTATGGGTTTGATAAATTGTTTGATAATGAGGAAATTTTCGAAGATGATGATTTTAAAATGGCAAAGTCATTAAATGAAATTGATAAAAATGACATTATTATTAGTGCTTTTCCAATGTCATTTGATGGAGAAAATATTTATGCTCCATTTGCAAAAGAAGATAAAATAATAAAATTAGATGAATTGGAGAAAATATTAAAGGATGAAAACCATATACTTTTTGCGGGAAAAATTCCAGATAAAATAAAGAAACAAAATGAAAATAAAAAAGAAAAACAAAATGAAAAAAAAGAGCAGACAGATAATCAAAATGAAAACGCAAAAGAAGAGCAAGAACAGACAGAAAAAAAGAAAGAAGACCAAAAAGAAGAACAAAACGAAAAGAAAACACAAAATCAAACAGGTATATATGATTTTTATGATGATGAAAAAATTACTATACTTAGTACAATATCTACAGCAGAAGGGGCAATTGCAAAGGCTATAGAAGAAACGGAGATATCACTTGATGACGCAAATGTACTAGTACTTGGATTTGGAAGAGTAGGAAAGATGCTTGCAAATAAATTACATGCAATGAATGCAAATGTTTATGTTGAAGCAAGAAAAGAAAGAGATTTAGCGTGGATAAAGGCATTAGGTTACAACTCTATTCCACTTACAAAATTAAATGAAAATTTATGCAAAATGGATATTATTTTTAATACAGTACCCGCAATGATATTAGACAAAGAAAAATTAATTCTATTAAACAGAAAAATTTTAATTATTGACCTTGCAAGCAAACCAGGAGGAGTGGATTTTGAAACTTGCAAAAGAATGAAATTTAATGCATCATTATATAGCGGAATTCCGGGAAAAGTTGCACCACGAACCGTTGCAACTTATTTGAAAGATTATATTATGGATAAAATAAAATAAGTGCCTAAATTCGGCACTTTTTACATTTTATTTACAAAAATAACAAAAATTTTACATTGCTAAACTATATATTGACTTTTCACTGGAAAAATATAAAATGTATATAAATTTGATAATTAGAAAAAATACTATAAAGTATAGTAACGAAGAAGGAGAAGAAAATGCAATCTTGTTTAGGTATTACAATAACAGACAAGTTAATTAAATATGCAAAAGTTGAAAATGCGAATAATACATTCAAAGTTACATCTTATGGTATCAAATTTTATGACAATCTTGAACTCCAACGTACTATACAACAAATCATAGAGGAAACAAACAGTCAGAAAACGCCTATAAGTGTTAATGTTAGAAATGAAAAATATTATTATTTTGATATTTTTAATTTAGCTAATAAAGAGTACGCAAAAAAAGCAATTCAAACAGAGTTTGAGTCTTTTTGTACTGATAATCATCTTACAATAAATGCGTATGAAGGTAGATATACTTATGCAAAAGATCAAAATAATGAAGATCAAAACAAAGTAATTTATGTATATGAAAACAGGGCAGATCTTAATGAAACACTTGATGTATTAAAAGGTTACAAAGTTGTAGCTGCTACACCGGTAGCTATTTCTTTACCTAATATAGCTACTATTGAAAAAAACAAAAATACTATGATCATTGATTTAGATGAAACATCTAAAGTAACAACTATTTTAGGACAATCTGTTTATAATGTTGATATTTTACAACAGGGATTAAAAGATGCATTTGATGCTATAAATGAAAAAGAAAATTCATATTTAAAAACGTATGAGGTTCTTAAAAATACTACAATTTATACTATGGAAATGGTAAACCCAGCAAATGCAGGAAAAGAAACAAACGAATATTTACAATATATAATTCCAACATTATATAAAATTGCAACTGAAGTTCAGAACCTTATGAAGAGCTACAGAAAGATAGATCAGATTTATTTAACAGGTCTTGGAACAGTAATCAATAATGTTGACCTGTATTTTCAAGAGTATTTTAAAGATACAAAAGTTGAAATATTAAAACCATTTTTCGTTGAGAATGATACAAAAGCAAATATAAAAGATTATATTGAGGTAAACTCAGCAATTGCTTTAGCAATTCAAGGCTTAGGATATGGAATAAAAACAATTAACTTCAAGAAAAATGATATAATGGAAGACTTAAAAGCTTTTCTTACAATGGATGTAAAAGATGTAAAATCTGTAACTAAGGGAGCTTCAAAAGCAAAAGGTAAGATGCCAAAATTAAGTTTTAGCTTTGATATGAAAGGAAAACTTACAAAAGTTGAAACATCAGCAATTAGAGATTGTGCAGTTATACTTTTTGTTTTAATAATATTTTGCACAGGTAGTACACTACTAAAGAGGCAAATTGAAGAAAATATTGCAAAAGCAAATGATGTTATACAATACACAGAAACTCAAATGAACTTAGCTGAAGCAGATGATGGAAAGATTAACACAAAAACCCAAGATTATAAAAAATACAAAACAAATCTTGAAAACACAAGCTCAGCAATAGAAACAAAGAGAAGTAGAAAAAATCAAATAACTACTCTTCTAAATAAAATAGTTTATACAATTCCAAAGCAAGTTCAATTAACAGAAATAAAGAATGTTGAAAACACTCAAAGTGGAGTTGCAGTACAGCACATAATAATTTACGCACAATCAACAGAGTATGAACAACTTGCATACTTTAAAGCAAAATTAAAAAATGCAGGCATTCTTGATAATATTGTTTCTACAGAAGGAACAAAAGAAGGCAAAAATGTTAAAATAGCAATTGAAGGTGACTTAAAGTCATACTAGAAGGAGAGAGGTAATGAGAAAAGTACTACTAACGATATTAACAATTTTATTATTAGTAATGACAGCATTATGTATGAAAAATGGCATTAAAGTTGGCTCATTACAGGTTCTAGGATTTCAAGGGCTAGCTAATGAAAGCCAAATACTAACAGAAAAAATAAGTGAGGCTGACACAAAAGAAAAAGCATATCAAACATCATTAAGCAAAATCGAGACAGATGCTAAAGGTTTAGCATCAGCTAAGAAGGACTACTTAGACCTAGTTTCAGTAAGTTCTGCAAGCGACATACAGCAAGCTTTACAAACAAAGACATATACGATTGAATATTTGTGGAGCAGAGTAGGAAACCACGCAACTTCTGAAGGGGTTACAGTTACAATGAAGATAGCATCATCAACATTAGGCGGAAGCGAATACAGAAACTTAAACTTCACAGTAACAGGTAAGTACTTAGCAATTACAAACTTTATCTATTCACTTGAAAATGATTCAAATCTTGACTTTACAATAGATAATTTTGATATGAAGACAAATGTTGCATCATTCATAGTAAAAGATGTAAAAATCATAACTGAAAATACAACAGTTTCAGTTGGAAGCCAATTATCAAACAACAATTCACAAAATGGATCAGCAAGAACAGATACAAATGGATCAACACAAAATGGAGATAATGGTTCAAACAACACAAACACTTCAGGTGATGCAAACAATACCAATAATACAACAGATAACAGTACATCGGAAAATTCTAATCAATAGTAAAGGAGGACGAAATGTCAACAAATAATATTGCAAAGCAAATATTTATTGCATTGCTAACAATAATTGCAGTAGCTTTAGTACTAGCACTGATATTTTATCAATATATTCCAACAAACAAAATGGTGCCAGCAAAAGTTCAAGCATATTCTACACCACAAAATGTTGAAACAGAAATTTCTGATAATGTAACAGAGCAAAAATATGAAACAACAAATCAGGTATATGAGGTTACAGATTCTGATTTAAATAATTACAAAGATTCTAAGAGCTATAACCCAGGTAAATCAGATCCTTTCTCAGCATACTCTGCATCAGATGATAATTCAAACACAGTATCAAATAGCACAGGTGTTTCAGAAGGAGATGGCGCAAAGTCATCAACAACTGTTAACTCAGATGCAAAAGATAACTATTATGAACAAGCCGGAATAAATAAAGGCACAAAATAATTTTAATTAGGTTATATTTATAATAATAAATATATACAAAAATAACTAAGGAGGGAACTTATAATGAAAAAAGAAAGAGGTATTACATTAGTAGCATTAGTAGTAACAATTATTGTTCTATTAATATTAGCAGGTGTTACAATAGGAATGGCTACATCAGGATCAGGAATTTTTGGTAGAGCTAAAAATGCAGCTAACACATACAGAAATTCTGTATCAAAAGAAAATACTGCTTTACAAAGCTATGAAACAGAATATGATAATGCTTACAATGCTTATGTTGCTGCACCAAACAAATAATTATCAAATTTTTGAATGAAAACCAAATTATTACTAAATATGAGGTTACCTAAATTTATTCGTATTTAGGTAACCTTAATTTAGTATTATAAGAGAGGATTCTATAATGAATATACTAATTTACTTTATAATCTTTTGTATGGGAACTGTATTTGGAAGCTTTTTAACGCTTGCAACTTATAGAATACCTTTAGATCAAGATATAACACATAAACGTTCTTATTGTCCCAATTGCAATCATAGATTATCATTTCTTGATATGATTCCATTACTCAGTTATATTTTTTTAGGAGCTAAATGCAGATATTGCAAAAAAAAGATAAGTCCTAGATATTTTATAATCGAATTATTAACAGGCATAGCATTTGTATTACTTGCAATAATGCTTGGCTTAGATGTTTATAATTTCAATTATGTAACAGTTATTGAATTTATATTCGGAATCTTATATATTGTATTTATATTTTTGATTGCAGGAATAGACATAGAGCATGGAAAAATAGATAAACGTGTACTTATTTATGGCATATCAATTTCCATTATGAAAATTGTATATCAATACATAATGTGCACAAATAATTGTCAGGAGTATAATATTAATAGAATAATAATTTACTTAATTGCTATAATAATTATTAATATATTTAGCATTCAAAGTAAAAATAACAAATATGATTATGCTTATGGCTTAATTATAACAGCAATTATAATGAGTTTTTTCACGTATGAAATAACTACTATATTGACAGTAATATGTACATTACTTATAGTTGCAATAAAAATATTATTGTATAAAACAGTAAATAAGAATAAGAAGAAGGATATAAAATTGCCAATAGCATTTTATATGTCTGCATCTAATGCAATTATTATATTTATTTCTTACATGTATTTTTTAGGAAGATAATAATATGTTTTTTAAAAGAAAGAATGAAAAAGGTGTACTAGAAATTGATTTTGCAACTGGTATGATACTTTTTATGATAAGTAGTGCAGCAATAATTACCATGTATGCTAACATATATACATTAATGGTAAAACTAAAAGTTAATCAAGTAATGATAGGCTATATCACAGAAATTTGTGAAGAAATTGATGCGGAAAATTATACTGATTTAACACAAGATAGAGTTAACAAGATAATTTCTGCTTGTAATATTCCAAGCCAGTATTCAGTTACATCAAGCATTACTAAATACACAAGTATAAACAAAAGTGCAAAGGATGTTGTTGAAAAAATAAACATTAATGTATCATATAAGGTTGGAAATCAAAACATGAAGTACACTGTTTATAAAGTAAAGATAAAAGAAAAATAGAAAGGTATAAAAACCATGAAAGGTGAAAAAGGTGTTACCTTAACTGGTCTCGTAATATATGTATTGTTTTTTACATCAGTACTGGTAATGGTTGTAAATTTGAGCAACTATGTTTTCTTAAATTTGCGAGAATTAGACAGTAATAGTATGAGCTCAGAAGAATTTAATAAATTTAATACAAGTTTTGTTAAGGATGTAAAGGAATCGAGAGCTGCTACAGTTTCAGCAGATGCATCAAAAGTCACTATAATATTCTCTAATGGAGCAAATTATAACTATATTGTAAGTGAAAAAGCAATATATAGAAATTACGAAAAAATAGCTAATAGTATTTGTAAATTTACTGCTACAAGAACAACAAAAAATGGAAAACAAGTTGTAAGGGTTGTAATTGGTACAGGAAAATATGTATCAAGTCCGAACTTTGGTAAAACAATTAATTATGTTCTTAAATACTGGTAATAATAATGTACAAAAGCAAAATTATAGAAAGGAAATTAAAATTATGGCACTTGTAAGACCACCACTTGGAATTGAATTGGTTAGGAGAGGAATAGTTACACAGGATGATATAACAAAAGCTCTAGATTATCAAAAAGAAAATCCTAGTGAAAAATTAGGTGATATTTTATATTTACAACATGCAGCAGATCCTGAAAAGCTGTTGAGAAGTATAGGTGAAATTCTTGATGAAAAAGTTGTTATGCTTTCTACAGAAAATGTAAAGATAAATGTATCTGATTATATTTCAACAGATATGATGAGAGAAGCTTTAGCTGTTCCATTTGAAGTAAATGATGGAATAATTAAGGTTTGTTTTTCAAACGTAACTAATGCTTCACAAATAGAATCTATAAGATTATTAATGCTTAATAAAGGCTTAATAATGGAAAGATATATAACATTCAAAAAGATAATAGAGGGTGTTATAAATTCAATATCTAATGGTTCTACAAAAATTGATACACAATCAAATGTAACTACTATTGTAAACAATATAATAAGAGATGCTATGGTAAGACGTGCAAGTGATATTCACATTGAGCCAATGGAAGACTGCGTAAGAGTTAGGTACAGAATTGATGGTAAGATGGTTGAGGTTGTTAAGATTGATAAGGAAAAGCAAGCTCAAATTGTTGGAAGATTAAAATCTTTATCAAATATGCATCAAGAAAAGCAAGAAGCACAAGATGGTAGAATTATTGCATATCCTGATTACAACATACGTTCATCATCACAACCCAATATTTATGGTGAAAAATTTGTTTTGAGACTTTTAAAGAAAAATCAAACAATTAAGAGTATATTTGATTTAGGATTTCCAAGAGATGAAAGACTTCTTAAAGATGCCTTTGATAAAAGAAATTCGATAACTATAATTGCAGCACCTACTGGAGAAGGTAAAACAACTACACTTTATAGTGCAATATCATATTTGAATAAACCTGAAATAAATATCACTACAATTGAAGACCCAGTTGAAATTCGTATACCAGGTCTTAATCAAATTGAAATAGATAATAAAACAACATTTCCTGGAGCTTTAAGGACTGTATTAAGACAAGATCCTAACATAATTCTTGTAGGAGAAATAAGAGATCAAGAAACAGCTGAAATTGCAATGCAAGCAGGTCAAACAGGACATTATGTTTTATCAACAATACACACATTAAATGCAATTGAGGTTGTAACAAGACTTAGAAAAATGAATATATCAAACTATGATATATCAAGTACAGTTGCAACATCAATTTCACAAAGACTTGTTAGAAAGCTTTGCCCAAAATGCAAAAGAGAAAGACCTTTTACAGATGAAGAAAAAAGAATAATTAAAAATATTGGAAATAAATACGGATGTGATTATGATGTAGAAAATAAAATGACGTATGACCCAGTAGGTTGTGAAGAATGCAATGGCTCAGGTTACTTTGATAGAACTGCTATTTATGAAATTCTAATTTTTTCAGATGAGATAAAAGAACTAATAGTAAAAGATGCATCAACAATGGAAATTAGAAAAAAAGCATTGGAAGAAGGTTATAAACCTTTAATTGTAGAAGGTATACAGGATGTTTTAGATGGAATAACTACACTAGAAGAATTAAATGATAAATTATTATTCTGTTAAAATTTGGAAAGGATATTTATAAAATGGTAGATATAAACATAATTCTTAAAAGAGGAGAAGAGCTTAAAGCATCAGATGCTCACTTTATATGTGGACTTAAACCATATTTGAGAATAAACAGGGATCTTATTGAATTAGTTGACCAACCTGTTCTTACAGAAAGTGATATGTGGGATATATATGATTACTTTTTAAGTGGAAACCTAGAAAAAGATAAAAGATTTAAAGAAACAAAAATTTTGGACTGTTCAGCAGAATTCAATGATATACGTTTAAGAGTAAATATTTCTTATGCTGATGGAGTTCCAGTAATAACAACCAGATTAATACGTAATGAACTTCCAACTTATGAAGAACTAGGTGTTCCAGATATAGTTAGAAGAATGACAGAACAGCCACAAGGTTTAATTCTTGTAACTGGTAAAACAAACTCTGGTAAATCAACAACATTAAATGCATTAATAAACTATATTAATGAAACCAAAAATAAGAAGATACTTACACTTGAAAGCCCAATTGAGTACAAGCATAAATCAAAGAAATCAATTATTATACAAAAAGAAGTTGGAACAGGTGGAGATATACCAAGTTACAGTATAGGTACAAAGAACTCTTTAAGAGAGGATTGTGATATACTAGTAATCGGAGAGATAAGAGATAGAGAAACAATGGATGCAGCCATTGAAACAGCAGAATCAGGCCACTTGGTTATAGGAACACTTCATACAAAATCGTGTGCAGAAACAATCGATAGAATGATAAACTTCTATGATGTAAGTGATCAAACAACGCAAAAATATTTAATTGCATCACTATTAAAACTTGTTATTTCACAAAGACTATTAAAAAACAAAAAAGGAACGTTATCACTTGTTCCAGAAGTTATGGTAGTTGATAACGTAGTAGCTGGTATAATAAGAAAAGACAAGCTAAGTGTTTCAGAGATTGAAGATGCAATTCAAAGTTCATCAGGAAATGGCGATATAGGTTTAATCAATTCGCTAGCACAATTATTTGTTGATGATGTAATAACACTTGAACAAGCAAAATCACAAATCGAAGAAAAAAATATTGAAATTCTTAACAGAACGATCATGCAATTAAAAATTAAGAAGGAAGAGCAAGATAAAATGACATACAATAATCCTTCAAGTAACTATATGAATTAAAAGGAGGAAGAACTGTGCCAGAATATGTATATAGAGCTGTTGACAAAAATGGAATAGTAGTCAGAAACAAAGTACAAGAAAAAAGTAAACACAGTCTTGTAAAAAGAATTAAAGCAAATGGCTTAACTCCAATTGATGTCACACAAACAAGCTTTGGTAAATATAAAAAGCGTGTTGGAAACATCACTAATATGGATGAATTAATGAAGCTTGCGGGAGATGCGACTCAAGGACAGTCTAAAGGAAGAAAGCTAACAACAAAAGAAAAAATCAGAATGAAATTATCTGGTGGAGAGAAAATTACAATAAGAGATATTGAGGTATTTACTCAAAACTTTTATCTATTAAAAAGAGCTGGATTCAACAATATTCATGCATTGTCAACATTAATACAATCAGCAGAAAACACAAGTTTAAAAGGTATTTTAGAAGATGTACTAGCAGGTGTTGAAGGTGGAGATTATATGTATACAACACTGGAGTATTACTCAGATATATTCCCATATATATATATCAACCTAATAAAAGTTGGTGAACTTTCAGGTTCGCTTGATGAATCTTTGAGGCAAGCAGTTGATTACCTAGAAACATCAACAGCATTAAACAAAAAACTAAAATCAATATTAATACCAAACATTGCACAATTTGTTGTACTTTTGCTTATTTTAATAGCAGGAAGTATGTATGTAGTACCAATTATTCAAAACGTATTCAAACAAGTAGGAAGTACAGAAGAATTACCATGGTATACAGTAGCTTTCTCAGATTTCTTATCACAAGCAACAAAAGTTTGGTTTATACCAATAATTATTATTGGAGCAATTGCAGGTATAGTTTATGTTAGAATACAGTCACCTAAAGGCAAATATAACTGGGATTATTTCAAATATAAAATGCCTATATTTGGTGGACTTATATATGCAATAGACCTTTCAAGAGTAATGAATGCCATGCTATTAAACTTAAAAAATGGTATGAGAATTCAAGAGGCACTTGAAGTTGGCAAGAACGTTGTAAAAAACTATGTTATGTTATCAATAATTGAAACAGCAATTAATAACATCATAATCGGTCAATCATGGGTAAAACCATTTGAAGACTCAGGACTAACAAGTCCAATGGTTACAGAGATGTTAAAAATAGGTATGCAAACAGATTTACCAATGATGATGGAAAAACTTGTAGAATACATGAGTATGGATATTGATAACCATATTCAACGTATAATCAAGGTATTACCACAAATTCTATACTCAATAGTTGGAGCATTACTAATATTAATTACAGTAGTAGTATTAGTACCTTGTATCCAAGTTTATATGGGAAATTTCTTATTCTCAGCAGCAGGAGTATAAAAATTAGGAGATTGAAACTAATGAAGATTGGAATAGATATTGGCGGAAGCCATATTGCCACTGGAATAGTGGATTACGGGGGCAAGATTCTAGCAAAAGAAACATTAGATATAAATTTGTCAGATATTTCTTCGACCAAAGCGGCCGAAGAAATTCTGGTAAATACGATAAATTTACAAATAAAAAAATTGTTAAAAAAGACAAACTATCAAGTAGATGACATAACTAAGATTGGAATAGCAGCTCCAGGAAACCCAACAGAATCAGAGATTAAAAATTTAGTAAATTTACATATTAAAAATTTCAATATAAAAGAAAAACTAGAAAAAATATATAATACAAAAATTAAAATAAAAAACGATGGAAAATGTGCAGGAATTGCAGAAAAAGAATATGGAGCACTAAGACCATACAAAGATGCAGTTTTTCTATGTATAGGAACAGGTGTAGGATCAGCAGTATTTTTAAATAATGAGCTATTAGAGCCAAGAAGAGCTTCCGGTTTCGAGCTTGGTCATATAATAATTGAAAAGGATAACGGAATAAAATGTAACTGTGGAAATAAAGGCTGTTTTGAAACTTATGTATCAATGAAAAGATTTAAGAAAAATGCAATAGAAAAATTGAAATTGCCTCAGGGTATTAAATCAGAAGAAGTACAACAATACATAAGAACAAATATTGAAAAGCTTGAGGTGAAAAGTTTTATTAATACATACATAGAAAATTTGAGTGTTGGAATATCAAATATAATAAATATATTTGAACCAGAAGCGATATGCTTTGGTGGAAGCTTCTCATATTATGATGATATATTTTTACCAATATTAGAAGAGAAAATAAAGAAATACCAATTTAATAAAGATGATGATGTTAGATTTGTGCTTTCAAAACTAAAAAATGATGCTGGTATAATAGGGGCAACAGAAATTTAGAAAATAAACTATATGCCGAACTGAAACAAGATTTAATATTATATTGTTTTTCGAAGCCTTGTTCGTTTTTTTCTTCGTTAGTTAAAACTAACTTTAGGAAGAAAAAAACATTCGCGCTACGCATATATGCTAACGCGGCTTTCTCAAACAATTAATTGAAACAAGATTTAATATTATATTGTTTTTCGAAGCCTTGTTCGTTTTTTTCTTCGTTAGTTAAAACTAACTTTAGGAAGAAAAAAACATTCGCGCTACGCTTGATCGCTAACGCGGCTTTCTTAAACAATATAATATTAAATCTTGTTCTTTTTTTATTTGTGATTTTCAGGTATTATGATATTTTGTTTTTTTTCTTTTGAATTGTCAACCTCAAAGTTTAAATTATCTTTAACTGAGGAGATATTCAGTTCTTTGCTGTCACCTTGAATTATCTTAATTTTCTTTTCTTTTTTTTCATCATTAAAATTATTTTCTTCCACAAGAACCTCCATAAATTTAAATAATTTTATAACTCTTATATATCACAAATAAATTAATTTATCAAGTTATAAAGAGACAAGATAAAAATACATTGCATTATTAAGTGTTCTGAGGTATAATAAAAAAGTAATTTAATTAAAGGATTGAATATGGAAAACAAAAAGGTTAAAGGAATAATTGAAGCAATATTGTTTGCATCAGCAAGGGTTGTTACTATGAAGGAGCTTTCTAGTATACTTGAGCTTGCTCCAGATGAAATAAATAAAATTATATCAGAAATGCAAATTGATTATGCAAGAGAAGATAGAGGTGTTGAGATTGTAAGGGTTGAAGATGGTTTTCAGTTGTCTTCAAAGAAAGAATATCATGAGTATATTTATCCTGCTATTGATAAGAGAATTAAGCCGTCACTTTCAAGGTCTTCTTTAGAGGTGTTAGCTATAATTGCTTATAATAGAAGGGTGACCAAGTCTGATATTGATACAATAAGGGGTGTTGATTCTGCAGGGTCTTTGTATAGACTTCAAGAGTATGATTTAATTGAGCAGGCTGGGAAGGCTGATCTTCCTGGCAAGCCTATGACGTACAAAGTTACTGGATATTTTTTGAAGATGTTTGGGTTAAATAGTATAAATGATTTGCCTAAGCTTCCAAAGTATAAGTTAGATAGTAACAGGCAAATTGTAATCGAGGATTTGGAAGAAGAGCAGGAAATGACTGAGAATAAAGATGATGAAGAGACTAAAGAGATTGAAATAATCGAGCAGGGTAATGATAATAACAATAAAAATGCTGATGAAGAAGAGGATAATAAAGAATCTGAATAATGAATGAGATATAAGAACATAAAGTGTTAATAAATAAAATACAAAATCAAGAGATCAATAAGTATAAAATGAGAGATTAAATTTTTATAGAAAGGGATAGGCGAGATTTTATATCTTGCTAAATAATAAAATGAGTGATAATAACTTTGTAAAAGATATAACAAATATAGAAGATGATTTTGCTAGATGGTATACAGATATTTGTGTAAAGGCAGAATTATGTGATTATACACCGGTAAAAGGTTTTATGGCAATAAGACCTTATGGTTATGCAATATGGGAAAATATACAAAATTATATGGATAAAAGGTTTAAGGAAAATGGAGTAAAAAATGTATCAATGCCAATGCTCTTACCAGAAAGTATGCTTGAGAAAGAAAAAGAGCATGTAGAAGGTTTTGCTCCTGAGGTTGCTTGGGTTAGTGAAGCTGGTGGTGAAAAACTTGATGAAAAGCTATGTATCCGTCCAACTTCTGAAACAATATTTGATACAATGTATTCAAAATGGCTAAGTTCATGGAGAGATTTACCATACTTATGTAATCAGTGGTGTTCTGTTGTTAGATGGGAAAAGGAAACAAGACCATTCCTTCGTTCAAGAGAGTTTATGTGGCAAGAGGGACATACAATTCATGAAACTGCAAAAGAAGCGGAAGAATTTACAATTAAAATGCATGAAGTATATAATGATGTAGTTGAGAATTTATTAGCTATACCAACAGTAAAGGGTGTAAAGACTGAAACAGAGAAATTTGCTGGTGCTGAAAAAACTTTTACAATTGAAACTTTGATGCATGATGGAAGAGCATTGCAAACAGCAACATCACATTATTTTGGACAAAACTTTACAAAACCTTTTAATGTAAAATTCCAAAACAGAGAAGGTAAAGAAGAGTTTGCATATCAAACATCTTGGGGAAGCACAACAAGATTGATAGGTGCAATAATAATGGCTCATGGTGATAATAGAGGACTTAGACTACCTCCTAAAATTGCACCAATTCAGGTAGTGATAGTTCCTGTGGCTGCTAATAAAGAAGGTGTAATTGAAAAGGCTGCAGAATTAAAAGAGCAATTGAATAACTACTTTAGAGTGGAATTAGATGATAGAATGCAATATACCCCAGGTTATAAATTCAATTATTGGGAGATGAAAGGTGTTCCTATTAGAATTGAAATAGGTCCAAGAGATATACAAAATAATAAATGCGTATTAGTAAGAAGAGATACTCTTGAAAAGATAGATGTGTCACTTGATAATCTTACTGCCAATATCACAAAACTATTGGATGAAATACAACAGAATATGTACAATATGTGTAAAGACAATATGATAAAAAGAACGAATGTAGCACATAATATGGAAGAGTTTAAAAAGGAACTTGAGGAGAATCAAGGGTTCATTAAGGCAATGTTTTGTGGTAACCCAGAATGTGAAGAGAAAATACATGAGCTTACAGGTGCGAAATCAAGATGTATTCCTTTTGAAGAGGAGAAAGTAGACAATAAGTGTGTATTTTGTGGAAAAGAAGCTAAGAATATGGTTATTTGGGCAAGACAATATTAAAAGGAACATTTGCGCTTTTGAAGTAAACTTGCCGGAATTTTGAAAATTTTAATTGAAAAGATTTAATATTATATTGTTTAAGAAAGCCGCGTTAGCGATCAAGCGAAGCGCGAATGTTTCTTTCTTCCGAAAGTTAGTTTTAACTAACGAAGAAAGAAACGAACAAGGCTTCGAAAAACAATATAATATTAAATCTTTTTTTATCTATCATTATAATCTATCATATTTCAACATTTTATTTTAATGGTGTTGCAATTAATGCTTTTATTTTTATTCCATGTTCCTTAAACATTTTCTCATGTTCTGTTTCGATATTTTCTTCATCATTCCAGAAATTTTTTTCTGAAGCTAAGTCGTAAGTTATTTTTT
Organism: uncultured Clostridia bacterium; assembly: GCA_934130085.1. Lineage (GTDB taxonomy): Bacteria > Bacillota > Clostridia > TANB77 > CAG-508 > CAG-793. Next base: position 175,038 of record CAKOXK010000001.1, read on the forward strand.
TTATTTCATAGCCAGAGTTTTTGAAAGAGGTTATTGATTCTTCAAATAAGTTATCATCATCAGTTTTAAAGAAAATCTCTCCTTTTAAAAATTGTTTGTACTGGTTAAGTTGTCTCTCATGAGTTAGTCTTTTTTTATGATGTTTTCCTCTAGGCCAAGGGTTGCAAAAGTTTATATATATTCTCCTGATATTATCTTTTTCACCAAGAATATCGGAAATTCTAGAAATATCATATCTTGTAAGTTTTAGATTTTTAACAATTTTTTGCTTTTCAATTTCGTTTTCAATATCTTCTTTTACGGTTGATGTTCTAATTCCAAAAGTGGCTTCAACATTGCGTTTGGCCATTCCAAGCATGGCGTCAACAAGGTCTATGGCAATGTAATTTATATTGGGGTTGTTTTTGCTAAGTTTTGCAATGAAAAGACCTTTTCCGCAGCCAAGTTCTAGGTAGATTGGATTGTTAGTATTTTCAAAGGCAGTAATCCACTTATTTTTAAAAACAAGTGGATTATCAATATAAAAAGGGCTTGTCTCAAGTTCTTGTCTAGCCCATGGTTTAAATTTCATTCTCATATAAAAGTAATCTCCTTACCTGAAATAAATTCAATGCTAAATCTATTATACTTTAAAAAAGAGGTAAAATCAATATTTTACGGCTAGAGTATGGCTTTTGCATAAAGAAAGTGATATAATCGAATGCGTAAAATACTATTACAACAATGATATATTAAGAATAATGATATTATATGGTGGTACTTTATAATGAAAAAAGCTTACTTAACATTATTTTATAAGGAGGAGTTTTAGATTGAAAATAACATCAGATAGTGAAACCCTTGCCGAAAACAAAGTGCTTATATTATATACACTTGCTAAAGTAGGAAGGCCAATTACAAATGATGCGTTATATAGTGTAGTAAAATCAGCAGTGGATTTAAATTACTTCTATTTTCAACAATTTTTGTTAGATTTAATAGATGTAAAGTACATAGTATGCTATGAAAAAGAAACTCAAAATGTATATGAGATTACTGAAAAGCGGAAAAAATACTTTAGATCTTACACTAGATATATTACCAGGAATTATAAAGCTTAAAGTAGATACAACGTTTAAATCAGATATTGAAAATTTAGAAAATGCAGAGTCAATAGTTGCAGAGTTTATGCCAAAATCAGAAAATGAATTTGAAGTACAGTGCAAAATTATTGAAAATGGAGAAATAATATTTGAGATAAAAACATTTGCTTATTCAAGACAGCAAGCTGAAAATATAGTACAAAATTGGAAGCATAATGCAAGTGCGCTATATCCAAAATTACTTGAAACATTAACAAATCAAGAATGATAAACAGGAAAAAAATAAAAAATAAAAAAATATAAAAAAAGTATTGACAATTTCTTACAAATATTATATATATCATACAGATGATATATTGAGAAAGGCACATTATAACTACGTTTAATCGTAGCTATAATGTGTCTTTTTGTTTTCGTATTTTTTATTAGATTTCTAATTTTATTAGATTAAAAAATCTAAAGTATTAGGTCTTAAATTATATATTTTAAATTTAAACTCAAATTCCAAAGTTTTAATATCTAATTTTAAAATTTGTTTAAATATTAAGTTAAATTTGTTTGTTAATAGAAAAGGAGAGGTTATGTTAGCAATTGTGCAAAGTATTTCGTTAAATGGTATAGAAGGTTATAAAGTTCAGGTTCAAGTAGATATTGCAAATGGTCTTCCTGCTTTTGATATTGTAGGTTTACCTGATGCAAGTATTAGAGAAGCCAAAGAGAGGGTTAGGTCCGCAATAAAAAATACTATTGGAAATGTAATTAATTCAAAGATTACGGTAAATTTAGCCCCTGCAAGTGTAAAAAAAGAAGGATCATTTCTTGATTTGCCTATATCGATTGCAATCTTACAGGCAAGTGAGGTTGTTAAAATGAATGATAATAATAAAAAGGTTGAAGATATATGTTTTATAGGAGAACTTTCATTAGATGGTAAAATTAATAAGGTTAACGGAGTTTTAGCTATGTGTATTGAAGCTCAAAAGTTGGGTTTTAAAGAGATTATTGTTCCAGAAGATAATTTAGAAGAAGCATCACTTACTAAAAACATAGTAGTAAAAGGTGCAGCCTCATTAAAATGTGTGATTCATTATTTGATGAATCAAGAAAATCTAAAAACTATTGATGTAAACATTAATAATATTTTAAACTTAACATCAGGTTTTGATTTTGATTTTTCAGATGTTAGTGGGCAAGAAAGTGCGAAAAGAGCATTGGAGATTTCAGCAGCAGGAGGATACAATGTTTGCTTAATAGGTAGTCCAGGGTCAGGAAAAACCATGCTAGCTAAAAGAATGATTACAATCTTACCTAGAATAAATTATGAAGAAACGTTAGAATTAACTAAAATTTATGGTTTAGCAGGAAAACTAAAGCAAGATGAACCAATAATAACTAAAAGGCCATTTAGAATGCCACATCATTCTATAACAAAAGCATCATTAATAGGAGGAGGAATCACGCCGAATATCGGAGAAATTACACTTGCAAATAATGGAGTATTATTTCTTGATGAATTTGGAGAATTCAAAAGAGAAATGATTGAACTTTTACGAGGACCAATTGAAGATGAAAAAATTACAATTTCCAGGGCAAATTATACAGTAACATTTCCTACGAAATTTATACTAATTATTGCAATGAATCCTTGTCCTTGTGGATATTATGGCTCAAGTATAAAAAGATGCACTTGTCAAGAAAGTGCAAGAAAAAGGTACATGGAAAAGCTAAGCGGGCCTATATTAGATAGAATAGATTTACATGTAAAGGTTGACGGGATTGAATATAAAAAAGTAAACAACGAAAATAATGAAACATCAGCTGTTATAAGAAAAAGAGTTGAGATGGCAAGAAAAATTCAAAATGATAGATATTTAGATGAAACAGAAAAGCAAAATTCATCATTAACAAATATTCAGATAAAAAAATATTGTAAAGTTGATGAGGAAACAAATAAGTTACTTGAAATCTCATTTAATAAACTTGGCTTAAGTATGAGAGGATACACAAGAATACTAAAAGTAGCAAGAACAATAGCTGATTTAGAGGGATGTAAGAATATATTAAAAAAACATGTAGCTGAGGCTATAAGTTACAGGGTATTAGATAGAAATAATAAAACATAAAAGATCAATATTATAAATTTTTACTTGAATTTTATTAGAAACTAAATAAAAGAACATTGTATTAGAAAACAAATAAAAGAAAACAATACTTCAAAAAATAAAAAAGTTCATGATAAAAAATATATAAGGTAAAAAGGAGAACAATGAAGAAAAAAGAAATTATAAAATTAATGCCATCAGATATAGCGTATCCGGAAAAATTAAAAAGATATAAAACTTTTCCAAAAGAGCTATATGCAATAGGAAATATAGAGCTTTTAAATAAATTATCTATAGCAATTGTTGGGACAAGAAATATAAATAATTATGGAATAGTACAAACAGAGAGATTTGCAAGTTATTTATCACAAAAAGGAATAACAATTGTAAGTGGATTAGCAAATGGAGTAGACACTGTTGCACACACATATTCAATGGAATATGAGGGTAAAACGATAGCGGTGGTAGCCTCAGGATTTAATCATATTTTTCCTAAAAACAATGAAATACTCTTTAGAAAAATTATAGAAAACGGAGGGCTAATAATTAGTGAATATAAGCCAGATGAAGATATAAACATGTCTAACTTTCATAAAAGAAATAGAATAATAAGCAGATTAGCAGAAGCCACACTAGTAACAGAGGCAGGAATAAAAAGTGGAAGTACGTTAACTGCGCACATTACAATGAAAGATAAAAAATTAGTGTTTTGTATTCCAGGTAATATAACAGACGCAGTTTGCAGAGGATGTAATTTATTAATATCCGAAGGTGCAATATTGGTTGAATCTCCAAAAGAGATAATAGAATATTTAGAAATAGATGAGAAGCTAATAGATGATTCAAAAATAAAACCAGCATATAAAGAGGTATATCAATTAATGAACAAAACTACTCCAATAAGTGTGAATGAAATTTGCCAAATAACCAAGAAAAAAATTCAAGAGGTAAGTGAGATCTTATTGATGCTTGAAACAGATGGATTCATACAAGAAAAAGGGTATAACACTTATATAATCGGAGGAAGTGATAAAAATTAATAATAAACAGATTGGAGGGAAGGGAGAAGAAATTGTAGCCAACTATTTAGTAGGAAACGGTTATTATCTTTTAGAAAGAAATTTCAGATGCAGAATTGGTGAAATTGATATTATAGCATTTGACAAGGAAGAGAAAAAAATAGTTTCAATTGAGGTGAAAACAAGAAGAAGTATTAAATATGGCTTGCCAAGAGAAGCGGTAGATAAAAGGAAGCAGAAACACATAATTTCTGCAACTAAATATTATTTGTTGATAAACAAATTAATGAATTATCAAATTAGGTTTGATGTAATTGAAGTATATTTAATCGGAGATATATACAAAATAAACCATATAAAGAATTGTGATTTTAAAGCATAAAAATTGCTACAAAAGTTTAAGCTAACGCTATACTAAAGTTATAAATCATTTCATTAATTTATATTTTCATTAATTGACAAGAATTAATATTATATTGCTTAAAATATCGCGTTAGCGATTAAGTGAGAAAAGAGAGCACGAATGTTTCTTTCTTCCGAAAATCTAGGTTTGTCTAGCGGAGAAAGAAACATACAAGGCATGAAAAACAATATAATATTAAACTTGTCTTATTAAAATCTGTTTTATTAATTTTAGCTTATTTATCTTAGCTTATTTATCTTAATTTATTAGTACTGACTTATTAATTTTTTTTAAAGATTATACATATTATCTTTTTTGATCCAAACCGAAACGCTTCCTCCATTTGTATAGAAGATTCCATTGCCGTACTCATCAACATATACACTTTCTTTTACATTGCCAGTGCAATCATACAAGATTGAATTCGCAAGGTTTTTACCAACATTCATTTGCTTTCCGCCTCCATCTTTATCACTCATAATAACAACTAAGCCAGAGTCTTGATGGTAATAATCACCTTCTCTACACCAACCAATGATGTTTGGGTCATCTAAATAGTCGGTTTGTTTGCCATAAGCCAAATATTTTCTTACTAAAAGAAATATATCAAGTAATTCCTTCATAGGTGGGATATTTTTTTCTGGAATACCATAATAATCTCCATAGAATATACAAGGAATGCCACTTTCTCTAAACATTATCATTGAATAGGCGAGAGGTTTAAACCAAGACTGAATCCAAGAATCTAAAGCTTGACCTGGTTCTGTATCATGGTTATCAACGAAAGTTACTGCCTTTGTTGGTCTTCTATCAACTAAAGTATCTTCAAAAATTTGCCTCATGTCATAATTTCCAAAACTCTCAGAGGCCTCTTTAAATTTAAAGTGTAGAGGAACATCAAACAAGCTTGTGACCTCAGAGTTAAAATCTAAATAACCTAGAAGTGAATCTATATTATTACTAAAATATTCTCCAACCGTATAAAAGTCTCTGTTAAATTCATTTTTGATTTTTCTTAGAAAATCCTTATAAAAAGAGGCACGAATGTGCTTAACAGCATCTAATCTAAAGCCATCTACATTGGTTTCATTCATGAACCATTTGCCCCAAGAGTTAAGGTCATTTACAACATCGAGATTATTAAAATCAATATCACACCCCATTAAGTAATCGTAATTACCACGTTCTTTATCAACTTCATTACTGAAATGCTTTCCATAAAATCTAAACACACCATGTTTATTTTCTTTTAAGTCATAATCGATAGAAGTGAAGTGAGACCAGTCAAGTTTAAAATCAGAATATTTATTATTGCGACCAGCAAAATTGAATTTAGTCCATGCAGTTATAGGTCTATAATCGCCGATTACCTCATTTCTATTTTCATCATTAACCTCATAGGCAATAATATCTTGAGTTTCATCAGCACCCATTCTATGATTTAAAACTAAGTCTGCCAAAACATTAATACCTTCTAATTGCAAGGCTTTTACAGCAGCGACGTATTCATCTTTAGTTCCATATTTAGTACGCACAGAGCCTTTTTGATTAAATTCTCCAATATCATACAAATCATAAACACCATAGCCTGTATCATTAATTCCACCTGCCCCTTTAAAGCAAGGTGGTAACCACATGATGTTAATACCCTTTTGCTTAAATTTAGGAGCAAGTTTAATAATATTATTCCAAAGATTGCAATCATTAGGTAAATACCATTCAAAATATTGCATCATTGTTTTATTCGTTGATTTCATAAAAACCTCTTTCTTTTGTAAAACTATGTACATTTAATAATATTTTTTTAAATTATATCATTAATTTTAAAAAAATAATGCAATATTAAAAAAAATATTATATAATACAAAAAAATAAATTGTTTTTATACAAGAGAGGAAAGTATGGGCAAGATTAATGAGTTCATTGACTATATCAAGAACTTACAAAGAGAGCAGGTAATTGAAATGCTAATAGCAATTGTTGTTGTTATTCTTTTCTTTGTAATGGGTTCATTTATAGCGTATGGAATATTAAGAATTTTCTATAAAAAAGATAACAGAGAACAAATAAGAGATTCAAAACTATACAAAAATTTGAGAGATTTTATTTATATTACAGGTCTTTATGTAGGATCGAGAATTCTTAGTCTTACAATAGAACATGATCAATTCATTGCAAAGCTGTATAGAATAGCAATTATCTGGACAGTGGCAAATGTAGTTTGTGGCGTATTTGAAATACAAGAGGCTCTAAATGAAAAGTTTGAACTTCAAAAAAAGTATTTTAAAAGAAATAGAAAAGACAGATTCATGACAGTAATTGCAAAAGATATTACAAGAATTGTTGTATATATTGCTGCTTCATACTTAACTTTAAAAGAGTTTAACTATGATTTGGGTGGACTTGCAACTGGTCTTGGAATTGTTGGAGCGGTAGTTGCTTTAGCAGCTCAGGATGTTGTTAAACAACTAATTGCTGGAGTTGCAATTGTATCTGATAAACCTTTTGAAATGGGTGATTGGATTGAGGCAAATGGGGTTGAAGGTACTGTTGAAGAAATTTCATGGAGAAGTACTAAAATTAGGAATTTAGAGGATCTGGTTATAACTATTGACAATAACGTTTTATTAGCATCCAATGTTGTTAATTGGGGCAAAATACAAAAGAGAGTTTATAAATCTAATATTAGACTTCCACTAGAAACTCCTGAAAGAGACGTTGAAAAAGTAATGAACAGAATAAGATTTATCTTGAAATATAATAATGAGGTTGTAAGAGATTCTATAAGTGTTGAGCTTTTAACAATACAAAATGATGCATTAGAAATTGAAATATATCTTGATTCAACAGTAACTGATTTAAATGATTTTAAAGCTTTTTGCAATAAGATTAATTTAACTATTTTGAATATACTAGAAACGCAAGGAATTAATCTATCATATCCGGGACAAAACATATATATAAAAGACTATGAGGGTAAAATTGCAGAGAATAAAATAAAACCAGTAAAACTTATAGGAAAGAGCAAAGAAAACAATAAAAACACATAAAAATAAACATTTTATTCACAATATGTTCATTTTATTTGATTAAAATGTAACAGTAGGAGAAACAGATGGATAGTAAATGTATTTTAATAGTTGATGATGAATCAAGAATTAGAAAGCTAATAAAAGATTTCTTGATGAAAGATGGATATAAAGCTTTAGAGGCTAAAGATGGAGAAGAAGCATTAGGTATATATAATGAAAATAGTGAAAAAATTAGTTTAATACTACTTGATGTAATGATGCCAAAACTTGATGGATGGTCTGTTTTAAGACAAATTAGACAGACCTCCAAAGTTCCCATAATAATGTTAACTGCAAGAGGTGAAGAACAAGATGAGTTATTTGGATTCGAACTTGGAGTTGATGAATACATATCAAAACCATTTAGTCCAAAACTACTAATGGCAAGAATTAAAGCCATACTTACAAGAACCGCAAAAGATACTGAAGATGTAAAAGACTATGATGGTATAGTTATTGATTCAGAGGGCAGAACAGTAAGTGTAGATGGTAAGCCAATTGAATTAAGTTTAAGGGAGTATGAACTTTTAAAATATTTATTAGATAATGAAAATGTTGCATTATCTAGAGAAAAAATATTAAATAATGTATGGAATTATGATTATTATGGTGATTCAAGAACAATTGATAGTCACATTAAAAAGATAAGACATAAACTTGGAAAAAAGGGAAAATATATTAAAACTATAAGAGGAGTAGGATATAAATTTGAAACAAAGTAAAAACAATTTGAAACACTAGGTATATGCTTAGTGTTTTATGTGTTTATAATGGAGGTACAAGTATATGAAGATGAAAGAAAAGGTAAAAACAACGCAGTTTAAGGTATTTATTGTAATGTGTATCTCAACAGTTGCGGTAATTCTTGCACTAATTGTTGTAAATAATATTGTGCTTGAGTCATTTTATAAAATATCAAAAGTACAAATTGCAAGAAATGTTAGCAAAAGGATAGGTGAATATTATTCTCAAGGAATGCAATACAATTTAAGCTCAGAGCTAAGGCAGATTGAGATAAGAAATAATATTCAAATATTGATACAAGGCAAGGATGATAATATTATTTACGTGGGAAACAAAGATATAGTAGAAACCGTTAACAAAGTGTTAACGAGTAAAGCAAAAATAAAAAATGGGAGCGACAACATTATTATATATACAGTAGATGATTCTACAACTAATAAATATTTGCTTTTAAAATCTGAAGCTGATAATGGATATTTGGTTTATATAAAAATTCCAATAAATCCAATAAAGGAATCAGTTAGAATATCAAATGAAACCCTTATTTTACTAGGAGCACTATTAATAGTGATTTCTGCATTTGCTTCATCATATATATCAAGAAGACTTACTGAGCCAATTGTTCAGCTAAACAGAATAACAAAAAAAATGGCAAACCTTGATTTTAGCGAAAAATATAAAATCATGGATGCAAGTGATGATATGAACACCGTAGGAACAAATATAAATGAGATGTCTGAGAAGCTTGAGTCAACAATAAAAAGATTGCGCTTAAATAATAATCAACTTGAGAAAGATGTTGAAGAAAAATCTAAAATTGATGATATGAGAAAGCAATTTATATCAGATGTATCACATGAATTAAAAACGCCAATTGGTTTAATTCAAGGATATGCAGAGGGATTACTTGAAAATGTAAATGATGACGAAGAGTCTAGAAAGTTTTACGCTGAGGTAATCGTAGATGAAGCCAATAAAATGGACAAGATGGTAAAAGAGCTTCTTGAGTTAATGAAACTAGAGTATAAAGAAAGACAGTTCAAGGATAGAGAATTTGATTTAAATGAGTTGATAAAAGAGGAAATAAGAAGAGAAACTTTAATGATAAAAGAAAAAAACATAACACTAGAATATGACGAAAACGAAAAGATAATGGTTAATGCAGATCAAGAATACATAGAACAAGTTGTAAATAATTATATGACAAATGCCATAAAGCATTGTGAAGAAAAAGCTGGAGAAAAGAAAATAATTATAAGAACAATGAAAACAGGAGAAGATAAGATTAGACTATATGTTTATAATACTGGTGAAAAAATTCCAGAGGATTTTATAAATAAAATATGGGGAAGATTTTATAAGATTGATTCATCTAGAAATAGAGAGATTGGTGGAACAGGAATAGGGCTTGCACTTGTGAAAGCGATAATGAATAATTATGGAAATGAGTATGGTGTTAAGAATATGGAAAATGGGGTTGAATTCTTTGTAGATATTAATAAATAATCTTCATATTTAATGCTGAGTCTAGTGCGGATTGACAATAGTAAGTAATCGTTTTATAATATTTATATGTTTATAAAGAGAGAAAGGCAATGAGTTTTCAAGTAAATTAGAAGCTTATTGAAGTAAAAAAATGCAAAAAAGAAAAAGTTATTTAATATCAATATTTGTCATCATAATTGTTGCAGTACTGGCAATTGTTATTGTGAAGTTTGCTAGCAAAAATGGAAAAATAAAAGTTGATTCAATAAATCCTGCAGATATTAAATATTTCGTTTTAGAAGAAAATAATAAATATGGAGTAATAAATGCTGAGGGAAATGTAATTATAGATCCAAAATACTCAGCATTGCAAATTCCTGATCCAAGAAGAGATGTATTTATAACTTATGAAAGCGAAGATTCTAATGGAAAAGCAATCAACTCAAATAGTAAGAATTTGTTAGAAAATTTTCAGGATGTTGAGGCAATTGAAATTAGCCAACTAAGTAGTTATGTGCCTTATGAAAAAAACGTACTAAAATATAAGGAAAACAATATGTATGGATTAGTTGACTTTGAAGGTAAAAAAATAACAAACCCTATATATGAGGAAATATCAAGTATTGACTACAAAGAAGGATATTTAAAAGTAAAGCAAAATGGTTCTTATGGAGTTATTAATGCAAGAGGTGAAAAGATTATAAATTCAGAATATGATAATGTTACAACTGATGGATATTATAATGAAAATACTCTTTACCAAAAAGCTGGTTTTATTTTAAAAACAAAAACAGATGATGGCTACAGATATGGCTATGCAAACCAAAATGGAAAAATAGTTCTTGATAGTACTTATAATAGTTTAGAGAGAATAAATGAACAAGAAGATGATAAAAATGTGTATTTAATATCATCAGTAAATGGTAGATTTGGATTAATAAAAAATAATAAACAAATAATTGAGAACGATTATTCAGAAATTGAATTTGATAGAGAAAGCAATTTGCTTATACTAAATAAGAATAATGCGAAAGGAATAGCAAATCTTGATGGAAAAATGCTAGTTCCTATTGATTATAATAATATATTAATAGGAGGAACTTACATTAGTGCATACAAAGAAAATCAAAGATTGGTATTTGATTATTCTGGTAACAAAATTGAAACAAGATTTACAAGTTATAATAAAGTTGACGACAATCATGCAGTAATAATAGATGAAAACAACAATTACAACATCGTGGATAAAAACAACAACAAATTATTAAGAGGAGAATATGTTTATATAGAGCATTTCTCAAAAGATCTGTATATTGCAACTCAAGGAAATAGAACAGGCTTAATATCTTCATCAGAAAGAATATTAATTTCAATGAAATATAGCACTATGCAAAAAATTGAAGGAACAAACTTATTGCAAGCAACAACACCAGATGATGGAAGAGTTGATTTAATCAATGAAAACGGTGAAATTACAACAGGAATAAATAACGCAAAAATCACCAAAAAAGATAATTATTTAGTAATGACTTCTAATAATGAAAGAAAGTATTTCGATATGAATGGCAAAGAGATAACATATCAGAAAATAGAACCAAACAATAAATTATATGCCTCATATAAAAATGGAAAATGGGGATTTGTTGATGCAAATCAAAAGGTAGTTGTAGATTATAAATATGATTTTGTAACAGAATTTCAAAATGGAGTTGCTGGATTTAAAATTAACGGATTATGGGGAGTTCTTTCAGATGATGGAAAAGTACAACTAGAGGCAACATATCAAATAAATTCAAATGATGTAAAATTTTTATCAAAATATTATGAAGTATACAATGGAATAGGAGTTCCAATGTATTCAGGAGATAAAGTAGAAAATGAAGATTAGTAAAGAAGTAATTGAATTAGTTAATAAGAGTGAAAATGAAGTGCAAGCTCAGTTTAAGGATGTAGAAAGAATATGTGAGAAAAATACATACAAGGTTCTAAAAGCATTTCAAGATAATTCTTTATCTGAAATACATTTTGGAGAAACAACAGGATATGGTTATAATGATATAGGAAGAGATGTTACAGAAAAAATATTTGCACAAATTTTTAATACAGAAGATAGTCTGGTAAGAGGCCAATTTATTTCGGCCTCTCATGCATTAAATGTAACTTTTTTTGCATTATTAAGACCTAATGATACACTTCTAAGTATCTGCGGAAAGCCTTATGATACAATGGATGAGGTAATAGGAATAAAAGAAAATAAAAGCTCACTAAAATCTTTTGGAATTAAGTATGAACAAATTGATTTAATAGATAATGATTTTGATTATGCAAAAATAGAAGAGAGACTCTCAAAAGGCAATGTAAAAGTGTGTGAGATACAACGCTCAAGAGGATATTCATTAAGAGAAAGCATCTCACTAGATAAAATAAAAAAAGTAGTTGAAACAATTAGAAAAGTAAACAAAGATGTAATTATTATGTGCGATAATTGCTATGGTGAATTAACCAATGAAATTGAACCAAGTGATATTGGATGCGATATTTTAGTAGGTTCATTAATTAAAAATCTAGGAGGAGGTATAGCACCTAATGGAGCTTATGTTGTCGGAAAAAGAGAGCTTATAGAACTTGTATCTGAAAGATTGACCTTACCTGGAGAAGGAAGAGAAGTAGGACCAACACTTGGAATGAACAGAAGAATATTACAAGGATTATTCTTCGCACCATCAGTTGTAGCAGCAAGCTTAAAAACTGCAATACTTACAAGCAAGGTAATGCAAAATTTGGGATACGATGTATCACCTAAATTCGATGAAAAAAGAAGTGACATAGTTCAAACAATTATATTCAATGATGAACAAAAACTAATAAAATATTGTCAAGGGATTCAAATGGGTTCTCCAGTTGATTCAAATTCAATTCCTGTACCAGATGATATGCCAGGATATGATGATAAAGTTATAATGGCGGCAGGAGCATTTACACAAGGTTCATCAATAGAGCTAAGTTGTGACGCACCATTAAGAAAACCTTATGTAGCATATCAGCAAGGAGGACTAACATACGAATATGGCAAGCTTGGACTAATGCATGCTGTACAAAATATTATGTAATTAGAAAAGGTACATTTTAAATTACTTTTTTAAAATAATAATAGTTTTGCAAAAGAAAAGGTTAAATAATAAAGCTAAAAATAAAAATAGATAAATGCAATTTTAGATAAAAAGGAATAGAAATGAAGGTAATTGTAGTTGGGGGTGGCCCCGCAGGAATGTGCGCAGCAATCTCTGCAAAAAAATCAGGTTATGATGTAATTTTACTGGAAAAAACAAGTAGACTTGGAAAAAAGCTTAGCATTACAGGAAAAGGTAGGTGCAATATAACAAGTAGCTTAGATATGTCAGAATTTATACAAAACATCCCTGGAAACGGCAGATTTTTATATAGTGCATTTCAGAATTTTACAAATAAAGACATACTAAACTTGATAAATATCCCAACAAAAAATGAAAGAGGAAATCGTGTATTTCCTGTAAGCGATAGAGCGGAAGATGTAGTTGAAGCATTAAAAAGAAAGCTTGATGGAGTAAAAATTGAATATAATACAAAAGCAGAAAAAATTCTAGTAAAAGATAATCAAGTATATGGTGTAAAAACAAAAAACAAAATATATGAAGCGGACAAAGTTATAATTGCAACAGGAGGTCTAAGTTATCCAATGACAGGGTCTACTGGAGATGGATATGAAATGGCAAAACAAGTAAGCCATACAGTAACAGAGCTAAAACCATCATTAGTTGCAATGACTACAGAAGGAGAATCATTAGAAGAGTGTCAAATGCTTCAAGGCTTAACTCTGAAAAATGTTGCAATAAAAGTATTTGAAAATAATAAAAAGGTATATGATGATTTTGGAGAAATGTTATTCACACATTTTGGTATATCTGGACCAATAGTGCTAAGTGCCTCAGCACATTTAGTTAGAACAAAAATGAAAAACGCTATTTTTGAGATAGATTTAAAACCAGGACTAACAGAAGAAAAACTTCAAGAAAGAATTTTGCGTGATTTTGATAAATACAAAAACAAGGAAATTAGAAATGGTTTAAACGATTTATTACCAAAAGCAATGATTCCAGTGATAATAGAAAAATCAAATATAGACGAAAACAAAAAAATAAATGAAATAAAAAAAGAAGAAAGAAACAAACTTGTAGAAAATATTAAACACTTTAAAATTCAAATAACGGGATTTAGACCAATAAAAGAAGCAATAGTAACAGCAGGCGGAATAAATGTAAAAGAAATTAATCCAAAAACAATGCAGTCAAAAATAGTAAAAGGATTATATTTTGCAGGAGAAATAATAGATGTTGATGCTTATACCGGAGGATTTAATTTACAAATAGCATATTCAACAGGCTTTACTGCAGGAAAATGCTTGGAATAAAGTAAAATTATTAAGGAAATAGTAATGATTAAAACTATAAAGAAAAATGAAGAAACAGAAATAACTGTAAAAAAATCAACATTTATAGCTAATATTTTCAGAGTGGATAGTGAAGAAGAAGCCAAAGAGAAAATAAAGAATATATGTAAAAAATACTTTGATGCAAAACATAATTGCTATGCTTATAGGATTTTAAAGCAAGAAGAAGATAGAACTACAGAAATTACTAAATTCTCAGATAACAAAGAACCACAAGGAACAGCAGGAGGCCAAATATTAGAGGTAATAAAAAATAGTCAGCTTTATAATGTAATTATAGTAGTTACAAGATACTTTGGAGGAATTTTATTAGGAACTGGAGGACTATCAAGAGCATATTCAGAATCGGCACAAAAAGTAGTACAAAAAGCAGAGGTTTTGGAACAAACAATAGGAAACGAGTATATAATAAAATGTGGGTATGAAGACCAAAATGAAATTTTATATGAATTAAAAAAACAAAGTATTAAAATAAAAAAAACAGAATATAAAGAAAAGATAGAAATTACAATATCCATTTCAAAAGAAAATATAGAACTGTTAAACAAGATTGAAGAGTTAAAGTATAAAACAAAAGATAAAATAGAAATAATACAATCAAAACAAAACGAAATTATGGATATATAAAGACAAATATACTTGACAAGATAATAGAAAATATAATTCACTAATAAAAGTACATTCTAGAATTTTATTAAATTTTAGAATGTACTTTTTAATACTTTACTTTTTAATATTAAGTGCCAAAAAGAGAAGTACTTTATTTAAATAATTATTATACATAAGTGGCATGCAATAGTATGTAGAATTAATAAGATGTTACCTCTTGAATTAATTAAGTCATTAAGCATACACTTTAAGCAACATTTTATAGTAATCTTTTATGCTTCTTCTTTCTACATTATTTGCTGCTAGTATATCTATTGTTTCTATTATTTCTTCGCCATTCTTTACTATAATGTTACCAACTTTTTCATTCTTTTGTATTGGAGCTTCTTTATAGCTTATAGAATTTGTTTCAAATGTAATGTCTTTATTGGTTGCTAGGCTTTTTATTTTATAATTGCCAAGTACAACTCTTAATTTATTTTGAGCTTTATTTATTGTTATTCTTTCCAAATTTATATATTGCCAATTATTGAACTCTTCTGTTATCTCTGTTTCCAGGTTTTCATATCTATAGTTTTTGAATGCATAGTTTATTAACTTTACAGTATCTTCTGCTCTGTATTTCCTTGAATCAGCAGCTAAAACTATTATTATAAAATCAAGATTATTTCTTTTTACTGATGTTACTAAACATCTTCCTGCGTTGTTTGTAAACCCTGTTTTTACTCCATAAACACCTTCTACATTGTTACAAAGTACTTCATTCGTATTTTTTATTTCTTTTGGAACATTATTAATTTGGATAGTGTAATTTACAGTTTTAACTATTTTGGCAAATTTCTCATTTTTCAATGCATAATCAGTTATTAGTGCCAACTCATAAGGAGTTGTGTAATGATTTGGGTCATCTAAACCATGAGGTGTTACAAAATGAGTTTTAGTAAGCCCAAGATCTTTTGCCTTTTTATTCATAAGTGATATAAAATTTTCGGTATTTTCTGCTATTGCTATTGAAAGCGCTACTGCGCAATCATTTCCTGATCTAAGCAGTAAACCATAGAGAAGATCATTTATTGTGATTTTATCATCTTTTTTTAACCCTAATGTTGAACCCTGCACGTGACTGACTTTCTCAGGGATAGTAAATTCTTCTTTTAAATTATTGCAATTTTCTAGCACAATTATAGCTGTCATTATTTTCGTGGTTGAAGCCATTGCAGTTTCTTTATCTATATCTTTACCATAAAGAGCTCTTTTTGAAAGTCTATCAAATATTATATATCTTCTCGAATTTAATATTGGAATTTTTTCCTTATTTTCATTATTAGCAAAACTTATATTTTGTAATGAGAGTTGGATAAGCAAGAAAACAGTTAATAAAATTATACTTATTATTTTAAGAAAAATATTTTTTTGCTTAAAACTAAGCTTATGTTTGATTTTAAATTTCTTTTTCATAATTAATACCTCAGTAAAATATATGAGAAATATTTTTTTTAATTCATAAGAACTTAATTTTTTACTTATGTTTGCAAATAAATAGTAAAATTAATAAATTAATTTTATAAGGTAAATAAATCGTAATTCAAAATTAGACAGTAACTAGAACAAAAGTAATTTGAAATTAGAAAAATAGACTTAAATTACTGTCGAAAAAATATCATAAGTTATTTTAGACAAAATTTTTGTAGGTATTGCAAAATCAAACCCGTTATACTATAATATAAACGTATGGGTGGCTTTTTGCATAAAAAGGTATTTTTTGCAAAAAACTATATACAACAAAAAGAATAAATGGAGATAAAAAATGAAAAAGTTAAAGAAAGTTTCTATAATTTTAGCATTAGTATTTGCATTATTAATTTTTACTGTAAAAAGCGTAATGGCTGCACCAACATCAGTGTATTTTAAATTATATAATGCAATTGGAAGACCTACAGGTTATTACTTTGTAAGTACACAAACAGGTGCATATAAACCTGATATAAAAATAGTAAAAGCAAGTTCATCAGGAGTTCCTGAGCAAGAAACAAATGATACTGCCTACTACTGTTTAAAAAATGGTATAGGATTTGGAGCAGCAGACTCTAGAGCAATTGATACAATTGAATATACTCAGTATTTTGATATGAAAAATCCTAATGCCATAAATGAACCTTATCGTTCAGCTCTTCCTACAGATGAAGCAACATACAATAAAGTAATGTGGTTACTTGAAAATTTCTGCATACCACAAGATGAAAACTCTAAAAAGATTTTGTTAAAAGCAGCAGGATTAAGTGAAGATGCTTTTGATAAATACAATGTTAGTGGTAAAGAGCAAGCAGATGTTCAAAAAGATATAATTGAGGCAATTCAGCAAGCTGCAATTTGGCATTATACAAATCCATCTGGTGAGTTCCATGTAACTGATTCACCTGTATTTCAATATGCAGCATCAGCCAATGGTACAAAGATGGAACTTGAAAAATTATCTTCAAAACAAGATTTAGCTGATTCTCCAATTGATGATTTATATGAATACTTAATAACTGGAGCAGAAAATGCGGTAAAAGCCGGTTATACTTATACTACAGCAAGCCAAGCTAACCCAATTTCATTTGACAAGTCAAATGCTACAGTTTCAACAACAAGTGATTACTTTTTAGTTGGACCATATAAGCTAAATGTTAAAGGTTCTACTATAACAACATTTAATGCAACTATTACTGATGGAACAAATACTTTATCAGATGTTACAATTTTAGGAGAGGACAAGAAGACTCCTCTTAATGGAAATTCTGTTAATGAGAAAATAAGTAATGGATTAAACAAGAACTTTTATATAGCTGTTCCTTTAAATACATCAGCTCCAAGTATAACTATAAATGTAAGTTCATCATATACAGCAACTTCTGAAACTTTCTACTCAACATCAGCAAATACAATCAATTCACAACAACCAGTTGTACAAATTAAAAAGATTGTTAATAAAGATGAAGTAACTGATACAAAGCAAATAGCAAAACCTTCTTTTGACTTAGCATTAAGAAAATATATAACTAAATTAAATGGGGAAGATCTTGAAGTATCAAGAGAACCAAAATATACTCAAGAATATTTAAAACAATTAGCGACAGAAACAGGAACTACAATTGAAAAAACTACATTAGTAAAAGAGCATACAAAAAATCCTGTATCAGTTAAAAAAGGTGATAAAGTTTTATATACAATAAGAATCTATAATGAGGGTCAAGTTGATGGCACTGCTAGTGAGATTACTGATTATTTACCTTCAGGATTGAAACTTGTAGAAAATAGCCAGATAAATTCACAATATAATTGGAAGATGTATGATAAAGACGGAAAAGAAACAACTGATTATACTAAATGCTCATACATTAAATCAGAGGCTCTAAAAGATAAAAAAATAAAAGCATTTAATGTAGCACCAGCAAATGGAGTATATGAGATTAGCAGTGATTATGTTCAAGTAGAATGTGAGGTTATTGAAGATACAGGAACAACAGACAAGCACTTAAAGAACATTGCTGAAATCACAAAATCAAATAATGATCAAAATTTATCTGATAGAGATTCAAAACCAGATGATTTAAATGATTCACAAAAATCAAATTATGAGCCAGGTACTTCTGAAAAGGGTAAAGGCTATGAAGATGATGATGATTATGAAGACTTAGTAGTTCCAGGTAGATATTTTGATTTGGCATTACGTAAGTTCATATCAAAGATAAATGATAAATCTTATGATAGAGCACCAGTAGTTGATGTTACACCACTTCTTTCTGGTAGTACAACAGCATCATATAAACATATTAAGAGCCCTGTAAGTGTAGAGGCCGGAGATTACGTTATATATACAATTAGAGTATATAACGAAGGACAAGTCGATGGATATGTTGATGAAATAGTTGATCACTTACCACCAGAACTTGAATTTGTAAATGATGACTTTAATGCAGAAAACGGATGGGTACTTGATACATCAGACACAACGCAAAGAACGATTAAAACAACAAAATTATCTAAAGAAAATGATAAAGATAATATAATAAAAGCATTTAACCAACAAACAAAAGAAATCAGTTATAAAGAATTATACGTAAAATGTCTTGTAAAGAAAACAGCACCAACACAAAAGGTAATTACTAATATAGCTGAAATTACAAAGAGTTCAAATGAATATAATCTAGTTGATAGAGATAATAAGGCAAATGCAACATTACCATCAGATAATGACTTACCAAACTACAAAGGAAACTCAAACAATAAATCTGATTTGACTGATAAAGACTATCATTATGAAGGTCAAGAAGATGATGATGATTTCGAAAAGATAATTCTTGAAAAATTCGACTTAGCACTTAGAAAATTCATAACAGGAGTTAATAATGAAGAAATAACATCTAGAATTCCTCAAGTTGATAAATCAAAGTTTGGAACAATTGTTGATGGAAAAGAAGTAACAACATGCACATACAATCATACAAAAGATCCAGTTAGAGTTGCTCAAAATGATGTAGTAACATACACAATAAGAATTTATAATGAGGGTACAAAAGCTGGATATGCAGCAGTTGTTAAAGATGATATTCCAGATGGACTTGAGTTTTTACCTGATAATGAAACAAATAAAACATACAGATGGAAATTATTTGATGAAAATATGAACGAAACATCTGATGTTTCAAAGGCAAAATATATTTCAACTGATTATTTATCAAAAGAACAAGAAAAAGAAGCTGGAAGTAATTTATTAAAGGCATTTGATGCTGGAACAATGGATGAACCAGATCATAGAGATGTTAAAGTAGCATTTAAAGTTACAGAGCCAAATACATCAGATAGAATAATAATTAACAAAGCACAAATATCAAAACATACTGATGAAAAAGGAGAAACACCAAATGATGTAGACTCAGTTCCTGATAAATGGAATGATGGAGAAGACGACCAAGATATTGAAAAAATATATGTAAAATACTTTGACTTATCATTAAGAAAATGGGTTACACAAGCAATCGTAATTGAAGATGGTGAGGAAAAAGTTATGGAAACAGGCCATTACGCTGAGCAAGATCCTGAACCAGTTGTAAAAGTTGAAATTAATAAGAAGAGATTGAATGATACAGTAATCAAATTTAGATATAGCATTAGAGTAAAGAATGAAGGAGAGATAGAAGGTTATGCAACTGAAATCTCAGACTATATACCAAATGGATTAAAATTCAATCAAGCTGATAATCCAAAGTGGAAAGAAGTTAACGGAAAAATTACAACAGACCAATTAAAAGATACACTATTAAAACCAGGTGATACAGCTACAGTAGATGTACTTCTTACATGGGTAAACAGTGAAGATAACATGGGTGTAATGACAAACGTTGCAGAAATAAGCAAAGACAAGAATGATAGCAACACAAAAGATATTGACTCAACACCAAACAATAAAAAGAGTGGCGAAGATGATATAGATGATGCACCTGTTGCATTAACAGTTGTTGCAGGTTCAAAACCAACATACATTATATTAATAAGCTCAATACTAGCAATAATCGGAGCATCAGTATTTGTAATTAAGAAATATGTTCTATAAATATATAAATTAACCAATATTTAAATCCAATTTGTAATGCAAAATTTGTGTTAGATTATAATGCAATTTGGCATTACAAATTGACTTATATATATGAATAGATAAATGAAAATATGTTTTATAGATGATAGGAGTATATAGATGAACCAAATCTTAATGAGACAACCAAATGAAAATGACAAGCAAAACTCTCCAAATTATCAGAACAATATGTACACAAGAAGAGATGAAAATAATCAAAAATATGAAAATATAAATCAAAACTTCGGAAACACAAATAAAAGATTTGAAAATAGAAATCAAAGCTTTGAAAGCACTAATAAAAGATTTGAAAATCAAAGACAAAATTTTGAAAGTCAAAAAAGAAAAAAAGAAATCCAAAAAAGAAATTCAAATTATAACGTATATAGTGTAAATGGTGAAGCAAATTATCAAAAGAGTGATATTAGAAAAGTTATAATGATATTCTCAGTAATTCTAATTGTAATGGGTTGTGCTTTAGTTGGAAAATCAGTTTATGCTTTTTCAGTTAGTAAAAACAAATTAAAAGATACACCAGAGGTAAGTACTGATAAAATGGGCAAGGAAGTAACAATAACAATAAATACTCAATACCCAATCAAAGAATTTTCATATAGATGGAATTCAGGAGAAGAAACAAAAATAGAAAGTAATCAAACAGTAAGCATATCAAAAACGATTGATATACCAAATGGAAATAATGTATTAAAAATTTCAGTAATAGATTGTTATGGTAATAAAACAGAATACATGAAGCAATATATTTACGAAAGCACAGATACAGAAAAGCCAACAATTGAAATTGCCAAGGTTGGAAACAAACTAAAAATAACAGCAACAGATGAAACGAAGATTGCTTATATGACTTACAGTTGGAATGATGAAGAACCAGAAAGAGTAGATGCAAAAGAAGATCAGGATAAAGAAATAGTCACAGAAATAGATGTGCCAAAAGGAGAAAGTAAACTATATTTAACAGCAGTAGATGGTGAGGATAACAAACAAACAAGAAGCGAAAAAATAATAGCAGCATCAAAACCGACCTTTACAATATCTACAGACCAATCAAACATTATAGTTAATGCAAAAGATGAGATTGGGCTTAAAAAAATAGTTGTATATGTTGATAATAATGCCTATGATTCAGGAGAAAATCCAATCAACCAGACAGAGATACAAGCAAAAATTCCAGTAAGTGCAGGAAACCATAACATAACAATTATAGTTACAAATACTAGTGATATTGAAGCTAAAAAAGAGCTATCTGTTTCAATATAAAAGTATTTTAGTAAAAAAATTAAAAAATATTGCAAAAGATAGCAAAAAATGAAATAATACGATTATAAAAAGAAAAATGATAAAAAAATAAAGAGCAAAGCAAAAAATAAAGCAAGATAATAAAACAAAATAAAAAGAGCAAAAACCGGTTTTACTATTATTAATAAATAAGAATAAAACCGGTTAATATATTCAAATTATTGTTGATCAAGAGGTAAAATATGAAGAACATTTATGTTTTAGATAATGAAGAGAAACTTACAAATAGCTTAACAGAAGTTTTTAAAATTGATAGTGGAATAAAAGTTACAAAGGTCTTGTTAAAAGATTATAAAGACATAATGAAAATGCCACCAGATATTATAGTTATAGATGAAGATATAATAAAAAACGATGCCAAAACAATTCAATATTGTAAAGAAATTAGAAGCAATGAAGATAATTCAATAACACCAATAGTTATGGTATCATCAAATAATAATCAAGACCATATAATAGAAATATTGAAAAACGAGGTTGAGCTATATCTAACAAAACCGGTAAATGAAGAGATTCTTTATTACAGCATAAAAAACATAATGAGACTGATGAACTCAAGCAGAATGGTAAGTCCACTAACGGGATTACCAGGAAACATACAAATACAAGCAGAAATGAAAAACAGATTGCTTGAAGGACAGAAATTTGCAATGCTTTATCTTGATCTTGACAATTTTAAAGCTTATAATGATACTTATGGATTTTCAAACGGTGATGAAATAATCAAATTCACAGCAAGAATAATAGTAGAAAATGTATTAAAAAAATCAAATACAGATAACTTTGTAGGTCATATAGGAGGAGATGACTTTGTAGCAATAGTATCAGCAGATTGTGACTACGAAAAAATTTGCCAAGACATAATTGCTGAATTTGATTCTGAAGTGCACAAATATTTTACAAAAGAGGATTATGAAAGAGGTTACATAGAAGTAGAAAACAGAAAAGGATTACTTGAGCAATTTGCAATTACATCAATTTCAATAGGAGTAGTTGAAGTAACAAAAGACAGATTCAAAAATACACTAGAAATAGGCGAAGCAGGAGCAGAAGTAAAACACCTAGCCAAAACAATCTATGGAAGTACTTATGTAATTGATAGAAGGGAAAAAAGAGACCAACATTATGATAATACACAAAAGATTGAAACATAATTTGAAAAAACAAACATTTGTAAATCATTACCAAATTATTATTTTATCTTTTATGAAGTAGTATAAAAATATTGTTACTTTATATTTAATTAAAATTAAAATAAAGGATTAGTTATTATAAATAATAACTATATTAGGAAAAATGAATAAAAAAATGTTTATTATTATAGCAATAATTATTATAGTTGCAATTCCTGTAATCGCATTTGCCACCAATAGATTATATGATAGAATTGTTGCAATAAATAATGTAAATGCTAAAGAAGAAAAGATGGCTTTAAAAAATGATAGCGGAAGTCAAGCACAAATGGAGTATGAAAATGATGTTGAGGACAAATCTGCACATGACGATGAATTTACAAATAAAATTTTAAAAATTGTTGAAAATCACAGAAAAGATCAATATGATTCTTTAATGAATAAATTAGGAAACAATTCAATTTATGATAAGAACGTATCACTTGAATATGAAAATGATTCTATAATAGTTGATATTGTAGAAAAAGATAACTTGACAGATGAAGAGAAAGCCTATTTAAAAGATTTCTTAGAAACAGAAGAATTGAATGTAAAAAATGATAATAAAGAATTAGCCGATAAAATAAGCACAGCATTAGAAAAATTAAAAAGATGAGAAAAAATAAATAATAAATAATGTTATTCTTCAATGTGCAAAAGTTTATAGGTAAAAAATTTAATATTATATTGTTTAAATGCATATAACAACAAAGCATTGAAAACAATATAATATTTTTTTGCGCTAAAAAAGAAGATAACATTATTTGCATATATTTTTCTAACCTAAATATAATTTAAAAGAACATTAAAAGTTTATAGGTATTTATTAAAAACTTAAATATGTTTAAGGGGAGAAGTAAGAGAAAATGAACTTTGATTATTTTAGATCTTTTTGCTTTAATAAAATAATAAATATTATAGTAGTAATAGCTTTTTTAATATTTATAATTCTTGTGGCAATAGTTGCAAGTTTAAGTGCAAACTTTCAGGGAATTGATTTATCATCATGTAGTGACTCTTCTGCAATGGAAAAGGTTGTAGAAACTATAATGGTTTCTACAAATGCATTAAGTAGCAAGAAAATGGAATTTGGAATCAAAAGGAATAATGATCATGAGCAACCTGATATAGGAGCAGAAAATAAGAGAATAATTGAAAAGTTTAATGGAATAGCACTTGGAAGTAAAGATTCTAAAAATATATATCTTACATTTGATGTTGGATATGAAGGAGGATTTACTGATAAAATACTTGATATTTTAAGAGAGAATAATGTGAAAGCTGCTTTTTTTATAACGGGGCAATATGTAAAAACTAGTGAAAATACGATTAAGAGAATGATTGAGGAAGGCCATATTGTTGGAAATCATACTGTACACCACCCATCATTGCCATCATGTTCAGATGAAAAAATTGAGGAAGAGATAATGACAATGCACAAAGAAATTTATGAAAAATTTAACTATGAAATGAAATACATGAGACCACCCAAAGGAGAATTCAGTGAAAAAAGCTTAGCTTGTATTGAAAAACTAGGTTACAAAACCGTTATGTGGTCATTTGCCTATGATGACTGGGATAATAATAAACAGGGAAGAGAAGAATATGGAAAAAAGAAGATACTTGACAATTTACATAATGGAGAAATAATGCTATTACATGCTACGTCAAAAGATAATTCAAGTATACTTGATTACATTATAAAAGAAACCAAAAAACAAGGATATGAATTTAAAAGTCTAGATGAATTTGTATAAATAAAATTAAGGGAAAAAATATTTTTAGAAGCGAACATATTTGAGCACGAATAAATTTAAAATCAAGGTCTAACTAACATATAGATATAGACTAAAGAATAGTCAACCAATTTTTGAGAAAAGTACATTTAAGAGGTGAAGAGCATGAGCAAAATTGATAAGATTTTAGGAATACCTGATGACATAAGTTCAGATGCACCCAAAATAACAATATTATCATTTGAAAAAATGTTAATTGAAAATTACAAATGTGTATTAGAATATCAAGATTTCTTCATAAGAATAAAAATGTCAACAGGACTTATAAATATAAACGGATACCAAATGACAATGAATGAAATGACTAAGGACGATATTATAGTGACGGGAACAATTGAAAGCGTTGATTTCGAAAAATTTAAGTAGAAGATAAAAAAGAAAAAAATAGAATAGTTAATCTAAAGAAGAGGCTGTGAAAAAAATAAAAGAGAGATAGAAAATGAAAAGCTAAAAGATAAAATGCAGAACAAATAATTAAGACGCTTTTAAAATAAAAACGCTGGAGGCTTGTATTGTTCAAATTTATATTAAATTACATACTAGGTTTTTATATTATTCAAGTAGATGGTTTTTACATTGAAAGATTTATCAATATATGCTTAAAGGAGAACATCTTCTTATGGGGAATAGTAAGAAAAAAATCTAGTCTAATAACTGCAAAAATTGGTATGTATGATTATGAAAGAGCAAAAGAAATAGCAAGAAACTGTCA
Source organism: uncultured Clostridia bacterium (assembly GCA_934130085.1). Taxonomy (GTDB): domain Bacteria; phylum Bacillota; class Clostridia; order TANB77; family CAG-508; genus CAG-793. The sequence continues at coordinate 200,653 of CAKOXK010000001.1, forward strand.
AACAATAGTAGAGATTAAAAGAAAAATAGGACTTAGGTTTGTAATAGAAAAATACAAAAATAGAAAAGCATTTTTTATAACCGTAATAATAGCGTGCATTGCAATTTTTACTCTATCAAAATTTGTATGGAAGGTTGAAATAAATTCCGATGCAGATATAAATAAAAATGAAATTAGAGAAGAGCTACAAAAAGAAGGAGTAAAGATTGGTGCTTTAAAAAGCAAAATAGACTCAGAAAAAATAGTAAATGATATAAGGCTTGAAAGAGAAGACATCGCTTGGATTGGCATAAAAATTGAAGGGTCAAAGGTTTTAGTTAATATAGTGATGGCAACAAAAAAGCCTGAAATAGTAAATGAAGAGGAATATACAAACATAGTCGCTAAAAAGGATGGAGAGATTCAAAAAATAGTAGCTAAAAATGGAACAGCAATGTGTAAGAAAGGTGATAAAGTAAAAAAAGGTGATGTTTTAATTGCTGGTTATATGCAAGGAGCATACACAGACAGATACTATGTAAACAGTATGGGAGAAGTAAAAGCAAAAATAAATTACACAGAAAAGTCGAAAATTAACAAAAAAGAAACTAAAAAAGAAGAAACTGGAAAAAGAAATCGAAAATTTGCGATAAAAATTAATAATTTTAAAATAAATTTCTTCAAAAAGCTTTCAAATTTTAAAAATTATGATACAATATACGCAAGTAAAAAAATAAAAATATTTCCAAATAGTAACTTTGAAATTGAATTCATTAAATATACTTTAAATGAGATTTCCGTAGAACAAATTGAACATTCAAAAGAAGAGGCTAAATTGTTAGGAGAGGAAGAAGCAAAAAAGAAACTTAATGAAAAAATTTCAGGAGATATCATAAATGAAAAAGCAACTATAGAAGAGTATTCGACATATTACATGGTAACTGTTGAATATGAAGTTGTTGAAGACATTGGAACAAAGGAAAAAATTAATATTTGAAAGGATGATTATTATGGGAGCTGTTGAAAAAAGTTTAAAAGTTTATGATACAAAGAAAACTTTTTTTGCAAAATTAGGTAGTACATTTAGTAAATTATTCTCACCAACTAAAAATGGAATTACAAATATATTAGTTGGTATGAAAAGAAATGCAGTCATTAAAAACTACAAGAATGTATTAAAAGCTCAAGAAGATAAAAAAGATGCGTATGAGAAAAAATTTGAAGAAGCTTACTCAATTTATTTAGAGGAGATTGATCAACAAGTTGTTGATTCAATTTACAAGAAAGTTAGAGAAAATACTGCATCTGATTTTGAAAAGGAAGCATTATCAAAATATTATAATGTTATCCATTTAAAAGATAATGACAAAAATGAATATAAGTATAAGAAACAGATCTATTTACTTAAACTTGATTTTAATTCGTTAAAACAAATGCAAAAAGATAAAGCAATTGAAGAGTATAAGCCAGTATACATATATGAAATGGAAAGATTATATAAAGCATTGCTAAAACATTATTCAATTACTTTATCAGAAAAGAAAACACCAATTGAAAAAGAAGAGGCATATAATAAAGTATTTGATTTACTAGATGATTATGTAACAAATATAATACCTTTAAAGGAGATTACAGATTCAGAGCTTTCAAAATTATGCAATTTGTTTGAAACATATTCGGTTGGCAAACTTGATCAGGTGGATGTACTTGATAAAAAGATAATTTTATTAGGAATCAGCAGAAAGTTATTTGTACATAGCTTGCCACTTGTTGTATGTGAAAAATGCTATATTAAATTGTTAAAAGATACTAGAAGTTTAATAGTTGATACTAAAATCTTAAGAAAAAGAGAGAATGCTTATAGACTTTTAATTCGTTTAATTGAAGAATACAATGATAGACTATTAAATGTAAAAATATATTGGGATGATAATAATGCTAAAAAAACATTCAATCAATTCAATGAACAAAGAAAAGCTTTAAACGAAGTAAAAGAAAAGCAAGGGGAGCATGCTTATGATATTAAAAAACAAGTTTTATATATAAAATTTGATATGAAAGCTCTAAAAAAATATGGTAATAAATATTACAGAATACTTAAATTTTATAAATCTCAACTTGTAAAATTAGGAGAGATGAGAGAAATAAAATCATGCAAAACAGGAAATTATAAAGTAGTAAAAGGTTATAGTAGAAAGGTAATAGAAAATGAAGCAGCATGTTGAAATAACATATAACTTAATAGAAAAAAATGAATTATATGAAGAACTAATAGAGAAAGTTATTGATGAATGTTTTAAAAATGAAAAGATGGATAATTTAAAGTTATACGTTAGTATAACTTTGACTATTCCAGATGAAATACAAAAAATCAATAAAAAATACAGGAATATAGACAAGCCAACAGATGTACTATCATTTCCAATGTTTGAAAAAGAAGAAATTCAAGAATTAATCAAAGAAAATTATCAGGTTGATGATGTATTAGGAGATATTATAATATCAATACCAAGAGTAAAAGAGCAAGCAATTGAGTATGGTCATAGTTTTGAAAGAGAACTTTCATACATGTGTGTACATGGATTTTACCACCTAATGGGGTATGATCATATTCGTGATGAAGACAAAAAGAAAATGAGAGCTAAAGAGGATGAAGTTCTAAACATCTTAAAAATAACAAGAGATTAGAATAAGATAATATAACTAATAAAAGTATAAAAGCAATGAGCGTTTATGAAATAAAAGTAATTAATATAATTTAAATTATTATATTAGAATAGATTAAGTTAGATTAGTATTAATACTTGTTAGTTAAAAATATAAAAATAAAATTTAAAAGAGAGGATAGACTTGAAAAGTTATGAAAAAGAATCTGAAAGATGACAGACTGTATAATCATAATTTTATAGAAGCATGCAAAAATGCGGTAAATGGCATAGTATATTGTGCAAGTACTCAAACTAACATAAGAAAGCAATTAGTGCTTGGAACTCTTGTAATGATATTAAGCTTGTTTTATGATTTTTCAACATCAGAGTTTTTATGTTTAACCTTTGCGGTATTCTTTGTTATTTTTGCTGAAATGATAAATACTGCAATTGAGACTATAGTTGATTTATTAGTTGATGTTTACCACCCAAAAGCAAAAATTGCAAAAGATATTGGAGCAGGGGCAGTTGTTCTTGCTGCAGTTAATGCAGTAATTATTGCGTACTTTTTGTTTTTCAAACAAATACAAATCACTAAAATAAGTGACACTATCTTCTCAGAAATGGTAGCTTCACCATCACACTTAGCCTTTGTAGGAATTATACTTACAATAATAGCAATTATTGTTATGAAATCGGCAATAGAAACAAGCAAAGATAAAACCGGAATGGAAATGAAATTTATTCCAAGTGGTCAATCAGCATTTGCATTTGCTCTGCTTACTGCAATTTGGATTAATTCACAAAATGCAATAGTTTTTTGTTTAGCATTAATTTTATCATTGCTAGTTGCAGGAAATAGAATGAATGATAAAAGAACATTTGCAGAAGTTGTTTTTGGAGCTTTTATGGGAATGCTAATAGTAATATTAATTTATGGACTTACAATATTTAAAATGTAATTAAGAGGGATAATTAGCAAAAGAATAGATATTGAAAGGAAACTGATGAGAGCTAATAAAGATAAGAAGAAAAAAGAATTTACAATTTTTATCATTTTAATAATTATATTAATAATCGCACTTGCAGTAGTGGTTGCTTATTTATACGTAAAATCTTCAAAAGATAATACAATAGATCTAGGAACAGATATAATAAAAGATGAAAAAGAACCTATAATCGTTGAACAAAAAGGTGTGGAAATATTTAAAGGCAATGACAGACCAATTGCTGTAATGATTGATAACAGCAAAGATGCGATGCCACATGCAGGACTTAATAAGGCATATATTGTTTATGAGATGATAGCAGAGGGTGGAGAGAGTAGATTAATGGCATTATTCAAAGGTCAAAATGTTACAAAAATAGGACCAGTAAGAAGTTCAAGACATTATTTTCTAGATTATGCAATGGAAAATGACGCAATATATGTACACTATGGCTGGTCACCTGAGGCTCAGATTGATATTTCATTATATGGAATAAATAATATAAATGGTGTTACGAATGATTCAAAATATTTTTGGAGAGTTAAAGATAAAAAAGCACCTCATAATGCAGTAACTTCAACTGAAAATATATTAAAAGCAGCAAATGATAAAAAATATAGAACAACATCAAGTGTATCAAGCGTACTAAAATATGTAGTTGATGATGTAGAAATAGATGGAGAAGATGCTAAAAAAATAACAATTCCATTTTCAACATTTAATAAAGCTACATGGAAGTATATAGAAGAGAGTAAAACTTATGAACGATACTCAAAAGGAATAAAAGAGGTAGATTGGGATACAAAAGAACCATACACAGCCAAAAACATAATAATAGAATTTATAAAAAATGAAAAGCTTGAAGATGGGGAACAAAAAGATAGACAAACCATGTCAACTGTTGGAATAAAAGATGGCTATTTTATAACAAATGGAAAATCAATAAAAATTAAATGTGAGAAAGCCACAAGAAATGGTAAAACTGTGTATAAAGATTTAGAAGGCAATGAAATAAAAGTGAATGACGGAAACACATTTATTGAAATTTGTCCAATTGATGCTGATGTAAAGATTGAGAATGAGGAAGAATAATAATGGAAGGTTTTAAATCTGGTTTTGTTACTGTAATTGGAAAAACAAATGTTGGTAAATCTAGTATAATTAATAGGCTTGTTGGTGAAAAAGTTTCTGCTGTCGCAAATAAAACCCAAACAACTAGAAAAAATATAAGAGCAATTGTTAATACAGATAATGCTCAAATAATTTTCATTGATACACCAGGATTTCATAAAGCTAAATCAAAACTAGGAAAAGAAATGTGTGAAGTAGCAATAGAGTCAATTCCTGATGTTGATACAGTTATATATGTTATTGATGCTAAAGAAAAAAGTATTGACGAAGATGTAATTGAAAAGCTTAAAGGGGCAAATAAAAAAACTATACTGATTATAAATAAAACTGATTTAGTTGATAAAAAGAAGGTAGCTGAGCTTATTAATACATACAAGAATTTATATAATTTTACAGCTATTATTCCAGTATCAGTCAAGAAAAATGAAAATATTGATGCAATAATTGATGAGATAATAAGTACCTTAGATGAAGGTGGGGCATATTATGATGTAGATGAATATACCGACCAAACAATGAGAGAGCTTGCTGAAGAAACAATTAGAGAAAAAGCATTGAAATTATTGCAAGATGAAGTTCCACACGGTATATATGTTGAAGTTACAAAGATGAAACTTAGAAAAACAAAAAACAAAGAAAATATATATGATATAGATGCAAATATTTATTGTTTAAGAAACTCACATAAGGGTATAATAATAGGAAAGGGCGGTCAAATGTTAAAAAAAATCGGAACTTATGCTAGAGAAGATCTTGAAAGAATGTTTGATACGAAAGTCAACTTAAGCCTATTAGTAAAAGTAAAAGAAGATTGGATAAACAATCAAAAAATCGTAAACAAAATAGTATCAAAAGACTAACAGAAAAATAGAAAACATATCAAACAAAAATGAAATTGTGACTGTCTTAGAAAGGATACTTTATGATAAAACAAATTGCATGGAATACCTTTAAAAACACTGGAAATATTAAAACTATGCTTGAACTTCTTGAGGTTGAAAGGCAAATGGAGAGTATTAATATAAATGAGCAAAAAAATGCTTTATTAGATGAAACTATTTTAAGGAATAAAAATGGGAATTATTAAAACAAAGGGAATAGTACTAAAACAAAATAATATGGGTGACAATGATGAAATGTGCACTATTTTAACTCCAGACTTAGGAAAAATTGGATGTGCCGCCAAAGGCGCAAAAAAGCCAAAGAGTAGCCTAATGGCAGGCACGCAATTCCTATGCTTTGGAGATTTTGTAATTTATAAAGGAATAAATAGCTATAGCATAAATTCCTCTGAGCCTATAGAAATATTCTATAATATAAGATTGGATATTGATAAATTAAAATACGCATCAGAGGTTTCAAAAATAGTATGTGATGTAACAAATGAAAACGAAAGTGCGTATAGGATTTTACAATTAACATTAAATACAATCTATATGATTTCAGAATCAGATAAGGATTTAGATTTAATTTTATCAATATTCAAGATACGTTTACTTAGTATAATTGGATTTAGGCCTGTTGTTGAGAAATGTATCTGTTGCAATGAAAAAGAAAACATAAAATATTTCAGCTTTGCAGATAATGGATTCAAATGTGATGCTTGTGGTAGACAAGATAAAGGTGCAATGGAAATAAACGAGTCAATCGTAAAAGCAATAAGATTTATAATATGGGCAGAACCTAAAAAGATATTTTCATTTGAAATATCAGAAGAAGCAAAGCTTAAACTAAAGCTTTTAAGCAAGGTTTATCTAGACAAATGCCTAGAAAGAGAGTATAATTGACGTACTTATAATGAAAAAATTGCACACACTTTATTGCTAATCTGCAAAAAGTATTAATTAAAATATACATCAATGCTTTGTCAATGCAAAAGTAGTCAAGAAATGTATCAATGTTTTGCAAATGCAAACAGTATTAATAAATAAATGTGTTAATGCTAAAAAAGATAGAAAATATGTTTGAAAAAGGAGAAAAAGTATGAATAAAAATATAATTGTGGGAGGAGCATGGCCTTACGCAAACAGCTCATTACATTTAGGACATTTAGTAGCATTATTGCCAGCTGATTTTTTAGCAAGATATCATAGAAAAATAGGTGATAACGTAATATATGTATCTGGTACAGATTGCCACGGAACACCAATTACAATGAGAGCAAAAAAAGAAGGAAAGAATCCTAAAGAAATATCAGACTATTATAATAAGGAATTTAATGAAACATTTAAAAAAATGAACTTTTCTTATGATTTATATTCTCAAACAGAAGATGACTATCATAAACAAAAAGTTCAAGAAATGTTTAAAAGAATATTTGATAATGGTTACATAGCTGAAAAAGAAGAATTGCAACCATTCTGTCCAAAATGCAACAAATTCTTGGCAGACAGAGAGCTTTTATTCAAATGCCCTAACTGTGGAAAAATAAGTAAAGGCGATGGATGCGACTGTGGATATAATCCAAAACCAGAAGATTTAAAAGAAGCAATATGCTCAGATTGTCAAACGAAAGCGGTAGAGAAGGAAAATAAAAATCTATATTTATTACTTTCAAAATTACAACCAAAAATTGAAGAATATTATGAGAAGAATCATGAAAACTGGAGAAAAAATGCAGATAAAGAAACATTGAAATATCTTAAAGAAGGTCTAATAGACAGAGCGGTTACAAGAGATATTGATTGGGGAATAGATATTCCAATACCAGGATATGAAAACAAAAAGATGTATGTATGGATTGATGCAGTTCTTGGGTACTTCACATTAACAATGGAATATTGCGAAAAACATAACATGAACTGGGAAGACTTTTGGAAGGGAGATAATTCGTTAATATACATGGTTCATGGAAAAGACAATATCATTTTCCATAGCATAATACTACCAGCATTAAATATAGCAATGGAAGATGGAATTAGATGTCCTGATAAAATTGTATCATGCGAATATTTAAATATAAATGATGAAAAAATTTCAAAAAGCAAAGGAAATGGAATAACAATTCTAGACTTAGCTAATGAATACAACATAGATGCTATTAGATACTATTTTATTAATAACGGTCCAGAAAACAAAGACAGCAATTTTTCATTAGATGATTTCAAAAGAGTGCAAAATTCGGATTTAGTAAATAAACTTGGAAATTTTGTAAATAGAACTCTAAAGTTTAAAGGAATAGAAAACATTAAAGTAAATAAAATTGATAAAGAAGTTGAAGAAAAGATAACACTAACTTACAAAAATTTCGAAGCTTATGTTGGAACTCTAGAATTTAAAAAAGCAGTTGAAGAAATAATGAGTCTTGTTGAATTTGGAAATAAATATTATGACGATAACAAGCCATGGGTATTATTCAAAGAAAACAAGGAAGAATTTGACAAAGTAATGTATAATTGTGAGACAATAATTGCAAATTTAGCAAATCTATTTGAGCCAATTATGCCAGAAACAGCAAATAAAATTGCAAAATATGTAAATGTAAAATTAGATAAATTTGAAATGATAAAAATAGAAAAAGACCTTGCAATTGAGAACGTAGAACCATTATTTGAAAAAATAAAATAAATATTGAAGAATATATAAAAATTTAAATCTGTTATACAAGGAGGAAAAATGAAAATATACAATTCACTTACAAGAAAAAAAGAAGAATTTATTCCACTAGAAAGTAATAAGGTGAAGATGTATGCTTGTGGAATAACCGTATATGATTTGAGCCATATAGGTCATGCAAGGCAAGCAATTGTATATGCAATGATAGCTGAGTACTTAAGATTTAGAGGATATGATGTAAAATATGTTAGAAATTACACAGATGTTGATGATAAAATAATAAACAAAGCAAATTCCTTAGGAAAAAATGCATTAGAATTTTCTAAAGAGCAAATAAAAGAATCAGAAAAAGACATGTCAGCTTTACACGTAAAAGACCCAGATATGTATGTAAAAGCATCAGAAAACATTGATAATATAATAAACTTTGTGGATGGATTAATAAAAAAAGGATATGCATATCCAACAGAGGAAGGGAATGTATACTATATTGTTAGAAAATTCAAAGATTATGGCAAACTATCAAACAGAAACATAGATGATATGTTAAATGGTGTAAGAAAAGACCTTGAAAAAGATAAAAAAGATCCAGCAGATTTTGCATTATGGAAAGCTGCAAAAGAAGGAGAAATCTACTGGGAATCACCATGGGGCAAAGGAAGACCAGGATGGCACATTGAATGTTCAGCAATGGTATTAAATTATTTAGGAGAAACAATTGATATACATGGAGGAGGAAAAGACTTAATATTTCCACATCATGAAAACGAAATTGCTCAATCAGAAGCATACACGGGAAAACCATTCGTAAAATACTGGTCTCATTGTGGATTAGTAAAAATTAATGGCGAAAAAATGAGCAAATCTTTAGGAAACTCACTAACAATAAGAGATGCATTAAAGATGTACAATTATGAAGTAATAAAATACGTAATGTTCTTAAAACATTACACATCAGATATTGATTTACTAGATGAAGACTATACAGCTGCAGAAAAGCATCTATTTTACTTCTACAGTACTTTAGAAAGAATGAAAGAATACATAAAAGAAAACCTAGAAAACAACCAAAAACTGGGAGAAAAGAGTTTGGCAAATGATGAAATAGGTAGTGCCAATAATAGTGCAAAATGCATTAATGATAAAACAAATGGAAATATAAATAATAAAGAAGCTCAAGAGAATAATACGTTATCAGAAAAGATTATACAAGAATTCATAGAAGTAATGGATGATGATTTTAACACAGCACTAGCATTATCAAACCTATTTACATATTTCAAAAACATCAACAATATGCTAAAGCAAAAAGGTGACAAAGAGCAAATTGCAAATGAACTTAAAAACACAATTGATAGTCTAAAAAAGACGTATGGCAATATCTTAGGAATATTCACACAAGAGCCAGAAAATTTTATAAAAGAATTAAAAAATAAATATATTCAAAAATTAAATATAGATGAGAAATACGTGCTAGAAAAAATAGAAGCAAGAAAAATAGCAAAGCAGAACAAAGACTACGAAACATCAGACAATATAAGAAAAGAATTAGATGAAATGGGTATAGTACTAATGGATGGCAAAGAAAAAACAGACTGGGGTATAAAACAAATTCTTTCATAATAAGAACTCCTAACGAATACACTTAAACAAAAGTATTCTTAGGAGGCATTTTTATGAGAGAAGATTCGATAGAAGAAAGGGCACAAGCAATAGCAAAATATATTATAGATTCAAAAGATACTGTAAGAGGAGCGGCAAAGAAATTTGGAATCTCAAAAAGTACTGTACATAAAGATTTAACAGATAGATTAACAAGTATAAATCACGTCTTAGCAATAGAAGTGAGAAAGGTATTAGATGAAAATAAAGCAGAAAGACATATAAGAGGGGGACTGGCAACAAAGCATAAATACGAAAAAATAAAAAAAGAGATTAATAATTTTTGAGTAGTTCATACTTAACGTTTGACTTATTCATAAAAATAAGAAAAAACACTTGAAATTATTCAAAATATATGATATCATAAAACATAGTTCGATAAATTTAAGCGTAGGAGGTGCATCAAAATGGCAAAGTGTGATGTATGTGGAAAAGCAGTAGCAAACGGAAATAGAATTAGTATAGCTCGTTCTCATGTTAGTAGAAGAGCTCCTAGAACATGGAAACCAAACCTTAGAACAGTTCATATTATGGTTAACGGAGAAAACAAGAAAATGCATGTATGCTCTAAATGCTTACGTTCTGCAAAAGTTGAGAAATAATTATAGATAGTAAATATTAATAATTAAGAAAAGACCGGCTTATTTAAGTTGGTCTTTTAGTCTTGTAAACAAAATTAAAATTCAATATATATTTTCGACTTTAAGTCTTATGCTTATTTGTCTTTTACACCAAAAATTAATTTTACAAATCCTCTAAGCCAATTGGGCACTTTTTTTACAACAACGGTCATGTAATTTATCCTCCTTTAAAATATGTACATAAAAGTTATTAAAAATGAGATTATACATAGTGAAAACTTAACAACTTTTCTGCCATAAAAATATAAGTCCAACTAAAATCAAAGTGGCACCTATTAAAAACAGCCATCCTGAAAGTGGAAGTAATATAACAAGTAATATTCCAAGACCAAAGCCAATGAAGCAAGTAGCAAGTAGCTTCCTCAATATCTTACACATAATTACCTCCTTTAATATATTGTATGAGAGTAAAATTATTATGGTTACCTAATGAATTAAATTGTTATTTAACGAATTAAAGTGTCATTTGAACTAAATAAAAAGCAAAAATTGTAATATTAAATGAAAATTTAAAAACAATCTTGAAAAGTAAAAGTTATTTTTACGTATAAATTTGTAATAAAGAAATTTATTAAATCTATTCACTTAGTAAAAAAAATGTGATATATTAAAAAATATAAGGAGAATTTTGAACAAATGAATCGAAAACAAAAAGAAACCAAGCTGCTTCATGCAGTTAGGCGTTCGATTATTACAACAATATTTTTAATTATAATAATTTTTTTAATAAATATAGCTCCTAATTACCTCAAAGAGGCAAAAGATGACAGGGTAAATATTATTATAAATAACAAAAACGTTACAAATGATTTAAAAAATTCAATATTAATTAGAGATGGAAAAGCGTATATATCAACAGCTGATATAAAAAATTTTCTGGATGAGTATTTAATAGAAGATAATGATAGCGTTATTTTAACATCATCTACGAAGACTGTAAAATTCAAAAAAATGAGTGACTATATAGATGTAAACACTTCTTATGTAAAAATAGATGAAAAAAGCTTTGATGAAAACGAAAATACGTATCTTTCTATAAAAGAATTATCAAGCATTTATAATTACGAATACACATATAATGACTCTAAAAAAAGATTAATGATTGATTCTTTAAATAAGAGATATGTAGAAGCAATTAGCAAAAAAAATCAAGAAGTAAAATACAAAGCGACATCTCTTTCAAAATGTCTAGTAAAGATTAAAAGAGGAGAAAAGGTTACAGTAGTTCAAGATTTTGAGAAAAATGCAGACTTTACAGTTGGTGGATGGGTAAGAATAAGAACTCAAGATGGAACAATGGGATATGTTAAAAAGTCGGGGTTACAAGATGAAAATGTACTAAGAGAAAATCTTGAGAGCAAAAAAATAAATGAAAAAATAAGCATGGTATGGGAATATTATAGTCCATATCAAGAATGTCCAACTCCTGATGGAAAGATTGAAGGCGTAAATGTTGTTTCACCATCATTCTATGAACTTAAAGCAGATGGGTCAATTAAAGCAAATGTAGGAACAAAAGGAGAAAACTACATATCATGGGCAAAAGAAAATGGTTATAAAATATGGCCAACACTTTCTAATATAAATTTGACTAATCTTGATCATTTATCTCAAATGCTATCATCATTTGAAAATAGAGAAAAATTAATTGACAATATTATAAAAAATTTGGCAGAAGATAATGTTGATGGTGTCAATATAGATTTTGAAAATATGTATAAAAAGGATAAAGACAACTATTCAAGATTTATAATAGAATTATCACCAAGAATTTACGAAATAGGAATGACCCTTTGCGTTGATGTTACAGAGCCAGATGGTTCAGATACATGGTCACTTTGTTATGATAGAAATACGCTAGCAAATGTTTCAGATTACTTAGTATATATAGGTTATGAGCAACATAATGCTTCATCAAAAGCAGCAGGTTCTGTTGCAGGTTATGATTGGGATGAAATAAACATTAAAAAGTTTTTGGGGCAAGAAGAAGTTAAGAAAGAAAAATTGATAATGGCAATGCCTTTCTACACAAGATTATGGTGTGAAAAAGATGGAAAACTAACAAGCAAAGTAGTAAACATGAAAGATGTCACAATACCAAGCAAAGCCACAAAAATATTTGACGAAAAAACAAAGCAAAATTACATTGAATACAAGCAAAATGGAGCAACATACAAAATGTGGATAGAAGATGTTGATTCAATTTCAAACAAATTAGACCTTATCAATAATTATGATTTGGCTGGATGTGGATTTTGGGAATATGGAAGAGAAAACAAAGAAGTATGGAATGTAATAAAAGAAAAAATGAAAATTGATTAGAATTGTTCTAAAGTAGAACTCACCTGCATATATAAATGTAGGTGAGTTTTTATGAAAATTGGATTAGTTAAATTATATAGAAAAAGTAACGAAAAGCAAAGAAATTGGTTTAAAACAATCATAACCAATTTGGTGTATAATTATAGATTTGATACCAATAAAGTATGGAATAAAGAGAATAACATTTTTTATGTGATGAATTTTAGCGAAAAGTCACAAGAAAAATTAAGAAATTTATTAAGAAAAAATCAAATAGACTGTGTGATAGTTGAAAATTCAAAAAATATAAACTACAGAATTTTAGATGGAAAAGAAATAATGAAATATCTTCTTAGGGAGATTGTTGAAAAAATAAGGAAAGAGACTGGAAATGAAATACCTGAAATATCAATTTGTGTAAATACATATAATGAAGAAACAAAAACAATAATTAAAGAATTATCAAGCGTAGTTAAAGTCGTAAATGTAGTAACAAACAATGATAATTTTTTTAATTTTGAAAAGGAATTAGAACAGAAAGATATTTTTATAACAGTATCTAAAAATAAAAGAAAGGCACTAAAAAAAGCAGAATTGATGATAAACTTTGACTTCAAAAATATAAAAGATTTTAATTTAAACGAAAGATTAATAATAATAAATTTAAATGAAGAAATTCTATATCCCAAATCTTTTGAAGGAATTATTATAAACAGTATTGAGCTAACAACAAAAAAGAAAATGAGAATAATTGCTGAAAACCCCAATTTATCAAAAGCAAAATTAATAGAAAAAGAAATAATAGAAATGTCAAACAGAGAAAAAATAAAAGAGTACGTAAGACTAAACAGAATAGAGATAAAAAGCTTTAATAATAAAGACATGCAATATGAATTTGGAAGGATGAAAATTAGAAAAAATTAAATTACATATTTCAAGAAAAATACAAAAAAATGCAAATATTGACAATTAAACGTAAAAATGCCAAAATTCTCTTAAAGAAATAAAAGGGAGGATATATGGTAAAAAAAGATAAAGCAATATTTTTGATTCTGATACTACTAGTAATAGCAATCTTTTCAGTAAGTATTTTTTGGTACCTAAAAACTAGATTTCAATCAAACTACGCCAATACGGTAAAAATACATACAGAAAATGTTAATGTGCAGAATCTTACAATGAAAGTTGGAGAGGTAAGAAACTTTACTTTAAGAGGAGATGGAAGGGCAAGACTTTGGTTTCTAACTGACCCTGAAAATCAAAAAAACATTAAAGTACATGACAATAATGGAAAAGAATTAGAAGAAGCAAAAGTATATCTTTTATGCTTCAAAAAAACATTTAAAATAGAGGCAGTTTCAAAAGGAAAAGTTCAGATAGCTTTTGACTGGGATCCTCCATTTCCTAAAAGTGGAATTAGCTATTTGGTATGGATAGAAAATAGATGTAGAAAAATATTGAACATTGAAATTGTTTAAAAGATTAAACTTGTAAAATAAGAAAATGATTTATGTAAGGAAAGAAAATATATGAATAAAAAAACTATAATAATTATTATTTTAAGTGTAGTTTTAATGGCAAGTGTATATTATGTAATTAATAACATGATTATACCTTTTTTTAATCAAAATTCGTATTTTTGGTATTTAAAACATGATGACATGGACGCATATATAGAAGGAGAAGTAAGCTATCAAGAACTTTTGATGGAGCTTAATGAAAAAAGAAAATTTTCTTTAGATGGAAATGGAAAATTTACTATGTGGTATAGTGAAACTAACCCAGGAATTGTAGAAATAAAAGACGATAAAAAAGAATTAGAACAAAACCAAAAGTACGAAATTTTTGCTAAAAAAACATTAAAAGTAGAGGCAAAAAAACTTGGAACAACTGAAATTACAATGACTTGGCAGGGAGAAAAAGAAAATATAAATCAGGTTACAATAAAGATAAAAGTTGATAAGGTAAAACAAAATAGATAAAAGTTATGATTAAAACTAAGAAAATGAAAAAATATCATTATAAACTAAGAAATAAATGTTACAAATGATCGAACTGATGGAAATTTTAGATCTTTTACGTTATTATAAATAGGTAGGAGAAAAAATAATGAAGAACAATTATAAAGAGATAATTTTAAAGAAGTATCATAATAAGAAAAATTTAAAGAACTGTATTAAAGAAAAGGGAATTACATTAGTTGCACTAGTGATTACAATAATTATATTGCTTATTCTGGCCGGCATTACCATAGGAATGGCTACATCAGGAACAGGAGTATTTGGAAGAGCAAAAAATGCTGTAAATAATTATAGAATTGCGGTTACAAATGAAAATGCAACATTAGAAGGCCATGATTCACAGATAGATACTGCAACAAGTGATTTTGTTGACAAGGTGTCAATAAGTAATGCTGATTCATTTGTTGGATATTATGCAGATTTTGAAGGAGATGGAACAGTAGACGGTGTAATATTTGCAGATATGGCAAAAGGTAATACTAAAAGTGGCATTTGGAACCTTTATAGTGATGATTATTATGCTAAATGGGGAAAGTACGATATTACGAAAAAAAATGATTTAAATGAATACTATATTTCAAATGAAAGTTTCACTGGAAAATTTGGGACTCACCCAGTTGTAAGTTTAAAGGGTAAAAAAAGTAATAATCATGATAAAGATAGATTTTATGTAATGGCACTAAAAGATGTAGATGGAAGCGATACATCAACAAAAACATATTACCGTTGGTACATGAATGCTAATAATATTAGTGATTTTAATACTCAAACTTCGGAAAGCTTTGGAAGTGGAAGACAAAATACAATAAACATGCTTGCAAAATGGAATAAGGGGGCAGAAGGAGGATATGGCGCTAAGAACGAAACAGAAGATATGTGGGCAGTTGTACAGAATAAGGTAAATGAAGGATGGTTTGTGGCTTCAAGATCAGAATTGGCAGCGTTTGCGACAGAATTGGAAATATCAAATGATAGAAATGATACAGAGCATGGATACCTTAGCTTAGGATTTGACAGTGGATATTGGACCTCTTCACTAAATGGAATTTCAAGTGCTTATGTGGCATTTATTGATACAGGACATATGTCTGATAGAGGAACTAATAACAGTTATCATGTGCGTTTGACGAATACTTTCTAAAAAAATCTCCTAGATATTGACAAACTCAATTATTTGAATTAATATAGTAAGAATTGAAAAATACATTAAACGTAAACATGTATGAAAATTACATTAGGAAGGAAGTACAAAATGGAAAATGAAGAAGTGCTATTAACACAAGAGGGCTTTGACAAACTTGAAAAGCAACTTGAATACCTAAAAACTACTGAAAGAACAGAAATTGCAGGAAGAATTAAAGTAGCACTAGGCTATGGAGATTTATCTGAGAATTCAGAGTATGATGAAGCTAAAGCAGCACAAGAGTTAAATGAAAATAAAATAATTGAATTAGAAAACAAATTAAGACACGCAAAAATAATTGATGAATCAGAGATTGATACTAAAACAGTTCAAGTTGGAAATATTGTTAAAGTACATGATGTTGATTTTGACGAAGATGTCGAGTACACAATTGTAGGTTCTACAGAAGTAGACCTAAGTCAAAACAAAATATCAAACGAATCACCAATAGGTAAGGCTTTACTTGGAGCTAAAAAAGGCGCAACTGTAGAAGCATTATTACCAAATGGTGCAACAGCAAAGTTTAAAATTTTATCTATAAAAAAATAGAATTAGATTACAAAGAAAAGTCCTTAATAAATAGGGACTTTTCTTTGTAAATTGTTGATTTTTTAATGATTACATAATATAATAGTAGCATAAAATTAAACAATATTGAAGATGAAACAAAAGACGGAAAATTGATAAACAATATAAAAAGGAAATAATCAAATGGGAGCTCTTATGACTACAGCTAGTTTTGGAGGTGAATTAGTTAGCTTCAAACTAGATGGAATTGAAAAAATACACCAAGGAGAAAATGTTAGAGATGAAAATGGAAAGCCTTATTGGAAGAGGCATGCACCAGTGTTATTTCCAATAGTGGGCAAACTTAGAAGAGGACAAACTCTTATTAATGGAAGAACATTTGAAATACCACAACACGGTTTTGCACGTGACTTGGAGTTTGAACCAGTTACTAAACTAGATAATTTTCATTCTTATGTATTAAAAAGTAACAAGTACACTATGTGCAGATATCCATTTGACTTTGAGTTATATAATACATATCGCCAAGAAGATAATAAGTTAATTTTTATTTATAAGGTAATAAACACAGGTAATGTTAAAATGCCTTTTGCGCTAGGTTCGCATCCTGCATTCAAAATTGATCCAGATGACATGAAAAGAGGTAACTATTATTTAGAATTTGCTGAAGAAGAAGATAAAGCGCACTTTCTATATTTAGTAGATGGGCTAGTGGGTACTGAATATGCTAGAAATAAACTTGTAAATAATAAATACATTTTGTTAGATGAGCACACTTTTGATAATGATGCTTTGATAATAAAAGGAATTCAAAATAAAAAAATCAGTCTAAAAAATAAAAGAACAGGAAAAACTGTTTTAACAATGGAATATAATGATTGGCAATACCTTGGAATATGGTCGAGGCCAGGTGCACCATTTATATGTCTTGAACCATGGACATCCACTGCTGACAGAATAAATAGTAATAATGTATTTGTACAAAAGCCTGATATGAAAGTATTGGAACCACAAGCGGAGTTTGAGGCAAAATTTACTGTAGAATTTTTTAATTAAAGTATAAAAGCAGAAGGATAGATTAAATGAAAGTAATATTAACAATCATTATTGCAATAGGAGTTACACTAATATATGATTCAAGAAAGCTTGTAAAACAGTACTTTTCAAAGCAGGATCAAAATAAAACTGTCCTAATTGTAAAAATAGTAGGTTTTTTGCTTAGTGTATTTTCTAGTATAGCACTGGTAAAAATAATGTAGGAACATTTTAAACAAGGTTAAAAATTATTAATAAAAGATAAAGTTGAATAATAGCATATATATTGATTAGAAGACGAAACATAAAATATAATAAGTAATGAGACAATGAAACAGTAAAATGATGAAACAATGAAACAATAGAAGAATAAAACCTAATTACAATATATAAAACGAAAGTAAGGAATTAATATGGAGAAGATAGAAAATAAATTTAATCCAAAGGATTTTGAGGAAAAAATATATCAAAATTGGGAGGAAAAGGGCTACTTTAAACCTAGCATGAATAAAAAAAGTAAGAGCTATTCTATTATGATGCCACCACCAAATGTAACAGGTAAATTGCACATGGGACATGCTCTTGATTGTACTATTCAAGATATTTTAATAAGAACAAAAAGAATGCAAGGTTACAATACGCTTTGGCTTCCAGGCTCAGACCATGCTTCAATTGCGACTGAAGTAAAAGTGGTTGAGAAGATGAAGAAAGAAGAAAATTTAACTAAAAAAGACATTACAAGAGAACAATTTTTAGAGAGAGCTTGGGCGTGGACAAAAGAGTACGGTGGAACAATAAAAAAGCAACAACGTAAACTTGGTGCTTCTTGTGATTGGTCAAGAGATAGATTTACAATGGATGAAGGTTTATCAAAAGCAGTACTTGAGCAATTTGTAAAATTATACGAAAAAGGCTTAATATATAAAGGCAAAAGAATGATAAATTGGTGTCCATCATGTCATACAACTATTTCTGATGCAGAAGTTGAGTACAAAGATGAAGCCTCTCATTTATGGCATTTAAGATATAAAATTGTGAAAAATGAAAATGAGAAAGATATACCTGATTATGTTGAGGTAGCAACAACAAGACCAGAAACCATGTTAGGTGATACTGCTGTTGCTGTAAATCCTTTAGACAAGCGTTATAAAAAGCTAGTAGGAAGAAAGGTTATTGTTCCAATAGTAAATCGTGAAATACCAATAATTGCAGATGATTTTGTTGACACCGAATTTGGAACAGGCTGTGTAAAAGTTACACCTGCACATGATTTTAATGATTATCAAGCTGGTATTAAGCACAACTTAGAGATTATTGAAGTATTTGATGATAGTTCAATTATGAATAATCTAGTTCCTGAATATAAAGGAATGAAAGCAATTGATGCTAGAGATAAAATTGTAGAAAAGCTAAAAGAAATTGGAGCACTAGTATCAATAGAAGATTATGAACATAATGTAGGAAAGTGTTACAGATGCCATACTACTATTGAGCCAAGAATTTCAGAGCAATGGTTTGTAAAGATGAAAGATCTAGCAAAAAGGGCAGCAGATGCAGTTAGAAATGATGAAGTAAAATTTGTACCAAAGCGTTATGAAAAAATGTATTTTAATTGGCTTGATAATATTCAAGATTGGTGCATTTCTCGTCAACTTTGGTGGGGACATAGAATTCCTGTATATTATTGTGATGATTGTAAGCACATTAATGTATCAAGAGAAAAGGTTACAAAATGTGAGAAATGTGGCTCAACACATTTGCATCAAGATGAAGATACGCTTGATACATGGTTTAGTTCAGCACTATGGCCTTTCTCAACTTTAGGTTGGCCTGATACAGAAAGTGAAGACTATAAAACATTCTTCCCAACAAATGTACTTGTAACAGGTTTTGATATAATCACATTCTGGGTATCAAGAATGATGACACAAAGTTTGGAACTAACCAATAAAGTTCCATTTAAAGATGTTCTAATTCATGGAATTGTACGTGATAGTCAAGGCAGAAAAATGTCAAAATCATTAGGAAATGGAATTGATCCTATTGAAATAATTAATAAATATGGAGCTGATTCATTAAGATTTTCACTTCTATCAGGTACAACCATGGGAAATGATATAAAATACATGCCTGAAAAACTAGAGCAAGCATCTAACTTTGCAAACAAAATATGGAATGCATCAAAATTTGTATTATCATACTCTGATAAAGCCGAAGAGATTGATAAAGAACAATTAACACCAGAAGAAAAGTGGATAATATCAAAACTAAATAATTTAATAAAGGAAATTACGTTAAACATAGATCATTATGATTTAGGTGTTGCAATAGATAAATTATATTCATTTATTTGGAATGAGTTTTGCGATTGGTATATTGAAATGAGCAAAGTAAGACTAAATAGTGAAAACAAGGAAGAAAGAAGAAATGCAATCGCTGTATTACAATATGTTCTAAAAACATTAATGAAATTATTGCATCCATTTATGCCATTTATCACTACAGAAATCTATAATCATCTAAAAAATGAAAATGATAAAGAATTAATGATAGCAGATTGGCCAAAAGAATTTTCTATAACACAATCTAATGAAAAATGTGAAGAATGCTTAAAAAATCATACAAAAAGTGATGTAGATTTAAAAAAAGCAGAAGAATTTATTGAAGAACTAAAAAATATTATTGTAAAAGTTAGAAATATTAGAACAACAATGAATGTACATCCAAGTAAAAAGGTTAAACTAATATTTGTTACAGAAAAATACAGCAATGAATTACAAATGACTAAAGAAATGATAAAGAAGCTAGCATTTGGAAATGAAATAGTTATACAAGAGAATGAAACGAACATTGCCAAAGATGCAGTATCAGTATCAGAAGAAAATATTAAATTATTTATGCCATTTGATGAGCTTGTTGATATAGAAGAAGAAAAGAAACGTTTGCATGGTGAAAAAGAAAGACTCGAAAAAGAAGTAGAGCGTAGTACAAAAATGCTAGCAAACCAAGGATTCATCTCAAAAGCACCAGAAGCAAAAGTAAAAGAAGAAAAAGAGAAAAAAGAAAAATATGAAATGATGCTAAAAGATGTTACTAAAAGATTAGAAAGCATGTAAAAATAGAAAATATGTAAAGACTTAAAAGATTGCAGGAATAAAAGTAAAAAGTATGTAAAAATAAATAGAAACGTAAAAATAAAAAACATGCTGAACTAAAATATAATTGTCGAAAACTTGTCAAAAAACGACAAAATATCCTATGGAAATAAATGGAAAGAAGAACTATAATAATTATAGTTCTTTTTTTTGTATAAAACTAAAGGACAAGCTAAAAATAATAGGAGGTAAGATGTGACAAGCTCATACGCAAAAGAAACACGAACTTTAACATTTAAATTAACAGAAGAGATTGACCAGCATACAGCAGATCAAATAAGGAGGAAAATGGATGATGAAATTGAAAGATTTATTCCTAGAAAAGTTATACTTGATTGTAGTAACATTTCTTTTATGGACAGCTCCGCAATAGGACTTGTTCTTGGAAGATACAAATTGGCTAAAATGATTGGTGGAAATATGCTAATAGAAAATGTGGACAAAAGCATGAAACGAATACTTGATATGAGTGGAGTCTCAAGAATTATTAAAATAAATGAAAAAAAGGAGATGAATGCATGAAAAGTATATATGATAATGAAATGAAATTAGAATTTGCAAGCAAACCTGAAAATGAAGCATTTGCAAGAATAACAGTGTCAGCATTCGTATCACAGCTAGATCCTACAATAGATGAGATAGCAGATATAAAAACAGCTGTATCAGAAGCGGTTACAAATAGTATAATTCATGGGTACGATGATGAAGAAGGAACAGTAAAAATAGAAGCTAAAATATTCAAAAACACAGTTGAAATTGAAATATCAGATACAGGAAAGGGAATCGAGAACATAAAACAAGCAATGAAACCACTCTACACATCAAAACCGAATATGGAAAGATCAGGAATGGGATTTACAATCATGGAAAGTTTTATGGATGATTTAAAAGTCGAATCATCATTAGGCTTTGGCACAAAAGTCACAATGCGAAAGAAAATAGGAGAGGTTAATGAATGAAGAACTTAAGAAAAAGATTATTAAAGCCCAAAATGGAGATAAAAATGCCTTAAATGAAATTGTAAAAGAGAATTTTGGATTAATACATAGCATAGGCAGAAGATTTGAAAATAGAGGCTATGAGATGGAAGATATATATCAAATTGGCGCAATAGGAATGATAAAAGCAATACAAAAATTTGACTTCTCATATAACGTAATGTTTTCAACATTTGCTGTAACATACATAATAGGAGAGATAAGAAGATTTCTAAGAGATGATGGGATGATAAAAGTATCTCGAAAACTGAAATATTTATCAGCACAAATAAAAGAAGAAAAAAATAAAAACGAAAAGATAACAATAGAAGAACTGGCAAAAAATTTGAATGTAGAAAAAGAAGAAATATTAATGGCAATAACATCATCAGAAGCGACTGAATCTTTAGAAAGTGCCATTGATGATGAAGGAAAATTAGCTCTCATAAACAGAATAAACACAAGCGAAAATAATGAAGAAAAAATAGTAAGCGAAATGTCATTAAGAAAGGAAATTGAGAAATTAGGAAAAAAGGAAAGGCAAATTATCTATTTAAGATATTATAAATCGCAAACTCAAAAGGAGGTAGCTAAAATATTAGGAATGAATCAGGTGCAGGTTTCAAGACTTGAAAAGAAGATTTTAAGAAATTTGTATGAAGGTTTAAAGGAGGCATAAGAAGAAAGAAAAGTTAAAACTAACTTTCGGAAGAAAGAAACATTTGTGCTGCGCATGTAAGCTAACGCGGCTTTCAAAAACAAATACGAAGCCAAAAACATAATATTATATTGTTTTCGAAGCCTTGTTCGTTTTTTTCTTCGTTAGTCAAAATATACTTGCGGAAGAAAAAAACATTCGCGCTGCGCTTGATCGCTAACGCGGCTTTTGAAAACAATATAATATTATGTTTTTGTTATATTAATTTGAATTGTTTCATAGTATAAGAAAGAAAAGGTGCGTAAATGAAAAATATTGTAATAATTTTAATGTGTCTTATTCTTATAATATTTTTGCTGCCGGCAATGTTTACCAAAAGTTTTACTTCGAGTATAGAAAATGATTCTATTGATAAGAGTAAAGAGCAAAAAGATAAAGATATTAATAATGACCTAAATTTGGAAGAGATAATGAAAAGTAAGGATGATGAAAAGAACACAAATAAAATGTATAATTATAAAAAGTATGGGAAAATCAAATTGCTTCATACAGAGTCTAATACTATCGAAGAGATGGGTATTGACAAATATTTACTTGGTGTTGTTTCAGCTGAAATGCCGGCTAGTTTTGAAGAAGAAGCTTTAAAGGCTCAAGCGGTGGTTGCGAGAACCTATACAATTTATACTATTGAGCATAATAATCAAAAGCATGATGGAGCTGATATATGTGATAGTTCAAAGTGTTGTCAGGCTTGGATTTCAAAAGAAAATAGAATGAAGAAATGGGATGTTCAAAAGCAAAATGAGTATTGGAGGAAAATTGAGAATGCGGTAAATAGTACAGCTGGAAAGATAATTACATATAACAAAGAGGCAATAGATGCTTTTTTTCATT
The DNA here is from genome assembly GCA_934130085.1 of uncultured Clostridia bacterium. Lineage (GTDB taxonomy): Bacteria > Bacillota > Clostridia > TANB77 > CAG-508 > CAG-793. The sequence continues at coordinate 224,010 of CAKOXK010000001.1, forward strand.
CAAATAGTGGAGGTAAAACTGAGGTTCCAGTTAATGTGTGGGGTGGTACAAATTACCCTTATTTGCAAACTGTAGAGACTGCGGGGGAAGATGCTTATTCTCAGTATTTATCAGAGGTGTCAATGTCCAAGGAGGAATTTGAGAAAAAGATAAAAGCTAAACACGAAAATTTTCGAATTAATTATAATGATGCGGATGCAATTAAGATTCTTGAATATACTGAATCTAATAGGGTAAAGGTTCTTAAAGTTGGCAATTTAAAATTATCAGGTGTTGAGGTAAGAACGATTCTTGGTTTAAGATCAGCACAGTTTGAAATAGATGTAGAAGATGACACTATAAAATTTGAAGTTAAGGGATATGGTCATGGTGTTGGAATGAGTCAAACAGGAGCAAACAGTATGGCGAAGGAAGGAGCAAATTATGAAGAAATTATAAAGCACTTTTATAATAATGTACAAATAGAAGAAATTTAAGATGGATTTGTTGACATATCATTTCTTTTGGGTATATTATGATACTGGAGGAAAAGTCTATGCCAAAGAATGAAAAGAATCAATATTCTGTATATGATGATAAGAAATTTAAAAAATTTGAGTTTAAGAAGCAAAGTTTGGAAAAAATAAAAAGAGAATATTTTAATGGCATAATAAGTCAATATAGACGTGATGGAAAGCATATAGATGATAAAACAATTTTGAAAGCTAACAAAGAGGCTTATATTTATACTCAAAATATATTCAGGGGTCCATACAAGAAGCTTTTAAGTTACCAAAGTAAAGAGAATAGAAACATTAGAAATCCTATTAATGAAAATTTATGGGATAAAGCTGAAGATATATATGAAAGTCAAAAGAGAAAGACTATTGAAATTTTGGCAAGGATTGGGTTAGTTGCGCTTGTAGGTGGAGCTGCAGCTATAGGCATAAGTAGAACTAAGAATTTAGCTGCGCCAAATAACGAGATTAAAATTGAGGAGCAGCAAAATCAAAAAGAAAAAATGTCAACAGATGAAAAGTCAAAAGATAGCAATGAAATTAAAGTCGGTACAATCGAAAATTCAAGTAAACCTGAGTCTATAAATAGCATAAAGGTTGAAGAGGATGCTACAGAAAAGGCGAATGAAGAATTAGAATCTAAGAGAGGTGCAAGGGACTATACTGAGAATAAAGAGTTTTATAGAGAACTATTAGATGAGTATAATGCTAGAACACCGGATAACTATGCTAAAATTAGACAAAAAGATACAAGAATCGTGGAATTATCAGGTAAAAGATTTGTAAATTATGGTTTTAGAAAAAGTGGAGAATTGGTTTATGTTGATGATATGTTTATAAAAGAAGATGAGGTAAAGAAAAACCAATTACAGGTTGCGGATGAATTTCCTAGTGATTATATATATGTGCTTGATATTGTAAATCAGCGTGTAATAGCTGCAGCTGCATATTTAGATGATCAAGTAGTAAATGTAGTAAGTAATTATTACCAAGGATCATCACGAACTGTGTATGTAAATCCTTTTGGAGATGATATTGAAAAAGCACTAACCTTGCCAGATGTTTTAGATAGAAATAGATCTATATTTCAAGCTGCAAGAGATAGTGGAACAGAAGAAAGAAGAGCTGTAGAAGCTTTAAGAGGAGTAAAAAAAGAAATAGATGACTTATATCAAACAAGATGATTTTGAACAGATAGAAAGAAAGAACTAAATATGTTTAATATTGAACAAGAACTAAAGAAATTGCCTCAAAAACCAGGCGTATATATAATGCATGATAAGAATGACAACATAATATACGTAGGAAAGGCAATTTCTTTAAAAAGAAGAGTAACATCATATTTTAGAAAAACAAAAAAGACACAGCGTATTTTAAATATGGTTGCATTAATAGATCACTTCGAATATATAGTTTGCGAAAATGAACAAGAAGCGTTGATACTAGAATGCAATCTTATTAAAAAGAATATGCCTAAATTTAATGTGCTCTTAAAAGATGATAAAACATATCCATACATAAAAATAAATGTAAAAGCCCTTTATCCTGATGTATATATTACAAGGAGAAAATTAAATGATGGTGCAAAATATTTTGGACCTTATGCAAACCCTGGTGCAGCAAAAGAAATGTGTGAATTTATAAAAACAAAATTTCAAATAAGACAATGCAAGTCATTCAAATATAAAGATAGAGCATGCCTAAATTATCATATAAAAAAATGTTCAGGGCCTTGTATGGGCTATATTTCTGTTGAGGATTACAGAAATAGAATTAACCAAATCATATCAATATTAGATGGAAAAATAGATAGTGTAATAAAAGAACTTAAAGTGCAAATGGAGGATGCTTCAAAAAATTTTGAATATGAAAAGGCAGCAATGTATAGGGACGAGATGCTAGCAGCAGAAAGAATATCACAAAAACAAAAGGTTTCAAATATATCAGAAAATGATATTGATATAATTGGACTAGCAAGGTCTGAACAAGAAATTTGTATAGAAATCTTTTATATAAGAAACAGCAAAATGATAGGAAGAGATAATTTCTTCTTTAAAGGTTTAAATGATGAAGATGATAAAGACATTATTTCAGAATTCATTGAAAGATACTATTCATCTAAAACAATATTTCCTAGTAAAATAATGTGTAGGAATGATTTTGATGAAAGAGAATTATATGAAGAATGGCTTACTAATATGGCTGGAAAAAAAGTTGAAATTAAAATTCCAAAAATAGGTGAGAAAATAAAATTAATAGAGATGGCAGAGAATAATGCCAAAATAACATTAGATAATAAAGAAAAAGCTAACAAAAATGTAATAGTTGATTTAAAAGATACATTGAAACTTGAAAATTTACCAAGAAAAATAGAATCGTATGATATATCAAACATATCAGGTGAATACCAGGTAGCAGGAATGTGCGTAATGATAGATGGAATGATAAAAAAGAATTTATCACGTAGATTTAAAATAAAAACGGTTTATGGACAAGATGATCCAAAGTCTATGGAAGAAGCAGTTACAAGAAGATTACGACACTCAATTGATTTAGAAAAAATTTACGAAAATGATATGATAATTTGCCTGGAAGAAACAGCAAAGAAAATTGAAAACTTACAAGCTGATATAAAGGAAAAGTATGAAGCAAATGCTGGATTTGGCAGATTGCCAGACCTAATTTTATCTGATGGAGGAATTACACAAATAAGAGCAACGAAGCAGGCTATAAAAAATATAGAAAATGAGTTAGGTGTTATTTTAAAGATAAAAGTTTATGGAATGGTAAAAAACGATAAACATCAGACAAGAGCGCTAATGGATGAAAATAGAGAAGAAATTAAAATATCAGAGCAAATATTTAACTTAATTACAAATTTTCAAAATGAGGTTCATGACACAGCAATAGGATATCACAAATTCCTAAGAGATAAATCTATGTCAAAATCAGAACTAGATAATATAAAAGGAATTGGAACAGCGAAAAAGGTAGAGCTTTTAAAGAAATTTGGAAGTATAGAAAAAATAAAAGAAGCTAGCATTGAAGAATTAACAAAGGTAAAAGGAATAAACGAAGAACTAGCAGAGAAAATAAAACAAATGTAAGAGGAATAAATGAAGAACTGACAGAGAAAAATGTAAAAAGATGACATACGAAACTACTCATAAGAAAAATAAAACCTGCATATAATTTTTGTAGGGGGATTTGAAAGATGAGTAAGAAAATGATAATTATATTGATAATAACTTTTATATTAGGACAGGTTGCTCTATTTTTGTTATTAAATAATTTTATAGCAACACTAACGTTGATTTAAAAGAATAATTAAAAAGAAGTGGAGAAGTAATGGAAGTAGCAAAAGATTGGAAAGATTATGAAATAATAGACATGGCAAATGGTGAAAAGCTTGAAAGATGGGACAACATAGTACTAATTAGACCTGATCCACAAATTATATGGAAAGAGAAAACGAATCCTGAAAAATGGTCTAAAGCAAATGCAAGATATATACGTTCAAAAACTGGTGGAGGGGAATGGAGTTATAAAACTCAATTGCCAAAATCATGGCAAGTTCACTATAAAAACTTAACGTTTAATATAAAACCAATGGGATTTAAACACACAGGATTATTTCCTGAACAGGCTGTTAACTGGGATTGGATGATTAACAAAATAAAAAATGCAAAAAGAGAAATAAGAGTTTTAAATCTGTTTGCATATACAGGTGGAGCAACGGTTGCTTGCCTATCGGCAGGAGCTACAGTTTGTCATGTTGATAGTTCAAAAGGAATGACAGAATGGGCTAAAGAAAACGTATTATCATCAGGTTTACAAGATAAAAAAGTAAGATTTCTAATTGACGATGTAAATAAGTTTGTTCAAAGAGAAATAAGAAGAGGCAACAAATATGATGCGATAATAATGGATCCACCATCTTATGGAAGAGGGAAAAATGGAGAGGTTTGGAAATTTGAAGATAACATAGAAGACCTAGTAAGGCTATGCATGAGGGTTCTATCAGACAAACCATTATTCTTTTTAATAAACTCATATACAACGGGAATATCTAGTCAAGTGTTAGAAAACATATTAAGAATGAATATGCAAAAAGAAATGAATGAGAGAACAAAAAATAAAGCAAAATGCAATGCGAACGAAGAAGCAAGCAATAGAAAGTCGATAAATGAGATAGATAAAGCAAGCGAAAAAAAGAATCTTAATGGTAAATTCTCAAATGGAGAAATAGGCTTAAATCAAACAAACTCAAAAAACATATTACCATGTGGAATATTTGCAAAATGGGAAGAATAGAAAAATTTTAGAGTGAAATAAAATTGGAAGATTAAAATATGAAAGTAATATATGAAGATAATCACATAATTGTAGTTGAAAAAATGTGTAATATACCATCTCAAGCAGATAAAACTGGAGATGTAGATATGTTATCAATAGTAAAAGATTACATAAAAGAAAAATATAATAAACCAGGCAATGTATATTTAGGATTAGTTCATAGACTAGACAGGCCCGTGGGAGGGGTAATGGTCTTTGCAAAAACATCAAAAGCTGCCTCAAGACTAAGTGAAGAAGTAAGAAACAAAACTTTTCAAAAGCATTATTTAGTAATTGTAAACGGAAAGATGGAAAAAGAAAAAGGAACATTAGAAGATTATCTTTGGAAGGATGAAAAAAGTAACACAAGCTATGTAGTAAAAGAAACTAAGAAAAATGCAAAAAAGGCAATCCTAGATTATGAAGTGCTATATTATGATGAAAGAGAAAATTTATCAATTCTAAAGATAGATTTACATACTGGAAGACATCATCAAATTAGAGTGCAACTATCAAGCAGAATGCATGCAATATATGGAGATGCCAAATACCATGGAAGAGGAAAAGGTACACAAATATGCCTATGGGCTTATGAGCTAACAATAGTACATCCAATAACAAAGGAACAAATTACTTTTAAAGATTTACCAGAAGAAAAGGGAATGTGGAAATTATTAGGAATGATTAAAATTAATTAAAACAATTAAGATTAATAAATTAATTTATTAATAAGAACAATCTAGACCAATTAAGATTAACAGAAATTATACGAAAAGAAAAAATAAGAAAGAGAAGAACTCTTTTTTATTTTTTTATAATAGAAAAGATTTTTCCTTCTATATAATATAAAATTTTTTTCCTCCTATATAATATAAAACCTTTCCCTTTTTATATAATGGGAAAGTTTTTCCACTTTTTACACAAAAGTGGAAAAAAATAGAAAAAAGACTTGCAATTTATAAAAAAAACAATTATAATCAAATGGAAAAATATAACAAACATAGGAGGATGTTTTAATGAACGCAAAGATAAGGGTATTAATTGCAGATGACAATATTGATTTTGCAAAAACACTTAAAAAATTTCTAAATGGGGATGAGGAGATTGATGTTATTGGTATAGCAAAAGATGGAGAAGAAGCGGTAAGAATGATTGAAAAACAAGAACCAGATGTATGTTTACTTGATGTTATTATGCCACATTTAGATGGACTAGGAGTATTAGAAAGAATAAAAGAAAATGAACAAGTTAAAAGACCAATATTTTTAATGGTATCAGCTGTAGGACAAGATAAAATAACTCAAAAAGCTATAGCACTTGGAGCAGACTATTACATAGTTAAACCATTTGATATAACATTATTAATTCAAAGAATAAAAGAAATAAAAAATTACAATCCAGAAGAATTAAAAAAACAGATGATAACAACATCAGCAAGAGAAATAAAAGCACAATACATAACAATTGACGATGAGAAAGACAAGGAAAATTTAGAAGCATTAGTAACAAATTTAATACACGAGGTAGGAGTGCCGGCACATATTAAAGGTTATCAATTTTTACGAGAAGCAATAATAATGGTGGTAAATAACATAAACATGATAAACCAAATTACAAAACAACTCTACCCTGAAATAGCATTCAAATACAATACTACACCATCGAGAGTTGAAAGAGCAATACGCCATGCAATAGAAGTAGCATGGGGTAGAGGAGACCAAGAAGTAGTAGAGAGCATATTTGGTTACACTGTATCAGCTGATAAGGGTAAACCAACAAATTCTGAATTCATAGCGATGATAGCTGATAAATTAAGACTGGAGTTAAAAACAGCATAAAAATTAAAAACGTGCATAATATAAAAAATTAAATGTAAATTGTGGCCAGATGCCGGATGAAAAAGTAATCTTTATTTAAAAAAGTAATTTGTGCCAGCAAATGTTTACTTTTACTTGAAAATATTATGTAAATGTGATAAAATAAATTTGCAGTTTAAATTTTTATACATAAGGAGGAAAGCAAAATGGCTGCTAATTGGGATACCACTCGGAATAACGAAAACGTACATGAAACCTTAAAAAAATTTCATGACAGAAAAAATGATGAGAATGGATATGATAGATTTCCAGGCCATCAGAATCAAGTAGTTTCCGAAACAAAGAAGGTTGACTAATAAAGTCAGTTAAAGCCTATTTTCCTAAACAGAAAGAAGGGTGCGATCAATAAAAACACCCTTTTTCTGTTTATAATAAATCAATATTATTTAAATTACTTAAATCACTTAAGTCACTTAAATTAGATAATTATTTATATTAAATAAGTTAGTTAACTTATACTATCTTCTAATTTTTAATCATTTAAAACATTTAATTTAAATCATTCTAAATATTTAAAACATTTTAAATATTTAAATCATTAAAATTTTTCCTATTATTTGAATCATTATCGTCAAGTAAAAATTAAATGAAACTCTATAAAGTAAATGCAACTTGTATGAGAAAAGGCTTGCATTATTATTAAAGAACAATATTAAAAATCAATATTAGAAATTGTTGAATTGAAAGATTTCGTTTGCTATAATCAGAACTATGAAAAAGAAAAGAATAAAATTAAATAAAAGACAAGTTAAAGGTATTGCAAGCCTAATCATATTAGTTATTTTACTACTGGCATCAAGATTTAATCTAGACATCGTACAAAACAGAACCGCAAAAAGCTCTATTCAAAGTGAAAATACAAATAACACTACAAGAAATATAGTGTATATGCAAACGGGGGATGTTCAAGAAAATGTTGATTTAGAAAATGACAATCTTAACATTCTGTTTTTATATGTTGGACAAGCAGATTCTACATTAATCAAATTGAAAGACAAGGTTATGCTTATTGATGCAGGCAATAATGAAGACGGAATGAATATATCAAATTTTTTGAAAAGTGAAGGAATTTCAAAAATTGATTATTTAGTCGGAACTCATGCAGATGAAGATCATATAGGTGGACTTGATGATATAGTTAATGAACTTGAAATTGGAAAAATATTTATGCCCAAAATTGGAGAAGATGCAAAGAACTATCAGAATGTAGTTAAAGCAGCCAAGAAAAAGAATTTAGAAATAGAGAACCCAAAAATAGGTGATAAATTCACAATAAATGATGCAAATTGCGAAATTATGAGTGTTCAAAACGAAGGAGATTATAGTGAAAACAACAGTTCAATAGTTATACAAATAAACTATGGAAAAACAAAGTACTTATTTATGGGAGATGCCGAAAAAGAAACTGAAAATTCAAGAAAATGGGAAAAAGTTGACGTATTAAAAGTTGGACATCACGGTTCTAACACAAGTTCGTCAGAAAGTTTTTTAGAGCAAGTAAGGCCATATTATGCAGTAATTGAGGTAGGTAAAAACAATTCATATAGACTTCCAAATAAATATACAATATCAAGAATTGAAAAAATTGGAGCAACAATTCTTAGAACAGATACAAACAAAACATCATTCTACATAAAAAGTGATGGAAATGAAATAAGTGAATCAGAAGTTAAGATAGACCTAGATGGAAATAAGAGTAAATAAACTTATATAACAAATCTAGCAACAGAAGTGAATTTAAATAGAAAATAATTGACAAGGCAAGCTGTTAAAGAAAAAATTTAATTGAAAATTAAATAAAATTTAAATAAAAATTAAATAAAATTTAAATGAAAGTTAACTTAAAAATGAAATAAAAATTTAAGCGGCAAATAAAATGAAAGGGAAAATAAGAATGGACTTAAACTTATCAAATTTTTTTAATAAAAACCGCGATAAATTATTAGAATTCACAAGAAATTTTGCAAATGAATTGCAAAACGAGATAAATGCAAAATACTCAAACAAATTTCAGAATGAACTATATGCAAAATATTCAAATAAATCGTCGAACAAACTAGATGAGAAAAATTCAAACCAATTGAATGACGAATCAAAAGGACAATTTGTAGAAATATTTAAGGAGAATGAAGTGGAAAAAGAAAATAATAGTGAATTAGAGTTAGGAAGAAGAGAAGGAGAAACATATATAGTTGATGAAATTGGAGATGACGAAAAATATGTTTTTCTAACTAGAGAATCAGATGGAAAAGATTTTCAAGAATTCAATATTTCAGATGAACTATATAAAGAACTGTTAAATGATACTAGAGAAGAACTAAGAGTTAAATTTCAGAATGGGGAGTACCATATAATTTAATTGAACAAAAAAAGAAACGTACTTAAAAGGCTTTAATTTTAAGTATGTTTCTTTTTACTTTTAAATAAATTATTTACAAATAAATTATTTAAAATAAAATTGTTTTTCATTAAAACTATTTTGCACTTTTTGCAACTTTGCAAATTTCAGCAAATGCTTTTTCATCATTAACAGCTAAATCTGCTAACATTTTTCTATTAATTGTAACATTAGCTTTCTTTAAACCATTAATTAAAGTGCTATATGTCATACCGTTAATTCTAGCAGCAGCATTGATTCTAGCAATCCATAATTTTCTGAAATCACTTTTCTTATCTTTTCTACCAACATAAGAATAAGCACCTGATTTCATAACTTGTTGCTTAGCTTGTCTGAATCTGTAATGCTTAGCACCAAAATAACCTTTGGCTCTTTTTAATATTTTTTTATGCTTTTTTCTAGTAATAATTGCTGTTTTAACTCTTGCCATTTTTATTCACCTTCCTTTTCTGAATTAGTTACCATAAGGTAATAGTTTTTTTACATGATTTTTTGAAGTGCTATCAACATAAGCATTAAGTACACTTCCACTAGCTTTTTGTCTATTTGTTTTATTAGCTAATAAATGTCTTCTATTAGACTTTGTTCTTTTAACTTTTCCTGAAGCTGTATAACTATATCTTTTTTTTGCAGCTCTGTTTGTTTTTAACTTTGGCATAACAATATCCTCCTTGTAAAATTGTAATTTATATATAAATTAGAATAATCTAATTTTATAAACTTAATAAATAATAAACATTGCAATTAATATTAATTTATAATTTAAGATACATAACACAATAACATATTATTAAGATAATTATATTTAGCTATACGATAATTAGTTATAATAGTTAATTATATATGTACATTTACTTTAATTAGATTAAATAAGTTAAAGTAAATCATATTTTTACAATGTTATTTTGACTTTGGTGCTAATATAATGAACATATTCTTTCCTTCAAGAAGAGGCTTCTTTTCAACAGAAGATACGCTATCAAGAGAAGTAATAAAATTATTAAGTACAGCTTCACCTTGTTTTACGTAGTTCATTTCTCTACCTCTAAACTTAAGGGTAATCTTAACTTTGTTACCATCTGAAAGGAACTTCTCAGCATTTTTGACTTTGAAATCAAAATCATGACTATCAATATTAGGTGTGATTCTAATTTCTTTAAGTTCAAAAGATTTCTGCTTTTTTCTAGCTTCTTTTTCTTTTTTAGATTGCTCAAACTTATATTTACCATAATTCATAATCTTGCAAACTTTAGGAGAATTATTAGGTGCAACAAGTACTAAATCAAGCTTCTTTTCAGCAGCTAAATCAAGTGCATCATCTAAACTTAAAACTCCTAGCTTTTGATTATTTTCATCAATAACCTGAACTTTATCAGCTCTAATTTGTTCATTAATAAGTAATTCTTGTTTTATGTGAAAACACCTCCAAACATAATAAAAAGATTGGTATTTATAAGCCAATCTACTTCTCAAATTATAAAAACATTAAGCACAAATGAATGTGCGATAATATGTAATTATAAAACCTTTTCCTAAAAAGTGAAGGTGAGAAGTGAAGACTTCTTCTTTTTAAATACTTTTCAATAATACACCAAATAAGTTTAAAAGTCAAGTAAATTTCGAAAATTCTATTGACTTTTATGTAAAATTGTAATAAAATGATAAAGCGTTAGTAGTAAATATGACTTTTAGAACAATTCCCCGGTTGGTTTTAAAGGTTTCATATATATTATTTTTATTTATATTTTATTAAGAATGGAGGAAATTTTACCATGAATAATACTACTTATAGTGCTAAGAAGAATGAAGTTGAAAGAAAATGGTATATAATTGATGCTGAAAATAAGCCACTAGGAAGAGTTGCAGCTGAAGCAGCTAAGTTACTTAGAGGAAAACACAAGCCTATTTACACACCAAATCAAGATGTTGGAGATTTCGTAATAATTACAAATTGCTCAAAAGCAGTTTTAACAGGAAATAAATTAAACCAAAAAGAATATACTCATTTTACTGGATATATTGGTAATATGAAAAAAACATTAGCTAAAGATATGATGGCTAATAACCCTGAAAAGGCAATGATGATTGCAGTTAAAGGTATGTTACCACATACAAGATTAGGAGCTAAAATGCTTACTAAATTAAGAGTATATGCAGGTGCAGAGCATGAGAATCAAGCTCAAAAACCAGAAGAATGGAAATTCTAATAAATAGATAGGGAGGAACATATAATGGCTAAGTCAAATAAAGAGGTTTTCTTAGGTACAGGCAGAAGAAAGAGCTCAATAGCAAGAGTAAGACTTACAGAAGGAAAAGGAAAAATAACTATTAATGGAAAAGATATTGAAGAATATTTTGGTGAAGAAACATTAAAAGTTATAGTTAGACAACCTTTAACAGTAACAGACACATTATCAAAATATGATGTAGTTGCAAAAGTTACAGGTGGTGGATTTGCTGGTCAAGCAGGAGCTGTACGTCATGGTATAGCAAGAGCTTTAAATGAAGCAAACAGAGAAGAATATAGAGCTACATTAAAACAAAACGGATTCTTAACTAGAGATCCACGTGAAAAAGAGAGAAAGAAATACGGTCTTAAAAAAGCTCGTAAAGCTCCACAATTCAGTAAGAGATAATTTGCATTTATGCAAAAATTTAAAAGCCTCAGAAGTTTCAACACTTCCGAGGTTTTTTACATCAAGTGAAAAGCTAAATGCAATCTCGATTTTTTTATTTAAAATTTATAATATTTGTTGAAATTTGTAAATCATGATGGTATACTATAAAAAGTAATTAGGGCGTATTATTTTGCAGATTCTGTAAAAAATATGTAAAAATGAGAGGAAAGTAAAATGAAGAAATTTTTAAAAACAAGTATGATTTTCTTTTTAGCATTTTTATTTTCAAGCTGTGTATTTGCTGGTTCACCAGTTGCTAGTGGTGATGCTACAATGAAATTGGTTGAGAATAATGTTTGCTCAATGACTTTTGGCAAATATGGTACTTTTGAAAAGAAAATGACTAAAATTGATACAACTAATAAAACAATAGATATTCAATTAACAGCTACAAATAATCAAGACAAGATTAAAGACGAAACTAAAACAGAGGATGTTATAAAAGCTGGAGAGGTTGTATTTTTAATTGATGGTTCAAGAAGCATGTCTGTAAACGAAGCAGAGCAAGGCTCATCAAATGAAAACAAGAATGAAACTGATCAAACAGCTACTAAAAAAAGCAGAGGTGAAGTTGTTCTTGAATCTGCACAAAAGTTAGCTGATAAATTATTTGAAGCTAAGTCGGATATAAAAATTGGCGTTGTAGAATTTGCTACAAGTACTGATACTTCAAAACGTGGAACTGATGATGACGCAGCTGCAAGAACTAATGGTTTAGCTTCTTCAAAAGATGATGTAACTAAGGCATTACAAGCTGTTAAAGAAAGCAAAATGGGTTCACAAACAGACCTTGAAGTTGGGCTAAAAAAAGCAGAAGAAATGCTTAATACAACAAAGACTGATAACAAGCAAAAATACATCATAGTATTTACTGATGCTATTCCTAATGTTGCTTCTGGAGTAGTTCCTGAGGTTTATTCAGATGAAGAAAAAGCTCAAGGTTACCAAGGATTCAAGAGCGCTTATGATGATAAAGTATTTGTTCCAACCAAAAATGAACTAACAAGCCTAGCAAATAAAGGCATTACTGTAATGTCACTATTAATTAATATGAAAGATGAAGAAATTCAAATATCAACAGAAAAACCAAAGCCAACATATAAAGAAGTTGCTAATAGAATTTTTGGAACAGAGGCTAACCCAACAGCAGGTCCTGTATACTATGTTACTGATAATGATGTTGAGAGTACAGTTACAGATAAAATATTTACAGATTTAAAAGAAACAAAAACGATAACTGTTACACCAGAAAACAAATATGAATTAACTGATATTGTAATAAAAGATTATTTTCCAAAGAATATAATTGATAATTTTGGATTTGCATTATTAACAAAGCCAGAGATTGGAGAGGTTACTGCTACAGTTGATAAAAGTGATAATTCAATAACTTGGAAAATATCAAAACTAGAACCAGGTCAAACAGCAAACTTTTCATATAGATTAAAATTAAATAATCAATTTGATAGTGAGATAGTAGGCATTAACCTACCAACAAATAAGAATGTTACAATTGATTACAAAGAAAATGGAAAGCAAGGACCTCAAGTTCAAAATGACAAATGCCCAATTGTTGCACTAGATGTTGAAGCTAAAAAAGATATTCCACAAACTGGTTCAAACACATGGTTAATAGTATCAGCATTAGTAATAGTTGCAGGTGCAATTGCAATAGCAAGCTTTATAAATTACAGAAAAAATATGTAATAAGAGGCATAACAAAAATTTAAATAGAAACTTGTTATAAGTAAAAGCAATATAAAATATTAAAAAGCTCTTTTATGAAAATACTAAAAAGTATAAATTCATAAGAGAGTTTTTTTGTAAAACGTGTTACAGAGTGTTTATGAAATAAATTAGGTTACAAATTAAAAAGAGTTAATATTAAATTTTCTTATTTATGAAAAAATATTGGTCAATTGATAAGAAAATGTTGTCAAGTAAAAAGTTAAATGTAATTCTGTAAAGTAAATGCAATTTGTGTTAAAAAATGTTTTCAAAAGTTTCTCTGTTTTATAGAAAATAAATTGAATGTATGATATACTTTGCAAAATAAAATTGTATTGGAGTTAGGCTATGTCAGAGTTAATAGATGGTAAAATGCTTGCAAAAAGTATAAGAGAAAGTCTTGCAAATGAGGTAAAAAAAGAGAATATTAAAGCAAAGCTTGCAGTTATTCTTTGTGGCGATAATGAGGCCTCTAGAGTATATGTTAATATAAAGAGTAAGGCTTGCAAAGAGGTTGGAATTGCTTTTGAGGAGTTTCATCTAGAAAAGGATGTTACAGAGGGTGAGCTTGAAAGCTTAATTGTTAAGCTTAATAATGATAAATCTATAAATGGAATTTTGCTTCAGTATCCAGTTCCAAAGCAAATTGATTTAAATAAAGTTGCAGCTTTAATTGATAAAGATAAAGATGTTGATGGTTTTAATCCTTATAATATTGGCATGCTAAATATGGGAAAACCAAATTTTATACCATGTACACCTTATGGCATAATGAAGATGTTTGAAAAATATAATATAGATTTAAATGGCAAAAAGGCAGTTATTATTGGCAGAAGCAACGTTGTAGGTAAGCCAATGGCTGAATGTTTGCTAAATAAAAATGCTACTGTAACAATATGTCATTCTAAAACAAAAGATTTAAAATATGAGCTAAAGCAGGCTGATATTATAATTGCAGCTTGTGGAAAAGAAAATATTGTTACAGATGATATGGTGAAAAATAATGCAGTTGTAATAGATGTTGGTACAAACCGTAATAAAAATGGTAAACTTTGTGGAGATGTTGATTTTGATAATGTAAAAGAAAAAGCATCTTTTATAACACCAAACCCTGGTGGAGTTGGTCCAATGACTGTTGCAATGTTAATGGAAAATTGCATCAGAGCCTATAAAATACAACATAGAAAGAGCTAAAAATGATAGCAGAAGTTATAATAGATAGTAGTGTAAAAAATCTTAATAGAATATTTGACTATGAAGTTCCAACTTTTTTAAATATAAAAATTGGTTCTAGAGTTTTTGTGCCATTTGGCAATAAAAAAGATTTAGAGGAGGGAATTGTTGTTGGGCTAAAAGAAACCTCACCTTATCAAGTTAAGGAAATTGCTGCTCTTCAAAAAGAGCAGATTGCTGATGATTATATTGAACTTGCTAAGTGGATGGCGCACAGATATTTTTGTAATATTGCTGATTGCTTGAGGTTGATGCTACCACCAGGAAGAACTACTAAAAAAGTAGAAAATAGAATACAAGATAAAACTGTAAATTGTATTAGCTTACTTAAAACAAGAGAAGAAATAGAAAGTGATATAGAAAATAAGATTATTAAATCAGATAGGCAAAAAGATGTACTAGAATTTATGCTTAATAATGATAGTGTGAGTTTAGAAGATATTGAACTTTTTACAGATGCTACACCGGCGATCGTAAACACTCTTGTAAAAAAAGGCTACCTTGATAAAGTACCAACTAAAGTTGAAAGAAATCCATTTATAAACAAAAACATTGAAAAATCTAAAGATTTAGAACTTACGAAAGAGCAGCAGATTGCATATTATAGTGTAAAAGACAATGGAGAATATCTCTTATATGGCGTAACTGGCTCTGGGAAAACCGAAATATATTTGCAATTAATTGAAAAAACAATCTTAAAAGGAAAAAGTGCAATAATGCTTGTTCCAGAAATATCACTTACTCCTCAAACAGTTAATAGATTTGTTGCAAGATTTGGTGAAGAAAATATAGCAGTACTTCATAGCAAATTATCAGTAGGAGAGAGATATGATCAATGGAATAAGATTGAAGAGGGAAGAGCAAAAATAGTAATAGGAGCAAGATCAGCTATATTTGCACCTGTTAAAAATTTAGGTTTAATTGTAATAGATGAAGAACATGATGAATCTTATGAATCGGAGCTTACTCCAAAATATGATGCAATAGAGGTTTCAGAATATATATCAAAAAACAAAAATATTCCATTAATTTTAGGAAGTGCAACTCCAAGTATGAGAACATTTTACAAGGCAAAGCAAAATGAAATTAAATTGCTTACATTAAAAAAGAGAGCAAACGAAAGTACATTGCCAGAGGTAGAAATTGTTGATTTAAGAGAAGAGCTAGCAAATGGAAACAAATCAATGATTAGCAGAAAACTAAAAGAAGAGATTGAAAAAAATCTTAAAATAAAAAAGCAAACCATACTCTTCTTAAATAGACGTGGATTTTCAACATTTGTTATGTGCAGAGATTGTGGATATACAGTAAAATGTAAAAGGTGTAACATTACACTAACATACCATAAAAATGAAAATATGCTTAAATGTCATTATTGTGGTTATGAAGAAAGAGCAGTGAATATATGCCCTGAGTGTGGTAGCAAAAACATAAAATATTTTGGAGCTGGAACTCAGAAGTTAGAAGATGAAGTAAAAGAAATGTTTCCAGATGCAACTACAATTAGAATGGACGTTGATACAGTCACAAAGAAAAATTCACATGAGCAAATATTAGATAAATTTAGAAACGAGAACATTGATATTTTAATAGGAACTCAGATGGTTGTAAAAGGACATCATTTTCCAAATGTAACACTAGTAGGGGTGATAACCGCAGATACAAACATAAACTTAGGAGATTTCAGAGCAAATGAAAAAACCTTCCAAACATTAACTCAGGTTGCTGGAAGAGCTGGAAGAGAAAAAGATGAAAAAGGAAGAGTTATAATTCAAACATACAATCCAGAGAATTACTCTATAGAATATGCAAAATCTCAAGACTATGATTTATTTTATAACACAGAAATCACTATAAGAAAGCAGTTGAAATATCCGCCATTTTGCGATATAATACTTGTGAGTATGTCTGCAAAAGACCAAAGAGAATTACAAAATGTGGCAAAAAAACTACATTTTTATTTAAAGCAAAGAATTATAAACGAAAAATTTGGAGTACTTTTATATAGCCCAGTTCCAAATCCAATTGATAAAATAAAAGATAGATACAGAATGAGAATTTTAATCAAGTGCAAATATGATGAGAGAATTAATAATTTAATGAATGATATGTTGATAGAATTCTACAAATTTAAAACAAAAACATCAAGAGTATGTGTGGAACTAAACCCAAATAATATGTTATAAATCCACAATGAAACTATTTTTACAGAGTATGAAACTAAAAACTATATATCAGAAAATGCAAATCAAAGAGAAAAAATTAGAGAAATAACATCAGAAAAGGAATAAAAAAGGGCCAAAGAAACAGGTAATCATCAAGGAAATAGGTAATCAGAGTTATTGAAAAAATATATTATAGAAAGGAGTAAGTATAATATTATTATACGAGATTAAAACATGGCAATTAGAGAACTAAGATATGAAGGTGATGAAATCTTAAGAAAAAAATCCAGAATTGTTGAAAATTTTGATGACAAAATCAGAGAAATAGTAAAAGATATGGATGAAACTATGCATGAATCAAACGGTGTTGGTTTATCAGCTGTTCAAGTTGGAATATTAAAAAGAATAATTGTAATTGATACTTTATATGATGGAACACCATCGATAGTAATAATCAACCCAGAAATTGTAAAGGAAAAAGGTGAGCAAGAAGTTGAAGAAGGTTGTTTAAGCTTTCCAAATAAGTTTGCAAAGGTAGTTAGACCTAAAGAAGTCACAGTAAAAGGATATGATGAAAATGGCAAAGCAATAACTGTAAAGGGAAAAGACCTTCTAGCACAAGCATTATGCCATGAAATAGACCATTTAAATGGTGTGTTATTTGTTGATAGAATGGAACCAGGCACAATGGAGTATATAGATAATGATAATAGCAACGAAAAAGAATAAAAATGAAAAATAATGGGAGGCTTTTATATTGAAAATTGTTTTTATGGGAACCCCTGATTTTGCAAGAGAATCACTAGAGGCGTTATATAATACAAAAAATGAGATAGAACTTGTGGTAACTAACCCCGATAGAAAAAAAGGAAGAGGGATGAAGGTTATTGAATCACCTGTTAAAGAATTTGCTAAAGAAAAGCAAATTAACATTTCACAACCTGAAAAAGTGAAAAACAACCAAGAATTTATAAATCAATTAAGAGAACTTGAACCTGACTTACTTGTTGTTGTGGCTTATGGAAAGATATTACCTAAAGAAGTACTTGATATACCAAAATATGGAGCGATTAATGTGCATGGCTCATTATTACCAAAATATAGAGGAGCAGCTCCAATTCAGTGGGCAATAATAAACGGTGAAAAAGAAACTGGAGTTACAACTATGTTTATGGATGTTGGAATGGATACAGGAGACATGATTTTAAAAGAGAAGGTATCTATTTCAGATGACGAAACAACAGGAGAGCTTTGGCAAAGATTATCAAAAATCGGAGGAGAGCTTTTAGTAAGAACAGTAGAAAAAATTGAAGAAGCAGCAAAAAATATTGAAAAAGATAAACAAGAAGGTATAAAGGAATTAATAAAACAAGAGCTTCATGTAGAAAAGCAAGGAAACGATTACACTTTAGCACCAATGCTAGAAAAAGAAATGTCAAAAATAGATTGGAATAAAGATGCAAAAACGCTAAAGAATTTAATAAGAGGACTTGACCCAATAATGGGAACATATACTTTTTACAATGGCAAAAAAATAAAAATATGGAAAGCAGATGTTGCCAGTGATATCAATTGTAATGAAAATGCAGAGCTTAATAATTTAAAAGATTATAAAAATGGTGAAATAATTATTGCAGATAAGAAAAAAGGTTTATATGTGAAAACTGGAAATAATACTATTTTATCAATACTTGAATTACAGGCAGAAAATTCAAAAAGAATGAATGTAAAAGAATTCCTAAATGGAAATAATATAAAAGAAAAAGATATATTTAAAGATTGCTAAAATTTTTGAAACAAAAAAAGATTTAATATTATATTGTTTTTCAATGTCTTGTTCGTTTCTTTCTTCGTTAGTCGAAGACAACTGTAGGAAGAAAGAAACATTCGCGCTACGCTTGATCGCTAAACGCGACATTTTAAACAATATAATATTAAATCTTTTATTCATATAAAATTGAGTATGCTTACCTTAAAGGTAAGCATTTAATTTTTGCATATTTTCTCTTTGGAAATCATTAAACTTTATAAGTAAATCTTTAGTATCTTTGGAAATTTCAACTTCACTGTTTAAAATTTTTTGGCACTTTATAATTCCCATCAAAGTACCTTGAAGCATCATATCAGCGACATGAGAACTTGATTTGTCTTTCAATGTATTTGTTTTAACACCTAAAAGTCCCATCATTTTTAGCTTAATAGAAACACATGAAGGAATTTCACCATATCTTTCAAATCTCTGATTAATTTGCAAGATAATATTAGAGTATTGAGAATAGATTGCAACTAATGTCTTTTTCATTTCATTATCACAAATAATATTTGCCAAATAAGAGATATTGCACATTGCAAGTTGACAAACTTCACTTATTTCATTTAAAACAATTACATCTAAAGAGTGGTTCTCAGTAGATTTTGTACTGTTCTTTGAAACATTTAAAGCATTATTGTCAGTGTTAGAGTTATTAGTTGTGCCAGTATTTGAAGCATCTGATGAAATGCTTGGATGTTCAGCCTCACTATTAGATCCTTCAGAACTAATTGTATCATTAGAAGAAGAGTTTGATTTCTTATTTTCTTTTGAATCCAAAGGGCTGATTTTATTGTTATTTTTGAGCAAGGTGTCTTGGATATTTTTATCATCTTTATTCATAAATTCAAAATTCCTTTCAAAATTTCTTAATATAGTTTGTCCAAAAATTAGGTATATATGTATCAAATAAAGTTATAATAATGGTATAAAAAATGACGAAAAATAGTTTAAAATTAAACATCTGTAGTACTCTGTTTTTTCTATATGAATAGTTAGAATAACGGATATTTTATAACTAAATATGGACTAAAATATGTAAATTTATAACATAGATATTTTTTGTTGAAAATTTGCTATTTTCTTGCTATAATTTGCACATAAGAAAACAATGAAAAGAGATTAATAAATGAATTGGACTAAAGAACAAAAACAAGCGATTGAAAATAAAAATGCAAATATTTTAGTTGCAGCAGCTGCGGGATCTGGAAAAACAACGGTACTTGTATCAAGAATTATCAACAAGGTAATTGTTGATAATGTGGATATTGACAAGTTACTAGTAGTAACTTTTACCAATGCAGCTGCTTCAGAAATGAAGGAAAAACTATTAAATAAACTGTATGAGGCAATTGACAAAGAACCCAATAATAAGAATTTACAGAGGCAAATTAATCTAATAAATCGCGCTCACATTTCAACTATTCATTCATTTTGTCTTGACGTTATAAGAAATAATTTTTTTGAGCTTGGAATAAGTGCTAACTTTAGGGTTGGTGATGAAACCGAAATTGAAATAATGAAAGAGGAAGCCATTGAAAAGGTATTTGAAGATAATTATGAAAGTGAAAATGAGGACTTTCAGCTTTTGCTAAATATGTATACAAGCTATAAAGATGACAAACCTCTAAAAGACATTATTTTAAAAATGTATGATTTTATTGCAAGTATACCATTTCCAGAAAAGTGGCTTGATGATGCAATAAAAGACTATGATATAAAAGAAAAAGATTTCTCAGATACAAAGTGGGGAAAGATAATAATTGATTATACTAAGAGTACAATTGAAGGATATTTAAAAAATCTTGAACAAGCAAAAAAGACGCTAGAAGGAAACCAAAATCTGATTGATTTTTATGAGAATATAAAAAAAGAGATAGTGTTTTATCAGACAATTGATTATTCAAGCTGGGACAAAATTTTCTTTCAAATTAATTCAAAGGAGAAGAATGATTGGCCAAGAAAATCAAAATTAGATGAATATGAGAAAGAGCTAAAAGAAAAAGCTAAAAAAATTAGAGATTCGGTAAAAAATGATTTTGAGAAAAAGCTTTTGAAATTATATAGCTACAGTTCAGATGATGCAATTCTTGATATAACATCAATGAAAAAGATTTTAATAATAATTCAGAAACTTCTAAATGAATTTAAAACTGAATTTACGGATAGAAAAAGAGAAAAAAATGTAGTTGATTTTTCAGATATTGAACATCTAGCATTAAAATTACTTATAAATGAAGATGGAACAAAAACTGAGATTGCTAAAAAATATGATTTTGAAGAAATAATGTGTGATGAGTATCAAGATAGCAATTTAGTTCAAGAACAAATCTTAAAAAGTGTTTCAAATGGCTATAATATTTTCATGGTTGGAGATGTTAAGCAAAGTATTTACAGGTTCAGAGAAGCAAGACCAGACTTATTTCTAAATAAATATGAAATGTACAAGCCTGCAAATGGTACAGAAAAAGAATTAAAAGATGATACCAAAATTTTATTATACAAAAACTTTAGAAGTAGAGAAAATGTAGTTGATTTCGTAAATACTGTTTTTCAAAGCATTATGAGCAAAGAGCTTGGAGAGATAGACTATACGAAAAATGAGTACTTAAATTTTGCAGCAAGTTTTGATGAACCAAAAATTGATTGTAGGACTGAAATATATGTTATAGAAACAGAAAATCAAGAAATTGAAGAAGATACATCTAAAAATATAAAAGATGTTGAAAGCTCAGAAAATACTATTGGGGCATTCTCTAATATAGCTAAAGTTCAAGAAAATATGGCTGGAGAAAATGTAAAAGAGAAGAATGATGAAAATACGAAAGCAAGGATTGAAAAAAATACAAAAGAAAAGATTGATGAAGAGATTGAGAATGATGATGAAATAGCAGTAGACAAGGCTGTTTTAGAAGCAAGGCTGATTGCAAAAAAAATAAAAGAACTAAATCAACAGGGAATAGAATATAAAGACATTGCAATCTTGCTAAGGAGCCCAAGTGTAACTGCTCCAGTATATGAAAAAGAACTAACAGAAGAGGGAATACCAATATTCACAGATACATCAGAAGATTATTTAAGTTCAATAGAAATTGACACAATAATGTCATTACTAAAAATTATAGATAATCCATTACAAGATATACCTCTTGTAACTGTTATGAGATCTGTAATAGGAGGATTTTCTGACAATGAATTAATTGAAATTAGGTTACATAAAAATGTTGGAGCTTATTATTACGCAGTAAAATCAGTTCTAGAAGATAAGGAAGAATCAGAGCTTAAATGGAAAGTGCAAGAGTTTGCACAATTAATAGATGAATTCAGAAAAGTTGAAAAGGAACTTCCACTTGATGAGTTTATATGGAAAATTTATTCTGAAACCGGATATTATCATTATGTGAGATTAATGCCTAATGGTAAGTTGAGACAAGCTAACTTGAGAAAATTATTCGAAAAAGCAAAAGAATATGAAAAAATTAGTTTCAAGGGCATATTCAATTTTATAACATTTATTGAAAAGGTAGCAAGCAAAAAATCATCAGGATTTACAGAAGCCAAAATAATTGGTGAAAATGATAATGTAGTAAGAATAATGAGTATTCATAAAAGTAAAGGTCTCGAATTTCCTATATGCATAATAGGAAATGCCGGAAAAAGGTTTAATCTAAAAGATATGCAAGACAAAATAATATATGACCAAGATGTGGGAATCGGGGTTAATTTTATAGACAAAAAAGCATTAATAGAATATCCAACCCTAACAAAGCAAGCAATAAATTTGAAAGCAAGAAAAGAAATGATATCAGAGGAAATGAGGGTTTTATATGTTGCACTAACTAGAGCAAAGGAAAAACTAATAATTGTAGGGTGCGATAAAAAAGCAAAAGAAAATATTGAGAAGATATCGTCTCAAATTCAAAGTTATTATCCAGTAGAAAAACCAGAGAAAATAAATCCAAGCTTAGTTGAAAAGTACATCAGATATCTAGATTGGATTGAACTTGTATTAGAGTTTTCAGAAGGATTCAAAGAGCAAAATGTAAAATTTGAAATCGTAAATAAAGAAAGTTTGAAGAATGAAGAAAAAGAGGAAAAAAGCAATGAAAAGACTTTATTAGATCAAGACTTAAATAAATATGATAAAGAAAAATATAAAAAAGTTGATGAATTACTAACTTGGAAATATCCAAAAGAAACATCAGAAGATATACCGGGAAAGACCTCAGTAACAGCATTAAAAAATCAAGCAATGAAAATAAATAAAGACGGCAAACTAGAAATTATCAGTGAAAACATAAATAAAGATGTAACTAGTGCAAATATTAATAATGATAATTTAAAAGATGAAAATGAAATAGAAAAAAGTAATATAAATAACAATACAAATATAAAAAAATTTATATTAGATGAAAAAGACGAAAAATTAAAAGCTAATGAAAAAGGAAGCTTAATTCATTTAATAATGCAAAAGATAGAAAATTGTAATATAGAAGAAACAATAGAGAAGCTTACAGTAACAGAAAAAGAAAAGAAGTTCTTGCTAGAAAATAAGAGTATAATTGAAAGCTATATAAAATCAGACTTATTTAAAGAATTACAGGAAGCTAAGGAAATACACAAAGAAGAAGCATTCTATATGAATGTAAAATACAAACATTCTGATGTTTTAGTACAGGGAGTAATTGATTTATACTACATAAACAAAAATGATGAACTAATATTAGTAGACTATAAGACAGATAAAAACATAAATGACGAAATTTTAAAAGAAAGATATCAAAATCAGTTATTAATGTATAAAACAGCACTAGAAAAATCATTAAAAAGAAAAGTGGATAAAACATATATATATTCAACGGAATTAAATAAAGAAGTTAAAATTTATTAGAATTTAAAAGCAAAATTAAGAGAAAAAAATTAATTTAAGTGTATGATGATTTATCAGTTATATTCGGGTTTAAAAAAATTATATGAACAGACAAGAATTAAAACCAAAATAAGAAAGGAAAAAAATGAGGATAGACAAATTTCTAAAGGTTACAAAAATAATAAAAAGAAGAACAGTAGCCAACGAAGCGGCAGATAACGGAAGAATAAGTGCGAATGGTAGAGTAGTGAAACCAAGCTATGAAGTGAAAGTAGGAGACATAATTGAAATAAAATTTGGTAACACAACCTCAAGATTTCAAGTAATAGCCATACCAAAAGGTCAAAGCGCCATACTAGACCAAACTGTAAAAATGTTGTAAAGAATAGAGCGTAGCAAGGAAAAGATCAAAAAGTTGGTTGTTAAGTAAAAATATAAATGCAATCCTGTAAAGTAAATGCAACTTGTAAAAAAATTAGTACGTCAAGTAAAAAATTAAATGCGATTCTGCAAGGTAAAGAAAGCTATTAAAAGAAAAATGTGAAAATTGGTTGACAATGCAAAAATAATTTTGTATAATAAACATTGTCAAACGGCGATGTAGCTCAGTTGGCTAGAGCATTCGGTTCATACCCGAAGTGTCAAGAGTTCGAATCTCCTCATCGCTACCAATATAAAAAATCAAAACAGTATAGATTAATGTCTATACTGTTTTTTGCTTTACTGATACAAACTATAAAAGGCAATGTAGAAAAAGCTAAGCTGTACAAGAAGAAATTTATTAAATAGAACTTTAACTATAAGTTAAAATTAAAAAAAGGAGTGCTTAGTAATAAAAATGTGTAGAGCGCTGCGATAAT
The DNA here is from genome assembly GCA_934130085.1 of uncultured Clostridia bacterium. Classification (GTDB taxonomy): domain Bacteria; phylum Bacillota; class Clostridia; order TANB77; family CAG-508; genus CAG-793. Next base: position 248,461 of record CAKOXK010000001.1, read on the forward strand.
TCCTTGAAGAAATTTAGCACAAAGGTATTTCTTAGTTGAAACATGACTTTCATGTGCAATACCAACAACCTGGAAGAAAACAGATAAACCACCAAAGCCAATCAAAAAGGACGAAATAATCAGATTAATTGAAATGTTTTTGATGTTTACTTTTGAAACTAAATTTAGTCCATTAGTAAATTCAAGAACACCAGTGAGAAATCCATTGACTAGAGTTTTATTTATATCAAAAATATTTCCAATTATTGATGAAATTGAATCAAGCAAATGAAGATTTTGGCATATTGAAATAATAACAGAAAATATAGTTACAAAACCTCCAACAATAAGTACACTCTTTATGGCATTAAAAATACTATCAGACAAAGCGCTACCAATACCAGTAAGGCCAATGTCATGATTAAGCTTACGAATGTAATCTTTTCCAATGTTTGGCTCATTTGAGCTTGAAGATTTTTTTGTACTTCTAAAATTAAGTGCCATAAATAAATTCTGAAATTTATTACTGTTTCCGAAAATGATACCAACAGTAATTGCAGAAAGAATATGGCAGAAAAGCAAGCATAAACCAAGCTCAGTACTAGAGTAGAATGAAATTCCTACGGTCCCTATAATAAAAAGAGGACTACAATTATTAGTAAAGCAAAGAATACGTTCTGCCTCGTTTTTACTAATAATTTTGTTTTTATAAAGATCACAAGTAATTTTTGCACCAACAGGGCAACCAGAAATAAGCCCCATTACAAATGGAAAAGCAGAAATTCCTGGCAAGTTAAAAATTGGTTTCATGAATTTATTACAATATTTGCTTAAATAATATGGAATGGAAGAATAACTTAACAGATTAGATGCAACAAAAAAAGGAAAAAGCGATGGGACAACATTTGATGCCCAAAGTTTTAGACCTGATTTTGCTGCAACTAAATTACTATTAGCAAATATCAATAAAAACAAAGTAAAAAATAAAAATAAAATTGAAATATATTTTCTTCTTAAAATACTAAAAAATCTCATAGTGTAATCTATGAAGAAAAAAGAATAATATGAATTAAAAGAAAAAAATATTTTTTTAGTTCTATTAGTAAAGAATATAATAGAAATAGCAATAGTTATATATTATCAACATTACCTAAGAAACAACAGGAGTTGGTAAATAAAATTAATGTTAATTTACCCAAAGAGGAATTTATAAAAAGACTTAGATCTGCTAAAATTGATATAACTAAAAGAAATGAGGAAAGATAAAAATGGAAATCTTTTTATGTGGGGGAAGTTCAGGAAAAAGAGCAGAACCGATTTTTGACATTTACTTAAATAATACCAATAATAGAAGTAATATTTTATACATTCCTTTAGCAATGGAGAAAGAAAAATATTCCGATTGTAAAATATGGTTTGAAAATGAAATAAAAAAGTATAGTATAAAATTTAAAATGATTGAATTGAGTAAAGAGCTAAATAATATTAATTTAAATAATTTTACACATATATTTATTGGTGGAGGAAATACATATAAACTATTGAAGGAAATAAAAGACACAACTTTTTTTGAAAGTTTACAAAGTTATCAAGGAAAAATTTGGGGTAGCTCAGCTGGGGCTATAATATTTGGTAAAGATATAAATTCATGCAAAGTTGAAGATAAAAACAAGGTTAATATACAGGAAACAGCAGGGTATAATATTGTCAATAATTATTCTATTTTGTGCCACTTAAATAAAGAAAATTATATAAAAAATGAAAGTTACTTGAAAGAATATTCAAAAAAATTCAAAACTATATATTTACCTGAGGATGACGTTATATATATTAATAAGAATAAAGTAGAAGTATTAGGAACTCAAAAGTATATTATTTTTGACAACGGAATTGTTTTAGAAAAACAAGAAAAAATATATACAAAGTAGAATACAGTAGAACATAGTGCCAACTATAAGAATGGATGAACAACGGGATATGAGGTAAATACTTACTGTTATTTAAGATTAAGCAAGAAATTTTAAAGCTAAGAAGTAAAATATTGTAAAATTACTGGTATATTATTCTGTTTTATGATATAATATTCACATCAAAAATAGGAGTTGTACTTAAGAATGAATTACATTTTGCGAAGTTTCGCTTCTTCAAATATTTATAATAAAATAAAACAAAAACAATACCCGCTAGAAATATCGGGTATTGTTGACGTGGCAAAAGCTTCAGTTGCATCCTTAATGAAAGAAGATAACAATAATAAAATTTGCATTATAACTTATAACGAAATTCAAGCTCAAAAGATCGTAAAAGATTTGAACTATTTTGAGGAAAATGCTGTAATGTTTTTTCCTAAAAAAGAAATTTCAATTTATGACTATGATGCTGAAAGTTCAAATAGTACAAATGATAGAATCAAGGTTTTAAATTCTATTTATCAAAATAAGGCCTCAATAATTGTTACAACAATTGAGGCTGTAATGCAGAGCATGATTTCAAAAGAGGCTTTTTTTGAAAATGTTATTGATTTGAAAAGAGGAGATGAGCTTGAATTAAATAAATTTAAAGAAAAGCTTGTCTCTCTTGGGTATAAGAGAGATGACCTCGTTGATGGTAGAATGCAATTCAGCATTAGGGGAGATATTGTTGATATAAGTCTTGATGAAAATTTGGGAATAAGAATCGAGCTCTGGGGTGATGAAATAGATAGTATCAGAAAGTTTAAATTATCATCTCAAAGAACAATAGAAATGTGTGATAATATCACAATATTTCCGGCAGATGAAAAAGTACTTGAGGTTAATGTTGAAACTGTATGCGAGAGAATAAGAAAGAGCTATAACAAAGAAAATAATGAAAATATTCTTGAAGATATAAGAAAAGATATTGAGCAAATTGAAAACGGAAATTATAAAGTTAAGACTGATAAATATTTTAACGAGTTTTATGAATGTTCAAATTTTCTTCAATACTTAGAGGGCTTTACAATTATACTTGATGAAAAAGAAAAAATAGAGCAAAGAGAAAAAGCCATTAAAGAGGATAATAATAATCTTATAAAAGAGCTTATGGAACGTGAAAAGTTTGTTCCAGAGGCTATTTTGAACTTGCAAAATTTTGATGGTAAAATAGATTACCAAATTCAATTAACACAAAGTGATAAATCTGTTAATAACATGCGTCTTCGTGAGGTTACAATTAATAATGGCGATATAAATGAGCTAAAACAAGAGTGCGAATATGCTAAAAAAGAGAAGAGAAAAACGATTGTTTTAGCTGGCTCTAAAGAAAATCAAGATAAAATTGTTAAAGCAATTCCTGAAGCTATAAAAGCAGAGAAATCTGATGACGTAATGCTTAAAGATGGGGAAATAATTGTAACTGAAGGCGCTCTTTCTACAGGTTTTGAAGATAAAAGAACTAATTTATTAGTAATTAGTAGTGAAGAATTCTTTTCGAGCAAAAAGTATAAAAAAAGAGCAAATAATACTTTTACTTCTAGTGAAAAGATTGTTTTTGCTGATCTTAAAGTAAATGATTTAGTAGTTCATAGAAATTACGGTATAGGTATCTTTACAGGGGTTAAAACAATTGAAATTGACGGAATTAGAAAAGATTATATTACAATAAAATATCGTGGAGGAGATATTTTATATGTTCCAACTGATGATCTTGATAATGTTAGAAAGTATATTGGTGGAGAAACGAATATTCAGCTTAACAAGCTTGGAACTAAAGAGTGGAAAGAAACTAAAGAAAAAGTTAAAGGTAATTTAAGGGCTGTTGCAAAAGAACTCATTGAATTGTATGCAAAAAGAGAACATTCTAAAGGATATGCTTTTTCAAAAGATACACCATGGCAAAAGGAGTTTGAGGCTGATTTTCCATATCAAGAAACGGATGATCAGTTAAGGTGTATTGAAGAAGTAAAAAAAGATATGGAATCTTCAAAACCTATGGATAGACTTTTATGTGGAGATGTTGGTTATGGAAAAACAGAAGTAGCCATTCGCGCAGCATTTAAAGCTGCAATGGATTCAAAGCAAGTATGTTACCTAGCACCAACAACAATATTGGCAAATCAACAATATCAAGAGTTCAAAGAAAGAATGAAAAATTTTCCTGTAAGAATAGATTTACTTAATAGATTTAGAACTAGAAAACAGCAAATGGAAACAATTCAAAAATTAAAACTAGGAGAGATTGATATTGTAATTGGAACTCATAGAGTATTAAGCAAAGATGTTGAGTTTAAAGATTTAGGACTTTTAATAATAGATGAGGAGCAACGTTTCGGCGTAAAAGCAAAAGAAAAGATAAAAAAATATAAAGAAAGTATTGATGTTTTAACAATGACTGCAACACCAATACCACGTACATTGCAACTTTCAATTGTTGGAATACGTGATATGTCTGTTATATATGAGCCACCTCAGAACAGAAGACCAATTCAAACTTATGTGTTAGAATATGATTTAGAAGTTATAAAAGAAGCAATCACAAAAGAGCTTGAAAGAGGAGGCCAGGTATTTTACATATTTAATAATGTTGAAAATATTGAAAAAAAGGCTAATGAAATTGAAGGGCTAGTACCAGAGGCAAAAGTTACATTTGCGCATGGTCAAATGACAGGTAGTCAAATTGAAGAAATAATGGAACATTTCATTGAGAAAGAATCAAATGTACTTGTTTGTACAACAATATTAGAGTCCGGAATTGATATACCAAATGCGAATACAATTATTGTAGAAAATGCTGATAGATTTGGCCTAGCTCAACTATATCAAATAAGAGGAAGAGTAGGCAGAAGCAACAAGCAAGCTTATGCTTATATAACTTACAGAAAAGACAAAATGATAAATGAAGATGCTTCTCAAAGATTAAAAGCAATTAAAGAATTTACAGAGTTTGGTTCAGGATTTAAAATAGCAACTAGAGATTTGCAAATAAGAGGAGCCGGCAGTTTGTTTGGTGAGATTCAAAGTGGACATATTGAGCAGGTTGGTTATGATATGTATTCTAAACTTCTTGATGAAGTTATTAAAGAAACAGAAGGAAATAGTGATAATAAGGAAGAGAGTCAAGAAGAAGAAATTACAATTGATGTTAATTTATCAGCATATATACCTGATAGTTACATAGAAGACTCATCTCAAAAAATTGAAATATACCAAGATATTGCAGCATCAAGAAATGAAGATGATGTTCAAAATGTAATTGATGAAATAATTGATAGATATGGTGATATGCCAGCTGAGGTATCAAACTTGATTGAAATTGCAAGAATAAAAAATCTAGCACGCAAAAAGAAAATATCAAAAATCAAGCAAACTCAAATGGGAATAGTATTTACATTTACACAAAATGCTATGCTCTCACACGAAAAGATAAAAGAATTAATTGAAAAATATAAAAATGGCATTCAATTTTCAGCAAGTGCAAAACCATATATAACCCTAAAGGTTAAAAAAATAAATGCAACTCAAGAAATAAAAGAATTCTTAAAAACAATTTAAAAAGTGTAACGAAGAGGTAAAAAATGTTAATTACGAGTAAAGACAATCAAACAATAAAAGAGATAAAAAAGCTTAAAGAAAAAAAGTACAGAAAAGACAAGTTTATTATTGAAGGAATCAAAATGATAAAAGAGGCTATAAGTGAAGATATAGAAATAGAATATTTAATTTTCGCTGATTTAAGCCTTAAAAAAGAAATTAATAATATAGAGAAATATAATGTACTAGAAGTAACAGAAAAAGTTTTACAAGAGCTTTCGGATGTTGTCACTCCACAAGGAGTACTTGCTGTTGTAAGAAAAAAATGTTACTCTGGAATGAAAAAAAGTGAGAAAAATAAAGAAGAGCATGAAAAAAAAGAAATTAAAGAAGATTTACTTGATAAATATAATATTGATTATAACTCAGAATATATTCTAGCACTTGATGGTTTACAAGACCCTGGAAATATGGGAACTATAATAAGAACAGCTGATTCAGCAAACATAAAGCAAATTATAGTTTCAAAAAGCACTGTTGATTGCTATTCATCAAAAGTTATTAGGTCAACAATGGGGGCAATATTTAGAGTAAACGTTATTGAAGTAGAAAATTTAGTAGAAACATTAAAAGAACTAAAAAACAAAGGCTTCGATATAATTTCAACATCACTTGATACAAACAATAGTATATATGATATTAACTACAAAAAATCAGTAGTTGTAATTGGCAATGAAGCAAATGGTGTAACAAAAGAAGTGCAAGAAATATCAAATAAAAAAGTAAAGATTCCTATGCTAGGTAAAACCGAGAGTTTGAATGCATCAGTTGCTGCTGGAATAATGATATATGAATATGTAAGACAAAAAGTAGGGCAAAAGTAGGGCAAAAGTAGAAATAAGGAAATTTAGGCTAAAATAAGAGAAAGCGCAAAAGTATAAAGTTAAAATAAAACAAAAATACAAGGTGAGATCAAAGCAGAAAAACAAAAGAAACGATAAGCTATAATCAAAGGTCATAACCGAAGATTTAAAGTCAATATAATGACAAATTGTCTTGAAATTGTAATGTAAAGCTAGTATAATGTGAATATGTAAAAGCAAGAGCACGAATTATAAGATGTAGTAATAGAAAGGATGCTTAAAATGTATAGAGATCACAATTGTGGAGAATTAAACATAAAAAATGTGAATGAAGTAGTTGAACTTGCAGGCTGGGTTCAAAGAATTAGAAACCTTGGTTCAATGATGTTTGTTGATTTAAGAGATCAATACGGTATTACGCAAATAGTTATTAATGATGATAAATTAAAAGAGCAAATGAATAATATATATGAAGAATCTGTTATATCAGTTAAAGGAAAAGTATCAGAAAGATCAAATAAAAATTCAAAAATTCCAACTGGTGATATAGAAGTTGTAGCCGATAAAATTGAGCTTCTTGGAAAGTGTAAAAGTACACTTCCTTTTGAAATTAATTCTGAAAAAGTTGATATTTCAAACGTTAGAGAAGACTTACGTTTGCAATACAGATACCTTGATTTAAGAAATAACAAAATTCACAACACAATATTACTTCGTTCAAAAATCATGAAATCAATTAGAAGAGAGATGGACGAGCTTGGTTTCACTGAAATCCAAACACCAATTTTAGCTAATTCATCACCAGAAGGTGCTAGAGACTACCTAGTTCCTAGCAGGTTGCATGCAGGTAAGTTTTATGCTTTACCACAAGCTCCTCAACAATTTAAACAATTATTAATGATATCAGGATTTGATAAATATTATCAAATTGCACCTTGTTTTAGAGATGAAGATCCTAGAGCTGATAGAGCTCCAGGTGAATTTTATCAACTTGATATGGAAATGTGTTTTGCTACACAAGAAGATGTATTCAAAGTAATAGAAAGAATAATTCCAAGAATTTATAAAGAGCACACAGATTGGAAGGTTGATGACGGTCCATTTGTAAGAATTCCTTATAGAGAGGCTATGGAAAAGTACGGAATTGATAAACCTGATTTAAGAAATCCATTAATTATAAAAGATGCAACAGAATTATTTGTAAATACGGAGTTTAATGCGTTTAAAGGAAAAACAATTAAAGTAATAGTAGTTCCAAATGGTGCAAAAGAAGGAAGAAAATTCTTTGATTCAATGACAGAATTTGCAGTAAATGAGGCAGGAGCAAAAGGTCTTGCATGGGTAAAAGTTGATGATGATAATAACTTAACAGGTGGAATATCAAAATTTGTTTCTGACGAAATAAAAACAGAGATAGGTGCAAAAGCAGGAGATAGTATATTCTTTATAGCTGATGAATTTAAAGCAGCTCAAAAGATTGCAGGTTTAGTCAGAATTGAACTTGGAAAAAGACTTGACTTAATCGAAAAAAATGTGTATAAATTTTGCTGGATAAATGATTTCCCAATGTATGAGTATAATGAAGATGAAGAAAAAATTGACTTCAATCATAATCCATTTTCAATGCCACAAGGTGGATTAGAAGCACTTGAAACGAAGAATCCACTTGATATTTTAGCATATCAATATGACTTGGTTTGCAATGGATATGAGGTCGCATCAGGAGCGGTTAGAAATCATAATCCTGAAATTATGGTAAAAGCATTTGAAATAGCAGGTTATACTGAAGAAGATGTAAAGAAAAAGTTTGGAGCTTTATACACAGCTTTTCAATATGGTACACCACCACATGCTGGAATTGCTCCAGGACTTGATAGAATGGTAATGCTTATAGCTGATACTGATAATATCAGAGAAGTAATTGCATTCCCAAAGAATAAGAAGGCAAGAGATGTTATGATGAATGCTCCAAGTAAAGTAACTGATAAGCAATTAAGAGATGTTCATATAAAAGTAACCGAAGAAGAAAATGAAGATGAATAATAAATAGATGAAAGAGAGGAAAAAGGCAAGTGTTTGAGCAAAATTTACAAAAAGACGCAAAAGATTTAATTAAGATAAAAGTACTAGGAATAGGCGGAGGCGGAAACAACGCTGTAAATCAAATGATAAACTCTCACATCGAAGGAGCAGATTATTATCTAATAAATACTGAAAAAGGAATTCTTGAAAGAGCAAACACAAATGGATGCAAAACTTTACAAATTGGTAGAGAAGTTGCACAAGGATTAGGCGCAGGAGCAAATCCAGAAGTTGGAGAAAAGGCTGCAAGAGAAAGCATTGAAGAAATAAACAAAATTCTAGATGGTTGTGATTTAGTGTTCTTAACAGCTGGAATGGGTGGAGGAACAGGTACAGGAGCTATTCCTGTAATAGCAGAAGAAGCCAAAAAAAGGGGTATACTAACAGTTGCAGTTGTAACAACACCATTTAAATTTGAAGGAAAACTTAGAGGAGCAAGAGCAAACCTTGGAATTCAAAAATTAAAAGGAAATGTAAACTCTTTGATAGTAATATCAAATGATAAATTACTAGCCAATACAGATTCTGATGTATCAATATTAAATGCATTCAAATTAACTGATGATATTTTAAGACAAGCAATAGAATCAATAACAGATTTAATATACTCAGTAGGAACAATAAATGTTGACTTTGCAGATGTAAAAACAGTACTAAGTTATGAAGGATTTGCTTATATGGGAATTGGTTCTGATGAAGGACTAAACAAGATAGAAAGTGCTACAAAGAAGGCATTAGAAAATCCATTAACAGAAAGAAAAATAAGCAAGGCTAAAGGCGTTATATTTAACATTAAAGGTAGTGAAGATATTGGCCTTGATGATATAAACAGAAGTGCCGAAATAATAGCTGAAAAGGTAAGCCCTGATGCAAATATAATTTTTGGAACTGTAATTGATGAAGATTTAGATGACAAAGTAGTTGTAACTGTAGTAGCAACAGGAGTTGAAGAAGAAGAAAAAGAAGGAAACAAAAATGACAATAAAAGATTTTAATTTGTTAGAAATAGATGTATATGATAATGATAAATTAATTTATAACGGAATGTGCGAAAATGCTCCAGAAGAGCTAAAGCAAAAACAAATTAAAATAGATGGCAACGATGGGAAGAAGCTAATAATTAGAATTGTTGAATAAGTTTAAATATTACAAAATGCCGATACACGAAAGTGTGTTGGTGTTTTTTTATGCCTTGTTCGTTTCTTTCTTCGTTAGTTAAAAACAACTTTCGGAAGAAAGAACCATTTGCGAATAGCTTGATCGCTAACGCGGCATTTCAAACAATACATTTTTATAATTACAAAAATTTAATCTTATATTGTTTTTCAATGCCTTGTTCGTTTCTTTCTTCGTTAGTTAAAAACAACTGTCGGAAGAAAGAAACATTCGCGCTTCGCTTAATCGCTAACGCGGCATTTCAAACAATATAAGATTAAATTTTTGCATAAATAATTGATATGGACATATATTTAACTGAAGGAACTGAAAGGAGATCTCTTGATGGATAATTTGAGTGAGGAAGAGAGATTAAGAAGGGCTGAAGAGGTTGCTTATAGGAGACAAAATAGGATTCCCGTTGATGAAATTACTACGCATGAAAGTCAAGATAGAAAGTTAACTAGGTTTGGGAAGTTTTCACTACAAATTATAGTTAGCATTTGCCTTTTCGGTGCTGTATATTTTGTGAATGAAAGATATAGTTTTGCATTAGATAAAATAAAGCCAGTTATGAATGATGATACTGATTTTGTAAAGGTGTATCAAACTATAAATGGTGTTTTTAAAAATATAGCGGATGATTATGCTGTCAATGCCGAAACTAATGATAAGCAAAATAGTTTATCAGGAGAAAAGAATTCAGGGGTCATAAATGAGAATATAAGCGATAATAAAGCTTCAATAGATAATAAAAATTCAGCAGATAATAAAATTTCAGTTGAAGAAATTAATTCTAATGGAAGTAATTTATTAAATGATAAGAATAATTTAGATAAGAATCAAATTCAAAATAATGATGATTTATCAAATAAAGATTCTAATGAAAACAATGATGGAGATACGAAAAATAGTAGTGGTAATAATGAGAATGAGTCGAGCAATCAGCAAGATGATGTAAAGTACATAAAAAGTAATTTTAGCTTTATAAAGCCGGTGGAAGGGACTATTTCATCAAGATTTGGTGAAAGAGAGGCGACTGAGGTTGTATCTGCAAATCACCAAGGAATAGACATAGCAGTAAATACAGGAACAGATGTAAAAGCATCGATGAAAGGAAAGGTAAAAGAGGTTTCAATATATGGTGATTATGGAACTCATATAATAATAGAAAATGAAGATGTTATTACTTTATATGCACATTTGAGTGAAGCTTTGGTGAGTGAAGGGGAAGAAATAGAACAAGGAAGAGTAATAGCAAAGACTGGTTCAACAGGAAAGTCAACTGGTCCGCATCTGCATTTTGAAATAAGAAGAAATAATGTAGCAGTTAACCCACAGGACATATTGGAGTTTTAAAAAATAAAATTTGAAGAAGCGGAGAATAGAATGTATATAAAACTAGACTTAAAAATTTTTTTATTTGGTCTTATTTTTTTAGCAACAAATAGCCTAAAATTATATGCTATTTTAATGTTATTTGCTATATTGCACGAATTTGCCCATTTAATTATGGGAGTAATATTAGGATTTAAGCCAGATTCTATATCAATTATGCCGTATGGACTTAAACTTAATTTCAAAGTAAATTGTATGGAATACAATAAAAAGATTGAAAAGGGAAATGTTATATCAATAAAAAAGATTCTGATAGCATTAGCAGGACCTTTCGCAAATTTAATATATGCATTTATTTGCTATGTACTAATTGAAATGGTAAATAATTGTGAAGTAAATGGCGTAGTAGTTACCAAGACAATGAATGAGTTTTTTCGAGCAGTTTGCAATATAATAACAAAAGAAAATCTGGAGCAAATTTTATACTGCAACTTACTAATAATGCTATTTAATATGATACCTATATATCCGTTAGATGGGGCTAAAATACTAAAAGAATTATTGCATATAAAATATGGGTTGAGGAAAAGCATGGAAATAATACAAGATATATCATGGATATCAATATCAGTAATAACAGCAACAGTAAGTATAATGATCTTATACTTTAAAAACTTAAACTTATTATTAGCACTAATATACTTATGGATAATGGCGTTAAAATACGAAAAACAGTTTGAAATAAAGGAACGAATATACAAAGTATTAGAAAAAGATAAAACTGAAGCAATTGGTAAAATAAAACAAAAAAATACAAGAGAAGTATTGCAAAAACAATAAATGGGTGGTATAATAAAAATGTGTTTTGCCTAATAAGGGAACACACAGGAGGAAAATATGATGCAAGAAACTCAAGAAAATGTTAAAGAGAGTTTTATAAAAAGTTTTTTTAATAGATTAGTTAATAGCTTAGGAGAGGCTGATGTTGATGATTCAGAAAATGTTGAATATGAGAAAACCGCTGAATTTTCTATGCTACCAGAGAATTATAAAGCAGAGTTATTGAATGCAGAAAAATCAATAGATGAAAAAGATGTTGATTATGCTGGTGAAGTAAGAAAGATGAACAAACATAATTTATTTGTAAAAACAAATATGCAAGATAAGATAGAAGTTAATAAAACAACAAAAAAACTTAATGAAAAAGAGAAAAAGATAGCTGATTATTATAGCCAAGATAATAAAAAAAGCAAAAAAGCAAAAGAAAAAAATGAAATTGAAAAATGAAAAGTGAATTAAAAAATGTAAGTATTTGGGATACTTACATTTTTTTATATAAATTTAACTAAACTATAAATTGCAATAATAAGTGTCGCACTTTTTGTAAAAATATCAATTATAAATTTCTTACCTTTTAATATTTATGAATAGATTTATAATATGTGATTTGGCTATTTATACTAAAACTGCTCTAAATCCATCAATGCTATTGCAAACATAAACTCCTGCCACTCCATTATCTATGTGTCTGAAGAAATAGAAGAATCCTGCTGCTTTACCATCTCCGAATGTTCCCCCACGTGACATAAATGGTGTTTCACCTCTCGGATAACTAGAATGACCTGAATACCATGATGTCATTCCTGTTCCTTGTGTAGATGTTTCTTTTATTGCATCTCCATATATTTTTGTATTCGCTTCATAATTTGCTTGGCTTCTTAAGTCATCTGTGTTGGTTATGCTTGTTTCATTACTTGGGTAAACTGTTGCATATTTTGTGCTTGTTGCTCCACCTACAGTGGCGCTTGCTGCATAGCTCTTTCTTACCGCATCTCCCAGTGTGTTATAAATATACGCTGATGTTCTTTCAGCTGCTCCTCCACTTATATCATAAATTCCATAAATATTTCCTGTTGTAGATGCCCAATTTCCACTCGTTATGCTTGAATCGTCCCACGTTTTTCCTTGATTATTATAGCCTGTAGCTGCATATACATACGTTCCATTGTTATTTGCAAAATTCTTAGTGTTTACAGCTATATCGTTTTTTTCAATTCCATATTTACTTTTACTAAAATAGGCAACAGCTCCCCATTCACTATTTTTCATTAAATGGCTATCAGCATCACTTCCCAGTCCATATATATTCCCTGTTGTTGTAATTTTTCTACACACATTATAGGCGTCATTTATGTTGATATAATTTACTGAATAACTCGAACCTTGGAATGTTGGATATTTTATCGTGGTTTTTGTTTCACCATATATTCCATCAACATGATTTCTTGCTGATTCAGTTGCAATTTTATCTGATGTCCAAACTGTATTTTGAGTGTAATATTCTCCACAGGATACATTGTATTTACTTGCTGAAACATTTGCTTTTAGATTTGAGTCATCATCTTTTGTTGCATAAGCTGCTTCGAATTTTGCAACCCATATTCCATATAACTCTGAATCCCATCCACCATTTCTGTAATCTATTGAACTTTCATTAGTAAATGCAGGATGAAGAGTATAGCCTGTTGTTGTGTCTATTATATCATCTTTTGTCTTACATCTTTTCGCAACATACTCTTTACCATTTTCATCGTAATAATTATTAGTTAATCCACTAACAAACACCACATCAGTTGTTTGTTCTGTTTTATTTATTTTATAAGCAAATCTTGGAATCCATACCCATATACTTCCATCTTCAGTTCTAGCATTTGCCCATTTCTTTTCTTCGTAATTGTACCAATCAGGATCATCTTGACTAGTGGCCACAATACTTTGTTTTGTATCTCTGCTATTATTTACATATTTGATTGGTGTCATTCCCTTTTTTAATACTGGCTCATTTACATGATTTATGTTTTTCTGAGATATCTTTGTAAAGTCTTCAGGTAACCTATAGTACACATATTGCTTTTTGCTTGCACCGCTTGTATAATCTACACCTGCTGTATAATAAATTGTTCTACTTTTTTCATTTATTATATATACATCTGTTGTATTAAGCTCTTTTAGAGTTGTATCTATACCATAATTATTGTCACCATAATTTAAATCAACTAAACCAATTCCGTATTCTGACAATTTTTTCTTTAACTTTCTTACATTTATTACATAGTAGTTATCATTATCATTTGGATTTTTTACAATATCTTTTGATGTTTTAGTTACATTTTTCTCACCTTGATATATGTTTAAGAATGATTTATCACCAGTATACTTCGGTCCAATTTTTGATGTATCATCTGAATCATACACTTGTGAAATTGACTCTTTTAAGACTGTGATATCATTTTTTAACTTTGTAAATTTATCAGTTTCACTAACGGTTTTTATATTTACAATACAAGGAATTGCAATCATCATAAGAACAACAATTGTTACAGCCATTGCAACTAGGGTAATTCCTGCTTCTTTTTTTCTTTTTTTATTCACATAAATTACATTCTTCTTATTATTGTTGCTTTTTTCCTCTTTTATATTTTTATTTCTTTTTGAAGTCACTATTTTTAACCTCCATGAAAGATTTGCATATTATTCTTTATAAGTTATTAAGTATATTTTTATATAATTGTTGTACCTTGTTCATTCGACCAAGTGGATTCGTTTAGTTTAGTTAAATTTATATAAAAAACTCGCAAAGTATTGAAATCTCAAGCTTAATTTTATTTTTTGCTTTTTAATTAAGCTTTAAGATTAATTAAAAATTGAAATTCTTGCAATTCTTACTCTCTGTAAGTAAAAGCAAAAAACATGTTTTAATTTTCTAAAGCTTTTTTCTTATTACACGTCTTTTACACTAACGCTTAAAATGTTGATTTCTCAATGGTTTTATGATATTTAATTTTTATTAAATTTTAATTAATCTTAAAGCTTAATAAAAAATGAAATTCATAAAATAATATTAAAAACAGTTTGCATGACTTATAATTTTAAAATATTAAATGATGCAAAGATAACATTAAATTTGTGGAGGATTATAAATAAATGATAACAAACTCTAATAGAAAAAGTGAGGCAGGTATAACGTTAGTTGCAATGGCTGTAACAATTGTTGTTCTTATGATGATTGCAATTCCCTGTATTGTAAATATAAAAACAGTTAGTGAAACTGATAAATTTACAAAGTTGAAAAATGATATCACAGTCTTAAAAGAGTCAATTTCACAAGTGTATGATTCAGATGATACATCAAAAATTGGACCGAAGTATACTGGTGATAAATCATTCTTAAACATATATCAAGGTGAGAAAAATGTAACTAAAACATCAAAAGATATTGTAAAAAATCCAAATGATAATGATAACTACTATGTAATAAATGTAAGTAAGTTAAAGAGAAATTTAAAATCAAAATATGGAATTGGCTTAGTTGATTTAAATTATGGTGACAATAATTATAGTATAGATACAACTCTAAAAGAGCTTAATACAACAGATGTATATATAATAAACGAAAAGAGCAGAACAATTTATTATACAGCAGGTGTAAATTACACAAGCGGTGCAAGTGGAAAACAATATGTATATTACAGATTACCTGAAGAATTTACAAAGATATCTCAGAAAAACATAAATAAAGATGATGATGGAGCAACAGATATAGGTGATAAAACTCCAGAAAGCACAACTTACAAAAAGGTTGGAGATGTATTCATGCAAACCCCAGATTTATCAAATATGGAACCTACATCTACATACTATGTAACGTATGATGAGAATGGAAATCAAAGTATAGCAGGCAGAATTGATAGGGTAGATACTCCAGCAAATTGGTATGATTATAGTAGCAGTCAGAAAAAGTATGCAAATATAGTAACGGTAACAGGAAATCAAGTTGCGTATTGGGTATGGATACCAAGGTATTCATACATAACTAAATCGAATCAAACTGTAGATGCAAGATTTATAAGTACAACCAATGAATATAAAAAGGAAGATGGAACAACAGAAAGCTTGGCTTCGAATTATCAAGTACCAGAAGCATTCACATTTGCAAATCAGGAATTAGCAGGCTACTGGATGAGTAAATATGAAGTATCAGAGAACTCAAGTCCACAAATAGCTATAAATGCATCAGTAAATGTAATAACTATCAGCTGTGATAAAATAGAATCTGGAGATTATCAAGTATACATAGATGGAGTATTAAAGTATACAGGAAGTTTACCTACTCAATTAACTGATTTGAAAGAAAATAAGAGATATGATGTATGCATTGTTAAAGATGGTAAAATCTTAGCAAGAACAGATGTAAGTACAAAATCAGTTGTAGTTGATACAAGTAACTTGGATCCAGAATCAACGTATTATGTAACATTTGATGATAACGGTGAAAATATGCAAATTGGAAACAGAATTGATAAAGGTCCTGCTCCAGACGGATGGTATGATTATTCAAAGAAAAAATACGCTAATATAGTTACAATAAATAATAATGAAGCATCATATTGGGTATGGATACCAAGATATAAATATAAGGTTGAGCCAGATATAAAGGAGCTAAGTGTTCAGCTAATCACAACGAGCGAGAAAAATCATGAAGGTAGTTTATATAAGGTTCCAGAAGCGTTTACATTTAATGGACAAGAATTGCCAGGATATTGGATTAGTAAGTATGAGATTTCAGAATCGTCAGATGATCAGGAGCAAGTTGTTATTAATACGGATGTTCAAAAGATTACAGTATCTACAAATAATGTTACTGCAAATCAGAAGTATAAAGTTTTGGTTGACGGGGAATTAAAATACACAGGTACATTACCCCATGATGTTGAAGGTGTAAATCCTGGACAGGAATATGATATTTGTGTTATCAAAGACAATATTCCAATTGGAAGAAAGAAAGTATCAACAAAGTCGATTAAGATTGACTTATCAAATCTAGATCCAGCCAACACCTATTATGTTTATTGGGATGATGATGGAACTGAACATAATGATACACCAATATCGAAGCCTGCACCAGCAAATTGGTATGACTATTCAAAGAAAAAATGGGCAAACATCGTTACTAAAGCAAATGGCAAGATTGCATATTGGGTATGGGTACCAAGATATGAATATAAAATAAATCAAAGTACGAAAAACATAGAAATTAACTTTATTTCTACAGATAAGGTTAACAACGAAAACAGCTTATATAAAGTACCGGAGGCATTTACTTTTGCAGGTGTTGAGTTACCAGGTTACTGGATGAGCAAATATGAGATATCTGAGCCTGGTTAGTATGTAAGGAACTGCTAACAAGTTAAGAGATAATAAATGCAAAGAAAGTAATAATAAGAGTTAAAGAAGAAAGGACAATTTAGTTCTTTCTTTTTCTACACAATGGTAAAAATGATAAATATTTCATTAACAGAAAAGACTTAATATTATATTGTTTTTCAATGTCTTGCAAAATGTAAAGAAAAAATAAAAACACTAAACTATAATGTTTAGTGTTTAAAATAAAAAAACAGAAAATACAGTTTATTGTTAAAAAAGATAAAAGTTATCCTAAAGTAAGTAACTTAATGATAAAAATAGATTAATCAAATTTCTCTAAAGTGAAGTATTACGTAAGACTAAGCAAATTTAATAATTCTTATTTATTACTATTACATGTATATTACACCAATGCAAAAAATGCTGAAGTTTTGCCTATTTTATAGTACTATTTATAATAGTTAGTTATCATTAGGCTACTTACTTTAGGATAGCTTAATGATAAAAAAGTAAAAGGAAAGGAAGAACAAATGAAAATAAAAAAGTCAGCAATAGTTTTTACCGTTGGAATTTTAACTGCTTTCATGTTAACAGGAAAAGTAAGTGCGACGGTTCAATCAAGACCAGGGGTAACTAGTTTAAGGAATACAATAGCAAATGATTTCTTTGTAAAGATAAGACAGATGGAAGTTGAAGGAGGAACACTAGGCAAAAAAGCTCAATTAGATAGCATCACTTATTTAGATTCAAGTAATAATGGAGTTGATGTACACATGGCTAAGAACACTGAGTGGGGTGCAGCAGCGATGCTGGCAGCATCACCTTATGGAAGTGCTCCATCAGGTAATTCAGATGCTTCAACAACAGGGAATGCAACAGGAATTTATCAAATGGCAGATGGTTCATTTGAATATGTAGCAGGTATATATAATACAACCAATACTTATATGTCTAAATTAAAAAATGCAGATAGCAGATATGTTGATATATATACAGGAGAGGTGGCAAAAAGAGGAGATGCAACACTAGAAACCAAAAACTGGAAAAACTCGTCCAACGCTAATTTCGTGACTTCTGGCAGCCCTGTATTGGAACGTGGCAGCAGTGCGCTCTTTGGCTATGATAACAGCAATGGTAGTAGTAGCAGTTCGTCTCGTGCGGTGTTGTGTGTTGGCTCGGGACTTTAGAACTGTCCTTTGAATTTTAAATAAATAACGAAAAAATATAAAATGCAAAAGAAGAATGTCAAGCAAAATGAAATAAAAAGAGAAAAAATATAAATTTAAAACATAGGTACTATACTGTCGTCCAACGCTAATTTCGTTAATTCTAGCAACCCTATATTCAAACGTAGCAACAATGCGCTTTTTGGCTATAATAACAACAATGGTAATAGTAACAGTAACAATTCATCGTGTGCGGTGTTGTATGTTGGCTCGATATTTTTATATAAATTTAATCATGGAGGAAAAATGCAAAAATTAAAGCAAAGACTAGAATATAAATAGCATAAAGAATTACGGTATAACCTTAATAGCACTTGTAGTTACAAAAATTTAATATAAATAAACTTTAAAAAAGCCCTTGCCAAGCAGGGCTTTTTATGGTATACTGTAAAAAGTCCTTGCTTATCAAAAAGATAAGCTATATCTATGAGGAGGTGAAAATATGAATAAATATGAAAGCGTAATCATTGTTAATCCTACAGTTGATGATGAAAAGCTAAAAGAACTTGAAAAAACATTTGAAGACCTTATTAATCAACATGGCAAAGTTTCAAAAGTTGATGAACTCGGTAAAAGAAAACTTGCTTATGAGGTTAAAAAGCAAAAAGAAGGTATCTATGTTGTTTTTTATTTTGAGGCAGAACCATCATTAATTAGTGAATTAGAGAGAATTTACAGAATAACTGATGAAGTTATCAAGTTTATTGATATTAGAGTTGAAGAATAATTAATATCAATAACAGGGACCTTAAATTGAAACGAAAGGAAAGGTACAAAAATGAACAAAGTAATTCTAATGGGTAGATTAACAAGAGATCCAGAAATTAGATATACTCAAGCTAATAATACTTTAGTAGCATCATTTTCACTTGCTGTAAACAGACGTTTTGCAAGAGAAGGTGAGAATCCAACAGCTGATTTTTTCAATATAACAGCTTGGAACAAAACTGGAGAATTTGTTAGCAAATATTTTAAAAAAGGTCAACAAGTTGCTGTAGTTGGAAGACTACAAAATAGAACTTGGGATGATCCACAAGGTCAAAAACATTATGCAACAGATGTAGTTGCCGAAGAAGTTTATTTTGCAGAAGGCAGAAAAAATGCTGATGGAGCTAATTTCAATGCAACATTTGGTGCTGATGCTACACAACAACCATCTAATGGAAATTCTGATTTTGAAGTTTCATCAGGTGATGACCTACCATTCTAGTAAGTAGTACTAGAAAATTTATAAGGATTGGGGGAAACAATCATGGCAGACAAAAAAGGAAATAGAAGAAATAACAGAAATAAAGATTATGATGACGATTACAAAGTAAAAAGAATCAGAAAAAAGGTATGTCCTTTATGTGCAGATAGAAATTTTGTATTAGATTACAAAAATCCAGAGCAACTTAAAAAGTTCGTAAACGAAAAAGGAAAAATTCTTCCTAGAAGAACTACAGGTGCTTGTGCAGAACATCAAAGAGACATAACAACAGCTGTTAACAGATGCAGACATATTGCTATGTTACCATATTCACAAGATTAATAAAAACATTTATAAAAGACTAGAACATAGTTATACTTTTGTTCTAGTCTTATGTTATTTAATACAGATGAATTTTTATGAAAAATAAAATAGATGAAAAAACGTAAAATAAATAGTCAAAAATCATAGTTATAAAAATTAAAGGAAATGCAAAAATAAAAGAAAAGAAGCAAATATAAAATATTATGTTAAAAAATAATTTTATAAGAAAGTTAATAGAGTGGCAATATGAAATTAAAAAAATATATTTCGATTATAATAGTAATTGTATTAATCACTTGTTTTGTAATTGGTAAAAATATTTATAATCAGAAAAAAGAAAAAAGTAATGATAAATTTGAAATTTTAACATCTTTTTATCCAATTTATATTATGACTTTAAACGTAGCAAATGGAGCAGAGGATGTTAAAGTCTCAAATATGGCAGAAAAATATACAGGCTGTATTCATGATTATACTCTTACAACAACTGACATGAAGAAGTTTGAAAGCTGTGATATTTTTATTCAAAATGGAGCTGGGCTTGAAACTTTTTCTGATAAAATTTTAGAGTCATATCCGAAAATCAAAGTAGTAAATGCAGCGGATGGAGTTAATAATTTCTTAACTCATAATGAAGATAATAGTTTAGAACATAATAATATTAAACTCAATAATGTAGAACAAAATAATATGAAAAAAACTGACGTAGAAAGAAATAATGATGAAGATCATAAAATAGAAAATCATTCAGAAGATGATGAAGAGGTTAACTCACATATTTGGCTAAGTATTTCAAACTATATAAATGAGGTTATAAAAATCACAGATTCATTGATGGAGATGAATTCTAAAAATGCTAAAATATATCAAAAAAATTGCGAGAACTATGTAAATAAGCTTTATAAACTTAAAAAGAAATTCGATAATCTAAATTTGAAAAATAAAAAAATTATAAATTTGAATGAGTCATTAGAATATATGTTCAAAGAGAATGATATAGATTCAGTTTTAATTGAAACAGACCATGAGCAGTCTACAATATCAGCAAATAAGATAAGAAATATAATTGAGCTAATGCAGAATGATAAAATAAATGAAATTTATATTGATAAAAATGATTCAAGAAAATTAGCAGATGTTTTGCAGAATGAAACAAATGCTAAGATTTATGTATTAGATTCAGCAATGAGTGGTGATGGTTCACTTGACTCATACATCAACATAATGAACCAAAATTATGAGATTTTAAAAGAACAGGAGTAACATATATGGAATGTGGATTACACTTAACAAAGATAGAAAATATTTCTGTTAAAATTGAGAACCAAGATATTTTAAAAAATGTATCATTTGATATACACTGTAATGAATTAACTATGATTGTAGGCAGAAATGGTGCGGGAAAATCAACTCTTCTAAAGGCAATTTTGGGGGAGATTGTTCATAGTGGACAAATTGAATTTTATGATATGAAAGAAGCAAAAAAAGAAGATATCAAAATTGGTTATGTACCACAGAGTCTTAATCTTGAAAGAGATATGCCAACAACGGTGTTTGATATGTTTTCTTCATATATTTCAAATAAGCCAGTTTGGATAAAAAAAGACAAAGAAATATACAATAAGGTTTTGCAATCATTAAAGCAATTTGGAGCAGAAAGTTTAATAGACAAGAGAGTTGGAAATCTATCGGGTGGAGAGTTACAAAGAGTTTTATTATCAATTGCCATAACACCACTTCCAAATCTTTTAATATTAGATGAACCAGTTTCAGGAATTGATTTAAATGGTACAAAAGAATTTTATCAAATACTTACAAGATTAAAGAATGAATATGATATGTCAATTGTATTAGTATCACATGATATGGGACTTGTTAAAAAATTTGCTGACAGAGTTATATTGATTGATAAGGAAGTAAAATGTAATGGAACACCAGAAGAAGTGTTCAAGAATCAAGAATTTATAAGTAGATTTGGAGAAATTTTGTAATGGAAGTAATATACAAACTAATGGAAATAATTTTACCATTTGATTTTATAAAATTTAGCTTTATGAAAAATGCTTTTTTAGCAATAATACTTGTTTCACCAATTTTTGCACTATTAGGAACAATGATTGTAAACAAGAAAATGGCATTTTTCTCTGATGCTTTGGGGCATTCGGCGCTTACAGGAATTGCTTTGGGGACTATTTTAGGGATTAGCAATATAAATATTTCAATGCTCATTTTTGCCATAGCATTTGCAATTTTACTTAATTATGTAAAAAATAAAACAAGCTATGGAGCAGATACAATTATTAGCGTATTTTCATCAATTGCCATAGCATTAGGCCTTGCAATACTTGCAAAAACAGGGGATTTTAATAAATATTCAAGCTATTTGGTAGGAGATGTTTTAAGTATAACAAAACAAGAGATTCTCTTCTTATTTATCGCATTCATTTTAGTGCTTGTTTTCTGGTTAACTATGTTTAATAAAATTAATGCAATTTCAATAAACAGTATGCTTGCAAAATCAAAGGGAATTAATGTAAAATTACTTGAGAATATATTTGCAATTGTTATAGCTATAATGGTAATGCTTTCAATTAGATGGATTGGAATTTTATTGATTAATTCAATGATTATATTACCAGCAGCTGCAAGTAGAAATATATCTAAAAATATAAGATCATATCACGCGTTTTCAATTGTTTTTGCACTTATTTCTGGAATCTTTGGACTAATCATTTCATATTATACAGATATTCCAACAGGACCAATGATTGTAATTTTATCAGGAATAATTTATTTTATAACTTTTGCAATGAAAAAAGTAGAGGATAAAAAATGAGTAAAAAGAGAGTAGACAATAAAAAATTTAGAAAAATTGAAAAGAATGATAAAATTGGAAAGAACCACAAAAAAAGAAAAAATAGAGTAATTTTGCCCTTGTTGTTTTTTATAGTTTGTTTTTTAATTGGTGCATTTATATACTCAAATAGAACTAAAGCATCTGTATGTGTTAAGGAATATTTTAAGTTACTTGGAAATAAAGAATACGATAAAATGTATGATTTAGTTTCAACAGATATGAGCAAAGATGACTTTGTAAACAGAGTAAAAAATATATATGATGGAATTGAGGCAAGTGAGATATCAATTACAATAGGGGCAAATTCAATTGATAATGTAGATGGAACAACCAAAGTTACTTATACAAATTCTATGCAAACAATGGCCGGAGAACTAAGTTTTGTGAATAGTTGCAAAGTAAAAGAGGTTAACGGAAAATACAAAATTTTATGGACATCTTCTGTAATATACCCAGATCTTTCAAACGATGAAAAGGTCAGAGTGAATAAAGAAGAGAGTACAAGAGGAAGTTTGCTAGATAGAAATGATATTCCAATAGCAAAAGATGGAACAGTATATGAGGTAGGAATAGTTCCAGGGAAGCTAAATGAAAAAGAAAAGTCTATAAAAGAAATATCTAATTTATTAAAAATTGATGAAGAGCAAATAAATAAAAGTTTAAATGCTTCTTATGTGACGGATAACACATTTGTACCTTTAAAGAAATTTTCAAAGGAAAACCAGGAGCTTAAATTAGATTTATTAAAGATCAAGGGTATAATGATTACTGATGCAAAAGCAAGGGTTTATCCATATAAAAATGCAACATCTATAATGACTGGATATGTGCAAAATGGAGAAGGAAAGTCAGGATTAGAATATGCGTTAAATGACAAATTAAAAGGAGAAGATGGGCAAGAAATCTATATTGAAAAAGATGGAAAAAAAGATAAAACAATAATAAAAAAGTCAGTAAAAAATGGGGAAAGTATTAAGTTAACAGTAGATGCAAATGTTATGAAACAAATATATGAAAAATATGCTAATGATGAAGCTTGTGTTGTAAAAATGAATTATGCAACAGGCGAAATAATTGCATTAGTAAGTACTCCATCTTATGATGCAAATGATTTTTCTGTTGGAATTTCTGATGAAGAATGGCAAGAGCTACAAAACGATGAAAGAAAGCCGATGTACAACAGATATCTTTCAATATATGTTCCAGGGTCTTCAATAAAACCAATAGTAGGAGCAATAGGTTTAGAAACGAACTCTTTTACAGCAAGTGAGAATTTTGGAAAAAGCACAAAGAAATGGCAAAAAGATGCTAGTTGGGAAGACTTATATGTTACTACACTAGAAACGTATGATGGTGACTCGAATTTAGAAAATGCACTAATTTATTCTGATAACATATACTTTGCTAAGGCAGCATTAAAAATTGGGGAAAGTACATTTAAGAAATGGCTTGATAATTTAATGTTTAATGAAAAAATTGAATTTACTCAAGATATACAAAAATCAATGTATGGCAAAATAGACAGTGATGCCTCACTAGCTAATAGCGGATATGGACAAGCTGAAATGCTTGTAAATCCAATACATCTGGCAAGTATGTATTCAATGTTTGCAACATCAGGAACAATGGTAAAGCCATACATTTTATATGAAAAAGACGGAAACAGTAAGAAAAAAACATTAAAAGAAAATATAATTACAGAAAAGACATGCGAAACTATAAAACAAGACCTAAAAGAAGTGGTTGAAAAAGGAACTGCAAAAGATTGCATGATAGAAGGAAAAAATATCTATGGTAAAACAGGAACCGCAGAAAAAAAGAAAGATCAAAATGATAAAAATGGTGAGGAAATAGGCTGGTTTAATGCATTTGATGATCAAAATAATCTTATAATATCAATGTGTGAGAATGTAAAGAATAAGGGTGGAAGTCATTATGTTGTAAAAAAGACAAAAGAGATATTTGAAGAAACATAATGAACTTATTTTAATAAAATAAGTAAGAAAGGAGATTATAATGGGAAGAGTTATTTGGAAAAGTGGAACATTTATATATCCAATACCAGCAGTACTTGTTACATCAGGAAACATGGAAAAATCAAATATAATGACAGTTGCATGGACAGGAATTTTAAACACAAATCCTGCAACAGTATACATTTCAGTAAGACCAGAAAGATACTCATTTGGACTAATAAATGAAAATAAGGAATTTGTAATTAACCTTACAAATGAAAGACTTTTATACGCAACAGATTGGTGCGGAGTAAAAAGTGGAAAAGACTTTGACAAGTTTAAAGAAATGCACCTAACAAAAGAAAAAGCAAAATTTGTAAAATGTCCAATAATAAAGGAAAGTCCAGTTGCAATAGAATGTAGAGTTGAAGAAGCAATACCTCTAGGATCACATACAATGTTTAAAGCAAGCGTATTATCAATTGATGCTGATGAAAAATATGTTGATGAAAAGGGAGCATTCGATATACAAAAATGTAACCTTATAGCGTATGCAAATGGAGGATATTATTCATTAGGAAAAAAGATGGGAACATTCGGGTTCTCTGTTAGAAAAAAGAAAAAATAATTTAATATAAAAATAAATATAATATTGTTTTCTCATGCCTTGCTTAAAACAAGATTTGTCTTCTATAAATTTGTTTTATTCGCGCTTCGCTTGGTCGCTGCGCGGCATTTTGAAAACAATATTATATTTATTTTTTATTATATATACTTGTAGTTTTGTCGCTTTTTGTCGATTTTGGGCACACGATTTTTCTTGACAATTTATGTAAATCGTATTATAGTAAAACTAAATTGTTAATTTCAAAAAATTTAATTCGAAATTTTCCCTAAACAATTAAGTAATATAAATGAATTTATCTAAGGGGAAGGTTTATTCATTTATTAATTAAATTTTATATTAAAAGGAGTTTTATGGAGAGAAAAATGTTGTTAAAAACATTTGCGTTAACTACGCTTTTGGCAACATCAACACTTTTTTTAACTTCATCATGTAATCTTAAATCGTATGCGACTAATAATTGTGTGAGTGTGGATGAAGATAAAATAAGGTATGTAAATTGCGCATTGGCTGATATTGATGCAAATAACTATAATCAAATGATTAGAAAGATTACAAATGACGAATATGAAAGTTTATCTGAAGATAGAAAGAAGGAGTATGATAGAAATTTCTTAGTTTTTGGTAAAAATGCTACAAGTGGTGTGCAGAATGGTTTTGGAAAGTATACTGGTGTGGAGCATAGATTTATTCCTGCTGCAACGCAGAATATTGTAAAAGAAAGACTTATAAATGGTGAAGTTTATACTAAAGATGAATATGAAAATGGAAATTCTTTATTTCCTATTAATGGCGTAAAAAGTGAAGAGAAAAATGCTTTTAAGGAAGTCTTGAATAATGGATGGAAGTTTCCTTTAGTAGAATATTCAAATGGGTTTACGGGTTTTAAATCATCAGCCCATCATCTTTATAGAGATTATGCTAATAAACATTTAATTCCTCATTTGAATACAAATAAAAGTGGTTATTTTCCTTTTAGTGATTGTTCCTATGATGATTCACATCTTTATACAACATATATTGACTTTGACATATATGTTTCTGGTGATGGAAAAGTTACTAATAGAGATACTGGGGCTAATGAAGATATTACTATTAATGTAAGCAATGATGATGATTTATGGTTATATATTGATGATAATTTAGTTATTGATAACGGAGGTATTCATAATGAATCTAATGCGACTTATAATATTGCTAAAAATGAAGTAAGCTATGAGGGTGTTTATGAGCCTGATGCTGATACTATATATAATAATATAACTAAACAAGGTCTTAAAGAAGGAAAATTAAAAGAGGGTGTGCATACTGTTAAAATTTTTTATTCTCATAGATATGGATGGGAACCTGCGTTCAATTTTACAACAAATGCTAAGTTTGTAGCTGCTAATGTAAATTATATTGATAAGGAAAGTAAAAAAGTTATTGATAGTAATGTAATTGCTGCTCATCTTGGAGAAAATTTTCAAGTCGAAGAAAAGAGTTTTGAAGGCTACAAGCTAATTGAAGAGCCTGAATTTGATACATATACAGCAACAAACCAGATTCAAGACATAAACTTGTATTATGGAAAGAAACATACTCTTACAATGATATATGTAGATTATTATAGTAATGAAAAAATCGCAGAAGATGTTGTTTTAAACTTATTTCCAGGAGAGCATTATGATAAAAATGAAAAAGAAATAAAAGATTATAAGCTTTACAAGTCACCGGAAAATAAAGAAGGAGAGATGCCTAGCAAGGATGAAATAATTAAATATAGTTATGTATATTCAAACGCAAAAATAAGTGCAAATTACATTGATAAGAGAACAGGAAAGGTACTTGAGAGTGACAAAAAGTTTGGAGTTGAAAATGAAAAAGCTGAATTTGAAAACAAACAAATTAATGGTTATAGACTTGTACAATCACCAACAGAAGATGCACTTAAATTTTCCAAGAAAGATAAAACAGTAAATTACTATTATGAAAAGGAATATACGTTAACTCTAAATTATATTGACAAAGCAACAAATCAAAATTTAAGAACAGAAAGCAAAAAATTGATTGAGGGCGAAAAGGTAACATTAGAAGATAGACAATTTGATAGATATAAGCTCCAAGAAAGTCCAAATACAAGTGAATTTATAATGCAAAATCAAAATGTAACATTAAATTATTATTATGCATTTCAAACCAAAATAATTGTAAAATATATAGTAAAGAATTCAAATGAGGTGTTAGAAAATTTTGAAGAATACAGAAACGAAGGTGAAACATATAAATCAAGCGAAAAGCAGTTTGAAAATTATAAATTAATAGAAAAACCTAGAAAAGAAGAAAATATTCTAACAAAAGAAGATTTACAAATTACTTATTATTACAGAAAATTGAACTTTAATCTGAAATTAAAGATGGAACTAAAAAAAGCGTATATAAATGAACATTATTATGAGCTTGAGGGAAAACTTGACAAAATTGAAACACAAATAAGAGAGGCAAATTCATCATCAAATGTTAAAGTGTTTTACAATTTGAACGTTGAAAATAATTCAGAGAGATCTGGAGGAGCTACAATAAGAGTAAATCTACCAGCAGGATATGTTGCCATCGAAAGTAGCAATTATAAAATAAATGATGATAACACGCTAACAATAAATTTATCAGATATAAACATAAATGAAACAAGAGAGATTGAAATAATAATAAAAAAGAACGAAGAACGTGATATATCAGAAACATTAACTACAATTGCTAATATTGAAATGACAACAGTAGAAGAAGCAAATTTAAAAGATAATGAGGCTAAATGCGAACTTGTAATAATGCCAAGAACAGGAGCTAAAAAAATGGCTGTACATGGGCTAATATGTATAACGTTAATTACATTAATAGTATGCTTAGCATTAAAAAAAGATGAAAAGGCAAGAAAAAGTGAAGGCGATTAAAATATGATGAAAAATAACGTGACTAAGCTATGCAGATTTAATGAATAAGAAAAATGCACTTAATAGTTGAATTAAAAATTTCAGAGCCAGCTTGCGATTACTTTTTTCTCATAACTTATACGATATATTTTTTAGGAATAAAATCAACATCTTTAAAAATTGTGAGAAAATGAGAGATTGAAAAATTATACAAATAGTAGTATTATAAAATTGATTAAAAATTAGTAGGAAAGGTTAAATTTGCAAAATAGAAGTCAATTATCAAAATGTCAAATATGAAATGTAAAAGGTAAAATGTAAAATATAAAATATGAAATATGAAATATACAATATATAATATATTTATATTATATTATATAACATTTGGAAGATATGAGAAAATGTCTAATGCAAATTTAATGAATAAAGAAAATGTATTTAATAGTTGGATTAGGAAACCCAGAACCAGAGTATAGCAAAACACGTCATAATGTTGGTTTTGATGCAGTCAATTTAATTTCACAAAAGTATAATATCCCATTTGATAAAAAAGGATTTGATGGAATATATGGTATAGGAGAGATAGATGGAAAAAAAGTAATTCTTCTAAAGCCACAAACATATATGAATGAAAGTGGAAAGTCAATTATACAAGTAAAGAATTTTTACAAAATTCCAATAGAAAATATAATTATAATTCATGATGAAATGGATTTTGATGTCGGAAATGTTAAGCTAAGAAAACAAGGAGGAACAGGAACACATAATGGAATGAAATCTGTTGTAAATGAATTAAAATCTAAGAACTTTCCTAGAGTAAGAATAGGAACTGGAATGCCAATATTTAAAGATTTGATGATAGATTATGTAATTAAAAAATTGACAGATGAAGAATATGAAAAACTTAAAGAACCAATCAAAACTGCAAGTGAGGCAGCAGTTTCAATAGTAAAAGATGGTATAGATTTGTCTATGAACAAATATAATTAAAAGAACGCCAATTACAAAAAGTAAAACGGTATAATATAAAAAAGAAAAAAAGAATAAATAGTTAGGTACTTAATAATTAGCTAGCAGAAGGAAGAAAAATGACTGAAAACAAAAGTATAAATAAAATAATCATAAAAGAAAATGATAAAAACGACATAGAAATTTTTGTGTATCAAGATGAAAATTTAATAGAGCAATATTCTGAAAAAAATGATCAAAAGAGGCTTGAGGGAAATATATACTGGGGAAAGGTAGACAAAATTGTAGAAGGAATGCAAGAGGTTTTTATAGATATAGGAATTGATAAAAAAGCACTTGCACATGTTGATGATATTGTACTAAAAGAAAATATGAAAGATTGTTTAAATCAGAATAATGAAAAGCCTAATATTAAAAAAGTGATAAAACCAACAGACAAAATAATAGTTCAAGTAAAGAAGGATGGAGTAGGCGAAAAAGGACCAAAAGTTACTAAAAATATTAAACTCTTTGGAAGGTATGTTATATTAATGCCATTTTCAAAAATTATTACAATATCAAATAAAATAAAAAATGAAGCTGAAAAGCAAAGAATAATTAACATATTAAAGAATAGAAATATGCAATATGGAGTAATAGCTAGGACTTTATCTAAGGAAGTTACAGCAAAAGAAATAAATGAAGATATAGATAAGTTACTAGATTTATGGGATGAAATAAAATTAAAGATTGTAAATGAGAAGGCACCTAAACTATTATATGATAATCAAGGCTTATTAGGAAAAATAATTACAGACTTAGATACTAATAATGTTCAAATCATAACCAATAGTGAAAATGTAAAAAAAAGAATAGAGATAATAGATGATAATGCAAAGGTATTGATAGGAAATATTAAAAATACAGAAAGAACTATGCCAAGAAAAGTGTGGCTAAAATGTGGAGCATACATAACAATAGATATGACTGAAGCATTAGTTGCAATAGATGTAAACTCTGCAAAGTGTATCGGAAAAAAAGATGCTGAAGAGAACATATTGAAAGTCAACAAAGAAGCAGCAAAACAAATTGCAAAAGAAATCAGGTTAAGAGATTTAGGAGGAATAATAGTAATTGATTTTATTGATATGCAAAAAGAAAAAGACAGAGAAGAGGTTAAAAAAATAATTACTAATGAACTGAGTCAAGATAGAGCAAAAGTACAAGTATTCGAATTTACAAAGCTTGGATTGCTCGAAATAGCAAGAAAACCGATATTTGCAAATGAAAAAAAGACTATTCTTTAATTCTGAATACAGATTTAATAAGAAAAGATGAGTAAAGATTTCATCTTTACTCATCAAAACTACTCATTAGAATAACTCATCGAAATTACTCATTGAAATTTAATTTCCAAGTTTAACTTTTTTAGTTTGTTTTTTTATGTTCATATTTTTAGGTTTAATTTTTAAGCTCAGAATTAATTAACTTCAATTCTTCATTTCTTTTAATTTTTTGCGTAGTCGTTTTTATCAAAGGGATATCTGTAACAATTATTTTACGAATATACTTATAAGCAGGCATTTGCTTATTAATTTTAGTCTTAATATCATTAAAAATGTAATCATAATATTTAGACTCATTGCTAACGAATTTCTTTATTTCATCCTTGTTATATACAAGCTTTGCATATAGAACTACGTCAGAATTTCTATCATTTTTAGTGTCTTCTACATAGCCAAATACCATACTTTCGCTTATATATGGAAGTTTATTAATTAAAGCTTCAATTTCCTCAGGAAAGATTTTCTTTCCGTTCTTTAGGACTATCATATCTTTTTTTCTTCCAGTGATGAATAAGTATCCATCTTTATCAATATAACCTAAATCACCTGTATGAAACCAGCCATCAACAATTACTTCTTTAGTTGCCGCATCATTTTTATAGTATCCAAGCATTATTGTAGGAGTGTCAACAATTATTTCACCGATTCCATCTTTATCAGGATTATCAATTTTTATATTTACAGTAGGAAGTGGCAATCCACATGAACCTATTTTTTTCTTAAAACTGTTTTCCCCAGCTATAACAGGTGAAGTCTCGGTTAAGCCATAGCCTTGATGAATATCAAGACCAAAATCATTATAACCTTGTAAAGTTGCTTTATCCATTGCTGCACCACCTGTAACAATATTTCTTAATTTTCCACCAAAATTATCTAAAATACTTTTAAATACTTTTCGCTTTACGTTAATAGGAGCATGCTTGAAAAGTTTTCTCATGACTCTGACAAGTGTAGTTTTGTGTTGCTTTTCAATTCCTTTAATAATTTTTTTATACATTATTTCAAGCATTAAGGGTACACAAACAAAGCCAGTTACCTTGTACTCTACTAAATTCTTTTGAATATACTTTAATCCATCACATATTGCAATTGTTATTCCACAAGATGTACCAAAAAGAAAAGTGGTAGTACTTTCAAATGTATGGTGCAAAGGCAAGAAAGATAAGAATGTATCATCAGGAGTAATTTTTATCATCTGGCTTAATGCATATAGGTCATTACATATAGCTTCTTGACTTAACATTACAGCTTTTGAAATGCTTGTTGTACCTGATGTGAAAAGCATAATTGTCATCTTTTTATTATCAATTTTGATGTTGTCATAATTTGAATGATCCATCTTGTAACCATCAGAAAGTAAATTCTTATAGTTAGTATTCATATTAATTGCTACTAAATCAGGAATCCTCTTCTTACTTTCACTAATAGCATTTTCATATTTGCTATCATAAATAATTGCATCACATTCAGATCTTTCAATAAGATTTATAATCTCATTATCAGGAAGTGACTTATCAAGAGGAACAACTACCATATTGCTTGTTGTAACAGCAAGATAGCTAACAAACCACTCATATCTGTTAGGGGAAATTAAACAAACTCTTTTCAAATTTAACTTTAGTAAAGAAGAGGCCAAGGCTTCAATATCAGAAGCAAATTGCGAATATGTAATTTTAATATATTCTAAAGAATCAGGAGCTTCTTTATATTTAAAAGCAACATGATTAGTATATTTATTTTTATAAAGGGAAACAAGTTCTTTATAATCATTAAGTTTTTGTCCCTCATAATATTTGTTTTTCATTAAAATCTCCAATCAAATTTTTTATAGCATTATATACCAGTACATTAAAATTTACAACTAAAATTTGTAAACATTTATGAATAACTATAATTCAGATAAAAAGCCTATCATAAGAAAACATAAAAGTTGTTTCAAAACTTACAAAAATTCTACATAGTGTTAAAAAATTTAATTATAAGACTAATGAAAAATAGCTTAGAAATGCAGAATACAAAGTAAAAAACAATAAAGGTTATAAATAAAGAATATAAAAAAATACAAATAAATAAAGAAATAAGGAGTGTGATTCAAACATGAAATATATAAAAACCGCTATTATATCTATAGTTGTAATAGTTACTGTATTAATTTTATTAGACCAATCTAATAAAATTAAACAGGAAAAGATTGATAAAACCAATTTAAATGAAACAAATGAAAAAAGTAAAGTTACCACCAGTTACGCAAATGAACCTGTAATAACTTCAAATGGATTGATACCAATAATATATGATAAAGATGGAAATCCAATTGAAAACTTTGATAAAAAAGATTGGTATAGTTATAAAAAAGAAGATAAAAAATGGGCAAACGCAATAACAAAAGACCAAAATTCAAATATAACTGGTTATTATGTATGGATTCCAAGATTTGCATACAAAATAACCTACAAAGATCCAAATGATAAAACAAAAGAAGGAGAAATTGATGTAAAATTCTTAATAGGAAACAGTGACCAATATGTAGATGATGATGGAAAAATAAAAAACGCAGTTCATATACAAACTGATGAGCTAAATTCTTTAAACTCTTATGTTGTACATCCTAGTTTTATTTCAGATAGCAAAAATAGTTACAAAAACGGTGGATGGAGTTCAGAAATAGAGGGATTCTGGATATCAAAATACCCAGCGACATATCAACAAACATCATTAGGAAATGAACTAACAGATGAAGAAAAAAACAAAATAATATATAGTAATAATAGCTATTATATTAATGAAGAAGATACATACATTAACGAATATAATGTTTATGGAGAAATAACAAATAAAACCAGAATATCATATCCAACATTTATGCCTTTAGTATATACATACACAAAAATAAACATAGGAGATGCTACAAATTTAACAAGACAAATTGCAAAAAATAATAGTTTTTATAATTTAAAGAATATAGATAGCCACTTAGTAAAGCTAAGTGAATGGAGTGCAATGGCATATTTAACACAGAGTGATTATGGAAATGGAAATAGCAAAAAAATAAATAATTATTATATTTTAGAAGAAAATGATGATAACTCACAAATAAATAGAATAACAGGACTAAGCCAAGAACTTGATGCAGAAAAAATATTTTTTTCAGATGATAAACTAGAGAATATGAATTATTACAACACAAAAGAAGGACAAAAATCATCAAGTACAGGAAATATTTACGGAATATACGATATAGCAGGTGGAGTAAATGAATATCTAGCGGGTTATATAAAAAATGGAAATAAACTCATAGAAAAAAGTGGCAATAGCAATGGAAAATATAAATTTTATAATGAAGAAAGCACAAGATACATAACTAAATACCCATATAACAAAGACAATGATATGATTAAAACAAACTTTGAAGAATATATGAAAGGAAATTACTATGGAGATTCCATGAAAGAACTATCAAATAATGAAATGATGTCATGGAGAGCATATTTGAACTATCCATTCAGAGATCACCCATTTTTTTGTAAGGCAGGATCCGCATTTTTAAATGGAAATTTTGGAATTTTTGCAATATCAAGAACAAGAGGTGATATATCAGAAAACTACGGATTTAGAGTATGTCTAATAAATGAATAAAAAATATGACTCTTTTAGGTTTTAGACAATACGATACTAAAAAAGATAGTTATTCTATAAAAATAATA
Source organism: uncultured Clostridia bacterium (assembly GCA_934130085.1). Taxonomy (GTDB): domain Bacteria; phylum Bacillota; class Clostridia; order TANB77; family CAG-508; genus CAG-793. Next base: position 282,654 of record CAKOXK010000001.1, read on the forward strand.
TTAAACGATATTACTTTAACGACTATTATAAATTCTAGTTATTTATTAATTCTAAAAAAACAAGATTAATTTATATTATAAAAACACTGAAAAAATCAACATTTGACACTTAATGAATTTTAATATGCTATTGAAAATATATGTTCAAATATAGTATAATAAAACACATGTTAGGAGAATAAGATGCCAAATAGAAGAACAAGAAGTAGAAGAAGAGAAAAAATACTGGGGATGAGTAATCAAGTTTTTTTTACGCTACTAATTTCTTTAATTATTATAATTGCATTATTGGTTACAAGTATAACAATAAATAAAATAAAAGAACAAAATAAATTTGCAAAAGTCCAAGAACAAAAAAATAATGAGGTACAACAAATATATGATGATACCAATAATCATTTAGGACTTACCGATAATTATAGATCAAATACTATTATAAGATTAAGTGCGGTTGGTGAAATTAATTTTGACAATCAAATAGAAAATAATGTATCAAATTATGATACGATTTTTGAAAATATAAAAAAGTGTTTTAAAGATTCTGATCTAGTAATAGGAACATACAATGCAAAAATTGAGAATGAGAAAGAAGAAAATTTTGCAAAGAGTGTAAAAGAGTCTGGAGTTGGATTCGTAAGTTTATGCACAGAAAATTACACTAATGAAGCAAAAGAAAAATTGCAAAAATGTGAATATCAAACTATAGGAACGTATGATGAAGATGAACAAAATAGAATTACTATAATAGAAAAAAGAAAAATAAAAATCGCAATAATTGCTTATTCAGAAGAAGATTACAAGAATGGAATAAACGTATTTTCAAAAGAACAGGCAAAAGAGGACTTAGAGTACGCGAAAGAAAATGCAATTGTAACTATTGTAATGATGAACTTTAAAGAAGACAATAACAAAAATGTATCAGAAACCCAAAAGGAGATTGCAAAATACTTAGTAGATAATGGTGCAGATGCTGTAATAGGTACATCGAAATCAAGTATGAAAAAGATGGACATGCTTGAAAATAGAGATGGCAAAAAGTGTTTAGTAGTATATTCATTAGGAGATTATGTTACAGACTCTACTAGAAAAGATGCCAATATTCAAATAATACTAAATATGCAAATATATGTTAATACAGATGATGAAGTTTCAATATACAAAGTCGATTATACTCCTGTTTATTTGCATGATTTCGGAAAAAGTGAATATGATGAGAGATATAAATTATTTGATACAAAGTATGAAATTGCAAAATATGAAAGTGAACATGATGAAAACAGCAAAAACCAAGTAAATAATTCAGAAGAAACGGTCGATGACGTAATTGATAAAGAAACATACAAAAAAATAAAAGAGGCTAGCGAAAAAATAAAAGAAATAATACAAGGTGAATAAAAGAAGGATTTTAGTATGAATGTAGGATTTGTATCATTAGGATGTAGCAAAAATTTAGTTGATACAGAAATGATGATAGGACTTTTTAAAGCAAAGAATTTTAAAATAGTAAATGACCCAGAAGAAGCGGATATTATAATAGTTAATACATGTGGATTCATTGAAAAAGCAAAAGAAGAGGCAATAAATACACTACTTGAGATGGCAGAATATAAAAAAGGCAGATGCAAATATCTAATTGCTACAGGATGTATGGTTGAAAGATATAAAGAACAATTAGAAAAGGAAATGCCGGAGGTAGATCTTTTTATAAAGTTTAGTGAATACAAAACTTTATGGGAACAAATAGAAAATCTTATAAAAGATAAAGACAAGAGTAATGCAGAACTTGACTTTAATAATAGAGAAATCACAACAGGAAAAAATTATGCATATATAAGAGTTGCAGATGGATGTGATAACTTTTGCACATTTTGTGCAATTCCTTATATAAGAGGTAGATTTAAATCAAGGAAAGAAGAAGATATTCTAGAAGAAGTAACAAAACTTGCAAATGAGGGAATAAAGGAGTTCATAATAATAGCTCAAGATACTACAAAATATGGAATTGATATTTACTCTAAACCAATGCTACATGATTTGTTAAATAAAATTAGCAAAATTAAAGGCGTTGAATGGATAAGATTTTTATATTCATATCCAGAAACAATTACTGATGAGTTAATACAAGAAGTAAAGCAAAATGATAAAATTTGCAAATATTTTGACATACCTATGCAACATATATCGAATAAAATTTTAAAAAGGATGAATAGGAAAACAACTAAAGAAAGCACAATGAATCTAATAACTAAATTAAGAAAAGAAATTCCAGGTGTAATTATAAGAAGTACATTAATGGTTGGATTTCCTGGCGAGACTGAAGAGGACTTTAATGAGCTATATGAATTTGTAAAATGGGCAAAATTCGACAAATTAGGTTGCTTTACATATTCAAAAGAAGATAACACACCAGCAGAAAAGATGGATATGCAAGTTCACCCTAGCACAAAAAAGTTCAGATATAATAAAATAATGTCATTGCAGCAGCAAATATCTAAAGAAAATCTAAAAAGGTTTATAGGAAAAGAATTTAAAGCTTTACTAGAAGATGCATATATAAATGATGAAAAAGAATTATACTATGTTGCAAGAACATATATGGATGTACCAGAAATAGACGGATATATTTATGTGAAAGCAAATAAAGAAGACACAGAAAAAGTGATGCTAAATACGTTCGCTAAATGCAAAGTAATTGATGTAAAAGAATATGATTTGGTTGCTAAATTTACTTAGAAAAGATACTAAAAACCTATGAAATAAGCAAAAAATAAAAGAACGGTAGAAAAGCAATAGAAGAAAAGCAAAACCAAACATCTAGAAATATTTTTTACTTATTTTAATAAAAAGTATTGACAAATAAAAAAGCAAATAGTAGAATAAAAGCGAACAAAGGTTCAAAAAACTAATTAATATCGTTTAAGCTAGTTAATATACCAAAAAGGAGCTTTTAAAATGAAAAAGATTAAATATGAAAACAAAACCATAGCATACACTGTAAATAAGGCAAGAATTAAAAATGTATACATTTCAATTCAAAATGGTGAAGTAGTTGTAAAAGCTCCATGGTATGTAACTCAAAATCAGATCCAAGAAGTTGTAGAAAGAAAGAGAGAATGGATACTTAATGCATTAGAAAAGTATCAGGTATCTCCTAGAAAGCAAAAAAAATATGCTGATGGAGAAAAGTTTCAGATTCTTGGAAAAAACTATTATCTAAATATATATTATAAAGATACAAATAAAGCATTATTAAATGTTGAAAATAGTAAAATAGAGGTTGTATTACCACTTCGTTTTTCTGAAGAAGATAATGAAGAGCAAATAAAGAAAATGATTAACAAAATGTATTACATGATAGCCGAAAGAGAAGTAGAATCATCAATGGAAAAAATGCGTAAGTTAGTAGGACTTGCTCCAGAAGAATATCGTATAAAAGATGTAAAAACTTGTTGGGGTAGTTGCTCATCAAATAAAAAAATCACTATAAATCAAAAATTAATGATGTATTCAAAACATGCAATTGATTACGTTGTACTACATGAAATTTGCCATTTAAAATATATGAATCATTCAAAGAAGTTCTGGGCTATGGTAGAACAATATATGCCAGATTATAAAGAGGCAGAAAAAGAATTAAAAATGTGAGGCAAAAAAATACAATTTAAACATTAATACGAATATTAATGTTGTCAATAAAGTAGAATAAAACGAATGAATAAAATAAAAAAATAAAAACGTGAACAATATAAAATTATGTAATCATAAAATAAAATACAGTAAAAGAAAGGAGCGCATGTAAACATACATGCAAATGTTAAAATGAGTAAGTTAAGAGGATTTGAAGTAGCAAAAGGATTTGAAGATAAAAAGATAAATATGCCAGTCAGAAAAACAAAGTTTTCTGCTGGATATGATGTAGAAGCAGCAGAAGATGTAGTTATAAAACCATATAAGCCAGGAGATAATCCAACTTTAGTTCCTACTGGAATAAAAGCTTATATGCAAGATGATGAGTACCTTATGCTATGCAATAGAAGTTCTAATCCAAAAAAGAAGGGATTAGTACTAGCTAATGGTGTAGGAATTGTAGACAAAGATTTCTATGGAAATCCTGATAACGATGGAGCATTTGCTTTTGCATTTATTAATATAAAAGACACTGATTGTGTAATAAAAAAAGGAGATGCAATAGGACAAGCTATATTCCAAAAGTATTATGTTACAGATGATGACAAGGCAGATGGAAAACGTCTAGGTGGCTTTGGCTCTACAAATAAGAATTAATTGTTTTTTTACAAAATGAATTTATATCCTTTACATAAGCTTTAAATTATGCTATAATTAGAGTGTGGTAAAAAAAGGCGTATTTTGGCTCTTAATAGCCATAAATTGGAAAGGAGAGTTGCTATGTTTAATGTAGGAGACAAAATTGTATATCCAATGCATGGTGCAGGTACAATTGATTCAATTGAGGAAAAAGAAGTATTAGGAGAGAAAAAACAATATTATATAATTAATATGCCAGGAGAGGTAAAAGTCATGGTCCCAACAGATCATGCTGAATCTATGGGTGTTAGAAGTATTATAGATGCAAATGGTGCAAATAAAGTTTTATCAATTCTTGAAAAAGATGAAACAGAAATGTCTGATAACTGGAATAAAAGATATAGAGATAATCTTGATAAAATGAAAACTGGAGATATCTATCAGGTTGCAGATGTAGTTAGAAACCTAAGCTTTAAGCAAAAGGAAAGAGGAACTTTATCTACAGGAGAAAAAAAGATGTTAAATAATGCAAAACTAATTTTAGTTAGTGAATTAGTTTTAGCAGAGCATTCTTCTAAAGATGAAATTGAGCAATTAGTTGATAATAAAATTGACATGTCATACAAAGAGTATAGAGTTCCAACAGAGGCTAAAATAGATTTAAAGCAAAGTGCAGTAAGCAAATTTGTTCCATTTGATGGTACAATGAATTCATAAAAAGGAATGTGTGAATTTCATAAATAAAAGAATAAAGAATGTGCGAATTCAGAAAAAATCAATACATGAAAATATAAACATAAGACCAGAACAAATGTATAAGAAATATTTATAGATGCAAACTAAGAAAAGAGAGACTTTAATTTATAATAAAATCATATAGAACATAAAAATGTGTTTTTAAATTATAATTAAACCTCTTTTTTTTCTACGCTTTTGAAAATAAAAAATAAGAAGGATTAAAACACTTTATGTCGAATAATATATTATGGGTGAAGAGAGGGTAATAAATGGCTAATTATAGTGATGAATTACTAGAAGAAATAAGAAGTCGTAATGACATAGTTGATGTAGTTTCACAATATGTTTCTCTTAAAAGAAAAGGAAGAAACTATTTTGGATTATGTCCTTTTCATAATGAAAAATCGCCGTCTTTTTCTGTTTCGCCTGATAAACAAATTTTTCACTGTTTTGGTTGCAACGTTGGAGGTAATGTTTTTCATTTCATTATGAAAATTGAAAACGTTTCTTTTTTTGAAAGTGTAGCAATACTTGCTACAAGGGCAGGAATTGAGTTGCCAACAGTTACATCTGGCTATGATGAAGCAAAAACAAAACTTAAAAATGAAGTTTATAAATTAAACTTAGATGCTGCAGAGTTTTATCATCAAAATTTATATAAACCAACATCAAAAACAGCACAAGAATACATAAAAAAGAGAAAACTTGATAACAATACATTAAAATCATTTTTAATTGGATATGCAGGTACTAGTAATGAATTACTTTCATATTTAAAAAGCAAAGGGTATTCAGAAGAGGTTATGCTTGCATCGGCTCTAATAGGAAAGTCAAGAGAGGGAAGATTATATGATAAATTTAGAAATCGTATAATGTTTCCTATACAAGATATTAGAAACAGAGTAATAGCTTTTGGCGGTAGAAATGTCGTTCAGAAAGAAAAGTATGATGCATTTGATCCAAAATATTTAAATTCTCCAGAAAACATTGTCTATAGTAAAGGAAGAAACTTATTTGGTTTAAATGTTGCAAAAAGACATGCTGAAAATGGAATGCTAAAAAGGCTACTTATTGTTGAAGGATATATGGATGCAATATCTTTATATCAAAGAGGAATTACTAATGTAGTTGCTTCACTTGGAACAGCATTAACTGATAATCAGGGCAGACTTTTAAGAAGGAATGCCGAACAAGTTATACTTGGTTATGATTCAGACGGACCAGGGCAAAATGCAATAATGAGAGGCATTGATATATTAAGAAGTATGGGAGTAGACATACGTGTACTTCAAATAAGTGGTGCAAAAGACCCTGATGAATTTGTACTAAAATATGGACCAGATAGATTTAAAAGATGTATGGATAATGCAATATCAGTTGTAGAATTTAAGGTAAAGGTATTAAAAAAAGATTTAAATCTTGATAATATCAGTGACAAAATCAAATTTTTAAATGAAATGGCAAAAGTGCTTGCAACAGTCGATAATACAATGGAAAGAGAAGTATATATTGATAAATTATCTGAAACATATAAGATTACTAAAGAAGCAATATATTCAGAGGTAAATAAAATTCTATTTAAAACAGATGCAAAAGTTCAAACTCTTGAAAGAAGAAAAGAACCAATTATTATAAAAAACGAACAAACTAAAGTTGATTCTGCAACTTTACGAAGAGAAAAAATGTTAATATACTTATTGATTAATCATCAAAATGATGCATTTAAAAGAATAAATAGTGTAGTTAAAGTAGAATATATAAAAGATGAAACCAATAAAAAAATAGTAGAAAAATTGTATGAAATGCTTTCAAAAGGAGTTAGCACAGAAAACGTGTTAGATTGGTTTGACGACGAGTCTACAATCAACTACATAAGTGGAATTTTGGCAAATGATTTTGAGATAACTGATGTAAATAAGGCAATAGAGGATATCGAAAAAACATATTTAAAAGAAAGTAAAATCGTAAGAAGAAATGAAATAATAAAATTACTAGAAAATAGAGATAGCATGAATCCAGAAGAAAAAACAAAATTAGAAAGAGAACTAAACAACATAATTATTGACTTAGCCAGAATGAAATAGGAGGTTGAAATGAAAAAAGTTGCAAACGTTGAAGAAAATAAAACTATAAAAACAAGTAAAGCAGATAAAGAATCTAATAAAAAAAGCACAAATATAAAAGAAACTAAGAGTAAAAAAGAAGAAAAACAAAGCAAAAACAAAGCAGAAATAAAAAAGTTAGAAGTACAAGATAATGAAGAAACAAAAAAATTGGAAAAAGAGGATAAAAAAGAAACTAAAAAATTAGAAAAGCAAGATAAAAAAGAAACTGAAAAACTAGAAAAAGAGGACAAAAGAGAAACTAAGAAAGCAGAAAAAGAAGAAAGTCATGCAAATTTAAGTAATGAAATTTCAAAGCAATCTACAGAAGAAGAGAAAATTGATAATGATAAACTTGTAAAATTAATAAATAAGGCTAAGAAAAACGGAAAAGTTACTTATGGAGATATTGCTCAGCAACTTGGTAATGCATCACCAGAAGAAATGGAACAAGCTTTTGCAGCACTTGAACACAATGGAATTAGCGTTTCCGGAGATGATGATTTAGATGAGATTGAACCTAATTCAGAGGATTTGGCAGAAGTTGAAGATATTGCAGTAGAAGATATAGATGTAGATAGCATGGAAGGGGTAAAGATAGATGACCCTGTTAGAATGTATCTTAGAGAAATTGGAAAAATCCCATTACTTAGTTATGAAGATGAGCTAAGCTTGGCAAAAAGAATTTTGGAGGGAGATGAAGAAGCAAAGAAAAAGCTTACTGAATCAAACCTAAGACTAGTTGTAAGTATTGCAAAAAAATATGTTGGAAGAGGAATGCTATTCTTAGATCTTATTCAAGAAGGAAACATGGGATTAATAAAGGCTGTTGAGAAATTTGATTATACTAAAGGATATAAATTTAGTACTTATGCTACATGGTGGATAAGACAAGCTATAACAAGAGCAATAGCTGACCAAGCAAGGACCATAAGAATTCCAGTTCACATGGTTGAAACCATTAACAAATTATTAAGAACTTCAAGACATTTATTACAGCAAAACGGTAGAGAACCTACACCAGAAGAAATTGCTCAAGAAATGGAGCTTCCAGTAGAAAAAGTTCTTGAAATACAAAAAATAGCACAAGACCCAGTATCACTTGAAACTCCAATAGGTGAAGAAAATGACAGCCATTTAGGAGACTTTATTCAAGATGAGGATTCACCTTCTCCACAAGATGCTGCATCATATACAATGTTAAAAGAGCAATTAAATGATGTTATGAAAACATTGACTCCTAGAGAGGCAAAAGTTCTAAGACTTAGATTTGGACTTGATGATGGAAAAGCAAGAACACTAGAAGAAGTTGGAAAACAATTTAATGTAACACGTGAAAGAATTAGACAAATCGAAGCAAAAGCTCTTAGAAAATTAAGACATCCATCAAGAAGTAAAAAATTAAAAGAATACATGTAAAAAAATTAATATTATATTGTTTAAAATGCTATTGTTATTACAATAAAAGCTAAAATGTTTCAATCTTCGTTAGTTAAGATAACTTTCAGAAGATTGAAACAAACAAGGCATAAAACATATAATATTAATTTTTTTATGGATTTTTCTATCAATATAATTTCACAATTAATATGATTTATAATTGATATGCCTTAACAATTGAAATTATTTGTAATTTATATATTCTACAATTGATAAAACATACAGTTAAGGTAGTTCTACAACTAATATAATTTTACGATAGCATGTATAACTGATTCGTCCTCATTTTTAATAACAATAGTATAAACATTATTTTCAACATACAAAGAAGAATGAATTGTTTCTCCATACTTGATTTCTTTTTTATAAATTATCTCAAGATTATTAAGTTCCTTACCATCATAAACATCAAGAGGAAGTAATTCATACGCAAAGTTCAAGTAGTTTAAGTTATGTACATGACGATTAATGTCTAAATCAAATCTTCTAATCTTATAATAATCTTTTGAAACTAACTCTGATGTTGGAATTGGAATTTTCAACATTTCATTATCATCAAAAACAGACTCATTGACAAAACCATGATAAATTTTATCAAGATTTTCTGGAAGTTTTGCAATTTTTCCTTTTAAAGTATCAATTAAACACCATTTTGAACTTGCAATTGCACATACATTTCCTTGAGAATCAATAACTTTAAAATCTCTTAATACAAAAATTGGGTTAAAAAAGCGACCCCATGTTTTTACAGTAACTTTTTCATCAGCTGCTGGTCTTCTAAAAACTTGAAGTCTCCAGCTAAGAATGACCCAAGATAAATTATCTGGAGCAATATCTGCGAAAGAAAAGTGACAGTAAGCAGAATGAGCTCCTGCTAAATTTTCCATAAGTGATAAAAAGCTTTTGTTTGTGAGTACATTATGTATTCCTGTTTGAGTAAAGCTTGTAATATAATCTTCTTCAAAAATACTATTTTCTAATTTCATTTTAATTCCTCATAATCTAGTAAATGTTTTTTATTAATATGTCTGTTATTATAGCATAAAAAAATAAAATGTGCTATAATTTTTTTTATATTAGGTAAGTCATAATTTTTACATAGAAGGGTAAATAAGTAGATGAATAAATGTAATTTATGTAATAGAAATTGTAATATAGATAGAAGCATACAAAAAGGTTACTGCAATGCAAATGATAAAATAATGGTAAGCCTAGTTTCAACACATGAATTTGAAGAACCATGTTTAAGCAAAGAAAATGGTTCTGGAACAGTTTTTTTTACAAATTGTAATTTGAAATGTGAATATTGTCAAAATTATGAGATTAGCCAACAGCAAAAAGGCAAAGAAATTACAACTAAGAGGCTTTCGGAAATATTTTTAGAACAGCAAGAAAGAAAAGTAAACAATATCAACCTTGTAACGCAAACAATGTATGTTTATCAAATTATCGAAGCTATAAAAATTGCAAGAAAAAATGGATTGAAAATACCAATTGTATATAATACAAACAGCTACGAAAATGTTGAAACAATAAAAATGCTGAATGGTTATATTGATATATATTTACCAGATTTAAAATATTATAGAGATGATATAGCAATAAAATATTCAAAAGCACCAAATTATTTTGAGGTTGCAACTAGAGCGATAATTGAAATGCAAAAACAAATTCCACAAAACGTGTTTGATGAAAACGGAATAATGAAAAAGGGACTAATAGTAAGACATCTAATTTTGCCAAATCATATCCAAAATTCTAAGAATATACTTAAATGGATAAAAGAAAATTTAAACGAAGAGGTATATGTGAGTGTTATGGCACAGTATTTTCCTACATATAAAGCTAGAGAAAGTAAAGAATTAAACCGAAAAATATCAATCAAGGAGTATCGAGAGGTTGAAAATTACTTATATTTTTTAGATATAAAAAATGGTTATATGCAGGACTTAGGAAATCATGAGGAAGAATTTGTTCCAAAATTTGACTTAAGGAATGTTTGAAATCTGATTTATTTGCACTTTACTTAGATGCTTACAGGTGTTTTAATAATATTTAATATTATATTTTTTTAATCCTCATTCAAAACACGATTTTCTTCGGCAAATTTATTTTATTTGAGATTTGTATGTATGCTATATAGCATTTTGAACAATATAATATTAAATAGAAAACGTAAAAAACTTTGCGCAAAATGTGGAACAAATGTGGACAAATGCAATGTTAAAGGTTTGCAACAGAAATGTAAACAAAAAGAAATATGCAAAAGCTTGATAAATTAATCTTGATGTAGTATATTTCATATATACAATAAAGCTTAAACAAAGGAGGAAGAAAGATGGAAGAACAAAACAACGAATCAAAAGTATACTCTAAAGTTCCTGCAAAAGTTAGTATGTGGACAAGCTTCAAAAACTTTTGGTTACATCCAATAGTATTAGAATTAACTCCTCATCAAAAGAAAATATTCCAAGAAGTTCATGATTTCTGGAATCAAGAAGTTTATGTTGAAAAAGGCGAAGTTCGTTTAAGAAAACCACAAGCTGATTCAATAATGGAACAAGAAGAAACAGAAGTTAAAGTATCTTTATAAAATAAATAAAGAAATAGCTATTTTGTATGAAAAGGGCAAGAGAAATCTTGCTTTTTTTGATGCTTTTAATTTCCAGCTATTTAAACAGAATAATCTTAATTAAGGAAGGAAATATATTATATAAATATATAAAAGAACATCCTATAAAAGTTATATTCACATATAACTATAGTTTAAAAATTAACAATCAAAACAACTTTTATATTATACATAAGTGATTTATTGCTCAATTTTGCATATAAATAGCAAATTTATTAAATAATAATATTGAAAATTATGAAATTATGATATAGAATACGTGTACAAAGCAATTATATAAATTAACTTTGTAAAAAAATAAATAATTTCATTAAAAATGAGGAGGATTTTATTATGTCAGTTAGAGTTGCAATTAACGGATTTGGAAGAATAGGACGTTTAGCTTTTAGACAAATGTTTAGACAAGAGGGCTATGAAATAGTAGCAATCAATGATTTAACAAGTCCAGAAATGTTAGCTTACTTGCTAAAACATGATTCAGCACAAGGAACATATAAATTAGCTGATACAGTTTCAGCAGGAGAAGATTCAATTACTGTTGATGGAAAAACAATAAAAATTTATGCTGAAAAAGATGCAAATAATTTACCTTGGGGAGAACTAGATGTAGACGTAGTTCTTGAGTGTACAGGATTCTATACATCAAAAGAAAAAGCACAAGCTCATATTAATGCAGGAGCTAAAAAGGTTGTTATTTCAGCTCCAGCTGGAAAAGATTTACCAACTATAGTTTATAGTGTAAATGAAAATACATTAAAACCTACAGATACAATTATTTCTGCAGCTTCATGTACAACTAACTGTTTAGCACCAATGGCTGCAACATTAAATAAGTATGCACCAATTCAATCAGGAATTATGTGCACAATTCATGCATATACAGGAGACCAAATGTTACTTGACGGTCCACAAAGAAAAGGAAATCTAAGAAGATCAAGAGCAGCAGCTATAAATATTGTTCCAACATCTTCAGGTGCAGCAAAAGCTATAGGATTAGTTATTCCAGAATTAAATGGAAAATTAGTTGGAGCAGCTCAAAGAGTTCCAGTTGCTACAGGTTCTACTACAATTTTAACAGCAGTTGTTAAAGGTGAGAACGTTACTGTAGAAGGTATAAATGAGGCTATGAAAAATGCTTCATCTGAATCTTTTGGTTATAATGATGAAGAGATTGTTTCATCAGATGTTGTAGGTTCAACTTATGGTTCATTATTTGACGCAACTCAAACAATGTGCCAAGATCTAGGAAATGGCGAATATGAAGTACAAGTAGTCGCTTGGTATGATAATGAGAATTCTTATACAAGCCAAATGGTTAGAACAATCAAATATTTTGCAGAATTATAATAATTTAGTGAAGGGAAGAAACAAGTATGAATAAAGTAACAATTAGAGACTTAGATGTAAATGGAAAAAAAGTGTTTTTAAGATGTGACTTCAATGTTCCATTAGATGAAAACCTTAATATAACAGACAAAACAAGAATTATAGCAGCATTACCAACAATCAATTATTTATTAGATCACAATGCAAAAGTAATTCTATGTTCACACTTAGGAAGACCAAAGGGAGAAGTAAAAAAAGAATTATCACTTGTCCCAGTTGCAAAAGAACTATCTAAACAATTAAATAGAGATGTTAAATTAGCTTCTGATATAGTTGGAGAATCTGCAAAAGAATTAACATCTAACATGAAAGAAGGAGACGTTGTTTTACTTGAGAATGTTAGATTTGATCCAAGAGAAGAAAAAAATGATGACGAGTTTTCAAAAGAACTTGCTTCACTTGCTGAAGTATATGTTAATGATGCTTTTGGAACATGCCATAGAGCTCATGCATCAACAGCGGGAATAGCAAAATATTTGCCATCAGGTGTAGGTTTCTTAATTGAAAAAGAACTTAAGATTTTAGGAGATGCTTTAAATGATCCGAGAAGACCATTTGTTGGTATATTAGGAGGAAGCAAGGTTTCTACTAAGATAGGAGTTATTGATGCACTTCTTGAGAAGGTTGATACCTTATTAATTGGTGGAGGAATGGCATACACATTCTACAAATCAATGGGATATGAAGTTGGAAATTCAATTTGCGAGTTGGATAAACTTGATTTAGCAAAAGAACTTATGGAAAAAGCAAAAGAAAAAGGTGTAAAAATGCTTATTCCAGTTGATAATAAAATCGGAAAAGAATTTAAACCAGATACAGAAAGCAAAATTGTTGCTTATAACGAAATTCCTGAAGGATGGGAAGGATTTGATATAGGTCCAAAGACTATTGAAATATACAAGAAAGAATTACAAGGAGCTAAAACTGTTTTATGGAACGGCCCAGTTGGATTATTTGAATTTGACCAATTTGCGGTTGGTACAAATGAAATAGCAAAATGTTTAGCGGAACTTAAAGATTGTACAACTATTATTGGTGGTGGTGATTCTGCCGCAGCTGCTACAAAAGCAGGATTAGCTGATAAAATGACACACATTTCTACAGGTGGTGGAGCATCACTTGAATTTATTGAAGGAAAGAAACTTCCAGGAATTGAATGTATTCCTGATAAAAAATAAGATTAAAATTCAAATATGGCGAGTTTTACTGATGCTTGATGTAAAGCTCGCTTATTTTAGGAAATGATAAAAAATAAAACAGAAAATAAACTAAAAAAAATAGAACAAGAATGAAATAGGCAAAGAGATTAAAATAAGAAAATAAGTAAATAAAGAAAGGAGTTTGTGTAATGGCTATATGTTCATTATACAAGTAAAAATATATGAGAAGAACTGTAATTGCAGGCAATTGGAAAATGAATATGCTACCAAATGAGGCAATTGAATTGATGGAAGGTTTAATACCAAAAGTGAAAGATTCAAAAGATGAAATAATTGTATGTGTACCTTACATTGATTTGTTTTACACTTTATTAGAAGCACAACAAACCAATATTCATGTTGGAGCACAAAACGTATTTTATGAAGATAAAGGAGCATACACTGGGGAAGTTTCAGCAACAATGCTAAAATCGATAAATACAGAATACGTTATAATTGGCCATTCTGAAAGAAGAAGATATTTTAATGAAACAGATGAAATAGTAAACAAGAAAGCAAGAAAGGCACTAGAAAATGGATTAAAACCAATCATTTGTGTTGGAGAAACATTGGAGGAAAAAGAGCAAGGAAAGGCAATTGAAGTAATAACAAATCAAGTCGCAAAAGCCTTAAAAGACTTGACAATAAAGGACTTAAGTAATACAATTATCGCGTATGAACCAATTTGGGCAATAGGAACCGGAAAGACTGCAACTAAAGAAGATGCAGAGAGCTCAATAAAATCAATAAGGGAAAAAATCAAAAGTATATTTAATACAGATGATGTATCAATTCTATATGGTGGAAGCGTTAAGCCTGAAAATGCTAAAGATTTGTTTAGTATGCCTAATATAGATGGAGCGCTTGTGGGGGGAGCTAGCTTAAAAGCTGATTCATTTGCTGGAATTGTTAATTATAATAAATAATGTAATGAGTAATCAAGGAAGGAACATAAAATGAGAAAGAAAGTTACAATGCTAATGATATTAGATGGCTTTGGAAAGAACCCTAATAAAGAGGGTAATGCAGTAAAAAATTCAACAAAACCTAATATTGATAAACTAATGATGACATGTCCAACAGCAGAAGTATATGCTTCAGGAGAGGCAGTTGGATTACCAGAAGGACAAATGGGTAATTCAGAAGTTGGACACACAAATATAGGAGCAGGAAGAATCGTATATCAAGAGCTTACAAGAATAACAAAATCTATTGAAGACGGTGATTTCTTTAGCATACCTGAATTTACAAAAGCAATTGAAAATTGCAAACAAAATCATACAAAATTACATATAATGGGTCTTGTATCAGATGGTGGAGTACACAGTCATCAAAGACATTTATATGCTTTACTTGAACTTGCAAAACGTAAAGGATTAGATGATGTTTATGTACATTGTTTCATGGATGGAAGAGATACATTGCCAGCATCAGGAGAGGTATATATCCAAAAACTAGAAGAAAAAATGAAAGAAAAGGGAATCGGCAAGATTGCAACAATTTCTGGAAGATTCTATGCAATGGATAGAGATAAGAGATGGAATAGAATTCAAAAGGCGTATGATGCTATGGTGTACGGAAAAGGTGAATATTATTCATCTGCAACAGATGCTATAGAAAGTTCATATCAAAAAGAGATATTTGATGAATTTGTTGTACCAGCTGTAATAAAAAATGCAGATAAACCAGTTGCTACAATAGATGATGGAGATTCTGTAATATTCTTTAACTTTAGACCAGATAGAGCAAGACAAATTACAAGAGCCTTGGTTGATCCTGATTTCAATGAATTTGAAACTAAGAAGATGAATCTAGACTTTGTTACAATGACAGAATATGATTCTACAATGCCAGACGTAGAAGTAGCATTTAAGCCTGAAAAATTAAAAAATACATTTGGAGAATATATTTCAAATAAAGGATTAACACAATTAAGAATTGCAGAAACAGAAAAGTATGCACACGTAACGTTTTTCTTCAATGGAGGAAGAGAAGAGCCTTACAAAGGAGAAGATAGGATATTGGTTCCATCTCCAAAAGTTGAAACATACGATATGAAGCCAGAAATGAGTGCTTATGATGTATGTGATAAGGTAATAGAAGCAATTAACGAAGAAAAATACGATGCAATAGTGCTTAATTTCGCAAACCCAGACATGGTAGGCCACACAGGCAATCTTGAGGCAGCAGAAAAAGCAGTTGAAGCAGTTGACACATGTGTTGGAAAAATAGTAAATGCAATTGATAAACATCAAGGCACATTGCTAATAACTGCAGACCACGGAAACTGTGAGCAAATGATTGACTACAAAACAGGAGAACCATTTACATCACATACAACAAATCCTGTACCATTAATACTTTATGGAAGAGAAAACGTAAAATTAAAGAATGGTAAGTTATGTGATCTAGCACCTACACTATTAGATTTAATGAATCTAGATAAGCCTAAGGAAATGACAGGAGAAAGCCTAATAGTAAAAGAATAAACATGATTTTGCATAATGAAAGGAAACAATATATGCAAAATGAAATAAACAGATTATACAAAAAAATAGAGCAATTATTGATGAGTTTAATTCCTGAAAATTGGAAAAGTATATATTTATATGCATCAGTGATCAATGGAAAAAGTGGGGAAATGTATTTTTACTATTTCCCCAAAAAAATTATTAAGACAAATCCAGTAAATTGCTATGAAGTACCAGACAAGTTTTTAATAAACGAAAATGCTTATAACAAAAGTCTACAAAGACTATATAGTTACATAAAAAGCTTGAATCAAATAACATCACCTAAATGGTCAAATGTAACAATAAATATACAAAACGACTTTTTTACAATAGAATATTACTTTGACAATTTGGTTATGTCAAAATACTCTGATGAAGACAGAAGAACAATATGGTGCTACAACAACTTGAGAATTCCAAAAGAAAGTTTAAGCGAAAAGCAGAGAAATATGGTAGAAAAATACAATAAAGAGCCAAGAATAGAACCAATAATTTATACAGAATGGATTGGAAAAGGCTATAAAAATGGCAAACAATAGATTTTTATGAAAGGGAAAAAATGAAAGAACTAAAACTTCTATATCTATACCCTGATATGCTAGAACTATATGGAGATCACGGAAATATACAAGTTCTAAAATATAGATGCGAAAAAAGAGGAATAAAATTAATAGTTGAGAGATATTCAATAAACGATGAAAAGCCAGACTTTTCATGCTATGATATAATTTTCGCGGGTGGCGGAGCTGATAATGAACAAAGCATATTATCAAAAGATTTAGTGAAATACAAAGATGATATAAAGAAAGCTGAAGAAAATGGAACATTCTTTTTGTTAATATGTGGAGCATACCAATTATTTGGAAAGTACTATAAAGGCGTTGAAGGAAAAATAATACCAGGATTGAATATTTTTGATTATTATACAGAAGCTGCAAGTGATAGAAAAACAAGGTGTATTGGAAATATAATTACAAAGGCTAAAATTGATGGAATTAATACGGAGATAATTGGCTTTGAAAATCATGCTGGTCAAACGTATGGAATAAAAAGTCCATTAGGAAAAGTACTATATGGAAATGGAAATTATTTTCAATCAGAAGACGAAGGATTCTTCAAAGAAAATGTTATTGCAACATATTTACATGGTCCATTGTTATCAAAAAATCCTGTAATTGCTGATTATATAATTAGACACTGCTTAGAAAGAAAGCTAAATGAAAAAATACAATTAGAACAACTTGATGATAAATTTGAAAATTTATGTAGAAGGGAGTTAATAACAAGGTTTCTAAAAAATTAAGAAGTTTAACAGTTTTATTTGAATATCCATGAGAAAGAAAAAAGTGAATATAACATTCACCTTTTTTCTATTAATATATTAATTAATAAGCATTTCCATACTTTTATAATTTATAAAAATCATTATGAATGAAATGAGAGTGAGTTACAACTCACTCTCATTTTTTAAAGAAACTTTCTAAATTTCTTATTATATTATAAGGTTGCAAAATTTTAGTAAAAAATATTGTAATAAAAAATTAGCAGCAACCAAATCCGCCTTTTCCACCGCAGCAGCAGCAAAGTAATAAAAGAATTATTATTATGCAGCAGCAGTTGTTATCATTTTTGTCGCAACATTTATCTGGCATCATATAAAGCTCCTCCTTTCTTCAATAAGTATCAATTCAAAAATTAAACCTAATTAGTTACAACATGGTGGTTCTGGCATACAGCAAGAATTGTTGCTCTTTCCTGAGCATCCGCCACAGCAACATAGTAAGATAATTAGTATAATGAACCACATACATGAGCAGTCATTATTTGAACCAAACATTTCTAATCCTCCTTTAAAAGATTTCTCAATCTTTAGTATGGTATATCATATTCAAAAAAAGTGAATTTGGTTACCAATAAAGGACTGTCAATTGAGAAAGTAAATTTTATTTAAAAACCTAATTATGATTAAAATTGTCGACTAAAAACACCAATAAAAAAATTGCATTTTACACTATACAAAAAAATTTCAAAATGATATAATCATCCTGACTTAAACTGAGAATTATAATTCTTTTTTAGGTATAGAAGGGATTTTTATTATGGGAAAAATCGTATTATTAGATGATCTAACAATAAACCAAATAGCAGCAGGTGAGGTTATAGAAAGACCAGCTTCTGTAATCAAAGAACTTGTTGAAAATTCAATAGATGCTGGTGCAAAAAACGTAACAATTGATATAAAAAATGGAGGAATATCATATATAAGAATTACTGACGATGGTTCAGGTATTATGCCAGATGATATGGAGATCGCTTTTGAAAGACATGCTACTTCAAAAATTAGAAAGGCAGAGGATCTTGACAACGTAAAATCAATGGGGTTTAGAGGCGAGGCTTTAGCAAGTATTGGAGCTATAGCAAAGGTTGAACTTGTCTCTAAAACTGCAGATAATGATTTTGGTTATTCTATTTACGTTGAGGGTGGAGATATAACTGATAAACATGAGTGCGGAGCGCAAAAAGGTACAACAATTACGGTAAAAGAGTTATTTTTTAATACGCCTGTAAGATATAAATTCTTAAAAAAAGATTTTACAGAGTCAGGCTATATTGAAGATACTATTACAAGAATAGCACTTGCAAATCCAGGCATTGCAATTAAATTTATTAATACAGGAAAAATAGTAATACAAACAAATGGAAGCGGAAAATTAGAAGATGTAATTTATTCTATTTATGGCAAAGAAGTATATGAAAATGTACTTCCAGTAGATTATACATTTGAAGATTATCACGTTACAGGAGTAATTGGTAAGCCTATAATTTCACGTTCAAACCGTTCAAACCAATTATTTTTTGTAAATAAAAGATTTATAAAAGATAAAACACTAACAGGAGCAGCAGAGCAAGGTTTTAAAGGACTGGTTACAATAGGAAAGCACGGATTTTTAATTTTAAACATTGACATGGATCCTAAAAAGGTTGATGTTAATGTTCACCCAACAAAACTTGAAGTTAGATTTCAAGAAGAAGCAAAAGTATTTAAAGCAGTATATCATGCCATTAAAGAAACTTTACTAAAAGGTGATTTAGTATCAGACCCAGTAAAAGATTATAAAGATATAACTCCAAATGATATGCTTAAAGAAATAAAAAACAAAGATAGAGTAGAAGCTTGGGGATTAAATAAATCTTTTGCAAACAGCATAGAAAGCAAAGAAAATCAAAATAGTAGTGTAAATGAATATATAAAAGAAAATTTAGGCTCTGATGTTCTTGAAAAAAGTGAAAATGATTTGGAAACTGCTAATGAAAAGAAACCAAAGTATAATGAATTTAAGTCAGCAATAACCGGTCTTGACGCTGAAACGAGAAGAAAGTTTATCGATGAAATAACAAATGCAAAGTCAACAGATGAGCTAATAAAAAAGGCAGAAGAATTTAATAAAATTGTTGAAGAAAATAAAAAAGAAAACACTGTTTCCGAAAATGAAGCTAAGTACACTAATGAATCTAACTCAGAAGAAACAAACGATTTAAACAATAGTCAAAGTGCAATAGATAGTGAAAATTCGGATTATTTAAAAGAGAAAGAAAATTTAAACGATAATACTATAAATACAAATGACACAGAAAATGTTACTTTAAACACAACAGAAAATACAAATTTAAATGATAGTATCCATGAAACAAAAAATATAAATTTGAATGATAACGTTAATGAAATAAAAAATACAGATTTGAATGATAACGTTAATGAAATAAAAAATACAAATTTGAATAATAATGTCAATGAAAATCAAAATACAATTTCAGATGATAATGAAAGTACAATAGATTCTATGAACAAAGAAGAAAAAGAAGCAAGAGATGAAAAATCATTTGAAGAAATGTATAAAAAATTGTTTGGAAGAGACATTGAAACAGCTAAAAAGGAATATGAAGTAAAAAAAGCAGAAGAAGCAAAACTTTATAAAACAGAACCAATAACAGATAATGAAATCTCTATGTTTGAGGGGATTGATGATGAGAGCGTAATGCCATATAATTTTGTTGGAATTGCTTTCAAAACATATATTATCTTAACAATGAACGATGATTTATACATATTAGACCAGCATGCAGCTCATGAAAGAATAATGTTTGAAAAGGTTAAGAAAAATTATTACAGTGATACTGATAAAGATTCTCAACTTATGCTTTTACCTGATATAATCAATTTAAATAATAAAGAAATGGGAATTTTTAGAGATAATAAAGAAATGTTTAATAGGGCAGGATTTGTTGTAGATGAATTTGGAGACAATACTGTAAAATTAACAGGAGTTCCTGAATTCTGTTTAAACTTTAATACTAAGGAAATCTTCTTAGAAACGTTAGATGAAATTGATACTGTTGCAAGAACAGCAAAACAAGAAGTTGAGAACAAGTTTTTAGCAACAGTTGCGTGCAAAGCAGCAGTAAAAGCACACATGGCACTAAACAAGGAAGAAGTAGATAGCTTAATGAAACAATTATTAAAATTACCAAATCCATTTAGTTGCCCACACGGAAGACCTACCGTAATTAAAATGTCTAAAAATGATATTGAAAAGAAATTTTCAAGAAGATAAAAATAAAACATTAAATAAAATGCTAATACAAGATATGAAATTAAAATACTAAAATAAGCTTAAAAAATAAGACAAAATAAAATTAAAACATAGAAAAGAAAACAAAAAGAGCAAAAGATAAAAGAACGAAATAAAAGAAAATAGATTGGGTGATAAATAATTAAAGGATAAAAGATGAGAACAACGTTAATATTTGTAATTATTATAATTAATATTTTCTCAATTGTTTTAAATTGGAAAATGCTACATGGTTTTGATAATTCTAAAAAAATAAAGTATATTATAATTAGCGAACTTATTATGATAGCTATAACATTTATAGTGTATCAAATAGGTTCAATAGGAATGAAAGAAAATGTAATAAATGCATCAAGGCTATTTATAGTTTCAACATTTTCGGCTGTAAATTCAATTGTAATTTTGTCCTCAATACTAAGAATTATAAATATGGCATCTTGTGATGAAATAAAAAAAGATGAATTCGGAAAAAAGATAACATTTTATATTATTGTAGCAATTATAATATTAGTATTTGAATGCTTTTATGTTAAAAACATTCAAAATGGAATCTTAAAAATGGAGAAATAATATTGAAAAAAGTTATTGTAATATGTGGACCAACAGCTTCTGGAAAAACGAAGCTTGGAATAGAAGTTGCAAACAAAATAGGTGGAGAAATAATTTCTGCTGACTCAATGCAAATATATAAAGATATGGATATAGGAAGTGCAAAGCCAACTAAAGATGAAAGAGAAAAAGCAGTTCATCATTTAATTGATTTTGTAAGCCCTGATAAAAGATATAGCGTAGCAGACTTCAAGAGAGATGCATCAAATAAGATTGAACGAATAATTGGAGAGAACAAAACACCAATTATAGTTGGAGGAACTGGGCTTTATATAGATTCACTTGTATATAATATAGAATTTAATGAAGAAAAAACAGATCTAGAATATAGAGAATTATTAGATAAAGAAGAAACAAGCAAACTTTATGAATTAGCAAATAAAATAGATGAGGTATCAACAAAAAAGGTCAGTCAAAATGATAGAAAAAGGTTAATGAGAATTATAGAAATATATCATTCTACAGGAAAAACAAAATATGAACTTGAAGAAGAATCAAGAAAAAAAGTAAAATATGATTATAGAATATTTATCTTAAATATGGAAAGAGAAAAATTATATGATAGAATAAATCAAAGAGTTGATAAAATGATTGAAGAAGGCTTGATTGATGAAGTAAAAAAACTGTTAGAAAAATACAAAGAATTTCCAACTGCAATGCAAGGATTGGGATACAAAGAAACGGTACAATATTTAAGAGGTGAATTAACAAAAGAAGAAATGATTGATAAAATAAAGCAAGAATCAAGAAGATATGCAAAAAGACAACTTACGTGGTTTAGAAGATATAAAAACGCAGTATGGCTCGATGCAAAAAATTCTAATAATGCTAATATTATCATGGAGGATATAGGTGAAGAAAAATAGAGAAGATAGTAAAGAAGAAAGCAAAGTTAATAAAAAAATTAACAAACCTAGAATTGTAATATGTACTATTTTGGCTATTTTAATATTAGTGTACATAATGCATGCTGTAATTAATTTGATCAATAATCCGACAGAAACTTTTATAATTAGAAATGGACAAGTTTCGAAAGAGGAAACGGAAATTGGATATATTATAAGAGATGAGACAATAGTAAAAGGCGAAAATTATAAAAATGGAATGGAACCAATAATTGACGAAGGACAAAAAACAGCCAAAAATGAAGCAATTTTTAGATACTATTCAAATGGGGAAGAAGAACTAAAAAAGAAAATTGCAGATTTAGATGTTAAAATTGAAGAAAAGATGAAAGAAAATAATCAAGAATTATTTTCAACAGATACAAAATTAATAGATAAAAAAATAAATGACATTCTACAATCAATAAATAAAATAAATAGTGTACAATCTATGCAAGAAAATAAAAGAGCATTAAACAATTATATAACCAAAAAAGCACAAATTGCTGGAGAACTAAGTCCTAAAGGTTCATATTTAAAAGAACTTGTAAATCAAAGAAACGAGTATGAAAAAGAATTAAACTCAAACTCAGAATATATATACGCTCCTAAAAGTGGAATAATGTCATACAGAATAGACGGATTAGAAGACACATTAACCACAAATGATTTATCAAAGTATAATAAAGTTTTTTTAGAAAAATTAAGCCTAAAAACAGGACAAATAATATCAACGAGTACAGAACAAGGAAAAATAGTTAATAATTTTGAATGTTATATTGCATGCACATCTAAAACAAAAGAAGCTAAAAATGCTAAAATTGGGGATAAAGTAAAATTGACATTACCAAATTCCAGAGAAATAGATGCAAAAGTAAATACTATAATAAATGAGGGAAATGATGAAGTAACAGTTATATTTGAGTTTGATCAATGCATAGCAGACCTATTAAGTTATAGAAAAATCTCGTTTGATATAGTATGGTGGGAGACAGAAGGATTTAAAGTGCCAAACAGTGCAATCATAAATGAAAACAATTTAAATTATGTGATAAGAACGAAAAATGGGTATTTGACAAAAGTACTAGTTAAACTGGGTAAGCAAACAGAAAACTATTCAATAGTTAAAAACTATTCATCATCAGAAATAAAAGAACTAAATATTTCCAAAAATGCAAAAACTACCATTACATTATATGACGAAATCTTATTAAAACCGACACAAGAACAGATTAATTCGACAAAATAATATTACAAAAACGTTGCAATAAGGTTAAAATAAAATTACAACAAAGTAAAATAATTGACTTTAAAGCAAAAAAGATAGATACTAATGATAGCTTACGAATCGAAACGATATTTAGGAGGTTTTTTGAAGATGTCTAACAAAGTGGTAAACAAGTTATGGAGTATGCTTAATATGAATGCTCAAGATGAGCAAGAAGAAAACTATGATGATGTTGATGATTATGAAGATATAAATGAAGAAGAGGAAGAACCAATAAAAGGATTATTTGGTAGAAGGAACAATAAAGTTCAATCAAGCCAATCATCTGTTAAAATGGTTGTTATGCAACCTACTACATTTGAAAATGCAGAGGAAATTTGTGATTTATTAAGAGAGAAAAAGTCGATAATAATAAATCTTGAATATGTTAATAAAGATGTTGCAAGAAGAATTATTGATGTTGTAAGTGGAGCAGTACATGTACTTGATGGACACATGCAAAAAATATCAAATTCAATTTTCTTAATTGCACCATATAATTATGATATTGCAACTGATACTAAAGATGAATCAAAGAGTAAATTACCAGTTTCATGGTTAAAAAATAATGGCTAATCAAGGAGGCAAAAAATGATTACACCTTTAGAGATTGAGAATAAAAAATTTTCTAAAAAAACACTTAATGGATATGATCCAGAAGAGGTAGATGATTTTTTAGACGAGCTAACAAAAGATTACGAAAGTTTATATAGACAATCAACAGAAAACCAAAGTGAGATAGATAACTTAAAAGGAAAATTAGAGCATTATTCACAAATTGAAAGTACATTACAAAGTACATTATTAATGGCGCAATCAGCAGCGGATGAAGTAAAGAAAGCAGCACAAAAAGAAGCAGAGCAAATAATAAGAGAAGCTGAAAATAAAGCAAAAGAAGCAACAAGTGATGTCGATAGGCAAATAATGGAGAAGAAAAAAACATTAGAAGATGTACAAAAACAATTTGATGTATATAAAGCAAAAATGGAATCTCTATTAATTTCGCAACTAGAACTAATTAAAGAAATCAATAAAAATGATGACTAAAATAGCAATATCTAAAATAAATGTATTGATATAGGAGTTATAAATATAAGATTTTTTTAATTAAAATATCTAATACAGTAGGAAGAGCCACACTATAAGGATTATAATTTAATTTAGCCATATATCAAGTGTATATTATATGTCAATGATATATTATATATAAAATATATATGGAAACACCAATCTTACCAAAACATTTACACTAAGAGAGCCTTCGGGCTCTTTTAGCTTTTCAGCGCACCATTCGCGTTCGCTTTGCTCACTTGTCTCCTAGCGGCATTTTAACAATATAAGAAAAAAAGATTTAATATTATATTGTTTTTCATGCCTTGCTTACTGCAATCTTCGTTAGTAGACTTTAACTGTCGGAAGATTGCACCATTCGCGCTCGCTTCGCTTACTTGATCGCTGCGCGGCATTTTTAACAATATAATATTAAATCTTTATATATAAGTGTTATTTTAGGTATATTTTTATTACAATTCTCTTAGAAATATTGACAAGTGAAAATAAAAAGTTAAAATAGGATTATGAGAATTATCAGTGGTAAAGCAAGAGGTACAAAAATTAATACAATTGATGAAGTAACTACAAGACCAACTCTTGATAGAGTGAGGGAGTCATTGTTTAATATAATTCAAAATTATGTTTCTAATACTTATGTGCTTGATATATTTGCGGGTAGTGGGGCTCTTGGAATAGAGGCACTTAGCAGAGGAGCTAAACAGGCGGTTTTCTGTGATATAAATAAAGATGCGGTAAAAATTATTAATGAAAACTTAATGAAAACAAGGTTAAAAGAAAATGCTATAGTTTATAATATGAATTACAAGAAGATGATTGAAAAGCTTTCTAAAAACGATTTTAAGTTTGATATTGTATTTGTTGATCCACCTTATAAAGAAAACCTTGCTGTTAATTCTGTAAAATTGATTATCCAAAATAATTTATTAAATGAGAATGGTATAATTATTATTGAGACGGATGAAAAAGAAAGAGATTTGAAAGAATTACAAGAACTAAATAAAATTGATAATGAAAATTTACTAAAGATTAAAATTATAGATGAAAGAAAGTACGGAAGAGCTAATTTGATATTTTTGAGGGTTATTTAAAGAGGAGTACTAATATGGAAATTTTCACATTACTAGAAACATTGGAAGACTTGATTGAGAATGGTAAGAAAGTTCCTTTTTCAGAAAAAGCTATAGTTGACCAAAATGAGGTTTTAGATTTAATAAAAGAAATTAGACTGAAACTTCCTGATGAACTTAAACAGGCTAAATGGGTAAAAGAAGAACGTGAGCGAATTTTAGCAGAGGCGCAAAAGGAAGCCGATGATGTTGTTAAAGAAGCAGAAAATAGAATAATTGCAATGATTGATGAGCATGAGATTACAAAAAAAGCTTATGAGCAAAAAAATCAAATAATGTCGCAAGCTAATGAAAGTTCAAGACAGATTACTCAAGGTGCAAGAGAATATGCTGATAATATTCTTGAAGGACTTGAAAAGTCACTTGAAAAAACATTAAGTGAGATTGAAGAAAATAGAAAAGAACTTAAGTAAAATAAGGTTCTGAATGGAGGCTTTTGTGGAAAATGAAGATAAAGAAAAGGCTAGTAAAGTAATAATTACTGTTTCAGTAATTATTATTTTTGCTTTAGTTATAGGTGTTATTATCTTTATAGTAGCCTATACAAATGAACAATTAAAATATAAAAGGCTAAATGAGACTAAAAATGAAGTTATAAATCAAGTAAATGATGATAATTCATTTAGAATTGAAAATGTTACAAATGAAAAGATAATAAATAATTCAAATGAAACATTTGACAGAAGCTTTGGAAAAGTAGATATTGTTTGGGTTGATAAAGCTAATAATATAATTCAGTATCCACTTAAACCCGCATTAAAAAATATGACACCTGTTAAATTTAATCAGAGTACACTTTCATTTGTAAAAACAACTGAGAATGATAAAGATTGGTATGATTACTCTAAAAGAATGTGGGCAAACGCTATTGATGATAATTTAAGTTATTTTGTATGGATTCCAAGATATGCTTATAAAATAACATATTATTCCGATAGTAATTTTACAAAAGCAATAGGGTACTCAGATTCAAGAGGTATTTTAAAAATTAATAGTGATGGAACATTAACTAGAATTCAAAGCAGGGCATCTGGATTAAAAGAAATAGGAAATCATTATATATTAGCACCAGCTTTTATGAAAGATACAGCATCAGGATTTAATAATGGTGGATGGGATGTTAATATATCAGGAATATGGTGTTCAAAATATGAAATGAGCTTAGAGGTTAACTCTTCTCATATAGATACAGAAAGCCAAGCAATTGGTGATGTAATCACATCAAACATTGTAAGAGCTGTAAGTAGACCTGCAGTATCAAGTTGGAGAAACATAAGTATAGGAAAAGCATATTACAACTCATACAACTATAACAGAGATTTGGAAAGTCACATGATGAAAAATAGTGAATGGGGAGCAGTAAGTTATTTAGCATATTCAATATATGGAAGAAACACATATAAAATAACAAACAACACTTCACATGATTATCTAACCGGAGGAACGAAGGTCGAAACGGATGTATATAACACATATTCGTCAGAGTCAACAACAGGAAATGCTACAGGTGTATATGATTTATCAGGAAATGCATGGGAATTTGTCTCAACATTTATTAACAATGGTTATGCAAGGCTTCAGGAATATGGAGGAACAGAAGAAGGATATTTATTGCAAAATGCAAGTTCAAATAAATACAAAACTGTTTACTCAAAATCATCTACAGATAAAGGAAAAGGTAATTATGATAATACTCATGCGATTGCAAATTATAATGCAAATATGACAAGAAGGGGAGATGCAATGTATGAGACATCATTAAGCGGATATGGAAGTACAGCATGGAATGTAAATTCATCGTTTTATATACAACTTGATATACCATTCTTGATTAGAGGAGGAGACTTTGCAAGCCAAACATCAGCGGGGTTATTCAGTTATAATGGAACTAGTGGACAAGCAAATGCAAGTGATAGCTTTAGGGTTATGCTTGTAGGAGATTAAGGGTGTGCTACAGGGTGATCCTATCACAAGTTATTCATATTACTGTTTTTAAAGGCTTGATTATAGCCTTTTTTTGTGTTAGAATATAGCTTGCAAAATTATGAGAAAAATTGGAGGATTTGAAATGGTTAATGATATGGAAACTTTGGTTTCACTTTGCAAAAATAGAGGTTATATTTATCCGGGTTCAGAAATTTATGGTGGACTTGCTAATACATGGGATTATGGACCTTTAGGAGTGGAGTTAAAAAATAATTTAAAGGCTGCATGGATAAAAAAGTTTATACATGATAGAAAAGATTCTGTTGGTATTGATTCTGCAATTTTAATGAATCCTGAAACGTGGGTTGCTACAGGTCATCTTTCAACTTTTACAGATCCTTTGATTGATTGCAAAGATTGTAAAACGAGACATAGAGCAGATAAGTTAATTGAAAATTGGGCTAGTGAAAATGGAATCGATATGTGTGCCGATGGTATGTCTAATGAACAATTAATTAATTATATAAATGAACATAATATTAATTGTCCTAATTGTGGTAAGCATAATTTTACTGATATTAGACAGTTTAATCTGATGTTCAAGACTTTCCAAGGTGTTACAGAAGATTCTAAGGCTCAGATTTATTTGAGACCTGAAACATGTCAAGGTATTTTTGTTAATTTCAAGAATATTTTAAGAACTTCAAGAAAACGTGTTCCTATGGGAATTGGTCAAGTGGGAAAGGCTTTTAGAAATGAAATTACTCCAGGTAATTTTATTTTTAGAACTAGAGAGTTTGAGCAAATGGAATACGAGTTTTTCTGCAAGCCTGGTGATGATTTGGAATGGTTTGAGTATTTTGAAAATTACTGTAAAGACTTCCTATTAAGTTTAGGTATGAAAGAGGAGAATATCAGATTTAGAAAACATTCTAAAGAGGAGCTTGTTTTTTATAGCAAGGCTACTACCGATATTGAGTTCAATTTCCCATTTGGTTGGGGTGAGCTTTGGGGAATTGCTGATAGAACTGATTATGATTTAACAAGACACATGGAGCATTCAAAGCAAGAGTTATCTTATATTGATCCAGAAACTAATGAGAAGTTTATACCTTATGTAATTGAGCCTTCTGTTGGTGTTGATAGATTATTACTTGCTATGCTTTGCAATAGTTATGAACTTCAAGATTTGGGAGAAGGAGATTCAAGAGTTGTTCTACATTTACATCCAAGTATTGCGCCATTTAAGCTAGCTATTTTGCCTTTGTCAAAGAAGCTTAACGAGAAGTCAAATGAGATTTATGATATGCTTTCAAAGAAATTTAATTGTGACTATGATGAGTCTGGTTCAATTGGAAAGCGTTATAGAAGAGAAGATGAAATAGGTACTCCTTATTGCGTAACTGTAGATTTTGATACTTTAAATGATAATAAAGTTACTATTAGAGATAGAGATACTATGGAGCAAATAAGAATTTCAATAGATGAAATTGAAAATTACATTGAAGAAAAATTAGAATTTTAATTATAATTTAAAGAAGTGAGGTAATTAATATGAGTAAAGATGAAAATGATAAAAAAGATTATTCAAATACACTTAATTTACCAAAAACAGATTTTCCTATGAGAGGAGGTCTTCCACAAAAAGAGCCTCAAATATTAAAAGATGTTTTTGAAAATGATTTGTACGAAAAAATTTTAAAGAATAATGAAGGTCATAAACATTTTGTTTTACATGATGGCCCTCCTTATGCTAATGGTGAGATTCATGCAGGACATGCTCTTAATAAAATTTTAAAAGATACAATTGTTAGATTTAAATCTATGCAAGGATATTATGCCCCATATATTCCTGGATTTGATACTCATGGAATGCCTACAGAGAAGAAGGCTATTGAGAAGCTAGGTCTTGATAGAAGTAAAATTCCTGTTACAAAGTTTAGAGATACTTGTAAAGAATTCACATCAAATTACAAAGATGTTCAAACAGAAGGTTTTAAAAGATTAGGTGTACTTGGAGATTGGAAACATCCTTATATTACATATAACCACGAAATGGAAGCAAGACAAATTGGCGTATTTGGTGATATGTACAAAAAAGGATATATTTATAGAGGATTAAAACCTGTATATTGGTGCACTGATTGTGAAACTGCATTGGCTGAAGCTGAAATCGAGTATAAAGATGTTACAACTCCATCAATTTACGTTAAATTTAAGGTTGATGACAGCAAAGGTTTATTTGATGAAAAAGATACATCAATTGTTATATGGACAACTACTCCTTGGACATTACCAGGAAACACAGGTATAACTGTTGGCGGAGAGTTTGAATATAGTTTGATAAAAGTAACATTACCAGATGGTCAAAAATCATATAATAAGCAAAACACAGAAAAGTTAGTTGTTGCAACAGAGCTTGTCGATAAGGTAATGAAACTTGCTGGTATTGAAGAGTACAGAACAATAAAAACATTCAAAGGAAAAGAAATGGCAGGAATAATGTGCCATCATCCATTCCTTGATAGACAGTCAAAAGTAGTGATTGGTTCTGAAGTTACTGTAAATGTTGATTTAGTTGAAGGTACAGGCTGTGTTCATACTGCGCCTGCTTATGGTAAAGAAGATTATTTACAAGGATTAAAAGATAATCTTGATATAATCGTAACTGTAAATGGAAAAGGAATTCAAGGCGAAGGTGCTGGAGAATTCAATGGAATGTTCTATGCAAAATCAAATAAAGCAATAGTTGAGTGGTTAAAAGAAAATGGTTACTTATTAAAAGAAGAGCCTATAACTCACTCATACCCACATTGCTGGAGATGCCAAAAGCCAGTAATATTCAGAGCAACAGACCAATGGTTTGCTTCAATAGATGGTTTCAGAGATGATGTGTTAAAAGCAATAAAAACAGTTAAATGGCATCCAGACTGGGGCGAGAATAGAATGTATGAAATGATAAAAGGTAGAAATGATTGGTGCATTTCAAGACAACGTACATGGGGAGTTCCACTTCCAGTATTCTATTGCGAAGATTGTAATGAGCCTTATGTAACAGAAGAATCAATAAAGAGAATTCAAGATATTGTAAGAGAAGAAGGAACAAATGCATGGTGGGCAAAAGACGCAAAAGAACTCTTACCAAAAAATGCAAAATGTGAAAAATGCGGATGTACACATTTTAAAAAAGAAAAAGATATTATGGATGTATGGTTTGACTCTGGTTCAACTCATCAAAGTGTATTAGTTGAAAGAGGATTAGACTATCCAGCAGATTTATATCTTGAAGGAAATGATCAGTATAGAGGATGGTTCCAATCATCACTTCTAACATCAGTTGCAATAAACAACAAAGCACCATATAAAGAGGTATTAAGTTGCGGATTTGTAGTTGATGGTCAAGGAAGAAAAATGTCAAAGAGCCTGGGAAATGGAGTATCACCAATTGATGTATCAAACAAATATGGAGCTGATATATTAAGGCTATGGGCATTATCTTCAGATTATTCAATGGATGTAAATTTATCAGATGATATTTTAAAAGGAATATCAGATGTATACAGAAAAATAAGAAATACTGTAAGATTTTTATTAGGAAATACTTATGATTATGATCCAGAAAAAGATAATGTAAAATATGAAAACCTAGAAGAGATTGACAGATGGGCATTAATAAGACTAAATAAATTAATAAAAGATTGTACAAAAGATTATGAAGAGTACAACTTTTCAAACTGCTATCATGATGTTAACCAATTCTGCGTAGTTGATATGAGTTCATTCTACCTTGATATAATAAAAGACAGACTTTACACAGAAAAGGCAGAATCAAATAAAAGAAGATCAGCACAAACAGTAATGTATTATATACTTGATAGTTTAGTAAAAATTCTTACTCCAATGATCTCATTCACTGCAGAAGAAATTTGGAAAAGCATGAAACACACAAAAAATGAAGATGTTGAAAGTCCAATGCTTACAAAGTATCCTACGGTCAATGAAAAATGGAACGATGAAGAACTTGCTGAAAAATGGGAAAAAATAATTTCATTAAAAAATTCAGCATCAAAAGAACTTGAACTTGCAAGAGCTGATAAATTAATAGGAAATTCATTAGATGCGTTATTAAAAATTGAAGCTGATAAAGATAATTATGAATTCTTTAAAGAAAATGAAGAATTAATAAGAAAAGTATTAATAGTTTCAGAACTTGAAATAGTAAAAGGAAAAGAATTAGCATTCAAGGTAGAACATGCAAGAGGTGAAAAGTGTGAAAGATGCTGGCAATACAGCGAAGAAATTGAAGATGGACTTTGCAAGAGATGCCATAAAATAATACATGAAAATTAAGAGAAAATAGTGTCTGAAATTAAAATGTCAACATAAAGAAAAAATGATATATGAAAATTAGACTATAATTAAAAATAAATAATATTATATTGTTTTGAAAATACCGAGCAAGTATAAAAAATACCTTATAAAATAAATACAAAAGCTGGTATCGAAAAACAATATAATATTAATTATAATAAAATACGAAGTTTAATTAAAAAAATTAATAATTGACTAAAAGTAAAGAAAAAGCAAGAGAGGAATTAAATTTTTATGGAATTAAGTGAATTTAACTATAATTTACCAGAAGAACTTATTGCACAAGTTCCAATTAAAAATCGTGATGAATCAAGATTAATGGTTTTAGATAAAAAAAATAAAACTATTGATGATAAAATTTTTAAAGATATAATTGATTATTTAGAGCCAGGAGATTGCTTAGTTAGAAATAACACAAAAGTTATTCCAGCAAGATTATATGGCAAAAAGACTACAGGAGCTAATGTGGAGTTTGTTTTACTAAAGAATATTGAAGGCAATATTTGGGAGGTAATGTGCAGACCAGGAAACAAATTGCACATTGGTTCTAAAGTAATATTTGGGGATGGACTACTTGAGGCTGAAATTAAAGAGAAAACAGTTGATGGAACAAGAATTGTTGAATTTAAATATGACGGAATTTTTAATGAGATTCTTGATAAAATTGGTTTAATGCCACTTCCTCCATATATTCATGAGAGCTTAAAAGATAATGACAGATATCAAACTGTTTATGCAAAATATAATGGTTCAGCAGCAGCACCTACAGCAGGACTTCATTTTACAGAAGATTTACTAAAAAAGATTGAAGAAAAGGGTGTTACAATTGCAAATGTAACTTTACATGTGGGTATTGGAACATTTAGACCTGTAAAAGAAACAAATATTGAAGAACACCACATGCACGTTGAACACTACTATGTAAAGAAAGAAGATGCAGACAAAATAAATGCTGCTAAGCTTTCTGGTCATAGAGTTATAGCAGTAGGAACTACATCATGCAGAACTCTTGAGACTATCGCAGATGAGAAAACCGGTCTTGTAAAAGAATGTGAAGGTGATACAGGAATATACATTTATCCTGGATACAAATTCAAATGTATGGATGCCTTAATCACTAACTTTCATTTGCCAGAATCAACTTTAATAATGCTTGTTTCTGCATTTGCTGATAAAGAATTTATTATGAAAGCATACAAACATGCTGTTGACGAAAAATACAAATTTTTCAGTTTTGGAGATGCAATGTTTATAAAGTAATTATATGAGGGAGGAATTCATGGTTGAATATGAATTAATACATCAAGATAAAAACTCAGGAGCAAGAAGAGGGGTAATACATACACCTCATGGCGACATACAAACACCAATTTTTATGCCAGTAGGAACCCAAGCTACTGTAAAATCAATGACACCTGAAGAACTTAAAGAAAATGGAGCACAAATTATTTTATCAAATACATACCATTTATATTTAAGACCAGGTGATGAATTGGTAAAAGAAGCAGGAGGACTACATAAATTCATGAGATGGGACAAGCCAATCTTAACTGATTGCGGAGGCTTTCAAGTATTCTCATTAAGTGATTTAAGGACAATAAAAGAAGAGGGAGTTGAGTTCAGATCATACCTTGATGGAAGCAAGCATTTCTTTTCACCAGAAAAAGTAATGCAAATAGAGGAAAATCTTGGAGCTGACATTATAATGGCATTTGACGAATGTTGCCCATATCCATCTACTTATGAATACACAAAAAATTCAATGGAGAGAACAACTAGATGGGCAAAAAGATGCAAAGATTCACATAAAACTGATCAAGCATTATTTGGAATAATTCAAGGTGGTTTTTTCAAAGATTTAAGAGAGAAATCAGCAAAAGATCTAATTGAACTTGATTTTCCAGGTTATGCAATTGGTGGAATCAGCGTAGGAGAGCCAAAAGAAGAATTTATTGACATTTTAAGATACACAGCCCCTTTAATGCCAGAAAATAAACCACGTTATTTAATGGGAGTTGGAACACCTGATTATTTAATAGAAGCGGCTTTATCAGGCATTGATATGTGTGACTGCGTATTACCAACAAGAATAGCAAGAAATGGAACTGCAATGACATCCAATGGAAAGTTAGTAGTAAGAAATGCAACTTATGAGCATGACTACAGACCACTAGATGAAGAATGCGATTGCTATGCATGCAAAAATTATACAAGAGCATACATTAGACACCTAGTAAAATGCAAAGAAATATTAGGCATAAGATTGCTATCAATTCATAATATAAAATTCTTGACTAATTTAATGGAAAGAGTTAGAATTGAAATCGAGAATGACAACTTGCTAGAATTTTCTAAAGAATTCTATAAAAAATACGGATATACAAAGGAATAAATTTTAAAAATATTAATTTATTTCCCGTATACAAATGAGGAGGATAATTATGGATTTATTACAAGAAAATCCAATAAAAGATAATAAAACAAAAAAATTGAAAGCAAGTTTGATAGTTATTTTTGTTCTAATAGCAGTACTTGCAATTGTTGCAATAATTTTATATTTCTATGGAAAAAAAGTTGCAACTGAACAGTTTAAAGTATACATAGATCAAACACAAAATACAAAATTATCATCAAACCCCAATAATATGTTTTTAATAGAAGACGGAAAAATATATACTTCAATAATGGGGATTGCTGAGTATGTTGGATATAAAGCATATAATGGAGAATACAAGAGTTATTCTGAAGATACAACAAGTTGTTATGTAACAAATTCAAAAGAACTTGTTACCTTCTCATCAGGTTCAAAAACTATTAGAAAATACCCACAACTTGGCGATTCTGAATCACAAACATTTGATATAGGAGAAGAAGTTCAAGCTAGGGGAAACAATTTATATATATGTCAAGATGGCTTACAGAGGGCATTTAACTTAACGGTAAACTACGATATTCAGAAAAACACAGTAAACATTGTAACATTGCCATATCTTTCATCATTATATGAAAAAACAATAAAAAAAGCTTCTTTATCTGATAATACATTATCAGAAGAAATAGTATTTAATAATCAAAAAGCACTTTTATATGGCTATATAGTTATAAAAGATCCTGATACAAAGCTTTTCGGGGTTGCAAGTGTTCAAAATAGTAGTTTTGATAATGCTTCGGCCATAATTACAGAAAGATATAAAACAGTAGAATTCGTCGAAGGAATAAATGATTTCATTGTTATGACAAGTGATAACAAATACGGAATTATAGGTAATAACGGAATAACAAAAGTAAAACCTACCTATGATAAAATACAAGAAATTGATAAAGATATAGGATTATACTTAGTTACATCGAATTCAAAACAAGGTGTGATTAATCAAAATGGAAAAATAATAGTTTACCAAGACTATGATCAAATAGGATTAAGCGAGAGCTATGATCCAAATGTTACAAACAAATACTTATTATATAATAATGCAATTCCTGTAATGAGAAATAAAAAATGGGGTTTGATTGATAAAAATGGAGCAACAATCTTAAATGTTGAATATGATGGAATTGGTTGTAACCTAAACACAAATCAAAGTAATACAAATGGTACAGTATTAATACCAGAATTAGATGGTATAGTAATTGAAAAAGACATACAAGAAAACAATTCTAAAGTTAAAAAATTTGGAGTTGTAAGTTCAGAGGGTAACCTAATGGTAAACATTGTAGCTGATTCGGCTTATGCAACAACTCTTGAAAATAAAACAACATATTACCTAAATGTTCAAAACCAAGTAATTGATATAGTAAACTTCTGGTATGAGCAAAAAGCAAAAGACAACAACAAGGGCCAAGGAACAACCAATAGTACAAATAATAACAGCCAAAGTGCATCAAATCAAAATGATAGTAACACTAAAAGCACTGGAGAACAAGAAAAGCAATCAATCTCAAATGAAGGCCAAGCTCAAGCACAATCAGGAAGTCAGCAAAATGCTGCTCAAACAACAAAGCAAGATGTAACACAATCACAAGGCACAAATTAAAAGAATTTAATTTATAGGAAAACAAATAATGGAATTGAAAGAAATTTTAACAACAATAATATTAGTTGTTATTTTACTAATAATATATTACGCGAGCATGTACCCACAAAAGAAAGCTCAAAAAGAATTAAAGAAAATGCAAGATGAGTTAAAGAAAGGTGACAAAATAATTACCTTTTCAGGGCTTAGTGGTACAATAGAGGATATAAAAGAAGATAGAATAATACTACTTCTTAATCCTGATAAAATTAAGATCTCAATTGAAAAATGGGCAGTATCAGGGTTAGATGATAGAAATATTGACTAAAATAATTAATATTAATAATCAATAATGATTGATAAAAAGGGTAATTAAATTAATAATTAAAATAATTTAATTAATTCAAAAAAGTTATGAGTGAATAATACATATAGCTCTTTCATATATTTGAAAAGAAAGGAAGAGCTAATATGAATTTAAAAAAACAAGATAAAAATGAAAACGAAAGAAAAAGCAGTAATATTTTAAAAGTTATAAAAGGAAGTGTTATATCAATATTTATAAGTGTAATTTTACTTTTTATAGCATCTCTAATACTTACTTACACAAATATTGGTGAAAATGCTATTCCAACAATGATAATTATAATATCTGCAATTAGTATTTTCATAGGAAGCTTAGTTTCTGCAATGCATATAAAGCAGAAAGGAATACTTAATGGAAGCCTAGTTGGAGCGATTTATATAATAATTATCTACTTATTTTCTAGTATTGCAATAACAGGATTTAACATGAATATAAAATCTTTAATAATGTTAGCAGCATCAATAATTGCCGGAACAATAGGAGGAATAGTAGGAGTTAATTTGTAGCGAAGAAAGGAAAAACAAAATGAAATTACAAAGAAAGCTTAACGTAATTCTAGTTATACTAATTATTTTACTAGTATCATTAATATCTTTTGGAGGAATATATTACAAAAGTAAAAATCAAATGGTAAATAAACTTCCAAGTTACATATTAGGAGCAGACTTAACAGGTTACAGAAAAGTAACACTAAAAGTTAAAGAAAGTGATGCTGATAACTCTGATAGTGAAAGTACTACATCTGAAAATGAAGCTAAAAACAATACTTCAGAAAACACATCAGAGAATTCAGTAGAAAATGCAATATCATCAGATGATAATGTTAATGAAACTTCAAATGAAACAAGTGAAGATAAAAATAACAAAGAAAAAGAGAAAAGAGAAAATTACAAAAAGTCTGCTCAAATTATTAAAGGAAGATTAAAGAGCCTAAAAGTACAAAATTACACAGTTGCTTGTGATGAAAACACTGGTAGAATAGAAATTACACTTCCTGAAAATGACCAAACTGATACTATTTTAGCAGATATAGTTGAAGTTGGTAAATTTACTATAAAAGACAGTAAAACAGATGAAGTATTACTTGATAATAGTGATGTAAGAAGTGTTACAATAACAGAAAATCAAGGGTATTCATCAACTCAAAGAGTAATGAACATTAATTTAACAACAAAAGGTGCATCAAAATATAAGAATGTAACTAAAACATACCAAAATACTGTAGAAAATACTACTGCAAATGATACAAAAAATGAAACAGCAGAAAATGAAACAGAATCAAATGTAATAAAAGGTGAAGAAGTAACAAGCGAAACATCTTCTGATGGCTCATCTTCGTCAAGTGAAGAAAAGGGAACAGAAGTTACATTGAATATTGATAGCTCAAAATTACTATCAACAACATTTACAGAAGTAATTGATAATGGAAGAATTACTTTAACACTAAGCTCATCTTCATCATCAGATTCTTCAAGCAAAGACGAGCTATACAGCACATACAATTTAGCAGCAATAATGGAAAATGATCCATTACCTGTAGAGTATGAGATAAACGGAAATACTTATGTAGCATCAGAATATAGTTCTAATGACATGAAAATATTAATATATGCTGAATGTTTTGTGGCACTTGTAATTGCAATTGTTATGATTCTTTTATATCATGGACAAGGCTTAATGCAAGCAATCATTTCAGTAGGATATATAGCTATTCTATTAATAGTATTAAGATTAACAAATGTAGTATTATCAATGGAGGGAATAATTGCAATAGGTGTAGGATATGTAGTAAATGCAATATTCTCGTTTATGATTGCATCTGAAATGTATAGCAAGAAAGAATTAAACAAAAAACAAAGAGCAAGAATTACAAAAAATGTAGCAAAGAAATATTCTCTAGTTTTAATACCAGTTATAATTATAGCATTAGTATGTTGCTTCGTTAACTGGACATCAATATTTAGCTTAGGAATGATACTTTTCTGGGGCATACTAATAAGCTGGATTTACAATATTTTAATAAGCAAATTTTTAATTGGATAGAACTAGAAAGGAATTAATAAAATGAAAAAGAAAATATTATATGTATTATTAGCAATAATTTTTATAGTTGATATAATATTAACGGCATGTTTAGGCTTAAAAGTAAGCCTAAACTATGCTGAAGGTGTTAATCTTACATTTTCAGTAGAAAATACAACAATTGATATGAAAAAACTTGATGACATTGCAAAAGATGTCTTTGGAAAAAATAGTTACATAATAAAGAACGTTGAATTTTTTGGTGATTCAGCATTAATAAAAGTTAAAAATGTAAATGACGACCAAATAATTAGTTTATGTGATAAAGTTAGTTCAGAGCTAGGTACAACACTAGAGTTTAGTGATGTAAAAGTAAGCTATGTATCAAATGTAAAAATCAGTTCATTAATAGAACCATACATATTACCAATAGGACTATCACTATTATTAATAGTTGCATACTATGCAGTAAGGTATAGAGGTTCAAGACAAATGGTATCACTTATAAAAAGTTTAGCAATATACTTTATTTTATACTATAGTATTTATGCAATTGGAAGGGTACCATTTACAGGACTTTCAATGCCTCTTGCAATGTGCTTATATTTAATAGTCGTAATTTTAAATACTAGAAAATTTGAAGAAGAAAAATAAAAGGAGCTTTCAATGCAAGACAAAGTTTATGAAATAAAAAGCACAGCATTAAGTGAAATAGAAGAAGCTAAAAATTTAACTGAGCTTGAAAATATTAGAATTAAATATCTTGGAAAAAAAGGTGAACTAACATCAATTTTAAAAATGATGGGAACACTTAGTCCTGAAGAACGCCCTAAAATGGGAACAATTGTAAATGAGGCTAAGAATGAAATTACAAGTAAACTAGAAATCAAAGAACAAGCTTTTAAAGAGCAGGAAATAGCAAAAAAACTAGAAGAAGAAAGAATTGATGTAACACTTCCATCAACAAAAATAACTAGAGGAAGCAAGCACCCATTAAATAGAGTTATAGAAGAAATAGAAGACCTATTTGTTTCTATGGGATATGATGTAGTTTCAGGACCTGAACTTGAAACAGATGAATATTGTTTTGAGAGATTAAACCTTCCAAAAGGTCACCCAGCAAGAGATATGCAAGATAGCTTTTATATAACAAGTGAATATTTATTGCGTACACAAACATCAGCAGTTCAAGCTAGAGTAATGATGGAAAATGAAGAAAAAACACCAATAAGAGTAATAGTGCCAGGCAAAACTTACAGAAGAGAAGACGATGCCACACATTCACACCAATTCAACCAAGTAGAAGGACTTGTAATTGATAAAGATATATCATTTGCAGACTTGAAAGGTACTCTTGAAATATTTATGAAGAATATGCTAGGAGAAAACACAAAATTAAGATTCCGTCCAAGCTATTTTCCTTTTACAGAACCATCATTTGAGGTAGACGTTAGTTGCTTTAAATGTAATGGAAAAGGTTGCAACTTATGCAAACAAACAGGCTGGATTGAATTATTAGGTGCTGGAATAGTACACCCAAATGTATTAAAAATGAATGGTTATGATCCAAATGTATATAGCGGATTTGCATTTGGAACAGGACTTGATAGATTAGCAATGTTCAAATATGGAATAACTGATATAAGATTATTATATGAAAACGACGTAAGATTCCTAAAACAATTTGACAGAAAAGATTAAATCTTGAATTGTTAATATATTTAGAAAAATAATATTGGTACTATATTAATATATAATATAGCATCAATATTATTAAAAATATAAAGGTAAAACAAATAATAAAGTAAAATTCAAAACAAAAATATAGTTAAGGAGAATAAAAATGCTTTTAAGTACAAACTTTCTAAAAGATTACATAGATTTAGATGATAATATAAGTGTACATGATTTAGCGGAAAGCATGACAAAAGTAGGAAACGAATATGATTCAGCATCAAACTTTATAAATGCAACAAATTTAGTAATAGGCAAAGTCTTAGAGTGTGAAATGCATCCTGATTCTGATCACTTACATGTGTGCAAAGTAGACGTTGGTGACGAAATTTTACAAATAGTCTGTGGCGCACCAAATGTAAGAAAAGACCTTAAAGTTATAGTTGCTTTGCCAGGAGCAAAATTACCTGAAAAAGAAATAAAAAAAGGTGCAATAAGAGGAGTAGAATCTAATGGAATGCTTTGCTCAATAGCAGAGCTTGGTTTAGATAGCAAATTTTTAAAAGAGGAAGATAAATTAGGAATATCTGAATTAGGACAAGATGCAAAAGTTGGAGAAGACCCAATAAAATATTTAGGTTTTGATGATGGAGTAATTGATTTTGAATTAACAGCAAATAGAGGAGACTTACTAAGCATACTGGGAATGGGTTATGAAATTGGTGCAATTTACAACAAAAAAATAAAAAATATTGATTTAAAATATAAATCATCAGATGAAAAGCTAAACTTCAAATTAGATATAAAAACAGACAATTGCAAACTATTTTTAGCAAAAGAAGTAAAAAATGTATGTATAAAAGAAAGTTCAAAAGAAATTAAAGAAAAACTAATGGCATCAGGTATAAGGCCAATTAATAATGTAGTTGATATATCAAACTATGTAATGCTTGAAACAGGACAGCCACTACACTTCTATGATGCAGACAAGTTAAACGGAAAAATAGAAGTTAGAATGGCAAAAGAAGGTGAAATTTTAACAACACTTGACAATAAAGAAAGAACATTAGGTGAAGATGATATAGTAATATCAGATGGCCAAAAAGCAATCGGACTTGCAGGTGTTATGGGAGGCCTTGAAACAGAAGTAACACAAAGCTCTAAAAACATAATAATTGAAAGTGCAATATTTGACAGTGTAAAAGTTAGAAAAACATCAAACAAAATATTAAGAAGTGAAGCAAGTAACAGATTTGAGAAGGGACTTGACCCAAACAGAACTTATATGGCAATAGAAAGAGCATGCAAGTTATTACAAGAACAAGCATCAGGTGAAGTATTATCAGGAATAGAAATATATGATAAAACAAACAAAGAAGATAAAAAGATAGACATAACAGTTACAAAAATAAATAAAATCTTAGGATCAGAAATCGCAAAAAGTGACATTATAAATGTATTTGAAAGACTCGGCTTTAAGGTACAAGAACATGATAATAATGACTTATTAACAGTAGAAGT
This sequence comes from uncultured Clostridia bacterium, assembly GCA_934130085.1. Classification (GTDB taxonomy): domain Bacteria; phylum Bacillota; class Clostridia; order TANB77; family CAG-508; genus CAG-793. The sequence continues at coordinate 324,416 of CAKOXK010000001.1, forward strand.
ACCAACGAGAAGACTTGATATATCAATTCCAGAAGATTTAATAGAAGAAGTAGGAAGAATATATGGAGTAGATAATATAGAAAGCAAAATAATGACACTTCCACTAAAAAAAGGAACATTTGATAAAACAACACGTGAAATCAGAAACAAAATGGTAGACCTAGGTTTATCAGAAACATTATCTTACGTATTAGTAAATAAAAACGAAGCGGAGATGTTTACAAACAAAGAAAACGAATCAATCAAAATATTATCACCATTAACAGAAGAAAAAAGTACATTACGTCAAAGCGTAATTACATCATTATACAAAATATACAATTACAACAGGGCAAGAAATGTAGAAAACATAGACCTATTTGAAATAGGAAAATCGTTTTACAAAAAAGACGAAAACTTTTTTGAAACAAATAAAATAGCAACACTAATATATGGTGATTACGTAACAGGATTAGAAGGCAAGAAAGTTGATTTCTATGTAATTAAAGGAGTTGCAGAAGAGCTTTTAGACTTTTTAGGTTATGAAGGCAGATATAGTTTTGTAGTAGATAAAAACAAAATACCAAGCGATTTGCACCCAGGTAAAGCAGCATGTATTTCAGTAAACAATGATATAGTAGGAATAATAGGAAGAATAAATCCAAAAATATGCAAAGAAGAAGTATATGTAATGGAAATAAACCTAGATAAATTACTACAAAAGAAAGTATCAAAAATGAAATACAAGGAAATATCAAAATTCCCAACTGTAAAGAAAGACATTGCATTAGTAGTTGACAAAGACATAACAGCACAAGAAATGCAAAAAGCTATAAGATCAAGTGGTGGCAAATTATTAATGAACAGCAAAGTATTTGACTTATATCAAGGAAAAGGCATACCAGAAGACAAGAAAAGCATAGCATTCACACTAGAGCTAGGCTCATCTGAAAAAACCTTAACAGATGAAGAAATAACCCAAACAATAAATAAAATAACAGAAAGCTTAGATAAAAAATTCGGAGCAGAACTAAGAAAATAAAAGACCAATTATGATATATAAATAAAAGAGTAATACAGATACACAAAATAAAAAAGCATTATTGGCAGGAATTAAAGCTTATTGATAAGTTAAAAACAGAGTATTTAGAATAATGAAAAGAACAAAAAATTAAACAAGAGGTTTAATAAAAAGTTCAAATTATTATAATAAATACTCTGTTTATTTATACTGGTTAGAAAGTTTTACTAAATCGTACATAATCACTATTTGTAACAGAAGCTTGGTGTTTTCCAATTCCAGGGTAAATATCCCATACATAACTTTCGGTTGCTTGAGTTGATGTCCAATATCCCCATTGAAGTCCAAAACTAGAACAACTAGAATAACTTGTTGTTTTTACTAATTCACCTTCAAAAGCAATCCACTCTTTAAGAGATGGAAGAAACCAGCCATTAGCTGACAAAGAAGATAAATATTTCAAAATATCACCGTTAGACTGATTACCATAAGCAGAGTTTGTAAATTTTTTTATAATATTTTGAGTGTTTGACTTTCCTGCGCCAAAAGAATCAGATGTAGTTGAAGAAAAATCCTTCATAAATGAATTGGCAGAAAGGTACCATGTAAATCTATCCATTTTGTAATTATTAATTACAGTGCTAAAATCAGTCAAAGTCATTATATAAAATCTATTCTTACCACTATTTAATGGAGATAGAACTGGTTTCTCACCAAAGGCATCATTAAATTTATATGATGATTTGCTTATATAATAATCTTTTAAGTCATTTTTGTTTTCAACTGGAATCGAATATGGTTCGTTTTGCCAACTACCACTACCAGTATTACCTATAGCTAGATCAGCATAAATTATTCCATCTATATTGCCATCTTTATCGGTATCAGCATAGTAACCAACAAATGGAGTAGATTTACTAACCTTTGAAGTATCATCGTATGCTTTTTTTATCGCAGAAGCATAATTATTTAAAGTATTGTTTTCCGTAGCTGCAGAATCTCTATATAAATTAGCTGCATTTTTAGCTCTACCTAAAATTCCATTACCTGATGTAACCATCCCCAATGATATTCCAGCTAGAATTAATAAAATAATAATAGTTACAACTAAGGCAACTAATGTAATTCCTCTTTCTTTTATCTTTTTCATTTTTACTCCTTTAAAATTTATTAAGACAAAAATAGTTTATAAATATATCAAAATTGATTTTATGAGTGAATAAATCTATAAAAATAATAACCTAAAATCGCATTATTTAAAAGTATTACAAGTAATTGTAAAAAAGTTGAAAAACAATATTACATAAATTAGAATGAAAAAATTAGATTTTAACAATGAAAACAATTAATAAATTTATGTTAACCGTTGCATATTTATTGAATTTATGTTAAAATAAATGTAGACATTTTTTATAAACTCTAAGTGTTCTACTAGCTTAGAAAAGACATCAAAAAATTTTTTTGGAGGAAAACAAGATGTCAAAGGAAAAGAACAACGCAACAAGTTACAACAACATGGAGGTTCAAAAAAGCAGGGGGAAAGGATATCGAAAAAAAGAAGAAACACTTAAAAAGAAACAAAAAGATGTTATTTTTTTCATAAAACGGTGTGAAGATGGAGAATCTTTTGATATCTATCTTAAGATTAAGTTAAAACATTGCTTTATGGTTGAAAGGCAAAATGATCTTTATTCTGTGAGGATTGAAACTGACAGAATAACAGGAAATATTCTTTCAATCAAGAAGCACGTGGAAGCATCAAAAATCCAGATGGATGGATTTGAATTTCCCGAAAAGCTGCATATAAATTTTTACGAGAATGGTGTATATGTCAATATCACCATATTTAAAAAGTTCTATATGTGCAGCAAGCTTCGAAAAAGGGAACTTGATTTAGAGGAATTAATGGAGGATTTAGAGAGAAGCACATATTCCCCGACTGACAGATCGCTAGCCACAATTTATGTTGTTGGCACAAATCTCAATAAACCATATCGTTGTGGGTAAAACTGCAAAACCTTTGACAGCACCAGTCTAAATTTAGACTGGTGCTTTACAATTATTTTGGAGCAAAACTATACAATCATTTTTGTAAGAGAATTTTTTTACCCTATCATTTTTGAGTTAGTATAAACTTTTAGGTGGGATTTTAATAAGAAAAATATAAAAGAAATAAGAAAAAAATTGAATAAGAGAT
>CAKOXK010000002.1 GCA_934130085.1 uncultured Clostridia bacterium
GCATCTCTTATTCAATTTTTTTCTTATTTCTTTTATATTTTTCTTATTAAAATCCCACCTAAAAGTTTATACTAACTTCTAATTCAATAAAACAAAATAAATAATCTTTTTCTCGTACAAATTGCATTTTACTTTTTACTTGACGACAAAATAAATAATATAATATAAATCTCATTATCATATAAAATTACATAAAAAACGAGATGCATCACTAGATTAACTGTGAAATCATCTCGTTGCTATTTCAAATATATTTTTCTTTAGTAAATACGATATAATGGGGTTTCAATTTGGTATCATTATTAGTTTTCTACGTTTACTTTAATACAAAACTGTAATAATTTGATAATATTTCTTATTTGCTATTTTATTCTATAAGCTTAATCTCCTTTCGGCTTTTATTTTAATATTTTGATGTCTAAATGTTTTTATTTTTAGGGTTTTGTTTTTAGATTTTCTTTTTTACTCTTATTCTATTTTCTTTTGTTTTTTCTAAAATTAACTCTTGGGATTTTTCTTAGATTTAACTTTAAAGATATTTGAAATAACAACTTTATGTTACCATGTATTTTAAAATTAATCAAGATTTTCTGGAAATTTTTCTCAAGAATCGTGTGTCATTTTTCGACATTTTTCGCATTTATGTAATAAGACTGTACATATAACAACTATTACAATCATGCTTGATGTTGCAAATAGTACATACCCAGACATCCATGATAGTGCAAGTGCGAGCGCTAAGGCAACTTGATACATTACAAATTCCGTATTTATTTTTTTTATATTTTCTATTCCTACATATATTGAATAAATTAATACTGCAATCAATGGAGATACATATAATATAAATCCAACAACACCAAAGTTTAACAACATTGATGCAAGTTCATTTTCCATGACCATTTCTCTAAAATTTGTTTTGTACCCATTTCCAAATAATATCGCAAGGAAATTCTTTTGATTTTTAGCCAAATATATATTATAAATTAGTTGCTGTCTTCTTGTATCATTTCCAGCGAAATTATGTTTTTTAGAATATTTGTATAAGTCAAGCACTGATTGCTTTTGTGCTTCTGACATATATGACTTTTCTAACTCATTATCAAGAATTTTATTTTTTATTCTTAACATGTCTCCTGTCATTGTGCCTATTTCATTTGTCTTTTCATCTATAATTTCATATTTTGCACTGTTCATTTGCTTTCTACGTTTTATCGTGTTTGATCCCAAAAAGCCTACAAATAGTGTAAATATTACCATTACAATAATACCAATTGCAATTATCTTCTTGTTTTTGCTAAAAATAATTTCAAGTAAGAAGTAAATTGCTGTTATTAAGAAAGTACCTATTAGTCCTGTTCTTGTTCCAATCATAGTTGTTAGATATATCGCAGTCATTATAAATGTTAAACCAGTGTAAATGCTTGTACTATTTTTTACTTGGCAAAGAACCATCACTAAAGATAATAACAATATTGCACTTAAACTGTTGCCAGATTCTATCCATCCTTTATATCCAGTCATTGTTTCTGTATATGTATGTGAAGATGTTTTTGTTACTATCGAAATCACAATTGATATTATATATATAAAGCACATAATTGTAATGGATTTTTTTAATTTATCAACTTCTTTATTTTTTATAATGAATACATATAAGTAAATTACAAAATATATCATTAAAAATGTAAAATTCAAAATGTATTGAGCCTCATTTAGTACATTTCCGTACGAAGCTTTTGTAATTAATGATTTCATAATAATTAAATGTACAATTCCATAAACTACATATACTGTGCCTAAAGCAGTAAAAAAGATTTTTTCTTTCTTACTGCCTTTTATAAATATGTAAACAGAAGCACATACTGGTATTATTGGTCTTAAAAAAGTTGATATTGATATTTTTGTATCAAATATATTTCTGAATGCAAAGCTCAATATGTCGAATATTGGGCAAAGTATTACAAATAAGCATAGTACATCTTCTATCTTTATTTTTTTGTTTTTCATATTCTATTGATACATAAGACTATTAAATTTTTCTTATGTAATTACTCCTTTTAAAATTTTGAGCACATATTTATTTTTGCTCTTAACATTTTTGTTTTGTATAACAGTTTTATTTTGAGTTTTATTTTTTTTTGCTATTTAAGTAGTAGTTACATTAATTTACTCTCACTTTATTTTTAAAGCAAAACGTACATTAAACTCTATATACTTTCACAAATAATGTATCACCTATGCATTCATAACCTTTTTCATCATTTACATTAATAGTACCATTCATTACAGACTTTTCATATTCTAATTCAATTCCTGTATAAAATTTAATTGTTGAATATGATATTTTATAATGTCTAATTCCTGAAGCATTCATAGAATTTACACGAGTTTTAACTTGTGAATAAAAACATTTTGAATAATTTGATAGATCAATTACCTCTACAAATTTTTTTACACTTATCTTTTTCTCATTTTCATATTTTTTAACATATTCATAAATTTCTTTAGCTTCTTTTTCTTCAAGCATATTTACTTTTCTTTGTTCTATCATAATAATTTCATAATTTATGATTGTACTTATAGCATAAATTAATATAACAAAAGCACCAGTAAAGTTTATAAAATTAACTGTGTATTTGTTTTTACAATTTTTATCATGATTCGATTTAACAAGATTTCTTTCAATAATAATTAAGTATATCAATCCTATTAACATGCCAAGTGACATTCTCATTCTGCCACAATCGAAACTCGTTTTAGTTATTATAAAAAATATTGACGAACTTGCTAGAGCTATAAATGATAATAATATTATCTTAAGAAAATCTCTTGTATTTAGTTTTATTGAGCAGACAATGTATGTAATAGCTAAAATACACAAAAACAAATATTTTGGATATAGTGTACATGAACTTACTAAAACTACACCTGTGTTCTTTTTCATAAATAGCAAATTACTTTTTATTTCTTTAAGACTTCCTATTCTATTTTGAGAAACATTTAACACATTTAAAGCAGCATTCATAAAAGCATAATTTAGTAAAATCGATATAACTGCTATTAGTAAGCATTCAAATAACTTTGCAATAACTTTCTTATAATCACTTTTCTCCAATAGAAGTATAAAGTATGTAAAAGTAATATAAACACAAACTGTACCTTGATAGCAAAATACAGCTATCAATGTTAGTAAACTGGAAAGTAAAATTGATTTCTTATTTAATGCATTTCCATTTGTAAGTTTTATCGCAGACAATAAACAAAAAAGAATGCTAATAGCCATAACTGTTGATTCTACATAATACATACAATCAATAAATGTAAAGTTAAATATAGTAATGTATGATATTAAAATTAGAAATAGTTTATTTATTAGTTTTAAATCATTTTTTTGCTTTAAAACAGTGTTATATATTAGTATTACACTTAAATCTGAAATAATTATTGCAAGTATGACATTCAAATTAATAAATATATTCACCGGCATTTTTATTAGTGAAGCAAATTTTAGCCATAGAAATTGAATTGCTCTTCCGTCTTTTAAAGACCAATAATTTGCATATATATCATATCCTTGAGATTCAATTGTATAATCATCAAGAGAATAATGCCCTTTTAACCATGGAATGAAAATCAGAAATGAAATTCCAAGTAGTACAATAAAAATTATTAAATTTTCTTTGTCATTTCGGCTTTTTATATCTCCTTTTGTCTTTTCTTTTCTATCATCCTTTTTTATCATTTTTATCTTTTTGTTCCTTATCATCCTTTTTACTCATATTTGAAACAAGCAGTATACTTCATTTTTTATAATTTTGGTTTACGATTAGGAAATTTAAAACCTTCTGGTAAACTTAATTTATCCTTTTTCTTTTTTAAATAGCGGTCTTCTTCGCTGTATATGCAACCGACAGTATTTTTGCAAATAACTTAATTTTGCTTTTGCTTCTTCTAGTCCCTCCCAAAATCCTAATCTAAAATCTCTATATACAAATTCTATTCCATATTCTTTTGATAACTTCTCGCAGTAATATTTTATAAAATCATGTTTTTGATATATGCTATATAAAAGTGTTGTTGTCACGGCGTCATATCCGTTGGCTTTTGCATACTCAAAGGTTTTCCTTAGTCTTACTGGGTAGCAGTATTCTGAACACCTGATTTCTATGTTGCTAGATACATTTTTACAAAATTCATCTAACCCATATTCATCTTCTATTATTAATTTTACGTTTATTGATTTTGCATACTCTATTAAACATTCTTTTCTTGCTTGATATTCTTTATATGGATGTATGTTTGGGTTATACCAATATATTGTGGGCTCTATATTTTCACTTCTTAATTCCTTTATGCAAAATACGCTACATGGTGCACAACAAGCATGCATTAATAATTTCATTTTCCGCTTCCTTTTTAGCTTATTCCTATCTGAATTTGCTTTACCTTATTAATTCTATTCTTCTTCTATCATTTGTTTAAATAAAATTATAAAAACTTTATTTATTGTTGTTCTTTTTCTTTTTTATATCCTGGTTTTTCTAGTAATTCAAACATATTTGTTTTATATGCTTCAACTCCTGGTTGATTAAATGGGTTAACTTCTAATAATTCTGCTGACATAGCACAAGCCTTTTCAAAGAAGTATATTAGTTCACCAATACTTTTTGCAGTTAAATCTTTTATATTAATTTTAATGTTTGGAACCTCTCCTGCAACGTGTGCTTTTATTGTTCCTTCCATTGCCTTTTGATTAATATATGATAGTTTTTTTCCAACTAAATAATTCAAATTGTCTAAATTATCTTCATCATTATTTATTGTTATGTCTGTTTCACTGTTTTCAAATGATAATACTGTTTCAAACATTATTCTTGAGCCATCTTGTATGAATTGTCCTAAAGAATGCAAATCCGTTGTAAATTCTGCTCCAGCTGGAAATATTCCTTTATGTTCTTTTCCTTCACTCTCTCCAAAAAGCTGTTTCCACCATTCTATAAAATAATGCATTCTTGGTTCATAACTCTCTAACATTTCTACTGATTTTCCGCTCTCATATAATAAGTTTCTTAATACTGCATATTGATAACATTTATTATATTCTAATGAACTATCAGAGTACTTATCTTCCCCAATCATCGCACCTTCAATTAATTCATCAATGTCAACTCCTGATACTGCGATTGGCAATAATCCGACTGGAGTTAGTACGGAAAATCTTCCTCCTACATCATCTGGTATTACAAATGTTTCATAGTTTTCAGCATTAGAAAGTGCCTTTAAAGCTCCCTTTTTCTTGTCTGTTGTGACATATATTCTTTTTCTGGCTTCTTCAATACCATATTTTCCTTCTATTATTTCTCTAAAAATTCTAAATGCAATTGCAGGCTCTGTTGTCGTTCCTGATTTTGATATAACGTTGATACTAAAGTCTTTCCCTTCTATTAAATGAATTACATCATTTATATAGTTTGCACTTAAGTTATTACCTACAAATACTACTCTTGTTTTGCCTTCATCTGTTATGTAAAATGATTGATGTAATGCGTCAATTACGGCTCTTGCACCTAGATATGATCCTCCAATTCCAATTACTAATAGTATATCAGAATCTTTTTTTATTTTATCTGCAGCTTTTTTTATTCTATTGTATTCTTCTGTTTCTCTGTATTTACTTGGCAAATGAATCCAGCCACAGAATTGGCCCTCATTATCTTCTGCCTTTACTAATAACTCATTGTTTATTTCTTCAACTACATCTGAATGCTCGAAGATTTCTTCTTTTGAAAATCCAGCATTCTCAAAATCGGCTCTTAAATTTGACATACTTTTTCCCTTGTAAAATTTTATTTAGGTTTTATGCTCATAATTTTTCATTCTATTTTGTTTTAATTTAATTTTATTTTGTCATTTATTTATTTTCTCACGTTTCTTTTATTTCTAATAAGAAAAATTAAAACTTTTATTTATGTGTAAACCTATAAAACACTCTTTTATTAATTTTGATGTTGTTTACTAATTATTTCATTAAATATTCTGGATGAGATGTATACCAGTCTATTGTTTTTATTATTCCGTCTTCAAATTTTGTTTTAGGAAGCCATCCTAGCTCTGAATGTATTTTGCTTGGGTCTATTGCATATCTATAATCATGTCCTTTTCTGTCTGTTACATGTTCAATTAATGTTTCTGGTTTATTTAAATGTTTTAATATTAGTTTAACAATTTCAATATTTCTTTTTTCGTTATGACCACCTATGTTATATCTTTCTCCTTTTTTTCCATTATGGAGTACTAAATCAATTGCCTCACAGTGATCTTCAACATAAAGCCAATCTCTTATATTTAATCCCTCTCCATAAACTGGGAGTTTCTTATCTTGTAATGCTAATGATATAATATGTGGAATTAACTTTTCATAATGTTGATATGGTCCATAATTATTTGAGCAATTTGTAACACTTACATTCATATTATAAGTTTTAGCATAAGCAAGTGCTATTAAATCAGAACTTGCTTTTGATGCAGAATATGGACTGTTTGGCTTAATTGGTGACGTTTCTGTAAAATATCCTTCCTCCTTTAATGAGCCATACACTTCATCTGTTGATATATGAACAAATTTGTTCTCAGAACCCTCTTTCCATATTTGACGTGCTGCCTCAAGTAAGGTATGTGTGCCTATGACATTTGTGTGTGTAAAAATAAATGGATTTTTTATTGAGTTATCAACATGTGATTCTGCAGCAAAATGAACAATTGCATCAATATTATATTTTTCAAGTGTTTTCTTTACAAATTCGAAATCACATATATCACCTTTTATAAAAGTAATCTTGTCTTTTATTTTATCAAGATTATTTAGATTTCCAGCATAAGTTAACTTATCATACACATATAAGTTGTATTTACCATCATATTTTTTCACCATAAGTTCTGCAAAATTTGCTCCTATAAATCCAGCAGCTCCTGTAATTAATATATTCTTCATTTTACTATCCTTAATATTTATTTAGGTTTAAAGTAGCCTATAACTTTTATTTTGTCAATTGATAATTTATTGCATTTTTATTTTTCAGTTCTTATACATAGATTCTAAAAATGCTTTTCGTTTTATATTTTATTTTTCATTTCTTATATTTTATATTTTATATTTTATATTTTGTTTTTATTTTTTTTCAATCCTATACTCTTGAAACAATCCTTCACTTCTTAATTCATTTAAAGTTGGCCATTTCGAATCTTTTTCTGATGTTAAATACTCCTGTATTCCATCGATTTTTGGCCATTTAATGTTTATTTCTTTATCATTCCACATTACTCCACCTTCAGATTCATGATCATATATATTATCTACCTTATAGCAAAATTCTGCAATATCTGATAGTACTAAAAAGCCATGTGCAAATCCTCTTGGTATATAAAACATTTTTTTATTTTCTTCTGATAAAATTACACCTTCCCATTTTCCATAGGTTTCACTATTTGGTCTTAGGTCCACTGCAACATCAAATACTTCTCCTTTAATGCATCTTACAATTTTAGCCTGTGAATGGTTCTTTTGAAAATGTAATCCTCTTAGAACGCCTTTTTTTGAACGTGATTGGTTATCTTGTACAAACTCACCATTTATTCCAATTTCTTTGAAGTCTGACTTTTCATAAGTTTCCATAAAATATCCTCTTTCATCTCCAAATACTGTTGGTTCGATTATATAAACACCATTTATTTTTGTATCAATTCTTTTAAATTTTCCCATAATCTTTTCATGCATATTGCCTTACAGGCCTAGCATAACCTCCTTTATTATTAGTAATTGTCTTCTACTAAATCTTTTAGAAATACTCCATAATCATTCTTTTTTAATGTTTCAGCTAAAATTGATATTTGTTTTTTATCAATCCATCCATTTTCAAATGCAATTTCTTCTGGTGCACATATTTGCAGTCCTTGTCTTTTTTCTATTGTTTGTACAAAACTTGCTGTTTCTAATAGAGCATCATGTGTTCCTGTATCAAACCAAGCCATACCTCTTCCTAATTTTTCAACCTTTAATTTGTGATTTTTCATATAAACCTCATTTATTGAAGTTATTTCAAGTTCTCCTCTTGCTGATGGTTTAATTTCCTTTGCAATTTGAACAACATCATTTGTATAAAAGTATAGTCCTGGAACCGCAAAGTCTGACTTTGGGCTTTCTGGTTTTTCTTCTATTGAAATAGCATTACCTTCTTTATCCATCTCAACAACTCCATATCTTCTTGGATCTTTTACCCTATAGCCAAATATTGTCGATTCGTCTTCTCTATTGCTAGCTCGAATTAAAATATCTTTTAAATTTCCTCCATAGAACATATTGTCCCCTAATATCATGGCAACATTTGAATCTTTTATAAAATCTTCTGCAATTATAAAAGCTTCAGCTAGTCCTCTTGGCTTTTCCTGAATTTTATACTCTAAATTAATTCCCCATTTTGAACCATCGCCTAATAGTTCCTTAAACATTTGCTGATCTCTTGGAGTAGTTATTATCAAAATATCTCTAATCTTCGCTTCCATTAAAACATATAATGGATAATATATCATTGGTTTATCATAAACTGGCATTATTTGTTTAGATATAGCAAGTGTTAGTGGGTAAAGTCTTGTTCCTGATCCACCTGCTAATATTATACCTTTTCTATCTTTCATATCTAATCCTTCTTTTCTTACTTATATGTTTAATTTTCCGTCTCTAAGTATCTTTCTAACGCATTTTCGTATGTTGGTATTGTTATTCCATTTTTCAATAATTTATCTTTTGACATTTGAGAATTCTTCGGTCTCTTAGCAGGACTATTAAATGTTTCACTACTAACTGGTATGACTTTACATTTTATTCCTTTAAGTTCATATATACCTTTTGTAAAATCATACCATGTTGTAAATCCTATATTAGTTGCATTATAAACTCCAAATGGTATTCTTTTTATAATTGCTTGATGAATTATACTTGCTAAGTCAACTGCGTAAGTTGGTGAGCCGTGTTGATCATTTACAACAGTTACTTCATTTCTCGTTTTTGAAGCTTCTATCATTGTTCTAACAAAATTATGACCTTCGCCATAAAGCCATGCGGTTCTAAATATGTAATATTTTTTGCATTCCGCTTCTACAAATTTTTCCCCTTCAAGTTTTGTGGTTCCATATACTGCTTGTGGATGTTTTTCATCATCTTCATCATAACATTCATTTATTGGCTTCGAACCACCAAAAACATAGTCTGTTGAGATGTGTACCAAAATTGCATCATTTATTTTGCTTGCAATTGCTAGATTCTTTGGACCAATCGCATTTATCTTATAAGCCAAATCTTCTTCTGTCTCCGCTTTATCAACAGCAGTATATCCTGCGCAATTTATTATAAGTTCTGGCTTTTTCTTTGAAACATATTCTTTTACAGCTTCTAAGTCTGTAATATCTAAATCTTTAACATCTGTTAAAATTAATTCATCTTCTCTAAATTCATTTCTAACTGCTTTTGCAAGCATTCCATTAGCACCTGTTATTAAAATTTTCATACATTCACAGTGATTTTTTATCACATTCTCCTCTCTAAATAATTCTTTGTTCTTATTCTTTTTTGATGGTCTTATTCTTTTCTTTACCATTTACGCTACTTGTTATTACATTTATACAACTTGTTATTATTAATTTTTATACTTGATGTATTTATTGTCATATATTTCTCTGTTTTATTTTGCATTTTCATTTGCTCTTTTTTTCTTGCCTTTTGCTATCTTCTTTACAAGATCAAATAAATATTCAAATGAATCAATTTTTAGCATTTTTGAGCCCCATATATATACAATCATTCCAACTATTACCTGTATTATAAAAGACATTATTGTTGGTAATTTTATTAGCCCTACCCAATATACAATTACACCCATAATCAAAGCCAATATTATGCTTGGCAAAATATCTTTTATTTGTTCTATATAGCTATAGCCTAATAGCTTTTTATTTGGCCATGAATTAATTAATTGACTAATTAATCCACTCACTAATAAGCTTAATGCCATTGCCATTGGACTTATTCTCATTGTTAATAACAATAAGATTATACCTACTATCTTTTTTATAATTTCCATTTTTAAAAACAAATCGCTTCTACCCATTGATTTTATTGCATTTAAGTTGGCTGTATGTATTGGATAAAACATATATGTTATACAGAATATACATAAGTAAGGTACACATTCCATCCATTTTTCAGTTAATAGAAGTTTAACAACATTGTTTGATGTAAATGCTAGTCCCATCATTAATGGAGCCATAATATAAATACTTGTTTTTATAGCCCTTCTTGTCATGTCTCTAACACGTTCTTTATTCTCTTGTTCATTTGACATTGTAGGCAATAATACACTATCAATTGATGTATTTATATTTGTTACTATTATATTAGGAAACTGTTTTCCTCTATTATAGTATGCTAATTCAGACGATGAATACAACTTTCCAATTATCAATTGACGAACATTTTCATAAGTTGTGTCAATTAGTGATGAAACAAGAAGCTTCCATCCGTATGAAAATAATCCCTTTAACCTTTTAAAAGAAAATTTTAATTTTGGTCTCCATTTAACAGTAATCCATAAAACTATTGTATCAACTGTCAAGTTAAATAATTGTTGTGTAACTAATGCCCAAACTCCAAATCCTTTTAATGCCATAGCAATTCCAATTATTGCAGCTCCTATTGTTCCTGCTAATGTTGCGAAAAAGAATTTTTTAAATATTAATTTTCTTGATACATAAGCCTGTTGTACATTTTTTACTCCTGATATAATTATTGTTAAGCTTAATACTCTTATGAGTGCTATTAATGATTGATCTTTATAAAAATTAGCAATGATCGGTGCACATAAAAACACCAACAAGTATAATATTAAACATGAAAATAGGTTTGTATAAAATACCGTTGAAAAATCTATATCGTCAGCATCTTTTTTTTGAATAAGTGCATTTCCAAGTCCGCTATCCACAAAAACTTGCAAAATATTTGTAAATACCGTTATTAAAGCTATTGTACCATAAGCTTCCGGAGCTAATATTCTTGCAAGTACAATTGATACTATAAAAGATACAATTTGCGCTCCACATCTTTCTGCAAATCTCCATATTATGTTTGAAAAAACATTTTGTTTTGTATTTTCCATTGTTTATCCTTTTCGTTGTTACAAATTATTTATTTAAAATGATATCGCAAATTCTATTTGCATCCTCTTCAGAAAGTCCTGCATACATTGGTATTGTTAAAACATTTTCTGAAATCTTCTTTGCAATTGGTGTTTCATTTACATCAAATTGACCTTTATAGCAGTCAAAAGCTGATGTTATTGGATAAAAATACTTTCTAGCAAATATGTTCTCTTTTGCAAGTTTCTCAGCTATCTCATCTCTGCTCTTTCCAAATTTTTCTTTATCAAATACTACTGGATAATATGCAAAGTTAGGTTTTACATTCTTTTGCGTTTTAGATATTTTAATTCCTTCAACATTCTGTAATCTTTTTGTATATATTTCATAAACTTTTTTTCTTTTTTCAATCTCTTCATCTAAATGTCTTAGATTGCATAATCCCATTGCTGCCTGAAACTCATTCATTTTTGAATTAATTCCAACATCAATTACATGTTCTTGATCTATTATTCCAAAATTTTTATAACTATCAAATTCGCTTTTTAGACCTAAATCATTATATACTAGAGCTCCCCCCTCTATTGTATTAAATACTTTAGTTGCATGAAAGCTAAACATTGAAACATCTCCAAAGCTTCCTATTCCTTTTCCATCTATCTCTACTCCAAAAACATGTGCAGCATCATAAATAACTTTTAAATTATGCTTTTTTGCAATTTCTTCTATTCTTTTTACATCACAAGCATGCCCATAAACATGTACTGGAACTATGGCTGTTGTTTTTGGCGTAATCTTTTCTTCTATTTTATCTACGTCAATCGTGTAATCATCTTCATTTATATCACAAAATACAGGTTTTAGTCCATTTTGAACTATTGCATGTGTTGTTGATGCAAATGTAAATGGAGTAGTTATTACTTCACCTGTTAAATTCATTTTATGTATAGCTGTATATAATGCAAGATGTCCATTATTAAACAATGATATGTTTTTAACCTTTAGCTTTTCACATAATTCTTTTTCAAGTTCTTGATGCTTCACTCCCATATTTGTAAGCCATCTAGTTTCAAATATATCTTTAATTTCTTCTTCATATTCTTCAAGTGTTGGCATTGAAGATCTTGTTACCATTATTTTGTCACTCATATTATCTTCCTCTTAATTCTAAAAATCTATCTACTTCCATTTCCTTTTTGTAATCCTCTAGTAGTTCTCTTATTCCATATTTGGGTTCATAACCCAATTCTTCTTTTGCGTTGGTTACATCTAATGCAAATCCACCACTGTTCTTCTTTTCAGGGCAATATACAATCTTAGACTTATTATTTTCATTTGAAAAAACATCTACTATTGTTCTTACTTTTTCCTCTAAAGTTACAGGTTTTCCTGTTCCAATATTATAAAAACCATTTTCTCTATCAACCTCAATTGCTTTGCATAATTCCTGGCTGAAATCATACACATGAACCATATCAGTTGAATAGTTTGGATCTCCCCAAATTTCAAGAGGCTCTCCTTTTATTGCCATATCAATCATTTTATAAATTGGCCTTAATGTTTTCACTCCATTTGGATAATAATATTGATATGGACTGTAACTATATATTGTTGGAAGTCTAAATACAAAGTATTTGATACCATATTCCGCATAATAATGTTTTAAAAATTCTATTGCAGTATTTTTAGTTATTACATACAAAGCATGATCTCCTTTATAGCTAAAACATGGCTTTGTATCAGGCTTTGCCATTTCATTATTCTTTATTGCTAATGATATATCAAATACTGTTGTTGTATATAATACTCTGTCAGCTTTTACATTTTTTGCATATTCTAGTACATTAAATGCACCTATTATATTTGATTGTATATATTTTTCTGGTTGGTATCCATCCATATATGATGGTATTTGTGCTGCAAGTAATACAATTGCATATACATTGTCTTTTGGTAATTTTTCAAAATCTTCTTTCTTACTTATATCAACACTAATATATTTAACTCCATGCTTTTCAAAAAAATCTGTTTTTCTTCTACCTGAAGCAATTATTTCATACTCATCGTTGTTAAAATACTCAATAGCATATTTTGTAAAATAGCTTCCTACATTTCCTGTAGCTCCAAATATAATTATTTTCTTTCTATTCATAACATGACTCCTTTATAATATTAATTATTCTCTTCATTTCCTCTAAACCATATCTTTGGTCAGATGGTATTACCACAATGTTTTTAGCAAAATCGCATGCTTGTATGCTTTTATTCTCTTCAATTACATTTGGCCAAAGCGTTGGCGTAAATATATTTTTATCAATCATGAATTTTCTTAAATTTTCTCCATCTTTAATATATAATGGATAAGAATATGCGCCTTCTATATTTTCTAATTTTAGTTTGTTAATACATTTTAAATTATCATTTAAGAATTTAAAGTTTTTACTTCTTTTTTCTTTTATTTTATTATAATCAAATGCTCCTAATATCATTTTTGTTGCTTTTGACATCTTCATTAAAGGAAGATTGTTAAGCAATTCTTCGTTTTTTCTGTAATCAGCAAAAAAATCTTGTGGAGTTTTTTCTAGTCTTCCTAATACATAATTATATCTTCTATTTGATTCATCAGTATCCAAGCCTTCTTCTTCATCTTTTTCCATTCTTTTATCTGTATAGAGGTATGCCCCATCAGTTACACCAAAAAATTTTCTACATGAATAAATTGTATCAACTTTTTCAACATTATTTTGAAAGAAAGCTTGTACATTATCAATTATGATGTTTTTATATTTTTCTTTTAGCTTTAATATAGTTTCATTACTAATTGTTCCAAAATAATTTACAATATACAAATATTCATCGCTTTTTAGGCTTTTATTAAAAATAGGTAGAAAGTTTGTTCCAATTTCATAGTATTCTCTTTCGCAATATTTTTCAATAAAATTTATTGAATCACACATATAGTATGGCGTATAAATTTTTTTAATATTTCTGCTTCTTACGATATATAGCAAGGCATTTCGTGCACTATTAAGTTCAATTGCCCCCTTATGATATGGGTTGTTAATTAAACTCTCTAGTTCAAAATAACCTCCAATGCATTTTTCCATATTAACCTACCTTGTATTTTATTATGATAAAATAACTTTTACATATTCTTCTTGACTTTCAATTACTCTTTTTAGTTCTTCTTGATTTTTGAATCTCAAGACCAAAGTTCCTATCGCTTCATTTGCCCCTGCAAATCCTCCAACCTTTGTGCCTTCTTTAACCCACAAATCTTTCTCCACGATATTATCACTAATTTTCTCTGATGTCCATAATTCTTTGAATGTTCCTTCTTTTTCACTATGTAAAATTATCTCTGCAAAATTTTCTTTTATTTCCTCTTGCTTCAAATCTATTAATGGTTCTCCTATTGCTGCTCTAACAACTTCATCAATCAAGTCAATATTTGTCATATATCTAATCATTTCTGATAATCTATTTCCACCACCTCTTGGAGAACATTCCATAATATAGGCTTTCCCATTTGTACATTCTCTTGTTTCGATATTATATATTGAACTTTTCATATTAAGCAATTTTAATAATCTTTGTATTTCATTTTTTAATTCTTCTTGATGTTTTTTTGAAATTGTTGCTGGAAAAGTATAAGCAGCAGGTGTATATGGATTTTCGCACTTTTCATCAAACTTTTGAGCAGAAAAAGAAACAAACTTAAGCTCTCCATTGATTGAAAAACTATCACAATCTGATGAATCATTTACCTTCTCTAGAAAATCTTCAATTATAAATTCATTACAATGTGAGTATTTGAGAGCATACTCTATTGCTTCTTTTAAGTTTTCCTTTTTTGAAACTTTTGTTACTCCTTTGCTTCCAGCAGAATCTGTAGGTTTAACAATTACAGGCCAATTGAACATTTCTGTTTCTTTTAGTGCTTCATCTATATTTGTATATTGCTTTGCAACTGGAACATTAAAATTATTTTCTGTTAAAAATTTTCTAAACTTTCCTTTATTTTGTAAAATTTCAATAGACTCTAAAGGTCCTGATGTAGGAAGATTCATCTTCTCAGCAACATAAGCAGCAGTTACAACTCCTGGATCACATGCAAATGAAAGAATTCCATCAATCTTTCTTTTTCTAGCCTCTTCTAAAACCTTTTCTTTTTCAAGAATGCTTACATTTACGTATTCATCAGAATACTTATGTGCTATATTATCTGGTAAATAGTCACAAGTAATTACATATACTCCCATTTTATGAGCAGTTTCTATTACTGGAACTAAATATCTCATTCCACCTAGTAGCATTAACTTTTTCATATTATTCTCCTTCCACAGATTTCAAGATTATTTGATATTCTCAAATATTTCTCTCCATTGTTCATCCCATTTGCTTTCTTTTTTCTCAATATTGTCATAATTTTGCTTTTTATATTTTACATCAAATCTAAATAAATCTTCATAACTTGTTTTGCTAAGATCCTTTATGTCAAATACCATTAAGTTATTTTTCTCATATTCTTTCCACATAGATGTATTACTTCTTAAATAGATTTTCTTTCCAATCTTTAACAGTGCATTTATGTTTCCCATTGCCTGTTGTCTATTATTATTAAAAATTCCGACCGAACATTTTGAAAGTAACTCTAGATAGTCATCATAATTCATAAACTCTGTTATTGGTTCAAATTTATTTTTAAAAATTTCTTTTCCCTTTTTTATAACCTCATCTTTGTATTTTTCATCACCATAAGAAAGTGGGCAAATAATTTTTAAGTCTTCATCTTTTAGATGCTTTAACATTTCAAAGGCTTCTAGATGACAATTTTCTTTAGTGGCTGAGTTTCCTACTATTATTGTTTTTTCTGTATTTTCATTGTCAAAGTTTAAATACTTTTTAAATTTTTGCTCTCTTCTTGGATCTGCAGGCATAACACCAACATAATGTTTAACCTTGTTAGGAAAAATCTTGGATAATTCATCATAATCATTTTCAACAAGGTTAATTATCCCATTACATCTTTTAATTATGGAATGTTGCATACTTTTACTTAACTGCATTTTACTTAATTTTTTTACATTTCGATATCCATAAAAATCTGCACCCCAAAACTGAAGATATGTTTTTCTTAAATATGTATTTTTCCAGAAAAAAATATATTTAGCTATGTCAAAGACTCCTGTTACTATTATCTTGTCGCTTTTTTTAGCCATTTCTAAAATATCTTTTTTTAATAGTTCATTATCTTTTTTCAAGTGTATAATTTTGCAATCTTTATTTTCGTCCATAAGATCAACATCATATTTACCTGGCCTTATTATAAATGTATGATCATATTCAGAAAAATTAAGACCCATGTAATTAATATAACCTGACAAGAATTTATCATTATAAATAATATGCAATACTTTCATCAAAACTAACCTTAAATTATAATTTAACCTTTCTTTTTTAATGATTTGTAATATTTTTTTATCTAATACACATTGCCTAATATTTCAAGATCCAATATCCAATATTCAATATTTAATATTCAATAATCTACTTATAAACAAAAATGTACTTAAACATTCGTAATAAATTTCTTATAGAAAAATGCGTATTAAGTCCCTTGAATAAATATTTAATATATTTTTCTTTGTTCTTCTTTTTTAATGCTGCATACGCTATATATACATTTGCGAGTGCCTTTTTGTCATTTTGTAAATCTTCTTGGTACTTCTTCATTATAATGTTGTACGCATCAATTCCCCTTTTTGGATTTTTAGTTATGCTTTCTTTTTGACAGTATTGTTTAAACAACATTTCATTTAAGTAATAAATGTTATAGCTTTTTAAAAATCTTAAGGCAAAGTCCCAATCTTGAAATCTTGGCATGCTGTTATCAAACATAACATTTTTTACACATTCACTTTTCGCAACTATTACAGGCGTAGACACACAATTTTTCTCAAGAACCTCATTAAATGTAAGTAATCTGCTTTTATTTATGTTATCAGGTATAGTTCCTATTATTTTATTGGTCTCTTCATCAATTTGCGCGGTTTTGCAAATGCACATATCAAAATTTCCGTGTTCTAATATTCCAATTTGTCTCTTAAGCTTGTCTTTCTCCCATAGATCATCACTATCTTGAAACGCAATATACTCACCTTTTGCTTTTTCGATTCCATAATTTCTCGCAAAACACGCACCACTATTTTTTTCAAGCTTATAATAAGAAACTCTTTCATCTTTTATACTTTTTACAACATCTTCTGTATTATCTTTTGAACAGTCATCAACTATTATTATTTCAATATTTTTATATGATTGCTGCAATAGACTATCAACTGCTCTTTTTATTGTTTTCTCTCTGTTATATGATGGTATTATTATACTCACCAATTTTTCCATTATTTTTTACCTCTTCTAGTTCTAGATTGTTATTATCTTCATTATTTAATTCATCGTTAACATTATCATCATTATCATTAAGTGGTTCATTTTCATTCTCATTAACCTTGTTTTCTTGAAGTAAGTCATCACCTTGTTTATTAATACTATTATTCTTATTGTTAAATATACTTTTATATGGGCACGTTTTATCATTTTGTTGATATCCATAATAAATATAATTATATGCTCCAAATATTGTAAGCAATGCTATTGCCGTAATTAACTTTTTTTTATTTGTATCACATATTTCAACCATTTCAGGAATTATTAACAAATATAGATATGTAAAATAGTATGATATTCTAATTACAAAGTTAAATTGTGTACTTAAAAGCATTAATATATTTCCAAGTATTACAATAAACACTAAGTATTCATTAAATTTATCATGTTTTATCAGTTTTTTATAAAATGTAAGCGACCATATTAATAATAATAAATTAAACAACATGTATGATAGCGAAACATCTACCTTATTTGAATTTATATAGTAATTATATCTGCTATTTAATACATGAATATCATTTATTAGAAAATTTAGTAATGGCTTATATACTATTAAGAATAAAGCAGATACTACAAGTATGATAATCTTACAATACTTGGTATTCTTTTTATCAAATATTCCATATATTAAGTATATTAAAGCTCCAATTATTGCTGTCTTATGGATAAGAATTGAAACTAATATTATAGCTATACTCTTCGTGTATTTCTTATTTTTTACATATTTTAGACCATATATAATTAAAAGTATTGATATTGTTTGTCTTACAAGATTTAATGATTTGTTAAAATAAAATAATAAAAACACAGCGTAGGTAATTGATAAAGGGGCCTTGTCACTATTATCTTTTGCAATTTTATATGCTAGTAATGTTATGATAAAATACAATGCAGTCATAAAAACATTGACATTGGCAAATATTTTTGCACAAACAAAAGTAAATAACATATACAAAGGCTCTATATCATACATTTTATAAAACGCAGAAAAGTCAGTAGCATTAACTGCATCATTAAAGGCTGGTTCAATATATAATTTTGTATCTGTTCCAACATCAATAGCTCTCATTCCTGCAAGTAATGCAGGAATAAATATGGCAAGTATTTTTATAGCCACTGCAATATCTTTGTTCTTCTGTTCTAATTTTTCTGCTAATGCTAAGCAAGCAATTGAAATTGCAAATACTATATAGTATGTTAACATTTTTCTTCTTTTCTCCTTGCTTTCTTTCTCTTGTTTAGTTCAAAAATAAATTTAATTCTATTTATGAACATCTCGTTTAACCCTGTATGATTTAATCCTGTATTGTTATCTCCATGTCTTCTATAATCAATTAATTCATCCTCAACTAACATGTTTTTTCCATAAATATCTGACAAAATACCAATCCATTGATCATGCATATTTATATCATCTGGTATAGGTAATATGATTTCTTTAATCTCTTTCGTGAAAGCCATTGTACATCCAACGTAGCAATTTTTTATAATATTATGCAATACTCCTGTTTTTGATTTTCTCCATTTAAATGTAGAATAAGGTTCTATTCTTTCCATTTTATCATTTACAATTTTAGCATTGTGCATAACAAGTGTTAGCTCTTTGTCTTTATTAAAATATTTTTTTACTGTTTTCACTTTATTTTCCATCCAAACATCATCTTGGTCAGATAGAAAAATAATGTCACCTGTTGTATTTCTTATTGCATTCTCGAAATTTTTCTTTATTCCATTTTTAGGTCCCTGTATTAGTTTTATTCTTTTATCTTCAAAACTTTTTATTATATTTAAAGTATTGTCATTTGAACCATCATCTGAAATTACTAGTTCATCATTTTCAGATAAGTTTTGTAGAATAGATGAAATCTGTTCATTTATATATTTTTGTCCATTATATGTTGCCATTGCAACACTAATTTTGTTTTCCAATTTTCTTTCCTACTTTCATACCAATATATCTTGAACACATATCGGGAAAAAATTTTAATATTACTAAGAAATTTCTATCTTTTAAAGCTTCCTTCATAATAAACTTTGCAAGGGATGAACCAGCTTTAGTTGATTTTATATTTAACTCTGGTTCCATTTTTAGAAATTCTCCGTACGCTTTATATCTATTAAATGTTTGTCTTAAAGTAAATTTATGTGAATGTATTACCTCAGACTCAGCTACGTATTTTATTCTATATCCATTGTTTAAAAGCTTATACGCAATGTACATATCTTCATTTGTAGGGAAATTCTTATTATCATAGCCATTTAACTTTACAAATACATTCCTTTTTATACATGATGATGCATCTGAAAAAAAGAAAGCATTCATTCCTAAGTCCTTTATATCATTTTTTGTTTTTAGCTTTGATATATTCGGATAATTCTTTTGCCTTGTATAATATTCTATTGATGTTTTATCTTTGCAAATTTGTCTACTGTATGTTGCATCAGCTTCATTTTTTTCTATTGGTTTTATTAATTCAAACAACCAATTATCTTTTTCAATTTTAATATCTTGTGTGATAAAAACAACTAGATCAGCTTCTGATTTAAAAGCTTCTTCTTCTCTTATTAAGCTATGTGAGAATTCTTCCTTGCCTATAATTCTAAATTTACATTTTAATTTTTTTAGTTCATTCTCTATTCCATCTTCTGTATTTGTTACAATATATCTAATACTTAGAATACTTACATCTTTTTGCATTTCTAAGGACTTTTGTAAATTCCTTATATATTTTTTTGCATTATACAAAGGACATATTATATCTACTGTCATATTATCTCCATCTCAAGTTTTATTTCTATTTGGCACCATCTTTGTTAATTACAACTGTAAATGTTTTAAAGAATATTTTTAAGTCTAGAAGTAATGATTGATGTTCTACATAATAAAGCTCCATCTCTTTTCTCTCTTCATAAGTTGTATTGCTTCTGCCATTTACTTGCCAATACCCTGTTAAACCAGGAGTTACACTTAAAAACTTCTCTTTATCGTTTCCGTAAACGTCTATCTCTCCATCAACTATAGGCCTTGGGCCTATAAGAGTCATTGTTCCATTAAGCAAATTTATCACTTGAGGTACTTCATCAAGTGAAGTTTCTCTAAGGACTTTCCCCGTTTTAGTTATTCTTGGATCATGTTCTAGTTTTCTATATTTTATAAATTCTTCTTTTTCTTTTGGATGTTCTTTTAAATACTCCTTGAGTTTTTCATCTGCGCCTACACACATTGATCTATATTTATATATGTAAAAATATCTTCCGTTCTTTCCTATTCTTTTTTGTTTATAAAATATTGGTCCTTTTTCTTTATTTATAATTTTAAATATCTTAACAATTATGGTCATTGGAACCAATATAATTATTCCAACAAGCCCAATTATAATATCTATTAATCTTTTGAAAGTATGATAAACTATGTGTTTTTTTGTTTTTTCGTTAGTAGTTTTTTCGTTTTCTTTTATTATTATTTCTTTATTGCTTTTTGGTTTGCTTAATTTCTCTACTTTTTGTTTCACAGCCATTCTACTAACTCCCTTCTTAATTTTTGTATCCCGTTTTAGCTACAATTTTATCACTTATTTCTTTTATTTCATTAGGCAATACGTAATCTTCATTTTCAAAAAGTTCTTTATGCAATTTTATTACATTGCTCTCTAGTGTAACTGGTATTCCATACCATCTATCTGTTGTTATTCCTTTTGTTTGATATGGCCATCCAATACTAGTTTCAAAATTTACTTTCATCAAGTTTGGAATCAAACTTATTATTTCATTTTTTTCTATATTTGTGCTTACTCTTGGAAGTATTTTATTAGCTACATCTATTAATTTTGTAACTCCTAAAGTTTTTGCTTTATAAACCATTGCTTCAACAACAGTTCTCATTCTTTCTGCTCTTTTATAATCTCCACCTGCTGTATAACGAATACGTGAATACGCAACTGCCTGAACTCCATTTAAAGTTTGTTTTCCCGCACTTGCTACTTTTTTATTGCTACCACCTGAACTTTTAGCTGTTGCATCAATGTAATCATTTAGATATTTTAATTCGTCAGATGTTACATTTATAGTTACTCCACCAATTGCGTCAACTGCTGCAATTACTGCATCAAAATTAACAGTTAAATACTCTTTTATATTTAAATCTAAGTTCGTATTCAATGCTAATAATGTATTTTGTGCGCCACCATACGAATAAGCATGAGTAATTTTATCAAGCTTGGTTTGTCCTTTTTCTTCTAATTGTAAATATGTATCTCTGTATACTGAAAATAACTTAACATCATTTGTTTTTTTATTAAAACTTGCAATAATTATGCAATCAGATCTATTTCCTAATCCATAATCATCTGCTCTAGAGTCAATTCCTAGTAACGCAATATTTCTATAGTCACTCAAATCCTTCTCGGTCTGCTCATCAATTCCTATTGAATTTTGGTCTATTGTTTCTTTCTTCATTTCTCCTAACATATTATTAAAATATGTCCATCCGCCAGCAACTACTGCTCCTACCATAACAATTAACACAATTAATATTATTGATATAACCCTAATTGCTTTCTGAATTCCAGTCATTTTCTTTTTATTTTTTTTAGCCATCGTTTACCTCTTTTATGCCTTTATATATTTTTAATTTATAATTCAAAATTTAAAATTTCAATTTAACTTTTGTGTTTTTTTATTTTTTCATTTTATTTTTACTTTGCCTTTTTTATTTACTTTTTTTTAATTTAGATTTTTTACAATTTTTCATTCTGTTTTTATTTTTGAAGTTTTTTGTATCTTTTTGTTACTTTTTATTTTCCTACTCCTGTTTTCTCAATGATTTTATCGCTTATCTCTTTTACGCTATCAGGAACAACGTAGTTTGATTGATTAAATACCTCTTTATGCAATTTTTCAACATTTGTTTCAAGTGTTTTGGCTGGTCCATAAAAATCATTATTAATTGTAACTCCTACAGTTTCATAAGGCCAACCAAATGATTCCTTTAAATTTAATGATAATGCTTTTGGTATAAGAGCTGTAATATCTCCTTGAGTTAAGTTTGTTTCTACTTTTGGAAGCATATTATTTAATAATTCATTAATTTGAGAAACGTTCATTTTCTTGATTTTATCTACAACTTTTTCAAGAACGGTTCTCATTCTTTCAGTTCTTTTATAATCTTTTCCATCATATCTTATTCTGCAATAAGCAACTGCTTGAATACCATCTAAATTTTGGATTCCTGGTGTTGTTAAATGTTTTGTTTTTCCATCTGTAACTTTTGATACATCATCTATATAATTATTAATGTATTTAAGTTCATTTGATGTAATATTTATACTAACTCCATTAACCTCATTTACTAAATCTCTTACAGCATTAAAATCCACAGTTGCATATTGAGTAATGTTTAAATCTAGATTTTCGTTTATTGTTTTAAGAGTATTTTGCACGCCATCATAATAAGCTTGATTGATTTTGTTTAATATTGTTTTTTCATCTAAGTCCATTTGTACATAAGTATCTCTGTAAATTGACCAAAGAGTGACATCATTAGTTGTATTATTAATACTAGCTATCATTATGCAATCTGTTCTATAGTCTGTATCATAAGTATCATATCTTGAATCTAAACCAAGTAATGCAATATTGGTATAATCTTTCATTTCATCTTTAGTTGTATCTGATATTCCTACACTATTCTTATCTATCTCTTTGTAATTCATTTTTGAAAGTTTACTTTTTAAAAAGCCCATTCCAGCACATCCAGCTGCAATTATAATTACTATAATTATGATTATAATAATTCCAATCACCTTTAATGCTTTATGCTTTGGTCTTGTATAATCTTCATACTTTAAGCCATACTTGTTTTTTCTTTTTTTAGTAAGCCTCTCTGTATCAATGTCTTTTTCACAATCACTTTCTAGTTTTTTCTCAGACACTTTTTCTTTATAGTTATTATCTCTTTTATAATTGTCATCATGATGAATACTTTGCTCTTCTATTACTGAATAAGCTCTTTTTTTATAAGCTATTCTTTTATTTTCTATATTATCGTTTTCATCATCAATTTTTAACTTATATTTATCTTCTCTTTCTCTATTTATTTTATTTTTTTTATCTTTTATATCATCATTATTATCTTTATATCTTTTTCCTGACATTATTGTTACTCCATACGTAAATTTTAGCTAATTTTATAACATATTAACCCTTTTGTAAAGACATTCTAATAAAACAAAATAAGTTTTAATTACTAGAATGCATTTAACTTTCTGGTTTGACAAAGTTTTAATTCCATAAAAAATTATAAAAGAATTTAGTCACAAATTTATTATACAAAACAGGACTTAATATCATATTGTTTAAAACGACGCGTTAGCAACCAAGCGAAGCGCAAATGTTTCTTTCTTCCGAAAGTTAATTTTGACGAAGAAAGAAATGAACAAGTCATTGAAAAAATTTATGATATTAAATCCTGTTCTGTACAAATCAAATTAATTTTTTCTCTATACAAAAAAAGAGCTTTAATTTTTACATTAAAACTCTTTTAAATATTTAACTTTTTTACCCAAATATTTTAACCAAATATTCCTTTTTTCTTAATCGGAGGTTGCTCATTCATTGTTTTAGCAAGCTCTACAAACAATTCTCTTTGCTCTTTCGTCAAGCGTTTTGGTGTCTGAACTTGTACAGTAAATACAAGATCTCCATAAGAATTGTAGTTAAGTTTTTTGAAGCCTTCTCCTTTTAGTGTAAATCTGGTTCCTGTTTGTGTTCCTTCTGGTATTTGGAAATTTACACTTTCTCCTGTAACTTTTGGAACTTCAATGTTAGCACCCAAGGTAGCTTGAGTTATTGTGATTGGAATTGTACATTCTACATCGTTTTCATTTCTTGTAAAAATTTTGCTTTCTTTTACTTTTATATCAATGTAAATGTCTCCATTTTCACCGCCATTTTTACCTGGCTCACCTTTACCTTGCAATCTTAATGTTTGGCCATCTTGAATTCCTGCTGGAATTTGTACTTTTATTGTTATATTCTTTCTAATTGTACCTTTTCCATAACAATCATTACATGGATCTTCTATTACTTTTCCAGTTCCTCTACAATGATCGCAAGTTCCGGTTGTCTGAATTGCAAATCCCCCAAGCGATTGCGTCTTTCTTACTTGACCAGTTCCGTGGCACACACTACATGTTTCAATTTTAGTTCCTGGTTTTGCACCTGAACCATTACATGTACTACATATTACGTTTTTTGATATAGTAAATTCTTTTTCGCATCCTGTAAACGACTCTTCAAATGATATTGTCATATTAGTTTTTAGGTCATTGCCTTTTTGAGGGCTATTAGGAGATCTTCTAGTTGTTCTTCTAGTTGCTCCTCCAAATATAGATGAAACAAAATCATCCACTACATCATCAAATCCACCAAAACCTGATGTTTGATATGTGTATGTACCATTTCCAAACCCTCCAAAACCGGAGCCGAAACCACCGAAGCCTGAGCCTGAAGCTCCATATCCGGCTTGCGATGGATCTGCTGTTCCGAATTGATCATACATTTTTCTTTTATTTTCATCAGATAATACAGAGTAAGCTTCTCCAAGTTCTTTGAACTTTTCTTCCGCTTCTTTTCTGTTATCAGGGTTTGCATCAGGGTGCCATTTTTTTGCTAGCTTTCTGTATGCTTTTTTTATTTCATCTTCTGATGCATTTTTGTCAACCCCTAATACCTCATAGTAGTTTTTTGCCATTATTTATTTTCCTCTTCACTCTTTGCATCTTGTGCATTGTTTTCAGAAGCATTATTTTGATTTTCTGATTGAGCATTTGCTCCAGCTTGTTTTTGAGCTTCATCATAAGCTTGTTTAGCTGCTTCTGGATTTTGTTGATATAATTTTTCAGAAATTGAATAGAATACTTGTGTTAAACTTTCTGTTGCTTTCTTTATTTCTTCAACATCTTTTCCTTCAAGTGCTTTCTTTACTTTTTCAATTTCAACATTTGCCTTGTCTTTTTCTTCATTGCTTATTTTATCACCTAATTTTGTCATTGTTTGTTCACAATTATAAACTAAGCTTTCAGCATTATTTCTAACTTCGATTTCTTCTTTTCTCTTTTTATCTTCTGCACTATGTGCTTCTGCATCTTTAACAGCTTTTTCAATTTCTTCATCAGTTAAATTTGTTGATGCTGTAATTGAAACTTGTTGCTTGTTTCCTGTTGCCATATCTTTAGCAGATACATGAACTATGCCATTTGCATCAATATCAAATGTAACTTCAATTTGTGGTACTCCTCTTGGTGCTGGTGCAATTCCTGATAATTGGAATCTTCCTAATGTTTTATTATCTTGAGCCATCTCTCTTTCACCTTGAAGAACATGTACTTCAACACTTGTTTGACCATCAGTTGCAGTTGAGAATATTTGTGATTTCTTTGTTGGAATTGTTGTATTTCTTTCAATTAATTTTGTAAATACTCCACCATAAGTTTCAATACCAAGTGATAGAGGTGTTACATCAAGTAATACTAGGTCTTTAACATCACCTGAAAGAACACCACCTTGAATTGCTGCACCAACTGCAACACATTCATCTGGGTTAATTCCCTTATCTGGTTCCTTTCCTGTAATCTTTTTAACCATTTCTTGAACGCATGGAACTCTAGTAGAACCACCAACTAATAATACTCTATGAATGTCATCAACTGAAACCTTTGCATCTTTTAATGCATTTTCAACTGGAATTCTTGTTGATTCAACTAAGTCATGGATTAATTCCTCAAATTTAGCTCTTGTTAGAGTTACATCTAAGTGTTTTGGACCTGTTGCATCAGCTGTAATAAATGGTAAATTAATTTGTGTTTGTTGCATTCCTGAAAGCTCTATCTTAGCTTTTTCAGCAGCCTCCTTTAAACGTTGCATTGCCATTTTATCAGTTGATAAATCAATTCCATTTTCTTTCTTAAATTCAGAAACTAGGTAATCAATTATACGTTGATCAAAATCATCACCACCTAGGTGTGTATTACCATTTGTAGCTAAAACCTCAAATACTCCATCACCTATATCAAGAATTGAAACATCAAATGTTCCACCACCTAAATCAAATACCATTATTTTTTGATCTTGTTCTTCTTTATCCATACCAAAAGCAAGGGCTGCTGCTGTTGGTTCGTTAATAATTCTTAATACATCAAGACCTGCAATTTTACCTGCATCTTTTGTTGCTTGACGTTGAGAGTCATTAAAATATGCTGGAACAGTAATAACAGCTTGTGTTACCTTTGTTCCTAAATAACTTTCTGCATCTGTTTTTAATTTTTGTAAAATCATTGCAGAAATCTCTTGAGGTGAAAATGTATCATCATCAATTCTAACCTTTTCAGCCGTACCCATTTTTCTTTTTATTGAAATAATTGTATGGTCAGGGTTTGTTACTGCCTGTCTTTTAGCAATTTGGCCAACTAATCTTTCACCATTTTTTGAAAATGCAACTACTGATGGAGTAGTTCTGTTACCTTCTGAATTAGGTATAACTACAGGCTCTCCTCCTTCCATAACTGCAACACATGAATTTGTTGTTCCTAAATCAATACCAATTATCTTTCCCATTATAAAAGCCTCCTTAAAACTTTTCAATTTTATAATTTTATAATTTTATTTTTTATTATAATCTTTTCCTTTTGTTGTTGTTTCTTACTTTGCCTTTTCATTTTTGCTATATTTAATTTGCTACTACAACTAATGAATGACGTAGCACCTTATCACCAATCATATAGCCTTTTCTATATTCTTCTTTTATTATTTTTTCACCAAGCTTCTCATCAACTACAGATGAAACAGCTTCATGTAATGATGGATCAAATTTTTGTCCAACCGTTTCAATTTCTTTAACACCATTTGCAGTTAATACATCTTTGAATTGATTTAGACACATTTGAATTCCTTTTTTATATTCCTCATCTTCTGTTTTTGCTTCTGATGCCTTTTCAAGATTATCAATTATAGGAAGCAATTTTATTATTACATCTCCCATAACTGAATTATAAAGATTTGTTCTTTCTTTATCACTTCTTTTTTTAAAATTTTCAAATTCAGCCATTAACCTTTTTATTCTATCATCTTGTTCATCTATAATGTTTTTTTGTTCTGATATTTTATCATTTAATGCTTGAATTTCTTCTTTCCCATCCAACTTCTTTTCTTCTGGTGCATTTTGCTTTGTTTCTAATTTTTCATTTGTTTTTTCATTTTCATGTTCCATTTATCTTTATCACTCCCTTCTCATAATTACTTTTTATTATTGTTGTCATCCAGTAAATTCTTATTAAGCTCTTCATTTATGTACTTTAATACTGAAATGACTTTTGAATAATCCATTCTAGTAGGCCCTAAAATACCTATTGTACCTAGATCTTTGCCTTGAACCTTATTTTTAAAAGTTATCAGACTAAAATCATTAAGTCCACTAATCTCGTTTCCAATATATATATTAAAATCATCATCACTGTCAAGTAAATCAAAAATTAAATCTTGCTTATCAAGTAAGCTTAAAAACTTTTTTGCAAGCTCATTACTCTTGAATTCGGGATTATCAAGTGCTTGATCTGCACCTTTCAAATACATTTTAGATTCATCATTTAAAACCCTAGTTATTTGATTAACAATAGGTTTTATAACATCTAACCTATAATTCATTTCATTCATAATGTACTGTTCCATTGGAACATCAATTGATGATAAAAGTTTTCCTTTTAACTTATTATTAAATAAAATTGAGATTGTATCAACTTGCTCTTGAGTAATATCTTTATCAAACTTTATAATTGTCTCCTTAATCGTTCCCATTTCAGTTAAAATAACTGCCATTAGCATTCTAGAGCCAAGAAGTACAAACTTTATCTCCTGAATCCTTTGCTTAGCCGCATTAGGTTCAATTGCAATTGTAGTATAATGAGTAACCTCTGAAATAGTATTTGTTGCAATTTTTGTAAGCTCTTCCATTTCATTAACTTTGCTCTGCAATTTAGAATTTATGTACATTATTTCATTTAAATTAAGATCTTTTTCATTAAGCAATTTATCAACATAAAATCTATAGCCTTTGTTCGAAGGAACTCTTCCACTTGATGTATGAGTCTTCTCAAGGAAACCGTCTTTTTCAAGTTCGGCCATATCATTTCTAACCGTTGCACTACTACAATTTAGTCCATATTTTGTTATGATGCTATTAGAACTAACTGGTTCAATAGTATCAATATATTCATTTACTATCGCTTGTAAGATTCTTTTCTTACGATTATCTAATTCCAATATTATCACCCCATATTAGCACTCTTTTATTATGTTTGCTAACTTTCTATATATTATAACCAAAATTAGCAAAAGTCAATAGAGATTGCTAATTTTTATGTGAAAATTTTGTGAAAACAAGAATAAAAAATATATATTATATTACTTTTAAAATTCCGCTTAAACATCACATAAATTACAAAGAATATATGTAGCCAAAATATAAAGAAACATAAAATGAAGTGAACCATCCTTGTTAGATTTTTTGTCTAGCAAGAAGGGTTCACTTCAAAATATATCTTTCTATTTATTCACATTAAATTTTACATACCACTTGAACCATAGTATTTACTCATCATATATGAATAATAATCAAATGGAGTTACAGTTTTTGGTGCACCATAATCTATTCCATAAGTTTCTACTCTAATTGATTTTATAACTGGTGGATCTACTGGTTTATCATCTGTTTTTCCATCATCGCTTGAAGAATCACTTGATGATGTATCAGAACTTCTTTTTTCAACCTCAACATTAGATATTTTATCAACTACATCCATTCCCTCTGTAACTCTACCAAATGCTGCATAAGAACCATCCAAGTTTGATTTATCTTCTGTTGTTATGAAGAATTGACATGATGCTGTATTATATCCTTTTTTTATAAGAGTTGATGAACCTTGTGATGAGTAATCTGATCTTGCCATTGAAATAGTTCCTCTTTTATGTTTTAGTGTGTTTTGTGTGTATCCGTTTAATACAAATTCTCCCTCAATATCATATTTATCACTTGAAGATGAACTTGATGATGTAGAATTTGTTGTATTATTTTCACCTGATGTACTATTACTTACTTCATTTGTTGTATTTGAATTGTTTTCAGATGTTTTGTCATTTTTCAAATCAGTAAGCTTCGCTGATCCTGTTCCATCACCATTAGGATCTCCACCTTGTATCATGAAATCAGGTATCGTTCTATGAAATGTTAATCCATCATAAAATCCATTATTAGCCAATTTAACAAAGTTCGATACCGTATTTGGTGCATATTCTGGGTATAGCTCAACCTTTATCGTTCCGAAATTCTCTACTTCTATTGTTGCCAATGGATTTTGTGCTTTAAAGTTAACTTTTTTAACTATTGTATTTAATACATAAGCACACATTCCTAGAACAACGATTATTGCAATTACAACAGCCGTCAATTTTATTTTTCCATAAGATCTTTTATTTGATTTATTTTCTTCAATTTTCTTTCCATTTAAATCTTCAGTTTTTTCTTGTTCGTTGTTTACAGTACTTACATCACTATTTAATTTCTCTTCTTTAATATTCTTTTCTTCTTTTATAGCCTTCTTGTTATTTTTTTTCATTTTTTGTCCTTTCCATAATACGTATAGTTTATTTTAATTAAGTCATTAATAAAGTTAGAGATGTTTTATTTATATTAGAATAACCAATTTATACAATCATTCTATCAAATACAAATTGTTCTTGCATTCTTTTTAATGTTTGCACAATTGTTTTTGCTCTTACTTCTCCTATTCCATCAACTTCATCAAGTTCTGTTATATCTGATAATAGAAGTTTTTGGAACGATTTATATTTTTTAACTAGATTATCAACTATGTAACTAGGAACTCTTGGTACTTTATTAAGTATTCTGTAGCCCCTTGTATATACAGTTGTTTCTGCAAAATCTGATACTTCTTTTCTTCCTAATATATTAGCAATTGTCTGCTCTTTGAGCAATTCTTCATACTTTAAAGAGTGAATTGCTTTTGCAATTTTCTCCTCTTCTTTTAAACTATCGCTATTCTCTCTGGCATAATCTTTGATTATCAGCCTTTCTTCATTTTCAACTCCATCAGTCAACTCATCAAGCTGCATTTTTAGAAGTCTACCCTCAATCCCAAGTTCTGCAATTGATTTTTGTACCTCTTCTGCTATTCTTATAAGCATTTCAGAGCGTTGTATTGCACTTATTACAATATCAAGTGTAACAATATCATTAAATTCATATTCTGTTAATATATTAATTTTATTGTCAAATACCTTTCTGTATTTTTCAACAGTCTGTAAAGCCTGATTAGACTTAGACATTACCTTTGACGTATCTTCTAGTACATACCTCAAATCTTTTTGGTATATAGTGATGATTCCTCTACGCTGAGATATACTTATTACAATATTTCCAGTCTGCTTTGCAACTCTTTCTGCTGTTCTATGCCTTGTACCTGTTTCAACTGTTGTAATATTAAAATCAGGTATCAATTGAGCATTCGCGTACAAAATTTGTTTTAAATCATCACTTAATATAATCGCTCCGTCCATTTTAGCAAGCTCATACAATCTTGCAGGTGTAAATTCAACATTTACGAAAAAACCTCCATCAACAATATTTTCAATTTCTTTAATATTGCCGATTACGATCAAACCACCAGTTTTGGCTTTAAGTATATTATCAAGACCTTCCCTAATAGGGGTACCTGGTGCGATCATTTTTAAAATATCAACAAGTTCCATTTTTCACTCCTAATAATAAGTGTTTTACCTTAATTTATATTATTTAATATTTGTTATGATGTTATTTTACAATATTATTAAGTAGCATTTTAAATAATACATTCTAACCAACAGCAATTAAGCTTAGTTTAATAACAAGAAAATAATCATTTTATTAAGTAATAAACAACATAAATTATTTAGCTTTTGTTAAATTCCAATAGCCTTAAGCGCTTCGTTAATATTTCTGACCCCTATTATATCTAATTTGTATGTATCTTTCAATAGTTTTTTGTTATTTTGTGGTATAATAACTCTTTTTATGCCAAGCCTCTCGCATTCTTTAAGCCTTTTATCGATCAAATTAACAGACCTAATCTCACCAGTCAATCCTACCTCCCCCATTATGGCAGTATCTTTTGGAATATATATACTCTTAAAACTTGAAGCCATAACAAGAGCAATTCCAAGATCCACAGCCGGTTCGGTAAGTTTCATGCCACTAACTACATTCAAATATACATCTTGATTACTTAAAGATAGCCTTGCCCTTTTCTCAAGAACCGCAATAAGTAGCGATATTTTATTAAAATCCACCCCATTACCTGTCCTTTTTGGAATACCATATACAGTTGTAGTAGTCAAAGCCTGAAGTTCAACAAGCAAAGCCCTCGTTCCCTCTAAAGAGCAAACAATGGCAGCCCCTGGCACCTTTTCCTCATCTTCCGAAATAAGAACTGATGAAGGATTAGTAACTTCACACATTCCCTCATTTCTCATCTCAAACATACCAACTTCATTAGTAGAACCAAACCTATTTTTAACACCTCTTAAAATTCTATATGAAAAATATCTCTCACCCTCTAAATAAAGAACAGTATCAACCATGTGTTCCAAAACTCTAGGACCAGCAATATTTCCATCCTTTGTAACATGACCAATAATTATTGTAGTAATTTGATTTTGTTTACAGCACTTCATTATTCTTGACGTAATCTCTCTAACCTGGCTAACTGTACCCGGAGCAGAAGAAATCTCATTAGAAAACATAGTTTGAATAGAATCAATTACAACCAATTCGGGTCTCATACTAAGAACATGACCCTCAATCTCATCAATATCAGTCTCACCCAAAAACATAATAGCATCATTCTTAATATTAAGTCTATCAGCCCTTAGTTTAACCTGCTCCGCAGACTCCTCACCTGAAACATAAAGAACCTTTCTACCCTCATCTTTATTTGCAATCTTATCACAAAGTTGCAATATCAAAGTAGACTTACCAATACCAGGCTCGCCACCAATCAAAACCAAAGAGCCCTTAACAATTCCACCTCCAAGAACTCTATCAAGCTCTGAATAACCAGTCTTCCTTCTAATCTCCTCTTTACCTTCAACAGAGTTCAAAATCAAAGGTTTCGAAGCTTCACTTTGCAAAATCTTTTCGCCAGCCTTTGAAACTTTGCTAACCTTCTCCTCATAAAAAGAATTCCACGCATTACAAGCTGGGCACTTACCCAGCCATTTAGGAGATTCATATCCACATTCACTACAAACAAAAATTGTACTACTCTTTGCCATAATATCCTTTCTAAATATATAAAATATCTGAATAATTAATAATATATTGTTTTTTTTTATGCCGCGTAGCGATCAAGCGAAGCGCGAATGTTTCTTTCTTCTTACAGTTAATTTTGACTAATGAAGAAAGAAACGAACAAGGCATGAAAAAACAATATATTATTAATTATAAACCATATTATTTGAAATGCCTCGTAGCGAATTCGAAATGCCATAAGAGATCTTATTTCTCTTGCATCTCACTAAGCAATTTAATAAACATCGCATGTGACCATTCTAACCCAATTACCCATTTTTCTTTTAAATCAGAATTTACTTGTTCTGCAAGTAATCCAAGTTCAGTTGCACTGTTTACAACAAATCTTAAACATTCATTTGCTTCTCTTTCATTGCCAACTTTTAGATAGTATAGTCCCATCCAGCATGTTGCTATTATCCAAGGATTTTTACCGCCCATGTAACTGTCATTTTGAAATCTTAAGTATCCGCCTAAGTATGTTCTCAATGTCATGTTAATTTGTTCAACTGTGTTTCTTATAACTTTTTCATCAGGCTCAAATACTTCAAATGGTATAACTGCACCTATTATGCTTATATCTGTTAATCTGTCTGTTGTATTTCTTACTAAAACCTTCTTTTTCTTATCATATAAGTTATCCATTATATATTTTTTTATGTTTCTCATTAAGCTTTCGTATCTTGCTTTTGCTAAGATTATATCATCTTGTTTTAATCTGTTGTTTGTAAAATTTTCTGATAATTCATTATATATTGACATCATTGCTTTGAATGCCCCATATATTGCAGAAAGTGAATATAGATGCACTCCTTCGTTCATTTCCCATAAATCATACGACTTATGTTTGTATACTTCGTCTCTATCTTTTGAATTGTATTCTTTTTGAAGTTCTATTTTTACTAAATCTTCTTTTTCTTCTATTCCTAAAACATTGTTTATGTATTTTTCAAGAAAATCTGTTGCTTTTTCAAGCATTTTTAAGTTGTCTTTTAAAAATTTTGTATCTTTCTTTCCATTCTTTTTGCATTCAAATTTATAAAATTCGTATGCTTCAAATACTACTATTGCTGTTTCATCTACCTGATATCCCCAGCATGGTGCAAGGCTTCCATCTGTGAAGAATCTTTGTTCCCACATTCCGTTTTTACTTTGTGTTTTCTTTAAAAATACCTCATAGTATTTTTTGCATAAATCATCGAATCCTAATTTGTTTATTGCATCATATATCATTATGCAATCCCTTGGCCAGCTGTATGAATATCTTCCACTTTTGTCTCTTTCTTCATCAACTTCTAATGATGCAGAGATTGCTCCTGTTTTTTCATTTATCAAAAGTGGCATATACAAAATTGTTCTCTTGTATATTTTTAATAATTCATTTTTGAACTTGTTTCCTTCTTCTGCTTTTAATTTTAATGTATCATGCTTTTCAAGAAATCTTCTCCAATAGTTTTCTACCTTTGCTATTTCTTTTTGGACATTTATTTTTCTAAGTTCGTTTATTTCTTCTTCTAGATTTGCTAAGCCTTCTTCATACTTTATGTACATAATAACATCAAATTCTGTTTCTTCTCCTGGTTTTAGAACTCCTAAGTCATAACTCGTTGCTGAATCCGGACTCATTCCAATAT
Source organism: uncultured Clostridia bacterium (assembly GCA_934130085.1). Classification (GTDB taxonomy): domain Bacteria; phylum Bacillota; class Clostridia; order TANB77; family CAG-508; genus CAG-793. The sequence continues at coordinate 34,669 of CAKOXK010000002.1, forward strand.
AGTCTTTATCATTTATTGAGCCTGTTTGAATATTCTTTTCTACGTTATTAAGTTGATGATTTAACATTTTTTGATTTGCCATTATTGCAAATACAAAGTTATGGCTATATTGTACCAGTGTATCATCTAAAATCATTCCACCTGCCATATCATTAAATGATGATATTACCTTTGAATTGATTAAAAAATTTATATTTAGATCTATGTTATTTTTGTTTTTTATTACATATCTTTTTATTATTACATCTTTTGATGTCATTACACAATCTGTCTGTTTTACTTTAAAATTGAAATATGTATTTTCTATCTCGGTGTTTAATACATTTGTATCTTCTGTATAATATTGTTTATATTTATTGTTTACATCTTCATGTAAATAAATAATATTTGAATCATTAATTTTTAGACCAACATGGAAAAAATCTGCATACTGTCTGTAATCTGGGAATGGATAATATAAACGTAAAAGTTCTCCATGCTTGCTAAAGCTTGCTGTTACATTTTTGTTTCCTATAAAGGCATCGTTATAAAATTTTTTATTCATTAATTATTTTCTCCTATGTTTTCAATTTTACTTATCCAGATGTTTCTTATTGCTCCGTCTGCATAAAAGGCTGCACTTGAGTATGAGTCACTTTTTGTTTGATTTGCAAAATATGCTTTGTATGTTGCTGTATCATCTAGCTTTCCTTCAATATCTTCAGCTTTACATTCTTCACCTTCAAGTCTTATTGTTATTTTCTCACCGTTATCTCCCACATTAGTGTTTGATGAAATTACAACCCTCATAAGCATTTGAACTTCTTTTTTTGACATTTTATCTCTCATGTATTGTTTTATTGTTAGATTGTTTGTAGTAATTGATTGACTTTCTGTTGAAATTCCTGCCTTAGTTTCTGATAATGAATTTAAAAATTCCATACTATTATCGTTATTTTTTACTATGTAAATTATTACGCCTATTACTCCAAAAATAAGTACAAATATAACAATGTAGCTTAGTATACTTTCATCTTTTCCATCGTTATTCATATCACTTTTCTCCTTTGTTTATTCTATTCTTTTCCCATAATTTGAACTATTTGTTTTCTTAAGTCATTTACTCTATTATTTAACTTTGCCATATCTTCATCAGAGCTTGTAGAAAGTCTAATATCTTCTTTTAAAGAATGACGCATATCTTCAAGTTCAATTTCAAGTTTTTGCATTTTTTCCATCAATTCGATCTTATTAATTTCTTTTGCTTGTGGATTTGTATATCTTTGTTCCATTTTGAATGCATTCTCATCAAGTATAAATTCTTGACCATATTCTGGTATTTCAATATCAATATTAGGTGCTTGTTCTTTAATTTTCTCTTTTAATACTACTTGCGAATCTTCTTCTCCATGAATTAAGAAGATATGTTTTGGCATTCTATCTTTAAATGAGCAAACGTAGTTTACTAATCCTTGTTGATCTGCATGTCCTGAAAAACCTTCTATATATTCTACTCTTGCATTTACTTGAAATTCTTCTCCTAGTATTCTAACTCTTTTTTCTCCATCTGCAATTCTTCTTCCTAGAGTTCCTGGTGCTTGGTATCCTACAAATAATATTGTACTTTTTGGATTCCAAATATTATGTTTTAAATGATGTTTGATTCTTCCAACATCACACATACCACTTGCTGATATAATTATGCAAGGTTCATTTGATTCATTTAATGCTTTAGATTCTTCTACACTTTGTGTAAATCTTAGTCCTGGAAAGTCAAGTGGATTATCTCCTCTTTTTATGAACTTTTGAATTTCTTCATCAAATAAATTCATGTTCTTTCTAAAAACTTCAGTTGCAGACACAGCAAGTGGACTATCAACATAAACCGGTGTTCTCATTAAATTCTTATATTCTTCTTGAAATTTTTCATCATCTTTATGCTGATCTTTTATTTTATTTAGTTCATATAAGATTTCTTGAGTTCTTCCAACTGCAAATGATGGTATTACAACCGTTCCACCATTATCAATTGTTTCTGATACTATATCAAGAAACATTGATGCCTTTTCATTATTTCTTATATGCAATCTATTTCCATAGGTTGATTCCATTATTAAATAATCTGCACTGTCTATCATTGTTGGACTTGCTAATAGTGGAATATCATTGTTTCCAATATCTCCACTAAATACTATCTTCTGTTGCTTTCCATTCTCTGTTATCCAAACTTCAATCATTGCAGAACCAAGCATGTGTCCCGCATCATTAAATCTTACAGTTATTCCCTCAGATAAATCAATTAATGTATCATACTTTTCAGGCACAAAAAGTTTTGTACATTCTAACGCATCTTTTGCAGTATATAATGGCTCAACCATAACTTTTTGACCTTGTCTTTTTCTCTTCTTGTTTTTTATTTCTGTTTCAGTTTCTTGAATGTGACCAGAATCAGGTAACATTATCTCGCACAAATCACATGTGGCTTTTGTAGCATAAATTGGGTTACTGTATCCTTCTTTATACAATTTAGGAATTCTTCCTGAATGATCAATATGCGCATGTGTTAAAAGCATAAAATCTATACTTTTTACATCAAATGCAAAAGGTTTTTCATTTAAAAGCTCCTCTTTTACAGATCCTTGATGTAATCCACAGTCTACAAGAAATTTTTTTCCTGCAGCCTCTACTAAGTAGTTAGAACCTGTTACCTCTTTTGTTGCACCTAAAAACGTTATTTTCATTTGTACTCCTTATATATAAAATTTGGAATTTTAGGCTTCCTTAAACCGTTATCATGTGTTTAAATTTACTTATTAAATAATTTATTGTTTTATTTTATTTGATAAAAAAGCTTTTGCCTATAATCTTTCAAAAATTCTTGTTCTCTTTGATTTTCTTATTTCAATATTCGAACCCTCTGGCAATATTACATTGTATCTTTTCTCTAACATATCCGTATCAAATAATTCTACATTTATTCTGTTCTCTTCTGCTGAGAGCTTAATGTATAGATTTTCAAGTGATACTACTTGTGATGTAAATATTCCTCTTAAAAGTCTATAATCTAAAGAATCATTATTAGATACTGGGGCAATTACATGACATTTAATTGCCTTAGGTATTGCTTTTTCTTCTAATTCATATAAATTCATTTTGCAATTTGGTACATAATTTAAATACCTTAATTCATATATAATGTCAAGCATTGCTCTTTTATCTGTAACATTTTCTATCTTTTTTTCGAACATCTTTATGAATTCTTTTTGTAATTTTGATATATCAGTTTTTTCTTCATAAAATTTTATTTCATATTGAAGTCTGTCTTTTTCTTTTACATACTCATTTGGATTTAACATTCGGTTTAATTTTTCAATTTCACTCAAAATGCCTACCCTTTGTTTTTGTACTAATTCTTCATAATGACTTACACTAAACACCTTTTTTTCATCAGGAAGCTTGCTATTATATTCCATGTATTCTTTTTTTAGAAGTTGCTGATTACTCAAAGTTTCGTCTATTCTCTTAATCTGTGTAAGTAAATTTCTTTTATTTTCAGCAATTTCAATAACATATTCAGATTGATGCTTCATCTTTTCAAATAATTTTTTATCATCTGACAATTTCTTTAGTATTTCTTCATTTTTTGTTTTATCATAAGACATATAAAATTGCACTGCCACTCTTTTTAGTTCTTCAAAAAATTCACTCGAAACATTATTTTTAATTTCTTCAACTGTTATGTTATCAACAAACTCGTATCCTAATAAGTATGATAAGAATATATAGATTATGTTGCATTCTGTGCTTTCAATCTCATGTCCTTCAATTGACCATGTCCAGCCATTAAAATCTCTAATTACTTCTGATTTTGAAATGCATTTTCCAATATTTACTGCCGTTATTATTGCCTGCTCTTCAATTGAATATGTACTTTTCAACGGTTGAATTGCTGCTTTTGAAATTCCATATAATAATGTTTTTTCATTTGGATAAGAAATAACATTTTTTTGCATTTCGTTTTTCGCACTCTCCATCATTATTTTGCATTTATTTTCCTTGAGTTCTTTTTCTAATTCTGATTTTGGAGTTGCAATCATTATATTCTTACAATTACATTCTACTTCTCTTGTTAGTTCATCAAAAAACTCTTCTCTTGACGGAACTTGCCTTTTTACAATTTCATAATTATCGTAACTATCATCAATTCTGTAACACATTCCTAATAAAAGATTTTCTGATTCTTGAGAAAAGTTCTTTGTTTCTGCAATATTAGCAAGTTCTTCTTTATAATCTTTTGATAAAAACTTTCTTTTCAAAGCTTTCTCCTTTTTCATAATTTATGATTCAGATTGTTCGTTCTCTTCTTCATTCAAATCTTGATTAACATTTTCGGCATTCATTCTTTGAGATTTTGGCATTGTTTTTAATTCTTGCCATCTTTGCTTTGGCATTAATACCTCTCTTGGTTTGCTTCCTTGGTAACCGGAAATTATGCCTCTTTCTTCCATTTGATCTATTATTCTTCCTGCTCTTGCATAACCAACCTTAAATCTACGTTGAATAAATGATGTAGATGCTTGCTGAGTTTCAACAACGAGATCAATTGCCTCTTCAATCAATGGATCCTCTTGATTATCATCATCATCTGCATTTTGAGAAACTTGTTCAGGTTCTGTTGACTTATCAATTTTCTCCATTATATTTGTATCATATATCATATCTCCATCTTTTCTAATAAATTTAACTATATTTTCAACTTCTTTATCAGAAACAAACGCACCTTGAATTCTTGTAGGCTTTGGTGCTCCGGATGGATAGAATAACATATCACCTTTTCCTAAAAGCTTTTCAGCTCCAGCTCCATCTAATATTGTTCGTGAATCAACTTGTGATGAAACTGCAAATGCAATTCTTGAAGGAATATTTGCCTTAATTATACCTGTAATTACATCTACAGATGGTCTTTGTGTTGCAATTACTAAGTGCATTCCAGCAGCTCTTGCCATTTGAGCAAGTCTACAAATTGCATCTTCAACTTCTTTTGCTGCAACCATCATTAAATCAGCAAGCTCATCTATAATTATTACAATCTGTGGTAGCTTAAGCTCTCCCTCTTTTTCAGCAAGCTCATTATATCCTTTAATATCTCTTACTTTTTTATTCGCAAATAAGCTGTATCTGTTAACCATTTCCTGAACAGCCCATTGTAAAGCCCCTGCTGCTTTTTTTGGATCAGTTACAACTGGAATTAGCAAATGAGGAATACCATTATAGACTGATAGTTCAACAACCTTAGGGTCTATCATAAGCAATTTAACCTCACTAGGTTTTGCTTTGTAGATTATACTTGTAATCATTGTATTGATACAAACTGATTTACCAGAACCAGTACTACCTGCAATTAAAAGATGGGGCATTTTAGCAATATCTGTTGTAATACATTCACCTGCTACATCTTTTCCTAATGCAAATGTAAGCTTTGATTTACCTTCTTTAAATGCATCTGATTCAATTATTTCGCGAAGTGAAACAATTGATTTTGATTTATTAGGAACCTCAATTCCAACTGTATGTTTTCCTGGAATTGGAGCTTCAATTCTAATTGTTTCAGCCTCTAGGCTTAATGCAATATCATCAGATAAGTTAGCAATCTTGCTAACTCTTACTCCCTCTGCTGGAGCAAGTTCGTATCTTGTAATAGCAGGTCCGACTGAGACATTTTCGACTTTAGCTGATACACCAAAACTGTACAAAGTTTTTCTTAATTTTTCTGCTGTAGCAAGTAATGCTTTTCTGCTATTTCCTTCATTTTCATTCTCTGGAACTTGAAGCAACTCTATAGGAGGAAATTCGTAATGCTGTTCTTCTTCTTTCATCGCATGCTCAAGTTGTAAAACCTCTTGAGTTTTAGCTTCTTTTGCAACTTCTTTTCTAGCAAATAACCCATCATCACCTTGTTCTCTTGCATTTTCTTCTCTTGAAGTTTTTTTATTACCCATGTTGACATTAGTACTATTTGCATTACTCTGGCCTCCAATATTTTCATTAGTGCCATCTGTAATTTTATAATCTTTTGCTTTTATTAGTCTATTTATACCTCTTGCATTTGAAAAATTAGGAACATCTAAGCCATCATTTGCATGGTCATACCTTGGAGAATCTTGCAAATTAATCGTAATCTGCTCATCAAGATTTTGTTCTTCTTTTTTAGCATTCTTTGCTCTTTCTCTTTCCTCTTTTTCTCTTAATCTTCTCTCACGAGCAGTTTCTTTAGGTTCTACTTCTATATCTTGAGATACTGCATTTTTTTGAATAACACTTCTTCGATCTTTCTTTAACTTAGCTCTAGCATTTTTTCTCTCCTCCATTTTATCAAGAGAGTTAGAAATTGCCTCCTCTGGATGAAGTCCTAAAATGAATACAGCAAGAATAATTGAAACTCCAACGCACGTTATAATAGTAGCTGAAAGTCCAATAACCTTATAAAGCATACCTGCTATAGCTGTTCCTAAAACTCCTCCTCCCATATCTCTTGAACCTAGATCATAAGCTCTAGAAAGAAGTTCTTCTTTTGTAACATTTGGATTTATATCTCCAGTTGAAATCCTGTAGCAGGAAAATGTTGCATCAATCAAAATCAAAATTATTACAAACATAACTATTTTTTTGGGATAGTATTTTGTATCTTTTTCATGCGCAGTATATAGAGCCATGAAGAACAAACCTATTGGAATAAAATACTTTATAAAACCAAGTACTCCTCCAAGTGCCAAACTTAGTGCATTGCCCCATGAACCCTCTTTAAAATAAATTAACACAGCTGAAACAATAGAAATCACTATTAAAGTTGTTACTGTTATATTTAAATTTTTTATTTCTTGCTTCTTTCTTCTACCCCTTGGCATGAAAAACCTCCTAAACTTTTGTGTATGTACAATTGTTTGTATTATATATTAAGTTCATTGTAAAATCAATTAAAAAATGATATCTTTATCTATTTTTTAATATATACCTTTATTTGAAAAATTTATATTAAATTTTAATGACAAATTTTTGTTTTAAACTCTTATTTTCAAGCCACTATTCTGTTTATTTATCCTAGTCATTTGATTTATTTTATTCTCGTATTTTTAGCTTTTATTTTAAATGTAAAATAACTCCCGCATTTAAATTTTGAATTAGTTCTTCGTTTTTTAAGCCTAATGATTCCTTTACTTCTTTTATAATCGCTTCTCTGTCGTAACCCTCATTGCAAATTAATAAAATACCGTTTTCAATATCCTTACCATCGAATACTTTTTTAATATTTTCTTCATTTGCATTTCTAAGTCTCATTATGTATGAATTATCAATTTTAGTAAATAAGTAAATATCATCTAAAAATCTATTATTATTCTCATTAAAAACATATAGAGCTGGTACATCAGATATTTCTTCTACCCTTTCAGCAACATTATTCATTCTTTTAAAAGTAAAATCTAATTGCTTGCCTGTAAAAATTGGAGAAATAGTTGTAAACGTAAATATTAAAACTAATGCAATACTTGATACTGTACTAGGATTTATAGAATTTCTTTTTTTGTGATTAATATTTGTATGGCTATCACGACTGCAATTCTCTGCTACCTTTTCCAAAACAAAGTTTGTGATATATATAATAAAAATCATGGTAACAGAAATTATAGGCATCATGTATCTAAGTTCTTTGTATGGTGTAATTTTAGCAACTAATACAAAATACACGATCATAGGAAATAAAATTAACTTTATTAATTTATTTACCTTCACACTAAAGTCAACAGTATCAATATTAGTATTAATATTAGTATTAGTCTTTGTGTTCATGTTTGTATTTATATTAATGTTATTTTTGTAATTTTTACTTTTCTGTCTAATAATTGCTAATAAGCTTATAATTGAAATTGCAATTTCTATCTTGCCAAATAAATTCTTTCCTAAAATTCCAAGATAGATTATAATATCTTTTCCCAAGGCTTTAAAATCAATAAAATTGCCTGTTGCTCCTACTCCTCTGTATCCATTAAAAATATGATTTATTGAATACGGAAAAATAGCAAGTGATATTCCCGCAGCAACTACAAAAGTAGAAATATATTTTATAAGATTTTTGTATTCCTTATTTTTTATATATTTTATAACGAAAATTATGAAAAGCACTCCAATATAAATCAACGTGTAATAATGAGTTAATGAGCTTAAAACCGTAGCTATAAGTACGGTGATTAAATCTTTAAACTCTAGCTCTTTTTTCTCATACAAGTTCATGTGAATATATGTTGAAATAAGCACAAACAAATTTGCAAGTTCATACATTCTTATATATGCACTCGTATCTAATGCCCCTAAGCAAAGTCCTGTAAAAAGCAATGTTAAAAGTGCTTTTTTATTATCTTTAAATAGCTTCTTTGCAATTAAAAATATAAAAACACTCGAAAAAGCATAAATAATCATATTTAAAATAAGTCCAGACCATTTTGAAAAATTCCCCACAGTAAATAGGGATGCAATTCTAAGTAGCAAGTAAAATAATGGTGGATGAACATCATTTTTTTGATTTTCATAAACTGGTTTAAAATTTGAGACTTCATCATTCCCAATTTCGAAATAATCTTTATAATAATCTTTTGAATGCCATGTATCATAAAAATCAGAATTATTGGTTATTTCTATTTTATTATAATTCATTAAGCCATAAGAATAAGCTTCATCCATGTGAAAATATTCTTTTCTATAGCCAACAAATACTCTCACTGCAATTTGCAGTAAAACAATTACAATAAATAAAATTACAGTTAATCTCTTGCTAAAATCTTTTGTAGAAATGCTTTTTATATTTGTTCTATGTTTTGCATTAGAATCTTGCATGCTAAATTCCTTGTTATTAAAACTTTTTCTATTTTGCCTTCTATTATAAGGTTCTTTTTCTTCCAAAATATTGTTACTAGATGTTTCTTTGTTCATATACATATATCCTTTTCATTTATATATTCTTTTATTTATCTGCTTTTTATTTATACGTTTTTTATTTGTCCGTTTCTTATTTGTATGTTTTTTATTTGTGTTTTTTAGTTAACTTCGTCTTTATTTTTTCTATTTTCATGTAAGAATTTTACAATATTTTTATCTAAAAGTCTATACATTTTATAAATCGTATCTTTTTTTACTTAAAAAAAATACATTGTTTTTTTCTTTACATTTTACAAAACATTGAAAAACAATATAATATTAAGTCTTTTCTGTTAATGAAATATTTATCATTTTTACCATTGTGTAGAAAAAGAAAGAACTAAATTGTTCTTTCTTCTTTAACTCTTATTATTACTTTCTTTGCATTTATTATCTCTTAACTTGTTAGCAATTTCTTGCATACTAACCAGGCTCAGATATCTCATATTTGCTCATCCAGTAACCTGGTAACTCAACACCTGCAAAAGTAAATGCTTCAGGTACTTTATATATATGGTTTTCGTCTTCATGATTTGTAACATCCTTTGTTATAAAGTTAATGTCATATCCATTAGTACTTTTATCTATTTTATATTCATATCTTGGTATCCACACCCAATATGCAATCTTGCCATTTGCTTTAGTTACAATGTTTGCCCATTTTCTTTGAGCATAATCATACCAATTTTGAGGTGCTGGTTGTGAAATTGGTATATCACTATGTTCTGTTCCATCATCATCCCAGTAAACATAATATGTGTTTTCTTTATCAAGATTATCTAAATTAACTTGTATTTTCTTTGATGATACGTTCTTTCTTCCTAACGGTATATTATCTTTCATTACACAAACATCATGATCTTTTGTTGAATCTATTCCAGTTATATTGCATGGCAAAACGCCTGTAAATTTAAGATCTCCATCAATATATACTCTGTAGTCTTTTCCCTCTTCTTGGTTGTTTACTGAAACCGTTAGATTATTGTTGCAATCATAGCCTGTTGCGATTTCTTCTGCAGTATCTTTGGTCTCTGATATTTCATATTTGCTTATCCAATAACCTGATAATTCAACTCCCTTAAACGTAAATGCATCTGGTACTTTGTATATACTATTCTGACTGTTGCTATTAGTGAAATTTTTTGATACAAGTTCTAGACTTAGCCCTTCTTTTTGTGATGGCTCCATTTTATATCTATAACGAGGAATCCATACCCAGAAAGTTACCATATTATTGGTCACAGTTACTATATTAGCATATTGTTTTTTACCATAGTTATACCAATTATCTGGAGCAGGACCTTTATCAATTCTGTTACCAATTTGCATATTTTCACCGTTCTCATCAAATGTTACATAATATGTGGCTTCTGGAGCCAAATTGCTTAAATCAACTATCACCTTTTTTGTTGTAACCTGATTTCGTGCTATTATCTTACCATTTTTGGTTACACATATATCATATTTCTTATTTTCCTTTAGTCCGGTAATATCATGTGGTAAGCTCCCTTTATAATTTTCTATTCCATCTAGATAAACAGTGTAGTCTCCATTCTCCGTGTCATCACAATTTACAGTTATAAAATTAATATCAGTTCCAAGAGCTAATTGTGGTGAACCATTTTCGCAAACCTCATATTTGCTCATCCAGTAGCCTGCTAATTCCTGATTTGCAAATGTGAATGCTTCTGGTACTTGATAATTTGAAGCAAGGCTTTCTGTTGTTCCATCTTCTTTTTTATATTCATTGGTTGTACTTATAAATCTTGCATCTACAGTTTGATCCGACTTAGTTATGTATGAATACCTTGGTATCCATACCCAATATGCAACCTGATTTCCTGTTACCGTTACTATATTTGCATACTTTTTCTGACTGCTACTATAATCATACCAATCTGCTGGAGTATCTACCCTATCAATTCTGCCTGCTATACTTTGATTTCCGTTCTCATCATACGTTACATAGTATGTAGATGTAGGTTCCATATTTGATAAATCTGGGGTTTGCATGAATACATCTCCAACTTTTTTGTAAGTTGTGCTTTCTGGAGTTTTATCACCTATATCTGTTTTTCCTCCATCATCTGAATCTTGTCCTTTGTTATCATCATCCTTACTGTCATCGCCACCATTTTTATCAACAAAATCTTGCCAGCTGTCATAGCTCCACACTGGAATATTTGCTTCAAAACACCATTTAACACGTTTTTTATTGTTTGTATAAAAATAATATGTCTTGTTATTTTGAATGATTACTTCCTTTTCATAGTCGCTTTTTATTTCAGGTATAATCTTTTTTATTTTATCTTGCCCTACTAATCCAACACTTATTGTAAAATCAGGATTTTCAATTTGCTCCCCAGAAACATACATAGTTGCCTCTTCCATATATTTTTTCATCTGACTTACAAAAGCTGTTTTCTTGGTTCTTTCCAGTAAACCATTTTCACTAAAAACAGTAGCTATTGCAACGCCTGCAATAATTAGTAAAACTATAATTGTAACTACAAGTGCTATTAAAGTTATACCATGGTTTTCCAAGCTGTTATTTTTATGTTTTAATTCAGGCTTTAACTTTTGTTTTTGCATTTTCCCTCCCCGTCTAATGGTTCTTCCTTATTTTCTCTATATATCCATTCACATTTGTCTATTACATTATCTATCAATTTTCTTGAGCTTGCATGAGAAGCATGACCTATCCATGCATTTAAGCTTGCACTAACTTTAGTAATATTAAAATCTTTGTTTTTAAATTTTTGATTCCATTTTTTTATTTTTCTATAAATCTTTTTCTTATTGCCTTTTAAAATTTTAATATGATTATCTTTTATTTTATATCCACAAAACTTCACACCTTGAGTATTTTTAAAATAATTAGTTTTTTCATTTAGTTCGAGTTCTAAGTTTTCTTTTAAATAATGTTCTAACTTATTTTTTACATCTTTGCATTCTTCTTTGTTATTCAATAATAATATAAAGTCATCCATGTACCTTATATAGTACTTTACTTTTAACTTTTCCTTTACGTAGTGATCAAGCTGATTTAAATAGATATTTGCAAAAAATTGTGAAGTATAATTGCCTATTGGAATGCCCTTTTTGCTAGTAGTTCTTTGGTAAATGATATTTTTTGTAAATTTTAATAATTTCTTATCTTTTATATATCTTGATAAAATATTGTATAAAATTGATTTATCTATGCTGTAGAAAAATTTTCTTATGTCGCATTTTAAAATGTAATAATCTTTATTTTTGTTATACATCTTTTTCATGTAATTTAATAATTGAATTATTGCTTTATGCACTCCTCTTCCTTCTATGCAAGCATAAGTATCACTTATAAACTTCGGAAGAAAAATTGGCTTTATAAATTCTTCTACATACCATTGATGCATTACTCTATCTCTAAATGGTAGTGCCCAAATTATTCTCTCTTTTGGTTCATAGATTTTAAATTTTCTATAGCTTCCAATTACATATCTATCTTTGTAAATATCTAATAGCATACTAGTAATGTTAGTTGCTAAGTTCATTTTGAATAAAACTACTTCTTTGTTTTCATGTTTTTCTTTTGAAGCTCTCTTATATGCTTTTAACATTTTATCAAATTTAATCTTTTCTTCAAAAATATTACCTATCCTCTTTGGCAACTTTTTATCCAGCCTCCTACCATCTTTCCTATTTCTTCAATTTGTGCATTCCAGTTCATATAGTTTTTATTTGTTATATATTTATATTCGTATGAAAGTCTAACCATTGTTTTTATTACATAGAGTTCTATATCAATTTCATTCAAGTATCTTACCTTTCTTTCTATGTCTGCTTCTTTCCAAGCCCAGATTACCTTTCTTAAAATATTATATAGTTCGTTTTTTATATCTGTACATAAATCGAACCTTTCACTTTTAGGAAACTTTTGTAATAAGTTTTTTGAATAAAATATTAAATTGTTTATTTTTTCATAAATTATTAATCTATTATCTTTTTTAGGCATTTAAAATTTTGAAACATCTCGCTTTCGTTTTTATTACTTGTAATTTGTTTCTTTAATGTTTTACCTGTTAAGGAAGGTGCTATACTTCTTTTGTACTTGTACTTTTAGTCGAAAGGTTCCATGAAACCTTCCCCTCTTAAATTTATACAAGAGTCCCGAGCCAACACACAACACCGCACGAGACGAATTGTTACTGTTACTATTACCATTGTTGTTATTATAGCCAAAGAGCGCATTGTTGCTACGTTTGAATACAGGGTTGCCAGAAGTAACAAAATTAGCGTTGGACGACAGTATAGTACCTATGTTTTTAATTTATATTTTTTGAATATTTTATTAATATTATTTTTTGTTTTTTGTTTGTCTATTTTATGTATTTCAATTTATTCTTTATTATTATTTGTTTTTTTCATTTGTACTTTCGCAATTTATATTTTTTCGTCAATTGTTTTAAGTTCAAAGGGCAGACTTAAAGTCCCGAGCCAACACACAACACCGCACGAGACGAATCGCTACTGCTACTAACACCATTGTCGTTATTATAGCCAAAGAGCGCATTGTAGCTACGTTTGAATACAGGGCCGCCAGAAGTAACAAAACCAGCGCTGGACGAGCTTTTCCAGTTTTTGGTTTCTAGCGTAGCATCTCCTCTTTTTGCTACCTCTCCTGTATATATATTAACATATCTGCTATCTGCATTTTTCAATTTTGACATATAATCATTTGATGTATTGTAAATACCTGCTACATATTCGTATGTCCCATCTGCCATTTGAAAAATTCCTGTTGCATTGCCTGTTGTTGAAGCATCTGACCTACCTGATGGAGCACTTCCATAAGGTGATGCTGCAAGCATTGCTGCTGCTCCCCATTCAGTATTCTTAGCCATGTGTACATCAACTCCATTATTGCTTGAATCTAAATAAGTGGTGCTATCTAATTGAGCTTTTTTACCTAGTGTTCCTCCTTCAACTTCCATTTGCCTTATTTTTACAAAGAAATCATTTGCTGTTGTATTCTTTAAACTAGTTACCCCAGGTCTTGATTGAACCGCCGCATTTACTTTTCCTGTTAACATGAAAGCAGTTAAAATTCCAACAGTAAAAACTATTGCTGACTTTTTTATTTTCATTTGTTCTTCCTTTCCTTTTACTTTTACTTTTTTATCATTAAGTTATCCTAAAGTAAGTAACTTAATGATAAAAATAAATTAGCTAAAGTTCACCAAAATGCAGTATTCCGTAAGAATTATTCTAATGTAGTAAGACTTATTTTTAATGTTACATGTATATTACGCAAGTACGAAAAAAGTTGAAATTTTGCCTATTTTATAGTATTTTATACATATAGTTAGTTATCATTAAGTTACTTACTTTAGGATAACTTTTACCTTTTTTAAACAATAAACTGTATTTTCTATTTTTTGTTCTTAAGCACTAAACAATAATATTTAGTGTTTTTATTTTTGTTTTTTCTTTTATCTTTTCCAAACTATTTTTCATTTTTACTATATTAATTTTAAGTAACACCATTTGTTTTCATACATACTATATAATGTGAATAATTATTAATTTTTTAATAATAATATAACTATTGGAGGAATTATGGTTGCTTTTTCAGTGAAGGACTCTGATAAAAAAGTTATATATTTACTTTATGATTACTTATGCCAAATTGAATGGATTGATGTAGATTTTGAGAAACATTTTTCTAAAGGATTTTATGTAGTTGTTTTTAAATATAAAGGTTCAGATTTTAATGAGTTTTTGGACAATTTTTCTTATGTTATTGCATCTTTTATTTTAAGATATTATGAGCATTTAATTGTTAAATATTTGATTAATACTGATTATTGTTATTTTGAGAAGAATGAAAAATTAGTTATCGAGCAAGAATTTGGACTTTTAAATAAGCCCAATATAGTAAAGTCTAATAGGAAGCTTATTTGTAAATTGACTAAAAGTTATGCAATGCAGAATAGTTTTTTTGTTTTTAGAGGTTTTATTTGCTTTGCATTATCTGATTATATTTCTGTTCTAAAAGAACTTGTTCAAGAGTCTGTTAATCAATTTATTATTGATAAAGAGTATTTGAGGTTTGTAGATATGCTAAGAGATTATATTAGAAACAGCGTTTGTAAAACGTCAACAATTCATCTATTATATTTAAATAACATTGCTTACTTAATTGATGATGATGGCAAGGATATTGCCCTTGATGATTTTTCAAGAACCTTCGTTTCTGATATTTCTTTTTCAAAAAACGACTATGTTTTAAATACCTTGGTAGGAATGGCTCCAAGTAAAGTTGTTATTCATTTGCTTTCTCCAGCTGACCAGTTCATTAGAACAATTCAATTAATTTTTGAAAATAGAGCAATACTTTGCACCTCATGTGATATTTGTGAGAATTACAAAAAAAGCTTAGAAAAAATTAAAGATTCAGGAAAGTGCAATAATTAAATTATCAAAATAATCTTTATTATAGTAATAAAAGTTACTAAATAATGATGGAAATTTTAAAAAATGTAATAATGTTAATTATTGCATTTTATTTTCTTTATGTTATATAATTAAATTATAAATTTTCAAACATACAACGCAGCATTTAGAAGAAATAGAAAGGAATTTATATGATAGCTTTAGTTACTGGGGCTTCCTCAGGTATTGGAAAAGATATTGCAGTGGAGCTTGCCAAAAAAGGATATGATATTATTGCAGTTGCAAGAAATGAAGATAAATTAATTGAATTAAAAACATATATTGAAAGTAGTATTCCTAATAGACGTGTTTTTGTAAAAATATGTGATTTAAGTATATCTGATAATTGCATAAAGCTTCATGATGATATTTTTAATGATTTCGGTACAATTGATGTTCTTATTAATAATGCAGGATTTGGAACTTGCGGCAAGTTTACTGATACTTCACTTGATAAAGAAATAAATATGATTGATACCAATATAAAAGCTCTTCATATTTTGATGAAACTTTTTTTACAGGATATGTGCAAAGTTAATTACGGCTATATAATGAATGTTGCATCTATTGCAGGTTTTATGCCTGGTCCTTTAATGGCCACATATTATTCTTCAAAAGCGTATGTTGTTAGGCTCACCGAAAGTGTACGTGAGGAGCTATTTATGGAAGGTTCAAAAGTTAAAGTTTCAGCTCTTTGTCCAGGCCCTGTAAAAACCAATTTTAACAAGGTTGCAAATGTTAAATTTAGTGTACCTGGTCAAAATAGTCCTTTTGTTGCAAAATACGCTGTATTTAAAATGTTCTTAAATAGAACTCTTATATTTCCAAGCTTTTTTATATGGATATATAGATTGTTATGCAAGATTTTACCTGATAAAATTTCAGCATTTATAAATTATTTTATGCAAAAAAGAAAAATTGTACGTTAAGTTAACAAGAATAAGCCTTAAAGAATATTTCATTTTTCAGTAAATAGAAAAGCTCTATAACTTTCTTCATTATACAAAATATAGAAGAAATCGAAAGATATATTGTTTTTCAATTTTGCGTTAGCGATCAAGCGAAGCGCGAATGTTTCTTTCTTCCTAAAGTTAATCTTGACTAGTGAAGAAAGAAACGAACAAAAAATTGAAAAACAATATATCTTTCGATTTCTTTAATTAATTATAATTATTAATAAATTATAATTATACAATTAAACAAGTTTTAATATAACTGTTTCAGCTGCGTCTCCTCTGCGTTGTCCTTTTTTAATTATTTGTGTATATCCACCAACTCTTGATTGATATCTTGGTGCTATAACATTAAATAATTTATCTGTTAAGTCGATGTTAACTCCATCTTCATCCTTAACTTTATTTAAACTTGCTATCATTTTTCTTCTAGCATTTAATCTTGAAGGTTTATCTTTTTGTCTCTTCTCTGTTTTATTTTCTTTAACTACTTTTAAGAATTCTTTACCGTTTTTGCTTTTAACTAATTCAGTTTCTTTGTTTCCTTTGCTATCAAGTTTTGCTTTTACTACTTTAGCATCAACTTCTTCAAAATTATCTTTTTCTTTAACTGCAAGTGCTATTAGACTATCTGCTAATGATTTAACTTCTTTAGCTCTAGCTTCAGTTGTTTCAATTTGTTCATGCCAAATTAAGTCTGTAGTTAAATTTTTAAGAATAGCCATACGTGCATCAGTTGGTCTTCCTAACTTTCTATTTGCCATTTTAGTTTCCTTTCTAAAGATTTTTATTAATTATTGGAATATTTAAATATTTAAGATATTTAATCAAATTAAATTAGTTAATCTATTTAAATATTCAACAAATTAATATTTGAATTTTAAAAATCCTTTAATTATTCTTCTTCTTTTCTTAGGTCAAATCCCATATCATGTAATTTTGCAATTACTTCATCAAGTGATTTTTTACCTAAGTTTTTAACTTTCATCATATCATTTTCTGTTTTATTTGTTAAATCTTCAACAGTTGATATACCCGATCTCTTTAAACAGTTAAATGATCTAACTGATAATTCAAGTTCTTCAATTGGTTTTTCAAGCATTTTTTCTTTCTTGTTTTCTTCTTTTTCAACCATTATTTGTGTATTCTTAGCTGTTTCTGATAAATCAACAAATAATTTTAAATGTTCTGATAATACTTTTGCTGCTAAGCTTAATGCTTCATAAGGCTCTAAACTTCCGTCTGTCCATATTTCCATTGTAAGTTTATCATAATCTACCATTTGTCCAACTCTAGTATTTTCAACAGAGTAATTTACCTTTTTTACTGGTGTATAAATTGAATCTATTGAGATAACTCCAATTGGTTGATTTGGTGTTTTATTTTTTTCTGCGGTATTATATCCTCTACCCATATCAGCAACTAAATCTATATGTAGGCTTCCACCTTTAGATACTGTAGCAATGTGTAGATCTGGATTAAGTATTTCTACTGTTCCATCTGTAATGATATCTCCAGCCTTTACTTCGCCTTCACCCTTAAAGTCAATTCTTAATGATTTTTCTTCGTTTTTATCAAGCTTTAGTCTAACCATTTTTAGGTTAAGTATTATTTCTGGTACATCTTCTACAACGTTTGGTATTGTTGTAAATTCATGCTCAGCACCGTCAATCTTTACACTCTTGATTGCACATCCAGGTAAAGAAGAAAGTAATATTCTTCTTAATGAATTACCAATTGTTATACCATAACCTCTTTCTAATGGCTCGCAAACGAATTTACCATATCTTTTAACTTTATCGATTTCTAGACATTTGATATTTGGCTTTTCAAATTCTATCATTTTTACCTCCTAATAATTACGAGAACGAATCTCACTATACAAATTATAAAACATTATTTAGAATATAATTCAACGATTAAGTGTTCCTCAACTGGTAAATCAATATCTTCTCTAGCAGCTAATCTAACTACTTTTCCGCTTAATTTTGCTGCGTCTTTTTCTAGCCATGTTGGAACTGGTCTTGCTTCGTTAGCTTCAACTGAAGCTTTGATTGTTCCATTATCTTTTTTAATTTCTCTAACAGAAATAACATCTCCTGCTTTTACTAAGTATGATGGAATGTTAACCTTTCTTCCATTTACATCAAAAGCTGCATGTGTTACAAGCATTCTAGCTTGTGTTCTTGAACTTGCAAATCCTAATCTATAAACTACATTATCTAATCTGCTTTCTAGGATTGATAGTAATTTATCACCTGTTTTTTCTTTAGAATTTGCTGCCATTTCGAAGTATTTTCTAAATTGCTTTTCTCCAACACCATAATATGCTTTTGTTTTTTGCTTTTCTCTTAATTGTGTACCATATTCAGAAAGCTTTGCTTTCTTTTGACCATTTTGACCTGGAGCATAATTTCTTCTATTTATGCTACATTTATCAGAATAGCATCTTTCGCCTTTTAAGAAAAGTTTTTGTCCTTCTCTACGGCAGATACGGCACATTTCGTCCTTATATCTAGACATTTTATATTTCCTCCATTTCTTTCAAACTATACTCTTCTTCTTTTTGGTGGTCTGCATCCATTATGAGGGATTGGAGTAACATCTTTAATTGATGTGATTTCTAATCCTGCTGTTTGTAATGATCTGATTGCAGATTCACGACCAGCACCTGGTCCTTTAACATAAACTTCAACAGTTTTTAATCCATGTTCCATAGCTGCTTTTGCTGCTGTTTCAGCAACTTCTCCAGCTGCAAATGGTGTGCTCTTTCTAGAACCTTTAAAACCAAGTCCGCCAGCACTAGCCCATGATAAAACGTTTCCTTGAACATCAGAAATTGTAACTATTGTATTGTTAAAGCTTGAATGAATATGAGCTTTTCCGCTTTCAATATTCTTGCTAACTTTTCTTCTAGTTGTTTTCTTTGCGACAGTCTTTGCCATTATTTTATTCTCCTTCCTTATTTATCAGCCTTGCTCTTGCTAACCAACTTACGTGGTCCTTTTCTAGTACGAGCATTTGTTTTTGTTCTTTGTCCTCTAACTGGAAGACCTCTCTTATGTCTTGTTCCTCTGTAGCATCCCATTTCAACTAATTGTTTAATGTTAAGAGCTACTTCTCTTCTTAAATCACCTTCAACAACATAGTCAGACATAGCTTTTCTTATTGCTTGTTCTTGTTCTGCTGTTAAATCTTTTACTCTTGTATCTGGATTAACTCCAGCTTCTTTAAGAATTTTTTGAGATGTTTTTAAACCTATACCATAAATGTATGTAAGTCCTATCTCTACCCTTTTTTCTTTTGGTAGTTCAACTCCTGCTAAACGAGCCATTTTTCATTCCTTTCTGAGATTTTTTACCTCTTTATATGTAATATTTTTTGCTTTTTGTTTTATCAATAAATAATAAAGGTGAAATGCATTAAAATAAAATATAGATAATTTAATAAGAAAGGTTTTAATCAAATTATTATATTTTAAATTAATCTTTAAATTTGTTGATAAATAAATATATATAAACGTAAAATCTAAAATCAGCCGCTCACTAGACTTTACGTTAATACCTAAATTAAAATGTAATTATCCTTGTCTTTGTTTATGCTTTGGGTTTGAGCATATAACTCTAACAACACCTTTTCTTTTGATAACTTTGCATTTTTCGCACATAGGCTTTACTGATGGTCTAACCTTCATTTCACTTGCACCTCCTATTTTATTCTAATGTATGATATGTGAAGTCAAGCGTAAGATTTTTACACCTCACTTCACCTATCAACATTAGTGATTTATATTTTTTATTAAAAACATTTTAGAAATTTAATTACTTTGCTCTCCAAGTAATTCTACCTTTTGTTAAATCATAAGGTGATAATTCTAATTTTACTTTATCGCCTGGAAGAATTTTGATGTAATTCATTCTCAATTTTCCAGAGATATGAGCCAAAACTTCATGTCCATTTTGTAATTTAACTTTAAATAGAGTATTAGGTAATGCTTCTGATACAACACCCTCAACCTCTATTACATCTTCTTTAGACATACGTCCTCCTTAAGTAATTAGTTTGCATAATGCATTATTTTGTTGCAATAGCTATTATATTATATAATAATATTATTCTAATGTCAATATTTCTGGTTCTTTTTCTGTAATTAAAATCGTATTTTCATAGTGTGCTGATAGACTTTCATCATAAGTCCAGATAGACCATCCATCATCACCCTCACATATTTCTCTTGATCCTGCAACAACCATTGGTTCAATTGCAAGTGTCATTCCCGGCTCTAATCTTATACCTCTTCCGGCTTTTCCATAGTTTGGAATTCCTGGATCTTCGTGCATTTCTCTTCCGATACCGTGACCTTCAAATTCTCTTATTACATTAAATCCATTTTTTTCAACATAAGCTTGTATTGCGTGGCTAATATCTCCTAAACGGTTTCCTTTTTTTGCAAACTTTATGCCCTCAAAAAAAGCTTGCTTTGTAACTTCTACAAGTCTTTTAGCTTCGGGAGTTGTTTCACCTACGATGAAGGTTCTGCAACAATCACCGTTGAATCCATCTTTATAAGCAACAAGATCACAGCTTATAATATCTCCTTCTCTTAGAACTACCCTTGATGAAGGAATTCCATGTATAATATTATCATTAACAGATGCACAAATTGATGCTGGAAAATCAGGTACACCTTTCATTCCACTTGGATATCCTTTTTCTGCTGGTATTGCGCCATTTTCCTTCATTGTTTCTTCTGCTATTCTATCTAGCTCAAGAGTTGTTACTCCAGGTTTAATTGCTCTTTCAATGGCCTTTTGTGCTAAGTTTGCAACTCTGCAAGCCTCTCTCATTTTTTCAATTTCTGATTTCGACTTTATAGTTACCATTTGTTTTGCCTTTCTATAATATAATGTTTTGAAAGATTTTCATTTGCCATTTATTTCAAATGTAAATTACTCATCATTCAAAACATAATTATTTGTAATTTTTTAAATATTTATTATCATTTATAATACTTTTAATCCTTAGTTACTTATTGTTTAATACTTGTATTAAGTATTCGATATTTAGTATTTAATATTTAATATTTAATATTTAATATTTGATATTTGATATTTAGTATTTGATATTAAATTCTCATTTTTTAATTCTGAGTGTTTAACATTAATATTGCATTTAGTTTTATTTTAAATGCTCTTCAATTTTTGCAATTGATTTTGCTGTTGTATCTTCCTTAGTTGTAGCTGAATATATGTTTATATCAACTGACTCTAATAAATTTTCATTTTTGTAGTATTCAATTAAAGGTGCTGTATTTTTATAATATACTTCTAGTCTTTGTTTAATTGTTTCTGGATTATCATCTTTTCTTTTTACTAGAGTACTACCACATTTATCACATATTCCTTCAACCTTTGGAGGCATAAATATTGTATTATATGATGCTCCGCATTCTTTATTTGGGCATATAATTCTACTTGATGTTCTTTTAATTATATCTTCATCTGGAACACATAGGTTAATAACAGTAGTTACTTGCTTACCTTTTTCATTAAGATATTTTTTAAGTGACTCTGCTTGGTTTATTGTTCTTGGAAATCCATCAAGTAAAGCTCCTCCTTCTAAACCATCAAGTGTTTTTTCACACATTGCAATTGTTATCTCATCTGGAACTAGTTGGCCTTTTGATATATATTCTTCTGCTTTCTTGCCAAGTTCAGTATGATTTTTCATCTCATTTCTGAAAATATCACCTGTTGCAACATGTGCTAAATTGTAGTGTTTGCATATTTCTGCACCTATTGTACCTTTTCCTGTACCAGGCGCTCCTAACATAATTATATACATATTAAAAAATCCTTTCTTTTGTTTTAGAAAATTCAAAAGAGCCTCTTTATGCTTTCGCTTTAAGTTGGCTCTTTTCTAATATTATTTTTCCAAAAATCCTTTATAGTGTTTCATTACTAATAATGATTGTAATTGTTGACTTAATTCAATTGCAACTCCTACAACAATTAATACTGATGATCCACCAAATGCTGTATTTAGTCCTGTAAATCTTGCGAACATTGGAATAATAGCAATAGCTGCTAAGAAAATACCACCAAATAATGTAACTTTTGAAAGTACACTTGAAAGATACTCTGCTGTAGGTCTTCCTGCTCTTATTCCTGGAATAAATCCACCATTTTGTTTAATATTATTTGCAACTTCAGCTGGGTTAAATGTAGCATACGTATAAAAATATGTAAATCCAATTATTAGTAGCAAATAGATTGCTGCATTAATTATAGTATATTGCCATCCAACGTTTGATGATGATGTTGCAATAGATAAATTATATAAAACTCTTAATAAGCCCGAATGTGTTTCAATATCTTTTACAAATATTTCAATACACATTGCTGGGAATGTCATGAAAGACGAAGCAAAAATTATTGGCATAACACTTGCCATTGCTGGCTTAATTGGTATATGTGTATTTTGTGCTCCAACCATTCTTCTTCCAACAACTTTTTTAGAATATTGAACTGGTACTCTTCTTTCTGCTAATTGTACTAATATAACACCAACTACAAGAATTAATACCCCAACAATAATTAATATTGCAGTAATTAATCCTTTTGTTGAAAAACTTCCGGCATCATCTTTTATTAATCCAAAAATTTGAATTAATGCTGATGGTAAGCTTGAAACAATACCTGCAAAAATTAGCATTGATATACCATTTCCAATTCCTTTTGTAGTGATTTTATCTCCTAGCCACATAAGTAGTGATGTTCCTGCAACAAGTGCAGCAATTATTACAATTGCAGCTAGTACTCCTGTATCAACAAATATTCCGCTAGCTTTATATGAGAAATATACACCTAAAGCTTCTATTAAAGCTAATATCAAAGAAATTATTTTTGTAATTCTATCAATCTTTTTACGACCTTCTTCTCCACCTTCTTTTGTTAATCTTTCAAGTGAAGGAATTACCATAGCCATCAATTGTACAACAATTGATGCCGTAATATATGGCGTGATTGACATTGCAAATATTGATAGTCTTGAAAAAGCTCCTCCTGATACTATGTTAATTAAACCTGTAATTCCATTTGTATATTGTGACATGGTGTCATTTAACGTTCCAATGTTAACCATTGGAACAGTTATATAACATCCTAATCTGAATATTACAAGAAGAAGTAAGGTATATAACATCTTCTTTCTGATTTCAGGAGTTTTTAGTGCGTTTTTAATTGTTTTAAACAAACTAAATCACCTCTGTCTTTCCGCCTAAGGCTTCAATTTGTTCTTTTGCAGCCTTTGTGAATTTTACAGCTTTAACAGTTAGTTTCTTTTCAAGTTTTCCAGTTGCAAGTACAACGATACCATCATTTGCTTTTGCAATTATTCCATCTTTTATTAGGCTTTCAGCGTCAACTACTGCACTTGTTGAATGGTTTAACATTGTTAGAGTTACTTCAGTATAATTCTTTGCAAATTTACTGTTGTTGAATCCTCTTTTTGGTAATCTTCTATATAATGGTGTTTGACCACCTTCGAATCCACGTCTAACTCCGCCACCTGATCTGGCTTTTTGACCCTTATGTCCTCTTCCAGATGTTTTTCCAAGACCTGAACCAATTCCACGTCCAACTCTTGTTCTTTTTGTTTTCTTATCTGCTGGTTTTAATTCATCTAGTTTCATTTATGGATTACACCTCCTCGTCATATTATTTTATTAAATTATTATTTAAGGTCTTCTACTTTAAGTCCTCTCTTTTTAGCAACTTGTTCAATTGTTTCCATGTTCTTCAATCCTTCTAATGTTGCGTAAACAACGTTTCTTGGATTGTTTGTTCCTAGAACCTTAGTTCTAACATCTCTATATCCTGCAAGTTCTAATACAGGTCTTACACTTCCTCCAGTAATAAGTCCAGTACCTTCTTCAGCAGGTTTTAACATAACGCTTGCACTTCCAAATTTTCCAACATACTCGTGTGGAACTGTTGTTCCAACGATTGGAACCTCGATTAAATTTTTCTTTGCATCTTCAATTGCTTTCTTTATTGCATCTGGAACTTCTGCAGCTTTTCCGTTTCCAACACCTACATGTCCTGCTCCGTCGCCAACTACAACTACAGCA
Source organism: uncultured Clostridia bacterium (assembly GCA_934130085.1). Lineage (GTDB taxonomy): Bacteria > Bacillota > Clostridia > TANB77 > CAG-508 > CAG-793. Next base: position 59,176 of record CAKOXK010000002.1, read on the forward strand.
CTAAATCTAAAAGTTCTACCGCCCTTAACAACTTTTGCAACTCTGTTAATTGCAACAACTTTTTCATTTAATCCATCATTTTCTTGTTTTTCACGTCTATCTTGCACTTTTTGTTTCCCTCCTTTTTTTTAAAATTTAAGTCCGCCTTCTCTTGCGCTCTCAGCTAATTCTTTGATAACTCCGTGATATAGGTAACCACTTCTATCAAATACTACATTTGTTATCTTCTTCTCTATAGCTCTTGATGCTATTAATTTTCCAACTTCTTGAGCTGCAACTTTATTAGCATGTTTTTCTTTAACTTCTTTATCAAGTGTTGATGCAGAAACTAAAGTAACACCTTTAACATCATCAATGATTTGAGCATATATTCCTGTATTTGATCTAAAAACACATAGTCTTGGGCATTCTGCTGTTCCAGAAATCTTATTACGAACTCTAGCATGTCTTCTTGCTCTTTCAAATTTTCTATTTGTCTTTGAAATCATTTTATTCTCCTTTCTTAAGCTTTAAAAGTTTAATTTTTATTTCTTACCTGTTTTACCTTCTTTACGTCTAATATGTTCTTCAACATATTTTATTCCTTTACCCTTGTAAACCTCAGGTGGTCTCTTTGATCTAACTACTGCTGCAGTTTGACCAACAGCCTCTTTGCTAATTCCTCTAACAATTATTGTGTTAGCATCTGGAACCTCAAAAGTTATTCCTTCTGGTGCTTCCATAATTACTTGATGTGAATATCCTAAATTCATAACTAAGTTTGTACCTTGTTTTTGTGCTCTATATCCAACACCATTTATTTGAAGTGTTCTTGTAAATTCTTTTTCAACACCCTCAATCATGTTGCTTATTAATGTTCTTGTTAAGCCATGTAGATTTCCATTTTGTTCGTTGTCAATTGAAACGATAACTTCATTTCCTTCTACTTTTACATTTACAGCTTCATTTAGGTCTCTTTCAAGAGTTCCTTTTGGGCCTTTAACAGTTATATGATTTTTATCAATTGTAACTGTAACGCCTGCTGGAATTGCAACTGGCTTCTTTCCAATTCTAGACATTTTGGGTTATCCTCCTTCTTATAATATTCAAAAATGCTATGCATTTCTTTTCAATTTTTATCTTTATAATACAATTTTGCAATCAATAAATTGATTTAATATATTACCAGATATATGCTAGGACTTCTCCTCCTAGGTTATCTTTTCTAGCTTCTTTGTCTGTTTTAATTCCTTTTGATGTAGAAATTAAAGCAATTCCTAATCCATTAAGAACTTGTGGAAGTTCATCTTTAGAAGCATATATACGTAAACCTGGCTTTGATATTCTCTTTAAACCAGATATAACTCTTTTTCCGTTTTCATCATATTTTAAAGTAATTCTGATGATTCCTTGTTTTTCATCTTTTATTTCTTCAAAAGACTTTATGTATCCTTCATTTACAAGAATTTGTGCAATTGCTCTTTTCATGTTTGATGCAGGTACATCAACTGTTTGATGTTTTGATGTGTTTGCATTTCTGATTCTTGTAAGCATATCAGCTATAGGATCTGTTATATTCATTTGCTTTCCCTCCTTTTTTATTTATTACCAGCTTGCCTTCTTAACTCCTGGAATTTCACCTTTATGAGCTAATTCTCTGAAGCATTCACGGCATACGCCATATTTTCTAATATAAGCATGTGGTCTTCCGCAAATTTTGCATCTGTTATATTCTCTTGTTTTATATTTTTGTACTTTTTGTTGTTTAACTTTTAAAGATTTCTTAGCCATTGCTCCTTTTTTCCTCCTTCATTAATTATTTTTTGAAAGGCATTCCAAGAAGAGTTAATAGCTCTTTTGCCTCTTCATCAGTCTTTGCTGTAGTAACAAAGATTATATCCATTCCTCTAATTTTATCGATTTTATCATATTCGATTTCTGGGAAAATTAATTGCTCTTTTATACCCATTGAGTAATTTCCTCTTCCATCAAAAGCATCTCCTGATACTCCTCTAAAATCTCTAACTCTTGGTAATGCTACATTGAATAGTTTGTAAGCAAAATCATACATTTTTCCTTTTCTTAATGTAACTTTTACACCAATATTAACTCCTGCTCTAATTTTGAATGCAGCTATAGCTTTTTTAGCTTTAGTTACAACTGGTTTTTGACCTGTTATTGCAGTTATATCTTTTACAGCTCCTTCTAATGATTTTGGATTTTCTTTTATATCACCTAAACCAACATTTAGAACGATTTTATCTAGCTTTGGAACTTCCATTATAGATTTATATCCAAATTTTTTCATCATTGCTGGAACTATCTCTTTTTCATATTGTTCTCTTAATATTTCCATAAGTCTAAATAGACCTCCTTTCCTTCAATTATTTGTTTAACTCTGCTCCACAACTCTTGCAAATACGAACTTTTTTGTCTCCTTCAACTTTGTAACCAACTCTTACTGCTTTATTGCATTTTGGGCATATTACTTGAAGCTTACTTGCATTTACTGGATGCTCAGATGCTATAATTCCGCCTGTTTCTCCTGCTTTCTTAGGCTTTGTTGCTTTTTTTCTGATATTTACATCTTTAACAACTACTTTGTTTGACTTTGGTAAAACAGTTAAAACTTCACCTGTTTTTCCTTTATCATTTCCAGATAATACTTTTACAGTATCTCCTTTTCTAAGTTTCATATTTTTCACCTCTTTCTTTGAAAAGATTGTTATTTATTATAATACTTCTGGTGCTAATGATAGAATTTTCATATATTCTTTATCTCTTAGCTCTCTTGCTACTGGTCCAAATATACGTGTTCCAGTTGGTGTTTTATCATCTTTTATAATAACAGCTGCATTTTCATCAAATCTAACTACTGTTCCGTCAGCTCTTTGAATAGGCTTTTTAGTTCTAACAACTACTGCTTTAACTACTTGACCTTTTTTTACAACTCCACCTGGTGTTGCTGTTTTAACTGATGCAACTATTACGTCTCCTACCTTGGCATATTTTCTATAAGAACCACCAAGGCATCTGATACACATAATTTCTTTTGCTCCTGTGTTATCAGCTACTTTTAGTATAGTTTGTTGCTGTACCATAGTAAAATTCCTCCTTCTTTTTGGTTATATCTTTAAACTATTTTATAATTGCCTTTTCAGTTATTTCAACAACTCTCCATCTTTTATCTTTTGATAAAGGTCTTGTTTCCATAACTTTAACTGTATCACCAATTTGGCATTGATTCTCACCGTCATGAGCCTTTAGTTTGTATGTTGACTTTTTGATTTTTCCATAAATTTTGTCCATTTTTCTTGTTTCAACTGCAACAACAACTGTTTTATCCATTTTGTTCGATACAACTTTGCCGATCATAGTTTTACGAAGATTTCTTTCCATTACTTAGGTATCTCCTTTCTTAAATTCTTAATAATTCTAACATTCATAGTTTAATTATTTTGCTTCTTCTTGAAGCTTTCTTTGTGTTAAAACTGTATTTATTCTTGCAATGTCTTTCTTTACTTCTTTGATTTTCATAGGATTATCTAATCCATTTGTTGCTAAACTAAATCTTAGTTTAAATAACTCTTGTTTTAATTCTCCTAATTCTTTCTCTAAGTCAGGTGAAGACATTTCCTTAATCTTATTTATCTTCATCTTTATCACCACCTATTTCAGTTTCTTCTTTTTTAATAAATTTTGACTTAACAGATAGTTTTGAACCAGCTAGTCTAAGAGCTTCTCTGGCAACATCTTCTGATACGCCACCCATCTCAAACATAACTCTTCCTGGTTTTACATTGGCTACCCAATATTCAACATTACCCTTTCCTTTACCCATACGAGTTCCGATAGGTTTTGCTGTAACTGGTTTGTCAGGGAAGATTTTAATCCAAACTTTTCCGCCTCTTTTAATATATCTTGTCATAGCAACACGGGCTGCTTCTATTTGGTTTGATGTGATTTGACCAAGCTCTAATGCTTGTAAACCATATTGACCTTCATATACTTTATTTCCTCTTGTTGCCTTTCCTCTGTTTCTACCTTTTTGTTGTTTTCTAAACTTAGTCTTTTTTGGCATTAATGGCATGATTATCTCCTCCTTCCATTACTTTTTGTTTTCTTTCTGGAAGAACTTCGCCTTTATATATCCAAACTTTAACACCAACTTTTCCATAAGTTGTATTTGCTTCTGCAAATCCATAATCAATATCAGCTCTTAAAGTTTGAAGAGGAACTGTACCTTCTTTGTAGAATTCAGTTCTTGCCATATCAGCTCCGCCTAATCTACCAGAGCATGCTGCTTTAATACCTAAAGCTCCTGCTTTCATTGCTTTTTGCATACATTGTTTCATTGCACGTCTGAATGAAATTCTTCTTTCTAGTTGTCCTGCAATATTTTCTGCAACTAGTTGAGCATTTGTATCAACATCTTTAACCTCAACTATGTTTAGGTTAACTTGTTTGTTAATCATCTTCTCTAATTCTTGTTTTAAGCTTTCAGCTAAGTTTCCACCTTTTCCTATTACAAGGCCAGGTTTAGCTGTGTAAACATTTACTTTAACAAATTTAGATGTTCTTTCAATTTCAATTTTTGAAATACCACTAACATATAACTTTTTCTTTATATACTCACGAATTTTATGGTCTTCTACTACGTATTCTCCAAAATGTTTTTTATCAGCATACCATTTAGAATTCCAGTCGTTTATTACACCAACTCTAAATCCGCGTGGATCAATTTTTTGTCCCATCTTAGATTAGTCCTCCTTTTCTTTTAATACGATTGTTGTGTTGCTTGTTCTTTTTCTAATTCTAACTGCTGAACCCTTTGCTGCTGGTCTAATTCTCTTTAATGTAGGTCCTTGGTTTGAATAAATTTCAGCAATATATAATTTGCTGTGATTCATTTGATTGTTGTTTTCAGCATTTGCTATTGCAGATTTTAATAATTTTGTTAAAACATCTGCTCCAGCTTTTGGAGTAAATTGTAATATTGCCATTGCTTCATCAACATTTTTTCCTCTAATTAAATTTGCAACTATTGCTACTTTTCTACTTGATATTCTCTCATATTTAACAGTAGCTTTTGCAACTAATTCTTCTTTATTTTCTTTTTCAACTTTAACAGCTTTTTTTGTTTCTACTGTTTTCTTTTCAACAGTTTTAGCTGTTTTAACTGAAGATTTTGCAGTTTCTGTTTTCTTTGCTGCAGTTTCTTTCTTTGTTGTTTGTGCTTTCTTTTCTGTAGCTTTTACATCTTTTTTAGTTTCTGTTTTAGCTATAGTCTTCTTTTCTTTCTCGTCTGCCACAATAAAGTCCTCCTTTTCTCAAATTTCAATTATTTCTTATCTGTTCCTGTTTTGCTTCCAGCATGACCTTTGAATGTTCTTGTTGGAGCAAATTCACCTAATTTATGTCCAATCATCTCTTCTGTAATATAAATTGGAACATGTTTTCTTCCGTCATGAACAGCTATTGTATGGCCAACCATTTGTGGATATATTGTAGAAGCTCTTGACCATGTTTTGATAACTTCTTTAGTTCCACTTTCATTCATTGCATCAATTCTCTTTAATAACTTTGGCTCAATGAATGGCATTTTTTTGCTTGATCTTGACATATTTTTCTCCTTTCAAATTACTTTCTACGTTTTGTAATTAATCTATTAGATTTTTTATGTTTTGCTCTTGTCTTGTATCCAAGTGCTGGTTTGCCCCAAGGTGTCATTGGACCTGCGTGTCCTACTGGAGCCTTTCCTTCACCACCACCATGCGGGTGATCGTTAGGGTTCATAGCAGAACCTCTGACTTCTGGGCGTTTGCCTAAATGTCTTGTTTTTCCTGCTTTACCTAATTTAATATTTTCATGATCTTCATTTCCTACTACACCTATTGTAGCTTTGCAATTAGCTAAAACTAATCTCATTTCACCTGATGGTAATCTTAAATGAGCATATTTTCCTTCTTTAGCCATTAATTGAGCTGATTGACCTGCAACTCTAACAAGTTTTGCACCTTGCATTGGGTTGATTTCAATATTATGAATTAATGTACCAACTGGAATATTCTCAATTTTCATGCAGTTACCTGGTTTAATATCTGCTTTATCAGCTGATATTACTTTATCATTAACCTTTAGTCCCTTTGGAGCTATGATATATGATAATGTACCATCTTCATATTTAATTAATGCTATGTTAGCTGATCTGTTTGGATCATATTCGATTCCAACAACTGTAGCTGGCATATCAACTTTGTTTCTTTTGAAATCAATTATTCTGTATTTTTGTCTGTTTCCGCCACCTTGATGTCTAACTGTAATTTTTCCATAAGAATTTCTTCCTGATTTTTGTTTCTTTACAGCTAATAATGACTTTTCTGGAGTTTTCTTTGTAATTTCTGAAAAATCAGAAACAGTCATGTTTCTAAGTGATGGAGTAATTGGTCTAAATTTCTTTGTTCCCATTTTAAAAATCTCCTTCTTTATAATAAGTGATAAATTTTCCTGTTCACTTTACAGATATTTTTTATTATCCGAGTTCTTTCTCGATAAATTCTAAATTCTATTGAATTCCTTCAATTGAATCTTTGTATTTCTTTGAAACTTTTGTTTCTTTTCCACCTTTAGCTAGGTATTTTTGATCAGCTGGGTTTCTATCTATTGTAACAATTGCTTTTTTCCAATCTGATGTTTTTCCAATGTTTCTTCCAACTCTCTTTTCTTTTCCTTTTACGCTAATTGTGTTTACATTTAAAACTTTTACATCAAATAGCTTTTCGCAAGCTCTTTTGATATCTACCTTTGTAGCTTTTTTATTAACTTTAAAGGTATACTTTCCTAATTGTACTTGATCATTACTCTTCTCTGTAACAATAGGTTTGATAATTACTTCTTCTGGTAACATTATGCGTACACCTCCTCTATTTTCTTAACAGCAGCTTCTGTTAAAACTAGTTTGTTATATTTTAGGATATCATAAGTATTCATTGTATCAACAATTGAAGCTTTAACACCTTCAATATTTCTAGCTGACATTTGAACATTTTTATTTCCTTTATCAAGAACTACTAAAGCGCTTTCATTAGCTTTAATGTTTGTTAATACTTTAGCCATTTCTTTTGTCTTGATTTCTTTTAAATCTAATTTATCAACAACAACTAATTCTTTTTCAGCTAATTTTGCGCTTAAAACTGATTTAAGAGCTAGTTGTCTTTCTTTCTTATTAATTCTATAAGTATAAGAACGTGGTCTTGGTCCTAATGCAATACCACCTTTAATCCATTGTGGAGCTCTTATTGAACCTTGTCTTGCACGACCTGTTCCTTTTTGTCTCCATGGCTTTCTTCCACCACCAGCAACTTCTGATCTTGTTTTTGTGTTTTGTGTACCTTGACGTTGGTTAGCAAGATAATTAAGTACTACTGTGTGTACTACGTTTTCATTTGGTTCTATACCAAATATATTTTCATTTAATTCTAATTCTTTGACTTTCTTTCCGTCTGAATTTAATACATCTATTGTAGGCATCCGTTTTTCCTCCTTCCTTATGCTTTTACGCTTGATTTAATTTTTAATATTGATTTCTTAGCACCAGGAACACTGCCTTTAACTAAGATTACATTTTTATCTAAATCAACTTTTACTACTTCAAGATTTTGGATTGTAACTGTTTCAACACCCATGTGTCCTGGTAAGTTCTTTCCTTTGAATACTCTACCTGGTGTTGATGTTGGTCCCATTGAACCTGGTCTTCTGTGATACATTGAACCATGTCCCATAGGTCCTCTTGATTGACCATGACGTTTAATAACACCTTGGAATCCTTTACCTTTTGAAGTACCTTGAATATCTACTTTATCTCCAGCTTGGAAAACGTCAGCCTTTAATTCATCACCAACTTTTATTCCTTCAACTGAATCTAATCTAAACTCTCTTAAATATTTCTTAGGTTGTAGTTTAGCTTTTGTAAATTTACCTAACTCTGGTTTTGTTAATTTGCTTTCTTTAACATCTTGAAAGCCTAATTGAACAGCTGTGTAACCATCTTGATCAGCAGTCTTAACTTGTGTAACTGTGCATGGTCCAACTTCAATTGCTGTTACTGGGATAACTCTTCCCTTTTCGTCGAAAATCTGTGTCATACCGATTTTCTTTCCGATTAATGCTTTGTTCATTTTTCCTCCTATTGGCTAACCTTTTTATTTCTATATATGTAGATAAGTTAGCTTGGCTTTTTTAGAATTACATCATAAACTCTTATATTAACTTATATTGATTTTTTGATTTTCTTAGTTTTGTTTTATTTTACAATATTTTGCTTGAATATAATTCTAAAGATATTTGCAATCTGCATTCTGCATTTAAATTAAATTTAATTTGCAAACATTATTATAATTTGATTTCTATATCAACACCTGCTGGTAATTCAATTTTCATTAAACTATCAACTGTTTTTTGAGTTGGATATAAAATATCAATAACTCTTTTATGAGTTCTAAGCTCAAATTGTTCTCTTGAATCTTTGTGCTTGTGTGGAGAACGTAAGATTGTTACAATTTCCTTCTCAGTTGGAAGTGGAATAGGTCCTGAAACTTTAGCTCCTGTTCTTTTAGCAGTATCTACTATCTTCTCAGCAGACTGTTCTAAAACTACATGATCATAAGCCTTAAGTCTTATTCTGATCTTCTCACTTTTTGCAGTTGTTGCAACTTTGTTTTCAGCATTCTTTTTTGTTGCCATTTGTTTTCCCTCCTTAAAAATTTTGTTTTTCGGGGTCGGAAGTTATAAACGCACCCTGGTGTTTCATTTATTACCATTAAAAAAGCCAAGAAATTGCATGATAATCCTTGGGCATAAGTGCTATAATATTTATAAAACTTGCCGCCTGGTCTAAGCCATGACATACTCCATAGAAGTTCCCTCCATCACCTAAATAAAGGTGTGTAGCCACATTCTACTTCAACGCATTTTGTCAACATGCTATTTTATTATATAGCCAATAAAAGCAAAAGTCAAGTAAAATACCGAAAAATGTATTTTTTCTTTCAAAAGTTACGTTTTGATTTTCTTGTTTCTTTACTCTGCTTCATCATCTTCTCTGTTAACTATATTAGGTCCAACTATTTTTTCAATTCTTGCTTTTTCTGTTACCGCTAAGTCATACATCTTTTTGCTCCATGTTGTTTCTTGGTTTTCATAGGATTCTATTATTCCATTTAAATCAAGTAACTCATATCTGTCTTTTGCATTTGTTCCATTATCATAATCATATACAGGCGCATATTTTGCATGGTCTATTGATATTCTGTTATTTTTTCCATCTTTTCTTATTTTTATATTTAATATTAAAGTATTTCTTGTATTAGGAAATGTCTGTGCTGAGAAAAAGTTTCCCATTGAGTAAATAACTACTCCCTCTTTTTTGCTGCCATCATCCATTGTTACTTCTTTCATTTGTAGTGGCTGAAGAACATGTGGATGACAACCAAGAATAACATTTACATCGTTTTTTATTAAAAATTCTGCCAAATCTTCTTGTTCGCTGTTTTGTTTAGTTTGATATTCAACTCCCCAGTGCATGCTCACGCAAATTGCCTCTGCTCCTTCATTCTTTGCTTGATCTATTTTATTTTTTATAAAATCTTTATCTATTAAATTAACACAGTATTCTTTGCCTGCTGGTCTTGGTATTCCATTTGTTCCATACGTAAATGCCAAAAATGCAGTCTTAATTCCATTTAAGTCCTTAAATAAAATTTTATCTTGTTCTTCTGGACTTCTTGCTGATCCTGTATGTTCTAGGCCTGCTTCATCTAAGTAATTTAATGATGATACTAAACCAGAATATCCTATATCAAGAGAATGATTATTTGCAGTTGTCATTATGTCTAGGCCGAGTTCCTTTAAATCAACTGCTAAATGCTCTGGCGTATTAAATGTAGGATAACCAGAGTATGGATGTGATGGGCCTGCTAATGTAGCCTCTAAATTTCCTACCGCAACAGTTTTATTTTCAAAATATTTTGCTACATCTTTAAATAATGGTGAAAAATCATAAATTCCTGTCTCAATATCATAAGCATCTTTAAACACCTGACTGTGACACAATGTATCTCCGATTGCAACAATTGTTGCCGTTTTGTCTTCTGGTATAACTTCTTGCGCATTGCTAGAATTATTATTTTGGCTTATTTGATTTTGATTGCTCAATCGTTGATTTCCATTATTAATTCCTAATATAACAACCGTTATTATTGCAATTAGTGTAAGAAATATAAACAATGCTTGTACATTAAAGCTTTTATTATACCTTCTTGTTCTTTTTGCTCCCATATTACCTCCCCATAAATCTCTCATAAATTATATAAAAATATTATCATTAATTAAAGTATTTGTAAATATCTCTTTTATATGAATATTTTTATCTTTTTTTAACATAATAATCTTATATTTTAAGGAATTATTGCTCATCAAAGCTTCACATTTTTTATATGAATTTCACATAAAAAATTTTTCCATATAAATTATGATTGAAATTTTGTATTTAAGTATAAAATTTTACTCCTAGAATTGCATACTCATAAATTTTTTACTTGTTTTTTATTTTATTTTGAAAGGATTTTATTATGAAAGCAACTGGTGTTGTTAGAAGAATAGATGATTTAGGAAGAATTGTTATTCCAAAAGAAATTAGAAAAACTCTTAGAATAAAAGAGGGAACTCCTCTAGAAATTTTTACTGAAAAAGAAGGAAATATTGTACTAAAAAAATATTCTCCAATTGGTGAACTATCGAGTTTTTCAACAGAATATGCTGATTGTATTTCAGTTGTTACCAATTATATAACTGTGATTACTGATAAGGATTGTGTAATTGCGGTTTCCGGAACTCATAAAAAAAATTTACTAGAAGAACCAATTAGCGAAGATATCGAGCAAATAATAGATAAACGTGAAACCTTTGTAAGTACTGAAAAAAAAGATATTAGTATTACAAGAAAAAATTACCCTGATGTATCAAAAAATTTAGCAGGTTCAAAAATTGTTGTTCCGATAATTTCCGAAAGCGAAGTAATAGGCGCTATTATATTAATCAAAAAAGGCTCATTTGATGTTCAAAACTCTGAAACTGAAATTGCTAAAGTAGCAGCAATGTTTTTAGGGTCACATTTAGAAATTTAGATGTATAATAAAATAGCTATAAATAGAAGATTTAATATCATACTATTTAAAATGCCGCGTTAGCGATTAAGCGAAGCGCGAATGTTTCTTTCTTCCGAAAGTTCTTTTCGACTAGCGAAGAAAGAAACGAACAAGGCATTGAAAAATAACATGATATTAAATCTTTTAAGTTACCTCCGATTTTAAATAACATCTCTTTTCATTTGTAATGTAAAAAGCCTTTCCTTGTTATACTTTTAAGTATTGTAAGAAAGGCTTTCTCATGTTTTGTATTTTATATTTTATTTCTAGATAAGTTATATCTTTACATATCACTGTTTGCATTTTCTTTTACTTCATCTAGTACCGCTTTTATTTCTATAGCAAATTCTTTTAAGATTACTGTTTTTATTGTAATCTTTTTGTCTTGAACGTAATCTTCAATTATTGTGCAAAGTTTATACATGTTTTGGCTTTCTTCTTTTATTAATTCTGGTCTTTTCTTTGCTCTTGATAATAGTTTTTCTTTTATTATTACAATGTCTTCATTACTTGCACATGATATTCTTTGGAATGTTTGATATGGATCAGAATATTTGAATATTGGTATTTTCATGCATTCTTTATCGAATCTATCATAAAATACTTCCATTTTCATTGGAATGTTTTTGAATATTTCTAATGCTTGTGTTCTATACATTTTGTCTCTTAATTGTAAATTTAAATCATAAAATCTGTCTAGTATTTCTTTCATGTCATATTGTCCATCTTGTATATAAATATTTCCTAATTCTTCTTCAGGGTTTGGGCAATATTCCGAGTTTAGAGATGCTATATTAAGTCCGTTTAAGAATAGACTTTTTATAGTATCAACATCATAATCTATTAATTTCTTTTGAATGAAATACATGAAATATGCATATAGTTTTACAACATTTACAATTGATATTTTTCCATTCTTTACTGTATTTAGAACATCATCAATAACTTTTGGAAATTCATCATCTGATATTTTCCAATACTCTTCTGTAAGAAGTCTTTTGTAGCCAGGAACATTCATTATATCTTCTGTTTTTGTCACATCTTCCATGTCACATTTAAAAAGTTTCATATCAAGTATTCTTGTTCTTATAAATACTTCAATGAATTTGAAGAATCTGTATTCTGCTTTGAAGTTGTAGTAATAGTTGTTATCAAATTCTTTTATATAGAATTGTCTGTTGTCCATAAATACTTTTGATGAAACAACTATTGACTTGTATTCATCATTATTTTTGATGTTTGATAATTTATCTTTTGTTATTTTTCCTGCTTTAATTTCAAATGATATTGCAATTGTAAATATAAGCATGGTTTGAAGTGTTCTGTTATTTGTATTTGGATATGACTTCATTACAATATCATAAACTCTTTTAAAATCTGCAAGTGCATGTTTTAAAATTCTAAGGTTTCTAGTTCCTGATTTTTCGAATGTTGAAATAATCAATGCTGTATTTGTTCTTAAAAATCTTATTAATTCAGGGTATTTTTCATACCTCATTAATATTCCATTTATAATATAAGTAAATTCAGGTGCATATTCAAATGTTTCACCGATTAGTTTTTCTTTTATTCTTTCATAATCATTTGCCTTATCAAATACATCCTCAATTGTATCTTGAATTTTTTCAACCATTGGCTTTTCGGATGTTAAAAGCTTATGCTCTTTATCAAGTAAATATGTTGCTATAAATGTTTTCATCTCAACATTGCTACTTTTAAGTTTTGTTGATAATTCTTTTTCATTACAAATAATTATTGTTTTAATATGGTCATGTTCTACAAAGTTATTTATATATCCTAAAATATCTATAACATCTACATTTGCTCTTTCAAGATCATCAAAACAAAGAACTTTATCTTCTGTTGAAAAGAAGTCAGCATAATTTACTCTATCACCATTTTGTGTAACTCCAAATAGGTTGGCCATATCAAGACCAGTTTTTGCATATTCTGGTATTGTAGTTTGACCGCTTTGTGCCATATATTTTCTAAGGTTTTTGTCCATTAATTGAGTAGTTTCTATAAATATTTTTTTGCTTATTTCTTCAAGATTAGATATACCATAAAGTGACATGTAAATTGTTGTTAGTTTCTTACCATTTATTTGCATTGACTCTAATTTAGATCTAATTTTATTATTCCAAAAGTAAGTCTTTCCGCTTCCCCATTCACCATTTATCATTATAGCATAGTCAGTATAATCTGCTCTTATATAATCTAGTATGCTTTCAACTAAATCATCCATTAAAAGTCCTCCATATTAAGATATTTATTTTATAATTCTAAAAATCTCTTGCGATTGTCATTACTCCAACTTGCCTAGCTCCTGCATTAATCAAAACTTTTCTACATTCATTAGCAGTAGAACCTGTAGTATATACATCATCAAAAAGTAGTATGTTCTTATTTTTTATTTTCTCGGCATTTTCCACAAAATATACACCTTTTATGTTGCTTATTCGTTCATATAGATTGTTTTTGCTCTGAGGTTTTGTGTTTTTTGCTTTTTTTAGGACATCGTTTTCCACACAATCCACAATACTATTGTTAATACTTACCTTTTTTACTATTAATTCTGTTTGATTATATCCTCTTTCAAGTAGCCTTTTTCTGTGTAAAGGCACTGGAATAATTATCTCATATTTTTTTATAAAGCTTATTGCCATCTGATTTTTCAAAATCATTTGTGCAAAAAAGTCACTTAGATAAGCTTTGTCATTAAACTTATATTTTAATAACAAGCTTCTTATTTCTCCTTCGTATTTATACATAAAAAATTTATCATTTTTTGTATTATTTTTCAACTCAAATTTTATTAAGTTTTTGTAACAATCTTCACATATATATGAACCTATTTTACCACAATATTCGCAGGTTTTTGGGTAGAATAAGTCTAAAACCTTTTCAAGAGTTCTTATTTTAACATCTCCTTTTTACTATTTTTTGTTACATTTTTATTATTTCATTTTCTATTCAATTGTAAGATTATAAATTTTTTTATGTTTTTCTTTTTTATATTTTTATATTTGCTTCTTATTTTTATATTTGCTTTTTATTTTTATATTTGTTTTTTATTTTTACATTTGTTTTTTTATTTTCATGTTTTTATTATTATTTAATATTATATAATCTTATATTATCTTATTGTTTATTTATTGAATACTTCTTTAATTTTAAAGCTCAATCCAGAGTTTCTTACTTTGCTGTTTACATTGTTTATCATAAAATCTATTGTTGGTTCATTACTCATTATTATCAGTTTGTTTTTTGCTCTAGTCATTCCTGTGTATAAAACATTTCTCGTTAGTAACATTTTCGATACTCCAAGAATAGGCATTATAACTTCATCAAATTCACTTCCTTGTGACTTATGAACAGTTATTGCATACGAATGTTCTATTTGTTCTAAGTCTTGATATCCATAAACTGCCTTTTTTCCATCTTCAAATTTTATTAGTATAGTTTCATCTATTTTGTCAATTTCTTCAATTGTACCCATCTCACCATTAAAAATTCCAGAACCATATTCCCTTTTTAATGTATTTCTGCTATTTGAATCTTTCATCCACTCTATATCATAGTTATTTTTAGTCTGCATTACTTTATCACCTTCTCTAAAAATAACGTCTCCAAATTTCTTTTCATTTTTATTTTTGTTTTCTTTGTTATATCGTGCTTGCAAGATTTTATTTAATGTTTTTGTTCCTAACTCTCCTTTTTTGGTTGGAGTTATTACTTGTACATTTTTATTGAATGAATCAACACACATCTCTTGTATTTTTGATACATTATCTTCTGATATGAAATAAAAATCATCTATTGAATTTTTATCATCGTCATCAGTATTATTTATAAAATTAATACCATCATTTACTTTATGTGCATTAACTATTATTTTACTTTTCGCTGCCTGTCTGAAAATTTTATTTAGCGTAATAAATGGTATTTTATTTGATTCAATTAAATCTTTTAATACTCTTCCTGGACCGACTGATTGAAGCTGGTCACTATCTCCCACAAGAATCAATTTTGTTCCTTTAAATATACCATTTAGTAGATAATTCATTAAAAATAAATCCACCATTGACATCTCATCTATTATAACTATATCTGCATCAATTGGTTCAACATCTATATTTGCATTTGGTCTATCATCTACAATTTTACCTATTTCAAGTAAACGATGAAGTGTTTTAGCCTCTTCTCCTGTTGCTTCTGTCATTCTTTTAGCAGCTCTACCAGTTGGCGCGCAAAGAACAGTTTTCTTTCCAAGTCCTTTGTACATTTCTATTATTGTTTTTATTATTGTTGTTTTTCCAGTACCTGGTCCACCAGTTATAATTGTAACATTATTTTCATTAATAATTTTTAAAGCTTCAAATTGCTTTTCAGATAATTCAATATCTGTAGTGTTTTTCAACATTTTTTCAAGATTTAATATGTGCTTTAAGTTGTCTGAATCCTGTAGGCTTTTTAATTTATTTGCAATATTAATCTCAGCTCTATAGTAATCAATTAAGTATACCCATTTTTGCACTCTCATTTCAGTTTTATCATCTATAGTAACCATTTCTTTTCTGTTTTCTGTCATTATTTTCTCTTTTGCTTTTAAATCAATTATTCCATTTGATACATCTTCTTCTGAAACTCCAAGCAATGTTGCTACATACTGAATTAATGATATTTTTAATACGCATGAATGTCCGTTAAAAGTCGCTAGGTTAAGTGCATGAATTATCCCCGCTTCAATTCTTCTTAGAGAACTTTTCTCAATTCCAATTGATAGAGCCATTCTATCAACCTGCGAGAAATCACATTTAACTCCAGTTTCTTCAAGTATATATGGATCTTCTTTTATTTTTTCTATTGCATCGCTTCCCAATTTCTTAAATATGTTTTGAGCGCTCTGTGCTCCTATTCCAAACCTCTCAAGAAAGCCAACGATTTGCCATAAATTCCAATTTTCAATGAAACTTTCTGAGATTTCTAAGGCCTTCTCTTTAGTTATTCCCTTAATCTCTGCTAATCTTTCTGGTTCATTTCTTATGATTTGTACAGTGTCTTTTTTGAATTTTTTTACAATCTTTTTTGCCGTAGCAGCACCTACGCCTTTTATTAAGCCATTGCCTAAATATTTTTCTAGTGCGTCTAGAGTTTCAGGCATAACCTTTTCAAATGAAATTACTTTAAATTGTTCCCCATAATCAGGATGAGTGACAGTATTACCTGTTACTATAAGCATATCTCCTTTATTTACAAATGGTAAATAACCTACAATTGCTACATCAGATTCACTAAAGAAGCCTCTTTTGTCGCTATAATAGCTTTCATTGTTTTCATCATTCTCATCTAATTTAATTTTGGCCACAGTATAGCCATTTGAATCATTGCGGTAAATAATAACCTCAACTACGCCTTTTAATTTCATTAATTATACTCCATAAAAATAGCACTTTGTATTTTATATCATACAAAGTGCTTATTGTAAATAATTGTTTATTTAATATTTGTTTACCTATTTTTTATTTAATATTTATTTGGCAATATTAAAATTAACTATTAATACATTCCACCCATATCTCCGGCTTCTTGATGTCCTTGGCAACCACACTCTTTCTTCTCAGGAATGTTTGTTACTATGCTTTCTGTTGTTAATATCATTGAAGCAATTGATTCGGCATTTTGAAGTGCACTTCTTGATACCTTTGTTGGGTCAACTATTCCAGATTTTTTCATATCAACATAAGTTAATGATTTAGCATCAAATCCAACGCCTTTTTTCTCATTCATTACTTTTTCAACAATAACAGCTGGCTCTAATCCTGCATTTACAGCTATCTGCCTTGCAGGCTCTTCAAGTGCCTTTAGAATAATCTTACCACCAATTTTTTCATCTCCACTTAAAGATTCAACTTCTTTTTCAAGCTCTGGAATTACATTTAAGTATGCAGTTCCTCCACCGGCAACAATTCCTTCTTCGACTGCTGCCCTTGTTGCAGATAATGCATCTTCGATTCTAAGTTTTCTATCTTTCATTTCGATTTCAGTTGCAGCACCTACACCAATAACTGCTACACCTCCAGAAAGTTTTGCAAGTCTCTTCTCTAATTGCTCTTTATCATATTCACTCTTCTCATCAGCAATTTGAGCTTTTAGTTGGCCAACTCTATCAGCAATTTGTTGTTTATCTCCGCTTCCTCCGACAATAATTGTTTCATCTTTAGATATTTTAACTTGTTTTGCTCTACCTAATTGTTCAATTTGAGTATCTTTTAATTCTAGCCCTAAATCAGATGTTATAACTTCACCACCTGTTAAAACTGCTATATCTTGTAACATAGCTTTTCTCTTATCACCATAACCTGGAGCTTTAACAGCAACTACGTTTAATACACCTCTTAATTTATTTAGAATTAATGTTGATAATGCTTCACCTTCAATATCATCACAAATAATTACTAACTTTCCAGACATTTTCATTAAGTTTTCAAGTAATGGCAAAATCTCTTGAATATTTGATATTTTTTTATCAGTAATTAAGATATATGGATTATCCATATCAGCAGTCATTTTTTCTGTATCTGTTGCCATATATGGAGAAACATAACCTTTATCAAATTGCATTCCCTCTACAACATTTAATTCTGTAGATGAAGTTTTTGATTCTTCAATTGTAATTACACCATTTGTAGAAACCTTTTCCATTGCATCAGCAATTAGATTTCCTACCTCTTCGTTATCAGCTGAAATACTTGCAACCCTTGCAATGTCATCTTTTCCGTTAACAGCTACACTGTTTTCTTTTAAGATTTCTACAGCCTTTTTTGTTGCTTTATCCATACCTCTTTTTATAGCCATTGGATCAGAACCTGCAGCAACATTTTTAACTCCCTCTTTAATCATGCTTTGAGCTAATACTGTTGCAGTTGTTGTTCCATCACCAGCAACATCATTAGTTTTTTCACTAACTTCTTTAACAATTTGAGCACCCATATTTTCAAATTTATCAGGTAGCTCAATTTCTTTAGCTATTGTAACACCATCATTTGTAATAAGTGGTGCACCAAAATTTTTATCAAGTACAACATTTCTTCCCTTAGGTCCTAATGTGACTTTAACTGTATCAGCTAATTTATTAACACCATTTAATAATTTTTGTCTTGCATCTTCTCCAAATTTAATATCTTTAGCCATTTTAAATTCCTCCTTAAAATTTAATATATTTTCAATCTTTTACGTATTTACTTTAAAAAAGCTTTTTATAATTTTATCTTGAATTTTTTACTTTTATTCAGCTATTGCTAAAATATCACTTTGCTTAACTATGATGTAATCTTCACCTTCATACTTTATTTCAGTTCCTGCATATTTATTTATTACTACTTTATCACCTTTTTTTACTACCATTTTAACTTGGTTTCCATCAACTTCTCCACCAGGTCCAACTTCAATTACTTCAGCAATTTGTGGCTTTTCTTTGCTTCCGCTAGAAAGAATAATTCCACTCTTTGTTTTTTCCTCAGCCTCTGTCATTTTTAATACTACTCTGTCACTTAATGGTTTTAACATAAACTTTTCCTCCTTAAAATATATAATTATGAATTATAAGTGTAGAAATTATATTTCTTTTTATAAAAGATTACTATTCTCTGATGTTATAAAATATATGATGATATATAATTTATCATACATAATATAATAAAATTGTTAGCAGTCTTTCATATCGACTGCTAACAATTTATATCTTTTTTTAGCAATTGTCAATAGAGATTGCTAATTTTCACAAAATATTCACAATTAAAATTGATTTTAGCTCTTTATTGTATGCATAAGCTAAACTTTATATAATTTACGAATACAAGATTGAATATTATATTTTTTTCAATGTCTTGTTTGTTTCAATCTTCGTTAATTAAAAATCAACTGTTAGAAGACTGAAACATTTGCGCTTTGCTTGACTCTTGCGCGACATTTCAAATAATATAATATTCAATCTTTTTACTAATTTTATAACACTTATTATACTTTATAGTTTTATTGCGCTCTCTAGTGCAATTTTTATCATGTTGTTTAGCGACTTTTCCCTTTCTATTGCAGATATTTCTTGTTTTTTATAATGACTATCCACAACGGTTAGTAAAGTTGAAGCATTTTTTTTCATATATTTTGCAAGATAAAATAGTGCAAATGATTCCATTTCTGCCGCTGTTATATTTAAATCTTTTGGAAATGATTTTATAAATGCATTTAAGTCTTTAACGTAATAGTCAAAAACCTCTGAGCATATTACATTTGCATTTGTAATCTTAATTTTAAGCTCTCTTGCCACTGAATTTATTGTTTCATTTAAGAAATGGGTTGCATCTGCTATATGACATTCTTTCCCTGTAAGAGAGTATGCAAAATTCCCTTTTGTATAACTCTTCTCCACTAAAATTGTATCAAATATATTCAATGAACTGTTATATGCACCACAAGAACCAATTCTTATTATGTTTTCAACTCCATAAAATTTATATAATTCATACGCATAAATTCCAATACTAGGCATTCCCATTCCTGATGGAAATACAGTTATTTCTTTTCCTTTATATTTACCAGTATACGCTGTCATGTTTCTAACATTATTTACAATTCTATAATCTGTTAAAAAGTTCTCAGCAATATATTTTGCCCTTAATGGATCACCTGGCATTAAAACCGTTTTTTTAATATCTTTTTCTTTTGCTTCATTATGAGGCGTCATGATAAACTCCTTTATTTAAATTTTACGCTTAAATTCTACATTACTTTTGCAAATACCAATATTAATACTAGTATTCCAAGAGCAATTCTATACCAACCAAATGCTTTAAAATCATGTTTTCTAATGTAGTTCATTAAAAATTTAATCACCAATATTGATACTATAAATGATACAAATGTTGCAACTAATAAAAGTATTAATTCACTTGTTGAAAATGCTAACCCATATTTCAAAATTTTTAATAAACTTGCTCCAAGCATTGCCGGAATTGCTAAATAAAATGTATATTCTGCTGCTACTGATCTAGAGATTCCTATCATTAAAGCACCTATTATTGTCGCACCTGATCTTGATGTTCCTGGAAAAATTGCAGCAATGATTTGAAATAAACCAATTATTATGGCATCTTTGTATGTAATTTCTTCAATTGAATTTACTCTAAACTTTTCTTTCTTATTATTTTCAACAATGATAAATGCTATACCAACTAATATAAGCATAATTGCTATACATGTTGGATTGTAAAAATATGTATCAGCAAAATCATCAATTTTAAACAAAACAATTGCAATCGCTGGAATACATGCAACTAATATTTTGCCCCATAGATTTATAATTCCTTTATCAATTTTGATACTTGATCCATTCGAATGTTTCTTTCTTTCAATCTTAAATGGCCAGATATTTTTAAAGTATAATACAACAACAGCAAGTATCGCTCCAAGTTGTATAACTACTTCAAAAACATTCCAAAATTCAGGTGATACACCCTTAAAACTCATAAATGAATTTGCAAGAATTAAATGTCCTGTACTACTTATAGGAAGCCATTCAGTAATTCCTTCGATAATACCAAATACTATCGCTTTTATAATGTTCAACATATATTTTTTCCTCTTTTCAAATTTTATATTAATATATTACCATTATAAAAATATAATGTAAATAATTTTAATAATAAAATGATATAAATGCTTTTTATAGAATTTATTTTTCTCATCCAACCTAAAAAATTTCTAACTACATATTGTAAAAAAAAAGCACCTTGCGGTGCTTTTAAATTTATTTTATTACTCTTCTGAGCTTGAAGCTTCGTTCTTCTCTGCTTCAGGTTCTGGTGTATTATTGTATACTTCTAAGATAGCTTTTTGGATTTTTTCTCTAGTAGCAGGGTTAATTGGATGAGCTATATCCTTATGTTCTCCTGTACTCTTAATCTTTTTGCTAGGCATAGCAATAAATAATACTCCTTCAGGATTTTCGATAACTTTGATTTCATGTACTACGAATTCATTATCGAATGTTACAGAAGCAACAGCTTTAAGTCTGTTTTCTGTGTTTACTTTTCTTAATCTAACATCTGTGATTTCCATTGTTAATGTTCTCCTTCCAAAGTTTATGTTTGTACTTTTAATTTGTACTACCTTATTATTCGCTATTAATTTTTATTTTCCTTCTTTATTTTTCATTTTTTTCTAAATTTTTTATTAAACTAATTAAGCCATATTTCCTACTTCTTTATAAAACTAATTATCCATGTTTTCTACTTCTTTATTAAATTAATTAATTCATATTTTCTGTTTTTTCTTTACATAAATTTTCAAAGAAAGTTCCATCAGAAAAATAATTTCATGCTACATTAAAACCCTTTACGTATCTTTTGAAAAAGTAGATTCTTCTATTGTTTTTTTTCTTGTTCTGTATTATAATAAGCAAGCATAAGATTAACCAATGATTAAACTTTATATTATTATGAAGTAATTATAAATTTATTACAAGGAGATGTGCATTTTGGCTCTTTTAGAAGAATTAAAACAATATAAAAATATTCACATGATTGGCATTGGTGGTACTAGTATGAGCGGTATCGCTGAGATACTAAAAAAATGGGGGTTCAATATTACTGGTTCTGATACTCAGGCAAGTGACGTTACCAACAAATTAATTGAATCAGGTATCAACGTTGTAATTGGGCATGATCCTAGTCTTGTTGCTGTGGCTGATTTAGTTGTATATTCTGCTGCAATTAGGCCTGATGATGTTGAACTTGTAAGTGCTCATGAACTTAATATTCCAACAGTTGAAAGAAAAGATATTTTAGGTGAAATCACAAAAGGTTTTAGAAATACTATCTGCGTTTCTGGTACCCATGGTAAATCAACCACAACCTCAATGGTTAGCATGTGTTTTCTTCAAGCAAAAAAAGATCCTACAATACAGGTAGGTGCTGTTCTAGATGAAATTGGCGGAAATTACAGAGTTGGTAATAGTGAAAACTTTATAATTGAAGCTTGCGAGTATTCTGAAAGCTTTTTAAGTTTCTACCCTAAAGCTGAAATTATTTTAAATATTGATAATGATCACCTTGATTATTATAAAAGTATTGATAACATCATTGCAGCATTTATTAAATATATTAAACTTTTACCTGATGATGGCATTCTAGTTTATAATGCTGATGACGAACATTGTGCTCATTTTTCTCAATATACTAAGGCTAAAAGTTTAACATTTGGAATTAATAAACTAAATGCTAACTATGTGGCTAAAAATATTTCTTATGATAAAAATGGATATGCTTCATTTGATGTTTATCACAACAATGTTTTTTATAAAACCTTTAAGTTATCAGTTCCAGGTAAACATAATGTATATAATGCTTTGGCTTGCATTGCTCTATGTGATGAATTTGGACTTGATAAAGGTGATATTAAAGAAGGACTTCAAAAATATACTGGAGTTAAACGTCGTTTTGAGTATTTAGGGGAAGTTAATGGTGCAAAAGTTTATGATGATTATGGCCACCACCCTACAGAAATTCTAGCTGTCGCAAATGCTTTAAAGAAAAAGAAATATAATCATTCTTGGGTTATATTCCAACCACACACATATAGTAGAACCAAGGCTCTTCTTGATGATTTTGCAAGGTGTTTAACGAATTTTGATAATATTATTGTAACGGATATATATGCAGCTCGTGAAACTAATACATACGGAATTAGTTCAAGAGATATTGTTAATAAAATAGATTCTTTAGGAAGAAAAGCATACTATATTCCTAATTTTGATGATATAGTTGATTTTATAAAACGTAACGCTAAAGAAAACGATGTAATAATCACGCAAGGAGCAGGAACAATTACAAAAGTTGGACACAAATTAGTTGGAAAGTAAAATTAGTTTGAAATTTAAAGTGTAAAAAAGATATTACAATTCCTTGTAATATCTTTTTGTTTAATATATATTTTTCTCTTAGTATCCTTTTTTAGCGTTTTTCTTAAAAATCATTTGCAGATATTTTTGGATATTTAAAACTCTGTCCTGTTCCAGATACATCTTTCTCTTCTATATGTGATGATGAAAAACTATTACTTCCTTTTAGAAAGTAAATATACTTTTCACTCTCAGGAAGTATTCCATTTCCTATAATTATTGGATCATCCCAAGTTGCATCTATTGCATACCAATTGCCATCATCCATTTTTACATAGTTCCATGAATGATATTCTTTGCTACCATCTTCTTTAAGACCATCACCATACACAATAACACATGGAATATCAAGTTTATCAAGCAAATATTTTACAGTTTCAGCATATCCTTCACAAACCGCTTTATGATTTACTAAAGTCCCATATATATTTCCATTGTTTAGTGTACTGTCTTCATCATAAGAAGTAGTATTTATTATATAATCATGTACATATTTTACCTTATCATAAGTTGTTCCTCTAGCATTCTTTATGATGCTGTTAGCGATACTTTCTGTTTTAGAAATTGCATTTGCAACATCTTCTTTTGAGTTAAATGATTTTGCCAAATAATTTGTATTTCCTTCCGCAGGTTCCAATATATATTGATATGTTGTTTTTGCACCAAAGAAAGTTGTAATTGTCTGTGTTTTAAGTGAAAGTTTTCTTGTATCTATATAAAATATACCTGGATTATCTAAATTTATTGCATCCCACGCAGTTTGAAAATCATTTTCAATTCCAGTTTTATTTATATCAAATTCAATTGTTCCTGCTCCATTTTGTAAAATTTCGATATTTTTGCAAATTCCATCATACATTATTTTGGCATTATCATTTATTTGATTATAAAAATATCTTTTATAATTCACATTATTAATTGTATTTGTATTATCAATTACATTTTCAAATAGTTTTTCATTACTTGATGTACTAATATTTTTTTTATCTTTTTTAGCAGTATTTGCCTTAATGTTTGTTTCATTTGAAAAAACTATTGCATTTGCTGTTGATATTTTAGTATCAACATTTTTACTTAGCATATCATAAGCAAAATAACTAGCAATAATTACTATCACAATTAACAAAAAATTAATAATACTAAATCCATTTTCTTTAATGTTCTCTTCTTCTATTTTGAATTGTTTATCTTTAACCATTCTCTATTTCCTTTTTCCTAATAAAGCTAATCATATCAAGAAAATTATAGCATAATGTTCTTCACTATAGCAATACAATTCAAATATTTTTAATTTAAATTCAAACACCTCTAATCTAAATTCAGATACTTTTAATCTAAATCCAGATACTTTTAATCTAAATCCAAATATTTTCAGTCTAAAAATCTTTTATTTATTATCGAGCATTAGATCTGCAAAAATTGCAAATCCAACCTCTGGATTACTTACAAGTACATTTGTTATTGCACCTATGAATTTTCCGTTTTGAATTATTGGAGTTCCGCTCATTCCTGGAATTATTCCGCCTGTTTTATTTATTAATTTTTTATCTGTAATCTTAATTAGCATGCTTTTGTTATCTTTTGAATTTGCTTTATATATTTTTTTGATTTCTATTTCATACTCTTCTGGTTCTTTGTCGTTTTCCAACTGACATATTGCTTTTGCCTTCCCTATCTTAATTTCATTTCTGGATGCAACACTAACTTCAGGTAGAATTATTTTATTTATATATTCCTCATTTGTTACTATTCCATATACACCAATCATAGTATTTTTTTCAATTTCTCCAATTTTAATTCCATCATCAATTATTCCTCTGATTTCACCAGCCTTATTTCTCTCTCCTTTTACTATTGATACTATTTTGCTTGTTACTATATCTCCATTTTTTACATTAAGCAATTTTCCTGTATCAACATCCACTAAACCATGACCTAATGTTCCAAATGAATTATTCTCTTTATTATAATAAGTTAATGTTCCTATTCCGCAAGCTGCATCTCTTACCCATAGTCCTATCATATATTTATCTTCTTTAGTAATTACAGGTGTAATTTTAGTTTCAAAGTCATCATTATTATTTTGATATTTTATGTCTAAAACTCTTCCTTCTGAGCAATTAAGCATATTTGCCAGCTCTTCTGTATTTTCTATTTTTACCCCATTTATTTCTTTTATTAAATCTCCCTCTTGAATTCCAGAATTTTTATAAGGCTCATAAACTTTACCATCTTTTCCATCTATTTCAGACATTCCTATTACTAAAACACCTTTTGTATATAATTTTAACCCTACAAGTCTTCCGATTGGATTAATCTTTTTTGTTATAGAATTGCTAACTCTAACTGACTGTTCCTTAATCACATATTGATATGAAAATATATAAGATAAAATCAACATTGTAATTGTAATAAAAATTAGTCCTCTTTTGTTTTTTTTCATAAAATTAAACCTCTCTTTTTTATTATGAGAAGTTTTAAAAATTATATTCGTTTAAGTTTTAATTTGACAAAAAAAGAGCTACACTTTAAATAAATGTAGCACCTTCTATGATTATTTACCATTAACATTAACTATTCCTGAACGTTGTGCAGCAATATTGTATGTATTATTTCCTGTAACTTGGTAGAAGAAATTTTTCAAAATCTGTGAAATTGTTTTATTTGTATTTTTTACAGTTACAGATATAATATCGCCTTCCTTTAATACATATACACCGTTATTATTAAGAGTTTCTTCTATCTGGCTTGTATATTCGCTATAATATTGATTTTCACCAACTTTTGTTGATGATGTTTGTCCTGTTTTCTTTCTAGAGTTTTCATCAAGTATTTTTGCTTCCATTTCAATATCAAATGAATTACCGGTTTGTACTATTTTACTTGCAAAACTATTATATTTATCTTGAGTAATTTTACCTGTGGATCTAATGTTATCAACAAATTCTGTAGTTGCTGT
Organism: uncultured Clostridia bacterium; assembly: GCA_934130085.1. GTDB lineage: Bacteria > Bacillota > Clostridia > TANB77 > CAG-508 > CAG-793. Next base: position 85,277 of record CAKOXK010000002.1, read on the forward strand.
TTGAACAGCTTGTTGTGATATATCATCACTTCTGTCTGCTGTAGACATTAGTGGGAAAACAAACATTAGTATTGCAGCTAAAAATATTGCAATAATTGATATTACTGTGTCTTGCATATAACTTTCCTCCTAAAATATGTAATAAATTGTGTAACAAGCATAATTGACATAATTATTATAGCATATTATTTTAAAATTTTAAATACTTTTATAATTTTAATTACATTATTTTTGTCCAATATATATATATTGAATTACCATTTTTTCAGTATCTTTTTCATTATCTATAGCTTCACCATTATCAAATACTATCTGCGAATCTGCATTATTAACTGCTACAAGATTTCTTGATGAAATTTCATCATAATTTTGAGATTTATTAGCCTCATAAATTGCTTTATAATTATATCTGCCAATACGCTCAATAAAACGTCCTTTGTTATTCGTAGCAAAATTTTTCCACTTATATGCAGTATTGCCATACGTAAATTTAATAGATATTTGGTGGTTTCCAAGATTATTATGATTACTTATGCGCTCATTTCTCGACCACGTATAATATGGTGAATCTACACAATTTATCAATGAATCTAAAAACAATTTGTAAAAGCGACTATCATTTGCCCAAGGCTCTTCCCTTGCTCTTTCATCATTTATATCAAGTCCATAAATTGCTTTTCCATCAGATATACCTGAATTTTCAACTTTTGCAGCTCTTAATATTGATTTATCAAGTTGCGTTGTTGAACCATCATTTGAGTAATCGAGTGCTTCTGTATAGTATAATACCATTGGTTTAATATCACTAAGTGTGCTGTCTGATGCTGTATAAAAAAGAATAGTGTTAAAATTCTGATAATAGGAATAAATATTTGGTATTACAGTATCAATGCCAACTTCTCTAACAGATGAAAAATTAACATTTGAAAAACTCGATTTATAGCTATAGCATGAAACTTCATCAGTAGTAATAAGAGATTGTGAAGCTTGTTTTGCTTTTGTCAATGACATCATAGCAAGGGACAAAGCTCCCACAAATATTAAAACCGCTGCTGCCATTTTCAATGCATCTGTTGCATTCTCCATTTATATACTCCTATTTTTAAAATATTTATATTCTTCACAATTATGTTGTAAAAAGTTTTATAGAGTTTTAAAAACCTATAAAACTTTTTCAACTCAAATATTTTCATATTTAAAATATTAATATTTAGTATATTAATATTTAGCATTTTAATATTTAGTATTTTAATATTAGTATTTTAATATTAATATTTTAATATTAGTATTTTAATATTTAGTATTTTAATATTTAATAATTTAATATTTAATTTTTATTTATTTCCGTCTGTTGTTGAACCAGTTGAATTACTATTTACTCTTATTGTAATAATTCTTAAGAATCCTGATGTGTAATATGCAGCATCTTTTTCATTAGCTGTATCTCCATCAGCTCTAGCATTGTTATCAGAGCCTATAGTTGGGTCTTCATCTTTTTTATCAGCATTATCATTTGCTGTTCCAACAAAATATGTTTTACCAGCTTTAAGTATTGACATCATTGCAGATGGTGATTTATATTTAAGAGTATTTCCATCTTGATAATAAATAGCTATTGATTTTGCTTCATCAGCTGTATTACTTGTTATATTGTTGCTACGAACTAGTCCAAGCATTTGCTTGATTTCAGCTGCTGAAACCTTCTCTCCAAAATAAGTTTGGAATTGTTGGTTTTGAGCCTGTGCCTCTTGTGAATTTAAGTTTGCCCATCTTCTAGTACTTGCTGCATTATTGTTGTAAATGAAAACTCCAAGACTGATGATTAAAATTGAAACTAGGATTGAACCCGCAATTATAAGTGCTTTTGATGCATTCTCCATTAATTTTTCCTCCTTTTAATGTGTTTTATTTATATTTAAAATTTTAAAAACTATGTGTTCACTTCTTCAAAATATAAATATTTCACAAACTTTGTTTTTTCATGAAATTCTACTTTAGTACATTTGAATTTTGAAGAACCATACAATTCAATAAACTTTGCAATATCATTTTTATAAATATTTTCTGTTCTAATTATATTTTCAGAATCTATAAATTTTATTTCCATTATTATTGAATCTGTATCATTTTCAACATATAATCCATTATCTTTTGTAATTTTATTTGCCTCATCTTTGTTGATTGTTTTATTAATTAGTGACGCTAAGTCATTTGCTGAGATTTCTTTGTTCAATAATGATGTATATTCTTTATTATTAGCAATTAACTCATTCTGACTAATCTTTTTCTGGCTATAAATATAACAAAACATTCCTAAAATTGCAATAATAATTACAAAAAATATAATAATTTTTTTCATTAATTATTCTCCATTTATTGTAAAATAGTCTCTTGTTGTTGTATTAAATATAACTGTTTGTCCATTTTTCTTTACAACAGTTGTGTTGAAGTTAATTGAAGTTACTTGACCATTAAATTTACTTATTTTTATATCGCTGTTTGCATCTGTTGATTCCACATATTCTTCTACTGAAATATCTGCAAAATTCATCTTCCCTGTTTTAGGTGTGTATTTTGTTTTTCTTACATTTGTCGAATAATATTCTGTATTATGTGTAGCTATAAAATTATTAAGCTTTTGTTTAAATAAATTCTTGTCTTTATAAATCTTCTCATTATCTTCTGCTTTCTGATTTGGGTCATTGAAGAAACTTACACCATCAATAAGAACATCTACATAATAAGGTGATTGAGATTTATTATCAAATTCCAACTCATAAGAATCGTTGCTTTCTTTTGAAAAGTTTATTAGTGTAGCTATTTCTTGAGCTGTAATATCAATTCTTTGATCTACATCGAAAAAATGTTGGTTAAATGCTGATGTTTTGTCTTCTTCAATTTTTCCATTCATATTTCTAGAAAAATTTCCAAAAATAACAGTTAATGCTACTATAAGACTCATAATTAAAACTGCAATTAATATTTCTGCTGCCATAAGCAAGGCTTTTGAAGCATTTTCCATTTATAACTACCTTTCATTTATTTTTATTGATGTCTTTTTTACTTTTCTTTTAAATAACTTTCATTTTCACATTTTTTATTATTTTTTAACTTTTAACGTTTCCTTATAAAACAGCTAATTGACCTTTTTTATTTCTGAAAATCTCATCTCAATCACCTTTGGTGTTGATCCTGTATCATACCCTACATATATGCACTCAAAATATAGTGATTTGAATTCTTTTGCTGTTGAATCTTCTTTATTTATATTATCATAAACATTTGTTATATAATCTAGAAGATTATAATAATTTTTTTCTTTACCTATTGTAACTTTTTTTTCATTGCTAGAACCCGGTAATATTCCATTTGCTTTTTGCAATTTTAAGTATATATTTACTGGTTTAAAACCCACATCTGATGAATAACGTTGATTTATATCTCTTGTTAAATTTGCAAGTGATACCATTTGATATCCTGAAACAACCTTTTTGTTATATGATTCAAAGTTTTGGTTAAACTTTTGAATTTGCTCCACTCTTTTTACTTCATCAGATGTATTCTGATATTTTCTTAAAACTGTTATTCCATATACTAATAAGCTTACAATAAGCAATGAAATTAATATTCCTGCAGCAATTTTTAAGGCATTTGATGCATTTTCCATTACTAACTCCTCCCTTAAATCATTGATGACATAGATTCAAATGATGACATCATACTTGTCATACCAATTAGTACTAGTGGAACAATTAAGTATCCTATGAATGTTACAACCATTGGTGCAAAACCAATTACCTTACCTATTCTACCTTTTCTAGCTATTAATCTTTCGTTTGTTTCTTTACGTCTGTCTTTATAATAATCTCTATCAGAATCAAGTTCCTCAAATGCTTCCTTTATAGGAACCTTTTCAACTGATGTTTGTAAGCTTTCGATTATTCTTATAAAAGGTTCATAAGTAACCTCATCTTTCATTTCCTCTAATGCTTCCCAACCACCACTTTCATAGTTATTTAAGCATCTATTTATTGATTCTTTAAAAATATCTGCATATCTTGCTAGCCATTCAAGAATCATTTCAACATCAACTCTTTCAATTCTCATAAGCATCATGATAATTGTTTGGAAGCTCATTACTTCATCTTCCATTTCCATTTGTCTCATTCTTACCTGGAATTTAAGTAGTAAATTGGGTCCTGCATATCCTATTTCAGCAATTAGCAATGCAATTAATACCTCAAACCACTTTATGTATTCAGAGTTTACTGTTTTTAATTTGTCTAATATTAGTTTTGCTTCAGTTGCTATATCATTATCAGAAAAATCTTCGTAATCTTTAGATTTCCTCATTGCTTTTTCAATATCAGATATAGTTGTTTTCGTCTTTCCTTTAAATTGTTTTAATATTTTATTATGACGCTTCGTCATTTCAATTGCTTTTTGTTCTTCTTTTCCGCTCATCTCACCTATTAGGTTATAAGTTGTGGTAGGTTCTGTATATATGTAATTTAACTGAATCTGGTGCATTGCAAATACTACAATCAAAGATGCTATAAAGCACGCAACACATAGAAAAATCTTGTTGACATATATCCATCTTATTTTTTGTTTTGAGCCTGCATCTTTTAATAATTTTTCAAGTTTTCTATGCTCTTTTGTTCCATTCTTTGGCATTAATAAATCAACTAAATTTTTCATTGGTTTGATTTTTTGATATACTTTTTCCTGCCATGGATTCTGATTGTCTTGAACAACTTTTGTTGATCCGTTATCCTTTAATTTTCTAATAAGTATATAACATACAATTGTAGCAACCATTATTGCTACTTGTACCATCATACCTTGACTACCATTATAAAATGATTTTGTAAATGAGAAGTTTGATGCTGCCCAGTTTTTCAATGGCTGTAGCATGACTGTTGGTGCAATAGCAATAACAGACAAACTTTGAAATACGTAATTTAATTTATCACGTTTTAAAATTTCAAGTTGCATTTCTTGTGATATATTTTCAAGGTTAGTCAAATATAATGATGTTCCATCTAATTTTCTATCACCAAACTCTTGAGTTAAATATGATATACCTGCAAATTCTTTTAAATAGTTGTTTGGAGCAACATCATAATATTTTTCAAGCTCTATCTCAGGATCAGCAGAATTTAGTATATTGTATATTTCTTCTGCCTGTCTTGAGATCTCTATATGTTCACTATCTTGAGCCGTTGCATAAATAGCTTCAGCAACCATGTTGTTTTCATGATATGCATGACGCATTTGTGCGAAAAAATCTACCTGTTGTAAAAGTAAGTTATTATCAAGTTTATTTACCAAACTGTCTGTAAAAGAATCAATAATAAATAATTCAAATATTAATATGATAAACATTAATAAAGGGTTAGAATGTGTTAATAGTATAATTACTACTGTTAGTGGAATTATAACTAGTAATGCTTTTGTGATAATCTGAGCTGATTCCATTCTAGTCATAAATTCATCATCTATGTTATTTATTTCTAGTCTTCTTCTTATTTTTAGTAAATATGTTTTTAGAAATGGTGTTTTTAAGTATCTAATGTATAATTTTTGATAAAATACATCCCATGAAAAGTTCTTTTGCTCTGTTCCACGTCTTAAATTTTCAATCCTAACTACATCAGCGTTTTGGCTCTTCTTTTTTACGACTAAGAACATGACAACTATTGCTACAATCATCGCAATAACTATTGCAAAGAATATAATAAATGTCGTTGACATAGAACGTTTCACCTCCTAACTCTCTATGGTTTATTTAATTAGTTCTCCTCTTGATGAAAATTTTTCATGCCATTTTTCTTCTACAAATTTTCTGAAATTAGCAGAGTCAGTTTCATCCATGTTGATTATCATTTCTTTTATGTTTTTATCTGTAATCTTGTTTGTGAGTACATATTTACCATCTTGATATTCCATTATATTTCTATATTTGTAGAGCTCTTTATTTGTTACTTTTGAGAAATATCTTGTTGCATTATCAGCAAATTTCTGAAATTCTCCATCTAAAGTTTTTTCTTTATCTTGTGAAAAATCATAATTGTTCACATCCTCTACTGGGATACATTCTGTTACTCTTTCAATATATCTGTTACCATTAAAGTCTTTTACTAAGTGTATATCAAAGTTTAATACTTGTACAACCTGCTCTTCTGCAACTTTTTCGTTTGTAAACACACCAGTTCTTAACATTGAGTTACGTAAGGCTGTTACTAAATCAGGAAATGTTTTAGCATGGTGAGTAAATAAAGTGAATTTTGATGCAACCTGTGCTGCTTGTATCATCCAAGATGCTACGGGGTCTGTTGCAACCTCACCAATGATATTAACGGAACCATCGGTCTTTTTCTGAACATCTAGACCTTCCTGACCTGAAATAGTTTCTGTTTCTCTTAATGATAGAATGTTTCTTGTTGGATAAATTTTTCTTAAGTGTAACTCGAAAGCCATTTCCTGAACACGGATATTCATAGTTTCATATATATTTTCAATCATTGCCATAAGCATTGTTGTTTTACCACAACCCTGCTCACCTGTAAGTGATATAATTCTTGCACCTTTTACTAAGTAACCTAATAATGCAATTGCATCTTCTTTACCTTCGAATCTAATTAGTTGTTCTAGAGTTGCTCTCTTAACATCGAATTTTCTTACGAAGAACGCCCATGATTCTGACATTGATGGTCTAACAACAACAACACGGGAACCATCTTTCATTTCATTGATTTTATAACCATTTGAGTCTGATAACTGTCCTGGATTATTATATTTGTAAATGTTCTGGCAAACTCTCTTAAGTTCTGATTCATTTCCGAATGATAAGAATGCTAAACGTATTGAAACACCATGAAACATTATCCAAATACTATCGCATGCTCTTGGAACTTTATGATCCATAACTTGAGTTAGATAATTACTATCTGTTTGTGCAACCTGACTTAGGAAGCTCTCTGGAAGACCAGATACACCACCAGAAACACCATCTATGTTCATATCTCTTACCTCGTCAATTGCACTGTAACCTTTATATTGTTGATAAATTCTTTGAACTACAATCATTAATTTATCTTGGAATGTCAATGTATAATTTTCTTTTTCAAAAATATCGCTTATCTCTTCAGGAGTTATAACGTAAGATGGTTTTGTATCACCATCAGTATACTTTAATTCTGCTAAATTGTACTTCTTGATAAGCTCTCCTAGAGCCTCATATCCATAATCTTTTTGATACATATAAATTAATATGTCAAATTTATCTTGTGCTGTCAAAAGTGAAGGAACATCAAAAGGAATAGCTCTTGATACATTTGTTTCATCAACACCATATTCTTTTGACAAAATATCATACATTAGTTCCTTAACATACTTTTTGTCATTTACGTCACCATACGTACAGCCTTTTAATGCTTTTTTTAATTCGTATTTTTTGTTTTTTCTTCTTTTTAATTCCTCTTCTGAAAGTCCCAAGTCAAATAAGTTAACTTTAGTTATTTCATCAAGTCTTCTTTTTACGAATTTAATCATCATATCTAAAGTATAAGTTTTATCATCAACTTCTACTTTATCAGCATCCTCAGCAGCTGCTCTATTGCTTTTTATTTTTCTAAAAATCAATGCTAATGCAACTATTACAATGATTGCTATTATAATGGCGTTTAGTAACATTTGCTTATGCTCCTCTCCTCTTTTTGATTCATCTTACATATTTCATTATGTATTTTCTAGCTTATATGTTATTTCTTAATCTATTAAATTTGTTTTATTTTAAGCCATATTCAAACGATGTTCTTTCATAATCAATTCTTTCAGTTGTATCTTTTAATGCTTGATAGAATTTTCCATCATCACCATCTTTGAATGTAAGCTTTTGTACTTTTAATATATAATCAACTAATGTAGTATCAGAACAATTATCTGAAAAATGTATATTGTATGGTACTACAAAAGGTGTAATACTTTCTTTAAGTTCTCTTCCTATATTCTTTGCTGTGAATCTTGAATATTCGTTGTATTTTCCAATGTTTATCATTACGCTATTCTTGCTGTAAAACTCATTTGATGCCTTAAGAGCCATAAAATCATTTATTGAATCTTGATTCTGTGCTATTCCCATAACTACAAGTGATGATAAATCATAAACCTTTTTCATGTTTTCTGCAGGAATAAATTTTGATAAATCTATCAATACAACATCATATACTCTCCCTGCAACCTCCGCTATTTGAGAAAAGTAAGTAGATAAATTTGAATACTCTTTAATATCTTTTGTCTTTGGAGATGGTAATATATCAAGTCTATCTTTTAAGATTGGTCTTGTGTAACTATCAAGCATATCAATTTGAACTCTATTACTTGCAAATAATCTTATTAGTCCTTCTACACCACTTGCAACATCAAGGTTTCCGCCTCTCTTTTGAAATATGGAATTAATTGTATTTGTTACTTTTGATGTCTTAAAGAAACAATTTTCAAGTGACTTGTCATCAAAATCTGTTGATATTAATAATATTTTGTAATTGTGCTCAATTGCCATACAAGTAGCAATTGCTGCAACTGATAGAGTTTGTCCTACTTCTCTTTTATCCCTATTTGAAAAAGTTATTATAGACATTGTCATTTACCTTTCTTTATACTTTTCTAATTGCTCTTCTAATATCTGTTTGTGGAACTACATTTTCCGCAATTAATGCTGTTAAATATTCCAAACTGCTCTTATATTGTGATGAATAATGTTTATATCTTATTTCATTTAACAACTGGTTTTCGAGTACAACTTTTCTGTCATCACTCGTATCAGTAATTATTACTTTATCTTTTAACAATCTTACAGGTGTTTTTGATAATAATTGGTTGAAATATTGTTCTTGTTTATCATTTGTATCAGGTGAATATATTACCTTTGTTACATTTATTGGTAGATTTAGAATCTTAAGTAATTCCATAGTTCTGTTAACTTCATATTTTTCGTAAGATGATACAAGATATATTTTTGCCATTCTTGGTATCATAAAAGAACTAATTGTTTGCAAATTGTCAGAATCTACAAAAACAAAATCATAAGGTAACGAATTTGGATTGCCCAAATATTGAGCTATACTTCCTAAATTCATAAATCCTAAAGCTACATCAATTCCCATGAATTCGCTTACATACGTATTTGTATTACCTATCTTTGGAACAATGTATTTTAATCTTTGCATAAGTGTTGCATCAACTATTAAGACCTTTTTTCCATTTAAGGCTAAAACATTAGCAATGTTTAAAAGTAAGTCTTTTTTATCAAATGTTCCAATAAAACCTATTTGTTCCAACTTTTTCTTCCTTATAAATATGATTTGGGTTTTAAGGAAAACCCATAAACCATAGTTTTATTTTTTATAAAACATGCATTTTCGTACCATTATCATGAATTATAAACTTTTATATATTATTCGCCCATTGATTGTAAATATTGTTGTCTTTGAGATGATAATGTTGTTGTTTCTGATGATGTTCCGGCTTGGCTTAATGACTTCTTAGTAGCATCATCTTCTGCATTTAGTGCATTTTGTATTCCGGGTCTGTAATTTGGATAATTTGCATTGTAGTATTGTATTAATTCATTCTTTGCTGTTTGAACTATATTAGGATCATTTTGAATTAGTTGTAGTGTTTCACTTGATGGAATATATGTTGATTCAGCCGCATCTTGAATACCTGGTTCTACATACTTGATTGCATATAATTTACTTCCTTGCATTTTGTAAGCATCAACTATTGCTGCAGACATTGTTAAAATTTCGCTCTCTTTTACCTTTATAATTATTGATGTACCTGATAAAGAATCACCTAAACTTGGTATTGTAACCTTTTTCTTTGAGAGTACAACATAATCTTTTCCGTCAGTAAGTCTAAGTCTTATATCAATTGTATCATCTGTTGAAAGAGTAGTTGGTAAAACGATTGATGTATATTCCTCTTCTCTTAGATCATCTGTTGTAGCCTCATTATATGCTGTTATCATGCTTTCAGTAACAACTGTGTTAGCACCTAAATCTATTTTTGCAACTATAGGAGTATCATTCATTATAATGTCTGTTCTCTTGTCACCTGTCATATAATAGTAAACCCCTGCATCGTCAACCATAACCTCAGATAAAGTTTCTTGGGTAGCATTACTACCTGAAGCAAATTTTACATATTTTTTATATTCTCCTGTAGTATCATCTTTTCTAGTAACAATTTGATTACCATAATCATCTTTTAAGAAGTATCCTTGTAATGTTGAAAAAGCATTTGTTGCTCCTGAAGGTAAAACATCAGCATCAACTTTCTTTGTAGTAAACATATCAGCTGTAATAAGTTCACCTGATACAACACTTTTCTTAAGTACTATTACACTTTTTTGACCTGCTAATCTTTGCTTTTCTTTTCCATTCATCTGATAAATTTGCATGCCTAAAAATGCTACGATTATTATTGCAATAACCGCTGAAAGTAAAATACCTTTTACAAATGAAGCTCTTGCTTTTTGCTCTAATGGGTTTAATGTAGACATTAGTTAATCCTCCTAAACTTATACCTAATTTATATTAAATATCCCTGTAATCATATAATAAAATAGCTTTTTAATCAATATAAGTAATTATTATTTCTTTATTTTAATTCTTTTGTAATATTTTTGTAATGTTTATATATAAAAACTATGATTGCAATTATCAGCACTCCGTTGGTAGCTCCTAGCGTATCAAGAAAAACATCTATTGCTCTAGCGCTTCTATTGGGTATAAAACTTTGGTGTATTTCATCAGATATAGCATACAAGAAGCCAATAATTATAGATATAAGCATTCTTTTTTTCATGATCTTATCATAAGCTTCCATATCATAATCATTCATATTATCATCTTTCACACTATTAGCATCCATAATGTTATCATTCTCGTTACTGTTAACGTTTTTTATGTTATTAGCATTCTCACTACTGTTAACTTTTTTTATATTTTTAGTATTCTCGCTACTGTTAATGTTTTTTATATTATTAGTATTGTTGTTATACATTTTTTTGCTTTTTCTAAAATATGTTTGCATCATACACATTGCCCATACTCCAAGGCTTGTATAAACCGTAAAATGAGCAATTTTTCTTAATATTGGTTCTCCTTTTGAAATTATCTTTACTATTTTTTGCTCATCCTTTGTAAAAATTTCAGCTATAAATTTCATAATATCTCTACTTAGGCTTCCTGATGTACCACCGTTCTGTTTAGAGAAATCAAATATCATTATGCAAGTTAAAATCAACATTGTAGTAAACAAGATTCTAAGTGCTATATTAATTTTTTCTTTCTTGCAATATTTTTTCATTTATTTCTCCTTTTTTTACTATATTAGTTTTATATTTTTTTATATTTTTTATATTTGCTTGTAAATTATATCATACAGACACTAAAAAAGAAACCGTAATTTTTGTTTGTAATAATAATTATGCTTTAATTTGGGTTTCTTTTTATACTACTTTTATTTCTACTTTTTATTTCAATATTCAATTGTTTGTTGTTTTATTTTTTATAAGTGTTTGTTATAGTCTAGGTTATTTATCAGTTTTTTTATCTTGTTCTTCTTTTCCGTCTTTCTTCATAACCTCTTTCATTGCGCCTAAGCTTGCTAATGATTGAGTTGCTTCAAATGGTATAAATACCTTATTAGCCTCACCATTTGCAACATCTTTTAATGTTTCAAGTGATTTTAATTGTACAAGTTTTTCATCTGGATTTGCCTTCATCATTGCACCATAAACCATTTTTACTTCTTCTGCTTTAGCTTCTGCAACTTTTTTAATTGCTTCTGCCTCTCCTGCTGCTCTTCTAACTTTTGCTTCTCTTTCAGCATCTGCATGAAGAATTGCTGCATCCTTCTCGCCCTGTGCCTTTAATACAGCTGCTTGTCTTTCTCCTTCTGCTTGCAATATTGCAGCTCTCTTATTTCTTTCTGCATTCATTTGCTTTTCCATTGCGTCTCTAATATCAGCTGGTGGAATAATATCTTGAACCTCAACCCTGTCAATATCACAACCCCATCTTGTAGTTGCTTCATCAAGAATAGCTCTTAATTTATCATTAATTGTATCTCTTGCGCTAAATGTAGAATCTAAGTCCATTTTACCAACTAAGTCACGCATTGTGGTAACAGATAAATACTCAATACCCTTTTTTAAATTTTGAATTTCATATACTGCTTTTGCTGGGTCAACTATACGGTAGAAAACAACCGTGTTTATTGTAATTGTGACATTATCTTTTGTGATAACTTGTTGTGGTGCTATATCAAGAGTTTGTTGCTTCAAACTAACAATACTACGTACATGATCTATAAATGGTATGATTATTGTAAGACCTGCATCAGCTACTTTGTGAAATTTGCCGAGTCTCTCAATAATGTATACTTCTGATTGTCTAACTATTTTAACACTCATTACTGCAAAAATTATTAGTAATGCTACTATTATTAATAAAATCCAAATCATTGGAATCCTCCTAAAAATTAATTAACTGTTTTCATTATAGCATACAAATTCCAAAAAATAAAGGTTTTTTAGTAAATTTACATAATATATTGATGTAATGTTTTTTAGTTTTCTTTCTTTTGAAACTCTGTAGTATCTATGTTTTCATCAGGAATAAAATATTTTGTATCTTTTCTTGCATCAGGCAAATACTGTTGCTCAACCCAATGATTTTTATAATCATGTGGATATTTATAGCCAACATGGTAGCCTTCTTTTTCCATTCCTTTAGCTACAGCATTTCTAATATGCATTGGAATTGTTCCTGTATCATTACTTTCGACATCTTCTAAAGCCTTATTAATTGCCATATAACTTGCATTTGATTTTTTGGAATTTGCATTATATATTGCCGCTTCAGCAAGTATTATTCTAGCCTCTGGCATTCCAACCATCTTTACCGCTTCCATCGCAGCATTTGCAACAACAAGCGCATTTGGATTTGCAAGACCTACATCCTCTGCAGCTGATATTACTATTCTTCTTGCTAAGAACATAGGATCTTCCCCTCCATTTAATGCTCTAGCTAAATAAAACACAGCGGCATCAGCATCAGAACCTCTCATAGATTTGATAAATGCACTTATATTGTCATAATGAGCATCTCCATTCTTATCAAATACGGCTTTTCTTGTTTGAACACATTCTTTGGCTATTTCATCTGTAATCTCAATCACTCCATCAGAATTAGGAGGAGTTGTTAAAGTAGCAACCTCTAAACTATTCAATGCAGTTCTAACATCTCCATTTGAAACAATTGCAAGCTTTCTAAGAGTATCATCTGAAATTTTTACATTAAACTCTTTTAAACCTTCTTCACTTTTCACTGCCCTTTTTAAAACAGCAAAAATATTATCAACACTCAAATTATGAAGCATAAATACCATGCTCCTTGAAATTAAAGCTTTATTAACCTCAAAATAAGGATTCTCCGTTGTTGCTCCAATTAATATAACCGTACCATTCTCAACATAAGGCAATAAAGCATCTTGTTGCAATTTATTAAAACGATGTATCTCATCAATAAACAAAATACATTTTCCGCTAGGATTCAAAAATGTATTCTTCGCTTCTTCTATTGCATTTTTTATATCTGAAACACCCGATGTTACAGCATTTAACCTAACAAATTTATACTTAGTTGTATTACTAATTACTCTTGCAAGCGAAGTTTTTCCACAACCTGGGGGACCCCATAAAATTAAGCTAGATAATCTATCTGCTTTTATAGTTCTATATAAAATTTTATCTTTTCCTAAAATATCTTCCTGACCAACATATTCATCTAATGTTCTAGGCATCATTCTATAAGCTAAAGGCTCTGTTAAATCAACCATTATTCTATAAATCCTTTCCACTTACTAATTAGCTAATTCTTTTAATCCTTCTTTTATAAGCTCTTCAACTGATTTATCATTAGAAACAATTTTCTCAAAGGCCTTTTGTATAGACTTACGATTATAGCCAAGAACTTGCAATGCATCAATTGCATCTTGAACATTTTGACTTGAAATAGCCCTTGTCTCACTCTCTTCATTAGTAATTGCCTCATTTGTTTTAATCTTATCTTTTAGTTCTAGTATGATTCTTTGTGCAGTTTTAGCCCCTATACCCGGAAGTTTCTTAAGCTTTGATACATCCTCAGTAATAACTGATAAAGCAAAATCTGTTGGCTCTATATTTGATAATATTTGTGTTGCGGATTTAGCACCAATACCACCTACACTTATCAAAAGCTCAAACATCGTAAGCTCATCATTTGATAAAAAACCGAACAAACTTATATCATCTTCCTTCACTCTCATGTAAGTATACACTTTTACTATATCACCTATTTCAATCTGCTGAATTTCTTTTTCAGTCATAAAAATTTTAAAACCAATATTGTTTACATCTATCGCAATAAAATTATTTGCTTTAATTTTTACTTCGCCCTTTATATATGAAAACATTTTAGCTCCTTCTTAGCTTATAGAATTCTTCTTTTTTTGTATATGACGCATTTTATAACAAACATCTGTTTTTGTCAATATTTTTTTATATAATTTTTCACGCTCGAATATTCAACAGATTTCAATCAAGCTTACCAATCAGGATTGCTAAAGGTTTAATATTATATTGCTCTCAAAGCCTTGTTCGTTTTTTTCTTCGTTAGACAAAAATTGACTGTCGGAAGAAAAAAACATTCGCGCTGCGCTTGATCGCTAACGCGGCTTTTCTCGAACAATATAATATTAAACTCATAAAATTTGTATATTTATATTTTTATTGGAAATAGTATTATAAATTAATTTTTAGGAGGTTATTATGGGAATTGAAAAACACATTCAAGTCACAGGTTCTTCAACAGTTTCTTGGAAAGATGCAATTATAAAAACTGTAGAAAAAGTTTCTCAAACTATTAATTATATCACTGCTATTAAAATTCTTGAGCAGCGTGCAAAAGTTACTGGAAATATAATGTCAGAATACTATGTTGATTTAGATATTACTTTTATGGTTGATCAAAATCAGTAAAAGAAAGAAGGTTTTATGGGTAAATCATCTACTCCGGTGGAGTATCAAGATTTTGTTAATAAAAAATCTCCTCCATCTAATGTTTTAAAAAACTGTTTTAATGCATTTGTTATCGGTGGTCTAATTTGTTCTATCGGACAACTAATTTATTTTTTCTGCAAATATAAAGGGCTTGATGATATTTCTGCATCAACAGTCGTTTCAATTAGCTTAATTGGCATATCTGCATTTTTAACTTCTATAAATGTCTTTAATAAAATTGGTAAAATAGCTGGAGCAGGTTCTCTTGTACCTATTACCGGATTTGCAAATTCCATTGTAGCTCCTGCCATGGAATATAAGTCTGAAGGATATATTATGGGCGTTGGTGCAAAAATGTTTACTATTGCTGGACCTGTTCTTGTTTTTGGTATTTCAACATCCGTTATAGTCGGAATTATAGCTTGTTTGTTTCTTTAATACTGTTTCTAGAATTACTTTAATTTTTTTAATACCAGTTTAAGGCAATAAATAATAAAGCGATTATAAAAGAGAAAGGAATTTTATTTTATGAAAAAAGTTGGAAAGCATACTTTGAAAATGGATAATTTCATCACTGTTTCTGAAACTGCCTCAGTTGTTGGGCCAAAGGAATCTAATGGTCCGCTTAAAGATTATTTTGATAAATGTATTGACGACGAATTCTTTGGTGAAAAATCATGGGAAAAAGCTGAATGCAAATTTGTAAAAGAAGCTGTAAACTTGGTAATTACCAAATCCGGATTTGCCGCAGCTGATATAGATTATGCTTTTGCTGGTGATTTGTTAAATCAATGTATATCTTCTGATTTTGCTTTTCGAGATTTGAAAATTCCATTCTTTGGAGTTTTTGGAGCATGTTCTACATTTGTGGAAAGTTTATGTTTAGCTTCAGTTTTCATGGATAGCATGGCTTTAAATCATGTACTTTGTGCCACTTCTAGTCATTTTTGTAGTGCTGAGAAACAATTCAGGTTCCCTCTTGAACTTGGCAATCAACGTACACCAACAAGTCAGTGGACTGTAACAGGTTCTGGAGCAGCAATTCTTTCTAAAGAAGGAGGCGGTCCTTTTGTAACATATATTACACCAGGGCTTATAACAGATTTAGGTATAAAAGATGCTAATAATATGGGAGCCGCAATGGCTCCAGCCGCCCTTTCAACATTGCTATCACATTTCAAAGATACAAAAAGAACCCCAGATTACTATGATGCAATTTTTACAGGTGATTTAGGTTATATTGGAAAAGATATTTTAATAGAACTTGCCGCTGAACACGGGTATGATATTTCAAAAAGATACAATGATTGCGGTGTTTTAATGTTTGATAAAGAAAAGCAAGACACACTTGCAGGTGGAAGTGGTTGTGCATGTATTGCAACAACATTTTCTGGCTATATTTATAAAATGCTTAAAGACAAAAAATTAAAAAAAGTTTTGCTCATCGCAACAGGTGCATTAATGAATGCAACATCATCTCAGCAAGGTGAAACAATCCCTGGTATTGCCCATGCAATATCAATTGAAGTTTAAAGCTTAAATTTTAGTACTTTAAGATTTAAATTTCAAAGTTCAAAATATATAAGGCTTGAATTTCAAACAATAAAATATAGTGGTATAAGACTTAAAATTCAAAATATAAGAGCATAAGTAAAAAAACGATCTTTAAGATTAAAATTTCAAAAATCAATGTTTAAGAATAGAGGTTTTTATGGAAAGTTATTTAAAATCAATTAACTGGCAGACGATGTTATTTGCATTTTTAGTTGGAGGAATCCTTTGTGTAATTGGTCAAATTTTAATAGATAAAACAAAACTTACTCCAGCAAGAATTCTTGTGATTTATGTAACAACCGGTGTTATTTTAGGAGCTCTTGGAATATACAAAAAATTAGTTGACATTGCAGGATGTGGAGCAACGGTTCCCTTAACTGGCTTCGGCTATAATTTGGCCAAAGGAACAATGGAAGCAGTAAAGGAACAGGGATTACTTGGAGCATTTATAGGTGGGGTCAAATCCTCTGCAGGTGGAATTGCAGCTGCTGTATTCTTCGGATATATTGCATCTCTTTTAGCGAAACCAAAAATCAAGAGTACAAAATAAGACTACAAAATACTGATTACAAAAAAGATTTAATATTATGTTGTTCTCGAAGCCTTGTTCGTTTTTTTCTTCGTTAGTCAAACTTAACTTGCGGAAGAAAAAAACATTCGCGCTACGCTTGATCGCTAACGCGGCTTTTTCGAACAATATAATATTAAATCTTTTTATTTTAAAATCTTTATTTATTTTAAAATCTTTATTTATTTCAATATCCATATTAAAATAAATTTTTAGAATTATAATATTAATCCTCTAATGATTATATATTTAAATTCTAAGCATCAAAACATAACTATGCCAAAAAAAGAATATATATGCAATTATACTTAGCACATATATCCTTTTTTACATACATTATTCAGCTTTTGGAGCTTCTTCTTTAACTTCAGCATTTTCTACTGGAGTTTCAGCTGTTTCGTCTGCTGCTTTTACTTCTTCTACCTTTTCAGGAATTTCTTCTTTGATAATGATATCATCTCTATTTAAGTTAGCTCCGATATCTTCCTTTGTCTTAGAAGCTTTTCCTACTCTATCTCTTAAATAATATAATTTAGCTCTTCTAACCTTTCCTACTCTTATTACTTCGATTTTTTCAACTAGTGGAGAGTGTAATAAGAATGTTTTTTCAACTCCTACTCCATAAGCTACTCTTCTAACAGTGAATGTTTCATTTAATCCACCATTTTGTTTTTTGATAATGATTCCTTCAAATACTTGGATTCTTTCTCTGTTTCCTTCTTTAATTCTTTGATGAACTCTTACTGTATCACCAACTTTAATATCAGGAACTTTGTTTTTTAATTGTTCATGTTCAATTGAATTAATAATATCCATTATTTGACTCCTTTCTTAATACTTTTTATTTGATCTTCATTTAAAAGATCTTTTCTTTTTTTTAATGTTTCAATTAACGATTGTTCTTGTCTCCACTTTTCAATTTCTTGGTGATTACCAGATGTTAAAACCTCTGGTACTTTTTCGCCTTCAAATTCAAGTGGTCTTGTATATTGAGGATACTCAAGTAAATTGTTTGAAAATGACTCCTCATCAGTAGAGCCTTCACTTAAAACTCCTTTAACATATCTTGATACAGAATCTATTAAAATCATTGCTGGAAGCTCTCCACCTGTAAGCACATAATCTCCAACTGAAATTTCCTCATCTACAATTTTATCAAGAACTCTTTGGTCTATTCCTTCATAATGCCCACATAATAAAACTAAATGTTTTTCTTTAGAAAGATTTTTCACAATTTGTTGATTTAAAGTTTTTCCTTTAGGCGTTAAATATATAACTTTAGCATTTTCTTTATCATTTATAGAATTATATGCATTATATACAACATCAGCCTTCATTATCATTCCGGCTCCACCACCATAAGGTGTATCATCAACATGCTTGTGCTTATCTTTTGAGAAATCTCTTATATTTATTAAATTTAAATCAATTAACTTATTGTTGATAGCTCTTCCAATTATGCTTTCTTTAATTGCTGAAAACATTTCTGGGAAGAGTGTAAGTACATCAATCTTCACTAAAAATATATCCTTTCTCCATAAGATAAATAATCTATATACAATTTTATATAAGTCCTTTTATTATATGCACTATTATCTTTTGATTCTCGATATCGATTTTCTTGATTACATCTGGTATTGCTGGAAGTAAAATATTGTTAACCTGGTAGATATCATTGGCACCAGTATTAAATATATCATCTAACTTACCAAGAAGTTTTCCCTCATCAGTGTAAACATCTAGTCCAATTAAGTCTTCTATATAATACTCTCCTTCTTTTAATTTAGGCAAATCTACTCTATCAATCTCAATCTCTTTGTTTTTAAAATCTTCAACCAAATTGATATCATCTAACCCTTTGATTTTAATTATAACAACATTTTTTTGATTTCTTGATTTTGATAATGTGTATTCCTTGTTGTCAATATAAATTTTTGAAAGTTCATCAATATAATCAACATAAGGATATACTTTAAGTTCACCTTTAATTCCGAAGGTATTTACAATTTTACCAATCTTAATTCTTTCTTCTTTCATTGCACTCCACTAATCTTCAAATTCAATATCGACTTTCTTTTGCTCTTTTGCAGCAATAGACTTCATTAGCACTCTTATTGAATTAGCAATTTTTCCTTGTTTACCAATAATTTTACCCATTTCATCTTTGCTAACTTTTACTTTGAAGATTGTTACATCTTCTTTTTCTTCTTTAGAAATTGAAATAGCTTCCTTATTATTAACAAGCCCTTCAATAATAGTTTTTAGAATTTCTTCCATTTTGCTTTCCTTCCAAATACTTGCTAATTACTCAGCTTTCTTTATTAGAGCTTTTACTGTATCAGTTGGTTGAGCTCCATTCTTAATCCATGTATTAACTTTTTCTTTGTCAAGAACTATTGTTGCAGGATTTGTCATTGGATCATAAGTACCGATTTGCTCGATAATTTTTCCATCTCTAGCATTTCTTGAATCAGCTACAACGATGTGATAGAAAGGTGCTTTTTTAGCTCCTGCTCTTCTTAATCTAATCTTTACCATATTTTTCACCCCCTTCTTCTATTATTTTATCAAGATTCATATTTTTCATCATTTTCTTCATTTGAGGATTCATCTTGCCATTCTTCATTTTCTTCATCATGTCTTGAGTCATCTCAAATGATTTCATGAATTTATTTATTTCTGAAACTTGTGTACCACTTCCATTTGCTATTCTAATTCTCCTTGAAGCATTGAGAATTTTAGGGTTTATTCTCTCTGCATTTGTCATTGAAGAAATAATAGCTTCTATTTTTGAAAACTCATTATCATCAACCTGAACATTGTATTGACTCATTCCTGGAATCATTTTAAGTAATGATGATAAAGGTCCCATCTTCTTAACTTGCTTTATTTGAGCTAAATAGTCATTTAAATCAAGATCTTTATTTTTTTGTAATTTCTTTTCAAGCTTTTCAGCTTCTTCCATATCAAACTTTTCTTCGGCTTGTTCGATTATTGATAAAACATCTCCCATGCCTAATATTCTTGATGCCATTCTATCAGGATGAAACTCTTCTAACTCATTAAGCTTTTCACCTGTACCAATAAATTTGATTGGCTTTCCTGTTACACTTTTTATTGATATTGCAGCACCACCACGAGTATCACCATCAAGCTTTGTAAGAATAACTCCATCAATTCCTAAATCGGAATTAAACTTTGTTGCAATATTAACTGATTCTTGACCAATCATTGAATCAACTACAAGTAAGATCTCATGAGGCTTTAAATTGGTTTTTAGATTCTTAAGCTCTTGCATAAGAGGTTCATCAATTTGCAGACGACCTGCTGTATCAAGAATAATAACATCATTTAATTTTGATATAGCTTGCTCTTTTGCTTGTTTTGCAATTTTCACAACATCTTTTTCATTCTCGCTAGCATAGACTGGAATTGAAAGTTCTGCACCAACTACTTGAAGTTGCTTTATAGCAGCAGGACGATAAACATCACATGCAACAAGTAATGGCTTCTTACCTTGCTTTCTAAGAAGGTTGGCAAGCTTTCCAGCAGTTGTTGTTTTACCAGAACCTTGCAAACCAACAAGCATTATAACTGTTGGTGGGTTTGGAGTAAATGCAATTTTGCTATCAGTTCCACCTAATAAATTAACAAGCTCATCTTTAACAATTTTAATAACCTGTTGACCTGGTGTAAGAGATTTTAAAACATCTTGGCCAAGAGCTTTATCATGAATATTATTAATAAACTCTTTAACTACTTTGTAGTTTACATCAGCTTCAAGAAGTGCAAGCTTGACCTCTCTTAACATATCATTAAGATCTGATTCTGTAATTCTAGCTTTTCCTCTAAGCTTTCTTGTAAAAGCTTGAAGCTTTTCTGATAACCCCTCAAAAGCCATCTAAAATCTCCTCCTCTGGTTTATTTAGCATTTTTCATCTTTCTTTATTCTGTTCTGATTTTGCTTATACTTTTTTTGCCCTTTATTTGAAATTTGCCTACAATCTGTTTGATTATTGTTCTGCCTTTTATTCAAATTCACTTACGCAATTAAGTTAAGGTCTTTTTGAACTTCACTTAATATTTTCTCAATTTTTTTATCAGATGAAGAATCTTCAATCTTGCTTAACTTTGAAAGTATTAATTGAATAGTCTTTTCATTTTCTTGTGACTTTTTCATAATATGTAAAATCTTCTCGTACTCGAAAAGTTTTGCTTCTCCTTTCTTGATTATGTCATTCACAGCCTGCCTTGAAACATTTGTTAAATCAGCAATCTCTGAAAGAGATAAATCATCATTATAATAATAATTCAAGACCTTGTTTTGTTTATCAGTTAGAAGCTCACCATATATTTGCCACAATATACTTACCTCTATATGTTTCTCCATAATCAACTCTCCTAAAATGCTTTAAATTTTGTGCCTAAACTAATAATTAGATTTGATACTAATTTATTTGTATTTGAGTCATACTACTCATCATAGCACACAAAAAACTAAAGCCTTATATGTAAAGCATATTTACTTTACACCTTTTTTGAAGAAAAGTCAAGAGAATTTGAGGAATTTACAGAATTTATAGAATAGAATTGCATTTGACTTTTACTTGACGATTTATTTACTTTTTTCAAATGGAATTTATATTTTTAACTTAAAACCCATTTTATTCGCATCATATTTCTTAATTGTACGAATTCTCATAATCAATTCCTTGATACAAGTTATTTTCTTTCATTATTTTTTCAAAGCAATTCATTACTAATTTTTTATGTGCATTCCACTCTGGAGCAATTAGAATATCTTTTGGTGCATCTCCTACAATTCGGTGAACCACTATTTCCGGCTTTAAGTGTGTAATTGCATATACTAAGTAATATAAATACTCCATTATATCAAGTGGCTGATATTGTTTTTGATTATAGAGAGCTTCAAGTAATGTATCTTTTACTACATAAGTTGAGTGAATTTTTATTCCTTGCAAATCAAGTTTATTGATAAAATTTATTGTATCAATTAATTCTTTGCTTGCAAGCTCTGATACATTCTGAATATCAAAATTACTGCATATTTCTGACACACTTGTGGATTTATTTAAGTCACTAATTTTTTTAAATTCACTTGATTTATCTTTCAATTCGATTGTTTCTAATTCGGTTGTTTTTAATTCTGAGATTTTCGCTACTTGTTCGTCATTTTTCTGTTTTAAATTTTTGTTTTTAGATTCATTGCAATTTGAATATAGATTTCTTGTATTTGCTTTTTTTAGCGTTAGGTTTAATTTTTTAGAATATTCAAAATATTTGTGCCTATCTTCAAATGGCAATCCTAGCATAATATGCACGCATACATTTATGTTGTATTTTCTCAAGAGTTTTACACTATTTATAAAATCACTATCTGAGTAACATCTGTTAATCTTTTTCCCAATTTCATCTGATGAAGTTTGTAAACCTAATTCAACTGTTACATCATATTTTTCTTTATATGAAGCAAGCAACTCACAAATTTCATTTGAAATGCAATCAGGCCTTGTTGCTATATCAATTCCAACTATTCTATCATCAATAAGCGCCGCATCATACCTTTTCTTTAAATTTTCAATAGTGTCATACGTGTTTGTGAAATTTTGAAAATACACTATAAATTTATTTGCTCTTGTAGCTCGATAACTACTTGAATAATCTTTAACCTGCTCTGTTATAAAGCCATATTGATTGTAAATGTTATCATTCTCTTTACTCTTAGTTATATTTTTTAAAGAAGTATTTGCGCTGTTCAAAATACTGTTAGATGTATTATGATTATTATTACCTTGCTCAGAAATTTTACTAAAATCATTTGTTATATCAGCTTTAAATTTTCCTATAAGTTCTCCTGAACCTTTCGCACTACAATAAATGCAACCCGTTTTGGATAATGTTCCATCTCTATTTGGGCAAGAAAAGTGCCCATCTACACATATTTTTAAAACTTTCTCTCCAAATTTATCTTTTAAACAATCGCTTAATTTGTTATAAATTTCGTTTTTGCCATAATTATTGTTGCAGCTTTTGTTATATGATTTGCTATTCTTATGATTATACTCTTTATAATAATTTTCTTTATTGTTTTCCATAAGGAGATTATACATTATAAAAACGTGAATGTAAAATTGGACTTTTCATTTTATTTAACATTTTATTTTACTTCACGTTTTATTTCCACTAAATTTTTTATATGCTGTTGGAGTTTCAAAAATGATAAGTAATTTTATTTTCTCTAAAAGTTGATTACATTTTCTGCATTTCGCTTATTGTGTATTTATAATCTTTTGAATTTATTAAATAGCTTCCTACTGATACTATATTTGCTCCAGCTTCTGATACTTTTTTTGCTGTTTCAAGGTTTATTCCACCATCAACTTCAATCTCATTTTCAAGATGATTGTTTTCTATATAATCTTTTAATTTCTTTATCTTGTTTACAGTACCTTCTATAAACTTTTGTCCGCCTTTTCCTGGATGAACACTCATTACAAGCACGTTATGGATTAAAGGTAAAAAATTATAAATTCTTTCAACATCGGTTTCAGGATTAATAGCAATACCAACTTTGCAATTTGAATTTTTTATATATTTAATCATTTCAAATATTTCATCATCATTTACATTTGCCTTGTTTTCAAACACACCCGCCTTATTTGTTTCTTTCTCATTTTCATTATTTTTTTCTTCATCATTTATACTATTGTTTTTTTCAAATGCTTCTAGGTGAAAATTGATTATTCTTGGCTCACATGATGCAAACATATCAACATATTCTTTTACATTTTTACACATTATGTGGATATCTAGTGGAATATTTGTTACGTTCTTTAAATTATCTGCATACTCTTTCATTTTTTCAATTGTGTTATCCACAACAAACTTTCCATCCATAACATCAATGTGAAAATAATCTGTATGAGCCATTTCTAACCTATAAAATGTGGTTATTGCTTCCTCTTCTTTTACATTTAAAAGTGATGCTGAAACTTCCATAATAGTTTTCCTTTCATTATACTTTGTATAATATCTCTAAAAATTATATTAGTTCTTTATATTCTCAATCTCTTCCTTAGATAATGAAGTAATGTCTTGAATTTCTTCTACTGAGAAATTCTTTGCTAACATTCTCTTTACAATTTCTTGTTGTTTCTTCTTTTCTCCCAATATCTGCCCCTCTTTTAGACCCTCTCTTTTTCCATCTTCTAATGCATGAGTAATCGCATTCTTTTCATCCATTATTGCTTTTTCTCTTAATTCTGCTACTCTTCTTAACTCTTCTTGCTGACTTATTTCATCTAAGTTCTGCATTGCTTCTTTTAATTCTTTATTGGTTTCCATTGCTTTAAAAACCTCCTCTTGATTAGGATTATCCAAAAACAATACCCACTGTGCCAATTCATTATTTGGCTCTCTCTCCAGTGTTTTCTTTGCCTTCGATATTTCAATTATATAAATCTGAAACATATCTGTCAATACTAAATTTAAGCCTGTGGTCACCTCTGTTATTTTCCATTCTGTACATATATTTTCTAGTGCTTTTGTCTTCTCTAATGGAAAATCTATTATTATTATTCCAATTACTTTGTTTAAATCCTGATAAATATTTCCTTTCTGTAATTGGCTCGAGTAAATTCTGCTCCAATAATACAAGAACCTAGCTTCTGTGTCTTGGTTATCAACTAATTGTATCTCTACATCACATATTCTACCATCTCCTAATGTTGCTTTTAAATCCAAAATTCCTAACTTTTCTTCTGGATATTTACCAAAAACGTGCCTGTCATTATCAAGTTTTATATCATTTATTTTTTCTTTTATTACTGATGATATAAGTGCTTTGGTAATTCCTTCATTTCCCTCTCTAAATAATGAATGAAACACAACATCAATTTTCGGTTTTAATAGCTTTTCTTTGTTTTCTTTTTCACCTTCATTATTATTGTTTTTCTCTTTAGTTAGATTTTGTTTTTTGACCATAAAATACTATCTCCTTTTAATATATTTCTACTTGCACAATCCGACTTAAAATATTTCAAAGTATACTGACATTACTCCTGCTCAAATTTATTTCAACTAATTTTATGGGATTCAATATTTAAGATAATTTTTTATTGTTTAAAACATATATAGAAAGTATATGATGAAATAAAAAAATTGAATAGCAGAGTGTATATAGAATGTACCTCCTTCCCAATCTTTTATTTAAAATTACTTTTTTCTTCGCTTGAAAATTTTTCGATTTAATAATTTCTAGATTTATAATTCTTAGATTTAACAATTTCTAGATCTAACAATTTGAATAAATCAATTAATTTGATAACACTAAAAAGTTTTAATATAACTAATTTCATCTTGAAATCTTGAAATTCTGAAATAATTTAAGCACAAAATGTACTAAATAGATGGTCTATTTATAACATATTTTGTGTTCAACGTAAACATTTTATGGTAATCTTTTTGAACTTTCGATTGACAAAATTCGACTTTATTTTTATTAACATATATTTATTTACGCATTTAAATAAGTTGTCTAATACAAGTAAAATACAAGTTTATTAGGATACTTTTTAATTAATCTTTTAGATTAATTAAAAATTTATAAAAAATAAATACCATGAAAGCCTAGTAAAATCAACGCACAAAGCTATAGTATAAAAATCGTGTAATAAGAAAAAAAATTTAAAAATTTTTAAGTCAAAACTGTGATTTATTTACTGTAAGTAAGAGTAACGCGATTTTTACTTTTTAATTAATCTAAAAGCTTAATAAAAATTTACCTTCAAACTTCAAAAAGAGCCATATCATTTTGTACTGAAACCAAAAAACATCTAATCTTTAGTTTCAGTACATTTTATTGATATGACTCCTTTTTTAATATAAAAATTATAAGCGTTTTACCTATTAAGAAACTTATATTCAGTCTGTTATTTAAACATT
The DNA here is from genome assembly GCA_934130085.1 of uncultured Clostridia bacterium. Classification (GTDB taxonomy): domain Bacteria; phylum Bacillota; class Clostridia; order TANB77; family CAG-508; genus CAG-793. The sequence goes on from CAKOXK010000002.1 coordinate 111,478, forward strand.
ACCTAACATTAATCTTAGACATACCAGTTAATTTGCATTTTAAAATTAATGTTACCTAATAAAAAATACGTTTTACTTTATTATTTACATTTCTATTTGTGTACAAGTCTTACAACACTTGATGAAACATGGTTTCCACATGTTACATACATAGAAGTTGAGGTCGCGCGAACAAGATTTACACGCGCTTGTTGCCCTCCGGAATTACCACCTGTTCCCCACAATGAGGTTGCTCCTGATATAGACCATGCAATATTTCCATTAACATTATTGCCAAGTCCAAAGCAAATATATAATTCACCAGGAATAGTAGTAATATACTGATTTGCCGATCCCACCCCTTGAATAGAAGTTATTGATCCTTCGGTTTTTCCATTATTATATCCATCTTTATATGAAGCACTATCGGTATTTACTCTACCATCAGCATCACTTACTCCCTTGTTATATGCGCCAGCTCCAGAAACATATCCTTCTCCATTATGATACCCAGCTGGAATTTTAACATTTTCACTTCCAGTAGTAGATGCTGTCCACGCACCATTATTCTTCATGGTACCTGTTAGTCCTGTTTCAGATGCATTTGAAAATGTTGCTCCTTGAATTACTTGACTCTCTGTTGCATCTCCTGTTGCTCTCATTGCTTCTAGCTCCGCTACTTGCTGCTGTAGATTCTCTATCTGTTTCTTTAATTTTTCTACCTCATCACTGCTTTCTGATGAACTACCTCCTCCTGTTGTTGAATTTCCACCAGTACTACCTCCTGAACTTGAACCTCCGTTTGAGGTAGCAGCTATCGCTTGCGTAATTTGATTCAATGTAAGTTGCTCTTGTAAGCTTGAATTTTGATATTGTTGTCCAGCATTTTTAGCCTGACCAACTATTCCTTTATCATCTAATGCAAGTTTTATTGTAATTCCTGAAAGAATTAGTAAAACAATAATTGTTATTACAAGTGATAATATAGTTACACCGGTTTCTCTCATTTCACGTTTTTTATAATGTTTTTGCTTTATGTTATTTACTTTTCTCATTCTTAATTTCTCCATTATAATCCCTAAAAGCCTTAAATTTATTGGTTTACACCATTTATCTAGTTTTAATTAAGCTTTTAGATTAATTAAAAAATGAAAATTAAAGAATTCCTACTCTAAGTAAGAATTGCCCTGATTTTCTATTCTAAAAGCTTTCGTTTTTTTCTTATTACACAAATTTTACGAAAGTATAAAAAGCGTTGATTTTGCAAGGCTTTCATGTTATTTTACTTATATAAAATTTTAATTAATCTAAAAGCTTAATAAAAAATTTACCTTCATACTTCAAAAAGAGCCATATCATTTTGTACTGAAACTAAAAAAAATCTAATTTTTAGTTTCAGTACATTTTATTGATATGACTCCTTTTTTTAATATAAAAATTATAAGCGTTTTACCTATTAAGAAACTTATATTATCTATTCTTGCTTCTCACTGTACTTATCGTTTTTTGTTTCTTCTAATTCATAATCAAATATGCATGCATTGGTGTTGACCAGCTAATTGTATTATCGTAACGTGTTGCTCCATCATCAGTCCATAATCTTGCTCTCATTGTTGCAGCTAATGACGTTGTTAGTATCCCGCTTTTTGCATCATAGCTTTTGTTGAATGTTGCTCTATAATAAGCTCCTACTCTCTTTTCTGCATTACATGTTCCACTTACGTTTTCTTTTGATATCGAGTTTTCTGCAAGCTCTACTAGGAAATTACTTGAACTTAATTTTGTATAGTCAATTCCAAGGGCTTTGCATAGTGATACTATATTAAATGACGTTCCTGTACCTAAATCAACGAATTTTCCAAGTCCAAAATCACTTGGAGATTCTTTTACTGCTTTTTTACCTGCCTCAACACCGGAATTGTATGCTCCTGATAAATCTACATATCCGTTTCCATTGTGATAACCTTCAGGTACTGTTACCTTTCCGTTACCAGTAGTTGACGTAGTCCACGCTCCATTATTTTTCATTGTACCAGTTAGTCCTGATTCAGAAGAGTTAGAAAAAGTGGCCCCTTGAATTACTTGATCTACTGTTGCTCCTCCTGTTGCCTGTGTTGCTTCTAATTCTGTTACTTGTTGTTGCAACTCTTCAATCTGCTTTTTTAGTCTGTTAACTTCATCACTATTTCCTGATGAACTTCCTCCTGATTCTGAACCACTTCCGCTACCTCCTGAACCTGTAATTCCATTTGAAGCATCAGCTATTGCTTGTGTAGCTTGATTCAATGCTACTTGCTCCTGTACACTAGCATTTTGATATTTTAATCCTGCATTTTTAGACTGACCAACTATTCCTTTATCATCTAATGCAAGTTTTATTGTAATTCCTGAAAGAATTAGTAAAACAATAATTGTTATTACAAGTGATAAAATCGTAACACCTTCTTCTTTCATTGCACGTTTTCTATAATATTCTTTACTTATGTTTTTCATTGTTCTCATTTTTAAACCCTCCATTAGAATCCCCTAAAAGCATTAATTTTATTAGTTTTACATCTCTTATACTTTTTTAGTTAATTTTATACAGCCATTTTGTTTCTCTACTTTTCAACTTGCAAAACTGGACGAAGCCCACGGCACGAAGAGTCGTCGCCGGTGCTAGAGTAGAACACACCGCTCGATGTAACGGAGCCACTGCTTGAAACATAGCGTAAGTCGAAGCCTGCGCGGTACCAAACCGCACCAACGCAGCGAGACGAAAGCCAAAATTCAGCGCCAGCGCTGATATTACTTGTATTTCTGTTTGAACCTCCCCAATAATTATTGTATATAACTTTTAACCAAGGGTTACTTGACTTTTTATCGTTATTATATCTTTCGTAAGCATAGTTTCCTTTCTCTTCTGTTGAAAGCCATGTATTTATTCCAGTTGTATTCATGTTATATGATGTTATTTTAGCGTCAGAATAGCCTTTGCTTGCTCCTTTTGTTTTATCAATGTTCTCATATTGTGTAAATAGTGTTGGTGCATAGCTATTCCATGTACTTGTTATTTTATTTGGCGCACTTGTATCATCTGCATTTGCTGTCCATAAGTTGCCAAAGTTACTTAATTTACTCTCATCCATGAAGTCTTCCCATTTTGCATCACGTGCTAACACTACCTTTACTTTTTTGGTTTGTCCGTTCTTTAGCTTTATTTCTGTTAAATTTCCATATAAATTATTACAGATTGTATCTAAAGCTAATACTCCGTTATTATATGCTGGTGCACCTGTTAATCTTACCTGTAATTTTGTTGCTCTGTCTGCAATGTAATAGTCATACTTGCTTGTATCAAACGAACCTGATTGTAAATCATATCCTCCATCTGTTAGTTTTGACCATGTCATATCTGATTCTACTGTTGGCAAACCTGAATTTACTTTATTTACTGACCTTATATCTTTTCCAAGCAAAGCTGCTATTGAATCTGCTTTTACATATCCATGTGCTTCGCTTCCACTCTTATTCTTATAAAATCTATCTACATTTACTGCTGCACCTACTGATGTGTCTGAAACACTGTCAGCTGAAACTGTTATTACTGGACGTAATGCGCAACTTCCACTTTGATTACTTCCTGTCGTATTATAGTTTTGATTTGTTTGAAACATTGTATATGTTGAATATGCTCCATCCGTTCTTGCAAAAGCAAATCGATAGTACTCATAAGATAAGTCTTCCGAATAAGGTGTTTTACCATCTGATCCTTGATTCCAGGTATAAGAATTCATTCTTGTTGCAAGCCAATAATTGTTTCCTGTATTCATCATACTTACTGTTGATTTATTTGTTCTGTTTGGATTTGTAATTGTTGGTGATGTATTTTCAGCTAACATTTGTGTATTACTTGATTGAGATGCTGATGTATTTGTTATATCAATATACTCACTTATTTGGTCTGTTGAATATCCATTGTTTGCTGTATCTAATTGATTTATTATTGGCTCTATCTTTTTATTGTTTTGGTAAGCTCTTGATACAGAATATGTTATATTATAAAAATCTTCTGCATTTACACTTCTTGCTGATAATACTTTTTTGCCGTTAATCTCTAGATTTCCATATAACTTTGAGCAGATTTCGTTTAGTGCTTTTACTCCATTTGTATAGCCGTTAATTCCTGATATTGAAACCTCAAAACTTGTGTTTGCGTTGGCTATTAAGTTTACTGTTCCATCTTCATTTGTACTTAGTACTTTCCATCCTAAATCTTCTGTTTCAATCTCTCCAGCTTCTACCATTGCTACACCTGGTACATCTTGATTATCACTGTTTAATATTTGTCTTAAATGCCTATTTACTCCCTTGCCATCTGTTTTACCAATGTATGTGAATGTACCATCATCTAGATTTACCATGTAATTGTAACCTTTATATGCTACCTGTGCATAACCATCTCCATTATTTAAAAAATCTTCAAGACCATCATTTCCTACATTTGAACTCAAATAATCCGCAAGTCTTCCGGTATTTCCTTCTTGTTCCTTTTGAATGTCTATACCTGCTAAATACATGCTCATCTCTTCTTCAGCAGAAGATTTGTCTGAAACTGCTGTCGCATTTTTTGCTTTTCCAAGAATGCCATCATTGCTTACCATACTTATTGTTATACCTGCAAGAATTAGTAAAATTATAATTGTAATTACTAAAGCAATAATTGTAATTCCATCTTCACTTAATTTTCTTCTCATTACTTTATAATCTTCTAATTTATTTTTACTATTCAGTTTTGTCTTATTATTTTCAACAAATTTTAAATCTTCTTTTAAACTTCCCATTTTGATGTTTTCTCCTTTGAAATCTTGTAAAGCGTTACAATTACTGTATTTAGATTGTTTTTTTAATTTTAATTAAGCTTATAGATTAATTAAAAAAATAAAAAAGATGTTTTCTTACTCTCAGTAGAGAAAAATAAAGTTTTGTATTTTTTCTTTAACCTATTATCCTTATTACGCAATTTTTACACTTGAATCATAAGCGTTGATTTTACAAGGTTTTCATGTTATTTTTATCTTACTAGATTTTAATTAATCTATAAGCTTAATAAAAAAATATATTCATTATTAACTTTTTTTACTCTCTCTTCATAAATTTTTATATAATTACACAGTATAATCAATTAAATATTGATTATACTGTGTTTTTTATTAAATTTCTTTAGATTCTTTTTTCTATTTAGCAACTTGTAGGACTGGACGAAGCCCACGGCACGAAGAGAGGACGTCGGTGGTAGAAAGGAACACATAGTCCGCGGTAATAGAGCCACTGCTTGAAACACAGCGTAAGAGGAAGTTAGCGATGCTCCAACGCGCATTAACGCAGCGAGACGAAAGCCAAAATTCAGCGCCAGCGCTGATATTACTTGTATTTCTGTTTGCTCCACCACCCCAACAAGCATTGTATATAACTTTTAACCAAGGATTACTTGATTTTTTATCGTTATTATATCTTTCGTAAGCATAGTTTCCTTTTTGGTCTGTTGAAAGCCAATTGCTTGCGCCACTTGTGCTCATATTATATGATGTTATTTTTGCATCTGAATATCCTTTGCTTGCTCCTTTTGTTTTATCAATGTTCTCATATTGTGTAAATAGTGTTGGTGCATAGCTATTCCATGTTGATGTTATTTTATTTGGCGCACTTTTATCATCTGCATTTGTTGTCCATAAGTTGCCAAAGTTACTTAATTTACTTTCATCTATGAAATCTTCCCATTTTGCATCACGTGCTAACACTACCTTTACTTTTTTGGTTTGTCCGTTCTTTAACTTTATTTCTGTTAAATTTCCATATAAATTATTACAGATTGTATCTAAAGCTAAAACTCCATTATTATATGCTGGTGCTCCTGTTAATCTTACCTGTAATTTTGTTGCTCTATCTGCTATATAGTAATCATATTTACTTGTATCAAATGAGCCTGATTGTAAATCATATCCGCCATCTGTTAGTTTTGACCATGTCATGTCTGATTCTACTGTTGGCAAACCTGAATTTACTTTATTTACTGACTTTATATCTTTTCCAAGTAATGTTGCTATTGAATCTGCTTTTACATATCCATGTGCTTCGCTTCCACTCTTAGTCTTATAGAATCTATCTACATTTACTGTTGCACCTACAGATGTGTCTGATACACTGTCTGCTGAAACTGTTATTACTGGACGTAATGAACAGCTTCCACTTCCATTAGAACCTGATGTTGCATAGTTCTGTCCTACTGTAAATAATGTATACGACGACCTTGCTCCATCTGTCCTTGCATAACCTAATTGGTAAAAATCTCTTGATAGCTCCTCTGAATATGGTGTTTTTCCATCTGACCCGCTATTCCAATCATAATATGCAGATCTTGTTGCAAGCCAATAATTGTTTCCTGTATTCATCATGCTTACTGTTGATTTATTTGTTCTGTTTAGATTTGTAATTGTTGGTGATGTATTTGCTGCTAGCATTTGTGTGTTACTTGATTGAGAGGCTGATGTATTTGCTATATCAATATAATCACTTATTTGGTCTGTTGAGAAACCATGATTTGCTGTATCTTTTTGATTTATTATTGGTTCTATCTTTCTATTGTTTTGGTAAGCTCTTGATACAGAATATGTTACATTATAAAAGTCTTCCGCATTTACACTTCTTGCTGATAATACTTTCTTTCCATTAATCTCTAGGTTTCCATATAACTTTGAGCAAATTTCATTTAGTGCTTTTACACCATTTGTATAGCCATTAATTCCTGATATTGAAACTTCAAATCCTGTATTGGTATTTGCTATTAGGTTGACTGTTCCATCTTCATTTGTACTTAGTACTTTCCAGCCTAAGTCCTCTGTTTCAATCTCTCCTGCTTCTACCATTGCAATTCCTGGTACATCTTGATTATCATTACTTAGTACTTGCTTTATATGTCTGTTTACTCCTTTGCCATCGGTTTTTCCTATATATGTGAATGTTCCATCATCTAGATTTACCATGTAATTGTGACCTTTATACGCTACTTGAGCATATCCATCTCCATTATTTAAGAAGTCTTCAACTTCGCCATTCCCTAAATCATCTTGTATATAATCAGCCAATCTTTTATTTTCATCTTCTGCTTTTGAAACCTCTAAACTTGCTAAGTACATACTCATTTCATCCTCGGCTGATGCCTTTTCTGAAACTACTACCGCGTTTTTTGCCTTTCCAAGAATTCCATCATTGCTTACCATACTTATTGTTATACCTGCTAAAACTAATAAGACAATAATTGTAACTACTAAAGCTATTATTGTTATTCCTGCTTGTTTTAATTTATAGTTTTTCAATTTATACTTTTTAAATTTTAATTCATTTATAGAATTTTTCATACACTCGTTTTTACTTAATTTTAAGCTTTTTTCATCATACCTCATTTTTGCTTTTTCTCCTTTAAAATCTCTCAAAGCATTGATACACCTGCGTTCACATCACTTTTTACTTTTTAATTAATCTTTTAGATTAATTAAAAAATTTAAAATCAAATTCTATAGCAAACGACATATTATTTAAAACTATTTTATTGATATGTCTTTTCCTTATATTTTATTTAACAACTTGCAAGACTGGACGAAGCCTACGGCACGAAGAGTCGACGCCGGTGCCAGAGTGGAACACACAGTCCGTTATAATGGATCCACTGCTCGAAACAAAGCGTAAGATGAAGTGCGCGTTGTACCAATCCGCAAAAACGCAGCGAGACGAAAGACAAAAGTCAGCGCCAGCGCTGATATTACTTGTATTCCTGTTTGCTCCACCACCCCAATAAGCATTGTATATAACTTTTAACCAAGGATTACTTGATTTTTTATCGTTATTATATTTTTCGTAAGCATAGTTTCCTTTTTGGTCTGTTGAAAGCCAATTGTTTGTGCCACTTGTGCTCATATTATATGATGTTATTTTTGCGTCTGAATATCCTTTGCTTGCTCCTTTTGTTTTATCAATGTTCTCATATTGTGTAAATAGTGTTGGTGCACAGCTATTCCCTGTTACTGTTATTTTATTTGGCGCACTTGTATCATCTGCATTTGTTGTCCATAAGTTGCCAAAGTTACTTAATTTACTTAATTTACTTTCATCCATGAAATCTTCCCATTTTGCATCACGTGCTAACACTACCTTTACTTTTTTGGTTTGTCCGTTTGCTAACTTTATTTCTGTTAAATTTCCATATAAATTATTACAGATTGTATCTAACGCTAAAACTCCATTATTATATGCTGGAGCACCTGTTAATCTTACCTGTAATTTTGTTGCTCTATCTGCTATATAGTAACCATATTTATTTGTATCAAATGAGCCTGATTGTAAATCATATCCGCCATCTGTTAGTTTTGACCATGTCATATCTGATTCTACTGTTGGCAAACCTGAATTTACTTTATTTACTGACCTTATATCTTTTCCAAGTAAAGCTGCTATTGAATCTGCTTTTACATGTCCATGTGCTTCGCTTCCACTCTTAGTCTTATAGAATCTATCTACATTTACTGTTGCACCTTCAGATGTGTCTGAAACACTGTCAGCAGAAACTGTTATTACTGGACGTAGTGAACAATTTGCACTTGCATTATTACCTGTTGTATTATAATTTGCGTTCGTATTAAACACCGTAGATGCAGAATATGCTCCATCAGTTCTTGCAAAAGCTAATTGATAGGATTCATTTGACAACTCTTCAGAATATGGTGTTTTTCCATCGGTTCCATGATCCCAACCACAAGATGCAGATCTTGTTGCAAGCCAATAATTGTTTCCTGTATTCATCATATCTATTGTTGATTTGTTTGTTCTGTTTAGATTTGTAATTGTTGGTGACGCATTTGCTGCTAGCATGTGTGTGTTACTTGATTGTGCTCCTGATGTATTTGCTATATCAATATAATCACTTATTTGGTCTGTTGAGAAACCATGATTTGCTGTATCTTTTTGATTTATTATTGGCTCTATCTTTTTATTATTTTTATAGGCTCTTGATACAGAATATGTTACATTATAAAAGTCTTCCGCATTTACACTTCTTGCTGAAAGTACTTTCTTTCCATTAATCTCTAGACTTCCATATAACTTTGAGCAGATTTCATTTAGTGCCTTTACACCATTTGTATAGCCATTAATTCCTGATATTGAAACTTCAAATCCTGTATTTGTATTTGCTATTAGGTTGACTGTTCCATCTTCATTTGTACTTAGTACTTTCCAGCCTAAGTCCTCTGTTTCAATCTCTCCTGCTTCTACCATTGCAATTCCTGGTACATCTTGATTATCATTACTTAGTACTTGCTTTATATGTCTGTTTACTCCTTTGCCATCGGTTTTTCCTATATATGTGAATGTTCCATCATCTAGATTTACCATGTAATTGTGACCTTTATATGCTACCTGTGCATAACCATCTCCATTATTTAAAAAATCTTCAAGACCATCATTTCCTATATTTGCACTTAAATAGTCAGCAAGTCTTCCTGTATTTCCTTCTTGTTCTCTTTGAATGTCTATACCTGCTAAATACATACTCATTTCTTCTTCAGCAGAAGATTTGTCTGAAACTGCTACAGCATTTTTTGCTTTTCTAAGAATTCCATCATTGCTTACCATACTTATTGTTATACCTGCTAAAACCAATAAGACAATAATTGTAACTACTAAAGCTATTATTGTTATTCCTGCTTGAGTAATTTTATATTTTCTTAATTTGCATTTATTTATTTGATTGCTGTTACTAATTTTCTTATTTTCATTGTCCCTGTTTTTCATTTTTAATCTCATTCCTTCCTTGCCTCCGCTATCGCTAAGGCACAAATCCTTATTAAATCTAGAGTATCTCATTTTTAATCTCCGTATAATGCGCATATACCATTATACGAACTCCTTTCTTACAAATTTTGCTTTTTTGTTATAATATTTTTATATGCTCTGCAAACTATTTTCTATTCTTTAATTTTCATTGATTCAATATTGATTGATATCTTTTTTATTAAAATTTGTCTTATTTTTATGTATTTTCAACATTTTTTCGTTTCTTTTTTGTTCGTTATATTACAATTTAGTAAAATAAGAAAAAAATTTTTTGTCGTTTTTTCAAATCGTTTGCATTCATTTTTCCTTGCAAAATCAATAATTTCTTATAACTCAGTTTAATATTTATCATACTATTTTTGTTTTTGCAAGCACTTTTAGGTGCATATTTATTTTTAATTTAGGTGTAAAATAATTACAAATTCTACCAGGAGGTGATAAGTATGGATAAATTAAATATTCCTAAAAATCAAAGTGGTGTAAGTAAAACTCTTAGATTGCCAGAGGATATTGTTCAAGATGTGCAACATCTTTCTGAAATGAAGAACCTTTCTTTCAACAAAATTGTTATTATATTGCTTTCTTTTAGTCTTCATAATCTAGATGAAGTTGATAGATCAGTACTTGACAAGTTTAGAAAAAATTAATGGTCTTCCATTTTGTGCCTTTTTTTCGGATATTTTTTTTGAAAAAAAATTATCCTCTTTTTTTACATAATTTTAAGGTTCTTGTAATCTTTTTGCAATTATTTTTAATTGCAAAAAGTATTCTTAATTTAGTTTTCCATTTTTTATGGCTTCTTATACTAAATTAAGAATACTTTTATTGTTATATATATTTATTTTATAGTTCACAGTCTATTGATATATTATTTCCATTATAATCATCTATATTTTGCGTTGTTGTTCCTAGTGTTTTTGTTTCTCCGTTTACTTTGCCTTCTACAACTATTGTTTGTGAACCGTTTCCATGTATTTCTCCTAATGAGATTTCTTGTTGTTCTTTGCTTAGATCCACAGTTACGTTTTTCTTTATTTGCTCTTTTCCGTTTACTGTTACTACAATTGGTACTGATATTTTTGTACTTTCTGCTACAGTATTTGTTGTGTTTGATGTTTTTGAACTGTTCTTTTTTATCATGCTACTTGATACCGTAAGTTCAAGTGTTATCTTCGCAGTACTTTCCTTTTTTTCAATTTTGTTAACTACTAGGTCTATGGTTGTGTTTTGTGCTACCTCTTTACCTTGTTCAATACTTTGTGATATTACCTTGCCATCAGTTTTTGTCTCATCGCTTGTGTATGTTATATTAGCTTTTAGGTTTGCATTGCTTAATGTTGCTTTTGCTGTTCCTTCATCCATATCAAATACTGTTGGTACTGTAGTTTTCTTTACGCCTTTGCTTACGTGTATTGTTATTGTATCGCCTGATTTTACTAAAACTCCGGCTTTGGTTTCTTGTCTGATTACTTTGTTTTCTTCTACTGAGTTGCTATTTTCATCTACTTCTTTTATAGTAATTCCCATTTTTTTGGCATCTTCTCTTACATCACCAATTTCTTTGCCTGTGAAGTCTGGTAATTCAGTTGTTTCTGGTCCTGTGCTTAATGTTATTTGAACCTCTGTACCTTCTTCTACCTTCTGGTTCTCATCTGATTTCGGATTTTGCGATATTATCTTTCCTTCTTCTACATCTGCGCTTGCTTCGGATTCAACTTTGCCTTTTTTAAGTTTTGATTTTTCTAGTAATTCAGTAGCTTCTTGTTCTGTTTTTCCTGTTAAATCTGGCACTACAACTTTTTTGCTTATTCCACCATCTAATATGATTTTCGTAATTAGAAAAACTATTATGAATAATAATACTAGGCTTAATAATACGCATGGAACTTTGGCTTTTGGATGCTTTATAAAAAATGCATTTATTCCTTTTGGCTTTTTCTTTTTATCTTTAACCCCATCATCTGATACAGCTTGCATTATTCTTGTGTATCCGCCATCTTTATTTTCTATTATTACAAAATCTCCATCTGGATCTTTTAGTGCTTCGCTCAAATCATGTAACATTTCTGTGGCTGATTGATATCTATTTATTGGGTCTTTTTGCATTGCTTTCATTACAATATCATTCACAGCTTGTGGTATTTCAGAATTAATTTCAATTGGCTCCACTGGTTCTTCTTGCATGTGTTTTAGTGCAACTGATACTGGTGTATCAGCATCAAATGGCACTTTGCCTGTAAGCATTTCATACATTACAACGCCTAATGAATATAGGTCTGATTTTGCATCTGTTATTCCACCTTTTGCTTGTTCAGGTGAAAAATAATGTACAGAACCAATTGTTGTTCCAAATGCAGTTATTGTTGAATTTGATACTGCTTTTGCGATTCCAAAATCAGTAACTTTTGCAACACCATCTTCTGTTATTATTATGTTATGTGGTTTTATATCACGATGAATGATTCCGTTTTTATGTGCAACTTCAAGCGCTGCAGCTATTTGTATTGCAATATTTACTGCCCATTTCCATGAAATTGCTCCATCTCTATTAATTATCTCTTTAAGAGTTTTGCCTTTAACTAGCTCCATTACTATGTAATAAAGGTTATTCTCTTCTTCATGACCAACATCATATATTGAAACTATATTTGCATGAGATAACCCTGCAGCTGATTGCGCTTCAGTGTTAAATCTTTTTATGAAATCTGAATCCGTGGTAAATTCATCTTTAAGTACCTTTACTGCAACAAGTCTATTTAAAACGTGATCTTTTGCCTTGTAAACTGTAGCCATTCCACCGTTTCCAGCCTCTTCAAGAATCTCATACCTGTTGCCAATTATTTTTCCTATTAAATTCATCTATTCCAATCCTTTCTTATTATTCCTAGGCTTTTATTTAGTAATTAAAAATTCATAACGCATTTGTAATTTGTCTAAATTTACATTTTATTATCTATTAATTTGCTTTAAATATAATTTTATATTTAAATTACCTAATAATAATAGCCGTTATGTTATCTTTTCCTCCTAAATCATTTGCTTTTTGAACTAATAATTTTGTAGAATCTGTTGGGTTTTCTTTTATTATTTGTTGGATTTCATCTTCTGAAACCATATTTGTTAAACCATCTGAGCACATTAATAAAATGTCTCCTTTAATGAATCCTTTTATCATTGCATCTGGTTCAATAAATGGTGTGCACCCTAGTGCTTTCATTAGCATATTTTTCTTAGGGTGGTTTTTGCTTTCTTCTTCTGTTATTTTTCCCTCATCTAGTAATTTTTGTACATAGCTGTGATCTTTTGTAAGCTTTCTAAAGAACTCTTTTCTCATTCTGTAGATTCTGCTATCACCAATATGTGATATAAAGGCCTTGTTTTGATATATTAAGCAAACATCTAGTGTTGTTCCCATTTTACTTAAATCTGCATTTTCTTTTGCTTTTTCATATACAACCATATTAGCATACTGACTACTGTTTTTTACTAAATCAAGAAGCGTTTCTTTACTTTCTTTTGATTTTTCATAATTGCTCAAGATGTAGTTTTTAGCGGTTGTTACAGCAAGTTTGCTTGCTATTTCTCCGCCGTTATATCCACCCATACCGTCAGCTAAAATAAATAGCTGAACTGGGTCATCAGGAAAACTAATATAAAAATAGTCTTCATTTATTTCTCTAGCTTTTCCTACATCTGATGTTGCAAAAGCTTTTGCCATTTATTAACCTCCTAAATTTTGTCTACGTAGTTGCCCACATGCTGCATTTATATCTGATCCTAATTCTCTTCTTATTGTTGCCACAATTCCATGGTCATTTAAATAATCTCTAAATTTTATAATATTTTCTAGTGAACTTTTTTGATAATTTCCATTGTCGATTTTATTAATTGGTATTAAATTTACATGGCATAGCATTCCTTTTAATAACTCCACCAGTTTTTTTGCATCTTGCAAATTATCATTATTATCTTTTGCTAAAGCATATTCAAATGAAATCCTTTTGTTAGTTTTTTCTATGTAATACCTGCACGCTTTCATCAATTCCTCTATATTATATGCATTGTTGACAGGCATCATACTAGAGCGAATTTCATCATCGGCACTATGAAGTGAAATTGACAAGGTACATTGAATATCTTTATCAGCAAATTCATAAATTCTTGGAACAACTCCACTTGTTGAAACGCTTATGTGTCGTGCACCAATGTTTAATCCTTTTGGATTGTTAAGAATTCCAATTGCATTTAGCACATTTTCAAAATTATCCATTGGTTCACCAATTCCCATAAATACCACATTTGAAACTTTTGAGCCTGTGTCTTGTTCAATTGCAATTATTTGCTCAACAATTTCACCAGACGTTAAACTTCTTATAAAAGGAATTCCTGTTGATGCACAAAATTTGCAGCCCATCTTACAACCAATTTGTGATGATACACATACACTCTTTCCAAAATGATATTCCATTAATACTGATTCTATAGCATTTCCATCATTCAAGCCGAATAAATATTTAATTGTTCCATCTTTTGAAACTAGCTTTCTAACAATTTCAAAATTGCAAATATCAAAATTCTCTTTTAGCTTTTTTCTTAATTCTAATGATAGATTTGTCATCTCATCAAAAGACTTTACCTTTTCTACATAAAGCCATTTAAAAATTTGTTCAGCTCTAAACTTCTTTTCTCCAATGCTCTCTAGTTCTTTTGTAAGTTCATCAAGATTATAATCTTTAATATTCTTCATTTCTATTCCTTAAATTATTTTGTTTATACCATAATTATTAATACGTTGCAATACATCTTTCAATTTGTAAAGTATTTTTTGCTTTTATATTTTTTCTTCGATTTCTTCTTTTGATGTTAGTCCTACAAATTGATTAACTACATTTCCTTTGTTGAATATAATAATTGTTGGTATGCTCATTACATCATACTTTTCTGCCCATTCTGGAGCATTATCAACATCAAGTTTGCAAACCTTAATAATTCCATCTTTTTCTTTTGCAATCTCATCAATTATGGGTGATTGCATTCTGCATGGATTGCACCATGTTGCAAAAAAGTCAACAATTACTGTTCCTTCATAATTTAAAACTTCCTTTTCAAAATTTGAACTATCTAAACTAATAACACCCATTTTTATTTTTGAAAGCACTTTTACCTAAAAACTCTTTTCAATACTCTTGCATCTTTTTTTACTATCTACTAGCTCTTTACGTTATCTTAATATTAGGATGTTTTATTGTGCTTTCATACCTCCTTTTCTTTTTGTTTTTTCTTCTTGTTTTCTTTCTATTTTAGCTTTCTTTTTATTTTACTTTCTTTTTATTTTTACTTTCCAGAAACCTTTATATAATTTATTACATTTATTCCTGCTTCTGCTCCCTCGTATACAGCTTTACTTACTTGTAAAAGTCCTCCTGTAATATTTCCGCAAGCAAATACTCCTGGAACATTAGTCTGCATTTTATCATTTACAACAATAGTTTCATTTTTTGTAATGATGCCCATTCTTTTTGCAAATTCAAATCCACCAGCTATGCCTTCAGCAATAAAAACTCCATCAACCTGAATTTCATTTGAATCATTTGAATTTGAATCATCAGAATTTGAATTTGTTGAATTTGAATTCTTTTCGCCTAAAATACTGTTACATTCAATAAACTGTCTTTCACTTGCTTTATTCTTATTAACTTCTTCTTGATTACTTTCTTTGTTATTGCTTTTGCATTCATTGATGTCATTCTTCAAAGTAATACTTTTAACTTTTTGCTCTGTTCCATTTATTGACTTTATTTCTGAACTAGTAAGTATTCTAACACTTTTGGCTACTTTTTTCAACACGTCCGCTTCTTCAATTGCATTTTTTCCATCTCCAATAACCACAACATTTTTACCCTTATAAAAATATCCATCACATAAAGCACAAAAACTTACGCCTTTATTAATGTATTTTTCAATATTTTCGATTTTAGGCACGATTCTTTTTAGACCAGTAGCCAAAATAACGGCCTTTGCCTGATAAGTATCATTTTCAGATTTTACTTTAAACTCAAGATTATCTTCCATCTCAATATTAAGTATTTCTTCTTTTTTTATTTCTATACCTGAGTTAGTTGCTTGCATTATTCCTTTTTCAAATAATTCTTTTCCAGAAATTCCATTTTCAAATCCATAATAATTATCAATTTTTTCTGCTTTTTCAAGCTCCGACTCTCCTTTATAAAAAACAATTGGGTTCATACCAGCTCTTTTTATATAAATTGATGCTTGAATTCCTGCAGGTCCAGCTCCAACTATAATACAATCATATATTTTCAACTCTTAATTCTCCTTTCATGATCTTTGTATTATTTATTTAATTTTCTATTCTTACGTTTTTTATTCAATTTTCCTTAATCTAATTTGGCAAAATTAACTTGATTTCCATGCTCTTTTATAATATCAACCAAGTCTGCAACCTTTAACCACACAGTAGCTGTATTATCATTTGGATGAATTCCAATTATCTGTTTACCATCAAGAAAAGCTTCATCCAACCAAAACATAACTTTTAAACTATCATCATTTAATAAACCAAACGGACTTACCGATCCGGGATGCAATTTCAAAATATCCATCAAATCTTGCTCCGAGGCAAACGTTAAAGGTCTTGTTTCATTTGTCCTTCTAAACTTTTTCAAATCTACCTTTTTGTTACCTTTTACAGTTATAAGATAATAATTTCTTTTCTTATCATCTCTTACAAATAAATTTTTAGCATCATATTCAGAATAAGGCACTTCTATCTCAGATAACTCTTTCATGCTAACAACTGCTTTATGCTCAGTGATTTCATACCATATATTTCTTTTTTTTAGAAAATTATATATTTCTTGTTTGTCCATACTTATATTCTTAGCCTCCAATATTTTAGTTTCTATGTTTATTAACTTCTTTTTAAACGTTTTTTCTTTTATATTCGTTCTTAAATAAATTTTTATTCTTTTATCCATTTGTCGTCTTTTAAATATAATATCTCATTATCCGTCAGTGTTTCAACTTTTCTATTTTCTTTTAATAACTCTTTATATATTTTTTCTCTTTCTTTGCAATAGTGGCAAACTAAGATTCCATCATATAAATTAAGCCCCGACATATCTTTCTCATTGACTATATTATCATCAAATTTTAGAACATGCTTTAAGCTATTTGTTGCAATATGCGTTCCAGCACTTGCTCCTATATATATTACACCGTTTTCTTAAATAGTTATATATACTTTTCTCAAATCTTGATCTTTTTAAATAGTGTT
Organism: uncultured Clostridia bacterium; assembly: GCA_934130085.1. GTDB lineage: Bacteria > Bacillota > Clostridia > TANB77 > CAG-508 > CAG-793. The sequence goes on from CAKOXK010000002.1 coordinate 128,621, forward strand.
TAAGTACAAATGTATTTCCACCACATACATATATAATATCTATATTTAGATTACTAAATTGACTCGCTTTTTCGTCATCAAAGAAATATATATTTTCTTTTCTAAATCCCAATTCTATATAATCTTTAATATATTTTTCCTTTTTATATTCGTTCTTTCTTGCTGTTGGTATAACTAACATCCTTATTTCTTTTATATCTATATTTATTAAATTCATAATTTTATTAAAAACTAATTTGTTTTCAAATCCTTTTGACGTTAATATTACTTTCATTATATCCTCTTTTCATTATTAGATTTAAAGCTGTATGCAATTTTGCATACAGCTTTAAAAGCAAAGAATTATCTTTTACTTTATCATACACTCATTTAAGAAGTCCTTATACACTGTTGCAATCACCTTGTTAGCTTTCTCTTCCATATTTTTAAGCATGACAATATCTGTATTATTAAAATAATTGTTAAATGCAGTGTTCTTAGGTTCTATTACTCCTTTCCTGGCTTTTAAAATAGATTCCAATTCAAAATTTCTAGTCCTACGAAATTCACGTTTGTGTTCTCTATATCCAACTTCATACCTCATGTTTCTTGTCATATCTTTTATTGCCGCCAAAAACATTGCGCTATTTCCTGATAAACAACTTTTTTTATCTAAATCTCCAAACATATGCATTAGGTTTCTTAACGAATAGTTATTGTTTGCTAATTCGGGCATGAAAAACTTGCTTATTGTTCCTGTATAGTCTAAAGAATATATACTATATGCCCATTTTTCTTTTTCTAGAGATGCATAATATTTTGTATAATTTTCTTCCAAATATATATTCCGAAAAGATACATTTTTAAAATGCTTTTCAGCACTTCTACGAATAAATTCAGTAGTTTCTTTATAAACAACATCCATAGGCATTAACCTAATAAATGTTAAATATGAAGAATCATCTTGATTTAACTTTTCTCTATTTTTTTCTGTTATCAACCTCTTGTTTAGCAACTTTTGCAAAATTTCATTTTTGTCTGCTATCAATGTTTTGTCATTCTTTACTGGATTAAAGTCAAATCCTGATAGGTATTTTTCGTAAAACCCTACAGTTCCATGAGGCATTATTTTTTTACTTTTCTTAGGTAAATTGTGCCCATAATACACTATAATTGAATTTTTATCATAAAATTGAGGGTCTGATTGCCTCGCCGTATATATTAAAGCAATTGTTTTTTCAATTGATTCACCGCTATTTTGTAACGAAATAATTTTCTTCACAGCTCATTCCTCCACATTTTTTATAATAGAATTTATGAAACTTTTTATTGATTCTCTTTTTATACTTTCTTCAAAATTTTTTAGTATTACCTCTTTTGAACATATCTGAATCAATTTTGAAATAATTGGTTCATTATTGTACAAATTTACCTTGAATTTCATGCAATCTATATGTCCATCAACATTTGAAACCAGCACTGGAACTTTCAATTGTTTTGCTTGAACCGCTGTCAAGTTATATGCCTCTGTTCTTGAAAATTGAATATATGATTTAGAATTACATAATATATTCAAAAAATCATCATGATTGAATTTTCTACATTTAATTCCCATATATTCTCCATCAAATCCTAAAATTAGAGCTTTGTCTTTCAGTTTTATTTTCTCCATCTGGCTAGCGAACACATCTACCCCTTTTAAAGTCCGATATCTATAATCAGGTGATGTACAAATTGTTACATATTTATCATAATATGGTTTTAATTCTACCTTCTTTCCTTGTTTTTGAATTCTATCTATTCCTATTTGAATAACTCCAACATTTATGCCAATTTTCTCATATTGTTTTGCTACGTTTTCTGATGGGCAAAAAAATTTAATATTATATCTTTTTTGAATATTTTCTAAATAATCTAAAAACAGTAACTTTTCTTTTTTAAATTGATAATATTTTGGTGCTACATGTAGAAAAACAGAATATCTAATCCCATTTTTAGATAATAATTCCAAGTTAGAAATTATAGGATACATATGACCTGTTACATGTAAAATGTAGTTATCCTTTTGATTAAATCTGAATGACATCATATCATGCGTGAAAATAACTTTCTGATTTTCCTCTATTTGTAATGGTTGAACAAGTTGATGTAATGTACCATATCCATCGTGTTCTACAATATGAATTATAAATGAATATTTTCTATCCTTTTTTCCATTTTCAAATTCAATCCGCATATAAGAACCTCCTTAAATAATATATGATTTTCAATGTACAAATACTTAAATTGTATTATATCACTTTTATTTTTTATGTCAACTTTTTGCTTATAAATACAATTTTTCTGCTTATAACAAGTGAAAAAGTAAATGCACGTATCAACAAGGTGCATTGCAATAAGTCTTACATTTAGTCTTAATGTACAATATAATGCAATTTTGTTTATTAGCTATGTAAATTTTCTTTGAAATCTATATTAATTTTACACAAAAAAGCAAGGTTTTTGAGCAAATATATTGCTTAAAACTTGCTTTTTCTCGTACAAGTTGCATTTAACTTTTTACTTGACGTTACAATCTAAAATGTAAGAGTTTGTTTTGTTTTTTGGTTGAGCTAGAATAGTATCTATATTGTTACAAACATTGAGTCCAGAATTATAAATTTCAAATAACTGCTTTGACGTATATTTCGGATTGTTTAATAGTTTTATTTAAGTCTTACTTTTTTATATTGTACATTATAGGCTAAACCTATAAATTCGTCACTGATTTCTTCTAATCCGATATTAATCTTTTTGCAAACTTTCATTATTAAATTACTTATTTGCCCTTGTGTAATTGGTTCTACCAAAGCCTCTTTAGGGTCATAATTTAATAGTTTTGCAATTGTTATTTCGCTTTCATTTGGCAACTCCATAATCTTTTTAACAGCAGTATAAACAGGCTCATTCCAGTATGGATCATTATTTCCTATTACTTCTTCAACAATCTTTTTTAATTTTATGTCAGGATTTTCTTCTACAACTCTTTCATTATTATTAAGTAATCTATTGTATTTTTCAAATATTTGCTTTACATCTAATGGCTTTACAATTTCTTTTGTAAAATCATTAAACAAGTGTCGATTTAATGAAAGTTTTTTAAAAAATTCTATTTTTCCGTCTTCACTTATATTAGTCAATTTATTAAAATATTCTTTTAATAAGTCTATCCAAAATGGATCATTTCCAATAAAAGATTCTATCACTTTCTCTAATGTTTCTGTCATCAAATTTAAATTCTTATCATAATCATAATTACATTTACTACAATGATATGTAGGATTATCCGGTCTCAATATACAACCGCCCGCAATATATTTATTTGTATCAATTTCTCCTTTAATTTTTCCATAAATATATTCCTTTAAAATCGAATGACATTTTGGACATCTAATTTCTTCTTTTTCATTTAATTCAAAACTTGGTTCTATAGCCATTTTTTATCGCTCCTTTTTAATATTATTTTTTATAATTCCATACTTCCCATATCCTCTATAGGCTGTTGTTGAACTTGTCCTTGTACCATTGTGGTATCACCTTGTTCTTGATTTTGTTGTGGTTGTTGTTCTCTGTGTTTCCTTGCAGTTTCAGCACTTTCTCTTTGTATTCTAGCCTTCTCTTCTGGTTCTAATTCCCATGATTTCTTTTCTCCTGTTTCAGTTTTTGTATTTTGTTGTCTATCTAGATAAGTCGTATCTTGTGTTTCATCGTTTCTTCCTCTATAAAATATTGATCTAATTTGACTAAAAAATCTTGAAAATCTATTTTGTCTAGCAGGTAATTTTTCTAAATTTTCGTGTTGTGAATATTTTTGGTGTTGTATCGTTTGGTTATACAAATTATTACTTTCTGTTTGTGTAGAAAAAGTTTTCTCATAACTATTGTATCTTTGTTCTGTTGCTTGTTGTCCTATATCTTTATAGCATTCTCTTTCTTTACTTAGTAATATTCCTTTTAAAACCGTCTTCGTTTTTCCATTTTGATCTACAACTCCCTTTTGAGCATCTATAACATAAATATCATTAGGATTTAATAAAACTTCTTGCTCTGCACTATCATAATCTGATAATTGTGTTATATAAGTACCTTGTGTTCCTTTTGGTGCATATATCTCCATAACAGTATCATAATCATCATATTTTGCAAATGATGATTGGTACAAGGGTGATGTACTTGTATATCCTTTATTGCTTATACTTTTTCCAATATAACTCTCTGGATTTATATTTCCATCTGTTTTTATTGCTCTATAAAGTTTCATTGATTTTGATAATTTTGCTTTTGATAATCCTTCATCTAAGTTTGATAATGTACTATCAATATGTTCTAAAGAATCCATATCTTTAACTGCTGTACAAATTGATGGATAACAATTATGTGGAATATTTCTTTGTTGAATATATTGACTAATCATTTCATAATTTTCATGTACTGGCTTACTAAAATCTAGTGATTGAATATAATCTTCTATACCTTTAATTTGTTCTTGTGAAAGAGCTCTAGTTTTTAATTTGTCCTCCATATCTGTTTTTATTCCATTTTGAATCTGACTTCTATCTGTCCAACTTCTTTTCATAGACAAAATCATATTACTTCCGTTGCTATATTGGTTTATTGCTTTTGCATTCTCAATACTTAAGTTATTCTTTTTTAATTCTTGCATAAATCCATCAATTTCTTTAGGATTTGTTCCTTGCTGTATCAATTCGTCAATAGTGTATCCATCTGCTAATCCTCTTAATACATTTTGATAATTAGCATCAGAGTTAAAAATTTGCTTTAAATCAATACTATTTTGAAAAGAGGAATATTCACCATTTATAATCTCATCAATTTCAGATTCAGTTAACCCCTGTTTTTTCAGTATATCTGTAAGTGTTTGAGTTTGCTCATTCGACATTTTTAAGTGTTCGATTTGCATATTTTTTACTTCCTTATCTTTCGATATTTTTCTTAATTAAATTTATTATTTTTCTTGTGTAGTTTCTTGATTAGATGTTACAATCATTCCATCTACAGCTTCATTTATAATTTTAAGCATAAACTCAATAAACTCATTTGAATTTCCTGCATTATTGCAATTTTGAATTGCTGTATAATATTCTTCTTGATGTTTCCTTATTATACTTTCTATTGGAATATATTTAAACAATTCTTTCCAATGTGCAAGTATTGCTGTTTGCCATAATCTTGCTGTTCTTCCATTTCCATCTGAAAAAGGATGTATAAATACAAATTCATAATGAAATATGGAAGATAAAATCAAAGGATTAACATTTTCTTTAACTTCATTCATCCATCTAAATAGGTTATCCATTAATTCTGGAACCATTCTATGAGGTGGAGCCATAAATATTTGAACATCCCCATCATAAACAGCTTCTCCATGATTTCTAAATTTTCCGCTATCATCTTCAATAGCAAAAGTAAATATTCCCTGTACCTTTTTTAAATCATCTATAGAATACGGATTCACATTATCAATTTCTTCATAAGCTTTATATGCATTTTTAACTTCTTGAATGTCTTTTTGTTCTCCAATAACTGCTTTTCCATTTATTACTGCTTCAACTTGAAACAATGATAATTGATTATTTTCAATAGCTAAAGATGAATGTATTGATTGTATTCTTGTTTTCTTTCTTAATTCTGGAAATCTATTTAAACTTTCAAAATAATTTGCTTCTCCTATTTTCTCCATTATGCCTGTTGCTAAATTTAACATTTTATCTGTTATTGTATATGGTGGGTAATTTATTTCCATTTTAAAACCTCCAATTTCTATATGTATTATAACACAAACATATTCATTATGATACTATCTATTATTTATTTTCTACTAAACATTTATAAACTTAATCTTCTGTAAGTTTATTTTTTTCATTTTAGTAATTTTGTCTTTAGCGTTTTTTCATTGTTCAAATTCTTTTTGAATTATTTGGCTTTCATATTTCTGCAAATGCTTTATTAGAACCAATTAATTTTTGATAAAATAAAAAAATTATCATACTTAAACCTACTTGCAAAAATAAGTTTAATTAGATAATTCTTTAAAATGGTTGGGCTAGCTAGATTCGAACTAGCGCATGTTAGAGTCAAAGTCTAATGCCTTACCGCTTGGCTATAGCCCAATGTTTATTTTGTTTTAAAAATGGGGTGGAGTGTGGGATTCGAACCCACGGTCTCCAGTGCCACAAACTGGCGCGTTAACCAACTACGCTAAATCCACCATGTTTGCGTCTCTCCTATTAAAGACTTATTAATTGTACCCCATTTTTTTTATATTGTCAACTGCTTTTTCAAATTTATACTAACAGTTTTGCAAATTCATACTAATATGTGTATCAAAGTATATTAAATATATCTGGATTTGGAGTTAACCTTTTGGATTTACTTTATTTTCTTAGTCCATTTTTTGTCAATTATTCTTTGTTTTATTGTTTTTGGCTTTTTTATTTTTACATTAGTCGGCTTTTGCCCAGATTACTAGTCTTGATTGTACGTCATCTGTACAAGTTGATAGTGTTATTTCCATTTTTCCTGCTGTATCTCTTGATGCATATTCGAAGTCTGATGAGCCTGTTTCATATATGTTGTATACTGTGTATTTTACTCTTTTTCCAGTTGTATCAGTTATATAAATTGCATCGTTTTCTTTTACATTTTTTAGGTTTGAAAAGAATGTTCTGTCTCTATAATTGTGTCCCATTATAACTGTGTTTCCTACTTGATTTAGACCTGGGCCATAAGATATTCCAACTGATGCTTCCATTGATGCTTTTGTGGCTCTATCAAGTACTGGGTAACTTAAGCTGATTGATGGTATTTCTATTTTACCGCATACAGTGAATCCTTTATAAGTTTGAACTGCCGCTGTTCCATTTCCGGTTTGGTTACCTTCTCCTTCTATTGTTGAGTTAATATTTAATGATACTCCATTTTGTGTATTATTTGCGTTACTGTTTCCGGTTTGGTTTCCTCTGTTTATTATTGTTTCTATTTTATTATCAAACTGGTTTAGTGCTTCATTTGCTCCTTTATTTACATAGTATCTCTTATATACATTATATCCCCAAAAGCCAAATACTCCTAGTGCAATGATTGCAACTACTATTATGACTATTGTCAATATTTTATTATATTTTTTATCAAACATCTCTTATTTCTCTTTCAACTTATTTAGATTTTACAAAATCTATAAAATTTTCTGCTGTACTTCGTTATGATTTCTTTATCTTAATTATCCTTATATTTTGTGCTACTTTATTGTTGATTGCTTTATTTTGCTTCACTTTTATGTATTATTTTATTTGCCTTATTTTGTTACTATATTTTATTCGTTTTATTTCTTTATGTTTTATTTTTGCCTTTTATTTTATCTTGTTGGTAGTTTTGTTCCTCCAAGTATATGGAAGTGTAAATGTTGTACTGCCTGACCTCCATCTTCGCCTATATTTGTAACTACTCTGAAGCCCCTTTTTGCTAATGTTTCTTTGCCTAATACCTCTGGTGCAATATCATCTCTGTTTGCAATTTCTTTGATTACTTTGAATATTTTTGCTAATAACTTTTCATCTTCTAGTTCCATTACGCTTAATATGTGTTTCTTAGGAATTACAAGTAGATGTACAGGTGCTATTGGATTTATGTCTTTTATTACTATTACATCATCATCTTCATATAATTTTGTTGATGGTAGTTCGCCTTTTATTATTTTACAAAATACGCAGTTCTCTTCCATGTTTTCCTCCATACTTAATTTATTTTTTTCAACACTAGCTTCTTTTTCTTGTTTTTTCTTTTTATGTTATTTTTATTTTTTTGTTATGCGTTTCTATTTTATATTTTGGTCTTTATTTTTACTATTCTAGTATTGCCTTTATTCTTCTTACCCCAGCTGAGCTTGCCTCTTCTTTTACTATTTTGAAGTGTCCTAATTCTCTTGTATTGTTTACATGAGGGCCTCCGCATATTTCTTTTGATACATTTCCTATTGTGTATACGGTTACTTCATCTGGATATTTTTCAATGAACATACATTCTGCCCCTGATTTTATTGCTTCGCTTTTATTCATTTTTCCGTTTTTTACATCAAGGCCATCTTTTATCCATTCATTAACCAAATCTTCTGTTTTCTTTTTTTCTTCATCAGTCAATTTATGGTCACATGAGAAGTCAAATCTCATTCTGTCTTCTGTAATGTTTGATCCTTTTTGATGACAATCTTTTGAAACTGTTATTTTTAATGCTGCATTTAATAAGTGTGTTGCTGTATGATATGCAATCTCTTTCTGGCTTGTTCCTGCAAGTCCACCCTTAAATTTTTTGTCAGATCCTAATTTTGATTTTTCTTGATGTGCTTTGAATAGTTCATTTACTTCTTCCATGTTAACTTTCATGCCATTTTCAATCGCTAAATCTTTAGTAACTTCTGGTGGGAAACCGTAAGTCTCGTATAATTTGAATATTGATTCACTATCAATTGTATCTTTATTTTCTGATTTTAGTTTGTTTAACACTTTATTAAATTCTTTTTCTCCATGAGATAGTGTTTTCATAAACTTATCTTTTTCAGCTACAATTACTTCTTTTATTGTTTCTTTTTTATCAACAAGCTCTGGGTACATCTCTTTTAAGTTTTCAATATTTAAATCAACTAGCTCTGGTAGTTTATCAAGGTCAATTTGTAATTTGTTCAAATGACGTGTCATTCTACGAATTAATCTACGTAAAATGTAACCCCTATCAATATTACTTGGTCTTCCTCCATCTGATATAATCATCATGCTGGCTCTTAAGTGTTCTGCTACAATTCTTCTGCTTTCTATATTATCATTCTTTGCAAGTTTTTGTAATTCATCCATAATTGGTGCAAATATTTCTGTATCAAATGGAGTTTTTTTACCTTGTAATAGCATTGCCATTCTTTCAAGACCTAAACCTGTATCAACATTTCTTTGGGCAAGTTTTGTATATTTTCCATCCTTTTTCAAAAATTCCATGAAAACATTGTTCCAAATTTCAACATATTTTCCACAGTCACATGATGGCTGACAATCAGGTCCACAAGCAGGCTTCCCTGTATCATAGAACATTTCTGTATCAGGTCCACAAGGTCCTTCTTCACCTGCAATCCACCAGTTATCATCTTTACCATAGAAATATATTCTCTCTTTTGGTATTCCTGCCTTTTCCCAGCATGTAGCTGTTACATCATCTCTTTTACAGTCTTCATCACCTGCAAAGCATGTAACAGATAGCTTCTCTTTTGGTATTCCAAGTTCTTTGGTTAGAAACTCGAAACTCATGGCAATTGCTTCTTCTTTAAAATAATCACCTAAAGACCAGTTACCTAGCATTTCAAAATAAGTTAAGTGACGGTTATCTCCAACCTCATCAATGTCATTAGTTCTTAAGCATTTTTGGTAATCCGTTAATCTCTTGCCCTCTGGGTGCTTTTCACCTAATAAATAAGGTACTAATGGTTGCATTCCAGCTGTAGTAAATAATACAGATGGATCATTTTCTGGTATCAATGAGGCACTTGGTATTACTTTATGACCGTGTGCTTCAAAAAATTTTAAATATTTATTTCTAATCTCTATTGCTTTCATTAAAATCTGTCCTTTCAATTCGTTTTCATTATAGCATATTTAGCAAAAAAATGTAAACCTTTTAAATTATAATTTTTCCGCAGTTTGACACTAAAATTTGTTTTTTAAATTGAATTTTTTCAATTAATAATTTTTCCATAGGTTTCAAGGTTTTCTGTTCTGACTATTTTAACCTTTTTAATCTCGTTTTGTAAGTTTTCTGTAGTTTTTACTTTTACCATTATATAGTTTTTAGTATGTCCTTCGAAATACTCTTTTTTTCTTTCTTCAAACAACACATTTACTACTTTTCCAATTAATTCTTGGTTGTATTCCTCTTCATTCTTATTTGATAATTCTATTAAAATCTTACTTCTTTCTTCTTTTAATTTTCCATCAACTTGGTTTGGCATCTTTTCAGCTACTGTACCTTTTCTGATCGAGTATTTGAAAATGTGCATTTTATAAAATTTAATTTTCTTTAAAAAATCACAAGTTTTATTAAATTCTTCTTCAGTTTCGCCCGGAAAACCAACAATTATATCAGTTGTCAATTTTACATCTTTAAAATATTTTCTTAATAATTTAGCCGATTCTTCAAACTCTTCTACAGTATATCTGCGGTTCATTCTTTTTAGAGTTTCATTGCATCCGCTTTGGAGTGATAAGTGAAAATGTTCGCAAATTTTATTAAGATTTGCTAGTCTTTTCACAAACTCTTCATTTATCAACTTAGGCTCTAATGAACCAATTCTTATTCTCTCAATATCAGTTACTTTTTCAATCTGCTCTAGCAATTCTATTAACCTAAATCCTCCTGTATGTAAATCATCTTTTGGATCAAATTTAATATAATCACCTTTATAACCATATTTTTCTCTATATTCTTTGACTTTTTCATCAGTAAAATCTTTTCCATAAGACGCAATATGAATTCCTGTTAAAACAACTTCTTTTATTCCTTGTTTAGAAATTGCCTCTATCTCTTTTAAAATACTGTCAGCATCTCTGCTCCTTACTCTCCCTCTTGCATAAGGAATAATACAATATGAACAAAATCTATCGCAACCATCTTGAATTTTTACCACTGCCCTTGTAAGTTCTGTGTAAGTTGTTGTTCCAAAATCTTGAAACTCCTTTTCATGCATTACATCTGAAACCTCTTCAATTTTTTCACTTTGTTTTATGTACTTTTCAACAATTTCTACAATATTATTTTTTTCATTTACCCCTACTATAATATCTACTTCAGGCATTTTTTCAAGTTCATCTTTTCCTACTTGACTATAGCAACCACAAGCAACAACAATCGCCTTTTTATTAAGTTCTTTCATCCTTCTAAGCATTTGCCTTGATTTACGCTCTGCAATATTAGTTACTGAACATGTATTAACCACACAAATATCTGGGACATCTGAATCATTAGCTATATCATATCCTCTCTTAAGAAAACTCTGTTCCATTGCATTTGTTTCATACTGATTTGCTTTACATCCTAACGTTATAAATAATACTTTCATTTCTTCTCTTTTCAATCAAATTTGCTTTCTTATTTTACTTTAAAATTAAGGCAATGTCAATAATTATGTAAATTTATTGGATGCAAGTGCGTGCAAATTGCATTTAACTTTTTACTTGACGTTCAAATAATGTAGGTTATTAAATTCCAACAACCTAAAAAGCACTTTAATATTATATTGTTTTTCATGCCTTGTTCGTTTCTTTCTTCATTAGTCAAAATTGACTGTCGGAAGAAAGAAACATTCGCGCTTTGCTTGATCGCTAACGCGGCATTGAAAAACAATATAATATTAAAGTTCTTTGTGTTCTATTTACCTTTATTTTAATGCTGCATATTAACTGAACGTTTCAACCTCTACATTCAGTCTTCCGGATTTTGTTGTTCCTGTAATTTTTATTATTCTAAATCTTCCTTTTCCTCTTACTGTGATAATATCATTTTCTTCAACTTTTTTGCTGTACGAAATTTCTTCTTTGAAATTAATAAATACACGCTCTTCATCTATAACTTTCTGAGCTTCGTTTCTTGATGAATGTATTATCTCCGCTACTATTGCATCAAGTCTCATTGCTGGAATATTTATTTTCATTATTTTTGTTTCAGGTTTTATGTAGCTTATACAATCCAATTCAATCTTTTCTATTTTAGCTTTTTGAAACCTAGTTAGCAATCTCAAATCATTTAGCAAAAATTTTTCAATTTCTTTTGCAATTATAATTTCAGCTCCATTATTAGTTACAATGATATCTCCTATCATCTCTCTTTTTATTCCTAATTTCATAAGTGCTCCAAGGTATGTTTTATGTGTGTATTCTTCTTTTTGCCCTTTTGGAAGTGTTACTTTTATAACACTTATTATTTGATCATAAATTTCATTTCTAGATTTCAAATATGTATACACTTCATCTGAATAAACAATTAGCATTTTTCTTTCTGCATCTTCCAATCCACCAAAAAATTCGTAGTTTTCAAAATGCTTTATTTTTAATATGTTATCTATCTCATAAATTTGCGCCATGTTAAGAAACACAGTACTTTTGAATCCGCTTCTTTCTTTTACTGCTTTTACCTTGTCCATTACATTTGCAATTAAAATTTTCTCTTCGTCTCTTTGTGCTTTTGATATTTCATTTAATTTATTCATAATCAATCCTTTTTTACTTATATATTTATTAATTATAACAATTTTTTTATATTGTCAATTCTATATCTATACATTAATTATATATATTCATCTATCTTTGCATTCTATAAATTCTATATATTCTATACATTTTATAATCTGCATTTTTATCAATAAAGCTATACATTTCTCTTTTTCACTTTGTATTTATATATTTCTCGTATCAAACCTTTTTATATTCGTAGTTCTATTTTTATTCACCAAAATACAAGCATAAAGTATAACTGCTACATTTGCACCAATTATAATTCCAATAACCAATCCAACTCCAAAAATCTTTTTGTCCCCCTTATAAATTAATAAATTTCTTTTTTTATTTTTTATATTATATGCAACGTTTTTTTCATTATTCATTTTAATATTTGTTTTGCTTTTTTTACATCGTCAAATAAGAAGCTAAGTGCAAATTTTTAAAAGTAAACTTAATTTCTTAACAACCACATTTACTTTTTCACTTGTCAGTTTTTTTACTGTCGATAGTTTTTTCTTTTTTTACTTGTATTTACTTTTTCAAAATGGTATAATGAAAAAGTCGTAACTGGGGTATAGCCAAGCGGTAAGGCAGACGGCTCTGACCCGTCGATGCGTAAGTTCGAATCTTACTACCCCAACCAAAATAAAAACTCTTGCATCTTCTTTTATTGAAAATGTAAGAGTTCTTTTATATAAAATTTATTTTTTGAATTAGTAAGATATTTTATTTCTTTTTATTTATCCAATTTTTCCCGTCAACTATTCTAGTTACCATCATTGATGATACTGTATCTCCTACAACATTTAGCATAGTTGCTGGTGGATCTATTATTGTAGCTATCATTGTTAATATTGGTAGTGCAGAAACTGGATAACCCATCATTGAAATTATTAACATTTCAGAGATTGTTCCTCCACCTATTGGTACTCCTGTTATAAGTAAATTTGCAAGTAATGCAATTCCTAACACTCCTAATATTGATGATACACTTCCTAAATTCGTTCCAAATAAACATACTAAAAACATTATTTTAAACATCGAACCTATAATTGATCCATCTTTATGGAAACTTGTTCCCATTGGTATTGCTGTTTCTGCTATATCATCTGGCACTCCCATTTTTTTTGAACATTCTATGTTTACGGGAATTGATGCTGCACTTGAGCATGTTGCAAGCGATGTTAGTGTTGATGGCATTACATTCTTCCAGAATAATTTTACTCCTTTTTTACCTCCTGCAATGAGTGCATAAATTGTGTATACTATAAAATAATACAAAAATGCAATTATAGTATATATTACGAATGTTCTTAAATACCCTACTGCTATTGAGGCTCCAAAACTTCCTACTAAATAAGCAAAATAGCAGCCTAATCCTATTGGTGCATAGTACATAATTATTTTTACTATGTTTTGAACTACTTCATTTAGTGATACCATAAAATCTAAAAATGGTTTACCCTTTTCTTTAGACATATTTGTAGCGATTCCACAAATAATTGAAAATACTAACAATGCTATTATATTATCTTTTGATAATAGCCTGCTAAAATCGTTTACCGTTAGTAACTCGACTGTTCTTTCTGCTATTGATACATTTTCATTATTCTCTTGCTCTTTGTTTTCATCTTTTGATGTCTGCTCTTCCTCCATCAATGTTTGCTTTATTCTTTCTCCATCGTTAGGATTTACTAGTTTGATAAAGTATGTACTTGCAAAACCAACAAATACGGCAATTATAGATGTTACTATAAAAACAGCAAAAATTGTACCAATGATTTTTCCTAACCTTTTTGGCGTTTTCATTTTAGCTATTGATGTGGTGATAGTTGTGAATATTAGTGGAACGATGACTACTAATAATAGATTTAAAAATATATCCCCTAATGGTTTTAGTATAACTGCTTTTTCTTGAAAAATGCAACCAACGATTGCTCCTACAATAATTGCAGTTAATAAAATTATTGTAGGTTTGTAATTTGATAAAAATTTTTTCATATAATACTACCTCTTATAAAAAGTGGCAACTAAGATATAATTATATCTTTAGAATTTTGTTTATTATATTCTTTATTTATAAAAAATGCAACCGTTTTAATAATTACATTGTATTATTTGTAATCCTATAGTCTATTTCAAAGTACACCACTTAGAGTTTTACTGCTTATATTTTTTCATATAATGATAATATTGTTTTTCTCGTTGGTTGCAATGCTGTATAATTTGCAATTACATATTTTTTTGTTTTGGTTTTATATAGTGAATTTACTGCGTCTTCTAAATTTATATAACTTTCAATGTTTTCACTTGGATAAAACGATGTTTTTATTCTTATTGCCATATCATAGGCTCTTTTGCCTGATGTTATTATTCTTGTAACTTTTTTTACATCAAAGTTAATATCCCATATCCATGATACATCAAAACCATCTGCTATATTGTCATTTAACACAAATAGCAATTCTTTTTCATCATCATCCTCGTTTAGCATTCTTAAGCTTACATTTGCACCAGTTGGGTTTTTGGCTAAATTTATTATAGTTTTAGAACCTTTAACATCTATCTCCTCGCATCTTCCATTATTTAATTTAAATTCTTTTAATGCTTTTCTTGGGTCAAGTGAATATAACTTCGCAACTGCAATTACCGCTGCATAATTATAAACTGAATATATGCTATTTGCTGTTGTTTTAAGATGTGTTAATTCTTTTTTGTTTACTAAAACATCAAACTCACCTGTTTTTACATTCACATTCCTTAATTCCACAAATAAATCTTCCTTGCCAAATCCACATTTAGGACATTTAAACTTTCCAATGTGAGAATATTGATAATAATCATACTTTAATCTTTCTTTATCAAATGGACAGAACTTACCCTCTCCTGCTTCTTTTTCTTCATCTGTTGCAAATTCATATCTATCTACACTAAAATATTTAACATTTTTATTATTTATATTAGCCTTTCCAAGCCTTGCAACATTTGGGTCATCTGCATTCAAAATCAAATTGCCATCATATATTTTTAAGAAGTCATTTATTTTTAAAATTAGAGTTTCAACCTCTCCATTTCTATCAAGTTGATCTCTGAAAAAGTCAAGAATTACTAGTGTATCAAGCTTTATTTTCTTGAATATTATTGGCACATAGCTTTCATCAACTTCTAGAGTAAGATAATCACAGTCAACATCTCCATTAATTTTCGAATGCTTTATAAGCTCAGAAATTATTCCAGTCTCCATGTTATTGCCGTCTGCATTTGAGACTACCTTCTTTCCATTTTGCTCAAGCATAAATTTTATGCAATTATTAGTTGTAGTTTTTCCATTAGTTGCAGTAACCGCAATTACCTTTCCTTTGATATTAAAGTATTTAATAAAATTCTTATTTAACTTTTTAGCAATCTTACCGGGCAAATTTCCACCATTCTTTTTCAATACCTTAGTTAAAATAAAATTAATAAATTTTGTTAGTATGATAATAAATCTATTCATTAATTAACTCCATTTCAGATACTAAATCTGATATATTTATTTGCTTTTTCTCTCCAGTTTGCATATTTTTTAATTCTACTTTATTAGATGCTATTTCATCATCACCTATTGTGATAATATATTTGGCCTTCTTCTTATCAGCATACTTAAACTGAGCCTTTAAAGAACGTTCCATGATATCTTTTTCTGCATAAATATTACTTCTTCTTAACTCCTCAACTAGCTTTGTAGCATACTTATTTGCGCTCTCTCCAATATATGAGACAAACACATCAGGAGTCTTTTCAAGCTTCTCTTTTAACCCCTTATTAGCATTATCTAGAACTTGAATCAATCTCTCTTCACCTGTAGCAAAACCAACCGCTGGAGTTTCTACTCCACCAAGCTCTTCAACTAAGCCATCATATCTACCACCACCTAAAACAGTTAAACCATCAATATCAGATACAAACTCAAAAACTGTTTTAGTATAATAATCTAAACCTCTAACTATTGAAGAATCAATTTGATATTCAATATTTAAATCTCCTAAGCCCCTCTTAAAATTCTCAAAATGCTCCTTACACTCATCACAAAGAAAATCTAAAATCTTTGGAGCACCCTCATTCAATCTCTTGCAACCTTCTTCCTTACAATCAAGAATTCTCATAGGATTCTTATCAAACCTTGTTTTACATGTATCACAATACTTATCAAGATTTGGTCTAATAAAATTTCTAAGAGCTTCTTGATACTCCTTTCTACAATTTTTGCAACCAATTGAATTAATATTCAACGTAACATTACTAATATTCAATCTATCTAAAAACTGCTTTATCATTGAAATCATCTCAACATCAGCAAGATAACTCTTACTTCCAATAAGTTCCGCACCTATTTGATGAAATTCTCTTTGTCTACCCTTTTGAACATTTTCGTATCTGTACATAGGCATTGTATAATATAATTTCAAAGGTGAAGGTAAACTTGCCATACCATCTTCAATATACGCTCTTATAACACCTGCTGTGCCCTCAGGTCTAAGAGCAATACTTCTACCACCCTTATCATTAAAAACATACATCTCTTTTTGAACTACATCAGTAGTCTCCCCAACACCTCTTTGAAATAAATCAGTACTTTCTATAACTGGAACCCTGATTTCATTATAACCATAATTTTCAAATACAGTTTTTGCAGTATTTTCAACATATTGCCACTCTTTAACTTCATCAGGTAATATATCTTTAGTTCCTTTTAATCTTTGAATCATAATATCTCCTTTCAAAAACAATTTAAATATTACAAATTTAATATTATGTTGTTTTTCGATGACTTGCTTACTGCAATCTTCGTTAGTCGACATCAACTGTCGGAAGATTGCACCATTCGTGCTCGCTACGCTCACTTGATCGCTGCGCGTCATCTTAAACAATATAATGTTAAATTTTCTTCACGGTTTCACAATTTTTATTTTTTACGCTTAACATCATATACACTATCAATCTTTCCAAGTTCCCTCTGTGTTTTGGTCAAATCATTTATATTCTTAACTTCAATTGTCATTTCAATTGTTGCAATCTTTTCTTTATTTGCTTTTGCTGAAACTGCAATCAATTTTGCAGATGATGTTGAAATTACATTTATTATATCCCCTAGCAAACCTTCTCTATCATTTGCAAATATTGTAATATCTACATTATATGAGGTATCTTTTTCAGTATCCCAATAACACTCTATTATTCTTCCTTCATCTTTTAACAAGTCTTTTACATTTTTGCAGTCTGTTCTATGTACTGTAACTCCTCTTCCTCTTGTTATATACCCAATTATATCATCGCCTTGAACTGGATTGCAGCATTTTGATAATTTTATTAAGCAATTGTCTATTCCTTTAACAATTACTCCTGTTCTTGATGGTCTTCCATCATTCTTTTTCTCTTGTAGTTCCTCAATTTTTTCTTCTACAACATTTTGCGTTTCTTTGTTGTATTTTCTGTATTCTTCTAATATTCTTGTTATTACTTTACCTGCTCCTATTGAGCCAAAGCCAACCGCTGCAAACATATCATCAGATGTTTTGAAACTATATTTTTGAAATGCTGGTGCATAGTATTTTTCATTGAATAATTCATCATATTGCATTCCAATTCTTTTTATTTCTTTATCAATTAGGTTTTTTCCTTTTTCAATATTCTCTTGTCTTTCTGTTTTCTTAAACCATTGTTGAATTTTAGTTTTAGCTTGTGTGCTTTTTACAAATTTAAGCCAATCTCTACTTGGTCCTTTGCTATTATCACTTGTTAATATTTCAACTATATCACCATTATTTAATTTTGTAATTATAGGCATCATTTTGCTATTGATTTTTGCCCCTATCATTTTGTTTCCAATTTCAGCATGAATCATATAAGCAAAATCTATTGGTGTACTTCCTTTTGGTAATGTTTTTATTTCACCTTTTGGTGTAAATACATAAACTTCATCCTCAAAAAGCTCTGTTCTTAATGTTGCTAAGAACTCTTGTGGATCTTCAATATCTTTTTGCCACTCCAGGCTTTCTCTAAGCCAAGATAACTTGTCTTCTGTAACTACTACATTTTCCTTTTTTCCTCTTAAAAAACTTTGCTCCTTGTAAGCCCAATGTGCAGCAATACCATATTCGGCAATTCTGTGCATGTTATATGTACGAATTTGAACCTCAAATGGAGTTCCATTTTGTCCAATTAATGTGGTATGTAAAGATTGATACATATTAGGCTTTGGAACAGCTATATAATCTTTAAATCTACCAGGCATTGGAGTAAAAAGTTCATGCACAATACCAAGAGCTGCATAGCAATCTTTAACTGAATTTACTAGTATTCTAAGAGCAAATAAATCATAAATCTGATCTAGTGTTTTATTATCTCTTTGCATCTTTCTATAAATAGAATATAAATGCTTAGCCCTGCCTGTAACCTCCGCTACAATATGATTCTTTTTTAGTTGAGCTCTGATCTCATCCATAATCTCATCAATAAATTTAAGTCTCTGATCTCTCTTCTTATTAATTCCCTCAACAATTTCTCTATAATCTTCAGGATATAAATATTTAAAAGATAAATCCTCAAGCTCCCATTTTAAAGAATACACTCCAAGTCTATTAGCAAGAGGAGCATAAAGCTCCAATGTTTCTTTAGCATTAGCAATCTGTCTATCTCTTGATAAATACCTCAAAGTTCTCATATTATGAAGTCTATCAGCTAATTTTATAAGAATAACACGAATATCTTTGCCCATAGCAAGAAACATTTTTCTATAATTCTCAACTTGTTGCTCCTCAGCACTTACATAGTTAATCTTGCCAAGTTTAGTTACACCATTAACCATCTCGGCAATCTCTCTTGAAAACTCATTTGCAATGTCATCAATTGTAACATCAGTATCCTCTGCTAAATCATGCATTAAAGCAGCACAAATAGTTGCATCATCAAGCCCTAATGTTGATAAAATATATGCAACTTGAATAGGGTGAATTATATAAGGCTCTCCAGATTTTCTCTTCTGATCACCATGATGAGCGCAGGCATAATTATATGCTTTCTTAATGAGCTTTAAATCAGCCTTTTTATTATGTTTCTTAACCTCTTGCAAAACATCTTCAATTGTAACATCTTTAACCTCTGACATAACAAATCCTTTCTATATCCTTTCTATATATATTAAATATTATATTGTTTGAGAAATCCGCGCAGCGATCAAGCGTAGCGCGAATGGTGCAATCTTCCGAAAGTTAGTATTGACTAACGAAGATTGCAGCGAGCAAGGATTCGAAAAACAATATAATATTTAATATTAATTAATTCATATTGTTTCGGAAAGCCGCGTAGCTTACATGCGAAGTGCGAATGGTGCAATCTTCTAATCCTCCACCGCTTTTCTCATATCCTTCAAACTTATCTGTACTTTTTCTGTATTGTTAAACTTATTTATTTCTATATTTCCAACCACATCTACTCTATCCCCAATTTGGTAACATTTTGAGTATTCTCCCATGTTAAATCCTATTGCATCAAGGTTTATATTATCATCTTGCAAATTAAGTTTTATATGTTTTCCTTCTGACAATGCCCTTATTGATGTGATTTTCAAATTTTTATATATAATATTTATTTTTTTGTTGCCTTCTCCATAAGGTTCTAATATTTCTAGTTCCTTAATTGAATCTATTCTTATATCATTTTTATCAATTTCTTTATCAATTTCAATTTCTTTTTGTAGCATTTGGCTCGTTATGTGTTCTTCAGCATATTGTTCGAATTTTTGTTTGAATTCTTCAAATTTTGATGTTTCTAAACTTAAGCCTATTGCCATACTATGTCCACCTGCATTTTCAAGCAAATCATTTAATTTTAAAAGTGCTTCATGTAAATCAAAACCTTTGATGCTTCTGCCTGAACCTCTTGAGTCTTTTCCCTCAAAACATACTAGTATACTTGGTTTGTAGTATTTTTCTGTGATTTTTGATGAAACTATTCCTATTATTCCATGATGCCATTTTTCTTTGCCTAGCACTATGCAAGGCTTGTCATTTTCATGGTTTAATGCTATTTCTTCTTCCGCCTCATTGAAAATTCTTTTTTCAATTGCTTGACGTTCTTTATTGTAGTCATCAAGTTTTTTTGCTAGCTTACGTGCTTTGATTATATCATTTGTTAAAAACAAATTAAGTGCATCTTCTTGGTGTCCCATTCTTCCGCATGCGTTGATTCTTGGTGATATTCCGAATGATATTGTTTCAGCATCTATTTTTTTAAATCCTGCTAATCTTAGAAGTTCTCTTAATCCGATGTTTTTGGTTTGGTTTACTAATAGTAAGCCAAGCTTTGCAATTGTTCTATTTTCATCAACTAATGGAACTATATCCGAAATTGTTCCTATGCAAGCTATATCAATGTATTTTAAGTATTCGTTTTCATTAATATTTAATCTTTTTGCTAGTGCTTGTGTTAATTTAAATGCCACTCCGCATCCAGCCAATTCTCTAAATTCATATTGACTATCACTTCTCTTGCAATCAACAACTGCAATTGCTTGTGGCAATTTTTCTCCTGGTTCATGGTGGTCTGTTATAATAACATCAATTTTAAGCTCTTTTGCCAGCTCTACCTCCTCAACTGATGTAATTCCACAATCAACTGTAATTATTAAATTATACCCTTCACTTGCAATTTTCTTGACCGCTTCTTTGTTTAAGCCATATCCCTCTGATAATCTATTTGGAATATATACAGAAACATCAACCCCTAAATCTTCAAAGAATCTCTTTAAAATTGTTGAGCTTGTTATTCCGTCTGCATCATAATCACCATAAACTATGATTTTTTCTTTGTTGTCAATTGCTTTTATAATTCTATCAATACATTTTGGCATATCTGGCATTTGAAAAGGATCTCTGAAATCGCTTCTTTTTGGGTTTAAAAATCTTTCGATTTCTTCATCAGATTTAAAGTTTTTTTTGGCTAATATTTCCGATGCTAAATCATGAAGTCCAAATTTTTCTTTTATATGTTCTTTTTCATTTATTAATTTTTCTTGTTCTTCTTTTTCTTTCCAGATACTCTTCATAAAACTCCTTACGCTAATACTTTTACTTTGTAAAAAATGCACTTGTCATATTTATAAATGAATACAAAATTCCAACATAGTTTACATCCTTTTTATAGTATATTTTTCCGATAAAAAATAAATGTATTGCCAGTATTTTATACCTTTTCAGAGTATTTGGCAATACACTTGTTCAAAAAAAGTTTCAAGTGAGTTACAAATGATTTTAGTCAATAACTATCTTCTACCTTTTCAATTCACATTAGAGTTTATTACAAAATTATTCATAATGAGCAACATTTGACTTTACTTAAAATAGATTCAAGGTATCATCTTCTGTTACCCCTTTTAGATTATAGTATGTTTCTGGTATGTCTCCTACTATTACTGATTCTGCTAGAAGCACTTCTGTTGTGACTTCATCATCTGTATCTTTATATGGGGTAATTACACTCATGTTGCAGTGTATATTTAAATAAATTTTATGTAATGATTGATTTATTCCGAACTTCAGTAAGCTCAGATTTTACGCTGGTTTGAACAGCTCCCATTGTTGTAATTTTTACATGTATTTTGGGACCTCTACCTGCTAATATTTTGTTACCAGTTAAGCTTCCAAGACTTATGCTTACCGTGTCTTTCTCATTATTTTTTAGGTCTTGTTGCATTTTTAGAGCAATTTTTGATGATATGTTATTAACAGTTATTACATTTAAATTTAGCATTTTGATGTTTCCATCACTATCTTTTTCAATATTACACAAGTCCTCGTATTTTACACCTTGCATTGCTTCCTTCATTGCTTCATTTGAGATTCTCTCAGCAAGTGATTTTGCAATTACTCTTGATTGCCTTTCCAACGTTGGATTTATTGAGTTTATAATTGTAATTGCTGTTATATATGCAATTACAATTACTACAAGCATCAGATAAAATATTAGTCTTTTTTTATTTACAATACAACATTTTCTTCCGTATGCCTCTGTTTTGATTTTGAAAGTTTGGTCTTACTATTTTAATTTTTGGAATTCTAAACCTTGAGTAGATTTTATCCATACACGCACTCCATTTTAGTTTTAACCATCTAATAATCTTTTAACTAATTATAAATAACTGCATGCCACTTTGTATTTTATCATCTTCCATATTATTTATTTCTTTTATATTGTTTACAGTACTTCTAAAGTTCTTTGCAATATTCCAAAGTGTATCTCCATCCTTCGTGAAATAAATAACCATATTTGCTCTTTTTTTACTATCTTCTTTGCTTTCTTCAATACTATCAATTAATCTGATATTTGTTATGTTTGTTGTACTTGCAATAAATACTATGTCTACTTTAAAATCTATCTCCCCTCCAGGAAGAATGTTATAATTTTCATTAATTACATATTGATTTAATGATACTCCAGTTTTGGGCGTTACATCTTTTGCGGCCATTTTGTACACAAATGGAATACTAACATTTTTTATTTTCATAGATGTATTTTCCTCATTCGTAAGCATTATTGCAAATTCAGCATTTCCACTTATTGCAATGCTTCCATCTTCGTTTCTTATACTATTTGTTAATACATTAGATTGAATATCAATTACTCTTTCATTTGTAATTCCAATATTTTGCTTCTCACTAAAATTAAATGTTGCTCTGTACTCACTCTTGCTTGAGATTGCAGTTATACTCTTCTGCTTAAAAGCAAGGTTTCTACTAGGACTATACAAATCTTCTATCACATTTATAGTTTTACTTTGATACGCTGTAACTTTTATTCCAATTTCAAAGTTAACTGATATACTATGGTCTTCGCGGTTTTGTGATGGTTTTAGTACCATATTTCTTATTTCAATCTCACTATGGCAAAAACTATCATCACTTATATCTTTCATATCAACAAATCCCATAATAGGAAATGATTTTTTAATTATTCCCACTCTTCCATCTTCAGTTAGATATACTAATTTTAAATTTAAATCTGCCTTAGTTAAGACCTTATTATAACTTATTTTGTTTTCTGTTGATGAAAATGTGGTTGATACTTTCAAAATTTCTGCTAAATCATCTGAAGGATCAATCGAAACTTTCTCATTTACACTTGTTTTTGTTTCTGCACTTCCTATTACAGATTTTACGCTTAAACTCTTCTCCATTTTTTGTATATCAGGTAATTTTACATTATTTACATATTCCTCATTACTATTTGAAAATACCTTAACATTGTAACTTACACTAGCCTTGATACTTATTTTTCTTTCATTTATAATCTTGCAATCTATGCTTTGAAGAGTGACGATTGTTGATTCCATCATTTCACTTTTAGCACCATCAAGTTGAATTATCTCAGAAAAATCAAGCGTATGATTTATACTCCTTACAGATTTTTTCTTATCTTCTTCACCATAGTACATAATATAAGCCTGAATAGATCCATCTACTCTAATTTTGCCGTCAGACAACTCTTTTTTGTAAATATTAATTACTCCTGATGTTCCAACAATCTCTAGAATATCAGGCTTCACATCAGGAACAATACAATCAGAATCCACCGTATCTGTTAAACTCTTTTGTGCAATTATTTGATTTATATTTAAACTGCCTTTTTCAAGCTCTATTGCCATATTAAAAATCCTCCCACTAAGCTTTTTGTTTAATTTTATGATGGAGGGGTTCAATATATTCATGAAATGCAGCAAAATTGATTAGAAAAAAAACTTTAATATTATATTGTTTAAGAAAGTCGCGCAGCGATCAAGCGAAGCGCGAATGGTGCAATCTTCCGAAAGTTAGTATTGACTAACGAAGATTGCAGCGAGCAAGGCTTCGAAAAACAATATAATATTAAAGCTTTTTTAAATAATAAAGTTAATTTTCTCTTTTCATATAAAACAAAAGGGCAAGTCATCTTAAAGAAAACCAAATTTAATACTTTTAGTTTTATTTAGAATGACTTGCTTTTTACGAAAGTTTTTGTATAAAACATTTTTG
This sequence comes from uncultured Clostridia bacterium, assembly GCA_934130085.1. GTDB lineage: Bacteria > Bacillota > Clostridia > TANB77 > CAG-508 > CAG-793. The sequence continues at coordinate 152,955 of CAKOXK010000002.1, forward strand.
CATTATAAATATTTATCATGTTTAGGTTTAAACAGATACCGCTCTTTCTCTTTTAACTTTTTCTGCTGGTGGTACTAGTGGGCTATAACCAGTGCCATCAAAAACATCGACTTCAACAGTTCTAGTTAAAACATCTTTGTATTGATATGAGACATTTCTTTCGTTCTCTTCATACTTAACCACAAAAATATTGGGATAAGCCTTCTCAATAGTAGCTTCTTTTTCAAACAACTTACTTCTTCCTAATGATCCTTTTACAATTATCTTTTGTCCGATTTTCTCTTTAATATTTGACTGTAAATTTAAAATATCATCTTGGTAAATCATTTTATTTCACCTGCTTTTCTTAAGATGATTGTATGCTATCATTTTTTTGCTAAAAAGTCAAAGAGAATTATGTCGAGTTGTGTCGTAACATGTTAAGTTTTAAAGGTTTAGCGCTTTTATTACAATTGCATTACATTGTGTATTTTTGAAATTTTTATTATTTTATATAAATATTGGGGTTAACGTACTCATCATCTTTAAGCATTTCAAAGTGTAAGTGCGCTCCATCTGCTGTTTCAAAAACTCCAGAGTTTCCAATCTTTCCAATTACATCTCCTTGTTTTACTTCTTGATTTTCTTCAAGACCATCTCTTGTTCCAAGTAAGCACGAGTATACAGTTTTAAAACCATTTTTATGCTCAATTATAATACTTGTACCATAACGTGGATCATTTTTAATTGATTTTATCGTGCCTGATTGTGTAGCTCTTACTTCTTGATACATCTCACCTTTTATATCAATTCCTCTATGAGTAATCCACTCTTGCAAAGTATCTGAATAAACTAGACTATCCATTGAATATGTCCTTATTATCTCTCCATTACAAGGTTTGATAAAGGAGTCGTCAGTTGAAGAACCTTCACCTGCATTGTCATTGGAATCTACATTTTTCTCTACCACAACATTTGCTTTCACACTTGCATTTACATTTACATTCGCATTTGCATTTTCGATGTCATCATCTTCTAGTTCAAAATTTGATAGCTCATTTCCATCGTTATTATTATTCTCTTCGTTGTTTTCTGTAGAAGTTTGTTCAATATTTGTTTTCTCACTATTATCTGATAAGTTTGTTGAATTTTTGTTACTGTTTTTTCTCGAATTGCTACTTGCTTCATTACTATTTTCTTTAACGGCCTTTGAGCTACTTGTCTGTTTTGTTTCTTTGTTTAACTCGCTATCACTACTTGTATTATTTTCTTTTGCACCATCAGTTTTATTCGCATTCTTTTTTTCTTTCACCTCATTTATATTTTTACTAATATCTGAACTTGCAATTTTAGTAATATTCGTTTCAGAATTTTCAATCCTTGCTAACCTATCAGCTTTTTCTTGTTTCATTGAAAGAAAAATTGCTATTGTAAGAAGCACTATCGAAATAAGAAAACCTAACATGCTCAACGCTTTTCTTTTTTGGCTAAAAATTTCGACTTTTTCTTGCTCTTTCTTACTGTCTTTTTTATTTACTTCACGCATAGTAAATCCTCCTAAAAATTACTAATAAGATTATTACCAACTTTTAGGAGGTTATACAATTAATTAATTTTATTTCTAGACTTTTCCCTTATTTTGTATTAAAATAAAGACTATATTTTAAATATAAATTTTTAATAAAATGTAGAAAGTGAATGTATTATGGTTTCTAAAAATAAAGCCTATTTAATTTATCAAAAATTACATGAAGCATATCCAAATTCAAAATGCAGCCTCGATTTTCAAACTCCGTTTGAGATGCTGGTAGCTGTTTGTTTATCTGCTCAATGCACTGATGCACGTGTAAATATCGTGACTAAAGACCTGTTTAAAAAATATCATACACCAAAAGATTTTGCCGAAGCTCCTTTATCTGATATAGAAAAAATGATTCATTCTTGTGGTTTTTATAAAAATAAGGCTAAAAATCTTAAAGCTGCTGGAATGAAAATTCAAAAAGATTTTAATGGAGTAGTTCCAAATTCATTTGATGAATTACTTTTAATTCCTGGGGTTGGAAGAAAAAGTGCCAATGTTATTATGCTTGAAGCATTTGACAATCCTCAAGGAATTGCTGTTGACACTCATTGTAAACGTTTAGCTAATAGATTGGGACTTTCACATGAAAGCAATCCATCAAAAATTGAACAAGATTTGTTAAAAGAGTTTCCAAAAAGCAATTGGAAAAATATTAACCACTTATTTATAGACCATGGTAGAGCAATTTGTCATTCGAAAAATCCAAATTGCAAAGATTGTGTATTAAAAGATATTTGTGATTATAACCTATAAATTTATTTTAGATATAATAAAATTCTAAAGCCAATAAAATAATTTCTATTTAAAATCAGAGCTTTCTTACTCTTTGTAAGTTTTGCTCTGATTTTTAATTTTTATTTACTTTATAAAAAGTTTATTATTATATCCTACATATTATGCATCCCAATATATTCCTCTTTCACCAATAGAAAGTCCCCATGGTGCATCTGCTATTGAATCTTTTTTCTTTGGTATGTGTACCTCCTTCAAATTATTGCAACTTTCAAATGTTCTTCCATTTAGGCTCTTAATTGATTCTGGTAAATATAGTTTTGTTAATTTATTACATCCCATAAAAACTTGATTTTCTATTGTTTGTACATCTTTATTAAGTTTCAAATCTGTCATTTCATATTGATCTGCAAAACAAAATGCATAAATTCTTGTTATACCACTTTTTAACGTAAATTCTCCTTTAATTTTATATAATACAGAATAAATTATTTTATCATCTTTTGAATACAAAATATCATTTTCAACTTTTAAATAAGGATTATCATTTGATACATTTACTTTTACTCCAATTGAACCTCTAAAAGCCCATGTTGAAAAATTTTTTACTTTGCTTCCAATATTTAATGTTTTTACCTTTCTACCGGCTGTTGATGTAATAGCTGCTCCAAAATATGTTACTGTATCAGGAATATTTATTACTGTGGCATTTAAACAACCTTGAAATGGATAGTCACTATTAATTGTTTCAACTTTTTCAGTTAATGTTATTTCTGCTGCATCAGAAAAACAATATACTAGATTTATAGGAGATTTTTTGGTATAAATACATTTTTCACTTACTTTAAAGTTTTCATTTTTATCATCTATAATAATGTTTTTAAGTGTTTTAGGATATTTTGAACCAACTTCAGGCAATTTTTCAATTGATTGTGGTACCTTTAATGTTGTTATTTTTAAATTACTAAAATAAGTATCAAACTCCTTCGTTCCATCTGGAATACTAAGTTCTGTTTTGCCTTCATAATATTTACTAGATAAAAAAACAATTTTTCTATTTTCTCCTTTAGTTTGTAGCATACCGTTACTGTATTCATAACTTGCGTTGCTAGGATCTATTTTTATATCTACTAGGGATTTGCACTTTCCGAATGCTTCTGAAGAAATATTATTTACTTTTTTGGTTATTTTTATATTTTTTAAATTTACATCATTATAAAATGCACATGCTGAGATTGTTTCAGTATTATTCCCATCAAATGTCACATCATTTAGTTTTGTACATGAATGAAATGTTCCGCCAACCTAAGTATTTTATTTGTGGAGGAATATTTACTTTTTCAAGTGTAGTACATGCATAAAATACTTGATTACCTAAATAATTTAATGAGCATGGCAATTTTATTTCTTTTATATTTGTGCATCCCTGAAATGCAGCACCTCCTAATCCTTCACATCCTTCGACAGTTCCATCAGAATTTTCTTTTGTTTCAAATATTACTTCTTCAATTTCTGCATTATTATAAAATGCTTGTGCTTTTATTTCTTTGCATGAATACGGAATTACTACCTTCTTTAATCCTGCTGTATTTGAAAATGCTCCTGCTCCTATTGATGTTACTGTTTCTGGTAAAGTTAGTGTTCCTTGACTATCCATTAACATTAAGTTTGTTTCTGATGATTTTAGTTCTCCTCCTTCATCTATGTTGTATGGATTTATTTCTATTCCTGATGTTTTTGCTATTTCTAACATTGCTTTATCTTGTGATTTGTATAGTAGCTCTCCTTTTATTACTTCAAAATTATCTATATATTCTTCTTTTAAGTCTTTTATTATTGTTTTTATATTTCCACCTTGTTTCTTTTCTTCCTCTGTTTTGGTGTTATATGTTAATGAATCTTTTCCGGCATTTAGGCTTTCTATATAAAAGTTTTCATTTGATATTATTTTTTCTGTTTTATATAATTCAAATTCTTCACTATACTTTGTAAAGTCAACTATTATGGCTGCTTTTTTCGTTTTTGATAATAATCCATTGTTACTCAATGTTTGTGTTAATGTTATTCCTGCTATTATTAACATTACTATTATTGTGATTACAAGAACGATTAATGTAATTGCATTTTCTGCTTTATTTTTAGAGCTTTTCATTTTTTAGTTATCTCCTTATAAAATCTAGCAAAGCATTGGTATTACTGAGCTTAACGTGCTTTTTCATTTTTAATTAAGCTTTTAGATTAATTAAAAAATAAAAATCAGGGCTTCCTTACTCTCTGTAAGTTTTGCTCTGATTTTTAATTTTTATTTACTTTATAAAAAGTTTATTACACAATTTTTACACAGGCTGCGTAATCATTGATTTTACAAGGCTTTCGTGATATTTTAGCATTGTTAAATTTTAATTAATCTAAAAGCTTAATAAAAAAGTTGATAATCTTGTTTCTAGACTTTTCCCTTATTTTGTATTAAAATAAAGACTGTATTTTAAATATAATTTTTTAATAAAATGTAGAAAGTGAATGTATTATGGTTTCTAAAAATAAGGCCTATTTAATTTATCAAACATTACATGAAGCATATCCAAATTCAAAATGCAGCCTCGATTTTCAAACTCCATTTGAAATGCTGGTAGCTGTTTCTTTTTCTGCTCAATGCCCTGATGCACGTGTAAATATCATGACTAAAATATCATACACCAAAAGATTTTTCCTAAGCTCCTTTATCTGATATAGAAAAAATGATTCATTCTTGTGGCTTTTATAAAAATAAAGCTAAGAATTATTAATATTAAAGTACAAAAAAGAACCTGCCTTTTTATATGACAGGTTCTTTCTTAGCATTTTTCACTTAAACTAAAAAATAATTCGTATCGGATCTGTTATTACGTACTCTTTTATGTTATACATCTTTAACAGTTTACTAGCATATAAATATATCTTAGCAATGTATTTGGAAAGGTTCTCAATATAATCTACAGCAAATATACTTTCTCTAGTATTAATATTTTTTTCATTAAGACTATGTACACCTGTCTTAATTTGAAGAACAGCATTCCCATTTTCATCATTAGAAAAATGTGCAAATGTAGTAAATAATCCAACTTGTATTTGGTTTATTTCAACATAGCAAGCACATAATTCATCACACCGGTGTATCTTTACATTTATTTCCTTGATATAGTCGCTCATCCATCTTGAAACTCCAGGAAACTCATATTTCCTCTCTAAATATACAATTATTTGTAAATCATCAACTATGTCATCATTAATATGTATTGCCTTTTCTTCCTTCGTAAAATTTTGATCTTCCTTTATTGCCTTTATCAACCTTTTCAAAGATGTGGTAGTAACCTTGTTTGATGGTTCCCAACACTCAAATTGCTCTACTCTAAGTTCATCATCAAACATAATATCTCCTCCTTCTTTAAGTAAAAAATGTTATAGCCATAAATAAATGGCTTTAGTAATAATACAATTACAGTCAAATTATAACACTTTTAAACGTATAAATCAATTATGTAAAGTTCTTGAGTGGATTATAAATATTGTAAAGTCGTTAACCCTTTACTAGAATTTATTCTCTTGATTAAGCTTAAAAACTTATATGTCTGTCATCATTTTTATTTTAGATTTCTTCTTATTTTTTTAGTGATTACTATCTTTTACGTTTTTATATTAAAGTGACTCTGAATCCTATATGATAAATATTATAACCATTAACTCCTAAGAAACCAAACATTCCACATTCATCTGCTTTTCTATAGCTTCCACTTCTAATAAAAAATGGTGCCTCCTGTGCTGGAAATTGGGATACTCCTGAGTACCATGACGATATATCTGTTCCTTTAGTTGAGGTTTCTCTTATTGCATCTCCATATATTTTACTACTAGCTTCATAATTAGCTTGACTTTTTTTGTCATTTGTATCTGTGGAACTGGTTTCATTACTTGGATAAACTGTTGTATATTTAGTACTTTTATCTCCATCTTGCGTCATACTTGCCCCGAATGTGCTTCTCGCCCATGAACCAGTTGAATTATTTATATATGCAGCAACTCTTTCCCAGGTTCCCCCACGCATATCATATACTCCATAAATATTTCCAGTGGTTGATGCCGAATTACCTCTTGTTATAGTTGCATCATTCCATACTTTTCCCTCATTATTATATCCTGTCCCCGCATACACATGAGTTGCAACCCCAGAATTATTGAAGTTCTTATTATTTGTTGCTATTTCAGTCTTTTCTAATCCATACCAACTTTGACTTAAATAAACTACTGCTCCCCATTCGCTATTTTTTATTAGGTGGCTATCTGTATCGCTTGCTAATCCATAAATATTTCCAGTAGCAGTTAATTTTTTTGGTAACAAGTATGCATCATTTGGGCTTATGTAGTTCATAGAATAACTGGATCCTTGGAACGTTGGATATTTAATTGAGGTAGTTGTTGCTCCATATATTCCATCTACATGGTTTCTGGCAGTTACCCAATAGTCACTCGTTACAGTTGGGTTTTCTGTTTTTGCAATATCCCATGGTGCCCATACTTTTGAATAGAAATAATTTATTTCACTTGATACATTACATTTATTCGCTGTTACATTTGCTTTTAATATTCCATCATCTTCCTTTATTGCATAAGCTGCTTCAAATTTTGCAACCCATATTCCATACAATTCTGAATCCCATCCACCATTTCTGTATCCTATTGAGCTTTCATTTGTAAATGCTGGATGAACTGTGTAACCTGTTGTTGTATCAACTATGTCATTTATTGATTGGCAACGTTTTGCTGTACCCTCTTTCCCATTATCGTCATAATATTTGTCTGTTAATCCATCTAGAAATACTATACTTGTCGTTCCTTTTTGTTCTTTATCTGATGAATCAGGCTTGTTTATTCTATATGCAAACCTTGGTATCCATACCCATAAGCTACCATCTTCTGTTCTTGCATTTGCCCATCTTTTTTCACAATAATTATACCAATTTGCATCGTCTGCAGTTGTCGTAACCGTTTTTCTTTCACCTTTTCCGTTTGTTACTTCAAATTTTACTGGAGTCATTCCTTTCTTTAACACAGGTGTATTTGCTCTACACTTTGTATTCATTGTAACTTTTGTATAAGCTTCTGGAAGTCTATAATAAATGTATTCTTTTCCAGATGCACCACTTTTATATTTAACTCCCTCTGTATAATAAATGGTTCTACTTTCTCCATTTATAATATATACATCTTTTGTATTTAATTCAGTTAACATTGCACTTATTCCATAATTATTATTTCCATAATTTAAATCAGCTAATCCAATTCCATATTTAGATTTCAAATTCTTTTTAAGCTTACTTGCGTCTATTACATAGTAATCTTCTTTGTCATTTGGATTTTTTACTACATCCTTTGAAGTTTTTTGTGCTCCAATTTCACCTTGATTAATATATAAAAATGAACTTGAACCTGTGTCTCCTGTATACCTTGGACCTATTTTTGAAATATTGTCATTCTCTCCATATACTTGTGAAATACTTTCTTCTAGATTTGTTATGTCATTTTTTAACTTTGTAAATTTATCTGTCTCACTAACTGTTTTTATGTTTGAAATACAAGGAATTGCAATCATCATAAGAACAACAATTGTTACAGCCATTGCGACTAAAGTTACCCCAGATTCTTGCTTTCTATCTTTGTTAATTGATTTTCTATTGTTAATACAATTTTCACCGCTTATCTCAATATTTTTTATTCTTTCTAAAGTTTTCATTAAAAAGAACCTCCTTGAAAGTTTCTTTCACAATTTGCTTTACAAATATTTCTTCAAATTTTTCATTTAAAATCCCGTAAAGCATTGCTATTACTGCGTTTATGTCTCTTTTTATTTTTTTATTAAGCTTTTAGATTAATTAAAAAATAAAAATCGAGGAACTCTTACTCTGAATAAGTAATTCCTCAATTTTGCATTTTAAAAATTTAAGCTTTTTTCTTATTACACAAATTTTACACAATTCTGAAAAGCATTGATTTTACAAGGCTTTCGTGATATTTTAGCATTGTTAAATTTTAATTAATCTAAAAGATTAATTAAAATTCCAATATTGAATTCAATCATTTTAACTTTTATTTTTGTTAATTTTAAAATCATATATTGCTTTGTTTATAAATTTATCACAAGAATATATATTGTTTAAATCCACTTTATTTTGCATTCTAGGATTTTTTAAAAGGTTTATAAGCTCATATTTTTGCTTTAAATATGTAATATTTTTATAGTAAATTTCATTCATTTCCTTTTTAAAAGTTGCTACAACCCTTTTCCTATCATTTGTCAAACCTCTAATATCTTCTTTTAAGGCAGTGTTTGGAATATATAATTTTTTTTCATTTTTTACAAAGCCCATACATGCATTAACATTCCCTACTATTTTATTAGTTTGCAAAAATAATCTGTCTTCTGTAAAATTTCCAATCATATTTGCCATCCTATCAATTTTCATTAATTGCGGTAATACTTCCAGTTTATAATATGTGGTTTCGTCTTTTATTTTTAATTTTGATTCGTCAATTCCTCCTTTTTTTAAAAGTTTATAGAATTTATAACTATTTAACAAATTATTATTCGAATCATAAGCTCTCACTCCAGTTAAATGGTAAAATGATGTCGTTGGAAAAAACATTTCTTCTGCTCCTATTGACTTGTCATTGTTCTCATACACAAATAATATCTTCTTATTTTTTAAATTCTTTTCAAATTCCTTTTGGCTTTTAGCTATTATTCCTATAAACTCCTTTTGTGCTAGAAAAAATCTCATTTATATTATTTATCCCCTCCAGAAAAAAATGAAAAGGGAGAGTATTTTCGTACCGCAGTACCATAATCCCTCTCCCTTAATGTGCGATTTTACCGTTGCCCAATCAACCTTGTAGAGCTATACTCTACCATGAACTTTAGGTTTTCCAGTCGCCTAACCGACTTTGAAAGGCTATACCTTTCCCCGCTTTTTGAGTTATTTTAGCAGTCGCACCTGCCTTGCAATTAAATTGCAATTATTATTATATTCATAATACAATAATATATTCCAATTGTCAATATATTTTGCTTTTTTTGTATTTTATTGCCAATTTTCTCTTTTACTTTTCCTATTGAACTATTTTCTTTTTTATTGTATAAAATATTATAAGGTTTATGAATTTTCCTTTAAAAATTTAAATCTATTTAAGGATTCAATGTTTTATTTTTTACGTAATTTTTATAGTAAATATATAATTTTACATAATTTAATATTGCATTGATTGTTAGTTTTATGTGTGGAATTGTTGGTTACATAGGTAGTAAAAGAGCTTGTCCAGTTCTTATTGATGGGCTTTTGTCTTTGGAATACAGGGGATATGATTCTTCTGGGCTTGCTGTTATAAACTCTTCTTCATCTTTGATAGATTCTAATTTAACGAAGTTTTCCGATGATATTCATAGTCTTGTTAGTGTCTCTCTTTTCAAGTCTAAGGGTAGAGTTAACAAACTTGAAAGTATTGTTTCAAATAAAAATATTGATGGCACTGTTGGCATTGCGCATACAAGATGGGCAACTCATGGTGAACCTTCTGATAAAAATGCTCATCCCCAAGTTGATAATTTTAATGAGTTTTACGTTGTTCATAATGGGATAATTGAAAATTACGATTTTCTAAAAAGATTTCTTATTGATAATGGTTATGTTTTGCATTCTGATACTGATACAGAGGTTGTTCCTAACCTAATTCATTATTATTTTCATAAAAACGATTGCTCTATTCTTAGTGCATTTTCTATGGCGTTGAAAAATTTGGAAGGTAGCTATGCTATTGAAATGATTTCTCCTCTTTTTCCTGATAGAATCTTCATCGCAAAAAAAGATAGCCCTATTGTGGTTGGCTCAGCTTCGGATGGCAATTATATTGCTTCTGATATTCCTGCTATTTTAAATCATACAAATAAGTTTTATTTTATAAATGATTTTGAAATTGGAATTATTTATAAAAACACTCTTGAATTCTATGATATAGATTTGAATTCAATTAATAAAAAGCCTACAAGTGTTGATTATGATGCGATTTCTTATGATAAAAACGGTTTTGATGATTATATGCTTAAAGAAATTTATGATCAACCTAAGGCAATTAGAGAAACCATTGGCACATCATTTACCAATGCTAATGAAAAAATTAATCTTCCAATTGATGATGTAGATTTTAAGAATTTTAATAAAATTTATATAATTGCTTGTGGTACTGCTATGCATGCTGGGCTTGCAGCTAAATATGCTTTTGAAAAATTTGCTAGACTTGATACAATAGTTGATACCGCTTCTGAGTTTAGATACAGAAATCCTCTTATAGATAGCAAAACACTTTGTATTTTTATAAGTCAATCTGGCGAAACGGCTGATACAATCGCAGCTTTAAAGCTTGCCAAAAGCAATGGTGCAACAACAATATCAATTGTAAATGTTGTTGGCTCTTCAATCACTAGAATATCAGATTACGTACTTTATACTCATGCTGGGTGTGAGATTGCAGTTGCATCAACCAAGGCTTACACATGTCAAGTTGTTCTTTTAACAATACTCTCTCTTTATATTGGTGAAAAACTTTCTACGTTATCAGATAGCATGGCATTTGAAATGAAAGAACAAATTCTAGCTCTTTCTAAAAAAGTAAAATCTATTTTATCTGATACAGATCAAATTAAGGATATTGCTAAAAATATTTATCACAATGATGATATGTTCTTTATAGGAAGGCTTTCAGATTATGCAGTTGCAATGGAAGGATCCTTGAAGCTTAAGGAAATTTCATATATACACTCTGAGGCATACTCTGCTGGAGAATTAAAGCATGGTCCTATCGCATTAATTGAAAATGGTGTTGATGTTATAGGTATTGCAACTAATGACTCTATATTATCAAAAACACTCAACAATCTTGAAGAAGTTGTTACAAGAGGAGCTAATGTAATTTTAGTAACAAATCAAGATTCAGATATTGGCATGAGTATGAAAGCAAAATCTGTTATTCATATTCCTAGGTGTGATAATTTGCTATCTCCAATACTTTCTGTAGTTCCTCTTCAACTTCTTGCATACTACATAGCTAAATTCAAAAAACTTGATGTTGATAAGCCAAGAAACCTTGCAAAATCAGTAACAGTAGAATGAGGTTCGACTATTATAAATTTTGAAATCTAATTTAAACATCTCCTTATATTCCGCAGAATATTTGGAGTATAATTAGTAAACCCGCCCCTGGTATACCCAAGAGTCCTACAATTATTGCATTTATTATATTTAAGCCTATATGAAATTCAAATGATTTGCCAACTAAATTTATTATAAAAATAATAAGTAAGCCTATCATAGAATTACATATAAGCTTAATTATCTTTTTTAAGGGAAATAAAAATCTTTTTCCAAAGACTAATATAATAGCGATACACGCTATAAATGTTAATATAACTTTTGAATCCATGTCCAACCACCTTTTCTACATACTATGTTGGACAATTTTACTTTATGCTATATAAAATTTTTATTTATTGTCTATTATTGATTACCTATTAATTCTCTTTTTTTGTTATACACTTTATGCTTATCCATAAGTAAAATTACTTTTATAAAAAAGCTTTTATGCAATTTTATTTACCTCAATTCCCTTTTTCTTGGCAAGTTTTATTAAGCCATCTAATTTTGACTGCATAGATTTTATCTTATATATATAATAATCTATTAGTTCATCCGTATTTGCAAAATCAAAATTTCGGTTTGCATTATGAAGCTCTTTTCTTGTATTTATTATGTTTCTTAAAATTTCTCTCCTTTCATCGTCTTCTGTCACTTCCTTAGTATATTGTTCTTTAATATATTCTTTAAAATTATCATTTTCTCTAAGATCCTGTCTTGTATAAAAATTATCATTTTCCATATAAAAATCCCCTCAAATAATATGTATTAGCATCTTTAATAAGCTACTATTCTTATTATATGAAGTGATTTTCAAAATATTCCAATTATTTTATAATCTAATTATCTAGTGAAAAAATTTTAATAATATAATGTTAAAACTTTTTCGGTGAAATATTATAATTTTACTATCCACAAAAAAAGCAGTCTATTTGTACTGAACCCAAAATGTTGGACAGTATAAATTAGGCTACTAACTGGGAATGTTCTCTGTATTGAACAGGGGACAT
>CAKOXK010000003.1 GCA_934130085.1 uncultured Clostridia bacterium
ATGTCCCCTGTTCAATACAGAGAACATTCCCAGTTAGTAGCCTAATTTATACTGTCCAACATTTTGGGTTCAGTACATTCAAATTTATCTGCTTTTATTTTGTGCCATGTGCAAATTAAATGCTATTTGTTACACAAACCTTTGAAAAACATTGATGTGTCGGCATTCTTTCTTGTCATGCTTCACTCAACATTTTCTAAAATTTTTTTACATTTTGTATTTTGTAGTCAATTTGTTACACATTTTGTATCACAAAATAATAGGAAATGCTTGATATACAAATAACTTGGCAGGTCGCCTCGACCATATTTAGAACTGTTTTCAATAAAATCCGAAAGAACTTGAAAGCAGTTTTTATTATATAAAGATACTATTTTCTAGGGTTTTAGAGAATAGTATTTTTTTGGTTCAATTCTAAAAAAATCATTGGATAGATGAAGATAACAATGTTTATCTAATTTTTACAAGAAAAGTTAAATTATCAGATAAAACAGTAACTGAAATCATTCAAAATATTAATGCAAGTAAATCTTGTTCAATTATTGGATATATTGGAAAATACACCTAACAAACTGAGATAATAGATGTTTCAGAAAAGTTTGTAAAAGAAAAAAGTTTCTTAAATGGTTGTGTCATAAATTTTCATATCCTTGCGAGGATGACCTTATAAGAGATTTTAATAACCGTATATTAATTTTAAAAAGCAACTCAATACAAGCCATTTTGAGAAGGAAGATAATGAAATAGATTTTGAAATGTAGAAAAATATGAAAATAGATTATAAAAAATGTGGAGATTACTATATTTCTAACTTAGTAATCTCCAATACTAAAAATTATGAATTAGGAAAGTATGGAAGAATGAGATTAAATTATTTAAAAACTCAAAGGAAAGCAAAATATACAATATTACTAATGGAAGATAAATTAAGTAAGCACTTACAGGAAATTGATAAAACAGCAACTAATAGATATAACATGCTAATAAAACAATTGGCAGAACAGGAAAATATCACAGAAGAATTAAAAGCCATAAATCAACTCGTTTGTTTCTTTCCTCAATTTTTTCAATCTCTGTTTCTAAATTATTACTCTCCGTTAAAGCTTACTCTTTCCATTTTTTTATTATTTTTCGCATTAATAATATTTTTATATTTAGTAATGTTTTGAGATAGTTCCTCAATTACTGATTGTTCATAATTAGTAACATTATTAATATCTAATATATCTTTTCTCTCATCTCCTGAAAGATAGTACCATTTTTTAGCTATCTCTGATATTTCCACCTTTCTTTTTTGTTCTTTTTCAGTAAGTTTTATTTTATTTTCAAAGTAATTATAAAAATCTAAAAATATTGTTTTCACTTCATCTTCTGTAACTTCATATATTTTTAATAATTCTTCCTTCTCTGCTTCTTCAAAAACATTTGCTTTAAATGCTTCTGCTATTTCATAAAGTAATAATTTTCTTTGTAAATTTTCAACTTCATCATAACTCTTTATTGTACACTCTTCTTCCTGATCAGTTACATAAAATGTACTCTTGAAAGCATCATATTCATCTTTCATATTTTCATCAGTTAATACACTATATAATTCGTGCATCCAATCATAATCCACGTTTGCTTCTTTAGAGTTTCTTCTTAATACATATTCTTCCAATGCATCATTTAAAGATATATTTTCTTTTCTCATATACGAAACTACTCTTTGACTATTGACGTTATTGTTTAATAATAAATGTTTTAATAATAATCCATATTTTTCATATATCCAACTTGATGGAATTTCTTGTCCCTTTTCTTTATAATGTTTAATTGCCTCTTCTATTGTTTTTCCATAAGTATTAATTGAATAATATATACACGAAAAATTCAGTCCATTTTCAATACAATATTCAAGTAACGATTGTCCATTTGGTAATAATAACTTTTTATTTGACATTGGACTTTTTCTTGTTTTTTTAGTTTTTGACTTTTTTATGTCATCAATCTTCATTCCAGAATTCAACATATTTAACAATTCAGATTCTTTTATTCCTAAAACAATTGATAAATCTGACAAACTTAATTCTGTATTTCTGATTGTTACTTTTTGATTTCTACTTCTCTGGATTTTTGCCATATAAACTGCTTTATCAATATTACCATATTTTTTGTAATATCTATCCAATGTAGTTTCTGCTACTCCTTCATCTTTAGCTATTGTTCTTAAAAACTTCAATTCACCTTTATACTCGATTCTACTACTTTCATATTCGTCCTTTTTTTGATAATATTGTTTTACTGCCTCATAAATATCTCCTGTTCGTTCATAATATTTTTTTAATGAAGTTTTACTTAGACCGCGCTTTTCTTGATATTTCTGTTATAGTTAGTTTTTCTCCATTATATTCAATTTTGGATTCTTCTAATTTTCTTCTTAATTCTTTGCATTCATTTACAGCTAAATAAATATCTTCATATTTATCATAATATTTTTTTAATGTGTCTCCTTTTATTCCTTCTCTTTGAGCAATAGCATTAATTGTCAGCATTTCTCCATTATATTCATATTTATTAACTTTACATCTTTTTATTGCTTTATAAATATCTCCTGTTTGTTCATAATATTTTTTTAATGTTTTAGCATCTTTTATTCTCTCTTTTTCCGCTATTGTTTGTATTGCTAATGATTCTCCATTATATTCAATTAAACTTTCATTTTTCTCTTCTATTATTTTTCTACAAATTTTTTCTGCTTCATAAATATCTTGAAATTTATCAAAATGCTTTTGTAGAGTATCTCTACTGACACCTATTTTTAATGCAATAGCTCTCATAGATAGCATTTCACCATAGAATTCAATTTTATCATTTAACATATTGAACCATCCTTAAATTTAAACTATTCCATTATAATTATATCATAATTAGACATTTTTTTCAAATATCTCCTTTTTTGTCAAAAAAAAAGTACCTCACCTCCCGTAAGATACTTTTTATTAACCAACTGCAAATTATTGCAGTTTACAATTAGATAAAAATTCCTTGAAAAAAGCCTCCTCTCCATTAATTCCAAAAACATCATAATGTGAAATCTCATGTCGAATTGCATTTTTTACAAATTCGTTATATGGAATACACATATGTTTGTCAACAGTTCCTGCTTTTATATCCATCACTGGATCAGCAATAACTTTATCTCCTTTCTCATTAAAGTACAACACACTGCAATGATTTCCACCATCTTCTTCAGGCGTTATTGTAAAATAACATTCAATTCCTGCTTCGTGTAATAAAGAAACAAGATACATGCTATAATGCAAACAACAGCCCACATGATTGGCTTCAACATACATTCTCTCAGTTTCTGGCATTTCGTTTGCCTTGATGCCTGAGTATATGATGCTCATTGTATGTTCTCCAGCCTTGAATAAATCGTACTTGTTACCAGTTGTCACTATCTCGTACTGCTTTCTAATATCTTTCATAAGATATATCCTCCGTTAATTTGTATTTGATGTTATGTTACTGCTAACTGAATAAAGCTTTCTTCTCCTTTCTAATTGTTAGCACTTATTTGTCCAAAAATATTTGGATTTTGTTTTTCAAAAGAAAAGCCTTCTAATCTTTCCTGTGTAACTTTGCTTCCCTCCTTTATTTTTTCTTCAAAGTATTTTATTGCTTCTTCAGAAACAATGCTAGGTTACAATATTACACTTGCCTTTCTCCAAGTGCTTATTCTAAGTTTACGTTAACATTTATATTTTATCATAAAATATGGGAAAAGTCAATTTTTATGTAAAGTAGATGCTTAATTATAATTATTCGTCAAGTAAAAAGTTAAATGCAATTCTGTAAAGTAAATGCAACTTGTAAGAAAAAAAGCAAGTTTTAAGCAATATATTTGCTTAAAAACCTGTCAATAGTTTTTGATTAGTTCACCCTAAAAATAATATTTTGGTCAATTGAAAAAGATATATTAAGATTTATTAATGATAGAGGTGAAGCCGGTACATCAGACTTAATGAATTACACTGGTAGATCTAAAAATACTTTTATTTGAATGTAAAATACAATTTACAATAGACATAATATCAATCTCTTTAAGTTGTAAAATGTAATAAAATATGATAATATACTTGCTGATAATTAGTAATTTGTTTAAATGGAGAATTTATGAAAAAGAAAATATTAATGATCGTGGCAATTTTTTTAATAGTATTAATAATTGTTGTTTTATATGCGTTATATCGTTTTAATTATATTCTACATAAAAAATATACTAATGAAGATTTTAATATTAAGACTTATATAAGTAAAACTGATAAAGATAATGATGGTATAGATGATCAAACTGATATATTAAATAATGTAAGGAATTATATAAAAACAAATCCTAAATATAAAAGTAAATATTATGCTACAGGTTATCCAAATGATGAATATGGTGTATGTACCGATGTTGTTGCATTTGGATTAAAAGGCGCAGGTTATGATTTAATGAATTTAGTAAATGAACATATAAAATCAAATAGAAATTTATATGATATTGATGTTATAGATAAAAATATTGATTTTAGAAGAGTACAAAATTTAAAAGTATATTTAGACAATAATGCAATTGTTTTAACAAATGATATTAATAAAATAAAAGAATGGCAAGGTGGAGATATTGTTGTATTTAAAAATCATATTGGTATAGTATCTGATAAGAGGAATAAAAAAGGTATTTCTTTTATAATTCATCATGCTAATCCTTATCAAAGATATTATGAAGAAGATATTTTAGAATATCGTAATGATATTATCGGTCATTATAGAATTATTTAATTAAATCAATTTTAACACCTCCAGGTAGTCTTTTTTGTGTATATTTTTTTGCTACCATTTTTGTTAAACTTTTATAGTACTAATATTAGATAATAGAATTTTTCTTGTATAAAATTTCTAAAAATGTGAAACAATATTTGTAAATATTTCAAAAAGAGTTTCACATTTCTTAAATTTTATGTTATAATATAAATGTGAAACAAAAATCATAATTATATATTAAAAAAGTTTCACATTTATAAAGGAGTGATCTTATGGAAGAAAAGTATGAAATTATGAATCTTCTTCAAAACAAACAAACATTAACTAAAGAATTGAATAATTTGATATATGGCTCTGTTGAAATTAGAGAAAAAGATTCTAATAAATATATATATGTACATTACAGAGAAGATGGAATATTACTTACAAAATATGTTGGAGAATATTCTGATAATTTATATAATTTAATATTGAATAATAGTATTAAAGCAAAAGAATTGAAAAAAGAAATTAAGAAAATTGAAAAAAAATTAAAACAATTTAATTATATTGATGAGGAACTTAGTCCACAAGTAGAAATAAATATAGATTTTGCTAAAAGACATTTAGTAGATACTATTTATAAACAAGCGATTTTAGAAGGTGTTGCAACAACTTTTGCAGATACAGAAAGTATTATAGAGGGTGGAAAAATTAATAATATGTCTTCAGAAGATGTTTTGAAAATTGTTAATTTGAAACATGCTTGGGAATTTATATTAAATAAAAATGTAATATTGTCAGACACAAATTTTCCATTATTATGCGAAATAAATAAATTGGTTCAAGAAGGATTTTACTATAGTGCAGGAAAAATTAGAACTGTTCCAGTAAGTATTGGTGGAACAAAATGGACTCCTGAATTGCCAATAGAAAGTATAATAAAAGAAGAATTAGATGATATATTTAATAAAAAAATAAGTGATATAGATAAAGCTATTGAAATTTTATTATATATTATGAAAAAACAAATATTTATAGATGGAAATAAAAGAACATCTATAATATTTGCAAATCATTATTTAATATCAAAGGGAAAAGGAATTATTGTAATTCCAGCAGAATTAACAGATGAATATAAAGATTTATTAATTAGTTATTATGAGGGAAAAGATAAAACAAAAATTAAAAAGTTTTTAAAAGAAAAATGTTTTATGAAAATATAGGAATTCATATATGCAGTCAAAGTACAGTCACAAAGTTTCAATATATTGATATTACTTCACTTTGAAAAGATATAAGAGTAGTCACCTCGACAATATTTTATTAAAAAGCAGGCATTTTTTAATGTCCGCTTTTTGTTACACAATCTTAATACCAGTATGAACTAATATATATTTTCTTTTAAGTATTTTCTAATGTTCTCTATATCTTTTTGATCTTTTGGAGCGTTTCTTTTTTCTTTAAATGCTAAAATTGTCCTCAAATCTTCTACGGGATATCCATCTTGATATTTCATTTTAAATTTCGTTTTGTCATTTGGAATTATTTCAATATCTTTTGAAATGTGATAAAATCCGCA
The DNA here is from genome assembly GCA_934130085.1 of uncultured Clostridia bacterium. Taxonomy (GTDB): domain Bacteria; phylum Bacillota; class Clostridia; order TANB77; family CAG-508; genus CAG-793. The sequence continues at coordinate 6,356 of CAKOXK010000003.1, forward strand.
CTCGTTTTTATCATTATCAGTTAGATTATATTTTATTTTTAATTCATTAAACAACTGATACGAAACACATAAATCTAGGTCTCCTGCCAATTCTCTTAATCCATATAATAGCAATGATCCACTTGATAAAATATAATATTCTGTTTTCGGTAGTTCTAAAGAGTTTAATAAATTCAATAATTCTTCTTTATTCATACAACTTTCCTTCTTTTTTATTCATTTATAATTTAATAATTAATACCATATTTTCAAGTATATCACAAAATTACATTCATTTTTAAGTGTTTTTTCACAAAATTGCATTGTCTTTTGCCCTCTTTTTCACAAAATTTCATCAGTTATATTGCTTTATTCCAAATATTTATAATTTTTTTGTTAAATTTATGTTTAGTATAATCTATTTTAGTTTTGTCTTTTAAAATGCAACATCACAGTTCCCAATCGGAAACTGTGATGCAAAATTCATACATTATTTTTTAATAAAGTGTATTTATTTCAATCATATTGTTAACAATCCTATTCTTTATTTCCTTGATGCTCTTTTTCAAGTACTTAATCATTACTTCAATTTGATCGTCAGTTACAGGTTTTGCCTCCTCTTTTTTGTCATTAGACCACGTCAGCCCCGTTTTTAAGCTGATATTTAAGTTGATATCTTTAGAACTATGTCTATAGCTTTTGCTATTTTCTTTGTAATAAAGATAAACCACTTCGTCAGTTTTATTGCCATTATTATCCTTTCCATCTTCATAATAATGCAATATTTCAATATAGCACTTTGTTTTATTTCTTGGAATCTTCATAGATGTCTTGTACCACCAACTATTTCCCCTTTTTTCTAGCGACAAAATCGCCGAATCATTAGTCAGCTGCAAATATGTATAATGTTCTTTTTCCCAATCTACTGGCTCACTTGCCAGGTGCCTCCGAATACGATTAGGGTCATCTACCAGGTTAATGTCTATAACATCCACATACTGGTTAGGTTCTTTGAATTTAAATTTCGGATTACCAAATGGATTTACAATATTGCTATATTCAGTAAGCAATTCATAAAGTATTTCCATTTTTGTTAAATGAATGTTATGAAAAATAAAACCAACATTACTCTTAAGAGCTTCACATTCAGTGAGTTCTTTGTAGGTTTTATTTGTCAGTTTCTCAACCATCCTTTTGTTATAATTTTCGTCAAGCATTGATACTAACGTCATCAACCCTTTTACTGAGTGTATTTCCCCATGCAGAAAATGATCTTTTTCAGGGCTTCTCTCTCCAAGTTCTGCAATCGCACGGTTCATGATTTCTTCAGGTACTCTTTTTTCTCTCAGAAGAACATAATCATTATCAACATAAACAAAGTAAGTTCCCTTAATTTCAAAGCATGTGTCAAAAAATCGATCATATAAACTTTTTACTCCATATGCCTCCATTGCTACCATAAATTCCCGATATCCAATTTTCATATAAAGTCCTCCTTGTATGATGTAATTAATTGTATGAATTTTTCATGTACTTCATGAATACCTTAATTATACATTGTTTTACATAAAATTTCAAGTATTCTAGTAGTAGAAAACTCCTGCTATATCTACAACTAGAGAACTATGCCCAAACCATTACTACAAGATTCACCTTAATTTGTATGTTATTTCATTTTATATTGATTTATTTATTAAAAAATTGGCTTAAAATTTCTGCACATCTTTTTGATGCTGTTTCTAAATACTGTTCAAATGTTATGTTGTTGTTTCCATTTGGTGAGTCTGATATGCTTCTTATTACTAAGACTGGCACGTTATCTAGCTTGCACACCTGTGCTATTGCAGCTCCTTCCATTTCTATTGCATCTGCATTGAATTTATCTCTTATTTTCTCTTTCATTTTTGGTTCTGTGCAAAAGATATCTCCTGATGCAATTGTTCCAATTTTTATTTTGAATTCTTTGTTTTGTAAGTTTTCTATAGTTTGTTCCATGCTCTTTATTAAATTTTCGTCACTTTTTATTTTTTCCCCCACATTACTTATGTACCCCTTTGGATGGCCAAAGGCTGTTATGTCAAAATCATGCTGTACTAGTGTTTTTCCAATTACTATGTCTCCTATTTGTAGCTCTTGGTTTGCACTTCCTGCTGATCCTACGTTTATTACTGCATCTATTTCATAGTTATCAATTAATACTTGAGTTGTTCTTGCAGCGTTTACTTTTCCAACTCCCGATTCAACTAAAACAATGTTTTTATTGTTTATTGTTCCTTCATAAAATTTTAGCTCATAAATATTTTTTTCTTGTACATTGTTCATTATTTTTTTGATTTCATTCATTTCTTCTTGCATTGCTGCAATTATTCCAATTGTATTCATTTTTTCCTCTATTCTAATCTTTTTACAGATTGCCTAAAATACATAATTCTTTGTACTCATAACGCAATAATATTGTTTTGTGATATATAAATTATAAGTTATTAGTAAATGAAATATGTAGGAACAAATATTAAATATATTATTTATATATTATATATTTAATATTATGTATTTAATATTATATATTAGTTATATATTATATTTCATTTTATATATTATATATTATTTATTGTATGTTATTTATGTAAATAATTATTTTTATCATGTTTTTAACATTTTACCGCACGTTCCCTATATTATTCAATATTTTTCTTGCTTTTTTCTTATTATTGTTGTAATATGTTTTATATTGTTTATAGGTTTTCTAAACCTAAATTTTAAGGAGTTTATGATATTTTTTATCATATAAATTTATTATGACTAGTAAACAACGTGCTTATTTAAGAGGCTTGGCACACCATATTGATCCTATTTTTCAAATTGGGAAAGGTGGAATTTCTGATAATTTGATTAATCAACTTTCTGATGCTTTAGAGGCTAGAGAGCTTATTAAAATTTCTGTTCTTGATAATGCTCCTGATGTTGCAAAATCATTTGGCTCTTGCGTTGCTGAAGCTACTCATTCTGAATTAGTTCAAGTTATTGGAAATAAGATTACTCTTTATAGACCACGCAAAAAAGATTCAAAAATTGTTTTACCTAATGTTTAGTCAAAATTTTCATTAGGTAAAACATAAGTAAATAGGAGCTTTTCATGAATTATTTATCTAGAAAATCAAATATCGAATTATTGCGTTTGTTTTGCATTTTTGGCATTCTTGTAATGCATATCCTTGGCAGATCTATGAGCAATTTATCTTTTGCAAATAGAGAGATTGATTTATTGTTTAATAGTTTTTTTAATTGCGGAGTTACAATCTTTGTATTGATTTCTGGCTATTTTGGTATACATTTTAGTTGGAAAAAGATATTTAAGTTGCATACTATGGTTCTTGTTTATTCCATTATTTATACATTAGTTTCCATTCTTCCTACAGGTTTGGCTATTCAAGATGTTTTTATTACCGTCTTTCCTATTTTATCTAATAGGTTTTGGTTTATGACATCTTACTTTATTTTGAGCTTTTTATCCCCATATATAAATAAGTTTATTAATATGGTTAACAAAAAGGAATGCTTATCTTTAACACTTACTTTACTGTTTTTCTTTTCAATTATACCTACTGTAACTAATCTTGATTTTACATTTGATAATGGCAAAGGAATTGTTAATATGATTTTAATTTACATTATTGGCAGATGTATTAAACTAGGCTATATCCACCTTTCTAAAAAGCAGAGTGTTATTTTGGGACTTGCCTCAATTTTAATTACCTTTGTTTTAATGAGTTTTATATCATATTTTCAAGATAGGGTTGTTCTAGGTTACTTTTTTAATGATTACAGTATTTTGGTTATTGTTTCTTCTGTTTGTATTTTTAATATTTTCAGAAGTTTCGATATTACAAGTCCCTTCATTAATAAACTTTCTAAGCATGTTCTTGCTGTATATATTCTTGAATGGCCTGTCATGGATTTACTTAATAAATTTATTAATTTGAATGATTTTGGGCAGAGCCCTTGTTTCTTCTTGGCATTCTTTGCTTATGCTTTCTTGGTTTTTGCAGGTTGCATTTTGGTAGACAAGGTAAGAGTTTTGCTATTCGATAAGTTAGAAGATAAGGTTATTGATAAAATAATTGCAGCCTTGAAGCTTCAAAATAACGCAAAAATATAAGTTATACTTTGTTCAAAATAGTGCAAAAATAAGTTATACTTTATTCAAAATAGCGCAAAAATATGAATTAAGTTTATTTAAATAATTTAAATATAAAAAAGATTTAATATTATATTGTTCGAGAAAGCCGCGTTAGCGATCAAGCGCAGCGCGAATGTTTTTTTCTTCCGCAAGTACATTTTGACTAACGAAGAAAAAAACGAACAAGGCTTCAAGAACAATATACTATTAAATCTTTTTTGTTGATTTTTATTGATTTTTTATTCATTTCTATTTACTAGTTATAGCCCAATTTTTACTTTTTTATAACAGAGTATATCAATTTAGCAATCAAGCTCATACCCTAATTTTTGTAATGTTTCTTTTGTTCTTAGTATGTTTTTTGGTGTGCCCAAATAGTCTTCTTCTGCAACTTCTATTGTGATTTCACAGTCTGTATATTTCTGATAGGCTTTCATTATTTTATCTAATTTTTCTAAATCACCTTCATGATCTATGTAAAATGGTCTGCCATGGTCTTGTTTTAGACCGTTATCCCACATATTATTAAGATGGATTAATCCTAGTTTTTCTCCATCCGTTGCCATTTTGAATGTTCTATCAAAATCTAGCAAATCTTCTTGTGACATTCTTCTCCATGCTTCATAAGACATCATTAAGTGACAGGTATCAAGCAAAGTATATACTCTATTTTTTTCCGTGATGGCTTCGTTTAGCTGTTTTACTGCAAATGTGACATCATCCATATCAAATACTGTTTTAAATCTTCCAAAGTCTGTTGCACAACTGTTTTCTATGGCTAGGTCTACGTTTTTGTATTTTTCAAGAGTATTTTTTATTTTTGGTCCAATTTTTTCTGGTATTATTCTGGTTTCTTCTAAGTCTAGCTTTGAATTGTTATTATGTACTACAACTTTTATTCTTCTATTTTCAAGTTCTGATATGTATTCAGCATATTTACATGTATCCTCAAACATATTGTAAATTTCATCTGATACCAGATGATTTAGGGCTATATCTCCAGTTATTTTATTTCCTTTTATCAATGGTGTATGTACAACTGATATGTCAACATTTAATTCATCAATTGCTTTTTTTGTATCATTGTATTCACTTTCTGTTAAAAAACTGTGAATAAGTTGTATTTCGATATGTTTAAATCCGTTATTTACTTTTGGAAGAAATTCTTCAAATACGGGTATTGTTTTTGCATTAATTCTTATTTTTTCCATATACTTTTCACTTTCTACACTTTTTTCGTTTTGTTTCGATTATATTTATATTTTAAGCTATAACCTTAAAATTTATTTAATCATTATTGTAGTTTAAAATTATGTTTAAGTTTTTCTTTGTCAAAAGAGTTTGGCCTATTTTCATATTTTTTCATTCTAATTTCTCGTGAAAAGAGCTATTAGTGCTTAACGTTAAATCAGGTTTATTGTTTCGCACAAATAGCTCATTTTCAATTCTAATATACAGTTCTTTCTAATACATTTTCTATCAAACATATATTTTGGTAAATATATATTTCGCTATATTAGTTTTGGAACACTTCTTTAGTTAAAAGTGATTATCAATTTTTAAAAGCTTAGCTAATGCTTAACTATCTATTTGATAATTGTGATTCGGCTTGTTGAATCATCTTCTTAACCATGTTTCCACCAACTTTACCAGCATCTTTTGCAGCTATATCTCCGTTGTATCCATCTTTTAATGATACTCCAACTTCGTTTGCTACTTCATATTTAAATTTGTTTAATGCTTCTGGTACATTTTTTGTACTTTTTGAGTTTGCCATTATAGTTCACCTCCATATATTATTGAAAAAGTCTTCAAACAAATTAAACAATATCTTTATAAAACTTAATTTGAATGTTCTATCTTTTTCACTATATATGATGTACAAATTCTTTTTATTTACTCTGGTAATTTTTTCATTTTTAATTTGCTTTTTACTTGTGCTTGATTGTTCCCTTATTGCTATTTGCTATTTGCTGTTTGCGATTTACTATTTACTATTTAATTAATTCTCTTATTAACGTTCTTTGCATGTTTTATTTGTTTAATTCTTTTATGAACGTTCTTTTTATATTTTATTTGTTTAATTCTCTCATGAACGTTCTTTTTATGTTTTATTTGTTTAATTCTCTTATTAACGTTCTTTTTATGTTTCATTTGTTTAATTCTTTTAAGAACATTTCATTTAGCATTTTTGGATTTGCTTTTCCTTTTGTTTGCTTCATTGCTTGGCCTACTAAGAATCCTAAAGCTCTATCTTTTCCTGCTTTATAGTCGGCTACTGATTGGCTGTTATTTGCAAGTATTTCTTCCACAACTTTTTTAATCTGATTTTCATCTGATATTTGTACTAGCCCTTTTTCTTCTATTATTTGTTTTGGTGAACGTGGGTTTTCGAATAGCTCTTCTAGTACTTTTTTACCAATACTCGTGCTTATTGTTCCTTTATCAATTAGTTCAACAAGTTCTGCTAAGTTCTCTGCTGTAAATGGTATTTGATCTGGTTCCATTTCTTTCTCATTTAGTATTCTTGCTATATCTGATGTTAACCAGTTGCAAACTGCTTTGTAGTTTTTGCATAATGCTCCTGCTTTTTCAAAAATATCAGAATATGCTTTTGACGATGTTAGAGCATTTGCATCTTTTTCTGACAATTTTAATTCTTCCATGTAGCGTTTTTTTCTGACTTCTGGCATCTCTGGCAAGTTCTTCTTGATGTTTTCTATGTATTCATCTGATAACTTTATTGCTACCAAGTCTGGTTCCGGAAAATACCTGTAATCTTGAGCATCTTCCTTGTTTCTCATTGAGTATGTTCTGCCTTGTAAATCATCCCATCTCATTGTTTCTTGTACTACTTCTTCGCCATTTTCATTTGCTTCAATTTGAGTTTCTTTCTCATATTCTATTGCTCTTTGAATTGATTTAAATGAGTTCATGTTTTTCATTTCATGTCTTGTGCCGAATGGTTCATTCTTTTTGTGAACTGATACGTTTACATCTGCTCTTAAAGATCCCTCTTCCATTTTACAGTCTGATACATTGATGTATTGCAAAATTGATTTTAATTTTTTTAGGTATCTATCAGCTTCGCCACTTGAACGAATATCGGGTTCAGATACAATTTCAATTAATGGAACCCCTGCTCTATTTAGGTCTACTAAGCTTCCTCCTGAAAATTCGTTGTGGTTTAATTTTCCTGCATCTTCTTCTATGTGTATTCTAAGTATTCTAACTTTTTTTAGATTTCCATTATCATCTTCTATTTCAATGTAGCCATTATTGCATAGTGGTTTATCAAATTGAGATATCTGATACGATTTTGGTAAGTCAGGATAGAAATAATTTTTTCTATCATTTTTACTATCTTTTGAAATTGTGCAGTTTGTTGCCAGTCCGGCCTTTACAGCATATTCAACAACCTTTTCATTTAACTTTGGTAATGCTCCTGGTAATGCCATGCAGACTGGACAAATATGGGTATTTTCTTTTTCTCCAAAGCTTGTTTTACATGAACAGAAAATTTTTGTTTTTGTTGAAAGCTCTGCGTGAACCTCAAGACCAACTACTAATTCATAGTCTTCTTTTGCCATTATTATATTTCCTTTCTAATTTTTTATACTTTCTTATTTTTTGAATTCTGGTTGATATTTTTCTCTAAATTTTGTTTTTTGTTCAAATGCATAAGCTGCATTTAGAATTGTTTGTTCCTGGAATCTGTTGCCGATTAATTGCATTCCTATTGGCATTCCTTGTTTATCAACTCCTGCTGGAATTGATATTGCTGGAACACTTGCTATGTTTATTGAAACTGTACATATATCAGCTAAATACATCTCCATTGGGTTTGATGATTTTTGTCCTATATCAAATGCAGTTGTTGGTGCGACTGGTGTTAATAATACATCATATTTTTTAAAAGCATTATCAAATTGATTTTTCACAAAAGTACGAACCTTCTGAGCTTTTTTGTAATATGCATCATAATAACCAGATGATAATACATAAGTACCAAGTATGATTCTTCTTTTTACTTCTTCTCCAAATCCCTCTGTTCTTGTGTTTTTGTATAGTTCTTTTAAGTTTGTATAATTCTTTGTTCTGTAACCATATCTGATTCCATCAAATCTTCCTAAGTTTGATGATGCTTCAGCACATGCGATTATGTAATATGTTGCCAACGCATATTTAGCAACATCAAGTGAGAACTCTTCAACCTCTGCGCCCATGCTTTTATATGTTTCTATTGCCTCTTTTAGTTTTGATTTTACTTCTTCATTTATTCCGTCTCCGAAGAATTCTTTTGGAACTCCAATTTTTAATCCTTTTACATCATCTTTCAAAGATTTTTCATAATTAATCTTTTCAACCTTAGCTGACGTTGAATCTTTCTCGTCATACCCTGCAATTACATTTAGTAGAATTGCTGCATCTCTTACGTCTTTGGTGATTGGGCCTATTTGGTCAAGTGATGAAGCAAATGCTACTAAGCCATATCTTGAAACAAGTCCATAAGTTGGTTTTAGACCAACTACCCCGCAAAATGATGCTGGTTCTCTTATTGATCCTCCTGTGTCAGATCCAAGGGCCCAAGGAACTAAGTTTGCCGCAACGGCTGCAGCAGATCCCCCTGATGAGCCCCCTGGAACTTTATTTAAATTCCATGGATTCTTTGTAATTTTCATTGCTGAATTTTCAGTTGATGAACCCATCGCAAATTCATCCATATTAAGTTTGCCAAGACTAATTATTTGATTCTCATTTAATTTTTCTACAGCTGTTGCATCATAAGGTGATACAAAGTTCTCAAGCATTTTTGATGCGCATGTTGTTTTTACATTTTTTTCGCAAATATTATCTTTTATACCTATTGGTATTCCCGATAGTCTACCTGTTCTTGATTCATCTATTTTTTCTGCTTGTTTTTTTGCTTCATCAAGTGTTAAAGTAATAAAGCTTTCAACATCTTTTTCTTTCTCATTTATTCTTTTTTCATAAGCTTCAACAATCTCTTTTGATGTTAACTCATTTTTATCTAACTTTTCTATTAGTTCATGCACGGTTAAGTTTGTTATATCACTCATAGTTTTAATTTGATTATTTTGTAATCAATCTCCTTAAATTATTTAGGTTTTTTAGGTGCCTATAAACCTTAAATTTTCAATATTTATATTTGGTCATTGATAGTTTTTCAATATTTTCTATTTATTTCTTAATACTTTTTAATATTTTTTCTATTTAGGCCTTAATAATTTTCTTATATTTTCTATTTAGCTTTTAAGAATTTTCTTATATTTTCTATTTAGCTTTTAAAAATTTTCAATCATATTTAACTTTGTTTTTTCATCTTATGCGTTATTTCTTTTATTTTTTAGTCTTTCCAATCTAGTATATCTAATATTTCTTTTTTTACTACATCTTCTTTACGAGAATTATCGATTTTCAAAACATTTATTGAAGGATATTTAGTCTTTATTTCATCTGCTAACTTTAAATACTCGTTTTGCTGTTTAACACTATTTTCTTTGTTAAACTCTGCATTTTTAAAACTTGCCTTTCCTGGTCTATCAAGCCTTTTAATATAATCATCTTCGTTTCTTAAATATAAAGCTATGTAATAAATATTAAAATCCATTTTTGAAAGTCTATCAAGTAGCTTGTTATATTCATCTGTAAATGAATATTCTTTCAAACCAAGTCTGCAATAAACCTCTTCTGTAAAAAATGTTCTATCAAACAATAAATTCACACTTGTATTTTCAAGATTTTTAATATAATCAAGAAGTGTTTCATACATTTTAACAGATTTGTTTTTCCCTTCAATGCTTAAATCTTTAGTTCCGCATAATCTATAAAGATTTGTGTATGATATTGAATTTCTGATAAAATCAGTAATCGTAGTTTTTCCAACTCCTTGAGGTCCTTCAACAATAATTATTTTAGAATTTGCCATATTTCTTTCCTTACTCTTTATCAATTGTTTTTTTACTTTTAGTTTATAACCTTTGGTATTTTGAACATATTGTTTTCAAGCTCTGGTGCATTATTCATTATGCCTTCTTTATTTTCAAAATCTATAACCTCATCTTTTCTGAATGCATTGGCACTTTCATTTGCCATAAATGTCTCACTTAAATCATCAATAGGAGCTTTTTGAATTACTTCTACATAATTTAATATATCATCAAGATTTTTTAAGTACTTATCAACTTCATCATCAGCAATATTTAAGTCAGCAAGATTTGCTATGTGTAAAAGTTCTTCTTTACTTACTTTTTTTTGCATATCATTTTCCTCTTTTCTTTTTAGTATTTAGACCAAGTCTAAAAAAGTCACTTTATAATATAGCTTATTTTACCTTTTTTTTGCCTATTTTTCAATAGTATAAGTCAAAAATATTGATAATCAAAATTTACTTTTTTATGTTTTTTCGACATTATTCTTTTCTTTTTCTATTTTTTGTGATATATGTATTTTTATATTGTAGGAAATAAATTTTTATAGAAATGGGTGATTTTATGATTTTTAACAAATGTGAACGCTGTGGATGTTTCTTTGCTTCTAAGGATAATGTATGTCCTAATTGCATTACTAAAGATGAAGTAGATAAAGCTTCTTTAAAAAGCTATTTATCTTCTAACAATATTCCTAAAGATGCTGATACATTATCTTTTTATTCAGGCGTTTCTGTAAAGAATATTAATAGATTTATACAGACAAAAGAGTTTTCTTCTCTAAAAAAGGCTTTTAGTTTGAAGAGCAATACAAATAATGATGATAATAATTTAAAGGTGCAATTATAATTGCACCTTTTTATTAAATAAGCTTTAAAAGAGAGGAACAAGAGTTAATATTATATTGTTTAAAATGCCGCGCAGCGATCAAGCGAAGCGCGAATGGTGCAATCTTCCGAAAGTTTTGTTGACTAACGAAGATTGCAGTAAGCAAGGCGTTGAAAAACAATATAATATTAACTCTTGTTCTTTATCTTTATATTATCTTTATTAAAATTTAAACCTTTAGTTTACTCTTGCAAAACCTATCTCACTCTTCTCCATTTTTGCTATTAGTTCCATTAAATTTTCTTTGGTCAAGTTCTTTCCTTTTATTTTTATCATGTGTCCGCCGTTTGTTAACTCGTGAAATACTGCTTCATTTTTTATTTTTGTTTCTATATCAGTTTCTTCTGGTAGTTCAAATGATGAAGTATATTTTTCTTTGTCTGTTACATCTTTTATTTTTCCAAAGATTACTCTATCAAACTCTAGAAATTCCTTGTCAATTTGCTCATTGTCATTGCCCGCTAGTATAAAATTCAAGTTATATTTTTGCGAAAATTCGTCTATCTTTTTTTTCATTGTTTCTATGGTTTTGATTGCTATTTCTTTTGCTTTTTTATCATCTTGATAGCTTTTTTGGCTTAGTGCTATTATGCTTTCATTTAATCCTGTGAATGATATTTGCATTGCTCCTTGTTTTAGTACTTTTTTTATTTTATCATCCGGCTTTAATTTTTCTGAATCTATCCACACGTTTTGTCCCATTAAAAACGGAAAATTGCATGCTTTTTTGTTACTTTGTACTTCTAATCTTTCTAATAATTGGTCTTTTACAAGCTCTGTTTTCTTTTCTAATTCATCTAAAAAACCTTCTATATCATCTCTATGTTTTAATGCAATTCTTGGCAAATTTATTACAGTTGATGATATTATACCTCTTGAGGCTGAAACCATTTTGTCTTTATCTATTACATTATCAATAACCCTACTTCCGTTTGAAAAGTATGCTACCTCTGTGTTAAAGTCTCCTTCTTTATATGCCTCTTCATTGTATGGTGCATCTAAAAATGAAAAACTGATGTTATTTGTTTTTGTAGCTATTTCTGCTGCTCTTTCTAATAAATCAAAGTTCTTGTCTTTTTTGTTAAAATTCACACCATTTTTTACTTTAAATATAACTTTAGGTGATGTTGCCTTTTGATTTTCGCCTATTCCTTTTTCAATTATTTTTAGAAGATTTTTTATTACCATTCTACCTTCTAGTGACTCATCAGTTCCTAAGTTAATTGATGTTATTCTGTTTGTGCATATACTGTTTAGGTCATGTACAAATGCTTCCATTGCCTGGTATACTTGCTTATTTGTCTTTTGCATTGCATTTTTATACACTATTCTAAACATTCTTTTTAATTCTTCCGCTTCTCTAGTAAATTTGTAAAACTGCTCTATGTTAAAATCTATTGTTGATAATTTATCAATTTCTCTATCAATTCCATTTAACGCAATAAATTTATTATAATCAGTATATTCTAGTATGTCATAAATCGTTTGTCTAAATTCTTTTTTAAATGTTTTTATTACTCCTTGAGACATATAGTAATCAAAGTTTGGAATTGATTGTTCTGAATCTTGATCTTTTTGATTACTTGATATGGCAATTATTGCAAGCATTGTGTATGATGATATGCTTTGAGGCTCTCTCATTGAGCAATTGCCTGTTTGAAATCCATCTGTAAAAAGCTTTTCTAAGTCGATTTGGCAAGATTCTGTTGCCCCCATTGGGTAATATTCTAGTTTATTTATGTATATATCACCATTTTCATGTTCTTGAGAAAATTTTTTCTTCATTAAATATGATGTTGTAAATTCTTGAGATACTGTTTTTCCATAAGCTTGCATTGTTTCCATTGTGTTTTTATTATTTTCCAATACTTCTTGACTTGTTTTGGTGCTAAGGCCTAACTTTTCTAATGCTTTTAAAAATTTATGCTTTCTTTTTTCTTCAAAAAATATTTCACGTGATTGATTTCTCTTTTCTCTGTATTCTGAAAACGAATTATACACATCTTCATAATTATTTTTTTTAAGTTCTTCCTCGATCAAATCTTGAATCTCTTCAATTTTAATTTTTTCTTTATCAGCGTTTAAGATCTTTGATATAACTTTGTTGTATATTTTATTTACATCATCTTCATTATACTTTTCATCAATACTATCAAATCCTTTTTTTATTGCTATTGCAATTTTTGTTCCATCAAAGTTAACTTTTTTGCCATCTCTTTTTACAACAATAATATTTGATAAATTTTCTTCATTCATATTTTTTTACTTTCTCCTTTATTCAGTTTCAAGAAAATTATTTATCTGACTTTTGCTTAGTTTCCACTTAATTTTACAAATTGATTTTCATAACTTTAAAATATATTTGTATAATTTGTAAACATTTTTATACGATTTCAAGAAAGTCTCTTACTTTATTTTTTACATGTTTTAGTTTTTCTTCATCATCTGCATGAATGTAACCTATTACATCTCCCTCTGATACTTTATCTCCTACTTTTTTGTTAAATACAAATCCTACCCTTGGGTCTATTGTATCTTCTTTCTTTAATCTTCCTGCTCCTAAGTAGTTTGCAAGTTTTCCAATCTCAAGTGCATCAAGTTTATTAATTGTGCCGTTTAAATTAGATATTATTGGCGAAATGTATTTTGCTTGTTCAAATTTTTCTGTATCTTCTATATATGAAACGTCTCCTCCTTGATTTTTAACAAGTTCTAATAGTTTGTTATATGCTTTTTGGTTTCTTATATTTTCAAGTATAAGTTTTCTTCCTTCTTCTAGGCTCTTTACTTTATCTCCTAAAAGCAAAATATGAGAACCAAGTTTAGTTATTATCTCTTCTACATCTTTTGGCATATATGCACCTTTTAATATATCAACAGCTTCTATTACTTCTAATGTATTTCCAACAGAATATCCTACTGGTTCATCCATATTTGTTATGATACACACGGTTTCTCTTCCAGCTAATTTTCCTATCTTTGTCATTATAATTGAAAGCTTTTCAGCATCTTCTCTTGTTTTCATAAACGCACCGCTTCCACACGTAACATCTATTACAATTTTGTTAGCACCTGATGCAATTTTTTTACTCATTATGCTTGAGGCAATTAGTGGAATACTGTCAGTACAACTAATTGTGTCACGTAGTGCATATAGTTTCTTATCAGCTGGAGCTAAGTTCATTGTTTGCCCAATCAAACTAATGCCAATTTTTTTAACATTCTGTTTAAATTCATCTATACTTATATTGGTCTTATAACCTGGGATTGATTCAAGTTTATCAACTGTACCACCTGTAAATCCTAGTCCTCTTCCAGACATTTTGGCAACGGGAAGACCTAAAGATGCAATTATTGGCATTAGAATTAATGTAATTTTATCTCCTACTCCTCCTGTTGAGTGTTTATCAATTACACATCCTAAATCAGATAAATCAAGCACATCTCCTGAATGACACATTGCAAGAGTTAAATCAGTTGTTTCTCTCTCATTCATCCCATTTATATATATTGCCATAACAAGCGCAGCTGCTTGATAATCAGTAATATATCCGTTTGAATATTCTTTAATAAAATAATTTATTTCTTCAGTTGATAGTTCTTTATTATCTCTTTTATTAGCTATTATATTTAATATGTTCATTTGTTCTCCATTTCTTTCCACAATTAATGCATTATTTGTGGATTATTTTATGTGTTTGTGCGGATTATTTTTATTTTATGTATTTATATTTAAATTTATATATATAATCCATATATAATCATAAGTATAAAATATAAGCACATATCTATTTAAGAATTTTTTTATTGGTATTACATACGTTACTTATGGCTTCAGATATTTATTATACTTATATAAAGTTATAAAGTGTTTTAATTTACGGCTTCAGATATTTATTATACTTATATAAAGTGTTTTATAAATGTTTTTCTGTGAATTGGGCATGGACCATATTTTTGAATTGCTTCTATGTGCATTTTAGTTCCATACCCCTTATGTTTTGCGAAACCATATTCAGGATAAACTTTATCCCATTCATCCATTATTCTATCCCTCGTTACTTTTGCTAAAATTGATGCGCATGAGATTGAATAGCAAGTTGCATCTCCTTTTATAATTGATTCGTAAGGAATTCCCATTGTATTAATTTCTCTTAATGCATCTACTATAACTAGGCTTGGCTTTTCATCAACCTGCGAAAATATATCTTGAATTGCAAGTGTTAAACCTTCTTTTGTTGCTTGTAAAATATTTTTTTCATCGATCTCTTTTTCTGATACTAGCTGCACACTCCAAGCAATACTATCTTCAATAATTTTATCATACAAAATTTCTCTACGTTTTGCTGTAACTTTTTTTGAATCATTCACCCATTCAAGCATTGAATCAGGCTTCATTATAACCGCTCCAACAGCCACTGGACCTGCTAGAGGACCGCGTCCTGCCTCATCTATGCCAATTATTAATTTGTTTCCTTCTTTCCTTAAATTATCTTCAAAACTTTTTAAAGCTTTTAATCTTTCAATCTCTTGTTCTTTCATATATTCACTACTTCTTTCACTTTTTTACTTATTTCTTTTGCTTAATTCTGTTGTTTAATTCTGTTATATGTTTCCGTTGTTTACTTCCTCTGTTTAATTCAACTGTATCATTATGTTGTTTTTTTCCGCCATTTATTTTTCTTATTTTTTTATTTGTTTATTTTACTTATTGCCTGTATTCATTCCTTTTGAATGTTTTTTAATATTTTGCATTCTATAATAGTAATTTTTATAGTTTATATTTTCCGTCGAACTCTTTTGTTATATAAACCTCACTATTTTCATAGTTTACGATATAATACGCATCTTTCTCATTAACTACTTTTATTTTTAATTTTTCTAAGTCTTTATCTGTTAACACATAAAACTTATCAAAGTTTTCATGTATAATCTCTTTTGATAAAAAAACTTGTATAATTTCTCTGTCGATATCTTTGTCAATTTTCTCCTCCGAGTCCTTTTCTTCTTCTGACTTATTTTCATCTTTTAATTCTTTTTCGTCTTTTAAGGTGTTTTCTTCTTCAGAATCATTCTCTCCTTTTGAATTGCTTTCCTCTGAGCCTCTGAATTCTGATAGCTTTGTTCCGATTAGTTTTGTATCTTTTAATACACTTGCAGTATTGCTTAGCTTTTTGCAGGCTCCTTGAATTAGAAGCATATTTGATTCAATGCTTCCTTCCTTAGATTTAGATATTTGATTTTTTATATTCTTGTATATTAAAATTCCACTTACAATTATAAAAGCAATTAGAATAATAACACCTAACATTCCTACAGCTTTTTCTCTTTTCATCTTACCCTCTTTTAAATTTTTTCAGAGTATATCATTAAAAGTTCCATAAGTAAAGAAATTCTTGTTATAAAACTGTAACACTTCGGTCACATTTTTATCACATATAAGTTATATTATATAGTTACTTTAAATGGTTTATAGGTTACCTTAAAATCTAAATTTATTTATCGAGGAATAATTATGGAAAACAATAATTCAAATAACTCAGAAAACGTAAAGAACACTACTAATGTTGTAAATGCCAAATCTAATTTTACAAATTCTACTAAAACAAATGTAAAAGGTAATGCTGGCTTTGGGAAAACTGTTATTCTTCCATTTGTTAGTGGAATTTTAGGTGCTTCATTAATTGTTGGTACTTGTTTTAGTGTTCCAGCTATAAGAAACAAATTAATGGGTCAAAATTCAAGTTCATATCAATCTAATCAAGCAAGTATTGATTACAATAATATTAATACAAATCTTGTTTCTCTATCAAGTTACTCAGATACAGGCATTGCTGTCGCTCAAAAGGTTCTTCCTTCCGTAGTTGGTATAAAGGTTACCTATTCTGTAAATACTATTTTTTCTCAAAATACTTCTACTGCCACTGCTGAGGGATCTGGAGTAATAATAAGTTCTGATGGATATATATTAACAAACAATCACGTTATCAATTCAACATCATCTTCATCAGGCTCGTATTACTCAATTGGAGAAGCAACAAATTTAACTGTCACACTTTATAATGACTCAACAGAATATAAAGCTAAAATTATAGGAACCGATTCTCAAACTGATTTAGCTGTTATTAAAATTGATAAAACAGACCTTTCTGCTGCAACTTTAGGTGATTCTGATTCAGTTCAAGTCGGTGAATGGTGCATGGCTATTGGAAATCCTCTAGGAATGAAGAGTAGTGTTACAACAGGATCTATTAGTGCTTTAAATAGAAGTATCACTGATAGTGAAGGAAAAACATATACTGTAATTCAAACTGATGCCGCAATTAATTCAGGTAACAGTGGTGGTGCTCTTGTAAATAGCAAAGGTGAAGTTATAGGCATCAATACTATTAAAGCCTCAGGTACTGGAGTTGAAGGTCTTGGCTTTTCAATACCTATTAATTCAACAAAATCAATTTACAGCGATTTGATTCAATATAACAAGGTTATTCGCCCTTATATTGGTATTAGCGGAACTGATATTACCGATGATACAATAAAAGCATATCCTGCTGCTAAATTAGTAAAAGGTGCTTATGTAAGGAATGTTATAGAATATTCTCCTGCAGAGAAAGCTGGAATTAAGGTTGGAGATATTATTGTAAAAGCAGATGGTAAAACAGTATCATCTTATAATGAGTTAAACACTATTAAAAACAGTCACAAAATTGGCGATACAATTGAAATTGTAGTAAATAGAAATGGCGAAGAGAAAACATTTACATTAACATTAGTTGAACAATAGGTTGAAACTAACTAGATTAATTTATAGGCAAGTCTTAATTTAGGCTTGTCTTTATTTTAATTTTAGTCTTAGTTCTAGGTTTAGGTTTAATTCTAGTTATAGTTATAGTTATAGTTATAGTTATAGTTTTAGTTTTAGGTTTGGTTTTAGTTCTAGTTTAGTTTTAGGTCTAGGTTTAATTTTATTTGTGAGCTCTTATTATTTAAATATTAATTTCTAAAATTCGCCCAATTAATGGTAAATACATTAATTAGTGAATCAGCATATTTCACTCCCAGTTCACACAATGGACAAAAACGGTATGTATAATATAAACATAATCAGTAATTACTTTACTCCTATTACTGGTTATAACAAGAAAACATCCCCTTTTATTTTCGAAAAAGCCTCACTTTTTAAAGTGAGGTTGTTTTTTAATTAGTTTTTTCATTTAACTAAAAAAATTAGTATTATATTGTAAAAAACAATATAATACTAAAACTTCTAATTAATTGTAGATGTATTTTTGTGGATTTACATACGATCCATTAATTCTAATTTCGAAATGTAAATGGTTCCCTGTTGAGTTACCTGTTGATCCAACCTTTGCAATTACATCTCCTGCCTTAACATTAGCCCCTGTTGAAACTAAAAGCTTACTGCAGTGACCATAATATGTTGTAACAGAATTTCCGTGATCAATCTTTATCAAATTGCCATATCCACTTTCTGTTCCTGAAAATATTACTGTCCCATCAGCAACCGCTTTAATTGGTGTACCATAGCTTGCCGCAATATCAAGACCTTTGTGCGTATGGTTTCTTACACTCTCATTTGCACCATATCTTGATGATATTGTTCCACCAGTTACTGGTAAAACAGCTAAATATATACCATGAACCGTTCTAGATTCTATTTTTTCTTTCTCCTCTTGCTTTGCTTTTAGCTCTTCATTAATTTTAGCCTTTGCAAGCTCAATAGCTTCTTCAGAAACCTCTTCCTCAAGATACAATGTAGTTATTGATAAATCATCTGTAACCTTGTTATATTCAGATTTTAATTTATCAACTATCTCTTGAGCTTCTTCTTCAGTATTAACATATACTGCGTCATCTTCATTTCCATTTGAAACTTCGTATACCTTATAAATGCTTTTTGAATTTTCTTTTAATGTGTTAATTACAAATCCTTCATTTATAGCATTTGTGTTAACAAATTCATATTTGTAATTTACATTATCAAGTGCAACAAATGCAACATTTTCATTAGATGAAGTTAAAACCTCATTTTGTACTTTTTGTTCAAAACTCTCCTTGTTAGAAACATAGCCAATTAACTCATCATTTAGAGTAACCGCGTATGCAGGAGTATATTTTGTAAAAATAAATATAGTTGAAAGTATAGTCACAATTAATGTGATTTTGGTTATATTAATAATAACTTCACATACATTTTTATGAATGTACATATATTTATTCTTTAAACTTAGGTCTGGTTGACCTTTATATTTTCCTTGATTGTTTTTAATTTTTTTAATATTCTCTTTATTTTTATGGTCGCTAGTAGTGGCATTCTTGCTTTTTTTATTATTTTGCTTTTCAGTATTGTTATTTCTATTCTTTTTGCTATCGCCACTATTATTGCTATCTTCTTTATAATTTTTACTGCTGTCTTTTGTTATTTTATTGATTAGTTTTACACTATTCAGTTCGCTTAAAATAAAAAATCACTCTCCTTTATATTGCGCAGCAAGTTTTATTATAGCATATATTCTGCGTAAAATCAAGAAAAATATACATTTTAAGCGAATTCAGCAATCTATTTGGAATTTAGACCTTACTTTTCCAACTAAAAATTACTTTGCAGATTAAGTAATTTGGTGATGTTGGTTACATAATTATCGCTAATTTTAATATATTGAATTCTAATATAATAAGTTTTAATATAATAAATTTAAATATAATAAATTCTAATATAATAAGCTTTAATATCGCATGTTTTAATATAATCTAATCTTAAGAAGATACAAATTTTAAGTTAAATTTTCAAGAATCTTTTTTGCATAAGAACAATCTGCTTTTATCTTCTTTCCATTTTTATTTGCATTATCTATTACAGCCTCTACAAGCCTTTTTGCAATTCCTTGGCCCTGATAATCCTTACTTACTTCAGTATGAACAATGTTCCAATATTCACCCTCATCTACAAAATTACACTCTCCTACTTCTTTTAAAGGATATTTTTGCATATCATAAGAATAATTATTTTCTTTATTCTTCTTTAGATTAATTTTTTCACATTCTTTAGCACTGCCCTGATCTAAAGCAACAGCTCTATTATTTTCAATTTCAAATTTAATTGTTATCATATTATCCGTTTAGCCTATAAAATTAGCTAATCCTTTCTATCATATTATATTATTTAGACACATAAGATTCTCTAGAATATATTTTATTTCTTCTAATTATCTTTTGAATTCAATAAATCCAGTATCTATTTTTTACCCTGTAGTAATCATTAAAAAAACGTCATCTTTTAGTGGGTTGTCTATTGCATTACGAATTTTATCTCTTAAATATTTAAG
This sequence comes from uncultured Clostridia bacterium, assembly GCA_934130085.1. GTDB lineage: Bacteria > Bacillota > Clostridia > TANB77 > CAG-508 > CAG-793. The sequence continues at coordinate 26,701 of CAKOXK010000003.1, forward strand.
CATGTCATTATAACATTCTAAAAAGACCTTATATGCCATGTTGTAAACTATCATTTCAGCATATACTGTGAGTCCCCTTGAACTTATATATGATATTGTTTCGAAATAGTTACCGCTCATTATATGAAAAAATGGTACCCCTTCTGTTCTTATAGTATTCTCTATTTTTTCCGTGCTATCGTTAGACTTTATTTTTTCGAGTATTTGATTAAGTTTGCTTCTTTCATCATTACGCATTTTTTCGCTCTTTGTCTCCGACAATAACAAATTATATATATTTTTTACTAGAACATCCTCTTTTATATAAAAAATAACGCTTCTTTCATCTTCTTCAACATCATACAAATTAAAATTTAATTCGTCTTTTAAATCTCTTAATATTTCTTCTTTTGTACAATATTTATAGTCATCCTCTTTTTCTACTACAATTTTTGTTGCAACTCCAACAACTAGTGCTAGTCCCATAATTATTCCTCCTTTTTTTATATCATAGCATCTGTGTTTCTAATTTAGGTCGCTTTCAAAGCGACTTTTTTAGTAAAATACTACCAATTCCAAATTATTATGTTATAATGTTAATGGAGGTCATTATGACTTATTTATTTAATAACAAAAATATTCCAGAAGATTTATTGTTTTTATTTAGTTGTCATCAGGATGAAATCCTTGATAAACATTTAATTTCTTCTGACGATTTGATTCAAGAGCCTTCCGAAGATTATATTTTAGAATCTATTAAAGGCAAAAAACTTACAGAAAAAACTTTTAGCGAGTCTCTTCTTTATTATATTGATTCGTCTAGTCTATCTGACGTTCAAGTATATAAAAGAGCTTTTATTGATAAACGTATGTTTTCAAAAATACGTTCTAATAAAAGCTATCATCCTTCCTTTGGTACTGTTGTTGCGCTTTCTCTTGCATTAAAGTTATCTACTTTTGATTTCAAAGAACTATTACATTCAGCAGGTTATTCTCTACCTCAAAATTCTTATATTAATATAACTTTGCAATATTGTTTTGATAATGAAATTTATGATATTCTTAGAGTTAATGAGCTAATTTACACTATTTCAAATAAGGAAATTAGAGATTTATGATGTTTTTTAAATATTTCTTTTATTACTTCCTTTATTAGCTTATATTTGCTATTTTCTTTTTATCTCCCCAAAAAAAATTCTTTTCACCTATTCCATAAAAAATCTCGATTTTTTATGTTTAATTCAGTTGGATTTTTGTAAAATTTAAAAGCTCTTCTTGCATAAGCATACTTCTTTTCTGACCTTTTATATTTTATATGTTATTTGTTATTTTCATAGCTCATAATATCGTCAGTTTTATCTTCATCTTTTATAATTACTAAATATTTATATCTCCAACTGGGTAGTTTTAAAATTTTATTTTAACTATTTTTATAACAATCAAGTACTTTCTTAAATAATTCCCTCGTATTATCATACGTAATTTTCTTAAGTGCCTCATTAAAATCCAACCATTTTATATCTGATATTTCGCTTTCTTGTCTCTCTATGTCTCCTCCTACACATTTGGCAATAAATAATACTACTTCTTTTAGCTTTCCCTTGTCTGTTACATACTTCATTGTATATCTCTTATTTTCATCAATGGCTACATCTAAATTTGTTTCTTCTTTTACTTCTCTAGTTGCAGTTTCTATTTCCGTTTCGTCTTTTTCAACATGACCTTTTGGAAATCCCCAATGACCTTTAGTTTGTTTGATTAATAATACTTTATCATCATTTATAATGATGCATCCACAAGACTTCTCCATCGGTTTATTGTGAACATTACTTAATAACTTTTCCAACTCTATTTCCGCTTTCTTTACAAAATAATTGTCTGTATAAACTGGTATCCCTATTTTATTTACTTGCTGAATTAGTTTTTCTACAGTATCTAACTCTCCTCTTTCCTCAGTTTCTATTTCGACCAAATTATCTCCATTTTTTATTTCTTTAATAGCCATTTGAAGTCCGTCTTTTTCATACACTATATCATTTTCTTTGATGTTCATAATTTCTTTATATCCTATTGCTGTTAATATTTCTTTAGCTTCTTCAGTGTTTAAAATTTTACAATTAATTGATTTTTGATTTAATATATTTCCCTCTTTATCAAAATTTTTAATTTTAAATGTAATAAATTTCTCTCTGCCTTTAGTCATCTTTTCTATAATTTCTCTTACCAACACCGCTTTAGATAAAATATTTCTCACATTAGTCTTATCTAAATTTACATTTGCAGGTATAAAATATGTATCATCCAGAGAAAATTTGTCAACAATTTTAAATCCTTTTTCTTCTACTATCCTATAAAATTCGTTCAATTGACATTTAATTTTTAGCGTTATCTCATTGCTCTGTTTCGAACTCATAATTATTCTTTCCTCCTTTTTGATACATTATATCACTTATAATAAAACATTGGAATGAATTTAAAGTACAAGTAGTAATTTTTATAGTGTTTTATACCATTAGCGTTTATTGTTCTGTTTTTACTTACATTTTTCATTTTATTCACAAGGTCTATACAACTTAATATGTCATTTAAAAAGTGTTTAACAATACACCACTTCATTCTAATCTTTATTTATTAAAGACTTCCTTGGATACTTAATGTTATCTTAGTTGATTTAAATAGTTCTAAACCTATAACCTTCGGGGTATGAGAATTTGATTGTGATTTTCGAGAATTTTTGTTCACTTGAGTTTTTATTAGTTTAGATAGGGTTAGAGCAAATTTGTAAGATTATGAAATAGGTTAAATTTGGTTGTTTTTTGCAACGATTGTCACCAATAATTTTTAATAAAAATGGAGGTTTTAACAATGAAATTTTGTGATATTTTAAATAATAATGAAAGTGAAAATTTATTAAAAGACTGGTTAGATCTTAGAGAAGAAGAATTATCTCATATGGATGAAAACGATAAGAAACATCTAATTAATTTCGATGATTGTTCTGAAAATATTTTAAATAATGTTACTGGAGAAAGTTATAACTATGTTTCTAAAAAATTAGAATTAATGTATGATGATTTTATTGATTATTGTTCATATTGGAATAATAAATATTATATGAGTGGCTTCAGTGATGCAATTAAACTGATTTTAAGTGGATTAAAATTATAACATCAAAAGGCGAGTTAATTCTCGCCTCTTAATCATTTTGATTTATCCAATTAATATGAATACACATTTTTTCATTATCAGTAATTGTATCTTCGTTTATTATTAATTCTTTATCATTATATATAATACCATATACATTCATTAATATAAATTTAACAAATTGTAAAAATGACATATTACTTTTTATTGGAATTCTGCATTTCTCAATATTACTAATTGTCATATGTGCAGCTGGATGTTCAACATCTTTATGATTTTTTATATCATAATCAACCCTAATTAATAATGGAATTCCCCCAATTTCATCACTATCTGCAAAATTTGTGCTTGCTTCACTATTATCATCCTCTATTTCATCTGATAATTTCATATAAAGCATTCTTTGCTTTATAATCATATTATTTTCTATTTTATATTCTATTTGAAATATGCTTTTATCTTTTAATAGAATACTATATTGTTTTTCTCTTCTTAAAGTTTCTATTACTTCTTGTGCATTTATATTTTTATCATATAGTATATTGGAAATAGTATTGTTTTTACCACTCCATGTTAAACTATTACTATCTTCTTTAAATTCTATATTATCTATTATCAAATTATTTTCTATAAGAAATGTAATTATATTATGATATTCTTTTATAATTCTTTTTTTTATATCACTCTTCATTTTTCTTCTCTTCTATCATTTTTATAAATTCTTCTTTTTGTTCTGGAGTATTTAAATCAAATATTTCTTTTACTATTTCATTCATTATATTGGTTTCGCCACTTTTTTTCATCTCTAATATAATTTTTCTTACATCTTCAATTTTAGCTTTATCTTTATCTCCTATATCTTTATTATTCATTACTATATTTTTCAAATCATCCTTAGTAGGATATTTATCAAAAACTAATTTATAATCATTCTGTTTTATGATATTATATTCATTACAAAGTTTATCCATTCCTTCACCATATCCCAAAACTTTAACCCATCCTTTGCTTCTAGTAATTGCTGTAAACAAAGAATTTCTATCCTTAGTACCGGTTAAAGAATTTACACATTTTTGAGCATTTAGAATAACAACATAATATGCCTCATTTCCCTTTGCTCTAAATATACTAGAATATACAACAGAATCATTTCTAAAAAAATCTTCTCTATATGCTGAACCTGCTAAATGTATATTTATATTTAGTTCTGGAGTTTCTTCATTTTCAACAAGTTGCTTAGCATATAATTCTCCTTTGTTTTCTGCATGAGCTAATGTATCCATATCTATTATTATTATTTCATTATATGGAATTCCATCATCAATTGCTTGTTTAATAATTTTTATTGTTTTACTTTCTTGTTCAGACTTATCATTACAATTTATAAAATCTATTATTTGTTCATCTTCATCGTCTAGAAAGTCTGGACTGGTCTCTTTATCTCTGTATAATGTAGTCTTTTCTCCTTCAATTATACTACCACTCTCTACTTTATATCCTATTGCATCCCATACATCTTTTGAACTAGGAAATTGCACTAATCCTTCTTCTCTATATATTCCACAGCCTATTGCATGAGCAGTAACTATAACTTTACTTTGGTTTCTATAGCAAACTTTTAATGGAGTATCAGATTTTATATCAGTTTCAAATAATTCCTTTGGTTCTTTCATAGATACATCATTTAAGTTCTGTAATTCATCATATGCATATACTAATCTTTTTTCATTAGTTAATGAATTTAAACATATTTTATAAAAGTTTTCTTTAAAATCTTGTGCCTCATCAATAATGATACAATCATATATTTTTTTAAATTCTTTTATTTCTTTTAATGCTTCTTCACAAACGCCTTCAAATGCATTTTTATTTCCGTATCTCATTTTACCATAATTAAATGTTTGAGGATTTATTTCGTTTGCTATACATATCTCATAATATACACCCTTGTTTGTACTTGATCCCCATGCATTCATTATTTTTAATTTTTTATAATCGGGTGATTTACCATCATTCTTTAATTTATAAAATTTATCTATAAAATTATATATTTGGCCACTTAATGATCTAGTTTGAAATGTAACTACTATATTCCAGTCGGGATGCTTTGTATGTAATTCAACTGCTTTTCTTGCAAGTACTATGGTCTTACCACTTCCTGCCATTCCTCTAATTCTTTGAATTCCTATAGGATCTGTTAATATGGCTTCCATTTGATTTTCATCATATCTTTCTATTTTATCATTCATTTCAAGAATTTTCTTAGCTTTTTTCTTATTAACATTTAAATCATCTAATAAGACTCTTTTTCTGATTCCATATGCCTCTTGTATCCCGGAGATAATTTTATTAATTTGATCTTCTGAAAATATGCTATCATTTCCTTTTTTTAATATATTTATAAATTCTTCTACACTATTAATTATAGGATATCCTTCTTGTGCGAGAATAGGATTATCAGAATTATTATATGTTATTATATTCATATTAAAAAATAGATTTCTTCTGTTTAATAAAAATTTGTATTTTTTTAATTTACTTTCCAACTTTGTATATATTTCATCTTGTATATCGGCATAATCTATTACACTTTGATTCAAAACATTTATAACAAATACACCTTTATTACATATAATTATTGAATCAATTATAATATTTCTATTACTAATTTGATCTATAAAAATAGGATACCCTATATACATTTCACCTGAAATATCATCAAATTCTTCTTTTATTTTTTCTGTGATTTTCTGCATAATTTCCATCTTGCATGTTTCTAAATTATTTCCTATAACTTTTAACATAATTTGCCTCCCATCTATTATTTATATTAATTTTTATTTGGTTTTAAAAAATGCTCTATCATACTTGCATATTGATCTTGTGCATTTAAGCAAGTGTCTATTAAATAGCCTTTTTCTTTATTAGTTTGATATTGATTTAATCCCCTATAGTAGAATAATTTATCTTTATCTAAAATAATAAATGGTACAATATTATTTTTTAAACATTCTTTAAATGCGATTATTCTACCAACTCTTCCGTTGCCATCTTGAAATGGATGTATCTTTTCAAATTTAGCATGAAATTCTATTATTTCATTTATTGTTTTTTGTTTTAAAGATTCATACCATTCTAATAATTTTTTCATATCTCTTTCAACATTTTTCGGTTCCGTAGTTTTAAGTCCTCCTACTTCATTAGATAACTTTTTATAATCTCCAACTATAAACCAATCTTTCCTGCTATCTGACGTTCCCTCTTTTAATATTTTGTGAAATTCTTTTATCATTTTTTCTGTTAATTTTTTATATGCTATCTCTAACATATAATCAACTAATTTAAAATGATTAGCTGTTTCTATAACATCATCTAAATCTGTTATCGTATCTTTTTCTGCTAATAATGTATTAGTCTCATAAATATACCTAGTCTGATCTTCTGTAAGTTTGCTTCCTTCAATGTGATTTGTATTATATGCAAATGTAATTTGAGTATTGTGATATAAATTCCCCTTTAACTTCATATTTTTTTGTTCTCTTAACACTTCTAAAATATTTATTTTAGATATATCAAAATCATCTTCTTTAATCAATTCATCAATAGAAACATTAAATATTTCCGCTAATCTTTTTAATGATTCAATATTAGGTTCCAATGTCCCAGATTCATATTTAGAAACCGTTGCTGGTTTTACTCCTAATATCTCTGCAATCTCGTTTTGAGTCATATTCTTATTTTCTCTATATATTTTTATTTTTTCTCCTAACATAAAAAACTCTCCTTTTTGATTATAATAATATAATATCATATTATTTCCAAAGAAGAAAGTTTTTATTTAATTTTTATTTATTTTTTCTAAAATAGAATTTGCTTTTTAATTAATTAATGATTACAATTTTATTCATTTTTATATTCTTCGCTATCTCCCGCAACAATTAATTGATTTTCTTCATTGTCCTCATCTTTTTTATACTCAATCTCTTTTTTAATAAATAGTGATTTATTTGTAATACTAAAGAATTTATCGAAAAAGTCTAATAATTTATCTATTACAACATTCTTTTTCTTTAGTCTAGATCTGTCTTTTGCAAACATATCCATTGGTGGCAATACAGATGATATTCCTGTTCCATCTGTTTCTATACTTCCTTTATCAAAAGATTTCTTAATAAATTTGTATGTTTCTTCTGAATTCAGATTCTCCTCCTTAATTATTTTGTCTAATTCTTCTCTCTTTCTACTATTCATAAAAATCTCAAAATCAGTATATACATCTTAACTCACATTTAGTGAATCTATAAATTCTAGAATTAAATCTTTTTTATTTCTTAAGTCTGGACTTGACATGATTGCTTTGTTAATTGTTACTAGCACCTCTTTATCTTGCATATTGCTATCATGATATTTTTTTACTAAAGCTAAAATATAATCTATATTTACTTCTATTTGCTTTATAAGGTCCATTTCAAAAACTATATCTTCTATTATATCTGTTGAATCCACCTTTGATTTTTTTCTAAAATCATCATAAATATCTTGATATACACTATGGTAATCTTGAGTATCTCGTTCATTTAGCAATTGTTCATCTTTAAATTGATCAAATGAATTTAAAATATTAGTTACTTTTAAAATTCCACCATACAGTTTTATAAATTCCTTTTGTTTTTGTTCTCCAATAATTGGTTGCCCTATTGGCAATTTTTCTTTTAATTCTTCAACAAGTTCTTTATAACCTTTAAAATCCTTTCCTTTGTAATCTTCATAACCATAATAATAATCTTTATATGGCTTTAATAAAGCTATTCCTGAAGCATTACTATCTCCAAATAAAGCTAATGCATCATTTAATTCTTTTTCTAAATTTCTAAATGAAACAATGTTACCGTAAGTTTTAACAGAATTTAATATTCTGTTTGTTCTTGAAAATGCTTGTATCAGTCCATGATATTTCAAATTTTTGTCCACCCATAGTGTATTAAGTGTTACAGCATCAAAACCAGTTAAAAACTTATTTGCAACTATTAAAATATCAATTTCTTTGTTCTTCATTCTTAGTGAAACATCTTTATAATAATTCTGAAATTTTTCTCCTGTTGTGTCATAACTTGTTCCAAACATTTTATTGTAATCTTTGATTGCTAACTCAAGAAAATCTCTATCACTCTTATTTAGCCCTTCTGTAGTTTCAGAATTTTCATCGTAAACTCCATCTACAACTTCATCATTTGCTCCATAGCTATAAATAAGAGCAATTTTCAAGTTATGGCTTTTATTATTTTTAAATTCACTATAATATTTTTTAGCCATATTTATATTAGCCACAGCAAAAATTGAATTAAGTCCTTTTATATTTGATTTACTCTTTATTTGTTTAGCATCTCTATTTTTAGCTACTTCCACAACATTTTCTAATGTATTATATACATATGACTCATCATTTTTAGTTTTAGAAAAAAATGTTCAATTATATATTTTGTAATTGCTGATATTCTTGTTTTGTTATCATAAGCTTTTTCAATATCAATTTTATATACTTTTTCATCCTTTACATCTTCTTTAATATCAACCCTACCAATATATTCATATCTAAATGGTAATACATTTTTATCACTTATAGCATTTGCTATTGTGTATGTATGAAGTCTTTCTCCAAATAATTGACCTGTAGTTTGCATTATTCCTTTTTTTGTTTTGGCATTCCCTGTAAATATGGGAGTTCCTGTGAATCCAAATATTATCCATTTTTTAAATTTGGGGGTTATATTTTTGTGCATATCTCCCAACTGACTTCTATGGCATTCATCAAATATAAAAACTATTTTTTTGTTATATGCTTTTGAGTGGTTATTTTTCTTTATAAAACTATCTAACTTTTGAATTGTTGTAATAATTATTTTAGATTTGCTATCTTCTAGTTGTCCTTCTAATATTTTAGTATTAACATTTGAATTAGCACATCCTTTTTTGAATCTATCATATTCTTTCATTGTTTGATAATCCAAATCTTTTCTATCTACTACAAATATAACCTTATCTATATATTCAAGCTTACTTGCTATTTGAGCTGTTTTAAAAGAAGTCAATGTTTTTCCTGATCCAGTTGTATGCCATATATAGTCACCAGCTTCAATTGTTCCATTTATTATTTGTATTAATTTTATTCATATTTATTATATTGGCAACTCTTTACTTTAATAAGCAACATTGCTTATATTTCTTGCCACTACCACATGGGCACAATTCATTTCTTCCTATTTTTTTGCTTTCTAACTTTATTCCTCGTTTACATCTCAAAGCTTCTGCTAAATTTAAAATTTCTGTTGTTCTTGCACCATAATCAAGTGGAGATAAAATCCTTAAAAAGACCTTAACAATTTCATCTTTTTTATCATAATATAAAAATACAACTAAAACCTTATTGTTTTTAGCAAGATACATATTTGCATATGCATCTTTAAATAAAACATCTTTATCTATATCTTGTTCGTCATAAATAGATGATATACATACACCATCTATGTCATTTTCATCCTTTTTAGTTAACGTCATATATCCATATTTAGGTCTTCTGTTATTTTTGTAAAATTCTTTTGATTGTAAAATTATTTTTTCTATTTGATTTTGTGTGTCAAAATTTAGGTTTAATAAAAATGTAGTTAAATATGTATGGTTTTCAAGTTCTATATTTTCTTCACAAAATTCTATAACTTTTTTTATTTCTTTTGGAGTTTTCCTAAATGGTTTACTTACTTTTGACTTCTTAAACCATAAACTATTATAATAAGTATCTAACTCTTCCATCCAATCTTCTCCACTAATAGCTACTATTCCTAATTCTCCCATTATGTCATTTTCTTCTTCAAAGTCTTTTATTCTCTTATTTATATACTCATTATAAAAGTTATATTCAATCCACATTCCTAAATGATATAATTCGTCTACTAAGTCAATATTTTTATTACCAATAGCCTTTTTTCTTTGTAATAAATATTGTATAAAATAACAAGGATGCTGTCTGAAATATTCACTATATACTCTTAAATCATCTAAACAAAAAACAAGTGTATTTTCGCTTAATGATAATATTTTCACTTTATCTATTCTTGCTTCAATATCATTAAATGCCTCTGCTGTTATTATAATTTTAAATATCTTTGTGTCGTCGTTTATTTTTATTTCAGCTTTTTTATTTCTTGTTTTTTTATTATTACTATCAAATATAGTAACACTCTTCTTATCAATTAAGCATTTTTCAAGAGAGTCTTGTTGCTGATTCGCTTTTACTATTAAATTGTTTAATGTTTCTTTATGTGAATCCAAATCACTACTTGCTAATTCCGGAGTAAAATTTCCGGCTTTTACTTCAATAATGAAAACATTATTATCATATATTAGAAGAATATCATTTTCTATAATTTTTTGACTATATTCATAATAATTTCCAATATAACTCTGTTTAGTATTAAATATATTTTTGAAATAATTTAATACTACTTGTTCCACATTAGAAGTATATCTTGCTCTAATTTCTTCTCTTTTATTTTTTAACTTTTGGCACATTCCTAGTATTGCTATTCTGTCAAAATTATCATAAAATTGTTGTTCCAATAGTATATAGTAATTATCATCAATTTTTATTAATGGTCTATACTTTATTTTATTTATTAATCTATCCCAATTTTCTATACTTATATTATCCCAAAACTCTTTATATTCTTCTTTATCAACAATAAATTGCTCTATAAAAAAAGTAGTCCATTTAGTATTTTCCTGAATATTTGCCAATTCCAAACTAAATATATTATTTGAATATTCTTCTATTTTTTCTTTCTTTACTATACTTCTTAACTCGTTTGCACTATTTTCAAATTTAAAATAAAAATTCTTCTTTAATTCTAATATTCCATTATACAAATCATTTAATGAGAAATTATATGTATCTAAAAATTCTTCTTTTAAACACTCTAACAAGTCCTTATGATGCTGCACTTCAAAAACATCATACCTTTTACCACTCCAGTCTTTAAAAGAATCTGAATGCATTATATAATCTGCCTCATCTTTTGTTAATTTTTTAGAAAATCTTTGTACTAATTTATATCTATAAGTGCATATTTGTAACTCATCTAATATTTTTTCAATTTTATCAAAATCTTTTTGTTGTATTTTTTTTGACCTAAAATCACTCTCATTTATACAAGAAAACAATATCTGCAAATGCAATATTTTTTTACTTTTTAACCATCGTTCATCTCTATTTACATCTTCTCCATAGCTACTTTTATATTCAAAATAGAAATATGAAAAAATATCATACATTGAAAATTGCTTAATATAATTTATAATCTCATTAATTTTATTTTTAAATTCTACCTGAAGTTCTTCTGCTGTTGAAAATGTATTTTTCAAATTTATTCACCTTCTTTATTTTTTTAAATTCTCCTTATTTCGTATTGTATCACAATTTCTTTATTTTTTCAGTAAGTTTCAAAATTTCCGCCGTTTTTTTCGTGCATAAAAAAATCAAGGAATGTTTAATTCCTTGATAAATTTGGTTGCGGGAGTAAGACTCGAACTTACGACCTTCGGGTTATGAGAATTTAATTAGCCATTTTTGAAGTTTATTGAAATGTTTAGTTTTTATTGAAATATAAGTGTTTATATCACTTTTCTTTTACTGAACTCTTGTTTGATTTTTGGACAGTTTTGAGAGCTTTTTTCCCCTTTCTGTCCCCAAGATTTTAAAAGTCTTGTCACACAAGATGTTCAAATATACTTTTGCAAATTGGGGACATTTGAATTTTATATAATTTGTAGGTTTATTTATGAATAATTTTAAAGAAGTTAATGATGATATTATCAAGGAATGGTTAGAATTTAGGGAAGAAACCGCATTCTGCAATATGACTCCTCAAGATAAAAAATATTGTATATATTTTGATGAATTGGCTGAAAAAATAATGAATAATGTACCAAAACAAAATAAGAAATATGTTCAAAAACAACTAGATCAGCTTGATAAAAATTTTATGGATTATCTTTGCTACTGGAATGAGAAATATTATAGAAACGGATTTGTAGATGGTTCTCAGTTAGTTATGGGGTGTTTTGATTAATAAGCATAATAATAAAGAATGCTATGCTATTAAAAATCATGTAAAGCATTCTTTTATTAATCTTATAAATGTATATATATCTTATATTCTTCTATTATATAAGTACCATATTAGTATTTCCTTTTCATCATAGTCTTCTACTTCTATTGCAAATCTTCTCTTAAGACCAACTACATTAACATATCCATTTATTTTCAAATTGTACATACGTTGTTCAAAATTTTCGCTACCTGTTTTTCCTATTTTTACTAGCCCTGGAACAATTGTAATCATACAATATATTATTCCCTTAGCCATATATATTCACCCTTTCATTATTATTTAACTTATATAACTAGATATTACCATTGTTTACATTATTATTCAATATTTAGGTTTCGCTTCTTTTTAATATCAATGTTATATGTTGTGAAATCTCATCATTAATAAAACCAAATTTTTTCCAAAACCAATTTCCGTCGCCGTCAGGTTGTAAAATAATATCTTTATCTTTATATACTTCATTAACAATATACTTTTCTAAATATTTTCCCAACCCCTGATTGCGATATGGCAAATCTATCATAAAGTCAGAAATAAAAATAATTTTGGAGTCACCATCATATCTTTGACTTACGTCATTTGCATAACAGATTACATGTAAATCTTCATAAATTATTGCATAGCCTATTATTACTTTTTTTTGAAAAAAATTTTTATCCATTAATAAATATATATTTTTCCCTTTTGAAAATGTTTGAATATTCAATGTAGACATATATTTTGATTTATTATATTTTCTTATAAATCTTGAATATTCAATTTTTGAATTATAATCATATTTACAAATTTCCATATTTTTTCTTTCCTAATAATTTTATTTAACTCTCTCTATATATAAAGACAAGATTATTGTTTATTATCTTGTCTTTTATAAAAAATTATATTTATTTTAAGTTATTTATATCATGTCTTGATGCATATATATCTAATATATCTTTTGCAAATGAATCAAATGCTAATGTTGAATATTCAATATCAAAACTGTCAGAAATTAAACCATCTGCTTTTAATTCTTGACTATTTTTATATAATTTAGGTACATCTCTGTTAAAATCAACAATTAATAAAGTACATCTCTCATATGAATAACTTTCATCAGTTAATTGTCTGTTATTTATTGAATTAAAGAAACTTATATATTTTTCAATATTAGTACTATTGTTTTTAAAAGCTACTATCTTTTCTTTTACTAAAATGTCATCATATTCATGTGTTGGTATAAGATAAACTTCTCCAAGTACAATATCATTATATCTCTTATGTAAATTTTCTGCTTCAGCAAACGTTCTCTCAAATAATGTATCTGCATTCTTTGCTAAACTACTCATTTGGCTACGAACATTTATTACAAGAGAATTTTTAGAAAATTCATATCCATATGGATCTAATTTATTTTCAAATTTCAAAGGTCCCCAATTAATAATAATTGGTTTCTTATCTAAATTAGTTGGTAGAACACAAACATCTTGATCTTTTTGTTTTAAAAATCCTGCAAATTTTATCTCTGGTTTTCTCTTATTTAAAGGAGGAAAAATCTTCTCTGGATTTACTCCATTTTTTATCAATTCATACTTTACTGCATCATGAATTAAATTTATTAATTCAGAAGATCTGATCATTGATTCCTTACCTTTTGTTCCATTTTCTTCTATTGATTTTTCAATCATTTTCTTAAATAAAACTAATTTTTCATCTATATATTCCATAATTCCCCCTAATATCCTATTTTTTGACATTCTATCATAAATATAAAAAAAAATCTATAAATTGTATTAAAAATTCCTTTTCTATGTTATAATTTGCCTAGGAGGAATTATTATGAATTTAAAAAAAGACTCTTCTTATTTATTAATAAAAATGAATAGCCCTGAAAATATAAATTTCTTAAAATAACATTGTAATATTATAAACAAAAAGGCTATGTTTGGTTTTGTAGATTTGGAAAAAGCAATGTTTCAGCATCAAAAATAAAATCTCAAGATAATTATATATTTTTAAAAGATTCAAAAAGAAATGATAACAATATTTATATTGCTAAATATGAAACAATTGCATCATCACCTGATAATGAAGTTTTTCCTAAATATTATGATAATATTTTATTAGAAAAATCTTTATGGTTTAAAATTACACAATTACAAGAATTTAACTATAATTATTTAACAGATAATTTTGTAACTAAATCTACAAATGCAAATTTAGAAAAAGTTTTTTGCTCAATGTGCAGTTCATTTTATATAACATGTAAAAACAATTTAAATATAAAAACAGGAAAATAAATTTTTCCTGTTTTTATATTTTTATATTATATTTTTCAAAAAGCATTTCATCTATTCTCATTTTATTGTCACTATTTAAAATTTCTAATTCTTCTTTATTAAAATCTGGAATAGAAAACTTCTCAATATATTTTTTTTGATAACAATAATATCCACCTTCTATTGCATAGCTTGTATTGCTAATGTAATATTTCATAATTGCTGAATTTAAAATTTTACCTAAAATATTTAATGAAATCTTATCATTTTCAAATATAGCATATCCATTACAAAACAATGCATTTTCATTGTCTATGTATTTAAATTTAGGACTCTTAGCAAAAGTTGGGAAAAGCATCTTTTTACCATATTTGTTTAGACCTTGCGTTCTCCCATACGCATACCACCCATATGGATTTCCTTTTCCTTTATCTCTTTTATCTAATTCGCTTTTCATTTCCTCAAGATATATATATGCTTTTGGAAATTTTTCTTCTAAATCTTTTTCTTCTATCAATTTGTATGTTCCATTATCTTTAAAATATGGAAATATAATATATTGCATTGCTTCATTTTCATTTTGACATTTCTTTAATTCTGGAACTTTGTATATTGGCTTAACAATATCATCTTCTATTTCAAATCTTATGCCATTTATATTTTTGTAAAATCCAAATTCATCTTTATCAACTAAATACACGCCATCTTTTAATGTAGCTATACCTGTTCTTATGAATTCCTTAATTGGCATTTTTTGTTTTTCTATTTTTCTTATATTGTCAAGTGTATTCTTGTTAACTAATTTCCATCCATTTTTATCTAATAATTCTATATTCATTGATTCATATTTCATACTACTAAGCATGTTTTCAATATCATCACACTTATCTATAACACAATAATTAAACGTTTCATTACATTTTTTATTTAATTTGATTATACAATTATATGTTCTAACAGGTTTAAATATCATATTATCTGAAAAGTCTATTATAGATTCTATACTTTTTTCATTTTGTAAAACCTCTCTTAACGTATTAGCTGATTTTATAGTTAATACATTATTGGGAATAATAAATTCTAAATCTCCTTCATCTTTCAAATATTTTAAACCATTTTCAATAAATGCATAAAATATATTAAATACACCTTCTTGCGTTGTTTTAAATTTATCTTTTAAGAACTTTATAGTTTCTTTTTTCATATCATGTGGATTTACATATGGTGGATTACCAATTATATAATCAAATTTTTTTACATCAAAAATAGTATTCCAATTTTCTTTTAAGCTATCTTCACTAACTATATTATATTTTATATCTTTTTTAAGATCTAGATTATTTATTATACAGTATAATTCAATTGCTAATTGACATCTTCTTGCATTTTCCTCCATAATATCTATTCCATAGATATTATTTTCAATTATTGTATTTATATCAATATTATATTTTTTATGAATATATTCTATTGCAGATATTAAAAATATGCCACAACCACACCCTGGATCAATAATTTTTATATTAGAACTCCAATTTTCAATATCATTTAGACTATCTTGTACAATAAAATCAGATATATATTTAGGAGTAAAAACAATTCCATTTTCATTTTTTTGATCTTTATCTAATAGATATTCAAAAAACTCTATTATATATTCTATATCTATTGGAAAATTATCATCTAATAAAGTTTTATATATTTCTATATTTTCTTTATTATCAACATCAACATCTGATTTCACTTGTTCTCTTATATATTCAATTAATCCTTCCTCAATTTCAGTAATTTCTTTATGAGCTATTTTTTTATATAAATTCTCAAAATATATTAATCGTTTTTCTCTTTCCATAATTGCTCCTTGTCTATATTATTTTATATCATAAATATAATTTTTTACCAATTCGCTTTCATAAAATTTATTTTGTTATATATTATCAAACATTTGTTTCTTTTGCAATAGTTTTTATGAAATTTTACAAAAATTTTCATAGGCACATTTCTGTGCCTAATTTATAATTCATAGCTTCTCTTTTTCTTGTGTTGTATCTCTTTTTCCTGTTCCTTATCCTCCACCTCTTTAATCTGTTGTTTCATTTCTGGAACATTATTATAAATCACATCACAAAGTTTTATTTCTTTTTTTACTTTCTTCAGCATATCTGTAACAGGAATAATACCTTTTGTAATAGAATCTTTATCATCCTCATTATTGCACTTATTTCTGTGATAATATAATTTGTTTCTTTTATTAAGTATTATTTGCTTTTCTCTGAGTTTCATAGTTTTTAATTCATCTACTGCATCTGTTGTTTTCAATTTATATTTACACATAAATCTAATCTGTTCTGAATAGAATTCCATTTTCTTCACTTCTTTTTGCATTTCTGGTGTTAGCTTGTATTTTATGTTATTCTTTTTATGAAAGCCTAATAAAAACTTATAGTAATAATATAATGCAATTATTCCTTTAGGCTTATATCTTTTCTTTATGCTAGAAATTGATTTAGAAGAAGATTTCACATTAAATGCTCTTGTCGATTTATTAAATATAGGAAAATCAGCAGTTACTAGCAAAGATTCTTTAAATAACAAAGTACTTGAATTTGTTAATAAATATAGCACATTAGGTTTAATGAATGATTTATCTATTAATAAATACTTTTTTTAGATGAAAAAGTTATTTTAAAAGACTTTAATTATGTAGGAAATAATGATTTTACTACTACTATTAATTGTATTAATTATTTTAAAATATTCTTTCATAAATGTATTGAAAAACAAAT
Organism: uncultured Clostridia bacterium; assembly: GCA_934130085.1. Lineage (GTDB taxonomy): Bacteria > Bacillota > Clostridia > TANB77 > CAG-508 > CAG-793. The sequence goes on from CAKOXK010000003.1 coordinate 44,035, forward strand.
TGAAAAATTAATAAAAGACACAAAAAAAATTGCAGAAACTCCTGCAATTGAAAAATATATTACTGAAGATATAAATAAACATTTAATAGGTTCTCATTGGTATTGTGAGCCTTTAGATATATTTATTAAATATGTTACATATATGTATAATTTATTAAATGCAATTATAAATAAAGACGATACAGTTGAAACAAAATATAATACTTTTGAAGTTAATAATATAAATATGTTCTTAACTCAAAAAGAAAATGTAAATATAGAAACTCCTATTACATCTTTAAAACAATTTGTAGATTTTTATTTTGCTAAAACAGTTTCTCAAGATGTTAATTTATTAAAAATTTGTAAGTTCTGCAATAAGGCTTTTATTGCTAATAATCCTAAAGCAGAATATGATACACCCCAATGTAAAAATAAAGCTAATGTATATAAAAGTAGAGCCAAAAATAAATAGAGAGCTATAGCTCTCTATTGTTTTGCAAAAGCATCCATTGCTTTTGTGTATAACTCTTTTGAAAAAGGCTCCTTTTCTTCAGGCTCATAATATATTTCAATCTTTTCATTTGAAACACCTGCTAATCCTATATTAAATTTTTTAAATTCTTTAATATTTTCCAAAGGTGCATCGATATAATCATTATCCATAAATACATAAGCTTTTTTTGAAAAAGATCTATATCTATACGCTTGTATTAAAGCTCTTTTCCAATTTTTTAATTTTGCTTCAATACTAATAATTTCTTTATTATTTATCATAATATCTGGGATTCCAAATAATCCAATCGGCTCTAAAAGTATTTCATCTTTTTTATATTCGTTCAATAATTCATTTACACATGTATCAACCATTTTTTCTTCTGTTCTAAACATATTATCCCTCCATTATTTACTTAGTTTATATTTATTGTACATATTAATTGCATTTGTCCAATGTATTAAATGATCTCCGTTGCTTCTCTCATCTAACAATACTCCACTATCATTAATCTCTTTGTAATATATCATACTTTCCTTAATTTTTTCAAGTATAAATTGATATCTTGCATCATATTCTCCAGGTAATTCTTGTAATAATTTGCTATATTCACAAAAGTAATATTTATAAATTTCTGGCTTTGTAAAGTGCCATTGGAAAGTTGGTTCAAACAATTTTATTTTATATTCATTATCTTCAAATAATTCATCGTATTTATCATATAAAGTTTCTAATGGTGCTAAATATGTATATTCTACATTCTGTAAAAGTTTCGCACTAAATACCCTTGGATTTGGTCCCTGTCTTTTACCAACATTTGATTTAAATTTCTCAATGCTAAAACATCTAGTATTTTCATATGCTCCGATAGAAATAGACGTTATATCAGATAAAGATAATATAAATCCTTCTATATCTGTATACCCCAAATGTACTAGCAATTCGTTTTCTCTCAGTTTATCTATAAACTTCATTAGTTCAAATAAATATTTTTCATCTCTTACTCTTTTATATGTTTCTACATGTTCAGGAATAATATAAATTCCATCTATTGCCTGAAAACTTGTAGCAAAGCTTAATATCTCTTCTCTTATTTCTTTATCAAATAAATAATTATCCTTTAAAATTAATGTTAAAAATACTGGTTTATTAACATTTAATTTTTCTATGGCACTTACAAAAGGAATTATATATAACTCTTTTTGTATTGCTAAATATTTATCTGTAAAATTTTCTTTATAAACACATGGAATAATTATTCTATTAAAAGAATTATTTTTTTGAAATTCTACACATTTATAAGCATCATCATATGCTTTTTCTTCATAGTTAACAGTTGAATAATCATTATTCATAAAAGTATTTGGGAAAAAATTATATGTTTGAAGTTTTTTCTTATCGCTTTTGGGTAAGTAATATTGTGGATCAAAAAAAGAGGATTCTTTTATTTTTAAGTCTAATTTTTCTACTTTTTCTTTTTCAAAATCAGATGGAGAAAAAATCAACCCGTCTCCAATTTTATCTTTGCAAAAACTATCTATATTCCAAATAGTATTATGTCCACATTGATGATAAATTTCGATATTATTCATTTTATAATTCCTCCTTTAAAAAGTTTTCTAATGCTTCTTTGAAACTTGTGTATTTTCTATAGCGATTAAATGGTTGTACTTCTAATGTTTTTAAAAAAATATTCACAAACTTTCTACTTTCCTTGGTATTCTTTATATCAATTCTCTTGTTTCCTCCTATAATATTATCTTTAATTCCTAATCCGTTTCCCACCCAAGTAGGATCAAATGGATTATGCTTGTAATACAATTCCATTGCTATTATTCCTAAAGAAAAGAAATCACTTCTAGGACCAATTAGATTTTTCTGATTTAATAATTGTTCTGGTGATGCATATGGAATTGTACATGGACCAATTGGCATAATAGTTTTGGTAAGACTTTCGTCTAATAAGTTTCTTGCAATTCCTAAATCTATTATGACTGGCTTTCTTGTTATCTTTGAAATAATTATATTGTCTGGCTTTAAATCTCGATGTACAATTTCCTTTTTCCAAAGTATTTGCATTCCATTTATAATATCTAAAATTAGTTGTGAAATATCTTTTTCACTCTCATAGTCATTCATACAATTGCTTAATGTATTTCCGTCAATATATTCTTCTAAAATATCGAATTCACCATTCGCTTCGTCATATGAAAAAAAATAATTTTTAGGAAAAAATTCTGATTCAATTGTTTTTAATATATTAACTTCTCTAATTATTCTTTTTAATCCATTAGCAGTCTTACATTTACCTTTTTTATAAATCATAATTTTACCATTATGCTCAACCAGATATACACTTTTTTGTCCACCAGGTTTAAGCTCTTTTATAACATTTAACTCCATTTTCAAATTAATATCCCTCCATATTTTTCATTATAACATCTTTTACTACAAAATACTAGGATTGCTTACTTATTATTATTACTTTTATTCGTATTTTTCGACTTTTTTTGACAAAAAGTTTATATTACATTTTATAAAGTATTTTATTGTCCTATATATTTTCTTTTATGAATTTTTGTGTAATCTTTGTAACACTTGAAAAATAAAGAAAAACTACTAGAATTGGCATTAAAATTGTAGTATAATCATGACAATTAAATATTAACAAACTTCCACCCATAATTATGCTGAAAGGAGATGAAAAAAGCAATGGCTGGAAGTATTGAAAAAAGAGGTGAAAATACTTATAGGTTAGTCGTTTCAGGTGGTAAAAATCTTGATGGTACTAGATGTAAAAAAACAAAAACTATACATGGTACAAGAAAAGATGCTAAAATAGCTTTAGCAGAATTCATTACAGAAGTAAATCGTGGATTAGTTCCAGAAGGAAAGTCAATTACCTTTGAAGAACTCTTTTATATTTGGGATGAAAAATATGCTTCAAAAGAATTAGCACCAAAAACTTATTCAAGATATATTGGAATATTAAAATCTCGAATTCTTCCATATTTAGGTTCATTTACTTTAGGCAAAATCAAACCAACAGATTTAATGAACTTTTATGATATATTAGAAAATGATACCCAGATAAAGAGAATAGCAAAAAATAATGGTCAAAGAACTTTAAAACCATTATCTCCAAAAACAATTCTAGAGCACCATAGACTAATAAGCGCCATGTTACAAAATGCAGTATACTGGCAGTTGTTACCTTCTAATCCTGCTAGAAGAGTTAAACCACCAAAGACTAAGAAACCTAAAATGGAATTTTTGATAAAGATACTAAAACCGAAAGTTCTAATAGAGTTGTTCCAATACCAAATTATATTACAAATGCTCTTCTTGAATATAAAGAATAGTATGACGAGCAAAAGACATATGTGGAAATAAATGGATTAATTCTAATAAACTATTTGTACAAGATGACGGAAAACCTATGCATCCAGATACAATTGGAAAATGGTTTAAGCCTTATATTGAAAAATTAGGACTACCTATAATTAAATTTCACGGTATTAGATAGTCATACAAATGCTACGCTCATGATTGCTAATACTGTTGATATAGCAACAGTATCTGCAAGACTTGGACATGCAAGTATTAACACTACTATAAAATACTATGTGCACCCACTAGAAAAAAATATGAGAAAAGCAGCGTATGTATTACAAGACCTATTAATAGGTGACAACTAATAATCTTCTTTCAATAAAATTACAAAATTGCTTTTTTTAAGTCTTATTGTGAAATTTTAGGCTATTTATAGCTATTTAAAGTAGCTTGTGTCACCAAGCTGTCCCCAAAATAGCCTAAAATCCACTTTCACAAAAAAATAAAGAGTCCACAATCTCTTGCGGCTCTAAGTTTAAATCTTGGTTGCGGGGGTAAGACTCGAACTATCTACCTTCGCTTTATGAGTGTTTTTTGTTCTATCAAATATTTTATAGAATTTATTGTTTTCTATACTTTCACTCTGAAAAAATTTCATTGTTTAATTTTTGTACTGAAAAGTTCTTTACATTTCTTAATAATTTGTAATTTCAGGTGGCTTTTTATTTTTCATGAGAATATTTCTCTATATTATACTCCCAGAGGCTCAAATGACCTTTCGCCTCTATTGGCTCTTTAAAAGCTTGTACATTATCCATTTGCCAACCAAAATTTTCTTTAAAAGAACTTTTGGTGTATATATCTTTATTTTCTTTTAATAAACTTTCTTTAAACTCTGGTGATATTTTTATGCAGTCTACTAATGTTACTTTTCCTAATATTTTTCCGAATGGCAATTCTTCTGGTAGATATTCTTTCAATCTTTTTATTGCCTCTTTGTCAATTCCTTTTCCAGCATGTATTAATAAATCTCCTCTGTATTTTGTTTGCCAACTTCTGAATTCAAATCTTTTATCTCCCTGCATTATCAACGTTGCCCATGGCTGTTTTATTGTTAAAACTTTCATTGTTCCATTGCCCCTTATGCAATTTTTTTGTTGGTTACTCCCTTTACATTTACAACAAAGATTCTACTATTAGTAAATATAATCTGGTCTCTAATAAGCTTAAATGCGCATCTCATTTTCTCTGCATCTATCATTAGCTTTTCAACCTCTGGTCGTACTTCTTCTGTTTCTATTTTTTTTAATTTAGAAAATTAGAATTTAAATTTATTCTTGTAGATATCTTTGACATAAAAGTTTTTTTAACTCCATAGTATATGGTATTTCTTCTTTATACCTCTTTTTCTTTTTCTTCTATTTGTTTTTTGTTTATCATGTTGCCTGCGTCGTCGTATTGTATTGTTTTATCGTAAAAGTCGTTGTAGCCTTTTTCTCTTGCTTCGTTGTTTAGAGAAATCATTACGTAACTTATGACCGTTATTGTTCCGATTACTATTATTAATATTAAGTATCTGAATTTGTATATTAACCATCCCTTAAATATGTCGTCTGATAAGTTGCTCATTTTTCTTTTTTCTCCTTCTTTCTGTTTTCTTCTATTTGCACAAATTGCTCCTATCTCTCCTATTGCTCCTATCTCTCCTATTGCTCCTATTGCTCTTATTTCTCTTATTGCTCCTATTGCTTCTGTTTCTGCTATTTTGTATCTATTCAGTTTTTGTGTTTTGTTCTCTTTTATTTTTCTCTCAATCTCTGTGTTTTTCTTTCTCCTTTTTTCTATTTTGCTTTTATTCTTGTTGTTTTCGCTGACTAGTTTTAATTTCTATCTTTCTTGTTCTGGTTCTTTTCCTCTTTTCATAGTATCTTTTTTGTTTTTTAAAATATCCTGCTTTTTACTGCTTTTTTCTGTTCCAGCTTCATTCCTACAATTACTGTTTTCAGGCTCGTTTTCTTTGTTTTTTTTATTTTCTCCTGGGTTTTGATCGTATTCGCTCTTGATTTCGAGCATTGCTTGCACTTGTTTTTCTAGTAATTTTTTTGCTTCTTGTGAGTTCATTGGGTCTTTTTTATGTTTTTCATAGTATTTTGTTACTGTGCTTGTTAGACATTGTTTTAGTAGTTTTGTTAGTGTTTTGTCATCGTTAAACAGTTTTCTTTTATAGTTATCCTTTTGATTTTTTGCGCGTTCTATCGTTTTTTTGATTGTGCTTTGAATTTTGTCTTTTTCTACTTGTTTGTTTTCTCTTATTACTGCGTATTTTAGAATTTCTTCTTTGTTGTTGTTTTCTTCAAATTTTGGGTTGATTTTTAGTTTTTGATTTTCTGGTTGTATATATGCTATGTCTCCTCCACCTATATAAATTTTGTATCCTTTGCTTTGGTCAAAGCTGAATATTTTGTTGTTAAGCTGGTTTTCGCAGTCGATATTTTGGTAGATATTTTTGAAGACTTTTTGTTCTAGATATTGATCTGTTGCATTATGTCCGCTTATTAGGTTTGATAGTTTTAGTCCTGATAGTGATAAGATTGTTATGTGGTATTTTGTGTCATCTTTTAGGTTTGGGATTAGTATTTTTTCTAGGTATTGTTTGTTGTATGATTTGGTTCTGTACGAGTATAGCAAGTTTTTTCTTATGTGTTCTAAGTGTGCTTTTTTTATTTCTTTTAGTTGACTTCGCTCTTCTTGTGTACTTTTGTCTAACTCGTTTTGTTTATTTCTTTTATTTTGTTTTGATTGACTTTGTTCAGTTAGTTCACATGTTGCTATCTTTTTTGAATTGTCTTGGTACGTTTTTTCTTCCCCAGTTAACATTTTATTTATTATTTTTGCTTCTTCTTCTCCCAATTTGTCAATCTCTATTTCATTTAATTTTTCTGCACTTGAAAAGGTAGAATTACGCTCTGCTCCATATTTTGTTGGCGTCTCAATTTTGGGGTGATTTATAGGTGTATTCTTTTTCTCGTTTTCTTTTTTAGTTTCATAATCATTTTTTATTTCTGCTTTTTCTTGTTTTTTTACTTCCTTGATAGATTGTTCCTTTTCTAACTTTTCTTGTTCTTTTAGTATTTGGTATGTTGCTTCGATTGAGGCGATTATTATTTTTTTCATATCATTTGGTGTGATTTTGAATTGCGATGAGAGTCTTAGTGCATCAAAGAATGTTTTGTAGCCATTATAGTAACTGATTTCGCCGTTTTTTGCTTTTAGCTTGTCTTGAGTTATTTTTTTATCAATGTGTTCATAGTTTTCTTCTAGCGAGTTTGCTTGATCAGAGAATTCATAGTTTAGTGTCATTTTTAGTTTGTGTATGTTTTCTTCTTTTTTTAATAGTTCTTTTTGTATTTCGTTTATTTTGTTTTGTATTTTTTCTTCATTTTGTTGGTTGTGCTCGATTCCGTCTATTAAGAATACAAACTCGTCTCCGTCCTATTCTGCAAGCTAGTAGTTTTTGTTTTTCGCCCAAGTCTTTCTCTAGTACTTTTATTATTTTTTCAAGTACTTTTTTCATGCTTTTGCTTCCTTCTTCGAAGCCATATTCTTCATTTAATTCGTTTAATTTATCAAAATCTCCTGCTATTAACACATATTCATTTTTAACTTTTTCTTTTGTTGTTTCGTTTTCTGAACTATCATTTATTGTATTAATTTTATCTACCGCGTTTTCTATATTCTTTTTTTCTGTTTTACTATAGTCTTCTACATTGTGGCTATAGTTTTCTTTATTGTTTCTTTCGTTTTCTCTATACATGTCTATATTATGGTCGTAGTTTTCTATCTCTGTTTTTGTCTTTTTCTCGCTTAAGTTTTTTCCACTTGTATTTTCTTCTCCAAAGTTGTTTTCATATACTTTTTTTATAACGGAAATAAAGTATGGCTGAGCAATTATTTTCGTTTTGGTTTCGCTTGTTTCTATGCTCTCGTCATACATGTATTGTTTTATTGAGTTTATGATTTCTTCTTTGCTTTCTGTTTTCATTTTCGCTCCCCTGCTTACTTATGAATTTTTGCTGAAATCTTTTTCTCCTTTTTCTTGTGTTTTCTTACTTTTTCTGAATGTTTGTGTTTTGTATTTTTTCATGTTATTCAGATTGTATGCGTTTTACTCATTTTCATGTTGTATTTTAGTTTTTTACGCATACTAATTGTTAATCTGGATTACTCTAAATAATAATTAATAATTAATAATTAATAATTAATAATTAATAAATTATAAATTATAAATAATAAATTATAAATAATGAATTATAAATTATAAATTATAAATTATAAATTATAAATTACAAATAATAATTAATAAATAATAATTATTATTTTTTTATTTATTATAATTTTTATTGTTGTTTATTCTTCTCCTCTTAGTATTTTTTCTGCTTTTTCTGTTTCTTCTTGTGTTGGAATTTTTACTCCTTCTAGTGGATATTTTAGTCCCATTTCGTACCATTTTGTTTTACCGAAGTCGTGATATGGGAGTACTTCTATTTTTTTTACGGTTTTTAGTGTTTCTATGAAGGCTCTTGTTTTTCTTAGGTTTTCTTCGTTATCTGTGTAGCCTGGTACTAGTACTTGTCTTATCCATATTTCTATGTTGTTTTCTGATAGATATTTTGCAAAGTTTAGTTCATTTTGGTTGCTGTGTCCTGTTAATTGTATACATTTTTGTTCGTCAATATGTTTGATGTCAAGTAATACGGTATCTGTTACTTTTAGTAAGTTTGCAATTTTTTCGTCTATCTCTAAGCTTCCTGCGGTATCTAGGCATGTTGTCATTCCATTTTGTTTAGCTTTTTTGAATAGTTCTTCTACAAATTCTGGTTGTAGAAGTGGCTCGCCACCTGATACTGTTATTCCTCCATTTTCTGATGCGTCCATATATGGTTTGCATCTTAATGCTTTTTTGATTATTTCGTCTGTTTCGTATAATGTTCCGCCTTCTTTATTCCAGGTGTCTCTATTATGGCAGTATTTGCATTGTAATGGGCAGCCTTGCAGGAATACGATGAATCGTATTCCTGGGCCGTCTACTGCACCGAAACTTTCGAATGAGTGCACTTTTCCTTTCATGTTTCTTCCTTTTCCTTTAACTAATATTTCAAGTATTGATCATTAATTAATGTGTTATACTGCAAGGTTTCATAAATTCTATCGTTGATTTACTCAAAGACACTTATTTCTTAACTTTATGTTATATTTTTACTTAAATAGTCTTATTTTTATTTAATATATCTTTGCCTCTGCATAATTTTTATATTTTTACCTGAATAGTCTTATTCTTATTTAATATATCGTTGCCTCTGCATAATTTTTATATTTTTACTTAAATAGTCTTATTCTTATTTAATATATCGTTGCCTCTACATAATTTTTATATTTTAATTTTAATTTAAATATAAGTTATGTTACCTTTATCTAACGCTATATTTTTTTATTAGACTTACATTTTTGCATGTATTGTTCTGTTTACTACGTCTAGCTGTTGTTCTCTTGTTAGTTTAATGAAGTTTACTGCGTAACCTGATACTCTTATTGTTAGTTGTGGATATTTTTCTGGGTGGTCCATTGCGTCTAGTAATAGCTCTCTATTGAATACATTTACATTTAAGTGGTGTGCTAAGCGTGAGAAATATCCGTCTAATAGGGCTGTTAGGTTCTTTACTCTTGTGTCTTCATCGTTTCCTAGAGCTTGTGGCATGATTGCAAATGTGTATGAGATTCCGTCTTCTGAATCATCATAGTCAAGTTTTGATACTGAGTTTAGTGCTGATATTGCTCCTTGTGTGTCTCTTCCATGCATTGGATTTGCTCCTGGTCCGAATGGCATTCCTGCTCTTCTTCCGTCTGGAGTGTTTCCTGTTGCTTTTCCGTATACTACATTTGATGTGATTGTTAGTATACTTGATGTTGGGACTGAGTTTCTGTAAGTTTTTTGCTTTCTTAGTCTATCCATGAATTCTTTTTGTATTCTTACTGCTATTTCATCAACTCTATCGTCATCGTTTCCGTATTTAGGGAAGTTTCCTTCTATTTGGTAGTCTACTACTATTCCATTTTCATCTCTTATTGTTTTTACTTTTGCGTATTTCATTGCTGAGAATGAGTCAGCAACTATTGATAATCCTGCCATTCCACATGCCATTGTTCTTAGTATATGACTGTCATGCATACTCATTGCTAGGCTTTCATAAGCATATTTATCATGCATATAGTGGATGATGTTTAACGAGTCCATGTAGATTTTTGCTACATAGTCTAGCATTTGCATGTATTTATTCCATACTTCATCATAGTCTAAGTATTCTGATGTTACTTTTGCAAGTTTTGGTCCTACTTGTACTTTTGTTACTTCGTCTATTCCTCCGTTTATTGCATACGTTAGTGCTTTTGCTAGGTTAGCTCTTGCTCCAAAGAATTGCATTTGTTTTCCTATTTCCATTGCTGATACACAACATGCTATTCCATAATCATCTCCCCAGTATTTTCTCATTAAATCATCGTTTTCATATTGGATTGATGATGTTTTGATTGATATTCCTGTGCAATATTTTTTGAATCCTTCTGGTAATCTTGTACTCCATAATATTGTTATGTTTGGTTCTGGTGCTGTTCCCATTGTTTCTAATGTATGTACTAGTCTAAATGAGTTTTTGGTTACTAAGGTTCTTCCGTCTATTCCCATTCCTCCAACGCTTTCTGTTACCCATACTGGGTCTCCTGAGAATAGTTCGTTGTATTCAGGTGTTCTTATAAATCTTACCATTCTTAACTTCATTACAAAGTGATCCATTAGTTCTTGTGCTTCTTCTTCTGTTAATGTTCCTTCTTTTATGTCATGATCTATGTATATGTCAAGGAATGTTGATACCCTTCCTAAGCTCATTGCTGCTCCATTTTGTTGTTTTACTGTTCCTAGGTATGCAAAATATGTCCATTGTATTGCTTCTTTTGCATTTGTTGCTGGTTTTGATATATCATATCCATAAGATTCTGCCATCTTCTTTAAGTCTTCTAGTGCTTTTATTTGTTCTGATAATTCTTCTCTTTCTTGAATTATTTCTGGGCTCATCCATGATGAAATGCAATTTGCAAAGTCTTGTTTCTTTTGTTCTATTAATTCATCAACTCCATATAGTGCAACTCTTCTGTAATCCCCTATTATTCTTCCTCTTCCATAACCATCTGGCAAGCCTGTTAATAGTTTGTTCCTTCTTGCAGCTCTTATTTCTGGTGTATATACTTCGAAAACTCCATCATTATGTGTTTTTCTGTAATGGTGATAAATGTCTTCTATTTTTTCTGATACTTTAAATCCATAACTTTCACATGATTTTTCAACTATTCTGATTCCACCTTCTGGCATAATGGCTCTTTTTAGAGGTTTATCTGTTTGAAGGCCTACTATGTCTTCTAAGTCTTTATCTATATAACCTGGAGCGTGACTTGTTATATTTGAGGCTACATCTGTTGAGCAGTCAAGTACTCCTCCATTTTCTCTTTCTTTTTGATATAAATCCAATACTTCATTCCATAATTTTTTAGTTTTTTCTGTTGGATCAGCTAAAAATGAGCTGTCACCTTCATAAGGTGTGTAATTATTTTGGATGAAATCTCTTACATCAATCTTCTTGTTCCATTTGCCTTCTTTAAATCCTAGTTTCTTCCATTCTTCTTTAAATTCCATTTAATTATTTGCTATGTATATTAGTACATAACTCTCCTTTTTCTAAAATTTAAGATTTATAGTTTCTTATAAACTCTTCATACGTTTTTTGTTTGATTTTTAGTATTTGAGGTTTTCTAATTATACAAGTATCTTCCTACTAAGAATAATTATGATATATCTGCCTACAATAATTATCATGTTTAAATTTCATTCTGTTTTTAATTATTACGTACATGCTATGAAAGCAGAAACTATAATATCTTTATTCTCCGTAGTATGCTCTCTTGTACATTTCTTTTAAGTCCTCAATTAATGGATATCTTGGATTTGATACTGTACATTGGTCATTAAATGCGTTTTCTGACATTTCATCTAATGTTTTTAAGAAGTCTTCTTCTGATACTCCATAGTCTTTTATTGTTTTCTTTATTCCAATGTGTTTTTTTAGTTCATCTAATTTTTTAATTAAGCCTTCCAGTTTTTCTTCGTCTGTGTTTCCTTGTATTCCAAGATTTTCTGCAACCTCTGCGTATCTTCTAAGTGTTTTTGGATGGTCATATTGTGGGAATGTTCCCATCTTTTCAGGAACTTCTGCTGCATTGTACCTTAATACTTCATCTAATAACAATGCGTTTGCAATTCCATGTGCTATGTGATGATATGCTCCTAGTTTGTGCGCCATTGAGTGACAAATTCCTAGGAATGCGTTTGCAAATGCCATTCCTGCCATTGTTGCTGCATTTGCCATTTTTTCTCTGGCTTCTGGATCTTCTGCTCCATTGTCATAAGCTCTTGGTAGATATTTGAATATGTTTTTTAATGCTTCTATTGCTAGACCGTCTGTAAATTCTGTTGCCATCGTTGAGGCATAAGCTTCTAGGCTGTGTACTGCTGCATCAAATCCTGAAGCTGCTGTTAGTCCTTTTGGTGCGTTCATCATCATGTCTGCATCTACGATTGCCATTTTTGGTAATAGTTCATAATCTGCAAGTGGATATTTTATTCCGTTTGCTTCATCTGTAATAATTGCAAATGGTGTAACCTCAGATCCTGTTCCTGCTGATGTTGGTACTGCTATAAAATAAGCTTTTTCTCCCATTTTAGGGAATGTGTATATTCTTTTTCTAATGTCCATGAAATCCATTGCCATATCAGAGAAGTCTATATCTGGGTGCTCATACATTACCCACATAATCTTTGCTGCATCCATTGCTGAACCGCCACCAATTGCTATTATTACGTCAGGTTCAAAATCGTCCATTAATTTTGTTCCGCGTTTTGCACAGCCAAGGGTTGGATCTGGTGTAACATCAAAATATGTTTCGTGTACTATTCCCATTTCATCTAGTTTATCAGTTACTTCTTTTGTGTAACCGTTTTTGTATAAAAATGTGTCTGTTACTATGAATGCTCTTTTTTTGTTCATTACGCTTTTTAATTCTTCTAGCGCAACAGGTAAGCATCCTTTTTTAATATATACCTTTTCAGGGGCTCTAAACCATAGCATATTGTTTCTCCTTTCTGCTACTGTTTTTATATTTATTAAATGTTTTATTGATACGTTTTCTGATACTGAGTTTCCACCCCATGAGCCACATCCTAATGTTAATGATGGTGCTAATTTGAAGTTATATATGTCACCAATTCCGCCTTGAGATGATGGTGTATTGATTAGAACTCTACAAGTTTTCATTGTGTTATAAAATTTTTCTATTTTATCTTTTGCTTTGATTGTATCTGCATAAAGTGATGATGTATGTCCTATTCCACCATCCATTATTAATTTGTATGCTTTTTGAATTGCATCATCAAAGTCTTTTGCTCTGTACATTGCAAGTACTGGCGATAATTTCTCATGAGCGAATTCTTCTGATGTTTCAACGCATTCAACCTCACCTATTAATATTTTTGTTTCTTTTGGTACTTCAACTCCTGCCATTTCTGCTATTGTGTGAGCTTTTTGACCTACTATTTTTGCATTAAGTGATCCATCGATTAATATTGTTTTTCTCACTTTGTCGATTTCATCCGGATTTAGAAAATAACATCCTCTTCTAGCAAATTCGGATTTCACTTTATCATAGACAGCATCTAATACAATTACCGATTGTTCTGATGCACAAATCATTCCATTATCAAATGTTTTTGAATGGATTATGGAATTTACTGCAAGTAAAATATCTGCGCTATCATCTATTACTGCTGGAGTATTTCCTGCTCCTACTCCTATTGCTGGTTTTCCACTCGAATAAGCTGCTTTAACCATTCCTGGGCCACCAGTTGCTAAGATTATATCTGCCTGTTGCATTAACATATTTGTAAGTTCCAAAGATGGTTCATCAACCCATGATATTATGTTCTCAGGAGCTCCGGCTTCTACTGCTGCTTCAAGTACAACTTTTGCTGCTTCAATTGTACTTTTTTTAGCTCTAGGGTGTGGTGATATAATTATTCCATTTCTAGTTTTTAGTGCAAGTAAAGTTTTAAAAATAGCAGTTGAGGTTGGATTGGTTGTTGGAATTACGGCCGCAATTACGCCTATTGGCTCTGCAATTTTCTTAATGCCATAAGCATTATCTTCTTCTATAACGCCACAAGTTTTTGAATTTTTGTACTTGTTATAGATATATTCAGAGGCAAAATGGTTCTTTATGACCTTATCTTCAATTACTCCCATTCCAGTTTCTTCAACTGCTAATTTTGCAAGTGGTATTCTTTTTTTATTTGCCGCAATAGCTGCTGCTTTGAATATTTTATCAACCTGTTCTTGGCTAAATGTTGCATACTGCTTTTGTGCTTCTCTCACCTTTTGTAATGTTTTTTCTAACTTTTCAGGGTTGTCGACAAAATTATATTGTTTACTCATATAGCACACTCCTTTATTGTTTATTTATTTAAATTTATGTTTTATTTATTGAAAAAATTATAACATAAATATCTAAATAATTACAATGTTTCGTTGCTATATTTTTAGTGAATTTTTTGTGTGATCTTTTCCGATTTTTGTTTTCTTTTGTTTCAATGTTCTTGTAGCATTTAATACTGCAAGTACTGTTACTCCAACATCTGCAAATACAGCTAAATACATTGGAGCTAAACCTATTGCTGCTAATATTAGCACTAACAATTTTACTGCTAATGCAAAGTAAATATTTTCATAAGCTATTCTTTGCGTTTTCTTTGAAATCTTTATTGCTTCACATATTTTTGAGATTTTGTCTTCCATTAACACTATATCTGCAGCCTCAATTGCTGCGTCAGAGCCGAATGCTCCCATCGCTATTCCTATATCTGCTCTAGCAATTACTGGTGCATCATTTATGCCGTCCCCAACAAATGCTACTTTCTCATTATTCTTCATTTCTTTTTCTATTTGTTCTACTTTTATAACTTTTTCTTCTGGCATAAGTTCTGCGTAGAACTTATCAAGTTTTAATTCATTTGCAACATTCTCTGCTATTTTTTTGCTATCGCCTGTAAGCATTGCTGTTTTAATTTTTTCTTTTTTAAGCTCCTGAATTGCTTTTTTTGAATCATCTTTTATTCTGTCAGATATTACAACGTGCCCTAGGTATTTATTTTTGGTTGCGATGTGCACTATCGTTCCAACTTTTTTGCATTCTTCTACATCAATTCCGATTTTATTCATTAACTTTTTGTTGCCAACATATATTTCGTCATCATTTACTTGTGCTTTTACACCTATTCCTGCAATCTCTTCTATATCTTTTATTTTGCAACCATCATCTAAATTATCCATTTTACTGTATGCTCTTTTTAATGACATCGCAATTGGATGAGTTGAATAATTTTCAACATGTGACGCAAGATGTAACAGCTTTTTTTCATCATACATATTTGGGTGAATTGCTACTACCTCAAACACACCTTCTGTTAATGTCCCCGTTTTATCAAACACGATTGCTTTTGTTTTTGATAGAGCCTCTAGATAATTTGCTCCTTTTATAAGTATGCCTTTTTTAGCAGCTCCTCCTATTCCACCAAAGTATGATAGTGGAACAGATATAACAAGTGCACATGGACATGATACTACTAAAAATGTTAATGCTCTTGAAATCCATGTAGTAAAATCTTTAGTAATTATTGATGGAACAATTACCAAAACAAGTGCTGCTATTACAACAATTGGGGTATAAATTTTTGCAAACTTTGTTATGAATTTGTCACTACTTGATTTATGTTCAGAAGCATTTTCAACTAAATTAATGATTTTTGACGCTGTTGATTCCTCAAATATTTTTGTAACTCTTACCTTTACACTTCCGGTTAGATTTACACAGCCAGAAATTATTTCTTCATTTTCTTTTGCACTTCTTGGAACGCTTTCTCCTGTTATTGCAACTGTATTTAAATTAGTTTTTCCTTCAATTATTACTCCATCCATTGGAACTTTCTCTCCAGGATTTATTTGAATAATTTCACCTACCTTTACTGTTTTTGGATCAACCTTCTTTGTCTTGCCATTATCATTTTCAACAAGGTTTGCATAATCAGGTCTTATTTCCATTAACGAATTTATAGACTTTTTACTATTGCCTTCTGCTATCATTTCAAATAACTCACCAACTTGGAAAAATAGCATAACAAATACCGCTTCTGTAAACTCACTCTTGCTGTTTGGCAAGAACCCAATAAGCATTGCTCCCATTGTTGCGATTGTCATTAGTAAATCTTCGCTGAAAATTTCCTTTTCTTTTATGCCTTCAATCGCTTCTTTTATTACGTCAAAGCCAGCTATTGCATAAGGCACAGCATATATAATTAAATTTATCCACATTGGAAAATTTGTTAATCTATCAATTATTACTGCTATAATTAACGTAATTGCGGATAATATAATTTGTAATTTTTTTTGTTTGATTTCTTCCATAAGACTTTCTCCTTCCGTAATTCTTATGTAATTCATTTTCCGATAAATTATATTATATAGAAATTTTAATTACAACCACTAATTTATATTTCTGCGAATAACTTGTGATAAGATCCCCTTGTAAGATTAACTTATTTTTTACTTAATTTATTTTTTAACTTTTTTCTCGTACAAGTTGCATTTACTTTGCAGAATTGCATTTAACTTTTTACTTAACAACATTGTATAATTTATAATAATGACTTTAAGGCAAATGAATTGTTATTTTTAAGTATATTTTATATTTTTATTTTTATTAAGATTTAATAATATATTGTTTTTCGAAGCCTTGTTCGTTTTTTTCTTCGTTAGTCAAAATTAGACTTTCGGAAGAAAAAAACATTCGCGCTTCGCTTAATCGCTAACGCGGCTTTCTTAAACAATATATTATTAAATCTTATATATAAAAATGTGTAAAAAGAAAAAAACAATCTTTATTAGCATTTTACTATTAAAATGTGCAAAAAGAAAAACAATCTTTATTAGCATTTTACTATTAATAAGATTGTTTTTCTGATACTTAAGTGTTCTATAATTCAAATTGTGAATTATATAGTTTTGCATAGAACCCATTTTGCTTCATTAATTCTTCATGATTTCCTTGCTCTATTATGTTTCCTTCATTCATTACTAGTATTAGGTCTGCATTTTTAATTGTTGATAATCTGTGTGCTATGATAAATGATGTTTTTCCTTCTGTTAGTTTGTCCATTGCTTTTTGTACTAGCTCTTCTGTTCTTGTATCAACATTACTTGTTGCTTCGTCTAGTATTAAGAATGGAGCTTTTTGTAGCATTCCTCTTGCTATTGTTAGTAATTGCTTTTGACCTGCTGATACATTCTCATTTTCTGATAGCTGTGTATCATATCCTTTGGGAAGTGTTTTTATGAAGTGATCTAGGCCCACAACTTTGCATACATTTTCAACATCTTCATCTGTTACATCCTTGTTATTGTATACTATATTTTCTTTTATTGTTCCTTCAAATAACCATGTGTCTTGTAACACCATTGTAAATAGGTCGTGTATATTTGATCTCTTTAATTCTTTTTCTGATACTCCATCTAATTTAATATCACCTGATGTTAGGTCATAAAATTTCATTAATAAATTTACTATTGTTGTTTTTCCTGCCCCTGTTGGTCCTACAATTGCTATTTTTTGTCCTGGATTTGCTACTGCACTAAAGTTAACAATTGTTGGTTTTGGATTATTATCATATTGAAATACTATGTTTTCAAATTCTATTTTTCCTTTAGCTTTTGATTTATCAAGTACCTTCTCTATACTTTCTTCTGATGGCATTTCTTTAGCATCTAATATATCAAATACTCTTTCAGAAGCTGCTGCTGTTGATTGAAGTGCTGTCATTGCTTGTGCCATTTGAGCTAATGGATTTGTAAATAGTCTTACATAGGTGATGAATGCTACTATTACACCAAATGATATACTACCATTCATTGTAAGTAGTGCACCTACTATACATACTGCAACATATCCGAAGTTTCCAATAAATTGCATTATTGGGTTCATTAAACCTGATAGGAATTGGCTCTTTCTGTTTGCCTCATATACTTTTTTGTTTAATTCATCAAATTTTTTGTTTGCTTGTTCCTGACCATTATATACCTTTACTATACTTATTCCTGAATAGATTTCCTCAATATGGCCATCTAGTTTTCCTAATTCTTCTTGTCTTGCTAAAAAGTATTTTTGTGATTTTCCTAATATTATAAACATTAGTATAAATCCTATTAATGTAGCGCCTATTGCAGTTAGTGCCATAATCCAGTTTGTTGTGAACATCATTATAATTGTACCTAAGAATAATACAATGTTGCTGATTAATGAGATCAATGATTGATTCATAGATTGTGCTATTGTATCAACATCATTGGTTACTCTTGATAATACATCACCTATTGGATTTAGGTCAAAATACCTTAAAGGTAATTTGTTTATTTTTTCTGATATTCTTGTTCTAAGACTTTTTGCAAACCAGTTTGATACGTTTGTCATTATAATACTTTGCATGAATGTTGATAAAGCACTCGTTATATACATAATTGCTAATATAATTGCGATATGTTTTATTCCGTCAAAGTCCATATTTCCCATTAAGCCAGCCGATATTTTGTTTGTTAAATCTGATATTTTATTTGGTGCTTTTATTGAAAGTACTGCACCAACTACTGCTAGAATAATGGCTATAAATATTAATATTTTATATTTATTAAGTTCTTTAAATAGTCTAAGAACTGCCTTTTTAAAGTTCTTTGGCTTTTCTCCAGGAGTTCCTCTTCTTCCACCTGGTCCCATTCTTGGAGGTCTTGTTCTTTCTTGTTCATTACTCATTTTCTTCTAGTTCCTCCTTTGAAAGTTGTGATAGTGCTATTTGTTTATATACTTCGCAGTTTTCTAATAGTTCCTTGTGCTTGCCCATTCCTACAATCTTACCTTCATCTAAAACAATTATTTTATCTGCATTCATAATTGTACCAATTCTTTGTGCTACTATTAGAATTGTTGCATTTTTAGTATATTCTCTAAGAGCTTTTCTTAATACACTATCTGTTTTATAGTCTAGTGCTGAGAATGTGTCATCAAAAATATATATTTCGGGTTTTCTTGAAATTGCTCTAGCTATTGATATTCTCTGCTTTTGTCCTCCTGAAACGTTAGTTCCACCCCTTGCCATATCAGTATCATAGCCATTTTCCATTTTCTCTACGAAATCTTTTGCTTGCGCAACTTCTATTGCCTTTTTTACACTGTCTTTAGAAATTTCGCCTTTTAAATCATCACCATAAGCAACATTATTTGAAACTGTATCATTAAAAATTACTGCTTTTTGTGATACATATCCAATTTTTGAATGTAAGTATTTTTGCGTGTAATCTTTTATATTTACCCCATCAACTAAAACTTCGCCCGATGTTGCATCATAAAATCTTGGAACTAAATTTATTAGGGTTGATTTTCCGCTTCCTGTTGAACCAATAAATGCAATTGTTTCTCCTTTATTTGCTTTAAAACTTATATTCTCTAATATATTTTCTTCCGCATCAGGATACTTGAAACTTACGTTTTTGAATTCTACTTCTCCAATTTTTCCTGTTGTATCATGATCAATTTTTCCATCTTTTATAGTAATTTCTGTATCTAAAACCTCATTTATACGCTTTGCAGAAACTTCTGCTCTTGGCCACATCATAAATATCATGGCAAGCATTAAGAATGACATTATAATTTGCATTGAGTATGAGCTAAACACTATCATGTCACCAAATATGCTCACTTTATCTGCTAGTCCTGCTTGGCTTATTAGGTTTGCACCTATAACATAAATTGCTAATGTTAAAAAATACATTATTAAATACATGACTGGTGACATTACAGAAAAAGCTCTTTGATTAAATAGCTGTTGGTTTGTCAACTTGGCGTTTGCTTCTTCGAATTTGTTTTCTTGATACTTTTCCGCATTAAAAGCTCTTACAACTCTTATTCCTGTAAGATTCTCACGTGTAACTCCGTTAATTTTATCTGTTAATCTTTGAACTTTTTTAAATCTTGGTATAACAATTATCATTAAGGTAATTACTACAGCTAATAGAATTACAACACCTATTGCTGTTACCATACTCCATTGCCAACTCTTTCCCATTATTTTAGTAATTGCCCATACTGCTGTAATTGGAGCTTTTATAATCAATTGAAGTCCCATTGCCATAAACATTTGCACTTGAGTTATATCATTTGTGGTTCTTGTTACTAGGCTACTTGTTGAAAAACTCTTTATTTCACTTATAGCTATATCTTGTACCTTGGTAAATATATTTTTTCTTATTTTTAACGAAAGATTTGCAGCGAAATTCGCTGTAATATAGCCCACAACTATGCTTGACAATAGACTTGCAAAAGCACAAGCTAGCATATATCCTCCATTTTTCAATATGTCTCCCATTTGACTTCCTGGAGTTTGAACTAATACTGTTATTTCAGACATATAGTCAGGCATTTTCAATTCTAAAAATACTTGTAAAACAACTAGCGCGGTTGCTATTATAAGAAATAATATATCTTTTTTATTTAGATTTTTGAGTAATTTAAGCACTATCTTTCTCCTTTACATTTTTGTTTGTTCTAAGTTTTAGTATTATATCATAATTTTTTATTTGAGTAACATAATACCCAATATTTTCACAAAATATTTACATTTTTCAGTATATTTATAATGATTCTGCTACTTCTTTGCTCTTTTAATTTTTCTATTATAATTCATTGTCTCTGCCACATATCTTAATCTACAAATTCTTCTAGACTTGACTTTTTGCTGCCATCTTTAAAGAATTGTTCTTGCAAACTATTGGCGGTTTCTTTTACTTTTTCATCATATCCAGTTAATGCTGCATAAGGTGCAAATTGTGCCGCTCTATCACTTATTGGTATATGTGGGCGTTTTTGTGATTTTTGATATTTCATGTTTATAATATCATCATAATTATTATTCATTATGTCCTCCTACCTGCCCATTTCTTTCTATAGTTGTTCCTCCATCAACAAAATTCATTCCTTTTAAAATTGCATTCTTTCCATATTTGTTTTTTATTTTTATTATAGTGTGTTGTAGATTATTTTCCTTTTTTTCTTTTTTCTGCTTTTCCACAGTTTCCTCACTATTTGTGAATAAGTTCAGTTGCTGAAACTTGTTCTCTTTTTTATCTTCTTCTTCATTTTTTAAATTATTTACTGATATATTTATTCTTCTAACAGATAAGTTCTTATTTATGATTCTTTCAAAGAGTTCATCTGTTTTAGAAGTTATTATTTTGGAAGATGATGTTCTAAAATCAAGATTTATTGTACCATGTGCGTGTTTTGGCACACTTCTTCCGGTACCTATCTATAGTAATTTCTCCTTGATAATTTGAGTTTACATTTTCCACATCATATCCAACTGTTAATACAATTTGATTAGTTACTAAGTGTTTATTTGACAAATCAAGAGCAACTAGGTCAGCCATTTCCCTTACTATTAATTTGGTTTTTTCATAATTATATGGGCAATGCAAAACCTGACCCGAATTCAAACTTTTGCTCTCCGGTTTGTAATTTTTAACATCCTTTAATGTGCAAGGCTCGTATCCCCAAGCATGGTCAATTAATAATTCTGCATTTATTCCAAATAAATTGTATAATAAATCTTCATTATAATAATCATTACTTTTTCCTACTGAACATCTTGCAATATCTCCCATAGTATATAAGCCATGTTCTTCAAGCTTTTTACTATACCCTGCACCAACTCTCCAAAAATCTTTTATTGGTCTATGATTCCAAAGCAATCTCCTGTATAACATTTCATCAAGATATGCTATTCTAACTCCATTTTTATCAGGCTCAACATGTTTAGCCCATACGTCCATTGCGATTTTCGCTAGATAAAGATTGGTGCCTATTCCACATGTTGCTGTTATTCCAGTTGTCTGAAACACATCTTGTATTATTTTAGTGGCTAGTTTTTTTGCTGACATATTATAGTATTTCAGGTAATTTGTTATATCAAAAAAAACCTCATCTATTGAATATGGAAACATATCATCATTTGAAATATATTTTAAGTAGATATTATAGATTCTTGTGCTATATTTCATGTAAAGATTCATTCTTGGCTTCGCTATAATATAAGTTAATTCTAATGATTTATTATTTTTAAGGTCAAGTTTATTATATGAATTGCCTGTAAATTGATGATTTGGAGCTTGCATTTTTCTTGCATTATTTATTTGTTTGACCTTTTGAACTACCTCAAAAAGCCTTGCTCTTCCCGGAATGCCATATTCTTTTAATGAAGGAGTAACTGCAAGACATATTGTTTTTTCAGTGCGACACGAATCCGCCACCACTAGGTTTGTAGTTATTGGATTTAAATTTCTTTCTTTGCATTCAACAGAAGCATAAAAGCTCTTTAGATCAATGCACATATACAACTTTTCCATGTTTTCATTATAGAACGTTTGTTTGAGATTGTCAACATCTTTTTCTAATTACTTTTTAACTACCACTTGTTTTTTACAGGATTACTTTTCCAATTGACCATCAATATTTTTAGTAAAAATTATTCAATAAAAAAACATGCAATATTTAATTTGTACTGAACCCGCCTTATTAAACTTTTTTGTCTAATAATTTGGGTTCACTTCAATTTAATAATTGCATGCTTTTTTATTTATGCTGGTAAATAGTACACAGTGATTCCAACGTTTCCTTGTGTATAATTATTTTTTGCACTTCCACTTAATGTTACCGTATTTCCACTTAAACTTACATTAAGATTTGTACCATAAGTTTCTCCTCCACCCCAACTTGTGATTCCGCATCCTATTGGTGTGTATCCACTAACAGTAACATTAATTTGTAAGCTTCCTCCGCTTGCATACCAGTCTATCCATTTAGAGTAGCCTCTTGATATTACCCCTGATTTTACTGATTGTGATGCGGCACTATAGCCGTTATTATACCCACTATTATAGTTATTGGTTTCTCCTGCACCATTTCCAACTATTTTCTTTCCGTTTACATAGGCTATTTTCCCTTTTGAAATGTTGTCTGCTGTTGCAGTTCCATCTGATGTAAACGCTCCATCAATTCCCAATACATTTTGTCCAACTGCTAATTTATCATTTGTTAACCCAATAATATTTGAAAGCGAGGAAAATGTTATATATCGTTCTGATACATTCTCAAGTTCCCCATATTTATTTGATGGATAATACCCATAAGGTATTCCAAAATAGACTTTGTTGTTATAAATCCATGCTTTATCATCTTTTACATTATCACTTCCAGCATTTGCGGGCATAGTTCCTGTTTGTCCAATTTTTGCTGCTGTTGAAAACGTAGCTCCTGCTAGAACTTGCTCAGGAGTTGCATTACCTGTAGCTTGTTGAGATTTTAATTCTTCATTTTCTCTTTTTAATTCTTCATTCTCTTGTCTTAGCTTATCAATCTGTTCTTGTAAATTATCTGGATTTCCGCTCGTGCCTCCTCCAGATGAGCTACTTCCTCCTGTTCCTCCAGAGCCACCTGTTTCTCCTGTTGAATTCATTGCATCCTTTATGCTATTACTTGCTTGTCCTAAAGCTACTTGTTCTGCCTCTCGAGAAGATTCATACGTGTTTTTTGCATTTTTTGCTTGCTTTATTATTCCATTATCATCAAGTGCCATTTGAATTGTTATTCCTGCTAAGATTAAAAGCACTATTATAGTGATTACAAGTGCCATAAGAGTTACTCCTGCCTCTTTTAATTTATATTCTAACATAATTTTAAACATATTAAATTCTCCTATTTTATATTTATATATACTAATAGAAACATCTTGTAAATACTTTTACAAAAATTTGCATTTTATTAACACTTAAAGCAAATTATATTTAAATTGAAGGATAATAATGTCCCCCACTATTTTAAATAAAAATACCCCTTCGCTTATATCATATAAGAGAAGGGATTTATTCTTGATTTTTTAGTCCTAATCATATCTTTTATATTAATTACTTTTATTTTAATATTGCAATCTATTTGGCAGGTATTTTATATTTAGCTACAACATCAAATTGCATAGTTACTGAGGCTTGTCCATCAGCTGCGGTGTTCTGTCTACCAATTTGTCCATTAGCTACAATACTAACAACTATATTATCAGCAGATGCAGTGTATGGCTTTTCAAGAAAATCAATTGTATTTTTATCTGTTGATGTATTTTGTGCATTTGCTGAATAACTACGTGAACTAATTACAGTTCCATCAGCATCTTTAACAGAAAATGAACCGCTACCACTATATGACTGTCCATAAGCTTGACCTCCTTGTTGTCTATTTACAATTGCCAGTGCATATAATACTCCTCCATTTGCTTTTGTTGGCACATTATAATCTTTATTAAAGTTAAATGATTGTGACCAGTTATCTGTCCAACGATTATTTCCCGCTATACTTCCTCCAACATTTGAGCAAACCGTTGTGCTTTCTGTTGAACCTCCAATCCAAGCACTCATTCCTGAAACAAAACCACTATTATAGTTGTTTGAATCATTCGCTCCATTTCCTTCTATTTTTTGTCCATTTACATAAGCAATCTTTCCTTTTGAAATGTTGTCTGCAGTTGCGGTTCCGTCTGATGTAAATGTTCCAACTATTCCAGATTTTCCATCAGATCTACCTACATTTACTCCAGCTTTAATATTTCCAGCATTAAGATTCGCAATGTTTCCAGTTATCTTTGAATTTTTACCAAAAAACCCAATATTTCCATATTGGTTTGGAATGGTTACTAGCGCCTGTTCATTGTCTTGTGGATGTGCTTCAACTGATATTGTTTCATAACCACTCCAAGAAGTTGTAGTACCATCTCTATTTTTCATTGTTCCTGTTTGTCCAATTTTTGCTGCTGTTGAAAATGTTGCTCCTGCTAGAACTTGCTCAGGAGTTGCATTACCTGTAGCTTGTTGAGATTTTAATTCTTCATTTTCTCTTTTTAATTCTTCATTCTCTTGTCTTAGCTTATCAATCTGTTCTTGTAAATTATCTGGATTTCCGCTCGTGCCTCCTCCAGATGAGCTACTTCCTCCTGTTCCTCCAGAGCCACCTGTTTCTCCTGTTGAATTCATTGCATCCTTTATGCTATTACTTGCTTGTCCTAAAGCTACTTGTTCTGCCTCTCGAGAAGATTCATACGTGTTTTTTGCATTTTTTGCTTGCTTTATTATTCCATTATCATCAAGTGCCATTTGAATTGTTATTCCAGCTAAGATCAAAAGCACTATTATAGTAATTACAAGTGCCATAATGGTTACACCGTGCTCACTTTTTGTTTTCTTTAAGTTAACATAGCTTACGTTTCTACTTTCTAAATGCTCCTTTTCTTTTTGCTTCATAGAAATTAAGTCCTCCATGTAAATCATTTTATGTATATTACTAATTTAATGTTTTCAATTCTGTTTCTATTGCTGATGTTCCGTCTGGTGTTGTTACTTCTATCTTTATATAGTATGTTTTGTTTGCTGTTAAGCCTGTAAACACATATACATTCTCACTTGTTTCTTTTTTTGCATTTCCATAGCCTGCGTTTTTATCACTTGTAATATAATATTTGTATTTTGTGTTGCCTGTTATTAATCTTTTTCCTTTTGGTTGTACAGCAATCTTTGATGCAGATGCGGCGTAATCTACGCTTTCTAATACCGGTCCTTTTTCTCCTGGTGCACCTTGATATGTTAAGTATAATTCTCCTTCAAGTTCTGTTACAGAATATACATACTTGTTGTCTATTGTAAAATACGTATTGTGTTCATCAATATCTTGTTTGCTTGTGATATTTACTTTCTTTTCTCCTCTAGATGGGCATATATATGTTAAGAAATCACTTATTTTGCAATATCCTTGGCAGTCAACAGATACTTCTTGTTTATATATTTCTAGTTGCTCTAAAACATTTACTTGATCTTGAACATCTTTTGCATTTTTTGCATGTGCGAACATTGGGTTGTTACCAAATGCCGCCATTCCAATTGTTATGCTTGCTAAGACTAGCATAATTATTATTGTTACAACTAATGCTATAAGGGTAATACCCTTTTCATTTAATTTAGCAGTGATTTTTTCATTTTTAATCATTTGTCTTCTCATATTACATTTTCCTTCGTTTTTATTTTTCTTACCAAAACTTACTTTTTAATAACGACTTTATGTTTTTATGTTTTTTTGTTTTATCTACAATTTATAAATAATATATACGTGATTTTATAAAATATAGTTACATTTTTATTTATAAATTTGTAAATTTTACTTTGTTTACATTTTTTACAAATTTGTGTCTTTATACAATAATTACATCCATTTC
The DNA here is from genome assembly GCA_934130085.1 of uncultured Clostridia bacterium. Classification (GTDB taxonomy): domain Bacteria; phylum Bacillota; class Clostridia; order TANB77; family CAG-508; genus CAG-793. The sequence continues at coordinate 70,401 of CAKOXK010000003.1, forward strand.
TGATGTGTCTTTTGTATTCCCATAAGCGTATACAATATATAGTTCTCCATTTGGCCCTTGAAAGAATGTTTTTACGTTTGTTACATCGTATTCATCACTTTGCATATTTCTTTGATATACTTCGTATCCTGATTCTATCATTGACTCTTCTTGTTCTTTAGCCTCTTGTACTACTGCATTAATTTTTTTATTTACGATTGTTGATTCTATTCCCCTATTTTCTAGTATTTGTGTAATTGGAACTTCCTCGTTTGTATCTAGGTTGTAGTTGTATGTTTTTACTAGTGTACGCTGTGGATTATCTCCTATTTTTAATGTTGCCATTATTACTAATGATAGTATATTATTGTTAATATAACTTGTGAATTCTACATTGTATATTGTATAATTTCCTGTTTGATTTGATTTCTTTATGTTATTAGCATATTGCACAAAGTTGTTTTGTGTAAATGTATTATAACTTGTAGCTAAATCTGAATTTATGTTTATTAATGGTACATGTATGTTTAACTCATAATAATTTGCTTTTGTCTCGTTTGCAGTTATTGCATCATACACTAATGGTTTTTCTGGATTTATTTTTTTAATTTTCGAGTCATCAAAGTTTGATGCGAATAATTCATTTGTGAATAAGTCTTTGAATGAGTCTTTTACTTCATCTTGGGTTGGTTCTCCTGATGTGTTATTTGCGGTATCATTGTTTGTTGTAATGTTTGTTTCGGCCATATCTTTGAATACAAGTGCGTACACTCCAATAAATATAGCTATAACACATATTGCTGTAATTACTGCATATAATATGTATCTTACTGTCTTGTTCATATTTTACCCTTTCCTAAAAATTATATGAATTATACCATTAAAAAAAACATAAAACAATATATTTTATAATATTGTCTTATGTTTAAAATATAATGCAATTTTTATAATTTAAATGTTTTTATATATAGTCTAATTTTCATTGTTTTTCTTAATATTTTCTACTTTCATTGTTTTCCTTAGATCTTCTTTTTTAGGTAAATATCCCTTACCATAAAAGTAATGAATGTAGCTTATTAAGGAAAAAATTGCAAATATCACAGCTAGGTAATAAATATATATATCGAACACTGGTAAATTAAACATTCTGATTATTAGTGAGCTAACTACTGCTATAAATATTAATACTGTCGTTATTTTCCCATACCATCTACTCGAAACTACCAGTTCTTTTCCATAGAGAAATGATGCTCCAATAATCAAAATTAGTTCTTTTAAGCATAATATTACTATTATCCATGTAGGAATTATTCTTTTTATAGCTAGAGTTAGTATTACAGAAAGTTGTGTTAGTTTATCTGCTAATGGATCCATCAATTTGCCAAAATCAGATATTGCATTGCACTTTCTTGCAATTATTCCATCTAAAACATCAGTTATAGATGATATTATAAAAATTATTAATCCTGCTTTATAATTATTTACAGCCAATGTGGCAATAATTACTGGTACAAGTATAAATCTTATAATTGTTAGAACATTTGGTATGTATTTTACTATATTTTTCATAAATCCCCCTGAACTATTCTACCTTAAACGTTAATTTTTCATTTTCTAAACCAATGAATATTTTTTGATTGTTCTTTAGTTCGCCTCTAAGAATTTTGTCTGATAACTCATCTTCTATATATCTTTCAATTGTTCTCCTTAATGGTCTTGCTCCATATTTTATATCTGTTCCTTTCTTTAGCAAAAATTTTTTTGCCTCATTAGATAGAAACATTTTTATGCTTTTATCATTTAATGCTTTTTGAGTATCATTTAACATCAAATCAACTATCTGTAATAATTCTTCCTCAGTTAAAGAATTGAATACTATTACCTCATCAACCCTGTTTAGAAATTCAGGTCTAAATGTTGCTCTTAAGCTTTCTTGTATTTTGCTCTTTCTGGCATCTGATATTGATCCAAATCCAATCGAGTTTAAGTTTTCATTTGATCCGACATTTGATGTCATTATAATGATTGTGTTTTCAAAACTTACTGTGTTTCCTTGAGCATCTGTAAGCCTTCCATCATCAAGAACTTGTAATAGTATGTTAAATACATCCGCGTGAGCTTTTTCAATTTCATCAAATAGCACTATTGAATATGGATGACGTTTTACTTTTTCAGTTAATTGCCCTGCATCATCATAACCCACATATCCTGGAGGAGCACCTATCAATTTAGCTGTAGAATTTGATTCCATATATTCTGACATATCCACTCTTATTATTGCTTCCTCATTTCCAAACATTTCAGAAGCTAATGCTTTTGCAAGCTCTGTTTTTCCAACACCTGTTGGCCCAACAAATATAAATGATGGTGGTCTTTTTGTGCTTTTTAATCCTGCTCTATTTCTTCTTATTGCTCTAGCAACACTAGAAACAGCTTCATTTTGTCCAACTATACGCTTGTGTAAATTATCTTCAAGATTTAATAGTTTTTGCTTTTCTTCCTCAGTTATTTTTCTAACTGGAATTTTTGTCCAGCTTTCAATAACTTTTGCCACATCTTCCACTGTAAGCTCAACTGGACGCATTTTACTCTGAAGTTCGTTTATTTGTTCTGTTAATGAGCATTCTTGCATTTTTAATTCTGCTGCTTTTTTATAGTCGTCAGTAGAATCTGCATTGGCAGCCTCTTCTTTCTTTTCTTGAACTTCTTTTAGCTGATTTTTAAGAATCTCTAAATTATATAAGTCTTTATTATTAAGATTTATTCTTGAACAAGCTTCATCTAATACATCAATTGCTTTATCAGGTAAGAATCTGTCATGAATATATTTTTCAGACATCCTTACAAGCTTATTTATTACATCATTTGAAATTAATACTTTGTGGTAATTCTCATAATAACCTTTTATGCCTTGGATTATTTTTATGCTATCATCAACACTTGGTTCTTCAACCATTACCTGCTGGAAGCGTCTTTCAAGTGCACTATCCTTCTCGATGAACTTTCTATATTCTGAAAGAGTGGTTGTTCCAATTAATTGAATTGTTCCGTCAGCCAATGATGGTTTTAATATATTTGCTGCATTTGTTGTATGATCTGAATCTCCTGCACCAATTATATTATGAATCTCGTCTATAACAAGTATAATATCTCCATCTGATTTACATTCATCAATTATGGATTTCATTCTAGCCTCGAATTGACCCCTAAACTGTGTTCCTGCAACCACTGCTGTCATATCGAGCAAATAGATTTGTTTTTTTAGTAGTTTTGCGGGAACCTCACCATTAACAATTTTTATAGCTAAACCCTGTGCAATTGCAGTTTTACCTACCCCAGGCTCTCCTATCAAACATGGATTGTTTTTTGTTCTCCTGTTTAATATCTGTATAATTCTCTCTATTTCTTTTTCTCTTCCGATAACTCTATCAATCTTGCCTTCTCTTGCTTTTTCTGTTAGATTTGTTCCGTAAGTATCAAGAAATCTCTTCTTTTTTGTTTTATTTATTTTTTCAACCTTTACTGTTGTCTTACCATTTTGCCTATCACTTTCGTGTTCCCCTGAATATTTTGATAGTAAGGAACTTAGTGGAATAGCAAATCCCATTGGTGTTTCTATTGCACCATCAATTTTGCCTTCATCTGTATCATCATCGTCTATAACCTGACTAAAGCCTGATATATCATCTGGATTTATATCCAACTTAGACGTTATCTCAGTTAATACATCACCGATCTTAGTTGATAGGTCTTCTATATCTTTTGAAGATAAATCATTTTTATCTGAACGTGCAATACTTATTCCCCTTTTTTTGGCACATTTATAGCAATAACCAACTTTGTTTGTTTTACCCTCTTTGTTTTTTTCATCTATAAAAATAACTGCTGTATTTTTTTTACAATCTGAACATAACATATTGTCCTAATCTCCATTTCTCACATTATTTTACTCTATAACGACTGTAAAGTCAACCATTTGTTTGTGAACATTGTGTTAATATTCAGTTGTTATTTTATTATTTTCCTGTTGATTTATTTACATTATTTGATAGTATTCCAATATCTTGTATATGCTGATTCATGTCTTTTTGGAAGCCCTCTGTTCTGTTGCTTTCAATGTCAATAAGGTCATTGCTTGATTTTGACATTCTTAATCCGATATCTGCCATTATGATCATCAAAATTACAGTTACAGAAAGAGCTACTAGTGTTACTCCTTTTTCATTTTGCGTTCTTTCATTCGTTTTTCTCATTTTACAATCCTTCTCACCTAGTTTATTATTGTTCATACTATATCATATTAACTTTAAATTTACAATTATTATATTATAGATTTATATAATTTCATATACCTTGCTTGTCTGAATGTGTATCCGTTATTCATAATCCGACAATATTTCTTCAAGTTCTGTTTGATTATTAGCCATAATCCCTTTTCTTAAAAGTTTAATGTCCTCTTCTGGCAAATATTTTGTCAATATTTCTGTTTCATTTTTTACAGTCTCATTTCCATCTTGATCAATCGAATACACAACCACTTTGTTATCTACTTCTTTTACCAGATAGTGATTTTTGCATTGGTTTTCTTGCTCTTTATACATGTAAACTTCTTTACTACTGAAGCTTTTTATATTCCATCCCACATACTTTTTAGCTAATTCTTCTTTTGTTTTATTAACATCTGCATTTTCAATTTTTTCTTTCTTTATTTCACTATGTCCACATTTATTGTAATGAGTTTCAAATACAAATACTGTGTTTGGTGTTGTTTTTTCTTCTGATGTGCCTGTTTCTTTTATTGTTTTTTCATTGATATGATTGCTTGCTGTAATGTTAGAAAATAAATTAAACTCTTCAACTTGCTTAATTGAAGCTCTTTCTAATTTTGCATCACTATAAACATGTATAATTATTCCTGCAGTTATTGCCAAAATACATGTAATTATAGCATAACCTATATACTCTGATTTACGCATAAAAATATCACCTCATAAATATTATTTATAAGGTGATTATTTCCAATTATATAAGTTTTATTCTATAAACAAATTTGACAATATATAATAAAACATATTAGCTAAATGCGTATTATTTGTTGTTTTCTTCATATATGAATTTAACTTCTTGTCCGTTATCATATTTGTGATATATGTCATTTATATCAGTATATCCACTTGGATGAAATTCTTTTACTTCATTTTCATTTATTTTAACTTTTTTAAATGTGTAACCCGAAATATCAACTATTCCATGCTGTATTGTTTTTTTGCTTCCATCATCCTTTGTTTCAACTTTTGGAAGCATTGCTGAGACTTTTGTATTTTTAGAGAACATTAGTAGACTATAATCGGTACCTTCATTTTCTCTTAATATTACATTTCCAAGTTCATCAATATATTTTTTTAGTAATAATTTTGTTTCAGTTCCTTTATTATCTTTCTCTGCTTCATCGCTTCTGCTTTCTGCTTGTGCTCTTGATGATAAGTTAATTGGTCTATCATCTGCCTTGTCGGCAACTGTTATTACTACTTTTGATGATTGCTCCGTGTTTAAACCAGCTTTTGCACCAAATGTAACTGATTGATCATTTACTGCATATCCTGCTTTATAATATGAAGTACCTCCAAATGATGCGTTTGCTAGTCTTGTAGTTGAATCGCCTGAAGTTTGTGCAGCATAATCAAATTTTCCGTAAAGATCATCATCAAAATGATATCTTCTTTCTGGTCCGTCAAAACCTATAGGCCAATCTACATTTTGTTTGTATACTTCTGTTGTTCCAAATGCTCTAGTATCTTTTAGTCCTATTTCAGGATAATCATCACCAGTTTCTGTTCTTGTTAATTTATCAAATGCCCACTGATGGTCATCTGCCCAAATTGATGACCATGCATAATACCATATTATACCGTTCCAGTGGCCATATTGTTCCCAGTTAGCTGGTGGATTACCATTTTCTTTTTTAACTCTTCCTTCATATCCTACTATTGGAATATTAATAGTTCCTCCATATCCATCTTGCCTTTTCGTAAATCCATAGTAATCTGTTAGAAAAAGTCTAACTGAATATGAATATTTTCTGTATCTTTCTCCAGAGTTGCCACCGTAGTAGCCTCCTCCACCTCCACCAACATTATGCCAGCCATCATCTGTATATGCGGTTTCGCTAACCCCCTGTGCATCGCTTGAGTGATTATCATCTTGTGAGCCATTTAAAATTAGTCCTCCATCGCCACCATTTATAGGTTGCAATTCTCCATAAGAACTATCTGGCCAGAACACGTATCCTCCACCAGATGTAGCTCCTCCGCCACCTCCAGCTACCATGATTGATGTTCCATTTATTCCTACAGCAGCTCTTGCTCCGCCTTGGCCTCCTGGCTCTGTATCACTTGCAAGCCTTTCTCCTCCATATTGACCATTTTCAATATTTATTATGTCTCCAGCTTTTAAGTATATTTTTGATGAAACTAAGCCTCCCTTTCCACCTGTTGCTGTTCCGTGTGTGCTGTCTTGTAGTGACCACGCAGTTGTTGATGACCAGTCTCCTCCTTTAGCTCCATACGCATCTATAAAATACCAACCTGTATATGGCACTTCAAAGTTTCTTGAATCTCTAATAGTCCAGGTATATTCTTCTTCATCTTCCTTACGTGGATTATTTTTTTTAACATTTTCTTTTATTTCGTTTATTTTAACATCTTCAGCTCTTGTAGCATTTTGAAGATCATCTTTTGTAGTTAAAGCTTGTTTTAGTATACCGTTTTTAGATGTAACACTACCCAGTGATATACTTGCAAGTATTAATAATATGATAATTGTAATTACTAATGACATTAAAGTAATACCTGCATTTTTTGCCTTATCCTTCTTTATTTTTTTATCAAGTATGGATTTGTTTTTTGTTGCTTCTTTTCTTGCCTTTCTCATTTGTCCCTCCAAATTAATAATTCCCTTTTATTTTAGTTATATGTGTACCATAGTCCTTGAGACTTTAATGTAGAGATATTTTGATTATGCTCTGATATTGTTTTTGCAAAATAAACTTTTCCGTTTTTATCAGCTACAAAGTATAAATAGTCAGTTTCTTTTGGATGTAATGCTGATTCTATTGAGTTTATACTTACTGTTGACATTGGTCCTGCTGGTAATTTTCCTTTCATTGCTTGGCTTCTTGTATTATACGCATTTGTTTCGTTTATCTCACTTTGATACAAATCTCTTTCAGACATATCAACTTTAATACCATAATAAGTTGTAACATCACTACCAATTTCCATATTTCTTTTTAATCTATTATAGATTACGCTAGCTACTCCTGCTCTATCGCTACTATTAGTTGACTCAAGTTCTACAATTGATGCTACTGTTAGCAAACGATGAACAGATATGTTTGCTTTTTGGATTTCTGCCTTATAAGGCTCTAGCTTTTTCTCCATTTCGTCTAACATTGTTGTAAAAATATCTTGAACTGAAACATCTTTATTCTTAAAGTTGTAAGTATCAGGGAATAAATATCCCTCTAGTGGATAATATAAACTGGTATTTTCTATCTCGTCAGTAATAAACCAATACTTTTGTATTAAGCTATCAAGATAAGACTTGTCCTTCATTGCATTATATACATCTTCTTTTGTATTACTTGTGTTACTTTCTATTGTTTTTGCAATCCATCTCATATTCTTTCCTTCAAGAAAAGTGATATTGATTGTGTTGTATTTTTCATCAGGACCTTTAACTAAAGTATCAACAATTTCACTAACTGCCATGTTCTGATTAAGTTTATATTCTCCGGCTTTCATCTCAGTAATATCATTGAGTTTTACATATATCTTAAATGCAGTTTCATTTCTTATTAGCTTTTTTTGTGCAAGAATATCTCCAATTTTTGCTGCCGTTGAGCCTGATGGTATTGTTACAGAAATTTCGTTACTTGTATCAGATACACTGCCCATTACATTTATATAAAATATAGTTCCTGATGCTATTGCTATTATTATTAAAAATACTAATACTAGAATTATTATTGTTGATTTTTTCACTTTAGTCTCCCTTCTTTTTTGTCATGTTATCATATTTGTATATTTATTTCAACGATTTTACAATGTTTGTTATATAATATTTTTTTTACACTTTATTATAAATCATACAGTGTACTCTATAAAAATCTTCTTTTAAGATATTTCATTTACTGCTCGCAGGTTTTACAAAGTTTGTTATATAATAATTTTGTTTTGTTACTTTTATTGATATTTCTCCACATTGATCTGTTCTGTATATTTTTGTATTTAATTCTTTTAGTGTTTCAAGCGTTATATTTGATGGATGCCCAAATTTATTATCTTTTCCAACTCCGATAAGTGCACATTTAGGATTTACTTTTTGTATAAATTCTTTTATTGATGATGTTTTTGAGCCATGATGTGCTACTTTTAAAATGGTTGATTGTAAAAGTTTTTGCTTTCCTTCATATTCTTTCAATATCTTTTCTTCTGCTACTTTTTCAATATCCCCTGTAAACAAGATTGAGAAATTTCCAAATGTTATTTTTAATACAAGAGAATTATTATTTATAGAGTTTTCAGAAATCATTTCTTCTTTTTTAGGCCATAGAACTTCTATCTTTAGGTTCTTGGTCAGTTTTAGGCTGTCTCCTTTCTTTAAAGTATAAATTTTTATAGATTTTCTTTTGGCAACTTCCTTCAATTTTTGATAATTCTGATATTCTTCATATTGCTCTCCAATTAGTACACTTTTAACCTTTAGGTTTTCCAAAACATAAAGCAGTCCCTGGCAATGGTCATTATCAAAATGTGAAAAAATCATGTAATCAATTGTCTTAATTTTTCTTGCTAACAAATATGGCATTAATATGCTTTTTCCAACATTATAATTATTATTTTGACTATTTGCTCCTCCTCCATCAATTAAAATCACTTTTGTTTTTTGCCTGATTAAACACGCATCTCCTTGAGAAACATCAATGAAATTAATATACATATTATTTGTAAATTTCTCAAAATTTATGTTTGAAATTACTATTATAATCAGTAAAACTGCAATTACTTTCTTTTCGACTTTACTAAAAATTCTTTTGTTCATTTTTTCATTGCCTGCTTTTATTGCACATTCATTCAATTTATTGGCTATATTAGTTTCAAATTCATTTATTTTGATTTCATTTGTTCTACTTCCATCTGTTATGATTTCACTTGTTTTACTTCCATCTGTTTTGATTTCACTTGCTTTACTTCCATTTGTTTTAGTTTTATTTATTTTAAATTTGTTGTGTTTAGTTTTATTTATTTTGATTTTATTATTTTCATTTGCTCTGAACCATACGTTCAGCTTTTTGTAGATTATATACACAATTATGTAGTACATGATTAGCGATAATATCGATGGAGCCTCTATATTTATGTTTGAAAATTTAAAATTAGAAACAACTTGAGATACTCTAGATAAAAGTGTTATTAACATATTTAAAAGAAAAAATAGAGGTTTTACTCTTATAATTAAAACTATATAACCAATTATTATGATTGGGCCTAGTAAAATACTTGCAAATATGTTTGATATTATGAATGAGAACGATATCGTTTTGAAATTATACATCATTATTGGAATTAAAATTATGTTTGCACTAATTGTAACGCTTATTATTTTTAATTTTAAAAATCTATAAACTATTTTGTAAAGATAAATTATTCCTATAACTCCAGAATATGATAAGATTAACCCCATATCAAATATTACATAAGGATTCATAATAATTTGTATGAGTAGAGAAATTGCTATACTGTTTAGTACATCATTTTTTCTTTTTGTTAAACTTGCAATTGCTCCTACTATGCACATTATACCAGCTCGCATTACTGATGGACTCTCTCCTGTTAATTTCATAAAGAAAATTATAATTATAATTAGCAAAATTTTTGACATCCTTTTTCTTCTTAAAGCTTTACTCATTAAAGTAATCGCTAAAATTATGTATGAAAAATGTGCCCCTGATATTGCAAGAACATGGCTAAGGCTTGCCTTTCTGAAATTCTCGATTATATTGTCATCAAGATCTGATTTATCACCAATTGTTAATGCTTCGAGTAAAGAAGAAGAGTCTTTTGTCAGGTGTTCTTCATAGATTTTCTTGATTTTGTCTCTTATCCTTTGAAAAAAGCGTTCTGATTTAATTTGTAAAATTTCTATGAAATTGAATTTTCTTTTTGAAGTATATGATTTGTTAAAAACTGACGAATCTGATTTCGCTGAAAAATTTAAATTATTTGAATAAATTGAAGGAGCCGAAGTACTTGAAGAGTCCTGAGAATTTAATGAATTCAATGAATTTGATGAATCTGATGAATTTTCAGATATTATTTGATAATTTTCTACTTTAAAAATTCCACTTATTCCTTTTGATTTCAAGTACAGGTCATAATCAAATCCTTTGTAATTTGTTCTTGTTTTGGGTTCATTTAATTTTGCTTGAATTTTTATGATTGTTCCAATCTCAAGTTTTGATGTTCTTTCTTTATATGAAGTAAGTTTTTGCCTTTCACTTTTTATATATAGTAAAAAAATTCTGTTTTCAATTTTTGCTTTATAAATTTTTACATACTCTTTTTTTTCTGGTTCTGATAGAATTATTGCTTCAAAAGTTCCTTCCTCTTTACCTTTGTATTTAAATAGAGCTACACCAAATTGATGTAGCCCTACTATTATAATTATTAATATTAGTGTAAGGGCACAAATATAGCGTTGTTTCACATATATCCTTTCTTGCAAGCCCTTATTTATTTTATTTAATCTCTTCGCACTTTTATCCCGCGTTTTCTGACAAGTATTTTGCTAGTACATATCCAACTGTTCCTGATGATGTTTTTACTTTATACCATTCCGGATTTGACGTATCAAGTACCTCTAGTGCACTATTTTTTTCTGCACTGTTTAGTATAGTTGCTGTTGTTGATGCTTCTTTTCTAATATTTACTGCATCAACATTTATATACATTGTTTTTTTACTATTTGATGTAGCTTCTGTTTCTCCATTTACTGGATCTTTTGAATTTTTGCTTTCTGAGTCTTGGTTATTTTCATTGTTTTTGCTGCTATCATTATTAGTAGCATCAGAATTATCATTTTCAGAATTATTATTATTATCTGAATTTGCTTTATTGTTTTGGTTGTTCTCTTGATTATTCTCATCTGAATTTTGAGTATTTTTATTTGTTGTGTTTTCAACATTTTTTGTGTTATTCGTTGGTAAATATATTGTTTGTGATTCAAGTTCTTCTTTATTTACCCATCCGCTCTTTTTTGAGCCTCTTATATATGCCCACTTACCATTGATTGAAACTAGCATAACATCTTCATCTTTTGCAATTGTTCCAAGTTTTGATGAATTTAATAATGGCAAAACATATATTTCTGTTTCATTTTTTATTTTAGTTTTATTCTTTTCTATTGCTTCTTTTTCTGTTAAAAGTTCATTGCTTTCGTTTGAGCTCTCCGAATCATTCTTCGCGTTATTTTCTATGTTTTCTGCATTATTTGTATTTTGATTATCGTTTGTATTTGAACTATCATTGTTGTTTTCACTATCTTTATTGTTATCTACGTTTTTACTCTCTCCTTCAGATGAAACAGATGTGTTTACTTTTACAAATTGTTTGCTTACATATCCTTCTATCGAATTATATCTTACTTTGTAGAAATCACCTTCCGTTCCCTCTACCGTAAGACTTGCTCCTTTTTTCAAGCTTTGAATTATTTCTGCTGATGATGAAGCTTTTTGTCTGAAATTAACATTGTCAGCTGTAACTGTTCCACTTTCTGATGCAAATACACTTTTATTTATACTTAACATTTCAGTCATTGCTATGATTATTAGCATTACTATTGATGCTATCATTGTTTTAGAAAATATTGATTTAATCTTTCTCATTAATTAAACACTAACCCTTAAAATAAGGGTCTTCCTTTCTTGTTATGACGGCTTAAGTATATAATGATTTGTCTTAAAAGTCAAGTAAAATCAAGTGAATGCACAATCCAAATCTCAAAGGGGTCGAAATCGACACCTTTAAATCAGAAGCAGGTACTCATTATTTTACAATGTCCCCACAGAGATGGATTAAAGAAACTAATGCAATAGGTATTATTTCAAAGTCTGGTAACAATGGTGGAACATATGCACATCCAGATATTGCATTTGAGTTTGCTAGTTGGATTAGTCCAGAATTTAATTTGTATTTAATAACTGAAAAAAAATTTCAAAATATGTTAAAAAATAAAAGAAAAAAAGCATAAAAAAAGCCTTAGGAGCATTTTAATAAGGACAATTCTTATTAAAAATGCTCCTAAGTAGCATCTTTTTTTATTCAATTCGAGTGTTTATTACTCAATTATATCTGATACAACACCAGAACCAACTGTTCTACCACCTTCACGGATAGCGAATCTTAATCCCTTCTCAATAGCGATTGGAGTGATTAATTCAATTGTCATGTCAATGTTATCACCTGGCATAACCATTTCTGTTCCTTGTGGTAATTCAATTGTACCTGTAACGTCTGTTGTTCTGAAATAGAATTGTGGTCTGTAACCATTGAAGAATGGTGTATGACGTCCACCTTCATCAGCTGTTAGTACGTAAACTTGAGATTTGAATTTTGTATGTGGATGAATTGTTCCTGGTTTTGCAAGAACTTGACCTCTCTCAACTTCTGTTCTTTGGATTCCTCTTAATAGAACACCTATGTTGTCACCAGCTTCAGCCTCATCAAGACTCTTTCTAAACATTTCAAGACCTGTAACAACAGTTTGTTTCTTCTCTTTAGATAGACCAACTATTTCAACTGTATCTTGAACTTTTAATTGTCCTCTTTCAACTCTACCTGTTACAACTGTTCCTCTTCCTGAAATTGTCATAACATCCTCAATTGGCATTAAGAATGGTTGATCAATTGGTCTTTCAGGTGTAGGAATATAGCTGTCAACTGCATCCATTAATTCTTTGATGCATTGATATTCTGGAGCATTTGGATCTGTTGATTTGCTCTCTAGAACTTTTAGTGATGATCCCTTGATAACTGGAACTTCATCTCCAGGGAAATCATAACTTGTTAATAAGTCTCTAACTTCCATTTCAACTAATTCAAGTAATTCTGGATCGTCAACCATATCGCATTTATTTAAGTAAACAACGATGTATTTAACACCTACTTGTCTTGCTAGTAAGATATGCTCTCTTGTTTGAGGCATTGGGCCATCAGCTGCTGAAACAACTAGTATAGCACCATCCATTTGAGCAGCACCAGTGATCATGTTCTTTACGTAGTCAGCATGACCTGGGCAGTCAACGTGAGCATAATGTCTCTTCTCTGTTTCATACTCAACATGAGCTGTGTTAATTGTTATACCTCTAGCTTTTTCTTCTGGGGCGCTATCAATTGCAGCATAGTCTTCAAACTTTGCTTTACCTTGTAAGCTTAACCATTTTGTAATAGCTGCTGTTGTTGTTGTTTTACCATGGTCAACGTGACCAATTGTACCAATATTAACATGTGGCTTATTTCTAACGAATTTTTCCTTAGCCATTTTAAAATCCTCCTTGAAAATAATTTATTAATTTAATATTAATAACTTGTTTTAATGCATTTTCATTCTATAATAATTTTTGTAAAAATGCAAGTGTTTTTAATTATTCAGCGTTTTTCTTTGATCTTTCTGATACGATTTGATCAAGTACTGATTTTGGAACTTCTTCATAATGAGATGGTTCCATTGAATATGTTCCTCTACCTTGTGTTTTTGAACGTAGGTCTGTTGCATATCCGAACATCTCTGATAATGGAATAAAGCCTCTAATAACTTGGTTACCTGATCTTGCTTCCATTCCTTCCATTCTACCACGTCTAGCATTAATGTCGCCTATAACATCTCCCATGTATTCTTCTGGAACTGTTATTTCAACTCTCATGATAGGCTCTAATAGAATAGATTTTGCTTGTCTACAACCCTCTTTGAATGCCATAGATGCGGCAACCTTGAAGGCCATTTCTGATGAATCTACCTCATGGTAAGAACCATCAACTAAAGTACATTTGAAATCAATAACTGGGTATCCTGCAAGAATACCTGTCATTGCAGCTTCTCTCATACCATCTTCAACTGGTTTGATGTATTCTTTTGGAACAGCACCACCAACGATTTTGTTCTCAAATTGTACACCTGAACCTGGTTCAAGTGGTTCCATCTCAAACCATACATCACCGTATTGTCCGTGACCACCTGATTGACGTACGAATTTACCTTGTACTCTAACTTTATTTTTGATTGTTTCTTTGTAAGAAACTTGTGGTTTACCTTCTGTACATTCTACTTTGAATTCTCTCTTTAATCTGTCAACGATAATATCAAGGTGAAGCTCACCCATACCAGCGATGATTGTTTGACCTGATTCTTTATCAGTCCATGTTTTGAATGTAGGATCTTCTTCTGCTAGTTTTGCTAAAGCAATTCCTAATTTTTCGCTGTTAGCTTTATCTTTAGGCTCAATTGCTATATCAATAACTGGCTCTGGGAATTCCATTGATTCAAGTATAACTGGATGATCAGGATCACATAAAGTATCACCTGTAGAAACATCTTTTAAACCAACTGCTGCTGCAATATCACCTGCATATACTTTTTCAATATCTTGTCTGTGATTTGCATGCATTAATAGAATTCTTCCTAATCTATCTTTTTTATCCTTTGTTGCATTAAGGATAGTTGCACCTGCATCGCAAGTACCTGAATATACTCTAAAGAAGCATAATTTTCCAACAAATGGGTCAGTCATAATCTTGAAAGCTAAAGCTGAGAATGGTTCTGAATCAGATGTTTTTCTTTCAACTTCGTTTCCTGCCTCATCAACACCCTTAACATCAGGAATATCTGTTGGAGCTGGTAAGTAATCAACAATAGCATCAAGTAACTCTTGAACACCTTTGTTTTTATATGAAGATCCGCATGTTACTGGAACTAGTTTGTTCGATAATGTTCCTTTTCTAAGACCTTCTTTTATTTCTTCGGCTGTAAGTTCTTCGCCATCAAGATATTTCATCATTAATTCATCATCTTGTTCAGCTGCTGCTTCAACCATTTCTTGATGATATTTTTTTGCGTCTTCTAGTAAATCAGCTGGAATATCTTCCTCAGTAATTTCTTTACCTTGGTCTTCGTTCTTTTGAATATATGCCTTCATTTTGATTAAGTCAACGATTCCTTGGAATACGTCTTCTTTACCAACTGGAAGTTGAACTGGAACTGGATGACAGTTTAATCTGTCTTTCATTTGCTCTACGCAAGAATAGAAATCAGCTCCGGTAACATCCATCTTATTAACATAAGCAATTCTTGGAACCTTATATTTATCAGCTTGTCTCCAAACTGTTTCTGATTGTGGCTGTACACCACCTTTAGCTGCTAAAACTAATACTGAACCATCAAGTACTCTAAGAGATCTTTCAACTTCTACTGTGAAGTCAACGTGACCTGGAGTATCAATAATATTAATTCTGTAACCTTTCCAATGGCATGTTGTTGCAGCTGATGTGATTGTGATACCTCTTTCTTGCTCTTGAGCCATCCAATCCATTGTTGCTTGGCCATCATGAACCTCACCAATTTTGTGAGTTCTACCAGTATAGAAAAGTATTCTTTCTGTTGTGGTAGTTTTTCCAGCATCAATGTGAGCCATGATTCCTATATTTCTAGTTTTCTCTAAAGGAAACTCTCTTGTGTTTGCCATATTTACTCCTTTCTACATATTATAGATAATTCTATTGTAGATAATTTCTCTTATTATTTCAATTTTAGAATTTGTAATGAGCAAAAGCTTTGTTTGCTTCAGCCATTTTGTGCATATCTTCTTTCTTTCTAAATGCTCCACCATTTCCTTGAGTAGCATCCATTATTTCAGCTGCTAGTTTTTCAGCCATTGTTTTTTCATTTCTTTTTCTGGCATATAAAACTAACCATCTTAAACCTAATGTTTGTCTTCTTTCAGGTCTGATTTCAAGTGGAACTTGGTATGTTGCACCACCAACTCTTCTTGCTTTAACTTCAAGAACAGGCATTACGTTATTTAATGCATCTTGGAAAACCTCAAGTGGTTCTTTTTCAGTTTTTTGTTTGATTATATCAAATGCATCATAAACTATTGTTTGTGCAACTGTTTTTTTACCGTCTAACATAACATTGTTGATTAATTTTGTAACAACCTTGCTATTGTATATTGGATCTGGTAAAACATCTCTTTTTGCTATGAATCCTTTTCTTGGCACTTTTCTTCCCTCCTTTATAAAATTAATGTTTTTAAACATTTTTGGTACTCTTAGAAATTTTTTACTAATGCATTATTTTGCATAGTTTCTTCAAAAATTTCTACGTTAAGTGCAATCTATTTTTAATTTAAGTACTACTTAATTATCAATTTATTGCACCATTTTAGATCTTATTATTTTATTAATAAAATCTTGCTAAGTTTAAAGCGAACCATTATTTCTTAGGTTTCTTTGCTCCATACTTAGATCTTGCTTGCATTCTGTCTTTAACACCTGCGGTATCAAGTGTACCTCTGATGATGTGATATCTAACACCTGGAAGATCTTTTACTCTTCCGCCTCTAATAAGAACAACGCTGTGCTCTTGTAGATTGTGTCCGATTCCTGGAATGTAAGATGTTACTTCATAACCATTTGATAATCTAACCCTTGCAACTTTTCTTAATGCTGAGTTTGGCTTCTTAGGTGTAACTGTTTTTACAACTGTACATACACCTCTTTTTTGTGGAGCTCTTGCATTAGTTTGCTTGCTTTTCATAGTATTTAAACCATGTTGTAAAGCAGGTGATTTAGATTTAGATTTTGAAGTTTGTCTTCCTTTTCTAACTAATTGATTAATTGTTGGCACTTAAATTTCACCTCCTAATAAAAAAATAAAATACTGTTACAAATTTGCAATATTATTGCATTGTATTGTAACAGTATCATTTTACCATCAAGCATACACTTTGTCAATATATCTTGAAAGTTTATTTACGTAAATTTATTAGCTAAAATTTTAACTTGCGCATCTTTTCTCGTTCATTCTTGTACAAGTTTTAAATTTGCGTACAGAATTGTGTTTTCTTCTTTTCACTTGATGTAGATTTACTAACGTTCATTCTCCTCATTTTCTCTTCTAACTTGCTTTTTAGCTTTGTTTAATTCTCGTTCTGCATCTTTTTTAAATAATGTTTCTACATAATCAAAATTTTCTGAATTTGTGTATCCATTTTTTAAATTCTCGCGGAATTCTTTTGAATTACCTTGGTTATTTATTATATTTTCTGCAGCTCTTCCATATACATTTGCTATGTTATCATTATATTTGTAAGACTTTTCTTCTGCATTTCTAATTGGATCTATGAAAGTAGCTGCATTTATCTTTCCTTCAGAATCCATCATTATTTTAAAAGATTTACTTTTAACAATATTCAAGCCTTTTTCTACTTGCTTTGACAAACCATGTTTTTGATTATATTCATTAAATGATTTTGTAGCATCTTTGCTCATCATTAAAGCATCTCTATAAGCAGATCTTAAAGCTCTTATATCTTCAGGAACTGCAACCTTTTCTATATTTTGATTTTTCATTACGTTATCAATTTTATCTTGAAAATCTTGGCTTTTTTGTATCTCTTCATCACTTAAGGCTCTTTCACCAGAAGGTAATGTTTTAGTTTGTAATCTTTTTATAAATCTTTTTATAGAGTTTAAAAAACCTCTAAATCCCGTTGTAGCTTCTTTTCTAGTGGGTTCTACATCTGTAGGTATTATTTCATATTTCTCACCAGGAAGAGGCTCTGCATTTGCTAACATTTCATAAGTTTGTTTGTCCTTTTCTTCTTGATTTAATGTATTATCACTTAGTACCTCACTCTTAATTGTAGGATCTTCTACTTTTATTAGGTAATTAAATTTTGCAACTTCTGACTCTAAAGCTTTTCTGTCTTCTAAGCTAAACTCTCCACCGTTTTGAATTTTTCTTGCACGAATTTGCTCAATGTTAGAGTAAACCTTTGCACATTCAGGATCGCTACTAACAAGTAATTTAAGAGCTCTATTCTCGTCTCTTTTTGTAGCAAGAACATTCTCATATTTCTCTTTGAAAACATTATCAGAATCAAGCTTCTCTTTAAGTTTATCCATACTAGTAATTTTGGCTTTATTCTGGATAGCCTTTTCTCCATATTTAGTAGCTTGTTCTTGATATTTGCTTTGTTTATAACTATCAAACCATGCCTTAAATTCTGGATCATTTCTAAAGAATTTCTCAAGATTATCAAGCTGAGAATCAGCCTTATCAGCCTCAGATTTCATTTGACGAGCCATCTTCTTATACATTTCTGACTTATTCTTTTCTTTAGCAAGTTCACTTTTGATTTCATCAAGTTCAGCATCAATATTTCTGCTTGAATTTTCTTTAACCTCACCGCCAAATCTTTTAGCAAATTCTTCTTGCTCTTTTTGATATTGTAATTCATTCTTTCTAAAATTCTCTAACATCTGGCATCTTTTTTCAAGAATAGAAATCTTATTCTCAATTTTTTCAATCTCACTTTGAGCAAGATCTTGTCTCTTTCTTCTATCAGCCAATACTGGAGCTAATCTTCTATTAGTTTCGCCAGCATTAATAATTAACGCTCTAGCATCCTTCTTTGATATCTTATTATCACTTACACGCATTTTAATTTTCTCCCTTCTAAACTAACCTTAAGAATTTAAAATTTTATTACATCTTTCGATTAACTCATCACATTTCTTTTCCATAGCATCCCAGCCATTTTTTAAATCCTCAGCCTCAGCTTTAAGTTCTGCAGTTTCTTTTATAATATCTTTATCTTTTTGTTTTTTATCCATAAAACTTCTCCTTTGCAAAAATCTTTTATTACACAATTTTATTATAAGCCTTATAGTGAGCCTATGTCAATAAATCTGCATGATTTTTACATAAAAAATTAATATTTTCTTAACTAAACATAACGAAGATTTAATATTATATTGTTTAAGATACCGCGCAGCGATCAAGCGAAGCGCGAATGGTGCAATCTTCCGAAAGTTATTTTGACTAACGAAGATTGCAGTAGGCAAGGTATCGAAAAAACAATATAATATTAAATCTTCTTTTTTCAAATATGATTTACTTTTTCAGTTATCCCCCAAGAAAAAATTATTTAAGCATTAAATTTGTATATGTGTATATGTTTTAGTTTTATACTTATTTTAGAGTTTTCATTTCTGTTGATTTTAAGATGTAGATAGTATCATCTTAAAATTTAAAAAGCGTTAAGGACCTATCACTCATTTTTTGATATTTTACTTTTTTGTCTTTTATTTTTTCATCTAAATCTCTTAGTATACCGTAGTTTGCATTCATTGGTTGAAAGTCTTTGTGCGTTTCTGATATGTATTTTGATAAGGCTCCTATCATTGTGTCTTCGTTGTTCATTATTTCTATCTTAACCTTATCATTTTCATTAAGGTGCTTGTCATTCTCGTTAATTATTTTTTTATTAGCTGAATTAATTTTCTTTTTTGTTGTCTCTTGACTTTCGAGTATTTTTTCTTTATTTATATTTTGTTCAGCATTTTGGCTTGCTTCAAGAAGTTTCTGAGTAGCGTTTATGCTTGCTTTCATTCCTGATGATATTGATTCTACATATCCTTCTACTCCTGTTATTTGTCCTGCAAAATATATGTTTCTGTTTTTCTTTAAGTTATAGGTGTTATCTAATAGTTCTGGCGAATTTATAAATGTATTTCTATGCATTACTCCATATTTTGCAAATTCTACGTTTTCTAATCCCGGTATTATTGAGAATATTCTTTTTTGTTCTCCATACTTTAGGTTTGTTTGGAATCCTACTATGTTATATAGTGTGCCTTCTTTGTTATCTTGCCTTAGTTGAACTACTGCATAAGGTCTTTTGCCTGTTCTTGGGTCATCAAAACCAACTGGTTTTAGCGGTCCGAATCTTAGAGTGTCTATTCCTCTCTTACACATAATTTCTATTGGCATACATCCTTCAAAAATTTCACTTTTTTCAAATTCTTTGAGGGTTACTACTTCTGCTTTTGATAGTTCATTGCAGAAAGCTTCATATTCTTCTTTGTTCATTGGGAGATTAATATAACTTGCTTCTTCACTTTTTATTCTTTGTTTCCAATCATCTGGGCTTTCGTCTTTTTTCTTTTCTTCATCATACCTGTTTCCATAGAACGCAACATTAAAGTTTATTGAATTTTTCTCTATGATTGGAGCTTCTGCATCATAAAAGTGCAAACTTTCTTCTCCTATCAAATGTTTTATGCCTTCATAAAGACTTTCTGATGTAAGCGGTCCTGTTGCAATTATTACTATGTTGCTTTTCATTAAGTCTTCAAAATACACATTTTGGGCACTAATTGTGGATAACTTTTTGTCGAATCTGCTAACTACTTCTTTGTTGATTATATTTATATATGGATTTTTTCTAAGTTCTTCTGTTACTTTTTTTGCGAATTTTTCCCTATCAACTGCTAATGCTTGACCTGCTGGCACTCTTGTTTGATCAGCTACTTTTATTAAAAGGGAGTCAAGTCTTCTAAGTTCTTCTTTTAAAAGTCCACATGCGTTTGTTAAAAGATTTGATTTGAATGAGTTTGAACAAACTATCTCTGCTAAGTTTTTATCTTGGTGTGCCGGGGAAAATTTTGTTGGTTTCATCTCATATAAGTCAACATTAATTTTTCTTTTTGCAATTTGGTAGGCTGCTTCAGAACCTGCAAGTCCCCCTCCAATAATTATAATTTTATCTTTCATCATCATTTTCCTCAGGAATATCATAGCCAGAGTCATATTTACCATATCTCTTGCTATTTGGGCCCTTGATTTCAACTCCTTCACGTTTTAGTTTTTCGTTTACGGCTTTCCTTCTTTTGTCTGCTTCTTTTTTATTTTTAAGAGCTTCTTCTTCTTCCTTAACTCTTAAGCTTTCTCTGTACTCACTTAGTTTTGACATAAAATCAAATCCTCCTATAAATTTATTTTTATACTCTCCTTAAAGAATATTTTTGTGACAGTTATTTAAAGCTTGACTACTTGTGTTATTGCATAAACAATTTGGGTAATTTTTTAATTATGAAATCTATATTTCGCTCTATATAATTCTACTTTTCTATTTTTATTTGTTGTTTTCTATTCAAATAATTCCATAATTTCGTCTTTTGATAGTTTGCTTATAAATGTTTCATTCGTTGATAACATATCATTTGCTAATTTTGCTTTTTTCTCTTGCAGATTGTATATTTTTTCTTCTATAGAATTTTTTGTTATTAGTTTGTATACTTGTACGCTTCTTTTTTGGCCTATTCTGTAAGTTCTGTCTGTTGCTTGGTTTTCTGCTGATAAGTTCCACCATGGATCATAGTGTATTACCATATCTGCTCCTATTAGGTTTAGTCCAGTTCCGCCTGCTTTTAGTGAAATTAAAAATACTTTTATATCTTTGTTCTCGTTAAATTCATTTACAAGATCCATTCTTTCTGATACTTTAGTTTGCCCTGTTAATTTGAAGTATTTTATTTTTAAATCGTTTAGCTCTTTTTCTATGTATGGGAACATTGATGAATAGCCTGAGAATAGCAGTATTTTGTGGCCACCGTCCACAGCATTTTTGATTACCTCTATACATTGTTGCAGTTTTTTTGAACCTCCATCATAGTTTTCAATGAATAGTCCTGGATGACAGCAAATTTGCCTTAGTCTCATAAGCAGTGCTAATATTTTTATTTGACTATTTTGAACTCCGTTCACCTCAATCTCTTCTTTTGCTTGTTTTTTAGCTTGTTTCATATATGATAAGTATATGTCTAGTTGCTCTCCATCCATTTCATTATTTAATACTGTTATTGTTTTATCAGGAAGTTCTGTTAAAACCTTTTCTTTTACTCTTCTTAGTATGAATGGTTCTATCATATTTTTTAATCTTGTCATTGCATCTTTATCATCTTCTTTTATTATTGGCGTTTCATATTTGACTTTGAATTTACTGTAGTTAAACAAATAACCTGGCATTATAAAATCAAATATTGACCAAAGTTCTGCTAGTGAGTTTTCTATTGGTGTTCCTGTTAATGCATATCTTGTTTTTGATTTTATTTCTTTTATTGCTTTTGCATTTTTTGTTGTGTTGTTTTTTATGTATTGAGCTTCGTCTGCTATCAAGTACCTAAACACATAATCATATTTTTTGTATATTTCTAGGTCTCTTTTTAATAAATCATAAGATGTAATTGCAACATCGCAATTTTTTATTTTTGAAATCTGTTCTTCTCTTTCTGCTGATGTTCCCGAGATTACTATTGTTTTTAAACTTGTTGCAAATTTATTTGCTTCCTCTTGCCAATTTAGTGTTAAAGAACTTGGGCAAATTACAAGGCTTGGTAAGTGATTTTCATTTTCTAGTTCTTTGTATGATAATAGCACTGCTAGTAATTGTATTGTTTTACCAAGTCCCATATCATCTGCAAGTATTCCTCCAAGTCCATAATCATCAAGCGTTTTTAGCCAGTCAAACCCAACTTTTTGGTATTCTCTTAATGATGCATTTAGTGTTCTTGGAAGTTGATATTTATCAGATATTTGCCTATTATATACATCATCAATCAAATTTTTGTACTCTTCACTTTGCTTTACAACAATTTCATTTTGTTTCAATATTTTGTCAAGGTACAAGCTCCTGTATATTGGAACTTTTATTGTTAACGCTGATAGCTCTTTGTAATCAATATTTACTGATTCTGATATTTTTTCTATTGCATCTAAAGTTTTGTTATCTTCTAAATCAACAAATTGTCCATTTTTTAATCTATGAAATCTTTTTCTTAAAGTATACTTTTTCATGATTTCTTCAAATTCCGATTTTTCTAAGTCGATTTCTGAAAGATCAATGTTTAAGAGGTTGTTTTCAATCTTTACACCTATTGAAGAGATTTTTGGGCTAATTATTTGTCTTGCCTTGAAATTTTCTGTTGCTAAAACTTCAAATCTTTTTATGAACTCTTCTACTCCCACTTTTAGAAAATCATATATTCTATCTTCGCTTGTTAATATTAATTGATTCTTTTTTATATCAAGCATAAATCCTGCATTTTTGAATAAATCAAGTGCCTTAGATTCTTCTACAGCATTCCTTGGTATTTGTTTATCTACGTTCTCAAAAGGACTAAATTCAAAATTATCATATTTAAATTTTACATCAGCTGTTACAAAATTTGATTTATTAATATCTAGAGAGACTTTTACTTTCAACTCTTTTGGCATATACTTCTCTAGAATCTCTTGGTCAATTTTGGATAAATCAAACTTGTCTTTCATTTGCTCAATTATTAGTGAATAAAAGTCTGAAAATTCAACTTTTTTAAGCGGTATTTGTCTTACAAAATTAACTTTAAATATGTTTAATAATTTTAAAACTGTATTATTGAATTTCATTGAACATCTATATAAATCGTTATTTTGTAAGAAATATATATATTTCTTTCCCTGAATTACAGAAAAATCATATACATCTGTATTTGTTGTTATTTTAAATTCGTCTTTATAATTGCTCTCTTTTATATCAAATTTAATATCTGGTTCATTATCAATAAAATGAATCATTTGATTTCCGTACTGATTTTCATATTCCGCACTTTTTCCATTTAAAGCATTGAACAAATCATCCATTCCAGAATTTGAAAGGGTGATTGCACCATTATTCATAAAATTTGCATAATAATTTGCACTCTCATTAGCATATTTTATTATTTCTGCATATTTCATTATAAAATCAAGAAGTCCTTGAGACTCTTGTGTAAAAGCATCTTTTGAATGTATAAACTCAAGCTTCATTCCATATTTATATTTTTGATTTTCAATCATTCGGTTATAAAATTCGGTTAAATTCTTAATCTTGTACATCTGAGTTTTGCCGATTTTAAACTCGACCTTTAGTTCTTTTGAATTATAGTTGTACAATATTTTAGGTTCAATCTTTATATCTCCAGCAGCATGAATTTTAACTTCAGCATCATTTTGCTCTTGCTCATAAAATGTATTTATCATCTGCCTATAAATTCTATAACGTTCTTCTTTCTCTTTTGACTTTTCGTCTTCCTTCTGCTCATCATCTGAATTGAACATTTTATTATACTCTTTCGCTTGATTGAAATAGTAGGCAGTTGCTAAAATATGCTTGCATGTACCGTACGTATCTTCATAATCAGGGCACGTACAACTTAAATTTTCGATATTTCCTTTTTGGATTTCAATATATGTGAAATAATCCATGTTCGCACCATTAACCCTTGCGCGAACTGAAAAATCATCTTTATTTTCGTATTTAATTTTGGTAAGTGTAATCTTGTTATCATTAGCAATCTCTTTTGCATTTTCAAGAATTTCTTTAGATGCATACTTCTCTAGTTCATTCATTATCACTTCACTAATTAACACTTGCCTTGCTCTCCTTTTTTCGATTTAACTTAGTTTTATATTATATAACCTTTTTCCTGTTTTTACAAGGGAGTTTAAGGAAGTATTTTGCACAAAATTAATATCAGAGTGTTAATATCAAAAGCAAAAATCTTGTGATTAAAAAAGAAGACATATTTTATGTCTTCTTATATCTCAATATTTTTTATCAACAGGTTCTATCTACCTGTTTTATCTTCTGCATGTTTTATCTACCTGTTAGTTTTCATTTGTCATCTTTTCTTTTTTCAAAAGGTCTTCCCAACGTTTATCTACTTCTTTTTGGAATTCTTCTATCATCCATTCATTTCCTGGTTTAAAAATATGCTTGAAGCGTTTTTGCGTTTTCAAGAATTCTGTTATTGGTAGTTTTTTATCTGGTTTGTAGTTTATGTGGTATACTCCATTTTCTACTTCGTATAGTGGCCAGTAGCATGTTTCTATTGCTAATTTGTTTATTTGCATTAGGTCTTCTGGTGGATAGCCCCATCCTCTTGGGCATGGTGCTAATACATTTAAAAATTTTGCTCCTTTTGTGTATATTGCTTTCTCTGATTTTTCGTATAAATCTTTAAAGTTTGTGTATGCTGCTGTTTGTGCTACATAAGGAAGGTGATGTGCTACCATTATTTCTGTTAGGTCTTTTCTTGATTGCATTTTTCCTGGTATCACTTTTCCTGCTGGTGATGTTGTTGTATCTGCAAATTTTGGTGTTGCCGATGAGCGTTGAATTCCTGTGTTCATGTAAGCTCCGTTGTCATAGCATACATAAGTCATATCATGTCCTCTTTCCATAGCACCTGATAAACTTTGTAAACCTATATCATACGTTCCTCCGTCTCCTCCAAAGATTATAAATTTTGTATCTTCATTTTCAGGAATTTTTCCTTTCTTTTTTAATGCATTGTACGCTGCTTCAACTCCTGCTTCTGTTGCTGATGCGCATTCAAATGCTGTGTGAATGTATGATCCTTGCCATGCTGTGTATGGATATATAAATGTTGATACTTCCATACATCCTGTTGCGTTTGATACAACTATATGGTCATCTTCATGTACTGCTCTTAATATCATTCTTGCGACTGCTGGAGCTCCACAACCTGCACACATTCTGTGTCCTGCCGTAAATCTTGATGGTTTGTTTGCGACTATTTCTTTTACATTGTACATTTTGTTATCTCCTTTCTTTTAGTCCTAAAAATCTTACTGGGTTTGACATATCTTTTAAATCTTGTAAGTCTTGATATACTTGCTCGATTTGTTTTACTGTTACGTCTCTTCCTCCTACTCCGTAAGTATAGTTTATTGCTTTTATATTAACTTGTTCTTGGAACATTGATGATACAACATCTTCATATAAAGGTCCTGGTGTTCCTGAAACTAGTGGTACTTTATCAAGTACGGCTACTGCTTTTGCGTTTCTTAGTGCAATTGCTATTTCTTTTCCAGGGAATGGTCTAAATACACGTATTTTTAAAAGCCCAGCTTTTATTCCGTTCTTTCTTAAATTATCAATTGTTTCTTTAACTGTTCCTGCTGTTGAGTTCATGCAAACTATTACGTATTCTGCATCTTCTAATCTGTATTTTTCAAATAAGTCGTACTTTCTTCCAGTCATTTGTTCGAAGTCTCTTGCAACATCCAAAATTACTTCTTTTGCATTTTCCATAGCAACTGCTTGTTGCTTTTTGTGTTCTGTTAGATATGGTTGTAAGTCCATTGGTCCTACTGCTATTGGCTCTTTTCTATTTAATAGGTAGTGCTCTGGATTGTATGTTCCAACAAATTTTTTTACTTTATCAGTTTCAATTAATTCTATATTTTCAATTGCATGTGATGTAATGAAGCCATCTTGCAATACCATTAGTGGTAACATTACATTATTGTTTTCAGCTATACGATGTGCCATTATCATATTATCATAAGCTTCTTGGTTTGTTTCAGATGCTAACATAATCCAACCCGAATCACGTACTGCCATCGCATCAGAATGGTCTGAGTGAATATTTAATGGACCTGATATTGCTCTATCAACTAGTGCCATTACTATTGGAAGTCTATAGCCTGATGCTATTTGAACCATCTCCCACATATACTCTAGTCCGTTTGCTGATGTTGCTGTCATGGCTCTAGCCCCTGCTGCTTCTGCTCCTATGCAGGCTGCCATTGCACTGTGTTCACCTTCTACTGCTATAAATTCTGTATCGACTTCTCCGTTATCAACATAAGTTGAAAAATATTGTGGAATTTCTGTTGATGGAGTTATTGGGAATGCCGCTACAACATCTGGGTTTATTTGTTTCATTGCGTAGGCTGTTGCTTCATTTCCACTTAAGCGTTCTCTAATACTCATTTAATTCTCCTCCCCTTCTTCTTCCATTGTTATTGCTTTGAATGGGCATACTTTTGCACATACTCCGCATCCTTTGCAATATTCATAATTAAAATCTCCTCTTTTTTGGTCTTTTCCAACTGGAATTGCATCATCTGGACAAACTGGGAAGCAAAGTCCGCATTGCTTGCATAATTCGCTATGGAATACTGGTTTCATGCTTCTCCAGTCACCTGTTTTGAACTCTTTTGCGTTTCCAGCATCATATATTGTTCCTCCTGGAGTTAAATCCTCCCATGGAGTGTTTTTATCTATGTTCATTACTATTTTTTCGTATAATAAATGAAGATTCCATTTATTATACGAGCTCCTTTCTTTTATATTTCAATAATACTTTATTAACTGAGCACGAGCTCACATTTACTTATTTTTCTGGTGTTCTTGCATTATTGTATTCTTGTATTCTTGTATTTAATTATAAGTAAATTGTTTCTCATAATGTTTTATTGGTTTTTTATATTATTGATTTGATTATGATTTATAAATTCAGTTATTGAATTTGCTTTACCTCTTTCAAACTCATTTTTAGCGCCTTCATATTTCCATCAATTACCTCTGGTTTTTTTGCGAATTTGTGTTTAAATGAGCTTTCCATATCATTTATAAAATCATTTTCTGGCATTATTTCTGTAACTTTTACTATTGCTGCAAGCATCGGAGTATTTGGAAAATATTTTCCTAGTGTTTCTTCTGATATCTTTCTTGCATCAATTGTATAAACTCTGCCTTTATATCCTTTAAGAAGTGGCTTTATTTCATCAATTCCCTTAGTTGTGTTTATTACAATTGCACCTTCTTCTTTTAACCCTGCTGTAACATCAACACTTCTTAGAAGTGTATCATCAACCACAACTACATAATCAGGCTCATATATGTTACTATGAACTCTTATTGGATTAACGCTAATTCTGTTAAAGGCTGTGATTGGCGCTCCCATTCTTTCTGGTCCATACTCTGGGAATCCTTGAATGTACTTTCCTGTATTAAATGCTGCATCAGCTAAAAGTAATGACGCGGTTTTGGCTCCTTGACCCCCTCTTCCATGCCATCTAATTTCAATTAAGTCTTTCATTAATAAATAGTCCTTATAAAAATATTTAGGTTTTTGATTTCTAAGGATACCTATAAACCTTTGGTATTAATTGTATTTATATTTTTTATTACTTTCTCTATGTCAAGTTTAGTATATATTCTTTGTAAGTCAAAGTCAATGTTTGTTTAGCGATTTGTTTGTGGTAAATTTTGGTTTTAGGCTTAAATTTTGT
This sequence comes from uncultured Clostridia bacterium, assembly GCA_934130085.1. Taxonomy (GTDB): domain Bacteria; phylum Bacillota; class Clostridia; order TANB77; family CAG-508; genus CAG-793. The sequence goes on from CAKOXK010000003.1 coordinate 98,622, forward strand.
TGAATTTACTGGATTTGTTTCTTTATTTTTCTCTTTCTGACCTAGGGGTCAGTTAGTACAATTTTATTTACCTGTTTTGTTTATGGTAGATTTCATAATTTCATTAAAAAGTTCGTATTGTAAGGCTATACACGTTCAATTTTAGTGTTTCTGTTTACATAAGTTGACGTTTTATTTTTTTTGTGTTATAAAGATATTTGTAACCGTTGTATTTCAATATAATTTTGTGTGATTAGAAAGGGGTTTTCTATGGTAAATCTTAGTTTTAATCTTAGCTTACAGGTTGATGAGAAAAAGGATCCTAATGAGGAACCTCATTTCTCAGTATTTAGAGGTAAACAGTTTCTTACCACGCTTTACCTGGATCCGGTTCATGTTGTTCCCTCTGACTCAATAAGTCGGCTAGAAATGTCTGCTGTTCAAAATTATGCTGATTATTTTAAGAGCACTCTTATTGAGAAATTTAATAGCCAGCCTGTACATTAAGGCTATTAAGCAAATTATGTTGAAAAATAAGCTCCAAGTGGAGCTTATTTTTTTATTATAAGTTTTATTTAGTTGTTGATTTTTCTAAATTCTTCTTCCGTATATTGGATGATATCGACTTTCTTAGACTTCATATAATTTAATCTATATTCGTCTATATATTTAAATTGTATGTTTCCTAAAGTCTGTCCTTTAAATGCTATGTATTTTTCTAGGTCTTTAAAATAATCTATAATATATAACGTATTTACTTTTGCAAAGCTTGGTACTGGCAGTGGTAAATAATTATTTATTTCTATATTTGAAGAATATAATAAATTTTGTTCTTTTCCTTTTAGGCTTGATACATTTATCATCTTTACCACCTTATCTTGTTTATTATATTCAACTACTAACATGTATCTAAATTTATTTCCAATATCTCCACCTGCAAGCACGGGTGGAATAAAGCGAAGAAAATTTCCTTGTTGCATTAATAGTCCTCCTCTTCGCTATTTAAGTCCCTCTTTTCGTAAGCTTTCAATACCCTATTCATTTTGTATAATTCCTTTTCTAATTCTTCATAAGGTACAATTGCTTTGTTTTTATTATGATAATTGTTATCTTCAATTGATAAATTTAAATATTTGGACCATGTTTCAAATTGATGTGATAGTTCAGACAATTCATCTGCCGTACATTTGCCAAATATCTCTTCTGTTATTGTTAGTGCTTCTAGTACTTTTGGTGGTAATATTATTTCCTTTTTTGAATCCTGTTTTAGCTTTTCATAATTTTTTAAATATTTCTGTCTTACTGGTTCTAATACCATTCCGTTATCGAAAGCACTAAACATTTCATTGTACATCGTCTCTCCGTTGTTTTTACACATATATATTAATTGTGAAAAAAATAGTAACTTTTGTAATTTCATATTACCTTTAAAGGTATTCATTGGGTTATCCAATTTTCTTTGCATAAACCACTTTGCCACTTGTTCTGGGGCAACAACATTAGTCATATTTATCACTCCTTTTCACATATTATACGCAAATATTATCTTTGCATTACGATTATATCACACAAATTATGTAAATTGCAATTTTTTTACATTTTTTCTTTCATTTTATACCAATACACATCGTTGTCAATATTCCTTTATGAAATATTGCTAATGCATTTATAGATTTTATCTGATAAGCTATCTAATAAAAAAGCTTATGTTTTCTTTATTTATACTGCCATTCTCTAAATCATATTCTTTTATATTCTTTTTGAAACTTTTCTGTGCTTAATAATGTCAATTATTTCATTTTAAACCTTTCCATGAATTAATGTATTCTAATATATTGATCGCATCTAAAGGATATGTTTTATTTTCTTCAAGCATCTGTAATGTTGTTTTTATTCTCTTTCCATCTCTTAATTCATCATCCGGCATATTGATTAATTTTTCTTTAGAAATCCATTCTACATCTAAAATTTCTTCTTTGTTAAATGAAATTTTTTCTTCTAATAATTCTGTTGTAAATGTTATTATCATTAATGTAGTATTTTCTATCTCTTTACTTATTATTGGAAGTACCTTCTTTAATTTGACTTTACATCCAGTTTCTTCAAATATTTCTCTAATAGCACCCTCGAATATTGTTTCTCCATCTTCTAAATGTCCTGCAGGAACATTCCATTTTCCATAGCAACTCTTTTTTGCTTCTTTAACCATTAGTATTTTATTGTTTTTTTCAATAATTCCACCTACAACAATTTCCATTTTTATTCCTTTCGAAAAAAACGTGGAAATGTTGATTCTTCAACACTTCTACGGTTTCTTATTGGTGGGTCAGAAGGGAATCGAACCCCCGACACCATGCTTAGAAGGCATGTGCTCTATCCAACTGAGCTACTGGCCCATTGCTAACACATTTCTTATATTATCACAATTATTTTAATGTGTCAACTGATTTTGTTCACTTTCTTTCAAATTTATTTCAACTTGCTTTTTCTCTTACAAGTTGCATTTACTTTGCAGAGTTGCATTTAACTTTTTACTTGACGAAATTTTTATTTCTCTAGTTTCCTTTTGCTATTACTTGGTTGTGTGGTGAGTATGTGTCTTTTGAAACTAGTTCTCTTGAAACTTCTCTGCCGTTTCTTTTGAAGATTTTGTATGTTACTGAGGTTGCTCCGTTTGAGCCAGCTTGAATTACTTTTGTTCTTCCTCTTGTTAAGCTTGAATCCTTGGTATATGTTGTTCTGTATGGTACAGTTCCTGTTCTGTATGATAGTATTTCTATATCATAGTCATCATCTTGTTTTAGTCCATAGATTGAGATGGTTATTCTCTTGCCTGATGTTTTTGCTACTAGTCTTATTGCATAGTTTCTGTTGTTTTTAAATTTGAAGTCTGGCGCACCCCATGATACTGTTGCATCTGCTCCTATTGGAACGTATCCTACTAAGAACATGTGATTTGTTCTTTCTGTTACTTCTAGGTTTGCTCTTAGCACGCTATTATATAATGTGCTTGATACTTGGCAGATTCCTCCTCCTACTTCTGAGGTTACTTTACCGTTTGAGTATGCTCCTGCTTCTTTGAATCCTGCACTTATTGTTCTTTTTCCTACTGTTGAGTTGTATGAGAATGTTTCTCCTGGCATTAACACTTTTCCGTTTATCTTTGATGCTGCCAATGCTATATTATTTGATCTATTTGCTGAACTTGTTTGATAACTTGTTGTGTATGTTGCAAGTAAATCCGGAAATGCTTCTTGACTAATTGAGCTTGTTGTTACTTTTGGATATAATACTTTTAGTGGAATTTCATATTCTTCTTTATCTCCTGTTATTAGAGCTTTTGCTTCATCAACAGATATTTTAAAATCCACTCCATTTTCTGATGCTGTGATTTTATATGGATTTGTTGAGTATGATGCATCGACTGGTTCTTTATAAATTTCATTGTGAATTTTCTCTATATCAATTGCTTGCGCTTTTTGCATTTCAACAGGAATTTCAATTGGATCAGTGTTGTAATTTATGGCTGTTAATTTTTGTATTATTTGCTGTTTTAGTTCATCATATTTTACAACATATCCATCTTTTGGTGCACTTATTTTTAGTGTAGTTCCATCTATTTCGTAGTTTGCTTCTTTAATTCCATCTGAAAAGTTTTCATTCATTTGTGGAACAATTGATTGCAATAAATCATCACTGTAAGTTACGTTTATGCTTAAGTTCGTTTTATTAAATTGTTGCTTTATTAATTCAAAATTGTTTTCAAATATGTTACCATCTCTACCAATTAGGTAAGCTTCATTTATTACATTTTTAATATCATATTCAAATTCAATCTGCTTTGGAGGTAAAATGTAGTTTTCATCACCGTGCTTTAGTACAATATCATTTGTTACTCTTTCAGATAACTCATTGTTTATTCTCTCTGTTGCTTCATCTTGGGTTAGGTTTGATACATCAATGCCGAGAATTGTGATATTACTTGTTATTTTGTCACTTTTTGTATTAATAAGTGCAAAAATTGTGCTGAATAGTATTAGTAAAAGTGCAATTATTACTGCTAAGATAATAATTATTTTTATTGTGTTTCTTTTTTCTGAATTTTGATTGTTGTTATTGTTATTTCCATTATTATTGTTATTTCCGCTGTAGCCATTGTTGCCGTTGCTATTTTCATTGTGGTTGTTTTTTTTCTTTTTCTTATCTTTCTTAGGCTTTTTCTCTTTTTTGTTTTTATTATCTTTTTGGCTATTTTTTATAATTTTCTCAGCTTGTTTAAAGTATTTTAACTCTGTTTCAGTTAAACTATCTTTACTCCCTGTGTAGAGTATTGCATTCATCTACTCTGTTTTCCTTTCTCTTTGTTGGAATGAAGAATAACGCTCCTACTATTATAGGTAAATAAAATACATATATTCTCCAAAATAGTATTGATAAATTTATTGTTCCATTTTTGAATATTGTGTCGAATAATAGAAGAAAGCCACCTTCTGCTCCTATTCCGGCTCCCGGTGTTGGGAATATTGTCATGATAAGCATCAAAAAGGCTTGCGTTGTAATAATTTGTAGAAATGTGGCGCCCGAGTTGCCAAATGCTTTGTATATTGTATATGTGATTGCATAATATAATATGTTTTGTATAAACCCTATGGTTATCATTATAGTCAATGTTTTCTTTTGATTTTTCATTGCAACAAATTGCGAGCTGAAGTGTTCCACGCTTTTTTCAAATTTTTCAACTCTTGCTTCCGGGTCTTTTACTAATCTCCATTTGCCTATATGAATTTTTCCACCAAGCTTAATGCATGGCTTGGCAATTTTCATTACAAATTCCTTATGTGCTCCTGCTAAGAAGAATAGTACAACAACTGTTACGTTAATTAATATTCCTAAAACTCCGACCCACACTAAATCTTTAAATATACTTGTGAAGAATTTGAATTGTGAGATTACTACTAATACCGTAAATAATATTAATGTAGTTTGTGTTAACACAAATTTCATAGTTAAGACTGACAGTGCATCTGATGTTCTTTTGCCTTCTTTGTTCATTACATACGCTTGCATTAGTTGTCCGCCTGATGCAAATGGTGTTAAATTGTTAAATAACTGGCCTATCATTGTTATTTTAAAAGCATTACCAAATGTTTGTGCTGGGTATAGTTTTTTTACTGGAACATAAAGTGTTATTGCCTCTGCAACCCACATTCCAATTAGACATACAAGTCCCGCAAAAACCCAGCCATAATTGGCTTCTTGTAAAATTTTTTGAATATTTTCTATTCCATCTACATTAATTAAATATGCAAATATACATATAAGTAAAGCTATAATAAATAAAATATTTAACTTATAAAGTTTTTTGTTTTTATTTATTTTTTTCTTTTCTATTTCTTGTAGTTTCTTTTCTTCTTCTGACGATTTCACATTTAACTCCTCGCATTTTTGTTTTGGTTGGTATTTATGCCTTGCTCTTTCAAGTCATTTGCATAATTATAATAATCTTTTAATATTTTGATGATTTTTTATGGTTATTATTTTGCATACAATTTATATACATCTTATTTGTTTATAACAATTATTATATTTCTCTCTTTATAAGCAATATTTTTTTATATTATAATATTTTACGATTAGTATTGAATTTTTTGATTATTCAATGTATAATAATCATTGTTATGCACTAGTAGCTCAACTGGATAGAGTATTCGGCTACGAACCGAACGGTTGGGGGTTCGAATCCCTTCTGGTGCACCATTTTTTTATTTATTTTTTGAGATTTCTTTTTCAGCTTTCTTTATTTCTTCATATCTTTTTACTTTTTGAGTTGTAGTTTTGCTCATTGGTTCATCTGTTATTGTTATTTGTTTTATGTGTTTGAATGTAGGCAATGTTTTGTTTATTTCTTTTATATCTTTCCAGATTAATTTTTCGTAGTCTTTTTCTTCTTTTTCTCCAAAAGCTTTTTGAATTGTTTCTTTATCATATACTATTTTTGCAGCAAGTACTGTATCTGTTTTTGAACTTTCTCTTGAGAATACCATACTTTCTGCTACATAAGGAAGTTTGTTTATTAAGAATTCTAGCTCTTGTGGATATACATTTTTTCCATTTCTTAATACTATTATATCTTTCTTTCTTCCTGTTATGAATAGGAATCCATCCTTATCGATATACCCGTAGTCTCCTGTTTTGAACCATCCATCTTCAAATGCGTCTTCTGTTTTCTTTTCATCATTATAATAGCCGAGCATTATGTTTGGACCTTTAGCTACAATCTCACCTATTCCTTGCTTATCAGGATTTAAAATTCTTATTTCTACGTTATCAAGTGGATATCCACATGAACCTGGTCTGTGCTTTGTTTCCCCTTCAGCTACTAGTACTGGTGATGTCTCAGTTAACCCATAGCCTTGAATTGAGTTTATTCCAAAATTGTCAAACCCAATTACTGTGTCTTTATCAAGTGAAGCTGCTCCATATAATATTATTCTTAGCTTTCCTCCAAAGTTATCATTTATAGCCTTGAATAGCTTGTTTCTAACATCGATATGGCATTTTAATAAGCCATTTGATACTTTTACCATTGTGTTTATTAGCTTTGTTTTTCCTTGATCTGCAATTCCTTTGTTGATTTTTTTATACATTGTTTCAAGAACTAATGGAACTGCTACAAATATACTAACTTCGTATTCTTTTAAGTTCTCCTGAATGTGACGTAATCCATCACAAAATGCAACGCAAGCTCCACTATAAAAACCATACAGAATTGTTATACTTGACTCAAATGTGTGATGAATTGGCAAGAATGATAGCAATGTATCTGTTGGCAACATTTTAAAATGAGCTTGATAGGCATATATGTTTGAGCAAATATTTTTTTGAGATAGCATTACAATTTTAGCAAGATCTGTTGTTCCTGATGTAAAAAGCATTATTGACATCTCGTTATCGTCAATTTTAACATCATCATACTGCTTGTTGCCTTCTTTTAGTAATTTATTTCCTTCTTTTATTAACTCGCTTAACTTTTGGATTTCATTATCTTCAATATCATCCATACAAATCAATGTGCTTAATTTGTTTGTTTCATCTGCTAATAGCTCCTTGAAAATATCAGCATACTTCTTTTCGAAGATTACGGCCTCAACATCACTCCTTTTAATTAGTGACTTGATTTCTTTTTCTGGTAATAATTTATCCATTGGAGCGATTACTAAACCTGCTGTTGTGACGCCAAAGTAACTAATTACCCACTCGTATCTGTTTGAACCAATTAGAGCTATTCTTGAGATTTTTTTATTATTATTTAAAATAGCTGTACTAATTGCTTTTACATCATTAATTGTATCAGCAAACGTCTTATTTATATATTCAGCCGGCTTTTTTTCTGGGTCTTTTTTATATTTATAAGCAATGTTATCTTTATAATTTTCATAACAAAAATCCATTAGCTCTCTGAAGTTATTTAACTCTGGATTCATTTTTACTTTCTTTTTCATATTAATTCCTCTTTAATTATTAATTTTTATAAGCACTTTCACTTTATTTCATTTTTATAAGTACTTTATTCTGTGTTTATGAATTTCAAAAATTCATTAGTATATTATAATATAATTGTATTTTTTTCAAGTGTTATGAACAATTTGTGTCATATTGAAAAAGCTCCAAAAGATGTTACTCTTCTGAAGCTTTTTGTTTATGCTACAACATTTGTTTCTTGATTTTTTATGCTGTCTTCTATTATGTATTTCATTTGTTCTAAATCATTGTTGCTTGCTATAAATGTATCAATTATATTTTCTACTAAATTTTCATTATTTGATATATCTTGAAAAATAATTTCTGTTTTGTCTCCTATATTTATCAAGTCTTTTTGTACTATTTTTACTCCATAACGTTTTTCTTTAATAATATAGTATTCTGTTTGCTCCTTTACTGTTTTTGATGTTATTTCAACTTTTAAATAAAGTCTCTCCATTTTTTCCTCTTTTCCTCTTTCGAAATTTCTAATTTTTGTTTTTAATTTAAATTGATTAAGTGATTTTCATTCTTAATCATTTTTTGTGCTTTTATTTTTATCCCCTTTAGTTTTATTCTTTCATTTTCTTAAACTTTAAAAGATTTAAACACTCATTTTTTCCTCTAACAAATCTTCACAATCAATTTTTTTTGCAACATACATTATGAATGCTTTCACGCTTGGTTTTTCATAATGTTTAAGATTAAAATAATTCTGTATTATTTCATCTTCTGTATTCAGATACATTATTGAAAGTAATTTTGATAAACTCCACCTCACATTTACTGTATCTGTTTCAAATTTCCACGCAATGTCTTTATATAACATATTAAAATTTCTTATATAATACGAATTTCTATTTACCATCTCTATTGCTGATATTAAATACTCGTATGCCATTGAATTCCTTCTTAATTTGAAATACGACAGTTCTGCTGAAATCTTATCATATAGGGGGATCTTGGTCACAATTTTTCCAATTCCTTCCCACTCATTCCACTCATGTAGAATTTTGTCGAAATATGTAGTATTATGTCAGTGTATACATAAATATGTAATACAATGATTATTGCAACTTGCGATTTTAATTTTTCACATGTTGTGGTAATAAAACGAAAGATGGTGGGCAAGATAAGTTGTTACAATGTTTTTTCACACTTTAAGGAGGAACTCTATGAAGAATTTGAAGAAAAAGATTTTAGCAACTATTGTTTCAATTGCCACTGCTATTGCAATGTTTGCAACTCCTGTATGTGCAGCTAATACAGATGCACCTGTAGAACAGGAAAACACGGCACGGCAGAGTGTAGGTGGTTTACTTGCTGGTGGTCAGGCTACTATCCATGGTGGAAGTGGTTCAGTATATGTTTACCTTAGTTCAGGTAACTGGTGGACCGACATCATGTGTGGCACTGCATCAACCGGAGCATCAGGGAATGTTCGTTGCTATGTAACATTTCCTGATGGAGATACTACATACTTAGGAACAATTGATGCAAGTGGTGATCATACCGATTATACCGAATTCAATCACTGCCCTTCTGGCACATATCGTTTTACTTTCGAAAGTGATTCGACTGACACTTATGATGTTTATGCACGTATGTATGATTAATTCTTTACCCACCATCTTTTACTTCGTAGCCTATAACTTAGTTATAGGCTATTTTCACGTCTTTTTCAGTTGTACAATTATATTGTATTTTGAATTCTTTCAGCTTTTTGCTTTCTTTAGTTGTATAACAATGTGGTATTCCGCTTTCTCTTTCATAGCTTATTTTCTCTTCACCCTTTTTTATACTAACCAAGTCTTTACTTCCTTTAACAAATGTTATTGGACTTATTGCACCTGATATCACTTTTTTAGGCAAATTTCTATAACTCGTTGGCAAAAATGTTAATATATAATTTGCTCCAACATATATATTATCATTTTCTACCTCTTCACTTCTAATATTCATATTGTTTGAACTACAAAAGTATCTCGTTTTACTCCTACAGTCCAGCCACAAATATGATTTTCCTTTTTCTATACCTGCATCATCATATGTAATCGTATTGATTTTAAACATCCCGTCTTTATACCACACGTAGTTCTTTTCCTTTATAATTGTGTCATTGTATTCCAGTATTTCTGCATAGTAGTTATTTATATTATTAAGCCCTTTTATTTTCTTAATTAATTGTGATAATACCACAAATTTGTATACAGAAAACCCTGCATAAGTTAGTAAGATAATTGCTATTAATATTCTCAATATTTTTCCAATTATCTTTTTATGTATTCTGGCCTTCTCAGTATTTCCGTTCCCTGACAATGTTGGATATAGGTAAGGTACAAAATTTTTCTTTGCTTCTTCTAATGCTTTTTGCTTTATTTCATCTTCATTGACTACTGGAGTTTTGTCAATATTACTTTTCTCTAAATGAATATCAGTTAATTCTCTTGAAATCTCATTATCTATATATTTTTGACCCCTTTTATTTTCTGGTAATGTTAAAGGCTTTGCACCCTCTTCATCACATTTTTGTTTAGCATATAATTTTGCTAATTCTTTAAAATCGATTTCACCCTCACACATTAATATTGAAGTAGAAATATTTAAGCCCCTCGCTACAGCTTCTATTGAGGACATTGATGGATTACAATCTGAAGCTTCCCATTTTGATATGGTCTGCCTTGATACTCCTGTCCTAAAGGCCAGCTCTTCCTGAGAAAGGTTAAGTGCTTTTCTCAGTTTTAGAATATTTTTAACTGCTCTCGTTTTATCCGTTTTCTTTTTCTTATGCTTATCTTTCTCACTTACTTTTGCATTCATACTATTTACTCCTTTTGTTCACTTCAATCACCTCCTTTGTTATAAAATCGAAATTATTTTATATTTTCAAAAAGGAAATGAGTACCAACTTTTGTTTGCAAAATGATATTTTTTTAAGATTTTTTCATTTTATCTGTTATTAATTGGTACTTTTGAAGTCATTTTTTGTTATTTTCGATAAATATTATCATTCTTTACATTAGAATGTTAACGATGTTATATAAAAGCTTGGCAAATTAAGCTTTTTTTGAGTAAAAAAATCATTTATAACGTTAAAATATAATTTGACTTGTTTTTTCATATAAATCCTGTTAAATCAATGTTTTTTAGCATTTTTATCTAAAATTAATTTATTGCTTTTTTTGTTAAATTTTACGTTTTTTCTTTTTTAAAAATTTTTTTTATTTTTTAAAGTTTTAATGCAAATTTTTAAATTTATATGATGTTATAATATTAATTATGTAAATTCTTTGCAAACTTTTTCCATTTTTATGTTTGTATTGAAGGCCTATTTTATATCATTAAAAAAAGTTTGCAAAAATTTTTGTTTTCCTTATCGCCGTAAGGTTTTACGGTTTTAGATGTTTTTATGTCGGAAATTTACTTTTAAAATTAAAAATTAGTGCAACTAGATAAATATAAGTATATGTAAATGTATATGAGTGAATATTTTAGATTTATATTGTTGGCTGACCAGATTTAATAGGAATTTTTATAAAATTTCTGTTATGCAGATAAGTTTGATTTAACAATGTTTATTTATATATAAATGTTCTTTGAATAATCTTCTAATAAGTATTTCATATAAATTTATATCACTAAAACTAAAAGAGCAGTATGGTATGGAAATACAATCATACTGCTTTAAAAATGCCCAATGTGTCATCAACTTTCAATTAATCTAAAGGCTATCTCTAGTTTTTGAAAAATATTTATTTTAATTTAAAGAAAAATCAAATTAGGAAATTTTTATTTTTTTAAGCCAAGGAATTAATGAAAATCTGACAATTAAAATAATATCATGAACACTTTGTGAAATCAATATTTTGGAAAACTATGTTAAATTTGTGTAATAAGAAATTTGTTATCATAGTTCTAGAAATGGCCATAATACAATTGGAAAATGCTTAGATCAATTTAGTCTTTTTATAAATATTAATAAATTAGGGAACAAATTAGTAAAAATTTTATAATGAAAAATACTTAATTAATATAAATTAACATTTTCATTATATTATTTTTTTACTTATAATTTTGAATGTTTTTTAATTAAGCTTTTAGATTAATGAAAATTTGATAAATAAAAAATATCATGAAAACCTTGCGAAATCAACGCTTTTTAATCTTTAGTAAAATTCATGTAATAAGAAAAAAAATTTTATTTTTAAACCACTAAATCGAAAAATATTTTACAGCGAGTAAGGATTCTTCGATTTTTGTTTTTTAATTAATCTAAAAGATTAATGAAAAAGTAAAAAACAATGCAAACGCAGGTGTATCAATGCTTTGCAAAATTTTCAAGGAGAAAATTTAAAAATGATGTATAAGAAAAATATACTAAAAAAGTTCAAAGTAAAACAATCTGGAATTACAATAATAGCCTTAGTAGTTACAATTATAATCCTATTAATACTTGCAGGAATAACAATAAGTATGGTAAGCAATGATGGAATTCTCGGAAAAGCAAAAAATGCTGCAGCAGTTTCAGACAAATCTTCTGCTGAAGAAGAAATGAGCATGTATTTAGCAGGGTTAGACATTCAAAGAGAGCAAGAAGGAAATAACGGAAGACTTGCAGATTATTTAAGTGCAAATGTAGGAAACGATGGCTTAGAAGATTTTTTAAATAATGGAGATGGTTATGCTCAGGTAGCATATAAAGGTCACAATTACATGGTAAATCTAGATGATGGTACATTCACATACATAGGAAAAACCGATGGCAAAGGTGTAAACAGACATTTAAAACAGATATTAAATAGTGATAATCAAGATGTACCAGGAATTGCAATGGTAGAAGCAGGAGAGATTGAAACAGAAGATTTAGGCTGGAAAGTACTAAGTACAAACAGTAATGGAACAGTCAACTTGATAGCCAATGCAAATACAAGCTTTGAAATTTCAATTTCCGGAATTAATGGTTATACAAATGGTGTAAAAGCTTTAAATGAAATCTGCTCAAAACTATATGGAAATCTAGAGATTAATGGAAAGAAAGTATTATCAGCAAGGAGTGTAAATAGAGAAGACTTTTTCAACGTAACCTATTCAGTATCAAGAACTTACGAGAATAACAAGAAAATAGAACCCATTATTAATCAATTAGATACGGCAAATCACGGCTTTTCTACAGAACAATTTAGTGATTATGTGGATATAGAAAACACCTCTGAAACACCATCAAGCAATGCAAGGATGCTAATGTCCAACGCTTCACCCACAATCACGAGCGCAAAGACTACAAGTAAAGATTCCACTTGCATGATTAATACAGGAAATAATTATTGGCTAGCCACTAGAAACGAATGGTGTGGATATAATAATAAAAATGGAGAAATGCAGTATTCAGAGGATTTAGCTTATGAATATTATCAACTAAATAATGTAAGAACAGACGGGGTTTTAGGTGCATCCGCAATGTTCTTTGTAAATCAATATAGTTCATCAGGAGGTAATACAGGCGGTATTTGCTCATTACGTCCAGTAATAACAGTTTCATCAAATAGTGTATCAGACACATCAGTAGGTTCAACAGTAAATGTAGATAGATTCTACAAAAATAAGAGTGGAAGTGAAGCACATGGATATATAAAAGCTGATTCAATAGCAGCTTTACTTGGAAAAGACATAAAGTCAGTAAATAAGGTAAGTTCAGGTCTGCCAACAGTAGAATCAGATATGACATGGTCAAAACTAACAGATGGAGGATATGATTTACAATCAGGTTCATTTGATACAAGTAAATATGATTATTATATAGCAGATAGAGCAACAAAATTACAAGTAAGATTAACAGGTGCACCAGCATATAATAATGGAGTATTAGCTTTAGATACAATTTGTAATAATTTGTATGGAAATTTAACAGAAATAAAACTAAAAGATGGGCAAACCAAAAAAGTAAAGGTAGTGTTAGCACGTGATGCAAAATTGGAAGACTTTATGGACAATAGTAAAATAAATGATACTTTATATGGAAGTTTGTGGACAATGAATGTTAATGATTCAACAACGCCAAACAAGATAACATCAACTTGGAATAGCTATGCACCAACACTATTTACACAATATGAGAACATTGATAAAACAAAAGGAGCAAGCAAAGGATATTCAGATTCAAAAATATCATCATATAATATGAGCACAGGTGGAACAGAACAATGGCTTCCAGCAAAACAAAAAAGCTTATATGCTTATGAAAAATATAACATCAATAAAAATTCAAACAATCCATGGTTAAAAGCTATTTACAATTATTATTCTAAAAATGCTAATCGAAACACAAGTAATATTAAAGTAGGTAGAAGCTTTTGGCTTTCATCTCGTTGCATTGATGCTAATTACGATTATGTAGGATTTATGCTTTACGAAGTTTTATCAAATGGTATACTTAATGCACCTTATGTTTTCCTTTCTAGTAGCAATAGTTCGTCTTCTTCTAACAGTCTCCGTCCTGTATTACAGGTTTCTAAATAATTAAAATTATTATTTTGATTTTAATTAAAGCCTACATTTTCAACAGCTACTCTATATCTAAACAATTTGGAAAAGAAGTATAATTATTATTTTAACATCTCAGTATTCTAATAATAATTATACTTCTTTTGGATATTTTTTATAAATTCATTTTATTTGATTAGTTTAGCTTAACATTTACAGAGTTCATTCATTTTTTCATATCTTATCAATATATTGCTATTCGTTTACTATTCCTTCCATTGTAATATTTTTTCTCCTGCATTTGCTCCCCACGGAGCTCCTTGTATTGAATTCTTTGATTTATCAATGTACATATTTTTGAGTTTTGGTGTACCTGCAAATGCACGACTATCTATTTCTTTTATTGAGGACGGAAGTTCTATAGTAGTTATACCGCTCCATACGAATGCCTGCTCTTCAATCTTTTCAAGTATATTATTTGGTACAAATTTTGTCATTTCGCCTTGTGAACAAAAACATCCTATACAAATTGTTTTCACTTTTTCATCTAATATGAATTCTCCATTTATTTTATAAAATACATTATATATTTTTGTTTTATCTTTTGAATAAAGTATTCGATTTTCTACCATGAAGTATGGATTATTTTTGTTTACTATTAAATTGAATTCATCAAATTTATTCCAAAATGTATGGTTTATATTTTTTACTCTACTTCCGATTTCGAACGTTTTTATGTTTCCTCTTGCAACTATTGAGGACTCAAGAGTTGTTATTGAATCTTGTAGTTTTATATATGAAGCATTTGTAGCACAATTAAATGCACAAGATAGAATTTCAGTTGCATTTTCATTTTTCAGAACAATATTTTTTTCCTTTGAATAACATAAAACAAGCTTTGTTAAATCTTTTGTATATATGCAATTTTCTTGAGTCACATAATTACTATTTTCACTATCAATTATTACATCGGATATTGTATCTGGAAAATAGCTCCCATCGTTCAGCTTTTTAACTGTGCTCGGAATTTTAATTTTTGTTGCTTTTATATTATTTATATTTGCTGTGAATTCAGTGGTTCCAGCCGGAATCTCCATTTCTGTTACACCTTCATAATATTTCTTTGAAACAAAGACTACTTTCTCTTCATTTGTAGTATCATTAGTATTTATTAGCATTCCATTAGAATATTTGAATTTAGAATTATTTTTGTCTATATTTATAGTTTGTAAATAATCACAATTTTCAAATGCTGACGAATCTATCTCAGATACATTTTGAGTTATTCTGATTTCGCTAAGTTTTGTTCCTGAAAAAGCATCGAACCCAATTTTGACTACTTTATCTCCTAAAAAATTAACTTTATTTAGATTTTTACATCCGAGCAAAGGAATTATTAGGTATAATTTCTATATTTTCTGGAATATTAATCTCACTAATCAAACAGCTAATAAAGCAACCATCTGATATTTCATTTAAACAATCTGGTAAATCAATCTTTGAAATGCCACATGCTCTAAATGCTCCTTCCCCTATTTTTTGACATCCTTCATTTATTCCATCTTCATTTACCTTTGTTTCAAAAATTACGCTAGATAAATCCTTACAAAATGAAAATGCATCACCTTTTATTTCCTTACATGTATATGGAATAATAACTTTTTTTAGATTCGAAATATTTGAAAACGTTCCTGATGCAATAGAAGTAACGGTCTCAGGTAAAGTTAAATTTCCTTGACTATCCATTAGCATTAAATTAGTATTTGATGATTTTAGCTCCCCATTTTCAATGTTATATGGATTTATACTTATACCAATTTCTTGCGCTATTTTTAATAAAGACTGATCCTGTGACTTAAATAGAATCTCGCCTTTTATTATTTCAAAACTTTCCAAGTATTGATCTTTCAAATCTGGGATTATAGTTTTAATGTTTACTTCTTTTTTTATTTCTTCCTGAGTTTGAGTATTGTATGTTAAAGTATTCTTGCCTGCAGTTAAACTCTCAACATGAAAATTTTCATTTTCTATCATTTTTTCTTCTTTAAAAATTTCGACTTCTTCATTGTATTTCGAAAAATCAGAAATAATTGCAGCTTTCTTTGTTTTTGTAAGTATACTATTGTTATTCGTAGTTGCTGAAATAATTATTCCTGCCAAGGTTAACATTATGATAATAGTAATTACTAGAACAATTAGGGTTATAGCTCTTTCTTTGTTTTCCACTATTGATTTGATTCTTTTTTTTGATTCTTCAAAATTTATATTATCAGACCTCATTTTTGCTTTTTCTCCTTAAAAATCTCTCAAAGCATTGATATGTATATGTTTACGTCACTTTTTGCTTTTTAATTAATCTTTTAGATTAATGAAAAAACAAAAATCGAAGAACGCCTACTCTAAGTAAGTTATTCTTCGATTTCTTATTTGAAAAGATTGAGTTTTTTTCTTATTACACAAATTTTACACTAGCTTTATAAACGTTGATTTTACAGGGGTTTCATGGTATTTTTAGATTATCAAATTTTCATTAATCTAAAAGATTAATGAAAAAAATTTAAAATCAAATTCTATAGCAAAAGACATATCATTTAAAACTATTTTACTGATATGTCTTTTCCTTATATTTTATTTAGAAACTTGTAATACAGGACGAAGGCTTCGACATGAAGAGGTACTTCTTCCATTAGCGTTAAATACTAAATATGTTGAAATTACGCCTGTTCTTGCTACCAAACGTAAGGAAAACGATGCTGAATACCAGTTTATATATGTACAACGTGAAGAAAGCCAATATTCTTCTCCTTTTTTTATTTTGTCAGCATTTCGATTTGCTACAGACCCCCATGTAGCGTTGTAAATTGCTTTTAGCCATGGATTACTTGATTTTTTATCGTTATTATATTTTTCATAGGCATAATCCTTCTTTTGCTCTACAGTAAGCCATTTTTCTATACCATTCGTGTTCATATTATATGATGTTATTTTTGCATCTGAGTATCCTTTGCTAGCGCCTTTCGTTCTATCGATATTTTCATATTGCGTAAATAGTGTTGGAGCGAAACTATTATATGTTGACGTTATTTTGTTAGGAGCACTTGAATCTTCTGCGTTTGTTGTCCATAGACTACCAAAATCGCCTAATTTATTTTCATCCGTGAAATCTTCCCATTTTGCATTTCTTGCTAATACGACTTCTACTTTTTTAGTTTTTCCGTTTTCCAACTTTATTTCTGTTAAATTTCCATATAAATTATTACAAATTGTATCTAAAGCTAAGACTCCATTATTATATGCAGAGGCGCCCGCTAATCTTATCTGTAATTTCGTTGCTCTATCTGCTATATAGTAATCATATTTACTTGTATCAAATGAACCTGATTGTGAATCATATCCTCCATCTGTTAGTTTTGACCATGTCATATCAGATTCTACTGTTGGCAAACCTGAATTTACTTTATTTACTGACTTTATGTCTTTTCCAAGTAAAGCTGCTATTGAATCTGCTTTTACATATCCATGTGCTTCACTTCCACTCTTATTCTTATAAAATCTATCTACATTTACCGTTGTGCCTTCTGAGGAATCTGGTACACTGTCAGCAGGAACCGTAATTACTGGACGTAGTGAACATTTTTCATTTGCATTATTACCAGAAGAGCCATACTTCTTTCCTACACTGAACATTACCCCCGATGTACATGTTCCATCTCCACTTGAATATGCTATTTTATAATATTCATTAGATAAATCTTCTGAATATGGTATTTTTCCATCTGTTCCACTATCCCAATCATAGTTTTCCATCCTTGTTGCTAACCAATAATTATTGCCTGTATTCATCATATTTATAGTTGATTTTTCTGTTTTATTTAATGTTAGTATTGTTGGGGACGTGTCCTTGGCTAGCATCTGTGTATTATTCGCTTGATTAGTCGATGTATTACTTATATCAATATAATCTTCTATTTGATTCGTTGAAAACCCATTATTTTTTGTATCTAATTGGTTGATCTTTGGCTCAATCTTTTTTCCTCCTACATATTTTCTTGCAACAGAATATGTTACATTGTAGAAGTCTTCTATATTTGTACTTCTTGCTGATAATACCTTTTTGCCGTTTATTTCTAGACTTCCATACAATTTTGAGCATATTTCATTTAATGCTTTTACACCATTTGTATAACCATTGATTCCTTCAATTTGTACTTCAAAATTTGTATTTGCATTGGCTATCAAGTTAACTGTTCCATTTTCATTTGTACTTAGTACTTTCCAGCCTAAATCTTCTGTTTCAATTTCTCCAGCTTCTACCATTGCAATTCCAGGTACATCTTGATTATCACTGTTTAATATTTGTCTTAAATGTCTGTTTACTCCTTTGCCATCTGTTTTACCAATGTATGTGAATGTACCATCATCTAGATTTACCATGTAATTGTGACCTTTATATGCTACCTGTGCATAACCATCTCCATTATTTAAAAAATCCTCCAGACTATCATTTCCTACATTTGAACTCAAATAGTCTGCAAGCCTTCCCGTATTTCCTTCTTGCTCTCTTTGAATGTCTATACTTGCTAAATACATACTCATTTCTTCTTCAGCAGAAGATTTGTCTAAAACTGCTGTAGCATTTTTTGCTTTTCCAAGAATTCCATCATTGCTTACCATACTTATTGTTATTCCTGCAAGTATTAATAGGATTATAATTGTAACTACTAAGGCTATTATTGTGATTCCTGCT
The DNA here is from genome assembly GCA_934130085.1 of uncultured Clostridia bacterium. Classification (GTDB taxonomy): domain Bacteria; phylum Bacillota; class Clostridia; order TANB77; family CAG-508; genus CAG-793. The sequence continues at coordinate 117,349 of CAKOXK010000003.1, forward strand.
TGTTTTAATTTATAGTTTTTCAATTTATACTTTTTAAATTTTAATTCATTTTTATAATTTTGTTTAAAGTTATTTGTATTCTTTATTGCTTTAAAACTTTGTTTATAATGTTTTTCTTGAACTTTTTTTATAGAATTTTTCATACACTTGTTTTCACTTAATTTTAAGCTTTTTTGATCATACCTCATTTTTGCTTTTTCTCCTTTAAAATCTCTCAAAACATTGGTACACCTGCGTTCGCATTGTTTTTTACTTTTTCATTAATCTTTTAGATTAATAAAAAAGTAGAAATCGAGGAATTCTTACTCTAAGTAAGTTATTCTTTGATTTCTTATTTGAAAAGATTTAGCTTTTTTCTTATTACACAAATTTTACACTAGCTTTATAAACGTTGATTTTGCAAGGGTTCCATGGTATTTTTAAATTGTCAAATTTTCATTAATCTAAAAGATTAATAAAAAAATTTAAAAGTAGAATTTCATAACAAACGACATATCATTAAATTGATATGTCGTTTCACTATATTTTATTTAGCAACTTGCAAGACTGGACGAAGCCCACGTCGCGAAGTATCAATGTAAGTATCGGAACAAAATACCATTCCAGCATTCATAGATGCATTGTCTGATACACAACGTATACAAAAAGGTGCTCCACTCCAGCTTGCACTAATGCTACGAGATGAAAGCCAAAATTCAGCGCCAGCACTTATATTACTTGTATTCCTGTTTGCTCTTCCCCAATAAGCATTGTATATAACTTTAAACCATGGATTACCTGATTTTTTATCATTATTATATTTTTCGTAAGCATAGTTTTCTTTTTTGTCTGTTGAAAGCCAGTTGCTTGTTCCTTTTGTGTTCATATTATATGATGATATTTTTGCATCAGAATATCCTTTACTTGCTCCTTTTGTTTTATCAATGTTCTCATACTTCGTAAATAGTGTTGGTGCATAGCTATTTCCTGTTGATGTTATTTTATTTGTTACACCTGTATCATCTGCATTTGTTGTCCATAGATTTCCGAAATTGCTTATTTTACTTTCATCCATGAAATCTTCCCATTTTGCATCTCTTGCTAATACTACTTTTACTTTTTTAGTTTGTCCGTTCTTTAGCTTTATTTCTGTTAAATTTCCATATAGATTATTGCAAATTGTATCTAAAGCTAAAACTCCATTATTATATGCTGGAGCACCTGTTAATCTTACCTGTAATTTTGTTACTCTATCTGCAATATAATAATCATATTTACTTGTATCAAATGATCCTGATTGTAAATCATAGCCTCCATCGTTTAGCTTTGACCAGGTCATATCTGATTCCATTACCGGCAATCCAGAGTTTATTTTATTTAATGATTTTATATCTTTTCCAAGTAGAGCTGGTATTGAATCTGCCTTTACATACCCATGTGCTTCACTTCCGCTCTTATTCTTATAAAATCTATCTACATTTACTGTTGCACCTACTGATGTATCTGAAACACTGTCTGCTGAAACCGTAATTACTGGTCTTAAAGCTCCACTCCCAGATGCGTTATAACCTAGTGTGCTATAGTTTTTATTGGTATTAAACATTGTACATGTAAAATATACTCCATCAGTCCTTACAAAGGCTAATCGATAGTATTCACTTGCTAATTCTTCAGAATATGGTGTTTTTCCATCTTTTCCCTTATCCCAATCATAAGATGCAGATCTTGTTGCAATCCAATAGTTGTTTCCTGTATTTATCATATTTACTGTTGCTTTATTTGATCGCCTTGAGCTTGTAATTGTTGGTGATGTATTCGCTACTATCATTTGTGTGTTGCTTCCTTGAGATGCTGATGTATTTGCTATATCAATATAATCACTTATTTGGTCTGTTGAGAAACCATGATTTATCGCATCTTTTTTATTTATTATTGGCTCTATCTTTTTTCCACTTTCACATTTTTTTGATACTGAATAGGTTACGTTGAAAAAGTCTTCTCTATTTACACTCCTTGCTGATAGTACTTTTTTTCCGTTTATTTCAAGGCTTCCATATAATTTTGAGCAGATTTCATTTAATGCTTTTACACCATTTGTATAACCATTAATTCCGGAAATTGAAATTTCAAAGCTTGTGTTTGCATTGGCTATCAAGTTAACTGTTCCATCACTATTTGTACTTAGTACTTTCCAGCCTAAATCTTCTGTTTCAATCTCTCCTGCTTCTACCATTGCAATTCCTGGTACATCTTGATTATCACTATTTAATATCTGTTTTAAGTGTCTGTTTACTCCTGTTTCTGTACTTTTACCTATATATGTGAATGTTCCGTCATCAAGGTTAACCATATAATTATTGCCTTTATATGCTACCTGAGCGTAACCATCTCCGTTATTTAAAAAATCTTCTAAGCCATCGTTTCCTACATTTGCACTTAAATAATCCGCAAGTCTTTCTGCATTTCCTTCCTGCTCTCTTTTAATGTCTAAGCCTGCTAAATACATGCTCATTTCTTCTTCAGCAGAAGATCTGTCTGAAACTGCTACAGCATTCTTTGCTTTTCCAAGAATACCATCATTGCTTACCATACTTATCGTTATACCTGCCAGAATTAATAAAATTATAATCGTCACAACTAAGGCTATTATTGTAATTCCAGATTGTTTAAATTTGAGCTTTTCGAGTTTATTTTTCTTATACATCATTTTTTAATTTTCTCCTTTAAAGTTTCGCGAAGCGTTGATACACCTGTGTTTGCATTACTCTCTACTTTTTCATTAATCTTTTAGCTTAATAAAAAAATAAAAATCGAGGAATTCTTACTCTAAGTAAGTTATTCTTCGATTTCTTATTTGAAAAGATTTAGCTTTTTTCTTATTACACAAATTTTACACTAGCTTTATAAACGTTGATTTTGCAAGGATTCCATGGTATTTTTAGATTGTCAAATTTTCATTAATCTAAAAGATTAATGAAAAAATTTAAAAGTAGAATTTCATAACAAACGACATATCATTAAATTGATATGTCGTTTCATTATATTTTATTTAACAACTTGCAAGACTGGACGAAGCCCATGGCACAAAGATCCGACGTAGGCGTCAGAGCTGAACACAAGGCGCGGAGTAAGAGAGCCACTGCTCGAAACATAGCGAAAGTAGAAGTAAGCGCTGTACCAATTCGCATTAACGCAGCGAGATGAAAGCCAAAATTCAGCGCCAGCGCTGATATTACTTGTATTCCTGTTTGCTCCACCGCCCCAATAAGCATTGTATATAACTTTTAACCATGGATTACTTGACTTTTTATCATTATTATATCTTTCGTAAGCATAGTTTCCTTTTTGGTCTGTTGAAAGCCAGCTACTTGTACCACTTGTGCTCATATTATATGATGTTATTTTCGAATCTGAATATCCTTTGCTTGCTCCTTTTGTTTTATCAATGTTCTCATACTTCGTAAATAGTGTTGGTGCATAGCTATTCCATGTACTTGTTATTTTATTTGGTACACTTGTATCATCTGCATTTGTTGTCCATGAGTTGCCAAAGTTACTTAATTTACTCTCATCCATGAAGTCTTCCCATTTTGCATCACGTGCTAACACTACCTTTACTTTTTTGTTTTTTCCGTTCTTTAGCTTTATTTCTGTTAGATTTCCATATAAATTATTGCAAATTGTATCTAAAGCTAATACTCCATTATTATAGGCTGGAGCACCTGTTAATCTTACCTGTAATTTTGTTGCTCTATCTGCAATGTAGTAGTCATATTTACTTGTATCAAATGAACCTGATTGTAAATCATATCCACCATCTGTTAACTTTGACCATGTCATATCTGACTCTACTGTTGGTAAACCTGAATTTACCTTATTTACTGACTTTATATCTTTTCCAAGCAAAGCTGCTATTGAATCTGCTTTTACATATCCATGTGCTTCACTTCCACTCTTGGTCTTATAAAATCTATCTACATTTACTGTTGTTCCTACTGATGTGTCTGATACACTGTCAGCTGAAACTGTTATTACTGGACGTAATGAACAGCTTCCACCTCTATTAGAACCTGATGTACTATAGTTTTGATTTGTTTGAAACATTGTGCATGTTGAATATGCTCCATCCGTTCTTGAAAAAGCAAATTGATAGTATTCATAAGATACGTCTTCCGAATATGGTGTTTTTCCATCTCCACCTCTCTCCCAACCATAATAGGCTGATCTAGTTGCAATCCAATAATTGTTTACTGTATTTATCATATTTACTGTTGATTTATTTGTTCTGTTTAAATTTGTAATTGTTGGTGATGTATTGGCTGCTAGCATTTGTGTATTACTTGATTGAGAGTCTGATGTATTTGCTATATCAATATAATCACTTATTTGGTCTGTTGAGAAACCATGATTTGCTGTATCTTTTTGATTTATTATTGGCTCTATCTTTTTATTGTTTTGGTAATCTCTTGATACAGAATATGTTACATTATAAAAGTCTTCCGCATTTACACTTCTTGCTGATAGTACTTTTTTGCCATTTATCTCAAGACTTCCATATAGTTTTGAGCAGATTTCATTTAGTGCTTTTACACCATTTGTATAACCATTAATTCCTGATATTGAAACTTCAAATCCTGTATTTGTATTTGCAATTAAATTTACCGTTCCATCTTCATTTGTACTTAGTACCTTCCATCCTAAATCTTCTGTTTCAATTTCTCCTGCTTCTACCATTGCAATTCCTGGTATATCTTGATTATTACTGTTTAGTATTTGTTTTAAGTGTCTGTTTACTCCCTTACCATCTGTCTTCCCGATGTATGTGAATGTTCCATCATCTAGATTTACCATGTAATTGTGACCTCTATATGCTACTTGAGCATATCCATCACCATTATTTAAGAAGTCTTCAACTTCGCCATTTCCTAAATCATCTTGTATATAATCAGCTAATCTTTTATTTTCATCTTCTGCTTTTGAAGCCTCTAAACTTGCTAAGTACATACTCATTTCTTCCTCGGCTGATGCCTTTTCTGAAACTACAGCCGCGTTTTTTGCTTTTCCAAGAATTCCATCATTGCTTACCATACTTATTGTTATTCCTGCAAGTACCAATAAGATTATAATTGTAACCACTAAGGCTATTAATGTAATTCCAGATTGTTTTAATTTGAGCTTTTCGAGTTTATTTTTCTTATACCTCATTTTTGCTTTTTCTCCTTTAAAATCTCTCAAAACATTGGCACACCTGCGTTCGCATTGTTTTCTACTTTTTCATTAATCTTTTAGCTTAATTAAAAAATAAAAATCGAGGAATTCTTACTCTAAGTAAGTTATTCTTCGATTTCTTATTTGAAGAAAATTAGCTTTATTCTTATTACACAAATTTTACACTAGCTTTATAAACGTTGATTTTGCAAGGATTCCATGGTATTTTCATATTATAAAATTTTAATTAATCTAAAAGATTAATTAAAATTTTATGTCACATTTCTTTTTGCTTTTTATAAAAAAAGCAAAAAGCTTGCAGTTTAATTGTTCTTGCAAGCTTTTTCTTTTGAGAAAGACAACCATTTAATTTTTCTACATTGGCCTTTTGTTTGAGTTTTACACTATGTTTTGCAGGGTAGCGTAATTCTTTGTTTTTATCTAAAAGTCCTTTGTAGAAAATGATTTTATGCGATTTCTCTTTTGGCATTCGCCTTTCCGGCGTTTTTAGCATTTTCGGAATTTGCTTTGCTCTCAGAAGTTTTTTGAGATTTGATTTCCGCGTTGTTTTTGCTCTTCTGAGAGCTTAATCTTTTGGGAGAGATCTCCATTATTATTATTCCCCCAAAGCAGATTTTTCTCACCCAGCTCAGTATATGGCTAAGCTCTGCATTAATCTGACTTTCGTCAACTGGATTGACGAAATCAAACTCCAGATATATCTCTTTTTTGTTCCTAATTGCTAAATTAAGAGCTACTAGGCTCTTTTCCTGGTGCGTTACAATCCCATTCTTTTCCGGGATTTCTTTGTATTGAAAAATTTTTTGTACCTCTAGGTAGTTTCCAAAGGCTACACCCTTTTCCTCCTCAATACAATTTGTTGCTTTCTCTTTTAACCGATCATAAAGTTCATCGGTCATAGTTTTAATAATTACTACATTCTTTTCTTTTTTATCCTTTTCGGATTTTGTTTTGATGTTTCCTTCCTTCATGCTTTGCCTCCTTATTTATGTTGAAGAAAAGTTTATAGTTTTGGTCAGCTATTTGACCACTGCTCTTATATTATACTACTATTTCAATGTTTTGTAAAGTATTTTTTGGTATATTTTGCTTTTTGTTTTTCCAGTTTTTTCACTTTCATTTTGTATTTTTTGGTTTAGGAAACTTTTTTATTTTCTACATTTTTTTGCTGTTTTATTGCTTTTTTTTACGTATTTTGGTATAATCTGCTTAGTTTTGAGCAGGTTAGAGGTTTTTATTATGGATAATGTTTTAGATTTAACTGTTCAACAAAAGAATATCTGGAATACAGAAATGTATTTTCCTCATACTGATATGTACAATATTGGTGGTTACATTTTAATTAATGAGAAGGTTGATTTTTCGCTTCTTGAAAAGGCTGCTAATATTTATATTGAGAAAAATGATGAGGTTAGAGCTCATTTTGTTGTCAATGATGCTATTCCTCATCAATATATTTCTGAGTATATTCCTTTTAAAATTAAAGTTTATGATGTTAAGGATTTGAATGAGGCTCAGCTTTTTACTGAGAAGATAGTTCGTACTCCTTTTAATATTGTTGACTCAAATTTGTTTAATTTTAATATGTTTAGGCTTCCTAATGGTTGTGGTGGAATTGTGTGTCTTTTTCATCACTTGGTTGGTGACGCTTGGAGCCTTAGCATTTTCATTTCTGAGATTATGGGTATTTATTCTTCTCTTACGAGGGATGATTTCTCATATAATACAAATTTCCCTTCGTATGTTGATTATATAAAGTCTTCTAATGATTATTTTAATAGTAATAAATTTAATAAAGATAAAGAGTATTGGAATGGTGTTTTTGATACTTCACCTGATTTGACTTATATTTCATACAATAAGGCTGCTTCTTCTGATGTTTCTGATATTTCTGCTAATCGTGCAATTTGCCCTATTGATGAGAATTTATTTAATGAAATTAATGAATTTTGTAGTTCTAATAAGGTTTCTACTTACACATTTTTTATGGCGTTGTTTTTGATTTATCTTGCCAAGATAAATTCAACTGATTCGGCTATTATTGGTACTCCTGTGCTTAATCGTACTAATGTTAGAGAAAAAAATACTACTGGTATGTTTGTTAGTAGTGTTCCTTTTAGAATGAATATTGATTATTCTGATGATTTTTTGACGTTTTTGAAAGAGGTTTCTTTAAATCAGCTTTCTATTTTTAGACATCAGAAGTATCCTTATTTGCATCTTCTTAATGATGTAAAGAGGATGTATAATATTAATGAGAATTTGTTTGATTTTGTGCTTTCTTACCAAAATGCTAGAGATAATAAGGCCTCTCTTCCTGTTGATTATACTTCTACTTGGTGCAGTGTTAATCATATTGTTTCTTCAATTGAGGCCCATTTTTATGATATGGATGGTGATCATTTACCTGAGATTTATTATAATTATCAAACTGCTAAATTTTCTAACGATGATATTTTGTCTCTTCATAATAGAATTTTGAATATGGCAAAGCAGGCTATTTCTAATGTTGTTTTGAAAGATATTGAAGTTATTACTCCTTCTGAGAAGGCTTGTGTTGATGAGTTTAATAGCAGAAAGCTTGATTATGATAAGTCTGAGTCTATTATTGATATTTTTGAGAAGAATGTTAAGAAATTTGGTGATAAAAAAGCTGTTATTTTTAATGATAATAGTATTTCTTATGATGAGCTTGATAAGAGATCTAGTAAGGTTGCTAATTTATTAGTTAGCAACGGTATAAAGCCAAATGATGTTGTTGGCGTTATGTTTAATAGAAGTTTTGATATTCATATTTCTCTTTTAGGTATTCTTAAAGCTGGTGCTTCTTATATGCTCATTGATCCAAGTTTACCTCAAGATCGTATTATGTTTATGCTTAATAGTTCTAAGTGCAAAGTGGTTATTACTGATCTTTATTTGAATTATGAGCATGTTTCTTTGGATGATTCTTCTTCTTTTGATGAGAGTCTTCCTGAGGTTAAAGTTTCTAATGATGATAGATTTTGTGTAATTTATACTTCTGGCTCTACTGGAGTGCCTAAGGGTGTTGAGCTTAAGAGACTTGGTGTTCGCAATTTGATCAATTCTTATATTCATGATTTAAATATTGATGAATGCAATAATTGTTTGAGTACTGCTTCTGTTGCTTTTGATATGTTTTTGGCTGAGAATTTTGTTCCTCTTTTATGTGGTAAGACGGTTGTTCTTGCTAATGAGGATGAACAAAAGATTCCTAATTTTACAAGCAAACTTATTTTAAAGTATAACGTTGATTTTATTATTAGTACTCCTTCTAAGATTTCGCTTTTACTTATGGAGTCAAATTGTTTGAGAAATGTTAAAATCATTCAACTTGGTGGAGAGGTTTTCAAGCCTAGTTTGTATAATAGTTTGAAAGAAGCTACTAATGCTAGAATATACAATAGTTATGGTCCTTCTGAATGTACTTGTGCCTCTACCAATAAGCTCGTTACTGATATTAACGATGTTTCTATTGGTGAGCCTTGTTTAAATGTTAGTCTTTACGTTAAGAATCATATTGGTAATATTTTGCCTTTTAATTATGTTGGCGAGCTTAATGTTTGTGGTGATAATGTTGGCATTGGTTATATGAATGCTATGCGTTTTAATGGTTCATATTCTACCGGAGATATGGCTTATCTTTCTCCTTCTCTTGAGCTTTGCTATGCTGGCAGAAAAGATAACCAGATTAAGCTTCATGGTCTTAGAATTGAGCTTGATGAGATTACAAGTAGAATTATGAAAATTTCTGGGGTTCAAAATGCGGTTACTGTTATTAAAAAGGTTAATGATATTGATTGTATTTGTTCTTACATAATACTAGACCCAAAAGCGAAATCATTTAAAAGTGTAGACTTTACTAGTTCTGATAATAAAAAAGGATCCTTAGAAAATAATTTAAATGATGTCTCTACTAATGATAGTTCTAATGATTTAAATAGTATTGAGTCTTTTGTTAGAGACTCCTTGAAGAAATCTCTTCCTGCTTACATGGTTCCTGCTCACATTATAAGTGTTTCTTCTTTCCCTATTACTTTGAATGGAAAGATTGATACAAAAAGGCTTCCTGATGTTAGTGTTAGTTCTTCTGAGTTTGTTTTGCCTGAGAATGATACCGAAAAAGAAGTTCTTGACATTTGGAAAAGCATTCTTGGATTAGATAAGATTAGTGTTACTGATAATTTCTTTGATTTGGGCGGAGATTCTTTGGCTTCTATTAAACTTGCTTCTTCTATTATTAGTAAGTTTAGTGTTGATGTTGAGATGAAAGATATTTTTAATAATCCCACTGTTCGCGATTTATCGAAATTGGTCGTATCACTTGCAGAGTCTCTTGATGAGAATAGTACATCTTCTAATCATACTGAAATTAATAAACACGATCTGCAGGAGTTTTACCCTATTTCTCATATTCAAAAAGGTATTTATTATGAGTGTTTATTGAATCCTGTATCAACTTCTTATAATACTCCTTTTTGTATATCTTTTGATAAAATGCCTGATGTCAAAAAATTAGAGAAAGCGCTAAATACGGTTATTAACAGACATTCTACTTTTAGAAGTTATTTTGTGGCTAATGATAAGTTTTCTAATGATCCATCTAATGAGGTTGTTCAAAAAGTTGCTCCTAGGGTTAATTTTAAGCTTTGTATTTTAGATTACAAGGATGATAATTTTGTAAGGCCTTTTGATTTATCAGAAGCTCCACTTATTCATGCTGAGCTTAATATTTTTGATAATAAATATCAGATGCTTATTGATATTCATCATATTATTTGTGATGGTTCTTCTATTGGTATTTTCATGGATGAGCTTTGCAAGGCTTATAATGAAGAGCCTTTGGATGATGTTAAGTATGATAGTATTGATTTTATACTTAATAATTCTTATTCGCAAAGTGATGAGGATTATTTTGTTAATAAGTTTTCAAATGATATTCCTATTATTAATATGCCTGTTGAGAATAGCAGATCTACGGTTAAGAGTGATGAAGGTAAAAGTGTTTTTGATAGGATTGATAATTATAATGAGATCAATAGTTTTTGCAGGAGTTTGCAGATTACTCCTTACATGTTTTTCATTTCTGCTTTTTATATTTTGCTTTATAAATATACTATGCAGAATGATATTGTTGTGGGTTCTCCTATTGATTTGCGTAATAATGCTGATTTTTACAAAACTCCAGGTATGTTTGTAAATACTCTTGCTTTAAGACAAGGTATTTCTTCAAATAGTCGTTTTTGTGATTTTGCTTTGTCTGTTAAAAAGAATGTATTAGAGGCGTTTTCTCATGAAAAGTACCCTTTTACTGAGCTTGTTAAGCATGTTCCTAATTTACATCGAGATCCTAGTAGAAATCCGATTTTTGATGTTATGTTTTCTTATGAAAGTCAAGGACTTCCTAAGCTTAACTTTGACGGTTTAAGTACTAATATTTCAGTTAATAATCTTTCAACGTCTAAGTTTGATTTTACTTTAGAGCTTACACCTGTTAAAAATTTTTACAATCTTAGACTTGAATATTCATCTAAACTTTATGGCAAGAAATTTATTGCTTATCTTATTGATTGTTATAAGAATATTATTAATTTAGTTTTGAATGATAAGGAGATTTTGATCTCGGATATTAAGATGTTCCATTCAGCTCCTCATTTTTATAATGATCTTAAATTTGACTTGTCTGAGCGTGTTATTGATTTATTTGAGAAGGTAGTTTCTGAGAATCCTGATAAGACTTGCTTGTCATTCATGGGTGAACATTATACTTATAAAGAGCTTGAGATTAAGGTTAATAAGCTTGCAAACCATATTAAAAATACTCCTATTTTTAGAAATATCATTTCTAAAGAACCTGTTAAATGTATTGGTATTATGATGAATAGGCGTTCTGAAATTATAATTTCTATGCTTGCTATTTTGAAGTGTGGGGCTTCTTATATACCTATTGACCCAACATATCCTGATGAAAGAATTAATTATATTATCGAAGATAGCCGTGTAAAAATGCTTATTACTGAAGATTGTTTTATGGATAGGTTTGATATTGCTAAGCTTTCTGTTGACGATGTTCAGACCTTTGATAAATATTCTCCTTTTGATTCTTTAGGAAGTGCCTCTGATGTTTGCTATACTATTTACACATCAGGTTCAACTGGAAAGCCTAAGGGTGTTATGGTTACTAATAAGAATGTTGTTAATTTTATACATTCTATGGATAATTTATTGCCTATCAGAAATAAGACTATTGTTTCTGTTACTACAATGTGCTTTGATATTTTTGTGCTTGAGAGTTTGAACGCAATTTGTAATAACATGAAGGTTATTATTGCTGGCAATGAGGAACAAAATAATCCTATTCTTTTGAGTAAGATTTGTAAGAAAAACAAGGTTTCTGTTATTCAAACTACCCCTTCTAGATTTAATTTACTTATGGCCGATGAGAACAATCTTGATTTTATTAAGAAGATGAGCATTATTTTGCTTGGTGGTGAGCCTTTTCCACTTAAGCTTTTGAATAGAATTAAAGCTATTGCACCTAATGCTAGAATTTTTAATATGTATGGTCCAACCGAGACTACGGTTTGGTCTACTTTTAAGGAGCTTACCGACGAGAAGGATATTACAATTGGAACGCCTATTAATAATACGAGTGTTTATGTGCTTGATAATGACTTAAATCAGGTTCCATACAATGTAGCTGGAAAACTTTATATCGGTGGTCTTGGGGTTTCTAATGGATATGTTAATAGACCTGAGCTTACATCTGAAAAGTTTATTAAGTATAATTCTTCTATTATTTATGATACTGGTGATATTGCTAAGTTTAATTATGATAATGATTTGATTTGCCTAGGTAGAGATGATTTTCAAGTTAAGCTTCATGGGTTAAGAATTGAACTTGGTGAGATTGAAAGCGCTGTTCTTGCTTATCCTGGAGTACAGGAATGTGTTGTTACTATAAAGAATATTAATGATAGAGATATTATGTGTGCATACTTTGTGGCTTCTGGCAGAATTTCTATATCACTTCTAAGAAGTAGAATTGCTAAAAAACTTCCTCAATATATGGTTCCAACTTATCTTGTTCAACTTGATAACTTTGCGCATACACCTAATGGAAAAATTGATAGAAAAAACTTGCCGGAGCCTGTTATTGAGCCTAAAGAGATTGTTTCCCCTAAAACTCGTTTGGAAAGGAAACTTCTTGAAGTTTGGAGAAAGATTCTTTCTATTGATGAGATAAGTATTGATGATAATTTCTTTGATATTGGCGGTGACTCACTTTGCGCGCTTTCTATGCAACTTGAGCTTATGAAGAATAATATAAATATTCAGTATGGTGATATTTTTAAAAATAATACAATTTCTAGCCTTGCTAATTTTATTAAGAGTAGTTCTTCTTCAGTTTACAAGCCTTACAAACGCAGAGATTTTAGATTGGTAAACAGAGTTTTGAGAAAAAATAATCTTCATAGAAAACTTAATATAAAATGTGCTGTGCCTAGAAATGTACTTCTTGTTGGCGCAACTGGTTTTTTGGGCATTCACGTTCTTGCAGAACTTTTGAAATATGATAATATTAAAATTTGCTGTTTAATTAGAAATGACCCTAGTACATCTGCTAAAAATAAACTTAAAAACAAATTTAAATATTATTTTGGTAGTGACCTTTCTAATCTCTTCGATACTAGAGTATTTGTTTATGCTGGTGATATTACTAAAGACCACTTTGGCCTTTCATGGGAAGAATACAGAACTCTTGCTGATGAAACATATGATGTAATAAACTGTGCTGCACTTGTTAAACATTATGGTGATTACAGTATTTTTGAAAAGATTAATGTTGAAGGACTTAAGAATATTATTGAATTTTGTGAGGAATTTGGTAAAAAGCTTTACCACTCTTCAACAATAAGTGTTTCTGGAAATACAATGATGAGTCTCCCTTCTAGCTTCAACCCTGATAAAAAGATCTTGTTTAGTGAGGATGATTTATTTATTAATCAATCACTTGATAATGTTTACGTTAGGTCTAAATTTGAAGCCGAAAAATTCATGCTTGAAGAAATAGCGAAAAAGAGGCTAAAAGGGGTAATTTTAAGAATCGGAAATATTACAAATAGATATGTTGATGGAAAATTTCAAGAAAATGATTTGGAAAATGCCTTTCTCAACAGGCTCAAATCTTTCCTTTTCTTGAAGGAAATTCCAAAATCAATGCTTAATAATTACATTGAATTTAGCCCTGTTGATATGATTGCACAATCTATTATAACAAGCATCATGTACACGGAAAAAAATACTTCTGTTTTACATTTATACAATTCAAACCATTTGCTTATTGCAGATTTCGTTTCATATCTGAATGAAATTGGAATTAAGGTGGAAGCTATTGATGATGATGCTTTTAAGAGTAATTTGAAGGAAATTTTGTTTGACTCTCCTGATTCTGATAAAGTTTCTGTGTTACTAAATGATCTTGATAGTGATAACAATTTGGTCTATAAAACAAATTTGCATATTACTAATAATTTTACCTCGAAGTACTTGTCATTTACTGATTTTTCGTGGCCTGTAATAACAAAAGAGTATATTAAAAAGTTGATTGATAACTTATAAAAAAAGACATAATTTATATTGTACGAAATGCCGCGTTAGCGATCAAGTGAGCGTAGCGAGCGCGAATGTTTCTTTCTTCCGAAAGTTGGTTTGACTAACGAAGAAAGAAACGAACAAGGCATGAGTAACAATATAAATTATGTCTTTTTTAT
>CAKOXK010000004.1 GCA_934130085.1 uncultured Clostridia bacterium
GTTTTTTTGCTGAATATATTATTCATTGATACGCAACTCCTTTCATTATTTTATCATTTATGCGTCGAAACATAATGATATTATATCATGAAAGGAGTTGCTTTGCTACAAAGCTAAAGCTATCTTTACTACCGGCATAGCCGGAAGTTTATTTCACAACAAAAGTAATCATGTCTTCATCAGACATATTAACAATATCATCTGGAGTAAAGTCTGCAATGATGGATTTTGATGTATTGCCAAATAAATTGCTAAAAGGTTCGTCTTCTTTTTTTGCAATATAAAGAGAAGAGAACTTTAAATAAATATTGCTCATCATATAAGCTTTTTCTCGAGTAATAGTTTTAACCAAATGAAAACGCTGTCTAGTTAAGTGTTGAAGAGCAAAGAGCTGAGAAGCTTTATATGGTTGTTGGTTTATTCGACCACAGCGAGCCATATCAGCCAAAACAAAAGCGTCTTTAGGATCAGTCTTATCCATGTCAGAATAAGTTTTTCTAAAATTGCTAGACTCTTTAGGGTTTATAACAAAAACTTTAGAATTAAAGTTAAAAAGTGAATTGTTAGAAGCCAAAAGGTTAGCAATATGAAAACTAAATACATTAGTAGATTCTAAGACCATAGTAACAAATTTTAAATCATTATCTTTAAGGGCATTAAAAATTCTTTCTATTGCAATTTCACTACTAGGTAAGTCATTGGCAATAGAAAAATCAAGAATGTGTTTTCCTTCAAAGTTAATGGCACAAAAGTAGTTACTAGAAGAACTAACATCAATGCCTACAAACAAAGTAGATAAAACATCTTTATTCATAAAATCCCCGCCTTTCTTGAAAGAATAAAGATAAAAATTAAGGACTATTCCTTAGCAATTAAAAATAAAATCAACCTCGCATATAAGCATTCATCAAATTATTGTTAACATCATTGCTACAGTGACCAATAATAAGAGATGCAGCAGTTGGTAAGAAAATAATTTTTAATGTAAGGCTTCACTCTTTCAGAGCAATACCAATAAAGGTTTGCAGGAGTTGATAAAGTTTGCCTTAAGTTGTACCTAATAAGATTATACTAAAGAATAGTCTAATTAGAAAGGTTATTTAAAATAAAAAATATAAAAGAAAGAATATGTTTATAAAATTTATATTAAATAAACCTTATAAACATATTATACGAGGAGTTGATAATTATGATTTCGTATAAATTATATTTTATTATAGATAGATTCAAGAGGTGTCAATAGTACTGTTATCAGTACTTGGTACCTCTTTTTTTTTGAAATGGAGGTTGTAAAATTGGAAGAAGAGAAAAAAAGATGTGGTCTTTATATGAGAGTTTCAACAGAAGACCAAGCAAGAGAAGGTTTCAGCTTACCAGAGCAAAGAGAAAGATTAGAAAGCTTTTGTAAATTTAAGGGTTATGAAATAGTTGATTATTATGAAGATGCTGGAATAAGTGCTAAAACAGGAAATTACAGACCAGAGTTTGAAAGACTTAAAGAAGACATTAAGTCAAAAAAGATTAATACTATTGTTGCATTAAAACTTGATAGAATAACAAGGAGTATTTATGACTGGGAAAATATAATGACTTTTTTAGACAATAATGATGCCTTTATTGATTGTGCAAATGATGAAATAAATACAACAAATGCAAATGGAAAGATGATTTCAAGACTTTTAATGAGTGTTAGTCAGAATGAAATTGAAAGGACAAGTGAAAGAACTAAAGTGGGTTTAGCAGGAGCAATAAAAAATGGACATATTCCAAGTGTTGCTCCATTAGGATATAAACATAAGGATAAAAAACTTGTAATAGATTATGAAACAAAAGATGTTGTAGTTAGGATATTCAAATTATATTATGATGGCTACTCTTATAAAAAAATTAGTAATATATTAAATGACGAAAAAATATTAGGAAAAACAAATTGGCGTGACTCAACAATTGTAGGAATAATTGAAAATGAAATTTATAAAGGAGACTATGTACATTGTAAAAAAACAAAGCATCCAACATATTATGAAAATGTTGTTGAGCCCATAATTTCAAAAGAATTATGGGAAGAATGTCAAGTACAACAAAAGAAAAATTCTAGAAGTTACAAGCGTACATTAACATATCTTTATTTACAAAAATTAAGATGCCCTAAATGTGGAAGAATATTAGGTGGAAAAGCAACTACAAAGAAAAATGGAAATGTTTATTATTACTACTATTGCAATGATTGTAAAATTAATCTTAAAGAAAATGTTATAAATGAATTCTTTGACCAATTTGTAAATGAGTTAGTAGAATATGATTCAGTTGTAAACCAATTCTTTTTGCCAATGATTAAGCAAAAATTTGATGAACCAAAAGAAGAGCTAGAAAAAGAAATTGATAATCAGAAAAACAAATTGGAAAGAATACGAAAAGCCTATGTAAATGGTGCATTTGAATTAGAGGAATATAATCAGGAAAAGAAAATCGTTGAAAAAGCAATTGATGAGTTAGAAAGCAAATTGCAGACAACTAATGAGACAGAAGAAATCAATTTTACACCAAGAGATATTCTTTTAAAAAGAGATATTGACTACATAAATAAACTTAAACTTGAAGATGAATATAAAAGAAGAACAAAAACTTGGAAAGATTACACTAGGGCTGAAAAAGCAGATTTAATAATGAGATTTGTAGATAATATTGAACTTGCAATTATTGGTCAAGTAGTTGTAGTAAAACAAGTAAATTTTAGAGAATCAATGTGCAAGCCATTTCAAGATTTATATGACAATGGTTACATAGATATTCATAAGCCAACAATATTTGGAAATGTAGTTGGAAGTCTAAGATTTAGTAATTATTTGAATCCAGAAGAAGTAAGTGAAGTAATATTGAGGTTGCAAAACTATTATGATGTAGGTTATACAGAAGCAACATATTATGTTGAAGATCAAGTATTTTATTTTAATTTTGTACAAGATAATAGTGCAATAGTTAGAGTATTTCCACTTGAAGATTATTATAAACTTGATCCAGATAATAAGATGAAAACATATCAATTTGGAATAATTTATATTAGAGAAGAAGATAAATTTCAAATAGAAAATATTGATGCTGCTTTTGATTATATACCAGATGAAAGTAGTGTAGGCTTAATTTACCCAAAGAATTGTGGCACAGTAAAACTTGGAGTAAAGCCTGTTAAATTTGCCGATAAATAGCCCTCTTTTTAGCATGCTTTTGTGTTCATATTTTTCACAGATAAATTTTTTAAAACACGATTATTTAACTAATTACTATAATATAATACAAAAATTCACTGCTCAAAATATGAACAAGCCTCGCCAGCAAAAAATTCAAACTTTGCTACTTTTTTAAAAGGCGAGGCAAAGATGAATTTTGCTTTGACAAAATTCATAACCCCCTATGAGTTTTGACATAATATCAAAACTCGGGGGCTCTGCCACGTCAAAGCAAATTACACTCATAACAATTTTATATAAATATAAAATTGTATATTCGTTACATTGCTTTTCCTTATTCCCTAAAAAGTTCGAATAAATTCTCACTTTTTGGGAGCCCTCAATTTTGTTATTAAAATAACAAAATTGGCAGAGATTTTCAAATAAAAGAACAAGTCTTTTATTTGACTTATATCAATCTCAAACAAAATTGAAATTGATATAAGTGTAAATCTAAAATAAATTTTAGATTTATCTAAATAGCAGTTGCAAAAGAAGAATTATTTAGGCTAATCAAAGGAGGTGTAAAATATGCAGGAAGAGTTAGCATATTCAATTCATTTAGGCAGTGATAAAAACAAGACTAATAAAGCAAAAGAAGTTGCAAAAAATAATCCGTCAGGTACTACCTCATTTAGCAACAATGGAATTCAAAATGCACAACAGCTATCAAAAGTAAATAAGCATAATTTAAGAGATTATGAGAATAACAATGAAGACATTTTTATATTAAAAGGAACTGACAATTTGTATCAAGATGTTAAACAGATTTATTTGCAAGAGTTTGAAGAGTCCAGAATTGAATATAATAATAAGCAAACCAGAGAAGATAGAAAAATAAACGATTATTTTAAACATATTTCAGATAGTAGCTTATGGGACTTGGCTTGTGAAATTGTAATTGAACTTGGAGATATGGAATATTGGCAAGATAAAGACAAAAATTATAGAATGAAAATGGTTGATGTCTATAACGAGCAAGTAAAAGATTTAGAAAAAATTGTTCCAGAGTTTAGAATAGCAAATGCAGTAATACATTTTGATGAAACATCTCCACATCTCCATATTGTTGGCGTACCAGTAACAGATAATAATAAACGAGGAATGAAAAAGCAAGTGGCAAAATCAAAAATATTTACAAAAGATTCATTAAAAAATCTACAAGATAAAATGAGAATCTGTTGTATAAAGTCTTACAATAAGTTTTATGAGAAAAACGATAAATTGAAGCATAAGCAAAAAGGCAGAAACATTGATGTTAATGTAAAAGATATGAAAAACTATAAAGAATTTAAAAATCAATATAGTCAAAATAGGAAAAAGTTTGAAAGGACTACTGAAAACATTGATAATATTGATAATTCATCAAAAAATATTGATTTCTTATTAGATAATTTAAAACCAACTAGACTAAATAAAACAAACAAAATTATTACAGATGATGAAATCAAACAAATAAAAGAATATATGAAAGATGTTTCTAAAACCACAAAATCAGTCAGAAATATAAATGGATTGAATAAATTCATTGATGATTTTGAAGACAAGTATAGTGAAATGCAATCTGATAATCGTTCACTTGAATATCAAGTAGAATTAAGAGATAATGAAATATACAGGCTAAAAAAGGAGAATTCAAGTAAAGACAAACAAATTGAAAATTCAAAATATAATTTAGAAATTATCAAAGGACAATTATATAGATTTAAGAATTTTTGGAAAAGTATTATGTCCCACTTTCACAATAGAATATGCTATGATAATGATGAAAATTACAAAATTGTTAGTGATGACTTATATAAAAATGGAATATTTACAGATGATGAAAATGAAATTGCAAACAATATTTCAAGAAAAGTAAAATTAAAAGATGATGAAAGCACTAAAAATAATAGATATTATAAAAATAATGATGATACAAGATAAAATAAAGATTCAAAAATATTATAAATTTTATATGAGAAAGGAAAACAAAATTATGGAAATGGAACAGAGTGAAATAAACAAAACAGCATTGTATTTATTTAATTCAATAAAAATATAAAAAAATCAACAAATTATTTAATAAATGTGGTATAATAACAAAAATAATATTTTGAATTTTGCTAACGCTATTAGCAAAATTCAAAAGAAATGAGGATAAATATGAGTAATGAAATAGATAAAGATTTTAAAAATATAATTATAAAGGCAAAAGAAGATATTTTAGCAACTCGATATAATATTATGCAAAATGCAAATAGTGAAGTTATTAAATTATATTTTAGACTAGGAAAAATCATCAGTGAAAACTCAAAATATGGAAATAATTTTATAAAAAATTTTTCTACTTCTTTAAGACTAGAGTTTCCTAATACTACTGGCTTTTCTGAAAGAAATCTAGCGAGAATGAAAAAATTTTATGAAGAGTATAAAGACTTATCAAATTTGCCACCAGCAGTGGCAAATTTGCCTTGGACTCATAATTGCATTTTGTTAGAAAAAGTTAAAGATGAAAATATAAGAAATTGGTATGCACAAAAATGTTTAGAAAATGGATGGTCTAAAGTTGTACTTGATCATCAAATAGATTTACAGTTGTATGAAAGACAGGCAATTGCTGACAAATTAACTAATTTTAATGATAAACTACCCGTATCACAAAGTGAACTTGCAAAAGATGTAATAAAAGATCCATATATTTTTGAACTAGAAGGAATTAAAGAAGAAGCTGTTGAGAAAGATATTGAAAATGCAATGATGGAAAAAATAAAAAATGTACTACTTGAATTAGGCAAAGGATTTAGTTTTGTTGGAAATCAATATAAAATTTCTACAGAAAATCAAGATTATTATATAGATATGTTATTTTATCATTTAGATTTAAGATGTTATATTGTTGTTGAACTAAAAAATGTGGAGTTTAAACCTGAATTTATAGGACAATTAAGTTTTTATACAACAGCTGTTGATGAAACATTAAAGAAAGAACAAGATAATCAAACAATAGGATTATTACTATGCAAAGGAAAAGATAAATTGTCTGTAGAATGGGCTTTAAAAGGAACAAATTCTCCAATTGGAGTTACATCATATGAAGTTAGAAATGAAATACCAAAGGAAATTAGAGATAAATTACCTACTGAAGAAGATATAAATAGACATATAAATTTTAATGATAAAAAATAATTAATAATAGACACACTTAAATTAAGCGTGTCTATTATACATATCAACTCTAACAGGTAATTTTTTTGCTAATTTTGCGGTTTCTTCATTAAATAATGCTTCAGGCTTAACTTTAAAAGATTTAGCAATAAAATCAATATTTTTACAAGTCAAATTAGCATTTCCTGTTTCAATAACGCTTATATATGCCATTTTAAATTTTGTTTTATTTGCATATTGTTCTTGTGTCAAATTATTTTTATATCTATACCACTTTGTGTTCAAACCAATTAATTCCATTGAAGTCATAATTTACACCTCCAATTGCACTTTACAATTTATAAATTATTTATATTTAAATTATAAAGATAAAACTTATAAAATTTAACACCATTAAAACTTATTAAGATATATCTAAACAGAATTCAAAAAATTGTCTAAAAATGTTGAAATATAAAAATATAAGTGGTATACTTAAGAAAATTATTTAGGCAGAAGAGGTAAAAAATCCCCTTCAAAGTAAATTTATGCCTTTTGAAAGGAATGTGATTGATAATGGAAGATTTAAAAGAAAATTATTGGAAGGAATTTAATGAATTTAAGCAAACATGTACTCCAAATTTATTAAAAGCAATTGAATTAGTTGAAAAATTTTATCATTGTAACGATAAACGTGTAATTAGATTAATTTTAGAATATGAAAACAAATGGATTGTTGTAGTAGATAACTATAAAAGTGAAAGTATTGGAGAAAAAGCTAGAACTGTTGACCAATATAATTATTCAATGGATCCTTTTTACTATCAATATTATAGAAATATTGAAATTATAAAAAAAGCCAAGACATTATTTTGTTATAATATCAAAGAAGAAAAGGAGTATAACGCAACAGAAAGTAGCAAAACAACATTTGATATGGAAAATTTTAAATTAATAGAAGATGAATGCAAAACAAATGGTTTTACACAATATTTAAATAATATGATAGAAAAAGCAGTGTCACAAATTATTACTAGTGATGGACAAGATCCATATTGGATTGATGTATCAAGACAAATATTGAAAACACTAATATTAATAGATCTTTCTTCTAAAAATGTGGAGGTTGATATACCTAATATACTTGTAAATGCTAGAAATAAAATTGAAGAAGGATTAAAAAATCCAACTATTTGCAATTTTATTGATTATAAAGGTATTAATACAATTATACAAAATGAAAAGATTTTTGAAAGTACTATGAAAATAATAAAGAATGATTTAGAAACAATGGAGAAAGAAAATTACTGGAAAGAATTTAATGAGTTTAAAAAAACTTGCACTACAGAATTATTAAAAGCAATTGATTATGTTGAGAGAGAAGAACACTGCAATTCTAATCTTGTAATAACATCTATTAGGGAATATGAAGACAAATGGATTATGGGTGTTGGAAAAATTGGTTATATAATAGTTGGACCACACCCTATAATGATTGATAAGAAAAACTTTAAGACAGAAATAATGGACTATACTCCACATAATTTTGAAATTTTAGATAATGCAAAAAAAATATTTTTGTTTAAATATTAAAAAAGCTAGGAATAAATATAGAAAAATATCAATGATAAAAAATAATCTTAAAGTGCAAATATATATAATTGACATATAGACCATAATTAAAATAATTATGTAATAAACATTATATTAAAGGTTATAATAAAATTAAATCAATATAGTAAGATAACGTAATGTTAAAATAGATCATTTTACTATATACTAAAAAATGCAAACGCTATAATAGTAAAAGATTATTTTTAAATGGAGAACAAATATGAATGAAATTGCGATTGTGGATAACTGGAAAGATTACTTTAATAAAACAATATACAATATAGTATATGGAAGAAAATTCAAAAAACTTAATATTGATAAAAGTTTATCTGATGTGTTAATTGCAAGAAGCAAAGATTCAGAAGAAAAAGAAATCTTTAGGCTTATTAAAAAAAGCAAAAATAAAGAAGAATTTTCAGATAATATTAGAAATTATTTAAAAACAAAAGAAAAAGGTGAAAATGCTTATGCCAGTGCATTATTGATAGGTAATGTTACAGGGAAATATGTGTTTAATTCATTTTATTATAAATCCTTAAAAGGATTAAATATAGATGCATTTTCATTTGAAAATCAAGAACTCCTAAAAGAACTTAGAACGCACTTCTTTGAGTATATAATAAATGACAATAAAAATAAAAATTCCTTTGCAGAGAGAATAAAAATTGGAAAAAGTCAGATAAGAGATCTATCAAGAGATGTAAATAAAACAGAGCTACTACAAGATTTTGACAAAACATTAAATGGAGAAGAAACAAATGACTCAAAAGTAATTGAAGAATATCTAATGAATACATTGGGAGTTTATTCAAAAGAGGATATAAAAAATAATTTCGATTTTATTCTTTATGATATAAATAATTCTAGCATTAATAGTTTAGATGATAGAAGAAAACGATATTTTTTACATAGGAATTTATCAAATAGTCAGCTAAAAAAAATAGACGAAATAAAAATTTTACAGCAAAGGTTGCATAGTATAAATGGGAAAGAAGCGAATCAATTATTAGAAAGATTAAATACAATTGAAAATGACTTTGATAGTAATATAGGTGAATTAGAAGATATTTATGGCGATTATGAAGTGCTATATAGAAAAGATTTAATTAATAATTTATATGTTCCTAAAGATGATGTTACAATAATTGAGAATTATAGAGATATGCATCCACAATTAATTCATCAATTTATTAGAAGTCCAGAAAAATTTAGAAAGAATGAAATTGAAAAAGCAAAAAGTGCCATTATTTCTGAAAGAAGTAATAGTATTACAAGTAAGGAATTAACAACTGAAGAAAAAAACAGACTTAATAATATGATAAATCAAATAGATGTAAATCTTGACCAATATAAAGTAAACTATACGATTGATGCACAAGAAGCAATCTATTCTGACTCAAGTGGCTTTAATAGATACCATTCAGACACAAGTAACCAAATATCAGCATCAGTATTTGCAGGACAGGAACTTATCAAATCAAATAAAATTGGGATTATTGGCATTGGCTTTAATAGAGAAACATTAACACCAGAAGCAATCGCAATATCATCTAATAGCTATAAAACTACCAATAAAGGACTTAATAATTTAGAATATAATGAAGAAAATGAATTTAAAGAAATGAGTGCACCTTTTTCAGAGCTAATAAAATCAGATGGGAAATCAGAAGTTGTTATGCATAGAAGAGGAATGGATTTTGACACTAAAGCAAGTTATATTTTCGCCAAAATTGATAGTTCTAATAAAGAGCAAACTGGTGAAATAATGCAACAGATAGAACAAGTAAGAAAAAAAGAAAATTTAAAAGTTGTAATATATGATGTAAGTAAGATTAGAGAGTCTATTGAACAAGAAAAACAAAGGCAAAATAAAGAAAGAGAGTTATAAAAAAACACTTGCAAAATATTTAAAATTATGTTAATGTATAAGTAACTTGATTGATTTTTATATCAATCGTTATGAGAGCAACAAAAAGTTGTAGATAACTACGGCAATCGCTCCAAAATGCGTTTTAGTCGAACTACCTAAAAGTATTTCAACAAGTAAGTTTGAAGGAAACAATAAGTGAATATCATTTCACAATATATAAGTCGATTTAGTCGGCTTTATTTTTTTACTTTTAAATATCAAAATTGGTAAAAAAAGTAAAAGATAGCCTCAAAATATTGAAAAAAGGAGGTTTTGGTGATATGATATCTACAGTAAAAAAAGAAATAGCAATAAGTAAAGAATTACATTCTAAGATTGAATGGGCTTGCACTTTTAGTAATTGTAAACCAAAGATAAAGAATGGTAATTTGAGAATGGTTGAAAAAGCTAATCTTGTTTATGTAGAGCCACATACTGCAGTTATTAAAGATAAAATATATTTATTCTTTAACGAACACGAATACTTTTACATAGGTAATTTAGCAAATAAATACCCACTCTCTAAATTAAGAGATTTTATCAATGGTAACTAATACTAGAAGTTTTCTTTATTTTCAGCAAGTTATATGACAAGTAAATAATAAAGTAAGTTTAAAGTGTTAGTTATCATACTAGCACTTTGTTTGTTTTTTTAGGAGATAATAAATGGAGAAAGAAGAAAATTGCAGGTATTTATATTAGAGTAAGTACAGAGGATCAAGCTAGAGAAGGTTTTTCTTTGGGAGAACAAGAAGAAAAATTAAGACAACTATGTAAATATAAAGACTTTGAAATATTTAAAGTTTATAAAGATGCAGGAATATCAGCAAAAAATATAGGAATATCAATATTCAATTTTTCAGTGTCATTTTCAATGACATTTATACTATTTCACGAATTGCCCAAGAAATCAATGAAATTTTGAGAATAAATTGTAAAAATCTTGAATTTATGATAATATGTTACCAATAGTTCAAAAATTCTACAAGGAGGTAGTTCAATAAATGAATAATAATAAATTAGATACAATTACAAACTTGTTTGAAGGTAAAGAGATAAGAAGTGTTTGGGATTCTGAAAAAGAAGAATATTTTTTTAGTGTAGTTGATGTAATTAGTGCTTTAACAGATAGTAATATTCCAAGAAACTATTGGAGTGATTTAAAAAGAAAATGAAGGAAGCCAGTTGCACGAAAATATCGTGCAACTGAAAATGAAATCACAAAAAGACGGAAAAAACTATTTAACTGATACATTAGATACAAAAGGAATTTTGAGATTAATTGAATCAGTTCCAAGTAAAAACGCATTAAATTATAAATATGTAGAGGATGAGGAATTAATAGAAGATGAAAAATCTAAAAGAAAAAATAATTAATCTAATCATTTATGTAGATATAATTAAAATTGTATAGGTTGAAAAATGTAAAAAAATTTACAAATTCTTCAAATTATGGTATAATAAAAAATAAAAAGTGATGAACTCTTTCAAATTGCTGTATTTAATAAAATATTTATAAGAAGGATTATTTATGTATAATTTAAATTATGACTTTGGACAATATAATGATGTAATATCTGTTTATATAGAAGTATTAATAAATAAAAGTACAACTAATTTTCAACAACAAATTAGAAACAGGCAAGTAAGAAATAGAGAACATGATGCT
This sequence comes from uncultured Clostridia bacterium, assembly GCA_934130085.1. Lineage (GTDB taxonomy): Bacteria > Bacillota > Clostridia > TANB77 > CAG-508 > CAG-793. The sequence continues at coordinate 11,546 of CAKOXK010000004.1, forward strand.
GATGCATTAGCTGGTTGTATACAAAATTTAGAAGAGTATTTATACTATAATTTTCAAAAATCACCAGCAACTTTTAATCATGTTATTAATGCTACTATGGATAATGTTAGGACAATTTCTGTTCTACCCAATAATAAAAGAGGAATATATGGTGAGGCACAAGCTGACAATAAAATAATATATATAAACCCTGATTTATCAGACAGTAGAAATTTAACAGGAGAAGAAAGAACAAGATTATATATGGCTCATGAGTTAGGGCATATAATAAATCACGATTGGATGAATAAAGTTATAGAGTATGCTAACCAACAAATAAGACAAGGCAGATTATCACAAGAACACGCACAATTGATTTATGATGGATTTTCAATGTTAGATGAAGCTACAACACAAAATAGAGCAGAGAAATTCGTATATGAATTTTCAGGTAAGCAAAGACCAAGACTGGCAAATTATAGGAATGAAAATTTATTTAATGGAGAAACATATAAATCAAATTTTGATTATTATGGAGAATTACAAGAACCTGCAACAATGTTTGCAAGAACATTAAGAGGAATAGGAAAAGAAAATGATGATATAAGAGCATTAGATATGTTATCTGAAAGAGCAATATCTTCCAACTTTTTCAATAATATATTAAATGAATATTCAAGGGATGGGCAAATGCCTTCATTTATACAAGAAGTACAATATATGGGCTTACTAAAAAGAGCTTCTTATGCTAATTTTGGATATGAAGATGTCTCATATTTACGAAATTCAAAAACATACTTAGACAGATTAAGAAATTTAACAACACAAATGAGAGATTATCGTGAACCATTTAATGATGGCTTTGATAGATAAATTATAACGATTGGAAGAATTTTACATTGCATAATTAGATGTATTATAAATATTAATATAATTTAGTCTAGCTCTACCATATTTACCTAAAACAATTTTTCCTTGTTACAAAAGGAAATACTTAAACAAAAAAATGAAATTGGAAGCTTCAACTAGTGAAAAGAATACACTTAGTTATATTGATTTTGAAAAAGATACCAATACTATAATAAATGAAGAGAAAAAAATAGCAGTAGTACAAAAAATAAGTTTTATAAATGAAAATTATATGCCTGATGATATTCTTAGAATTATAGAAAACTCAAATTGCATAATCGAAAAAGAAGAGAAAATATCAAATAGAAATGCTATTGTTTTAAGTTATAATGGTACAGAGAATATAGGAAATCAATTCTTATTTTCTGCTGACAACTCAACAACTAATAATGATAGCAAAGTTGATGAAATTAAGTATGAGATAAAAATGTGGATCGATACTGAAACAGGCTTCTTATTACAGACAATAATGAAAGCTAACAATAATGAACAAAAAACTGTTTATGACTTAAAGTTAAACACAGTAACTACAGCAGATGTGACTGTACCAAATCTATCACAATATAAAGTAACCGATATGACATCAAAACAATAAAAATAGTAAAAAATAAATCTATGAAAGGAGAATTTGAATGGAAACTTTTTTATCTTTTTCAAGTTTTGGCTCTTTGCTTACATACCTAAATGTTATATTAGTTGGAGCAGTTGTTTTTTGGGTAAATAATAGATTTACTTACATAATGGATGTAATAGCTTATACACTAGCAAAAACTTTTATACCAATAATAACATCCTTGATATTTGGAAGCCTTTTAGGTGTAAATATTAGCATAGGGATAGGAACAATTTTAATATTGCTTGTATTATATTTTATATTAGGTTTAATTGTTATAAAAATTACAGAAAAAGTAACTGAATATTTTAGCTCAGATACAATTATTTATTTTATTATTGTATTTACAATTATAGATTCAATAGTATCTTGGCTATTCTCACTTTTAATAAGTTTATTTATTAGATAACAAAAAAACTTATATAAAAATAGATTATAATTTTTTTAAATTGTACTTGAAGAATTATAAATTTTATGTTAAATTATAAACAATAAATCGAGTTATATAAGAGCTTGAAACAAAGTGTGCCATTTTTTCGCATACCTGTTTCGAAATCGCTCCAATAACGTTTCTGTTCAAACTTTTGTATAACAGATGATATGAAAATCAACCAGTAATGGATGATTTTTTTTTTAAACTTTAAGAAATTTATTAAATTAGTATTGATTTTATGATGTTATTTCAGTATAATAAATATAGAAAATGACAATTCTACAAACGTGGTTTTGCCGAATAGATATGAAAAGGCTCACACCTGACTCGTCAAAGTTACAGATGTGAGTTTTCTTTATATATTGAGAGCAAATGCAAATGCAATACACATTAAATTAGCTATAATCTTTCAATTTCATGACAATTGTAGAATAAGAAAAAATTATGTGATATATTTAAATCTGGAAGGGGAAGAACAATGAAAAAAATAGTATTGTTGGGACATAGAGTTTTTTCTTTAACAATATAGCATTATTTGTCATAACAATGTTATCTGCCCTAATTTTATATATTTGGCTAAGAAAGTACAAGACACTGGAGAGTTAATATGTTCGAAAGTATGTTTCTATCGCTTATATTGACAATTATATTAGAATTATTATTGGCAATATTAATTAAAATAAAAAATAAAGAGAGCCTACTTACAATAATATGGGTAAACTGTTTAACGAATCCTATTGTTGTATACATAACTAATATAAGTTTATTAACTACTAATAACATTGTACTTACCAATACAGTACTAGCGCTTCTTGAAATAGTAGTTGTATTTGTTGAAGGATATTTGTTTAAAAAGTATTTGAAAAGAATAAAAATTAGACCATACATGTTTTCAATGTATTTAAACGGTCTTTCATTTTCTTTAGGACTTTTATTGAGTCATATTTTTTAAATTTTAATTTGTGGAGGTTTAAATGAAAAAAGCAATTAATTTAAAAAGAATATTTTTATTAACTTTATTATTTTTACTAGGAACCACAAAAATGTGTTTTGCAGATGTTTATGTAAGTCCAACAGAGGATTTCATAATTATGATTCCTATTTTAGCAGTTGTACTTGCAATACTTGCAGTAGTTTTAGTTATTGATTTAGTTTGTATGCTTGTGGGAAAGGTCAAAAAATCAAAAGAATTATTATCTAAAACCAGGAAAATTGGAGAAAGCATATTTTATTACATACTAATTACATTAGGACTAATGGAAGCAGCTGCTGTACTTGTTATAGAATACCCTTCATGTATAATACCATTTATTATAATATTCATATCTTTATTTTTTAGATTACAAAAACGAAATAAACAGGTATCTTATGCAATTATAGGCTTATTTGTAATGGCAGGATCTTCATTCTTATTGTAATAACTAATTTTATAAAATAAAATACTCTAAGATAACGAAAAGAGGAAAAACAATGAAAAAATTTAAAAAGATTAGTCTAAAAAAAGGTTTATTATTTTTATTATTGATAGTTTGTATTGGAATTTTTACAATATATTTCTTAATTGCACCAGAAAGATTTGTAATTATAAAGAGGCACGGTGCAAGCACAACAGTAACATATATAAATCCAGAAAAAGAGATACCTAGAGAAACCAATCTTAAAGGCAATGAATTTAATGTATACTACTACAATGCAAGCTATTGGAAAATAAATTACGGAGAACTGAAGGAAACATCATTTAATTCATTTGTAACGTCTTATGAAGAATTTACAAAGCTAATAAGAAATCTTACTAAAAACAAAGAACAAGCTGATTTTTATAATGATAAATTAAGAGAAGAGTATAATGAGGACTTCTTTAAAAAACATAATTTAGCTGTAATGTGCAATTGCGATACATATAAATCGATAGAAAATATAGAAAGTATAGTTGCAGATGGAGAAAGAGTTACAATAAACTGTAATGCCGTAAACAATATAGAACCAGGGTATAATAGCGGAAATATTATTTTTATTTCACTTAATAAGGAAATCAAGAAAGTAAAATTTGATATTTATGAAACAAAAGAAAACAGATTTGTGTACGCAGGAAACGTTGAAAATGTAATAGTAGTAGGAACCGTTATTTCTATAATAGCTGTCATAATCGCAATAATGTATATGCTAATACACAATCAGAGAGTGGCATATAAAGAGCAAAAAGACGGAGAAAGTAAAAACGCTAATAAAGTGAAGAATGCGATTGCATTATATATTGTTGGAGGGGTAGTTGTAATACTTGCTCTAGTATTTTTTACATTTAAATTTATGAATAGAATTGTAGTGATGATAGCTGATAAGCCTATAATTTATTTGTATCCAACAGAAGAACAAGAGATAAATGTTCAGCTTCTAAATGATAACAATTTAACTTGTACATATCCAAACTATAAAAAAGGTGGATGGAGTGTAATTGCAAAACCAAATGGGGACTTAAAAGATTTAAGAAGCGGAAGAGAATTGTATTCATTGTATTATGAGTGTAAAAATGAAGTGGATTTTAAAGTAGAAGATAATGGTTTTATAGTTAAAGGTGAAGATACAGCAAAATTTTTAGAAGACAAATTGTCTATTTTAGGCTTAAATGAAAAAGAAGCAGAGGAATTTATTGTATACTGGTTACCAAAATTGCAACAAAATAAATTTAATTACATAAGATTTGCAACAACTGATGAAATAAACGAAAACATGCCTATAAAATTTTCAGAAAAACCAGATTCGATAATAAGAATTCTTATGACTTATAAGAAAATAGATAAACCAATTACAATAAAAGAACAAAAGCTTGAAACTCCTAAGAGAGAAGGATTCGTTGCAGTAGAATGGGGAGGAGTTGAGATTCTTAAGTAGATACTATATAAAAATGCTCATAAATTCTTTTAGTGAGTAAAAAAATAAAAAATAAGTGCTAAAAAGCAAAAACAAAAAAGCAATGTGTAAACATTGCTTTTTTGCAAAAATACGGTGGTGACCCCTACGGGAATCGAACCCATGATTCAGCCTTGAGAGGGCTACGTCTTAACCGCTTGACCAAGGGGCCATAACAATGATATTATACAACATAAAAATTAAAAAAGTCAACAAATTTGCAAACTTTTTATTGTTAATTTTGATAAAGCCTTGATTTATGATGAAAATATGATATAATAAAAAGGCATTTTAAGAGAAAAAGGAAGGATTTATTATGAGCATAAAACAAGAAAAAACAGAAAATAAAAATGAATTAAAATTAACATTTACAGTAGAGGCTGCAAAATTTGATAATGCAATACTTGATGTATTTAAGAAAAGTGCAAAGTATTTTAACATTCCAGGCTTTAGAAAAGGAAAAGCTCCTTTCAATATAGTTGAAAAATACTATGGAGCACACATTTTTTATGAAGATGCTTTCAATGAATTAGTACCATCAATATATGATGAGGAAATCAAAACAAATAAAATTGATGCTGTTTCAAGACCTAAAATTGATGTAGTTCAAATGGAAAAAGGAAAAGATCTTATATTTACGGCAATTGTTGAAACAAAACCAGAAGTTAAATTAGGAAAATATAAGGGAATTGAATTAAAGAAAATTGAATACAAAGTTACTGATAAAGATGTTGAAGATGAAATCAATCAGATGGCAGAGCATAATTCTAGAATGGTAGCTATAGAAGACAGAGCTTGTAAAGATCAAGATATAGTTACAATTGATTTTGAAGGTTTTGTTGATGGCAAGCCATTTGAAGGCGGAAAGGCAGAAAAGCACCAATTAACATTAGGAAGCCATACATTTATTCCTGGATTTGAAGAGCAAATTCTTGGTATGAAGATTGATGAAGAAAGAGATATTAAAGTTACATTCCCAGAAGATTACTTTACTAAAGAACTTGCTGGAAAAGAAGCAACATTCCATATCAAACTACATGCAATAAATGTAAAAGAACTTCCAAAGATTGATGATGAGTTTGCAAAAGATGTTAGTGAATTTGATACATTAGCTGACTTAAAAAAGAGCATTAAAGATAAAAAAACAGAAGAAAACAACCATAGAGCAGAGCATGAGATGGAAGATGCTGCAATCGAAAAGGTTGCTTCTGAATCTAAAATAGATATTCCTAATGGAATGATAGAACTTGAAATTGACAATATGGAGGATAATATCAGTCAAAGATTACAATATCAAGGACTAACATTTGAAAAATATTTAAAAATGGTTGGCAAGACAGAAGCTGACGTTAGAGAAGAATTTAAAGATGATGCAAAGAAAAATATCATAACAAGATTAGTTCTTGAACAAATTGTTGAAGATGAAAAAATTAAGCCTGATGCAGAAGATGTTAAGAAACATTTTGAAGAAATGGCAAAGCAATATAACAGAAAAGTTGAAGAATTAGAAAAAAATGAGGAATTAAAAGAATATCTAGAAAAATCTTCACAAAATGAACTTGCAGTTAAGTTAATAATTGACAATGCTAAACTTACAAAATAAATAAGTGAATAATAAAAAAAATACTGGAAATTATAATGCCAGTATTTTTTTGTAATATTAAATAACGATTTGAACATGTAAAAAATCACAAAATCATGGTAAATTATAGAAAGAAAAATATTCAACTTTCATTAAAATTTCACAAAAATTGCTTGATATATTGTAAAAAAAATTATATAATACGCAAAGGAAACATTTAGATGAAAGGAAACATATTATGAAAGAAGTAAAAGATAGCTTAGTTCCTTATGTAATTGAACAATCTTCAAGAGGAGAGAGATCGTATGATATATTTTCAAGATTACTTAAGGACAGAATTATATTTTTAAGTGAGGATGTTAATCAAACATCTGCAAGTTTAGTAATTGCACAGTTGTTATTTCTTGAGTCAGAAGATCCTGACAAAGAAATATCACTTTATATAAATTCACCAGGAGGTTCTGTTTCAGATGGCTTAGGAATAATTGATACAATGAATTACATAAAGTGCCCAGTTACAACAATTTGTATTGGCATGGCTGCAAGTATGGGAGCACTATTGTTAACTTCAGGTGAAAAAGGTAAAAGATTTGCAACACCAAACGCAGAAATCCTAATTCACCAACCATTAATAGGAGGTCAAGGAGGAGGAATTTCAGGTCAAACAACTGAAATTAAAATTCAGGCAGATCAAATGGTTAAAACAAGAGAGAGAATTAATAAAATTATTAGTTCTACAACAGGAAAACCAATTGAAGAAGTTGAAAAAGACACTGAAAGAGACCATTATTTGACAGCACAAGAAGCTTTAGAATATGGCTTGATTGATGGAATTATGGATAAAAGAAAATAATTTTACCTATAAAAAAGAATTAGAATTAAAGTCTGTTAAAAAGTTAATATGATTTCATTATATAATTGAAGGAATATAATTTGGCTTTTTAGGCTTAATTTTAAAAGTAGAAGGAAGGATATTCATTTATAAATGACAAAAAATGATAAGGTTATAAGATGCTCTTTTTGTGGTAAACAGCAAAATGCAGTTAAGAAAATGATAGCAGGACCTGCTGGAATTTATATATGTGATGAATGTATAAAAGTTTGTGAGAGTATTCTTGAAAATGATGCTTTTGACGATTATGAAAACAAATATACATTAAATTCTGAAGAAGAAAAGGTACCAACTCCAGAAGAAATTAAAAAGATTCTTGATGAGTATGTTATTGGTCAAGATGAAGCTAAAAAAACTCTTTCTGTTGCTGTATATAATCATTATAAAAGAATTAATAGTGAGATGGAAGAGTCTAAAGATGATGTTGAAATTCAAAAGAGCAATGTGCTTCTTTTAGGACCAACAGGATGTGGAAAAACATTTTTAGCACAAACTCTTGCTAAAATTTTAAATGTTCCATTTGCAATAGCTGATGCTACAACATTAACAGAAGCTGGATATGTTGGCGAAGATGTTGAAAATATTTTGTTAAAACTTATTCAAGCTGCAGATTATGATATTGAGAAGGCTGAAAAAGGAATCGTTTATATAGATGAAATAGATAAGATTTCAAGAAAATCTGAAAATACTTCAATAACAAGAGATGTAAGTGGAGAAGGTGTTCAACAAGCATTATTAAAGATAGTTGAAGGAACAATAGCATCTGTTCCACCTCAAGGTGGTAGAAAGCATCCACATCAAGAGTTAATTCAAATAAATACATCAAATATATTATTTATTTGTGGTGGTGCATTTGAAGGACTTGAAAAGATAATTGGGGCACGAATAGGAAAAAAATCAATGGGATTTGGTGCAAATATAGAGAGTGCTGAGAAGCTTGATAAATATAAAGTTTATGCTAATCTTGAACCAGAAGATTTACTTAAATTTGGCTTGATTCCAGAATTTGTTGGTAGACTTCCTATAATTGCAACATTACAAGAACTTGATAAAAATGCTTTAATTGATATAATGAAGAAACCAAAAAATGCATTAGTAAAACAATATCAAAAATTATTAAGCATTGATGATGTTGAACTTGAATTTACAGATGAAGCACTTGAAGTTATAGTAGACAAAGCTATAGAAAGAAAGACTGGAGCAAGGGGATTACGTTCAATAATGGAAGATACAATGAGAGATATTATGTATGAAATACCTTCAAATCCTAAAATAACTAAATGCACGGTTACAAAAGAGGTTGTACAAAATCACGCAAAACCTGAAATTGTAATTGATGAAAACAAAAAAGATAAGAAGACAAAAAAGAAAGTAAAAAAGCTTCCTGAAGAAAGTCAAGAAACCGCATAACAAATTAAAACAAAAAAACTTTGTATGAATAATTTAATTTATACAAAGTTTTTTAAGATCTATAAAGAAATAAGATTTTGAATAATAAGAAAGATTAATACATTAAGAATTAAAAGATTTAATATTATATTGTTTAAAATGCTGCGCAGCGATCAAGCGAAGCGCGAATGTCGTAATCTTCTGACAGTGTGTTTTGTCTAACGAAGATTGCAACAAGCAAGGCATTTAAAACAATATAATATTAAATCTTTTTAAATTAATAGTATAGCATGTAATCAATCTCAGGGAAAATACAATCTTTTTCTTCAATATTTTCAAGGTACTTCATATTCTCCTCAGACAAGGTATCATTTTCTTTTAATTTATCATCATTTTTTAGCCAATTATATAATTTAGTAAATCTACCGATGTGGTCTTTAATTCTTTTTTTAGCATAATCAACCATTGTTCCATTTGTTATAATAAATAGCCAATCACTGCTCTGAGCAAGTACTAACTCTCTGGCACATTGATTTAGAATTCTTCTTTTTAAAGAATTAGATGGCTCATTAGGGTACATTGATGCTAGTTCACACATTCTATCACCCGCAATATGCAAATGTTTATGAACATAATCATTTGATGGGTTTAGCCATACTTCACTATAACCTTTGGCACCCCAAGAAGAACGACATGGAGTTGCAACTTGCATATCAGGGTATTTTTCGATATATTCGCCAGGAGTTATTAGCTCAAAGTTACAATCATCATAATAAACTTTTTTAGCTAAAGTGTATAGCCAATCTGGACCTTCATACCACCAATGACCATAAAGCTCTGCATCATAAGGACAGACTATTATAGGAGGATTTTTAGTATGAGATGCTAAGTAGTCAATTTGCTTACATCTGCAGTCAAAGAAATGTCCTGCTTGATTATTTACAGAATCATGAGCCCATTCTAGATCATATATATCTTTATTTTCTGTTTTACCTGTTATACGATGATATCTAATTCCAGTTGATACTCTTACACCATTTGATGCTATATATGGTTTTATATAATCATAAGGGGCATCGTAACCGATGTCACGATAAAATTCTCTGTAATTAAAATCACCGGGATAGCCATTTATTGAACTCCAAACTTGACGTGATGATTCTAAATCACGTCCAAATGCCACAAGCCCGTTAGGTGATACTATAGGAGCATAAGTTCCATATAAAGGTGTAGGGTCTGCATATAAAATACCATGAGTTTCAACAAGAACATATTGAACACCATATTCTCTTAAGTACTTATCTGCCTCTGGAACATACCCACATTCTGGAAGCCAAAATCCTTTTATTGGTTTTTCAAAATATTTATAATAGGTTTGAACTCCAAGAGCTACTTGAGCCTTTACAGTTTTTTCATTTACATATAATATTGGAAAGTAACCATGTGTTGCTCCACAGCCAATAATTTCAAGAACACCTAAATCATTAAATTTTTTAAAGGCATTTATTAAGTTACATTTGTAGATGTCTTTAAAAACATGTAAATCATTTGAATATCTATCAAAGTAATAATGAGATAATTTATTAATTCTAGGATTATCTTTAGTTCTTTCAATCTCTTTTTTAGAAAGCTCGATATGTTTTTTTAAGTATTTAATGTATCTTTCCTGCAATAATTTATTATCTAACATGTTTAATAGAGGAGGAGTAAGGGACATTGTAAATCTAAAATCTACACCTTCATCTACTAGTTTTTGAAAATTAAGAATTAAGGGAATATATGTTTCTGATATTGCCTCATAAAGCCATTGTTCTTCAAGATAGTCTTCACTTTCTGGGTGATGAACAAATGGAAGATGTGCATGTAGTACAAAACTAACGTAACCTTTTGTGTTTTTCATTATTAACTCCAATCAAATAATATAATAAGAACTTTTACTTATAATTAAAATATGAGGAACATCTGAACTTCTTAAATGAAGCCAGAATGATAAAGCACCTAAAATGCACTTAAAATATATCTAAAATATTTAGAAAGGAAAGGCATAAAATACATATTTTAATTTTTAAGATTATTTAAAATAAAGAAGGTTTTCTATTCTTTAGTAGAAAACCTACATAACGTTTGACGTTGGATTTTGAGAAGATGGATTTCTGAAATCAAATCTATTATCAATTTCATCAAGCTTGTAATTTTTGTAAATAGATTTAACATTATCAGAATCTTTACTCTTAAATTTATAAACCTTTTCAGTAATAGAATTGTTTTTTATATTTTTAAAATAAAGCTTTTGACCATTTTTATAAAATAATACATGATCATTTGGCATTTCAATTATATTTGAATTAGAAACCTCAACAAAATCCGTATTCTTATTAGAATCATAGTCATATATAACAGAACTTTGACTTGGCTTTCTAGCAAGTTTTACTTCATATACACATTTTGCGTCATCAACAGTTATATACCAATTGTTTGCAAAATCATTTATATCAATTTCAAAAAAGTAATTTTTAGTTATGTTGTGAACAACTAAAACAGGTTTAGTAATATAAAAGAAGTTCTCGCCGAACTCATTTTTAAAGTGATTTACATCATCTTGAGAAATTTCCCAATAAACGAATAATGTTGTAGGGTTTTGATATAAAACTTTAACAACTGTTTTATTATAAGCATAAGGCAAATCATAATATTCTGGAATATTTTCAAAAACTTTTTCTTTTTCTAATTCTAATTCAGTATTAGCAAGAGAAGAAGATTTACTTGAAACCTTTTTTAAAGTATTTTTACGAGAAGATGATGTTTTGGAAATCTTTTTAGTTTTATTATTAACAGATTTTTTTACTTCTTTTTTTACTTTAGATAGAGTAGTCTTACTCTTCTTAGTACTAGAAGAAGCAACTTTTGCACTACTTACCGAAGTTTTTTTAGAAACTTTTGAAGCCTTAGATGCATTAGTAGTGCCAGTTATTTTTTGCTTTTTATCTTCAATATCTTTTTTGAGAGCTTTTGATTTAGCTGTGCCAACTTTAGCCAGTTCATTTTCTTTAGATAAGCTAGGCTTACTAGATTTTTTCTTTTTTGTAATAATTGCTTCAGTAGATGAAGATATTTTTGATTTATCTTCTTTTATTTTAGTTTCTTTAGTATTTTTTAATTCTTCTGTTTTAGACTTTTGCAACGTACTTCCTCCTTAGTATTAATACTCTTCTTTCGACTTTCTTTATATTATAACATTACAATTAAATAAGCAATAGAAATATGCAAAAAAATGCATAAAAATGTAAATTTGTAATGGTTTTGTTAAAATGACTTTTGTAATGAAAAAGTAATATTTTTTTGTAAAATTTTATTTACTTTTGTAGAAATTATGTATAAAATGTAAAAAGTGAAAATATAAAAAATAAATGAACCAAAACAAATGATAGCGAAAGGGGTCAATTATGAAGATTTTAATGTTGACATGGGAATATCCACCAAGAGTTGTAGGAGGAATTGCTAGAGTTGTTCATGATTTGTCTCAAAGAATGATTAAAGATGGTCACGAAGTAACTGTAGTTACTTACAGAGATGGAAATACTCCATATTATGAGAATGATAAAGGAGTAGAAGTATATAGAGTTGATAATTACATGATTCATCCTAATAATTTTATTGATTGGATTATGCAACTTAACTTTAACATGATAGCTAAAGCAACGGAGCTTATTTCTAAGGAAAAATTTGATGTTATACATGCACATGATTGGCTAGTTTCGTATGCTGCAAAAACATTAAAGCACGCTTTTAATATTCCAGTTGTTGCAACTATTCATGCTACAGAGAGCGGAAGAAACAGCGGAATTCACGATGAAACACAAAGATATATTAATGATTCAGAGTGGATGTTAACTTATGAGGCAACAGAAGTAATTGTTAACAGCAATTATATGAAAAGTGAGATTCAACGTTTATTTGGACTTCCTTTCGAAAAAATAAATGTTATTCCTAATGGTATCAATTTAAACAATTTTACAGGAATAGAAAGAGACTATGATTTTAGAAGACAATATGCTATGGATAACGAAAAAATCATACTTTATGTTGGACGATTGGTTTATGAAAAAGGAATCCAAAATTTAATTGGAGCAATGCCTAAAATCTTAAATAATTACAATGATTCTAAACTTGTTATATGTGGCAAGGGAGGAATGATTGATGAACTTCGCCAAGAGGTACATAATCTTGGAATTGATAATAAAGTATATTTTGCAGGATATTGTGATTCTAAGAAAGTTCAAAAGATGTATAAGTGTGCTGATGTTGCAGTATTTCCTAGCACTTATGAACCTTTTGGTATTGTTGCACTTGAAGCAATGCTTGCAGGAGTGCCAACAGTTGTCTCAGATGTTGGAGGATTAAATGAGATTGTAGAACATGGTGTTACGGGAATGAAGAGCTATGCTGGAAATAGCAATTCAATAGCTGATTCTATTTTAGCATTATTATTTGATCAAAAATTATGTGATACGGTTTCAAGAAATGCAGTTAAAAAGGTTAAAGAATTATATAATTGGAATAAAATTGCTCAAGATACACACTATGTATATGAACAAGCAATTTGTTTGACTGAAGCTGAAAAGCAAAAAGCTGAAATAGCACAAGAACAAGCTAACAAGACAGTAAAGGCAAAAAATACCCAAAAAGAAATTTCAAATTTACTTACGTTCAGAAAAAGAAATGCTTATGCTTAATATAAAATTAGTTTGAAAGGATATAATTTATGCAAGTTTATGATACAGCAAATAAATTAGCAGAAGAAATTAAAAATTCAGAATGCTATAAAAACTTAAAGGAATCTAAAGAAAAATTGTTCAAAGATCCTGAAAAGAAAAAAATGATTGAAGACTTTGAAAAACTAAAACAAGAAGTACAAATCATGGAGGTTAAAAGAGAGCAAAATCAACCAATAGATGAAAACGAGAAGAAAATTAAACTTGCAAAGTTATATAATGTTCTTGTTGAAAATCAAGATGTAAAACAATATTTTGACTACGAAATCATGTTTAACAAAATGATTTATGATATAAATAAAATTATTGGAGATGCTATTAAAGAAGTAATGTAAATTTTATAGATTTTTTATAAAAATCTAAATACTTTATAAGGAAAAATTCTAATGAAGAATGAAAATGGTATTACGTTAATGGCACTGACTATAACAATAATAGTAATGCTTATTCTTTCAGGAACAGTTGCCTACTCACTAAATAGTGAAAATTCGGCACTAAAAGTAAAAGATAGGGCAGAAAAAGACTATTATACTACTGTAAATAAGACAGAGGCAAATCGTACAAATCTTTTAAAAAGTTGGGGCAGTGTGGTAAATAAAACTGGAATAGATCCAGAATTAACAGTAAAATAACATTTGAAAAACAAAAATGGAGGAAACAAATGAAAGCGAACGTTTCATGGAGCGTTGATGAGGATGAAGAAGTAGCAGGTAGAGTTTGTGCAAAAAAAGCAGTAATTGATTTAGTACAAACTAAATTATGTATTCTTTATAGCTCTGAAAAATATAATACGGAAAAACTATTAAATGGAGCAAAAACAGTTTTAGGAACAGCACCAATCATTGGTGCAACATCATCTGATGGAATTTGTATTCCTGATGGGTATATTACATCACAAAATGGATTTGCCGGAATGATGTGTATAGGAGATAATGATACAGCAGTTGGTACAGCAATATCAGAGAAAGTTTCTTCAGCACGCGAAACTGGGAGAATAGTTGCAAAAGAGGCAATGAAAAAGGTTGGAACTGAATATGCGCCATCTTTTTTTATGATGATTGCAACTCCTGGTGAGGAAGAGGAATATTTAAAAGGAATTCAAGATATTATTGGAAATGTTCCTGTATTTGGGGGAACTGCATCAGATGATGAAATGACAGGAAAGTGGAAAATATATAATGAAGATAGAATTGTTTCAGATGGTGTTTGTGTAGCATTCTTCTATACAAATAAAAGTTTTGCCAATATTTTAGAAAGCAGATATCATGAAACAATAAATTCCGGAGTAATAACTAAAGTTACAGGCAAAAGAGAGCTTGATGAAATAGAAGGTATTCAAGCTTTAAAACAATATGCAGAGTGGACAAATAAAAAGGTAAAAGATATTAAAGGAGGAAAAATCCTTAAGGAATCTGTACTTAAACCACTTGCAGTAAAAACATTAGATGGTTCATTACTTATAATAAGAGAGCCTATGAATGGAAATACGGACTATTCAATAAACATGGGAAATGATGTTTGTGTTAATACAACTATAATACAAGCACAAATATCTAAGGAAGAATTAATTGCTTCTCCTAAGCTTATTGCAAGAGAACTAAATGAAGTGTTTAAAAATGATAAGGCTTTTTATATAATTAATCACAGTGCATTAAGAAAGCAAGAGGTAGAAGGCAATATAAATGAACTTGCAAGAATGTTAAAAGAAGAATTAGGAGATACTCCTTTCATAATGCCATTTACATTTGGAGAATATGGAAGCAAGAACCATTCTCAAAATCTATGTGGAAGTTTGATGATATCAATGACTGCATTTGGAAAATAAAGAAAAGAAACATAAACATGCAGTATATATTTCAAAACAAAAATGTAGTAATAAAATGATACAGACATATCAAGTAAGTAAAGTAAAAAAATAATTTATAGGTTCTATAAAAAATTATAACAAAAAGTAAAAATCAAAAAAGGAAGGAGTTCGTATAATGAAATCCAATATACATTATACGAGAAAAAGTTATGGGAATAGAAAAATTCACTTTAAATGAAACATCATATTTTGGAGAAGGTGCAAGAAAGGTATTACCAGAGGAAATAAAGAAAAGAGGATTTAAAAAAGTACTTGTTGTAACAGACGAGTCATTATATAAGGCTGGAGTAAGCAAGAAAGTAACTGATTTACTTGATGCAAACAACATAAAATACGCATTATTTCATGATGTAAAGCCAAATCCACCAGTTGAAAATGTTCTAGCTGGAGTGCAAATCTGCAAAGATGAAAAATGTGATTTAATTGTTGCAGTTGGAGGTGGATCAAGTATTGATACGGCAAAGGGAATAAGCATAATTATAAAAAATCCTGATAGAAGTGATGTGGTGTCACTTAATGGAGTTTCTAATACAAAAAATAAAGGACTACCTATAATTGCACTTCCTACAACAGCAGGAACAGCTGCTGAAGTTACAATAAATTATGTTATAACAGATCCTAAAAAAGAAATCAAAATGGTTTGTGTTGATGAACATGATATTCCAATTATTGCAATTGTTGATACAGAACTTATGGCAACAATGCCTAAATCAATAGCTGCATCAACAGGAATGGATGCTTTAACACATGCAATAGAAGGATATATTGCAAAATCAAGAAACATAATGTCTCAAATGTTCTCGTTAAAAGCAATTCAATTAATATATGATAATTTAGCAAAAGCGGTAAATGAAAAAGATCAAGATGCAATAAACAAGGTTGGTCTTGGACAATATATAGCAGGAATGGCATTTTCAAATGTAGGACTTGGAATAGTACATTCAATGGCACATCAATTAGGAGCTGTATATGATACTCCTCACGGACTTGCAAATGCAATATTATTGCCTACTGTAATGAAGTTCAATGGAGAAGTTAGTTACGAAGAATTTAGAACAATTCTAACACAAGCATTTCACATCGATGCAACATTATTTACAAAAGAAGAAGTAATAAAAACATTTTGTGATTGTATAAAGAATTTAGCACATGATGTTGGAATAACTCAAACAGTAAAAGATGTTGGAGCAAAGAAAGAAGATTTTCCAATGCTAGCAGATAAGGCAATGAATGATCCATGTAAACCTGGAAATCCAAGAGAAGTTACAAAAGAAGACTTTATTGAACTTTATAAAAAAGCATGGTAATATAATTTTCCTATTGTTAAATGAAACTTTTTGTTGTATAATGGCAATAATTCTTTAGAGAGGAGCACATACATTTATGAAAGAATATACTTTAGTGAAGGATCTTTACAGAAACACTGAGTTATATATAGGAAAAGAAATTAAAGTTGGAGGATGGGTTAGAACGTTACGTAATTCTAAATCATTTGGTTTTATTGAGTTAAATGATGGAACATTCTTTAAAAACGTTCAAGTTGTATTTGACGACAAATTAAATAATTTTGATGAAATAGGAAAAGCTACAATCAGTTCATCAATAATAGTTGATGGAACAGTTGTTAAAACAGAAAATGCAAAACAACCTTTTGAAATTCATGCAAACAAAGTTCAAATATATAATTTAGCTGATAAAAATTATCCTATTCAAAAGAAAAATACTAGTTTTGAATTTTTAAGAACACAAGCACACTTACGTCCTAGAACAAACACATTTAATGCTGTATTCAGAGTACGTAGTCTTGTATCATATTCAATTCATAAATTCTTTCAAGAAAGAGGTTTTGTATATGTACATACACCTTTAATCACAGGATCTGATGCTGAGGGTGCGGGAGAAATGTTTAATGTTACAGCACTTGATTTGAAAAATGTGCCATTAGATGATAAAAAGAATGTTGATTTTTCTAAAGATTTCTTTGGTAAGAATGCTCACTTAACTGTAAGTGGACAACTTGAAGGAGAAACTTATGCTCATGCTTTTAGAAATATTTATACGTTTGGACCTACATTTAGAGCTGAAAATTCAAACACAGTAAAACATGCTGCTGAATTTTGGATGATAGAGCCAGAAATGTGTTTTGCAGATTTAAATGATTACCTAGATGTTGCTGAAGACATGATAAAATATATAATTTCTTATGTTTTAGAAAATGCACCAGAAGAAATGGAATTCTTTGATAAATTCATATCAAAAGGTTTACTTGAAAAGTTAAAAATTACATCTGAAAAACCTTTTGGAAGAATAACATATACAGAGGCAATAAAAGAACTAGAAAAACATAATGATGAATTTGAATACAAAGTTTCATGGGGTGTTGATATTCAAACAGAACATGAGAGATTTTTAAGTGAAAAAATATTTAAAAGACCTGTTTTTGTTACAGATTATCCTAAAGAAATAAAAGCATTTTATATGAAACAAAATGATGATGGAAAAACTGTTGCTGCATCAGATTTATTAGTACCAGGTATTGGAGAGCTAATAGGTGGTAGCCAAAGAGAGGAAGATATAAATAAACTTGAACAGAGAATGAAAGAATTAAATCTTAATAAAGAAGATTATTGGTGGTATCTTGATTTACGTAGATTTGGTTCTGTACCACATTCTGGTTTTGGACTAGGATTTGAAAGAATGATGATGTATGTTACAGGAATGCAAAACATACGTGATGTTATTCCTTATCCAAGAACACCAAAAAATTGTGAATTTTAATATAAAATATAAATTAAGGAGGAAATACAGATGACAAATGATTCCAACGATTTATCTAAGCATAATTTAGATAATGAAAAAACAAATGGTAGCAATAATGAACCAATCAGAAACCCAATTCTTAGTCAATCAGTTAATAATGCTAATATCTCTACTAATGCAAGCAATGGAAGTATGGGAGGAGAAGTAAATCAGATTCTACCAGGAATGGAGAATTTTTCACAAAATAATACAAATACAGGAATGGCCAATAATAAACAATTACCTGAAATGCAAAATTTTTCAAACCAAAATAGTCTTGATAATAATGGACAATCAGTATTTCTTGATCAACAAGGATTTGATCAAATGAGCTATGGAGATCAAACTGCATACAATCAAGGCCAAATGAATATAAATCCACTTGAGCAAGGTGGAAACAATCAAACTCAAAACATGTATGAGCAAAATGGATATAATCAAAACCAAAACATGTATGAGCAAAATGGATATAATCAAAACCAAAACATGTATGAGCAAAATGGATATAATCAAAATCAGAATATGTATCAAAATGGTTATGAACAAGGCCAATACACAAAACAAAACAATTCATATTTTGAAGAGGCAAATGCACAATATGGTCAATCACAATCATCGAAGGATGATTCAGACTACAATTTAGCTTTTGTACAAAACTGGATGGGAAATATCTATGAAAAGGCTCATAGCAAAAAGTTTAATTGGGCAGCTGCTTTATTAGGAGAGGCATATTTACTTTATAGAAAAGTCTATATTCCTGGAATGGTATTTTTAGTACTTTCCTTACTTCTTTCAGTTGTTACAAGTATTACAGGTAACTCTATTTTAGAAATTGTACTAGGAGTATATGCAGTAGCAAGGTTCTTTGGACTTGGTTTTGGTTTCTACCCAATGTACAGAAGTAATGTTAGAAAAGAACTTAACAAATATAAAAGTCAAATTCAAGATAATAATGATTTAATAAACAAAGCAAAGAAAAATGGTGGAACATCTATGGTAGCATTAATTGCATGTCTAGTTATTGAATTAATTGTATCAGGAATAGGAATATCAATGGCATTAAAAAATACATCAGGTACTCATAGCAAAAATAATAATGGAAACACTTCAGCAAATGAAGTTGCAACAAATAGCCAAGAAGTATTTTTTGAAACTGGATATGTAATTACTTACGATTCAAACAAATGGTTCTATACACCAGCTAATAGTACATTTACACAAGGTGACTATAAATTAGAATACAAAGTTAAATATAATGAGCAGCAATTAGGAGTTGATTTTACTACAGCAGAAGGAAGAAGTGCTTTATTATCAATGCTTACAAATTCATTTAATGCACAAGCGGCACAATCAAATTTACAAGCAGAAGTAGCCAATAGCACATTTATTGCAAAATTCACATCATATTATGCATATATAGATATAATATCTTCAACAGCAATTTCAAGATACTATTTTGTAATATTGCCATCTGAAAAAGTAATGTTCCAATTTGTACTTGAAGTAAATGATACAGCAATTGATTATACTACAAACTTAGATGTAATTGATATGATTTCACTAATAACACCTGCAAATGAAGATGCAGAAACAAATAATACAAACAGTACTGCAAACGAAACTGCAACAGGAAATAATGTAGCAGGTAATATGGTTTCAAATGAAGTATCAAACGGAACACTAAGTAGTACTACAAATGAGGTATCAGGAGATGTACGTAATGCACTATCTAGTGATGCAGTATCATCACAAAGTGGTAATACTGCATCAAGTTCAAATGCAAATACTTCTTCAACATCCTCAAGTAATGCTGCAGCAAGTTCTTCATCAACAGGAAATGCAATACGAGCAAATTCAAGTTCATCACTAGCATCACTTGTACAATAAAAAGGAATTAATAAGAAAGGCATAGTTTTATGGTATAAAATTATGTCTTTTTTTTCATGCCTTGTTCGTTTCTTTCTTCGCTAGTCAAAAACAACTGTCGGAAGAAGGAAACATTCGCGCTACGCATGTAAGCTAACGCGGCATTGAAAAACAAAAAAATGGCCTGTTCAATAAAAAATTTAATATTATATTGTTTTTCATGCCTTGTTCGTTTCTTTCTTCGCTAGTCAAAGACAACTGTCGGAAGAAAGAAACATTCGCGCTTCGCTTAATCGCTAACGCGGCATTAAAAACAATATAATATTAAATTTTTTATATTCATATAATTATATTAAAATTTTATGAAGGTAGGAGGTTTATATGAAAAAGCTAGCGATTGTTGGAGCTACTGGTGTTGTTGGAAGGTGTGTTTTGAAGGTTCTTGAGGAAGAGAATATTGATGTTGATGAGTATATTCTTATGGCATCTAGTAGAAGTAAAGGAAAAAAGCTGGAGTTTAAAGGCAAAGAATATATAGTTCAAGAGCTTACTGAGGATTCTTTTAAAAAAGATGATATAGATTATGCGATTTTTTCTGCTGGTGCAGAGACTGCAAAGCGTTTTGCTCCAATTGCTGCAAAATGTGGAACTATTGTTGTTGATAATAGTAGTGCTTTTAGAATGGATAAGGATGTACCGTTAATTGTACCAGAGGTGAATGCTGATGAAATAAGTAATAATAAAGGAATCATTGCAAATCCGAATTGTTCTACGATACAGGCTGTTGTTCCTTTAAAAGTGATGGATTGTTTATATAAAATAAAGAGAGTAGTGTATTCAACATATCAGGCTGTATCAGGTGCTGGAAGATATGGAATTGAAGATTTAGAGAATGGTATAGTCAATTATTATAAGAAAAATTTTGAAGGTAATAACGACAAGTATGCTCTTAACAAATTTTATTATCCTATTTTTAACAATGTGATTCCTCATATTGATTTGTTTATGGAAAATGGTTATACAAAAGAAGAAATGAAGATGATAAATGAGACTAGAAAAATTTTAAATAAGCCTGAGTTAAAAGTTACTGCTACATGTGCTAGAGTTCCTATTTTTAATTCACATGCTGAATCTATTAATGTTGAATTTGAAAATGATTTTAAAATGGATGAACTAATATTTGAATTAAAGAAAAAAGCTGGTATAATAGTAATGTGTGATATAGAGAATAATGAGTATCCTCTTTCAACTATTGCTACTGGAACTAACGAAATATATGTTGGTAGAATTAGAAGAGATTATAGTGTGCAATATGGAGTTAATTTTTGGGTGGTTGCTGATAATATAAGAAAGGGCGCAGCAACCAATGCAGTACAAATAGTGGAGGAATTGATAAAGATTAAAAATAGAAAGTAAAACTACAAAAAAATATTAAAATTAATAAGAAATGGAGAATAAATTGAATACACAAATTTGGAATTTAGTTATTGAAGAATTTTTTACACCAAGAAATATTATAATATATTTATTATTAATCAATGTTGTAAACTTTACATTAATGTGGTATGATAAGCAAGAAGCTAAAAAACATGAATGGAGAATTAAGGAAAAAACTTTTTTTGTAATTTCAGCCTTAGGTGGTTCAATTGGTGGAATAATTGGAATGAGAGTTTTTCATCATAAAACTAAAAAATGGTATTTTAATTTTGGCTTTATAGGAATTTTGATTATACAAATTATTTTAATTTATATAATTTTACAAAGGAATGTATAATGATTGATAATAGAAAATTTAGTAAAGTATTAACTGCTGTGTTAATTATTATTGGAATAGCGATTTTGGTTACTTTGGGTTTTGTAGGGTATGATATGCTTCAAAGTTACTATATAAATAAAGGTGCCAATGAGGCTGTTGATGCACTTGATAAGGAATTGAATAAGGTAATTGAAGAAAAGAACGATAGTAAAAATAATTTAAGCCAAAATGATGCAAGTGTTGAACAAAGCAATGAAACAGTTGAAAATGATGGAGGCAGTAGCAAGCCAAATTCAAGTTCATCAGCATCAGAAAACAAAAGCCAAAGTACGAAGAAAAATACGATTGCTCTA
This sequence comes from uncultured Clostridia bacterium, assembly GCA_934130085.1. Lineage (GTDB taxonomy): Bacteria > Bacillota > Clostridia > TANB77 > CAG-508 > CAG-793. Next base: position 33,663 of record CAKOXK010000004.1, read on the forward strand.
AAATATAAGGGATTTGATGTTGTTGGAAAAATAGAAATTCCAAAAACACATATAAAGTATCCTGTACTTAGTAAAGCAACAATTTCTTCAATGGAAGTTTCTGTTGGAGTTACTTATGGACCTGGATTAAATGAGGTTGGAAATACTGTAATTATGGGGCATAATTACAGAAATAACGCTTTATTTTCAAAAAACAGTAAACTTGAAATTGGGGATGTAATATACATTACAGATTTATCTGGAGAAAGATTAAAATATACTATATACAATAAATACGAAACAACATCTACTGATTTTGATTACGCAACAAGAGATACTGCTGGTAGAAGAGAAATATCACTTGCATCATGTACGGATGATTCAAGTTCAAGATTGATTATTTGGGCAAAGGCAGATGAATAAATTTATATAGCAACTTATATAAAAAAGTTAGTATTATATGTTTAAAATGTCGCGTTTAGCGATCAAGCGTAGCGCGAATGTTTCTTTCTTCCGACAGTTGTTTTGACTAGTGAAGAAAGAAACGAACAAGACATGAAAAACAATATAATACTAACTTTTTTTGAATAAAATGCTAAATGTTTTTAATTTTAGAACTTTAAAAAACCTCTTATACATAAAATATGTATAGGAGGTTTTTATGTGTGGAATAGTTGGGTTTACGAATTATAAAAGAAATCTAAAGGAAGAGCAGTCTTTAAATATACTTAATACAATGAATAATAAATTGAGAAGAAGAGGACCAGATGAGGAAGGAACATATTATGATGAAAATATTTATATTGGACATAAAAGATTAACTATTATAGATAAAGAAAATGGAAAACAACCAATGAGGTTTATTAAAGACGGGAATGAATATGTAATAACATATAATGGACAGATTTATAATACAGATGAATTAAGAGTGTCACTGAAAAAAGAAGGATTTGATTTTATAGGGCATTCAGATACGGAAGTATTATTAAAAGCATTTGTGTTATATGGATATGATATTGTAAATCATTTAAATGGAATATTTGCTTTTGCAATATGGAACAAAAATAAAAAGGAATTGTTTATGGCTAGAGATCACTTTGGTGTAAAACCATTGTATTATTCAATAAAAAACGGTGAAATTATATTTGCATCAGAAATAAAGGCTTTGTTTGAGTACCCAAGTATATATCCATGTATTGATAAAGATGGAATATCAGAGTTATTTGGAATAGGGCCTGCTCATACTGCCGGTACAACAGCTTTTAAAGATATATATGAGCTAAAGCCAGCAAGTTATATGATATTTAACAAGGATGCATTTTATAGCAATAAATATTGGAAAATGAAGAGCAAAAGACATACAGATAGTTTTGAAGAAACTTGTAACAAGGTTAAATATTTACTTAAAGATTCAATAGAAAGGCAGCTTGTATCAGATGTAAATTTATGTACATTTTTATCAGGTGGTCTTGATTCAAGTATTATAAGCTATTATGCGAATGAATATTATAAAAAGTACAAAGGTAAAAAAATAGAAACTTATTCAGTTGATTATAAAGACAATGATATAAATTTTAAAAGGACGGATTTTCAACCAAATACAGATAGTGAATATGTTGATTTAGCAAGTAATAAAATAGGAACAAACCATCACGTAATCATGCTAGACACTCCAGAATTATTTGATGCACTAAAAGATGCAACAATTGCAAGAGATATGCCAGGAATGGCAGATGTAGATTCATCACTTTTACTATTTACGAGAGAAGTAAAAAAAGAACAAAAAGTTGCAATATCAGGGGAATGTGCAGATGAAATATTTGGAGGTTACCCATGGTTTTTCAGAGAAGATGCGCTAAAAAGCAATACATTTCCATGGTCAATAAACATAGAAGGAAGACAGCATTTATTAAATGAAAAAATAGAGAGCAAGGTGAATTTAAAAGAATATATTGATTTCAGATATAATGAAAGCTTATCAGAAGTAGAAATATTAGATGATGACTCTGACGAAACAAGAGAAAAGAGAAAAATATCGCACCTAACATGCAATTGGTTTATGCAAACATTATTAGATAGATCAGATAGAATGTCAATGTATAATGGCTTAGAGGTAAGGGTACCATTTTGTGATTATAGATTAGCAGAGTATGTATTAAATATACCATGGGAAATGAAAGCACTAAATGGAAGAGAAAAGGGGTTATTAAGATTTATAATGCAAAAAGAGCTACCAGAAGAAATAATAAAAAGAAAGAAAAGTCCATACCCTAAAACGTGGAACCCTAATTATCTGAATAAAGTGAAAGAAAAATTAAATGAAATACTTAATAACAGAGAATCACCAATACTAACACTATTAAATGAAGAAGATATAAGAAAAATAATTGAAACAGATGGAAAATCATTTTCAAGACCATGGTTCGGCCAATTAATGACAGGGGCACAGTTAATGGCATATTTAATTCAAGTAAATACGTGGATGGAAATATATAAACCTGCAATTGAAATATAAATAAAAAGTAGGGGGCAAATGAAAAAATCAATACAAATTTTCAATGCAAATGTAATTTGTACTAAGTTAAGTAAAACATTAAGTGAAAAGTTAAATGCAATTTAAGTAAGAAAATTTTACTTGACATATTTTTAGTAAATAAATATAATGTAAATAACTTTGGAGATATTACTAATATCTTAAAAATACTTACAAAAAGGATGTGCGATGATAAAACCGGATGCTATATTTAACAAGGTGACAGATATTTCAATTGATTTTTTAAAGAAAAACCACATAAAAGGCGTTATTTTAGATGTAGACAATACTCTTTTAAATCTTGATGAGGAGATGCTACCTGGAGCAAAAGAGTGGGTCGAAAGCTTGAAAGATAATAATTTTAAAGTTTGTATAGCATCCAATAGTGTTAAAAAATCTAAACTTGATAAAGTGTCAAAAGAATTAGGAATAAAATACATAAGATGGTCCTTAAAACCATTAAAAAGGGGATTAAAAAGAGCCTTGAGAATCACAAATCTTCAAAGAAAAGAGGTTGCTGAAATAGGCGACCAATATTTCACTGATGTAATTGGGGCTAAACGAATGAAAATGTTTTCAATTTTAACCAAGCCTATATCTGATGAAAAGCATTGGATTAATAAGGTAAAAAGAAAAATTGAAAAGTTTTTCATAAAAAATTAAGATTAATTAAAGTAGAAAAAAGTATACTTTAATGTAAAACAATGGAGGAAGTTATGTATATCAATGATATTCATATATTATATTATTTTTTTATAGGACTTTTAGGAATGTGTGTAGGTCAGTTTTTAGATTTTGCAAATAACAAGTTGCAAAATCATGAACACGTAATATGCAAAGAATTCTTTAATGAATATATTCCTAATATTAAAATTAATTTTAGAAATGTAATTGTTATGGGTGCAATATATGTTGCATTACTTTATTTTATTGGTTGGAATGTTAATTTAATAAAATATTTAATTCTAAGTCCAATGTTTGTTTCAGCATTTATTATTGATTATAGAGAACAAATTATTCCTGATAGACTTACTCTTACAATATTTGAGGTAGGATGTGTGTTTGCGTTTATTCAAGGCTTTGCAAGTATTAATTTGTTTTATGATAAATTGCTTGGAATGTGTGCAGGAGCTGGAATATTCATGCTTATAACATTAATAGGAGGACTAATTGCTGGAAAAGAGGCAATGGGCTTTGGAGATGTTAAATTAATGGGAGCATTGGGTTTAATATTTGGCCTTACAAACATCATAATGATTGCTATAATGTCATTTTTACTTGGAGCTATTATTAGTGTAATGCTGTTAGCATCAAAAAAGAAAAAGAGTGATGAATATATTCCATTTGGACCATTTATTATAATGGCTGCATTTATAATGGTATTTGTTCCACATAATATTGTCTTACTAGTTTTATTAAAAACGTTTTCACTAGGCCTATATAAAGAATAAATATACATTACTAAGAATAGGGGGTAATGCTATATGAATTATAGAATCTTAAAATTAAAAGAAGAAATGAAGAAGTTGAAGCTTGATGGAATGATCATAAGTAACCCAATAAATATCAGGTATTTAACCAAATTGACTGCAGATGGGGTTTTACTTATTAATGATAAAGAAAATATATTTATAACAGATTCTATATATATTGAAGAAGTTAATAATACTATTACAATAGATGATGAAATTATTGTGTATAATTGTGCTAATCTAACTGAAAGCGATTATCTTGGATTCTTTCAAAACTGCAACAGTGTAGGGTTTGAAGAAAATTATATAACTTATGCAAGTTACATAAAAATGATAAGAAGATTTAGGATTAAGGAAGCGGTTGAGACTGAGGGAATTATTGAGAAAATAAGAGTACATAAAAGTGAAGATGAAATCTTAAAAATAGAAAAGGCATGTAATATAACAGATAGTTGTTTCTTATATTTGCAAGACTATATTAAAATAGGAATGACTGAAAAGCAAATTTCAAATGAAATACAAAACTATTTTTTGAATCATGGAGCAGATGGAGTGGCATTTGATACAATAGTAGCAAGTGGCAGGAATACATCTAAGCCACATGCGGTTCCTACTGATAGAACCATAAAGCCAGGAGATGCAGTATTAATTGACTTCGGAGCAAAATATCAAGGATATTCAGCTGATATGACAAGAACATTTTTTATAAAAAGCGTTACAAAAGAATATGAGGAGCTATATAATTTTGTATTAAAGGTGCAGGAAAGAGCATTTGAAAAGATGAAAAATGGGGCAGATGGACAGGCAATTTCTGATAACGTTCAAAGAGAATTTTATTCAAGAGGATTTGATTTAATACATGCATTGGGACATGGTGTTGGACTTGAAATTCATGAAAAGCCAATATTATCAACAAAAAGAAGTTGCCTGCTTGAAGAAAATATGGTTGTAACAAATGAACCACGGAATTTATATACCAAACGAAATAGGAATAAGAATTGAAGATACTGTTTTAATAAACAACATGACATCAACACTTCTTACAAAGTCAAATAAAAATCTTTTAATAATTTAAAGAATATAAAAAAACATAAAACAATAAGAAATGAAAATTAGAAAAGAATAAATAAGTAAAAAACAAATAAATGAGTAATTTCGTAAAGCAAATAGTCAGATGCGAACGTGCAAATCTAAATTAGAAGATAATTTTGATTGAAAAATATTTGAAAATGTATTATAATAATTTGTGTTGGTAATAATTACAAAAGAATAATAAATAACTTTAAAAGGTTATAGATCCTTTGAAAATCTAAATACCAAATAAGGATACGTATATGAGTGAAGATATAGGAATTGACCTAGGAACTGCAACCGTATTAATATATGTAAAAAATAAAGGAATTGTTTTAAGAGAACCATCTGCAGTTGCAATAGATAAAAAAAATAATGCTATCTTAGCTTATGGCAAAGATGCAAAAAAAATGATTGGAAGAACTCCTAATTCAATTGAAACAATTAGACCATTAGAGGATGGCGTAATATCAAATTTTACAGCTACTGCTAAAATGCTGAAGTATTTTATAAAAAAAGCGTGTGCAAGTAAGTTCACCTCAAATAGAATCATGGTTTGTGTACCTGCTCAAATAACTGAAGTTGAGAGAAGAGCGGTAATAGATGCATTACTTGACACAGGAACAAAAAAAGTTTTCTTAATAGAAGAGCCGGTCGCTGCGGCAATAGGTGCTGGAATAGATATCTCAAAACCGGTTGGAAATTTAGTAATTGATGTAGGTGGAGGAACCACAGATGTTGCTGTGATTTCAATAGGGGGATCTGTTGTAAGTACAACAATAAATGTAGCAGGAGACAAATTTGATAATGAAATTATTAAATATGTTAGAAAAAAATACAATATGCTTATAGGAAAAGAAACAGCTGAAAAGATAAAAATAGAAGTAGGATGTGTTTATCCAAAAGAACAGAAAAATTCTATAATTGCAAGAGGAAGAAACTTAGAAACATCTCTTCCAGAAGAGGTAGAAATTAAATCGGATGAATTAATTAATGTTTTACTTCCTTCAGTAATAAAGATAATTGAAGCAGTAAAAGAAACAATTGAAAAGGCTCCGCCAGAGCTTGTAGAAGATATAAGCGAAAAAGGAATATATATGACAGGCGGTGGCAGCTTGTTATATGGAATTAATAAACTAATAGAAGAAAGTACAGGAATAAAAGTGATGATTGCAGAAGATGCTATATCATGTGTTGCCATAGGAACAGGTAAGGCACTTGATAATATAAATCTTTTGGATGAAAGGAAAAAGAAATGTTAAATATTAAAATACCAAAATTTAAATTCGGAAAAATAAAAATGAACACAGTAGAAGAACTTGACAAAATGAATATTGATTATGAAAAGATTAAAAAAGAAGATAATAAGAAAAAAGTTGGACCTTATGAACATACAAATTATTCTACTGTAAAAGAATTCTTTGAGGAATCCTGCGAAAAATATTCAGATAGACCTTGCATACTTGAAAAGCCAGACCATAAAACACCTTACGCTGCAAAAACATACAAAGAATTTCATGAAGATGTTTATGCCTTAGGAACTGCTTTAATAAAATTATTAAATCAAAAAAATAAAAGAGTGATAATAATTGGTGAAACACAATATGGATGGTACATATCATACATGGCAATGCTTTTAGGGGTTGGAATAGCTGTTCCTGTTGATAGAGAATTACCTGAAAATGAGCTTGAAAATGTAATAAAGAGATCAAGAGCTACAACAATCATATATTCACCTAAAAAAGAAGAAGACATAAAAAAAGTAAAAGCAAATATTGATAGTGTTGAATATTTTATCGAGATGAAATCTGATAAACCTCTTGATGGAAAAGATGTAGGAATTAATTATTTAATTGAGAACGGAAAAAGCATAATTGAATCTGGTGATAATTCTTTTAAAAATATTGAGATTGATAAAGAAGAATTTAAAATATTAATATTCACCTCGGGAACAACTTCTAATTCAAAGGGTGTAATGCTTTGCAATAGAAATCTTGCAGAAAATATAAATGCAATAACAGCTTATGTAAAAATATATCCAACAGATATGCTATTTTCTGTATTACCATTACATCATACATACGAATCGACAATCGGATTTTTATATCCAATTTCACAAGGCGCGAGTATAGCCGTTTGTGAAGGTTTAAGATATATCGTTCCTAATTTGCAAGAAGCCAAACCTACAGCAATATTAACAGTACCATTACTTGTAGAGAGCATTTACAAAAAAATAAATGAAAGCATCAAAAAAAGTAAAAAAGAAAAAATAGTAAACTCAATGATACATGTTACAAATATGCTAAAATCTTTTGGAATAGATGTTAAGAAAAAAGTATTTAAGGAGATATATGATAACCTAGGAGGAAACTTAAGAATTATAGTATCAGCTGCAGCTCCTATAGAGAAAAAAGTCGGAAAATGGTTAGAAGATATAGGCATAACCTTTTTACAAGGATATGGTTTAACTGAAACTTCACCAATATCAGCTGTAACACCTGACTATAAAACAATGGTAGGCTCAGCCGGAAAAACAATTTGGCAGGCAGATATTAAGGTTGAAAATCCAAACGAAGATGGAGAAGGTGAACTCATGATAAAAAGTCCAACGTTAATGCTTGGATATTATGAAGATGAAGAAGAGACAAAGAAGGCCATTACAGAAGATGGGTACTTCCATTCAGGAGATATAGGATATGTAGATGATGAAGGATATGTATTTGTAACAGGAAGAAGCAAAAATGTAATAGTAACTCAAAATGGAAAAAATATTTATCCAGAAGAAATAGAAATGTTACTTGACAAAGTTCCTGAAATAAAAGAATCAATGGTATACGGTAAAACACCAGAAGGTGAGATTGCTAAAAAGAAAGATCAAAAAGAGCTTATAATTACAGCAAGATGTATACCTAACATGGAAGAAATAGAAAAAATACATGGAAGCAATCTTACAGACGAGCAAATTCATGATATAATCTGGGAAAAAATAAAGGAAGTAAACAAAAAACTAACATCATATAAAGCAATAAAATCATTAGAAATTAAAAAAGGCGAATTCGAAAAAACATCAACAATGAAGATAAAAAGATATAAAGAATTGCAAAACAAAAAACAAGACCAAAATTAAATCTAATACAAAAACAAAAAATAATGCTAATGCCAATATTAAACCCAAAACAAAAACAATAACAATAACAAAAACAGAAACTAAAACTAATAATACTAATAATAACGGCACTATTATTAATACATAAATTAAAGTAAAATTTAAATAATACAAAATGAAGACTTTTGAAGAAAAGTGTTGCATTTTAAAATATGATGTAATATACTCGTAGTACATAAGAAAAATAGTAAATTTATACATATAAATAGATAACAACGAAGGAGGTAGAATTTATGTTTACAATGCCTAGACGTGGGATAGTAAACGTGAAAATGGTAATCACGGAAGAAAAGATTTTATCAAACATAGATAAGGTTTCAAAGCTTATTAACCCAAACAGTAAGAAGCAAATTATTGAATTAGATGATAATTCGTACTTCAAAGATTTGGTAGAGTCTATAAAAACCTATTTAATAGAATACCCTAAAAAGAAGAACTTTCCAAAATCAATTTATGATGCGGCATACCAACTTGTAGAGTATGCTACAGAATTGTTTGAAGAAAATACAAAGCAAATAGAAAGTTTGATAAAGCAAAGAGAATTTAATATAAAAACGGCAGCAATATTAAAGCAAACTCTAGCAATTGTAGAAAGCAAAGATGAAAATTGGAAACAATCAGTTGCTGAGGTATCAGATAAATTGTCAGAAGATGTAATTGAGGCTTTAAATATTATTGGCAAAGCTAAAAGTGCAAAGTCACAAGATTATCAAGCTGCAATAAAGCTAATTAATGCAAGAATAGTTAATTTAGAATCAAACTTACACATTGAAATTGATATGGAAAGAGTTGAAGATAGATCAAAGGCATTAAGTTACATAGGAATTGAAATTGCAGATGCACTAAAATTAATACCAGCTCCTGTACAACAATTTGAAACAAAGCATGATGATGTAAGAGAAGAAGCTAAGATGCAAGAAAATGCAAACGCAAATTCTAATGTTAAGGCAAATATTGCGAATGTTAACCAAACTGTTGAAAACAAAAAAGAACAAAAAGTTAAAAAAGCAAAAGTGCAAGTACAAGATACTTCTATAGTAGTTGAAACAAATGAACCTGCTAAAAAGCAAGTATATGAAGCATATTATTCTGATACAAGACGCGAGGTAAAAGAATCACTATGGTTCAAATTCAAAAATAGCAAATTTGTAAGAGCAATTAAATATGCATTTAGAATTAAAGTTGTACTTCAATTACCTGAAGCATTGCCAGAAGGTAGCCAAGAAGAAAGAAAATAATTTCCATACTGATTTATTTATTACAATCTTCTTTAATTAAATTAAAGGAGATTGTAATATTTATACAAAAATAAATGTTAAATGTAATTTAAAATTATATTTACAAAAAGCTGTCAAATGAAAGTCAAATGCAATTATTATGGAAAAACATAAATTATTTTAAAAAATGTCTTGACATATAAAACATATTATTATATACTAAAAAAGTGCTAAACAAATGCGCCCTTAGCTCAGCTGGTCAGAGCAACCGGCTCATAACCGGTCGGTCCAAGGTTCGAATCCTTGAGGGCGCACCATTATTTTTCTAATAATGTAGTTGTTTTGTATAGATGGGCAGATGGCCGAGTGGCTAAAGGCGGCAGACTGTAAATCTGTTCTCGTAAGGGTACGATGGTTCGAATCCATCTCTGCCCACCAATATACAAGTCGTAGAAATGCTGAAAAGTCAACGTTCCTACGACTTTTTAATGTAATTTTTAAAGCATATTAAATAATTCCACATTGATAAATAACTTAACAAATGAATAAAAAAGAAAGTAAAGTTAGTAAGTTAAGGAGATTAATAGATGAGGCAACCATATCAGACTTTGATTTTTCCATACAAAATGGAAAAAGAAGAAGTTAAATATGCAATATTTTTAAGAAGAGATATGAAAGTATGGCAGGGAATTTGCGGCGGAGGAGAAAATGAAGAAACAATAATCGAAACTGCTAAAAGAGAGTGCTTTGAAGAGGCAGGAATAAAAAATACATCAAAATATATTAAATTAGATACAATAACAACTATACCAGTTATAGATATAATGGGAAAGTTCTTCTGGGGAGAAGAGGTTTTTGTTATAAAAGAATATTGCTTTGGAGTTGATGCAACAGAACAAGAAATAAACTTAAGCAGAGAGCATCTAGAATATAGATGGCTATCATATAATGAGGCAAAAAGAATGCTAAAATGGGATTGTGATAAAACAGCATTATGGGAATTAAATGAAAGAATCAAAACAGTATTTCATAAAACGTAATTTGTATATTAATCCTTTAGATTAATTAAGAATCGAAGAATCTATACTCTAAGTAAGATTTCTTCGTTTTTTTATGTTCAAAAATGATTTACATCTTTCCTATTACATTAATTTTACGTACTTATCATAGATGTTGATATATCAAGGCTTTTATGGTAATTAATAATTAATTCAAATTAAACTAAGACAGATATAGTATAAAAATATTTGTCTTAAAAATAATAACAACTATAAGATAGCAACAATTACAATGGGTTACAGTTTTTCAGGGGGAGATAAAAAATGAAAAAACAGAAAAAAAGAGGAAAAGAAATATCAGAGACAATACTAGTAATATTAATATTATTAATATTATTTGCTATGATAATAATAGTAATGAAAGTTGCAAGTGAAGTTAGTCGTGGGGGTTCAGGAGATATTAACAAAAGAGAAGAATTTGTACAAGTATTAGACGATGGAACTAAACTAAACACAAGTACAAGATTAAGAAAAACAAAAATAGTTGATGGTTTAAAATTTGAAAACATACAATTAACAACGAAACAGGGTCAATCTGTACTATTGGCAGATGTTGAAAATGATACAGGTAAAGATATAGATGTAATGTTATTAGATATAATATTACTAGATAAGAATGGTAATGAGTTGACAACAATAGGTGGAATTATCGGAGAACTAAAAGATGGTGAAAAACAACTATTAGATTCAAGCGTAGCATCAGATTATGCAAATGCTTACGATTTCAAGGTTGTAATAAAATAAAAGTTATAGGAGACAATAAAGTGAATAAAATGAGGGAGAATATCTATAAGAGTCAAAAAGGTATAACATTACTAGCACTTGTAATAACAATAATAGTTTTAATTATATTAGCCGGTGTAGGCATTAGCCTTGTAACTGGAGATGGCGGAATAATAGGAAGAACTAAAAATGCGAAAGAGACAGCAGATAGCTCAAAGGATAATGAAGAAAATAGATTAAATGAATTCGGAGAATATATTGATTATGCTGAAAAAGATCAGGATTATGATAAGAATATAACATTTAATTATAGTTCAAGATACTGGACCAACAATGATGTAACAGTAACGGCAAGTAACACATTAGAAAATTACGAGATACAAACAAGCACAGATGCGAATACATGGGACGATGAAGCGAGCCAAACATTAAGTGAAAATGGAAATGTATATGCGAGATTGGTAAATAAAACATTAAATTTAGCAACAGAGTATGTTGTCGCAACAGTTGATAATATAGACAAGGTAAAACCGATAATAACAAGTGTAGCAACTACTACAAATGTAATAGAGATTAGTGCAACAGATGATGCAAGCGGAATAGTTGGATATGCTGCAACAGAAAGTTCAGAAATTCCATCAAACTTTACAAGTTGTTCAAGTACAAACTCACTAGATATCAAATTGAAAAATAAAACACAAGGAAAAACATATTATATATGGGTAAAAGATGCAGCTGGAAATATAAGTGAATATACTCAAGCTAAAACAGGAAATGTACCAAGAGCAGAAGGAAATATTACATTTACATATAGTTCAACAACATGGACAAATAAAGACGTAACTGTTACAGTTAATACAAATATAAAAGATTTCAAACTAAAAACAAGTAGAGATGGTAGAACATGGGTTGATACTACAGAATATACATTAGAGACAAATGGAAAAGTATATGCAAAATTAATAGATAGCACAGATCAGTCAACAGGTTACGCTGTCGCAACAGTTGACAAAATAGATAAAATGAAACCAGAAATAACGAGTATAACTGCAGACACAAACACAATAGCTTTAAAGGCACAAGATGATTCAAGTGGAATAGTAGGTTATGCTATATCAGAAAGTCAGGAAATGCCGACAAACTTTACAAGTCATGAAAGTACAAAATTGTTAGACATAAAATTAGAAAATAGAACACAAGGAAAAACATATTATATATGGGTAAAAGATGCAGCAACTAATGTAGGCAAATGTAAAAAAGTACAAATGAATACTGTGCCAAAATCAGAAGGAAATATTACATTTACGCATAGCTCTGACAAATATACAAATCAAAATATAACTGTTACAGCAAGTACAACATCAACAGGTTTTAAATTGCAAACTAGCAAAGATAGAAGTAATTGGCAAGATGTAAAAAGTCAAACATTAACAGGAAATGGAAACGTATATGCAAGATTAGTAGATAGCACAAATCAATCAAATGGCTATGCAGTAACGGTGGTAGATAAAATTGATAAAATAGGACCAGATGTCGCAATAACAATAAGTGGAGAAAAATCACAAACTAGTTTACCAGCAACATTATATGCACAAGTTACACATACAGATAACTACAGTGGTATGTCATTGGACTCTTCTAGATTTGTTTTAAATACGAGCGAAAGTAAAATCGGAACAGAATCAAGTAGCTATACTGGAGGAACTTTTAGCAGTAATGTACAGAATATAACATTAAATCCAAATTCAGTAGCAGGATGGTATTTACATGTTTTGTCTGTTGACAATGCTGGAAATGCAAAAGAAACAATAAAAGGCCCAATAACAGTAGGAGCTAATTACCATGTCCATTCCGGAAACAGTAGCACGAATGGAGGTTGCTATACTGTTGCTCAATATAGAACAGAAACATATACTTACCAATTCACATGTGGATATAAAGATGGTCAAAATTATTGGGATGGAAATCGTAGTTGTCCAAGATGTGGTGGAGGAATGTGGTTAAATGAAAATCAAGGCGTAAGCACAATTACATATTATTGCAAAGGCGATAGAAATGGACCAAGAACAGGAACAAGACAGGTACTTTCAGGATATGGTCTTAGTTGCGGAAAAACTGATTCAACAGTTGAATCATATTCAATAAACTATTAAAATGTAAATCACTGTATCTGCATATTGCAGATACAGTGATTTAAAAGCAATAACCATTTAAATTTCCTCAAATGTTAATACAAATTTTCTTTACAACTTTACATAAAATATGGTACAATATACTTGTAATTTATATATTACATTCCTAGTTACTTTTAATACACAATTGGAGGTACAAACAGATGTCTTATGAAGAAAATGATTTAACATTTAGTTCAAAAGTCGACGAACGGAAAACTAATAAGGAGGTAAAAAGTCCTACTAGATGTAAGAACAGATGGCCAAAACCTGGGAGTTTTGTTAAAATTGAAGTTTCTTCTCTTTCACTTAATGATGACTTTCTGAAATATATTCCCAAAAATGAAGAAGAAGAGCTGACAAAAGAAAAGATTATTAAGATAATAAAGTCAAAAAATATACGTGACTTTGAAAGACCAAATTGTGACCCTACTGTAATTGCTACAGGAGAAGGTCAATCTATGAAGGTTGAAAAAATTACGTATGAAAAAGGTAAAACCCCATATATTTATGAGAATTATGCGTGGTGGCGCAAATATGCTGAGGAGATTAACCTGAGAGTCGGAAATGATATGGAATACACGGCATTTTTGGCGGTACTTATGAAAACTCTTGTAAAGAATAGAGGTTGGACAATAAAGCATGCGTGGGAAGCAGTTTGTGTTGATTCTTCAACAATAGCAAAGGTGCGTGATAGGCAGAAGATGATATCGATTCACGGGTCATTAAAAGATCTAGATCCTACAGGTAGTAAATGTGTATGTGGATTTTATGATCTTGGTAACACCATGAAGCTTTTAGCTGATAGCAGAAATGACAAAGCATTTTGGATTGCCGGAACATGTGCATGGGATTATCCAGCACCGATAAGTTCTACAGAAGCGTTTGCTAAGAGGTTTTCAAAAGATTGGATTCCGGGAACAGTTGGCTGGCTTGTGAGAGACATTAAGTAACTAATAAGGAGGCATCTAAATAGATGCCTCCTTCAATTTTACATAAATGTATTTATAATTTATTAAAAATATGATAAAATAAATAAAATGATTATTAGGAGATGTTATAGTGAATAAAGTTGCTGTAATTGGATTAGGATATGCTGACAAAAGAAAAGATTATTAAGATAATAAAGTCAAAAAATATATGTGATTTTGAAAGACCAAATTGTGACCCTACTGTAATTGCTACGGGAGAAGGTAGAGTACAAAGTAGACAGTATGTAAGATAAAACAATTTGAATTTTTAAAAAATATATAAATTTCAGAGTTTGAAAGAATTTTGAAATTTATTTTTTTAAGCTTGACGAAAACAAATGTTTGATATAAAATTAATAAAAATATAAATTTTGCAAGTTGATGAAAAATTTTAAAATATTATGGTATAAATAGAGTAATTAATATAACTTATAATAATAAAAAGGGGGATTGATAAATCTATGGAAGAAAAAAGATGTTTATTATGCAATAAACCATATGACTATAAATATAAAATGTTTGGAAGAGGATGCCTTGATAACATTTATGGAGAATTAGGAATACGTAAGCCACCTAGATTTGTATGGAATAAGGAATTATATTTATGTACTAAAGTTGCTTGGAAAAATCATAAATATTTCTTAAGTAAAACTAAGAAATAAGATTTAACACAAAAATACATAGCACTAAATTATTTAAAGAATATGGACTTTGATGCATTGAGAAATATAGAAGAAAAAATGTTAAAGGATATAAAGAGTATAATGCCTTTTTCTAAAAATACTGCAGAATTAATAAAATTTTCATTAAATGATATATATAAATTATATAACTATTATCAAAGATTTGAAACAACTATTAAAAATTTACAAAATATAGATTGGGAGAAGATAGACAAAGAAACAGCAAAAAGCCTTATAAAAAGCATAAGTTTTATATTTGATATAACTAAAAAATCAAATCCAATATCATATGCAGTATTTTATTCAATGCAATATGTATTTTGGAAAGTTGTTGTTGTAGGTGGAATATTGTGTAAAATGAAACTGTCTGCTAAATTATTAAGTAACTCTCTATCTTTATTTGGAGAAAAACCAAATAACTTATTTATAGAAGATGATGATATAGTTGAGTTAATAACAGAAAATGAAATGTTTAAAGCTAAAATACAACAATTGATAAAAAAATATGGAGAAGGAAAAAATGAATTTATTGTAGATGATAGTGCACCTGATGAAGATATTTCTATAACATTTGATAGCAAAGATTTACTCTTTGCACTACATAATGCTACAGTATTTGTTAAAGCACAAAAGAATGAAGATAATATATGGAAAATGGAGGTACAAATAAAAGATACATATGACTTTACTGAATTTAAAAATTTGAAAGAATATGCAGATAATAAAGATGGAATATTAGAAGATATTTTGTCAACAACATTAAATAATCTAGCTGTAGTATCAAGTGAATATGGGGTTATAAAAATATATGACTTGGAAATAAAATTTAGAACAAAAGAAGAAAAATATTAAATTTTATAAGAAGGTGTTCATATTGAAAAAAACAGAAATAACTAAAACAACGTCTTTGATAGTGTGTACTGTTATTATATTAGGTTTAATTATTTATATTTTCATAATAAAAGAATTTGTAAATAAGGATAATGATTATAAAAAATTAGGACTAGAAATAAAAGAATCAAATATAGAATATAGCACAATTTATGATTATGATAAGTTGTATAAATATAAAGTGTACAAAATAAAAAATTATTATAATAATATGGAAAAGTTTAAAAAGCAATTAGAAGATAATGAGGATTGGAGTAAAAATAAATTTTATGAATACATAATGTCAAAGTTTTGTGAAATTAAAGATGATGAAAATATTAAAATTGACAGAGAAAATCTATATTATTATCATAAAAATGGAGCTTATGCTATTTTTGATTTGAAGAATGCAAAATTATATTATTTTGAAAACAGCATTTGGAATAACCATAAAGAGTATAGTAATATTTTAGGCATAGAAACAAAAAAATATAATGCGAGAGAAATATATAGTGTTAGAGGAGGACCACAAAATGATGGCTTAGACTATTATGTATATGAATTTTCAAAAGAAAGAGGCCAAGATATAGTAAAAAATCTAGATAATGATTCTAAATGGAGCAAAGATAAATTAGAAGATAAAATATTAAATAATTATACATACAACAAAGAAATACTTGAGATTAAAAACGGATATTACCATTATGAACTAGTATGTAGAACGAGAGATGAAGATAAAAAGAAAAATGTTACTAAAGAAAATGCAACAGGTTGTGAAATAGGTGTTTATGATGCTGACAAGAATATCTTATATTATTATTGGCAAAGTATATAATAAAATAAAGAAAAATTTTAAATTTGTGAAAGGTATTTTACGTAATGGACAATGGATTAAATGAGCAAAATAATTTTATAATGTATACAACAGATGATGGACAAGTTGATATTGAAGTGAGATTAGAAGAGGAAATGTATGGCTTACTCAAAATTCAATGGCTGAATTATTTGATACTACGAAACAAAATATAAGTTTACATAACAACAACAATAGTATTTATTTCAAGAATAGCAAGATTGGTAGGAAATACAATTTTTGGAAAGTTATATTTAAAAATAAAAGACAAAATGAGTATAATATTAACAATATGCTTAAGTATGGCATTTTTCTTATTGATTATTGGACATTTTTTAAATATTTCATTTATATATAAAGTTATAATCATGTCATTAGGATTTTTCTTAATACTTGCAACTAGAGATTCTTTCCAAGTATATATAGAAGATGTTGCATTGAGTATATCAAATAAGGAAGAACAACAAAAAATAATGATAGATATTGAGGTATATCGAAAATGAGGTACATTAATTTTAAGTGCAATATTTACTCTAATTTTAATTAAATATGAGTTAATTGTAATAGAATTTATATTATTAGCTTTAAGCATTATAGAGATAGTTATTAATAAAAAATTGTGCGATAAATTGGAAAAAATAAATGAAAAATAGAAGAAAGCAAGCCTATCGTAGTGATAGACCTGCTCTTTTTTTACTTTGGATTATAAATGCTTTTCTCAATTTCTGCCATACATTCATTAGCAATACTTGCAACTGAAGACCATGAGCCAATCTGCTGTGATAACGGCTTTACCATATTATACAGTTCAGAAATGGTCTGTAATGCCTCAGCCTTGCTAGAACTATAGGTATTGAGTTGCTTTTGAAAGTGTTTTGCTGTTTCATCTGAAGAATCAACATTCTTGAATTGATTATACACTTCTTTCCTAAATCCTTTTTGAGAGTATGTTCCTTTGTTTACAAAAGTCTTCAAATTTTCCAAAATATTTGCTAACTTTGTAAAAGGATCATTGCTCTGTTTGTTAGGATTTTGCATTGCATCCATCATCCGTTTTTGATAATCATCAAATCTTTTTGTATCCATATTGTAACCTCCTAAAATGCATTAATATACCGGATAAACTACCAAAAATCTAATTATATTATAGCACAATTTTATGTAAAATGTCAAAAGATATAATTACACTTCTCAACGATAACTTACATAGATAGGGCAGGTAATTAGTTGAAAATTATCTGTCCTTTGTGATATAATGCAAACAATAATTAGTAAATTATCGCTTGGATTGAGTTTATGAAATGAGAGGTGTTTTATGAAAAAGAAAGTAATAATAGTAGTATTAATTATAGTTTTAATGATTTTATTAGTTCCAATACCTTTTAAATTAAGAGATGGTGGTACAGTAGAATGGAGGTCTTTAACTTATTCAATAGCCAATGTTCATAGTATTTATGCAGTTGGAAATGAAAGTAATAAGTATGAGTTAGGATATAAAGAAGGAATAGTAATAAAAATCTTTAATATGACAGTTTATAACAATACAAAGTATAGTTTTAAAGAAGAATTTGCAATTATAGACAACAGTAAAGAATTTGACTGTAACAACATTGAAGAAGAAATTTATAGAGATGATGAATATATTTATTATTTACCTTGTGAGAAAAGTCAGTATATAAAAGTAATATATGCACCTAATGAATACCAAGAGGGCTTAAAATCATCACTTGCAGAGGGAAATATTAAAATAAGTGATTTAGATAAATTTAATATTGAATATATAAAAAAAGAAATTACAAATTAGAAACAGAAATTACAATTTTCATTGATATTTTAACAATTAAAATAGATATTATATGTGAGTTAAAATATTTATGAACAAATGAGTACACATTTAAAAAATTCAAAAAAATTCTAAAATAAGGGAGAATTTTTATAAGAAAACAGATGTATATATAGTATAGGGAGAGTGAGTTGATATGAGTGAAACTTTCAAAATCAATATATACTTCGATGAAAAAGGAGAAGAATTAGAAGGAGTAATAAAACACTTAATAATTAATATCTTAAAGAAAGATATTTTTGAGCATTAAACTTTTATTCAAAATAAGATATAATAAAAATTAAATTCAAATTGTTTTTATCAAGAGATGATATCGAAAAAATAAAAAGTGTTATACAAGAATTTTTGAGTCTAAATAAGCCAACATCAGAAATTATGAAAGTAATTATCAATAGGATTTCGGGAACAGTTGGCTGGCTTGTGAGAGACATTAAGTAACTAATAAGGAGGCATCTAAATAGATGCCACCTTCAATTTTACAAAAAAGATTGATTTTAGTAATGTATTTGTTTTATAATTAAGATATTAAAAAGGAGGCAACGATGAAGCAAAAATTTCTTAAAGATCTTGGTATAGATATTGACGACGCAACAGAAGACACATTAAAGCAATTCGATTTAAATGGATTTCTTGATCAAATAAGTGATAACAGATTAAAAGAAAAAGACGAAAAAGTTGAAGAGTTAAAGAAAGATATTGAAAATGAAGAAAAATGATGAATATATTGTAGATATAATTGATTATGGTGCAAATGGTGAAGGTATTGCGAAAATTGATGGCTTCACTATTTTTGTTACTGGTGCACTTAAAGGAGAAAAATGCAGAATAATAATTTTGAAAGTTAATAAAAATTATGGATTCGGCAAAGTTAAAGAAATAATAGAGAGTTCTAAAAAAAGAGCAGAGGCAGATTGTAAAACATATCCAAGATGTGGAGGATGCTCTTTAAGACATATAAAATATAGTGAAACTTTAAAAATAAAAAATGAAAAAGTGCTTAATTTAATTAATAAAACATTTGGCAAGGATAGCAAAATTAAAATTAATCAAACAGTTGGAATGGATGAACCATTTTACTACAGAAATAAAGCAATATTTCCCATAAGTGAAGATAGACACCCAGGAATATTTGCATCAAGAAGTCACAATGTTATCCCATTTGACAAATGCAAAATCCAAACAGAATTGTCACAAAAGATAGCAAAATATGTATGTGATAATTGGAAAAGTAGTATATATGATGAAAGCAAGAATAAAGGGTGTCTCAGAAATATAATGATAAGAGAAGCATTTAAAACAAATGAGGTAATGCTTGTACTTGTAGAAAATAATTACTTAAACGATGCTTTAGACATTGAAAAATTAATTCAAAAATTTCCAATGATAAAAACCGTAGTTGTAAATATAAACAATCAAATTACAAATGTAGTTTTGACAAATGAAAATATTGTGTTATATGGAGATGGATATATAACAGATATATTAAAAGATAAGAAGTTTAAAATATCTCCTAATTCATTTTATCAAGTAAACCCTGTCCAAACAGTAAAAATATATGATTTAGCGATAGAGAAAGCAAACCTTAACAAGAACGATATTTTATGTGATTTGTATTGTGGTATTGGAACAATTGGAATATTTTCATCAGACAAAGTAAAAAAAGTATATGGAATTGAGATAGTAGAGCAAGCCGTTGAAAATGCTAAAGAAAACGCAAAGATTAACAACATAAAAAATATAGAATTCATAAATGGAGATGTAGAATATGCATTTGATGAATTGCTAAAAAAGAACATAAAGCCAAATGCTGTAATAGTAGATCCACCTAGGAAAGGATTAGACAAAAAAACCATACAAAATTTAAAAGAATTAAAGCTTGAAAAAATTATATATGTAAGTTGCTCACCAGAAACATTAGTGCGTGACTTAAAAGAATTAAGCGAGGTATATCAAATAAAAGAAATAACACCAATCGATAATTTTCCATATACATCACACGTTGAGTGCGTTACGGTGCTATATGCGAAAGAAACCCTGTAATCCTTGAATTTACTGCATTTCACAGATTTTACACTTTTGAGCCAAAAGCCACTTTTGGAACAAAAAAAGAAGAAATTGATAGAATTTTTGTTAAAGTAGAGTTCAACCTAGAATGTGGAAACATATAAAATTATAAAAAATTAAAAATTTTTTTTGATATAATATGTTCCTATGCGACATACAATTCTAGTATGATATGTTCCTAACCAACAAACAAGGAGCATTGAGTGCGTGTCAGTGCTATGTAAAAGATAAACTTCAAGACCATTGAATTTAAAGACTTATATTAATTTATTGTTTTGTATAAAAAGCATAATACCTTTAAATAATTTAAGTATAATGATAAAAAAATCTTAAAAAATAGTGTAACCTAGAATGTGGAAACATATAAGAAAAACTAGGAAATAAGAATATATTTTTTTTAACCTCTTATATGTTCCTATGCGACAATAACCATCTTCGCTTTGCGAAATGGGAATATAACAATTAAATAAATACCTATATAAGTAATAGATAGTGGAATCTATAAAATCCACAAAATAAAAATTTTAAAGGTAGAGAATAAAGGGAAAGTTAATTATTAATGAAGAATAGAGGGAGAATACTTTATTCTTTATTTTTTTGTAAAGAAAAAATAACTACAAGCGAAAACACTACGCTTGCAGTTATTAAAGTATACATAAAACTTGAAAAAATTGGAAAATTCTGCTATAATATGGGCAGGGGAAAGATGAGTGCGAAAAATGTCGAAAAAAATGAAAACTTCATCAAATTCTACGAACTCTACAAATCCTTATTAAAGGACGGATATACAAAAGAAGAAATACTAATCATTATTAGGCAAGTCTTCAACAGGAATAACGATTAGTTTTTCAGATTCTAAAGCTTTATCAGGCTCTTGATAAAGCTTTTTATTATCCTTAACTAATTTGGCAAATAATTCAATATGTTCTTTTTTTATATCTTCATCTTCTTTTAATGCACCAATACTAACTAACGCTTCTTTTAAAGAAGAATTATCAAAAAGAACAGTTAAACTTTTAGAGTTAACCAGAAAAAAAGTAGACAAATATGGCAATGAAAGAAAAATTTTAGATAAGTATTTTAGAGATTGTATAGATGATGAGAACTATATGATGGAATGGGAAAATTATCTAAATAAATTTGAGATGGAATTAAATAAAGCTTAATAGATAGAGTATTGAAAACGATTCAATACTCTTTATTTTTTTTACAAAATATGTTATATATAATGTAGAGGAGCGAGAAATGAACAGAATTGATGAAAAAGAATTGAAGCAATTAATCACAGAATTAAAAAGTAGTAATAACAAAGAAGCATTTGAAACACTATATAAGAAGTATAATAAACTTGTATATAGAATTGCTTTCACAATATTAAAAAACAAAGAAGATTCAGAAGATATTGTGCAAGCAGTATTTTCAAAGATTTATTCATTACCAAAGGACAAACTTCCTATTGATAATATTGCTACCTGGATTTATTCTGTAACGAAAAATGAATCCATAACTTTATATAGAAAAAGAAAAAATACAATTGATTTAGATAGTATGTATGAAATAGCAGATTCAGATAATGAAATCAATAGAATTGTAGATCAAGATAGATATAACAGAATATTGAGTAGATTAAACGATAAAGAAAAAGAAATTGTTTCATTAAAAATACTAACCAATTTAACATTTGAAGAAATTGCTAAAATACTAGGTCAACCAACAGGAACAGTAAAGTGGAGATATTATAAGTCAATTCATACTTTAAAACTTCTATTTAGTAATTTAGGAATGTTTATTGTTACATTAGACATTGGATTAAAAACAATGTTTGTTACAAAAGATGAAATAAACATTGAACAAAGTAACAATATAGAAATAGAAGATAATACAAAAAATCAGCAAGAAGATAGTCAAGCCAGAACGGAATCAGAAATGCAAGATACAAATAAAAGTATTAATAAAGAGGAACAAGAAGCTACAAAAGATATTAGTAACCAGGAGAATGAAACCAAAGAAGAAATACAAATACCAGTTAATGAACCAACTAACTACATAAATAATTATAGCATTGGTATATTAGCTGTTTCAGGTATATTTTTATTATTTACAATAATTTTTTTAATAAATTTTATAAAATACCAACTAAAACGAAAAATAAAAGCGTCTAAATAATAGAATTGTTTTTAGGAGGTACAAATGAACAAAAAAATATTAAAAATAATAGGCGTAGTAGTAATAGTATTTATAATTATTATAGGAACTGTATATTTAATAGATTTAGACAGAATGAGAAATAATAAAAAAGTTTTATTTAGCACTTGGGGTTTTGATTATACAAATCCAGAAAATACTTATTTGGAAAGCAATCCAGAAAATGAAATACAAACTAATACAATAGTAAACAATGTAGATCATATTAATAAAAAATTAAAAATTGAAGAATTACCAGAAGATTATAGTTATATTCAAGCTATACAAGATAAATGTGTAATTTCTTCACAGGGGTTAAAAGTTTATAATAAAGATGAATTAGATACTTTTTTGAATAAAGTAAATAAAAATGAGCCATATTCTATAAGAACTATAAATTATACAGTTGAAGGCGATATGATAATTACAGATGTAAGCTTTGAAGGCAATAATGTTTTTTCAACTTGCTGTGATTGGACTAGAGATAAGTTTTCAAGCAAAGAAGATAGGACATATAGATATGGAAAATTCTCAAAACTTGTAACAGAGCAAGCAAATGGATTTACATATATTTTATTACAAGATAGATTAGAAGGCGATTTAGAAGAAGTTACTGTTACATACTATAAGGATAATGCAAAAAGTATAAATAATTATCAATTTAATTATTTACTTAATGTCGAAAAAAGTAATAAAACTGAAATAACTAAAATAACACAAGGAGAATTAGCAAAGAAATATGATTATAACATTTACTATTATGGGTTAGAAAATGTAAAAGTTAAACTTGATAATATAGAAATAGATCTAAAAGAAGCATTATTAAATAATAAAGTAACAATGGAGCAAATCATTGAACAAGCTGAAAAAGATAAAGATAATGAAATTATAAATGCAGATATGTATAAAGAGGGTGGAACAATGATTTATTGGTATGGAGCATATACTATCATAAAAAGCCATTCTTTAGATGGAAATAAAGATGTATACATTGGAATACCAGAAATGACATTAAATAATGTTAAGTAAGAAAGTATAAATTGGTATGAAAAATCAAGAAGTAGAAAGAGATTGATTATCTTTTTCTACTTTTTACACTTTTTATCTTTTTATTGTAAAATATGTTAAAATATAGTATACTATTAAAAGGTGGTTATTTTGAGTGAAGTATTAGAGAAGAATATAGATATATTAAAATTAAACAATGAAACAGTTACTATATTAAAGAAGCATAGAATTACTAAGATAGAAAGTTTAGCAAATAAATCAAAAACAGATCTAAAAAAATTAGGTCTTATGGGTTATCAAATCTCTGAAATAGAGTTAAAGCTTCAATTAGAAGGTTTAGACTTAAATGGAAATTACAAAACAAAAATCAGATAAAGTACAAATTGAAAAATATTTGTATTTTTTTAAATACCAATATACTACAAATAGGAGTACAAGTATTATTATGAGTGTAAAAGAATTTAAAACAAAAATAAAAAATTATTTTGATATTAAGGAGTTAATGAAAGTATGAAATATCACGCTAAAAAAGATACAATTTATACATTGACGAGATATGAAAGAAAATCTATTGAGAAATTAAGAAAAATCTCAATACTGAAAAAAATCCCTTTTGAAGAATGGACTATATTGGAACTTAAAGATATGATAGAAGAGTATGAATTATATTTTAGACTTTCTAAAATATTTGATGAACCAGTAAGCTTATATCAGTTTTTGTATTCTGGAATTTATGAAGAGAAATCTCTTTACGAAGAGTTGAAGTCAGAGAAGTTAAAATCAAATGAATTTGAATCAAAGAAACTTAAATCTATAAAATTGAAGAAAAATTAATTCTTAAAGAGTAGTTTAAACTATTCTTTTTTATTTACATAACTTTTTGCAAAAAGTTTGCAAAATTCTGCAGTATACTTTAATTAAATATTGTGTTAAAGTATGTTTAACCAATAAAAACCTTAAAAACTCCAAATTATTTGGAGGTATAAAATGCAATTTAAGTTAAACAAAATAATAAATTCGGAAGAACTAAAGAACAATAAATATTTTAAAGGAAGCGTAGAGATTGCTTTACTTAATGCACTATATAAAGAAAAAGAAATTGATGATAGAGAATATAGGGAAATTAAAGACAAAATAAAAAAAACGTATAATCTATTTTAAATCTATCATTTTTTTCAAAAATAGTGTATAATAGATTTAATTTGATTAACGTATTCCCTTTATTTCTCTATCAGTTAGGAGGAATAAATGGAAGTTAAGACAATGGAAGTCAAGAAAATTCAAAAAATTGAAGGACGTATTGACAGAGTAACTGGAGCAAGAATAACAGAAAGGCTAAGAGTAGCACCTTATTGTAGAGTAAGTACGGATTCAGAGGAACAGAAAAATAGTTATAATTCTCAATTAAAGTATTATCAAGAACTTATAACAAGAAGACCAGAGTGGGTATTCGTAGATATATATGCAGATGAAGCTATATCTGGAACACTTGATTATAAAAGAACAGATTTTATGAGAATGATTAATGACGCACTTAATGGAAAAATTGACTTAATTATAACTAAATCAATATCAAGATTTGCAAGAAATACATTAGATACATTAAAGTACGTTAGAATGTTAAAAGAAAAGAATATAGCTGTTTTATTTGAAGAAGAAAATATTAATACTCTTGAAATGTCAGGAGAGTTACTTTTAACAATTTTAAGTTCAGTTGCTCAACAGGAAAGTGAAAATATTTCAGAACACGTTAAGCTTGGCATAAAAATGAAAAGAGAAAGGGGAGAACTTGTAGGTTTCAATAGATGTCTAGGATATAAGGCTAATTATGAAACTAATACTCTAGAAATCGTTGAAGAAGAAGCTGAAATTGTAAGATATATCTTTGATAGATATATTCAAGGAGCAGGCTCTACTGTAATTGCAAGAGAGCTAAATGAATTAGGTAAAAAACCTATAAAGGGGAATAAATTTCAAGAATCTTCTATTAGAGGAATAATAAGAAATGAAAAGTATAAGGGAGATGTGCTAATGGGAAAAACATTTACCATTGACGCAATTTCTCATAAAAGAGTAAAAAACTATGGCGAAGAGGATATGTACTATATTGAAAATCATCACGAACCAATAGTAAGCGTAGAAACTTATACTAAAGCACACGAAATACTAGAAAAAAGAGCAAAAAATAGAAGATTAGGACGAGGAAAAGGATTTGAAAGATATAGTAGAAAATATGCTTTTAGTAGTATGATTTATTGTGGTTGCTGTGGAAAATATTATACTAGAAGAAATTGGAACTCTGGAACACATAATGCTAAAAGAGTATGGCAATGTACTAATCTAGTAAAAAAAGGAAAAGATTTATGTCCTAAAAGTAAAGGAATACCTGAGGAAATTTTAGAAGAATGTTTTTTAGAAGCTTATAAGTTATTAGTAAACAATAATAGTGAAATAATTGAAGCTTTTATTAGCAATATGGAAACAACTTTAAATGAAATTGGTAAAGATGGGATTTTAGAAAAGATAGATAAAGAGATAGAAAAGCTAAATTATAAAATGAATAATTTGGTAGATATGAAACTAGAAGAAACTATTACCAATGACCAATTTGAAGCTAAAAGAATAAAAATAGCAAAATCATTAGAGAAAAAACAAAAACAAAGAGCTGAAATAGAAGACGAAATTCAAAATGAAGAAGCTATTAATCTTAGATTAGAAAAGTTTAAAAACATATTTGCTAATAGAACTATATTAGAAGAGTTTGATAGGGAAGTATTTGAATGTTTAATTGAAAAAATTATTATAGGAGAAGAAAAGGAAGATGGAACGTATGATCCTTATACAATAAAATTTATTTGTAGAGGAGATTCAAATTCACAATCTATGTTCCTAAGTAGCAATCAAGGTAACTCATCTATGTCCCTAAGCGACCAACCAGCCATGTGGAGTGTTGTGCGTTGCTGACATTAAAAGATACACCATATTATATGGGTGTATGTTAATTAATATATAAAATTTATAAAAAATATAAGGAAAAGTTAAAGAGAATCCTAAAAATATGCTTGAATTTGAACTATGCTTAAAAACTAGAGTTTATGTTAGGTTTATTAATGAAAAAATAGTTTAAAGCTGGAGGTTAATAATTAATGGATATAAAATTTGAAACAAACGATTATAAATTTAATGTAAGAAGTTCTTGTATTATTAAAGATAAAGAACATAACAAAGTTCTTTTAACAAATATGAGGGCAATAACTGACCATGAAGCATTTTTATTGCCAGGAGGAAGACTTGAAATATTAGAAAATTCTGAAGAGGCTATTAAAAGAGAAATTGAAGAAGAATTAAATATAAAATTAGATTACAAATTAATATCTGTTGAAGAGAATATTGTAAAATCTAATAAGTTTCATATGCTCGAATTTGTATATTGTGCAGAAATTGATAATTTCGATAGTATAGAATGTTTAGATGATGGTTGGGATAAATTTAAAATAGTTGAAATTAAAGATATTGATAATATTGATATTAGACCCAAGACAGTTAAGGACTTAATAAAAAATGATACTTATACAAATGTTAGTCACAATGTAAATTATGATTGGGCTTAAGAAAATGAAATTGAATTAATAATTATATCATCACCCTATAAAATATACTTATTCTTTAGTAAGGAGATATTTTCCCTTGTTTCATGGAGTGATTATGAATTAAAGGAGTCAACTCAATGGGAAAAATATGAAATAGAAATAAGAGAAAATGAAAATATTTCAGAGTTAATTGAAAGTTACATAAAAGATTTTGAAAAATATATTGTTAAAGCTATAAGTGAATACTTAAAAAATTTAAATATTTAATAAAATTATATATAACTCTTGTTAAGAAAATAGCGATTTTAATAGTAAAATAATAATTTTCGGAGGTAATAATGGATAGAGAATTTGCTGAAAAATGGTTGAATAAATTAAAAGAATATTGGTTTAATAAAGATATAGAAAGTTCAGTTTCCTTATTTACTAAAACAACTTTTTATCAAGAAACACCATTTATGGATCCATATACAACACTTGATGAAATAAGAGAAGAATGGCAACATATAAAAAATGAACACATACAAAATATAGAACTCAAAATACTAGCCATAGATAATTATACTCTTATTGCACAATGGATATTAAAACAAAATAATAACAATTTTGATGGTATTTATGAAATAAAATTTAATGAAAATTTAGAGTGTATTTATTTTAAAAGTTGGGAAATGATGAAATAGAATATTTACAGAAGGGTGATTAGAATGCTAGATAATTTTGAAAGTATAAGTCCGACAGCAATTTTAACTTCATATCCTAGAACATTTACAGATATTCCTTATGAAAAAGATATATATAAATGGCTAACGGAGAATTGCAATGAAAATGTAAAACTAAATAAGATGTTAGCACCTGAAATAGAAGCTAGATATAAATTAACAAACAAAATACTAGATGAATTAGGAACAAATCAAATATTAGAACTTGCAGCAGGTTATTCATCAAGAGGCTTAATATATTCGCAAAAGGGATATAACTATGTCGAAATGGATTTAGAAAGCGTATCTAAAAATAAAATTATTAAATGACATTGATTGTATAAATAATAATTTACATATAACAAGTGGAAATGCACTAAATTATGATGATTATACAAAATGTAGTAAATATTTTGATTCAAATAAAAAGTTAGCAATAATAAATGAGGGATTATTGAGATACTTAACTTTTGATGAAAAGAGAGTTGTTGCTACAAATGTTTATAATTATTTAAAAAGATATAACGGAGTTTGGATTACTTGTGATATAACACCTAAAAAATTCATTCAAAAACAAGATGAAATAATGCCAGATTTTAATAACAATCTGAATACTATAACTTCAAGAAATGACCTAAAAGATAGATTTAGAGATATTGAGCATATAGAATCTTTCTTTGGAGAGATAGGTTTTAAAAATATAGAAGTTCATAAATTTATTAAAATGAAAGATGAATTAAAATCGTTTGATATATTGAATATAGATAAAAATCAATATGATGAGTTATTAGAAAATGCTATTGTAGCAATTCTAAAAATATAAGTTAAAATTTTAATTGATAGTTTTAGTAATTCATTATTTATAGCTAGGGAAAACCTAGCTTATTTCATGCTTTCTTTCGGCTGTAAAGCTTATAATATCGGTAATTGGATGGGTTGCGAATAATTTATAATATGATATAATTTGTCTAAAATACAAAATAAAGAGGAGTAATTCAAAAGTGAAACATTATATAATTGTAAAATTCAATCAAAATGTAAAAAAGAAAAACTGATTAATCCTATTAAAGAGCTATTTCAAAAGGCAAGGGATATTAAAGAAATAATAAAAGTTGATATATATGAATCAAATATGGATTTGTCTAATAGATATGATTTAATGATAAAAATGGATTTAAGTAAAAAAGCTTTAGAAGAATTTGATAATGGTGAAATTCATAAAGAATGGAAAGAAAGTTTTGGAAAAGATATAATGAACAAGACAATATTTGATTGCGATTAGTAGTCATTACATAAAATAAGAATATAGGAAAAGGGGGAAAACAACATTGAAAACAAAAATTATAGTAACTTCTAGTGGCTTTAATACAATAAATAATTACGTTTCTGAAGAGAATATTAAATTATTCAAAAAAATATCAAATAACAAAAAAGTAATGATTATATCAAATGCGGCACCAGAAGGTACGGGAAATTTTAAAGCAAGAGAAAATGTAAAAGAAAACTTCATAAATGCAGGAGCTATACATGTAGATATAATAGATTTAAATAATTCAAATTTAGATTTAATATTAGATTATAATATTATCTATATACTAGGTGGAAATACAACACCTCTTATAGAATTAAATAATAATCCAAAGCTAAAAGCTAATTTAATGAAATTTCTAGAGGGTGGAATAATTATTGGTGAAAGTGCAGGTTCTATATTTTTACAAAAAAACGCAAAATATTACTATGATATAAAAAAAGGAACAAAGCCTAAATATGATATAGAACTTGACACTTATGAATGTTTAGGGTTAATTGATTTATTTATATATCCGCATTTTCAAAAAGCTAACGAAACAATGCAAAACAGAATTAATGAATATGAAAAAGAACATAATGTAAAAATAACTAGATTGAAGGATGGAGATATTGTAATATATTAAATAAGTATATACATAATTTAAGGAGGAATATCATGGAGGAATTATTAGATACATATACAAGAGATGGAGAATATTTAGGTGTAAGAACTAGATCTGAATGTCATGTCGAAAATCCTGGATTTTATCACAAACCAGCATGGACATAGGCATATAATTCTAAAGGGCAAGTATTAGTTCAAAAAAGAGCTATGAGTAAAAAGAAATTTCCTGGATATTGGAATATGCCATGTGCTGGACATGTTGATGCAGGAGAAACTACAAAAATAGGGGCAATAAGAGAAGCAAAAGAAAAAACTGGTGTTGATGTAAGTGAAGAAGAAATGAAGTTTTGTTTTGAATACATAGAAGATGACGCTTGGGAGATAGGTCAAGTTTTCTTATTTAAATGTGATAAAGAAATTGAAGAATTAACTATTCAAAAAGAGAAAGTTGAAGAGGTAAAGTGGCTAAGTTTTGAAGAATTTAAAAAGTTATTATATTCAGATAAGTGGGTGCCAATGGATAAAGAGTATAAAGATTTGGTAGCTGAAAAATTTGATGAAATATTGAATGGGAGTGAAATCTAATGAAAAATGTTTTTTTAATTCATAGCGTAAATGGAAATACAATAGATAGTTTTGCCGGAAGCATAGAAAGATTTTGCAAAGAAAACAATATTGAATACTATTATTCAATATTTCCATTAAGGGCGGAAGCTTCACCAGAATCATGGGAAAAAGTTCTTGATGAATAAAGAATTGATAAAAAATAGATTTGCTATTTATAGTGATAATGATAATAACAGTCCAATTGAAAAGTGCATCAAATATGCTGATAAATTATCTGCTAATAAAATATTAGTAGAAGGTGCAGGACATTTTACAAAAGAAAATGGTGTTACGGAAATTGAAACATTAAATGCAATAATGCATAATTACCTGGAGTATAATAAAGTGTAATGCTTGAACTCAAATAAAAAAGTATTAAGAATGATTAATAGTTTGAACAGAATAATATATAAATTAGACAAGAGGTTGAAAAAATGGATTGTAGAACAAAAAAACAACATTATATTGCACAATGTATTATAAATATTTTTGTAGAAAATAAAAAAATATATGAAAAGATAATTGATAAAAATAAAATATATAATACTTCAGTAGGAAATAGTATGTGCCATAATAATTCTTATGAATATATACTTTTACCGGATAATACATTAGAAAAGTTTTTCGCCAGTAGTATTGACAATGGTTCTGCTAATGGACTTAAAAATATCTTAAAGCTAATTGGAAAAGAAAAAACTGAAATTTCAAAAGTACATAATGAAGTATGTAATAATTTATACTATTTTATAACAAATTACTATAAAAGTATGGCGTCGTTAATTAGAATGGGAGTTAAAGATAATGATATTGATCAAGCAAGTTCGATAACTCAACTGTTATTTAGAATTTTTAATGAAAAATATATAATGAGATTAATATCTATTATAACATTAGGATATAAGTTTGCTGTTATTAAATCACAAGAAGGTAACTTTATAATGAGTGATCAATATATTGCTACATGTTCAACATCATTTAAAGGACAATTTTTAAACATAAGCAGTAGAGATATTGGAATAAGAGACAGTGTAATACTTATTCCTTTTAACTCCCATTATTACGGTATGTTTTATAATGGAAAAATTAATAATATTAAGATAGATGATAATAAAATAAATATACTTGATAAAGAAGCTGAAAATATAATAAATCAAGTAATATATGATAATGCAACATACAAAGTTTTAGGAACATGTAGAGAGATTTTGAGCGACTTGGATAAAATAAATAAAGTCTGTGGAGATATTACTGCATCTGCTATTTATTCGAATAATAAAACGATAACTTATAAGGTAAAAAAGGAAGTGTTTTTAGACAAAAAGGAATATGAATTTTTTGAATATTGGAAAACTTATAAGTGGACAAAAATGAAAACTCTCGGAAGAAATGATAAATGTCTCTGTGGTTCAAATTTAAAATATAAGAGGTGCTGCAAAGATAAGGTGGAAAGATGTTTTCAAATTATGGATACAATGCATTATAGTCAAAAGAGTATATTAATTATGGAGGAATTAGGAATGGAGGAACCAATATTAATGCCTATTTCAAAAAATAAAGAAATGAAAGAGCTATTTACCAATCTAAAAAATAGAAATCAAATTAAACATTAATTGTAATCTAGTGCTCTAACTTGTGGTAGAATAGTGAAAAATAGCATATTATATGTAAGAAAGATATCGGTGTTAAAGAAAAACGATATCTTTTGTTTGTTAATTTTGTAAGAATGTTGAATTAAGAGGTAAAACATGATACAATACAAATGTTTGTATAAACGTAAACTGTTTCAAAAATGGAAATGGTTCAAAAGGAGGCGATTTTATTAAAAAGCTTGAAGAATACAAATCAGGCGAATACATAAAAATGAATGATTACAATGCATTTATCCCAAGTAAAATAAATTACAACTGGGGATGGGATGATACAAAGTTGGACAAGCTATTAGCAGAAGCTAATAGACAAATTGGAGAGTTAAATGCTTATTCACTTTTAATACCTAATGTAGATTTATACATTAAAATGCATGTAAAAATTGAAGCTAATAAATCTAGTAGAATTGAAGGAACCAGAACAACGGTAGAAGAAGATTTATTAGATGTAGTAGATGTAAATCCTGAGAAAAGAGATGATTGGGAAGAAGTACAAAATTATGTTAAAGCAACAAATTATGGAGTTAAAAGAATTAGTGAAGGCTTTCCAGTATGTACTAGATTAATAAGAGAAATACATAAAATATTAATGACAGGAGTTCGTGGAGAACATAAAACACCAGGAGAATTTAGAACTTCTCAAAATTGGATCGGTGGAAGTATGCCATCAACAGCAGTATATGTGCCACCACCACACACAGAAGTTGCAGAATGTTTAAGTGATTTTGAAAAATTTATAAATAACGAAGAAATTGATACACCAGATTTAATAAAAATTGCGATTTTGCATTATCAATTTGAATCAATACACCCATTTTTAGATGGTAATGGTAGAATTGGCAGGTTGCTTGTGCCACTTTATATTCAAAGCAAAGGAATGCTTCAAAAATCATGTCTATACATTTCAGATTATATTGAAAGAAACAAAGATACTTACTATGATACATTAACAAGAGTAAGAACTCATAATGATATGATAGGTTGGATTAAATTTTTCTTAGAAGCGGTTATTGAAACATCAAAAACGGCAAAGGAAAAATTTAGAAATGTTGTAGAATTTACTATGGAAATGGATAAAATGGTAATGAATTTACCTGTGAAACCAGAAAATGCAAAGAAAGTAATCGATTTATTATATGATGAACCAATTATGACAAGAAACAAGATGGCTGAATATACAGGAATAAAATTAACTACAATAAACGGGGTAGTTAATGCATTTTTAGAAAAAAATATTATAAAAGAGACAACTGGATATAGTAGAAATCAAATTTTTGCTTTTGAAAAGTATATTGATTTGTTTTTAAAGTAGAAGAGTTATATCACGAAAAAAATGAAATTTTCGTGATATAATTTTTTATATAACGAAAATCACGAAAAATTCGTGATATAGATTTTATATCACGAAAAAATTGGAAAATTTGTGATATAGATTTTATATCACGAAAAAAATGAAAAATCCGTAATATAGATTTTAGTCAAAATCAAATTATAAAAAACGCTAATGGCAGGATAGTGATGCAGTGTGCATCACGCAAACACATAGAAAGACAAGCTTTCTAGTATTCTTAAAAATTTTTAAAATACAGAGAAAATGCAGAATACCAAAACATAGTTTAAAGGAATACATTATAAGTATTGCTAAAAATACACATGATGTATAAGGTTACATACTATATATATTCAAAAAGAACAAAAGAGTAAAACTGATTTATTAAAAGAAAAAGTCGATACCAATTTATTAAACGGAAGTATTGAAATAACACTTTTAAACAAATTATTCAAAAACAAACTAAGAAACGAGAAAATTTACAAACAAGATAAAGAGAACATTATAAAGGAATATAAACTAGAAAAAATAGAAATTTGATTTTATCAAAACAATAGTATATAATCTTTGGCAGGGTTCTCTCTAACAGAATGGAGGATTAATGGAAGTTCAAGTTATAGAGAAAATTCAAGGAAGAATAGACAGAGCTACAGGCTTAAAAATAAATACAAGATTAAGAGTAGCAGCGTATGCAAGAGTAAGTACAGATTCAGAAGAACAATTAAATAGTTTTGAATCACAAGTAAAATACTACAATAGGAAAGCAACCATGAGCGTTGAATGTGTTGCAGTAATGAATATAAAATAATTAGTTAAATCAACCACATATAAAAAGCAAATGATATTCAAACATAATTTTTTAAGGTTGAATAAAAAAATAAAGAATGGTACAATACTAAAAAATATTTAAATCTTATTCCAAGGAGGAATGTTTAAAATATGAAAATTACAAAAGCATTTGCACTCGAAAAGATTGCAAATAAAATTAGATTAGATACTTTACAAGAAATTTATTATGCAAAATCTGGCCATCCAGGGGGTTCACTTTCAATAGCTGAAATCTTGACAGTTTTATATTTTAATGAAATGCATATTGATGAAAATAAACCTTATGATGAAAATAGAGATAGATTTGTTCTTTCAAAAGGACACGCCTCACCAGCACTTTATGCAACATTGGCAGAGAGGGGATATTTCCCTAAAGAAGAACTTATAACATTTAGAAATATATCAAGCTATTTGCAAGGACACCCTGATATGAAACATACACCAGGTGTTGATATGTCAACAGGTTCATTAGGGCAGGGTTTATCTGCAGCATGCGGAATGGCTATAAATTCTAAAATTGATGAAAAAGGATATAGAGTTTATTGTTTGCTTGGTGATGGAGAACTAGAAGAAGGACAAGTTTGGGAGGCAGCAATGACTGCAAGCAAATTTAAACTTGATAATTTAGTTGCGATAGTTGATTGCAATAATCTTCAATTAACAGATACAACAAAAAATGTAATGGATTTAAATTCAGAAGACATTTCTAATAAATTTAAAGCCTTTGGCTTTAATACAATGATAATTGATGGGAATAATGTTGAGAGTATAATTGATGCATTTACTAAAGCTAAGCAGGTAAAAGATAAACCTACTGCAATAATTGCAAAAACCGTAAAAGGAAAA
This sequence comes from uncultured Clostridia bacterium, assembly GCA_934130085.1. GTDB lineage: Bacteria > Bacillota > Clostridia > TANB77 > CAG-508 > CAG-793. The sequence continues at coordinate 68,991 of CAKOXK010000004.1, forward strand.
GGAGTTTCTTTTATGGAGAATAAAGTAGAATGGCATGGCAAGGCCCCTTCTGATGAAGAGTATAAAATGGCGATTGATGAATTAATAGAAAAGAACAAAGAAATTGAGAAAAAAGCAATGGAATATGCAAATTAATTTTATGGCTCTGAAAATAAAGGTAAAAAACAAAAGATCCCAAAAGCAAAAATGACGGATACTATTATGCAATTCATTGTTTTTAGAAAGAAGGTTTAATATGGAAGAAAAGTTAATTGCAACTAGAGAAAGTTTTGGAAAAGCATTAGAAGAGCTTGACGATAAAAGAATAATTGTGCTTGATGCAGATGTTGCAGACTCAACAAAAACAAGCTTATTTAAAAGCAAATATCCTGAAAGATTTATTGAGTGTGGAATTTCAGAGGCTGATATGATAGGAGAAGCAGCTGGTTTTGCATCATGTAATAAAATACCTTTTGTATCAACATTTGCAGCTTTTGCAACTGGTAGATGCTATGATCAAATAAGAAATATTGTATGTTATCCTAACCTAAATGTTAAAATTGTTGGAACTCACAGTGGAATAACTGTTGGAGAAGATGGTGCAACACATCAAATGCTTGAAGATATAAACTTAATGAGAGGCCTTCCAAACATGGTCGTATTATCAACATCAGATGATATATCTACAAAAGAAATCATCAAAAAAATGGCAGAATACGATGGACCTTGTTATTTAAGATTAAGCAGACAAAAAACACCGGTAATTTACACTGATGATGCAAGGTTTGAAATAGGAAAAGGAGTGCAAATTGGTGATGGAAAAGATGCCACAATATTTGCAATAGGAGATGTAGTTACAGAGGCACTTAAGGCTCAAGAAATTTTAAAAACTTTTGATATTGATACTAGAGTTTGTGATATGTATTCCATAAAGCCAATAGATAGAGAATTAATAAAAAAATCAGCTGAAGAAACAGGGCTTTTATTTTCAGTTGAAGATCACAACATTATAGGTGGACTTGGAAGTGCAATTGCAGAAGTATTATGCGATGAACACCCTAAAAAGTTAGAAAGAATAGGAATTGAAGATTCTTTTGGAAGATCTGGAAGAGCAAGTTCTTTAATGAAATTTTATAAACTAGATTGCGATTCAATAGTAGAAAGAATAAAATCAAAGTTTATAGCTTCATGATAAAAATACGTAAATCTTAGAAAATCAATATAAAGATCAAAAACACTATAAAATAATCAAATATTAATAGAATAATAAAGTAGTTCTAGGAACGCAACAATATTGAAAATAACAGATGGAAGATGAAAGAAAAAATAATACTAAGAATATGATATAAGGAGATTTAAAATGACAATATTAGTAACTGGAGGAGCAGGTTTTATTGGCTCCCACACTGTATGTGAATTATTAAATGCAGGTAATGATGTAATAATTGTAGATAATTTAGTAAATAGTAAAATAGAAACAATTGATTATATAAAGGAGATAACTCATAAAGACGTCAAATTTTATAAAGAAGATATCTTAAATAAAGATGCATTAAATAAGATATTTGACGAGAACAAAATAGATGAAGTTATTCATTTTGCAGCACTAAAAGCAGTAGGGGAATCAGTAGAAAAGCCAATTGAATACTATGAAAACAATATAATTGGAACTTTGAATCTTGTAGATGTTATGAGAAAACATAATATAAAAAAGATAGTATTTAGCTCATCTGCAACAGTATATGGAAACCCAAAAAGAGTACCAATAAAAGAAACAGATGAAACTGGAAATGCAACAAACCCTTATGGTGAAACAAAGGTAATGATTGAAAGAATTTTAAATGATATTTATGTATCAGATCACGAATGGAGCATAATTTTGTTAAGATACTTTAATCCAATTGGTGCACATGAGAGTGGTTTACTAGGAGAATCACCTAACGGAATTCCAAATAATTTAATGCCATACATTAACCAAGTAGCATTAGGAAAATTAGACCATCTTAGAGTATTTGGAAATGATTATGATACACCTGATGGTACTGGAGTTAGAGATTATATACATGTTGTAGATTTAGCAAAAGGTCACTTAAAAGCCATTGAAAGAGCAAATGAGATTACGGGTGTTGAAGCATATAACCTTGGTACAGGAAAAGGATATTCAGTACTTGATATTGTTAAAAACTTTGAAAAAGCCAACAATATAAAAATAAAATATGAAATAGTTCCAAGAAGAGCTGGTGATATAGCAACTTGTTATGCTGACCCTGAAAAAGCATACAGAATTCTTCATTGGAAGGCTGAAAAGAGCTTAGAAGATATGTGCAAAGACTCTTGGAAGTTTACTAAAATGCAAATGAAAAAAGAAGAAATGAAAAAAGAAGAAAATAATACTGAAAGAGAAAAAAATGTAAAAGAAGAAAGAGCACAAAAAGAAAAAGGTGTTACAATTATAGCACTTGCTGTTTCAATTATTGTACTAATAATTCTTGCTGGAGTTTCAATAAAATTTGGAACAGACGCAGAAAATGGTGTAATTCAAGAGGTAAGTAATCAAGTTGAAACACAAAACAAATTGGTAAAAAACGAAACATCTCAAATCAATTCAGTATTACTTAATCAGGAGAAAGACTGGGGTATAAGATAATGTACAATTTTTTTGTGACAGATGAGCAAATAAAAGATAATAAAGTTACAATAAAAGGAGGGGATTATAATCATATTGCAAATGTTCTTAGAATGAAAGAAAAAGATAGATTTTTTGTATGTAATAAGGACAATGCAAGCAGTTATTTAGTTGAAATTCAAAATATTGATAAGAATGAAGTAATATGCAAGATTATATCTGAGAATGAATCATCAGAATCAAAAGTAAACATAACTATTTTTCAAGGAATTCCTAAAACAGACAAAATGGAAATTATAATTCAAAAAGCAGTAGAATTAGGTGTTTCTAATATATATCCTGTTGCAATGAAAAATTGTGTCGGAAGAATAAAAGATGAAAACAAGAAAATATCTAGATGGCAGACTATATCAGAAGCATCAGCAAAACAAAGTAAAAGAAATATAGTTCCAAAAATTGAAAACCAAATAAATATTCAAGAGTTATGTAAAAAGATTAAAGAATATGACTTGTCAATATTAGCTTATGAGAATGAAAAGACCTTAAACTTAAGACAGCTTTTAAAAAAGAACAAGAATATAAATAATTTAGCAATAATAATTGGTCCAGAAGGTGGATTTGACGAAAAAGAAGTTACTGAACTAGAAGATGCTGGGGCAATTTCATGTTCAATTGGAAAAAGAATTTTAAGATGTGAAACTGCTTCAATAGCACTGCTAAGTATGATAATGTATGAATTTGAGTTCTAAAAGGAGATTTATTTTATGAAGGATGTTGAAAATAAAGAAGAAACAAAGAAAAGTAGAAAAAAACAAGATACTATTGAAAATGAGAATAATGCAAAAGAAAATAATATAAAAGAAAATGACAAAGACAAACAAGATTTAGAAAAGAATGAAGAAGGCAGGAAGAAAGAAAACGATATTAGTGAAGAAAAATTAAATAAAATAAAGAATGAAATAAAAAACAATAAGAAGAGTAGTAAATTGTCAGATAATGAAAAATCAGCTAGAAGAAAAGCTCTTGCAAATATTGCCATGGGAGTATGTTTGATTTTTTATTATGACTTGATTTTAATGGGGGCATGTAAATTGCCTACAATTGAATATCTAACAGATTTAAAAACATTTGTTATTTTTCAATTAATAGTTTCTTTATTCCTTTTTGAAAGGGCATTTAGAACATCATCAAGACCTCTTAAATACGCTGGTTGCGAGCTTATTGTTAATTCTGGAATGACTCTTGTTATTTACAATCTCTTTGCAATGCAAAGTCCTGCAATTAATGTTTACGTGTCATGGTTTATTGGAATAATTGCATTTTATTACATTGTAAAGTCAATTGTAATAATAAAATTAAAGTAAATAAAAACAATTTCAAATGCAAAAATAAATATTATCTTGTTTTTGAAATATCGCGCAGCTTACATGCGAAGCGCGAATGGTGCAATCTTCCGACAGGTAGGTCGGAAGATTGCAGCAAGCAAGATATGAAAAAATAATATAATATTTATTTTAGGCAAATTTATTTTAAAAATCAATACAAAATTTGCATTGACTTATATTACATAAAGTAGTAAAATAAAATTAGTTTACAAAAAAGGAGATATACGAAAATGTTAGTTAAACCTACAGTAGCTGAATTATTAAAAAAAGTTGAAAATAGATATCGTTTAGCAATTGCAACTGCAAAACGTGCTAGACAAATTTCACAAGGAAGTGTTCCTATGATTAAGACAGATGAAAAATCACCTGTAACAATTGCCGCAGAGGAAATTAATCAAGGTGCCTTAAAGATTTACAATGAAGAACAATGGAAAGAGTTACAAAAAAGTATTAAAGATATTCAATAATAAAAGAGGTACTATGGAAAAGAAACATATAATTTCAATTGCAGGAGATTTAGCTAGTGGAAAGGGTACTGCCTCAAAAATTATTTCTGAAAAATTGAATTACGGAATTTATAAGAATGGTGAATTTTTTAGAAAGCTAGCTAAAGATATGAATATGGATGTTACTACATTTAACAAATATGTAGAGAGTCATCCTGAAATTGATATTCAAATTGAAAATAGCGCTAAAGAGTACTCTAAATCTCATGATAATTTTATAATTGATGCTAGGCTTGGTTGGTATGCTGTTCCAGAGTCTTTTAAAGTCTATTTAACAGTTGATATTAATGAGGCAGCGAGAAGGGCTTTTGAAGATGCAAATAGAAAGGATACCGAGAATTTTAAGTCGATTGAGGAGCAAAAGAAAGATCTTGAGCTAAGATTTAAATTGGAAAATGAACGCTATTTTAATTTATATAATGTTAGAAAAGAAGATCTATCAAATTATGATTTAGTAATAGATACTACAGATAAGTTGCCAGATGATATTGCTAATGAGATAATTGAAAAGTATAATAAATGGATTAATACGTTATAAAATATAAAGAAGTATTATGAAAATGTTAAAAAGAATAAAAACAATAAAGAAAAGTAAAAAAATATTGTAAAAATGTAGCAAAAAATGAACTAATTAATATGTTTGTTGTTTGCTATTTTTGTATATTTATTCTAAATTTTATATTCAAAAGGAGATTGTTATTAATATTCTTAAAGTTTCTAAAAAAAGTTTTTTATATCCACAAATGTTAAAAAATATTTATCAAATTCCAGAAAATTTATATATTATTGGAGATACTGCAAACATCAATAAAAAATGTATTTCTATAGTTGGGATGCGTGATTCAACTAAAAATGGAGAATACATAACAAGAAAGCTTGCTTATAATCTTGCTAAAAAGGGCTATGTAATTGTAAGTGGCTTGGCAAAGGGAATAGATAGAAATGCGCATATTGGTGCTTTAATGGCTAATGGAAGAACAATTGCTGTTTTAGGGCATGGCCTTGATAGAATATATCCTAAAGAAAATACAATTCTAGCAAAGCAAATATTAAGAAAGAGAGGAACTCTAGTAACAGAATATAGTATTTTTGATAAAATTATCCCAAGTAATTTTGTTGCGAGAAATAGGATTATTAGCCGGATTATCTTATGCAACAATTGTTATTGAGGCGAAGGAGAAAAGTGGGGCCTTGATTACTGCTGACTTTGCTTTAGAGCAGGGTAGAGAAGTATATGCAATACCGGGAAATATAGGTGATGAATGCCATGTAGGGTGTAATAAGTTAATAAAAGAAGGCGCTAATATATTAATACAAGTATAATTTATAATAGCATTGAAGAAAAAATTTTTAAGTAATAGCACAGGTTAAAATGAGTAAAAATAAAGTGTTTTTATATTGTGTTATTTTTCTTTTTGTAATATAATATATTTGCTAGATTTTCGAATAAAAACTTAAATCTGGAAAGGAAATAATTATATGAATAATAAAAAAGGGTCTCATGCAAAAGATGAGAGCAAGAAAAATAAAGATTTAATAAAAGAGAATGAAAAAAAGCAAAAAGAAAATAAAAAGGGTAAGGATAAGAAACATAGAAAACTTAAATTGTTTTTAAAAATCTTTTTTGCAATACTTGTTCTAATTGTAATTGTTTGCGCAGCAACGATATTTGCAATATTCAAAACTGATAAGTGGGCTATAACTGAAGAACAATTATTAAGCGTAAATGGTGCAAAGATTTATGATAAAGACGGCAATGAAATTGTTACGCTAACGGGTGATGAAATAAATAAAAAAGTTGAATTAAATGAAATGGGTAAGATACCCGATGCATTTATTTCAATTGAAGATGAGCGTTTTTATGACCATAAAGGTATTGATATTAAAAGAACTGCTCATGCTGTTGTTGATTATATACTTTCAGGTGGAAAATCTAAATTTGGTGGAAGTACTATAACTCAGCAACTTGTTAAGATTACTATGCAAGATACTGATCGTACAGGTATTGCAGGAATTCAAAGAAAAATAAGGGAATGGTCAAGAGCATATCAACTTGAAAAAATGCTTAACAAGGACCAAATTTTACAAAGATATTTAAACAGAATTTATTTAGGTTCATCAGGTGGACTTGAAGTTAGAGGAGTTGAATCTGCAGCAAACTATTATTTTAACAAGAGTGCAAAGGATTTAAGTGTTGCTGAAAGTGCATTTATAGCTGGAATTAACCATTCACCAGCAAATTACAATCCATTCACATCAAAGACAGATATAACAGACAAAATAAAATCAAGAACTTTAACTGTACTTAAGAAAATGAACAGCCTAGGAAAGATAAGTGATGATGATTATAAAACAGCAGTTGATGAAACTAATGAAGGACTTAAGTTTGAAGAAGGAAATGTTTCAAACGGTAAGAGTGATTTATCATTCCATGCAGCAGCTGCAATAAATCAAATAGCAAAAGAACTAGCTGCAAGAGATGATATAAAATATGATGAGGCAAGAGAATTATTAATTAATAGCGGATACTCAATCTACACAACTGTAGATCAATCGATACAATCAAAAATGGAAGAAGTATTTACTGATGGAAAATATAAAGTAAATGGAACTCAAGCAGAACATCCTAGTGAAGATCATAGTGGTCAATCAGCAATGTGTGTAATCGAACCTTCAACGGGATATGTTGTTGGCGAAGTAGGGGGTCTGGGTGATGATTTAAATACTCTTGGTTTAAATAGAGGATTAACATCAAGACAGGGCGGCTCAGCATTCAAACCACTTGTTACAATTGCTCCAGGACTTGAAAACAAAATAATTACTGCAGCAACATTATTTTATGATACTAGAACAACCTTCGGAGGAAAGTATACTGTATCAAGTTACAATCATGGAATTGAAAATATGAGACAAATACTTACAAAATCTTGCAATGTTCCCGAGGTTAAACTTCTTTCAATTATGGGCATAAATAAATCCCAAGAATTTTTAAGCAGTATTGGAATTGATGTTGATGGGAATAGTGCAGGTTTAAGTATGTCACTTGGAACAGTTGATGTTTCTCCTTTACAAATGGCTGCGGGCTATGCAATGATTGCTAATAAAGGAGAATATATTGAGCCAACATTCTACACAAAAGTTACTGATGACAAAGGAAACACAATAATTGAATCAAAACAAGATAAGAAAAGAGTAATGTCTGAAGAAAATGCGTATATTGAAGAATCACTTCTTACAGGACCTGTAAAAAGTGGAGGTACAGCAGCATCATTTAATGGCTTTTTAGGCAGTATGGATGTTGCAGGTAAAACAGGTACAACAGAAACAGCTGGAGATAGATGGTTCTGCGGAATGACACCTTATTATGCGGGTGCATGTTGGTACGGAAATGATAATAATAATGGGTCATTCAGAGGAGGAAACCCTGCAGCAACAGTTTGGTTTAATTGCATGAAAAAGATACATCAAGATTTAGAAGTCAAGTCCTTTGAAAAGCCAGGTGGAATTGTAACGGTTAAAATCTGTAAAGCAACTGGCAGAAAGGCAACAGATAAATGTTCTGATACATATTCAGAAATATTCTCTAAAGATTCAATACCAGAAGATTGCGATGGACATAATACAGTTAAGATTTGCAAAGATACTGGAAAAATTGCTACAGAATTTTGTCAAAATACTGAAGATAAAACTTATGGAGTAGTAATTGATACAGAAAAAGATGCAAATTGGTCACCAAAGCTTTCTGGAACAGAAGCACCAACAGATACATGTGATGTACATACAAGCGCACCAAAAATAAATGTTCCTTCAATTGTAGGAAAAACACAAGAACAAGCAACTAAAGAACTACAAGCAGCAGGATTCAAAGTAAAAGTTACAAAGAGTGACGATAAAAACAAATCAAAAGGAATCGTTCTTTCTCAGAGTGAAAAAAAGGCTGTTAAAGGCGCTGAAATTACAATTGTTGTAAATCAATATGATGGTGGTAAAAAGAATGAGTCCAACAAAACAAATACAGGAAAGAATAATACTACAACAGAAAAACCATCAAAAAATGAGAATACAACATCAAAGCCTAAAAACACAGTTAACAATGCTAATACAAGCTCTCAAAATAAAACAACATAGTAAAAAAGAAACAGAAAGGCTTTTTTATAGTAATGGAAAAAGAAAATGATAAAAGAACAAAGTTAAGCTTTTTTAAAAGATTTAAACTAAGTTTAATAAATCTTGAGCAATATCATATAATTGCAGAGGAAACAATACCAAGAAGTATAAAATATTTACTAATAATGTTTCTGATTTTTGCATGTATTACTGCAATGGTAACGACAATCCAATCTAAAAAAACACTTAATGAGGTTACAAAAAAGCTTGAAAATATATCTGATTTTAAAATAGAAAATGATGAATTTTCTATTGAATCAGATGAAAAAGTTATGATTGAAAATAATGACTTAATTAAAATTAGATTGCTATTTGATAATAGTGAAGATACAGAAAAATACATGCAAAATGGCTCTGATAAATATGATGGAACCGAGATAATTTTTACTAAAACAAGATTGATTGTAAAAAGTGATAGTGAAAAAACAATTGAATTCGGTTATGACATAATAACAGATAAATTATCAGACAAAAATATAAATAAAGAGAAAATAATTAATTTCTTACAAAATAGAAGTGAACTATATTTTTCAATATTTACTTATGTATTCATATTTATATTTACAATTTATTTTACTACAGGCTTGATCGATGTGTTTTGCCTAGCATTATTAGGATATATTGTATCAAGAATGGTAAAGCTACCATTAAAGTTTTTTGCAGTTTTCTCAATGGCTGCATCTTCAATGACACTTCCAATAATATTGAATCTTGTATATTTAATTGCAAGAATATTTACTGGATTTGAAATGAGTAAATTTCAATTAATGTACACATTAGTGTCATATATTTATATAATTTCGGCAATATTAATACTACGTTCAAATCTTATAAAAACAAATTTTAAGATTGAAGAAAAGATAAAAAAGAAAATTGAAAATAAAGACGATGCAAATAATGAAACAGATGCAAACGAGAGCAACTGATAATTTAATGGATAAAGAAAAAGCGAGGTAGATTTTTGATGACTGAACAAAAAAATAGAGATGATTTTAAAGAACAAAATCAGATTGACAATTCTAAAGAAAAAAAAGAAAAAAACAAATCTAAGAAAAAAAATCTATTGTATACATGCATAATTTTTTTAATTATTATTGCAATTATAATTTCTGGATTCTTTATAGCAAAAAACAACAAGAAAGAAGAAGAAAAAACAGTTGCATACACTCAATTAATTAAAGACATTGAGAATGGGAAAATTAAAAAAATAGAGATGAGTGTTGGAAGCACATCAGTCAAATTGACTTATAAAGGTGAAAACGAAGAAGAAGAAAAGAAAAACGAGAAGCACGCGATTGTTCCGGATACAGAAGCATTTATAAATTTAATTCAAGAAAACGTAAAAAATGGAAATGAGATGGAACTTATACAAAAGCCAAAAAGCATGATTACAAGTACATTGAGCGCAATAATTTCACTTTTACCAACAATTATAATGTGTGCATTAGTATTAATGCTATTTCAAATGCAAGGTTTAGGAGATAAGGGAAAAATATATGACCCAGATATTTCAAAAGACAAAATTACATTTAAAGATGTAGCAGGTTTAAAAGAAGAAAAAGCTGAAATGATTGAAATAGTTGACTTCTTAAAAGAGCCACAAAAATATACTAAAATGGGGGCAAGGGTTCCTAAAGGTGTATTACTATGTGGAAAACCGGGAACAGGAAAAACACTCATAGCTAAAGCTATAGCAGGAGAAGCAAATGTACCATTCATATCAATGAGTGGATCAGAATTTATTGAAATGTTTGCTGGGCTTGGAGCATCAAGAGTGAGAAAATTATTTGAAAAGGCTGAAAAAATATCACCTTGTATTATATTTATTGATGAAATAGATGCAATCGGATCAAGAAGGTCAAGCAGTGGAAGTGGAGCAGATACTGAAAACAATCAGACATTAAATCAATTATTAGTTGAAATGGATGGATTTAATACTGATACATCAGTAATAGTAATTGCAGCAACTAATAGACCAGAAATGCTTGATGAAGCTCTTTTAAGACCAGGCAGATTTGATAGAACAATAACAATTGGACTTCCAGATATTAAAGATAGAGAAGAAATATTAAAGATTCACCTTAAAAACAAAAAAGTTGCAGATAATGTTGACCTAAAAGCTATTGCAGAAGATACAGCAGGGTTCAGTGGTGCAGAACTTGCAAACATTTTAAATGAGGCTGCAATATATGCTGCAAATAGAAATCACGAAAAAATTACGTTTGAGGATATAGAAGATGCTCTTAAAAAGGTAACAGTAGGACTTGAAAAGAAAGATAAAGTAGTATCTGAAAAAGACAAAAAGCTAACTGCATACCATGAAGCAGGACATGCCGTAGTAAGTAGATATTTAGATACACAAAACAACGTAAAAGAAGTATCAATTATTCCACGTGGTGTTGCAGGTGGATATACAATGTATAAAACAAACGAAGATAAATTCTATCTATCTAAAACAGAGATGGAAGAAAAATTAATATCGCTTTTAGGCGGAAGGGCAGCAGAAAAAATTGCATTAGATGATATTTCAACAGGAGCATCTAATGATCTTGAGGTTGCAATGAAAATTGCAAGAGACATGGTAACTGTATATGGTATGAGCGAAAAAATTGGACCAATGTCTATAAATCTAGATAAAGATCCTTATCAACAACTAGAATTATTAGGAAATGATTTGGAAGATGAAATAGGAAAAGAAGTAAGAAGAATAATAGATGAGGCTTATGTAAAAGCACAAGAGCTATTAGTAATGCACAGAGACAAGCTTGATGCAGTAGCAAATGTTTTACTTGAAAAAGAAAAAATAAATCAAGAAGAGTTTGACAGAATTTTCGAATAATGGTTGACAAAAACATTGATATTAGTGTATAATTAGTATCTGTAAACCGCCTAGGTCGGGCAGCTAAATCTTAGAATTATTATAATATCTAAGTGCCTTGTATTTATGCTTAGCGAGTATCGGAAGAAGGAGGAACCCTAAGTTATGTACGCAGTAATTGAGAGTTGTGGAAAGCAATACAAAGTATCTGAAGGAGATGTTGTATTCTTTGAAAAACTAGATGCAGAAGAAGGAAAGAATATATCATTTGATAAAGTTATTCTTCTATCTGACGACAAAAATGTAAAAGTTGGTGCTCCATACGTTAAAAATGCAAAAGTTGAAGGCACTGTAGTAGCTCAAGGAAAAGGCAAGAAAATATTAGTATACAAATATAAAGCAAAGAAAAACTACAGAAGAACACAAGGACACAGACAACCATATACAAAGGTTGAAATCAAATCTATTAAAGTAGCTGAATAATTCATAGTTGAGAGTTATGTAATATGAATTTATAATCTAGTGAAATTCAAATTTTAATTAAAAAGCGAGGTGAATTAACTTATGGCACATCATAAAGGTCAAGGTAGTACCGATAACGGAAGAGACAGTGAGTCAAAAAGATTAGGGATGAAAAGAGCTGATGGACAATTAGTTCAAGCAGGAAATATCCTTTTCAGACAAAGAGGAACAAAAATGCATCCTGGCACAAATGTTGGAATCGGAAGCGATGATACATTATATGCAAAAGTTACAGGTACAATGAAAGTTGAAAGACTTGGAAGAGATAAAAAGAAAATTAGCGTTTACCCTGAGGTAAAAGAAGCTAAAGAAGTAAAAGCTGATAAGAAAGAAACAAAGGCTTCAACAAAAAAAGCTGTTGCAGCAAAATAATTAAAATAAAAAATTCTCTAATTACTTAGAGAATTTTTTTGATATGACAGAAGGAATGCTTGCCTTAAAAAAAGTAAAAGAGAAAATAAAAAGAGAAAAGAGAGAAGATAAGAAAAGAGTAATTTAATATTATATTTTTTATGTCTTGTTCGTTTCTTTCTTCGTTAGTCGAAAACAACTTTCGGAAGAAAGAAACATTCGCGCTTCGCTTGATCGCTAACGCGACATTAAAAAATATAATATTAAATTACTCTTTTCTATATCATAACATCATAATAGCATAATAAGATTGCACACACTTATACAAATTTATTAAAATTACCTTTAGTATAGTTTTCTCCTTCAAATACTATATCATTTTTAACATGTTCTAAAATTTTATTAATTTCTGAAGTAGTTTCATCAATAACAGAAACTCTAACATAATTAGGATTTATGTTCTTATAATTAATAGAGGTTATTCTACTATTATAAATTGCATTTATCGTTTGAACATTGTCTGGTATAATCCTAAATTTCATATTTAATCTATCAACTAAGAAAAAATGTGAATTTTCTTTTCTACATAGCATCTTACAATTAGGGTAACACATATTAGATGAACCAAGTAAGCAATAACCAATAGTCATCAATCTTAATTTACCATATACCATCATTTCAGATTGAATCTCAGAGTTGAAGTTAGATACATTGTTTAAAATTTTTAAAGAAAATTCATCTAGTTCAGGTGATAAGGTAACTCTATTAACTCCTAATGATTTTAGTTCATCTATTGTATATTTGTTAAAAATATTATAGGTATAATTAGCAACAATATCTAGTTTTCCTATGTACTTACTAAAAAAATGTAAACATGATATATTAGACATTACAAGTCCAAATATTTTATATTTAGAAATGATATTATCAAAATTGTTGAAGAAAACATTTCTAAAATTATCTTTTAAAATATGAGGCAAGTATATGTACAATTTAGTCTTTGCACTTAAATAAAGGAGAATTTCTTCATATTGTTTATCTCTAAAATATTTAAATGGAATATATATACATTCAAGCATATTAAAATTCAAGCTAGTGTAGTCATTTTTTAAATTAAGATTTTCGATAAGTAATGAAGCTTTGCTAGTATTTGTATCATAATGTGCATTTATATTTGCATCCGCATTTGCCTTAGATGATAATGAGTTATCTAGGATGACAGTTTTAATACTATCATTTTGATTGCTAATGTTACTAACATTTGGAGTATTAGCATTATTAGAAAAGCTAACATTAAAGCTATTGACATTATTATGAGGATTGTCATTACTTATTACTCTACTAAATCTTTGAATTGCCTGCTTTTGCAAACTCTCCAAAGTTTCTCTTCTTAGTTCATTAATAGCCGAAATTTTAGGAATATAAACATTTTCATCCATATCAAAAACAATATCTTGAAACATAAAAGGGGTGTCAGTTGTTTTAGAAAGTTGTTCTTTTATTCTTTCTTTAGTTATAGGAGAGGAGATAGCGTCAATTGGTACAATTGGAATCTCTGATTTTGCTGACATTGAGAAATATATTCCTGAGCTTTGATCTTTTGAGGTCACTTCTAGTGCGATGTTTTGACCTTTTTTTATTTTGATATATGCAACAAGGGGAATTTTTACATTCTCTTTATTATAGTGTTCAGAGATTTCTTTAGAATAAGTATTGCTGCTTAATTTGTAAATTTTATCTCCTAAATGTATATTTCCTTTCATTCTACCTATTGTAACAAAATCATTTACGTTTGCAATATGAATGTTTTCTCCATTTTTCATAAGTTCAGAGATTGTATATTTATGTTCTTCTTTTTGAAAAGATATTTTATCTCCAACTTCAAGTTTTTCATTAGTCTTTAATGTAATTAGGCCTTTATTCGAATTTATTTTTGAAACGTTTCCAATGTACAATCCCATGTTATTTGGTTTTTCTTTAAAAACATATTCCTTATTTGGCTCTTCAATAAAATTACCTGTTGAGAATGAACCACGGTTAAAAACCTGCATTAGTAATTTTATGTCAGAATCATCAATTTTGTATTGTGAACCTGATAAAGCTAAATCAATATATTTTCTGTAAATTTTTGTACATGTTGCAACGTATTCAGGTGTTTTCATTCTTCCTTCAATTTTAAAAGAAGTAATGCCTGCTTTTATAAGAGATGGCAAAAATTCTAAAGAACATAAATCTCGTGTACTTAATAAGTAGCCACGATCAAGGTTCATCGATTCATCTATGATAAATTCATTTTCTTTTGAGTTAACAAGTTTGATATCTTTATATGTTTTCTCATTTTGGGTATTTTCTTCACACAACTTGTAGGGAAGTCTACAAGGCTGAGCACATCTTCCGCGGTTACCTGAACGACCTCCAATACTACTTGATAATAAACATTGACCTGAATAACATATACAAAGTGCTCCATGAACAAAGCATTCTATTTCAATACTAGAATTTTTACATATATATTCTATTTCATGTAGACTAAGCTCACGAGACAAAACTACTCTTTTAAAACCAAGGCTTTCAAGCATTAATACACCTTCCAAGTTATGAATAGTCATTTGAGTACTAGCGTGAACATCCATGCCAGGAAAGTTATCAATTATATACTTAGCAAGGCCAATATCCTGTACAATTATTGCGTCTACACCGAGTTCATAAACTTTTTTTACTAGATTTATTGCATCTTCAAATTCATCATCTTTTATAAGAGTATTTAAAGCAAAATTTATTTTTACGTTTCTAAGTTTCGCGTATTGAACAGCTCTTTCAAGTGAATCCAAATCAAAATTAGTAGCGTTTTGTCTGGCATTAAACTTTCCAGAACCAAAATATACAGCATTTGCACCATTCTGAACAGCTGCTTTTAAACACTCAAAATCGCCAACAGGCGAAAGTAATTCTACCATTTATTCCTCCGATTAATATTACAAATAAAATTTCTTAATATATTGTAACACAAAAAATAATAAAAGCATACTATATGATATAAAAAAAGAACGTGTGTATAACGATGGTAAAAATTTAGAGAAAGTATTAAATACAGCAATAAAGTTAAATATAAAGAGAAAGGACTGAATTATGGATAATTTTTGTTGTGGAAACAATCCTGGAAACTTAAATAATTCATCAAACTTTTTAGATAATATATTTGAGAATAACAATACTGAAATATTATTATTTCTAATAATATTTTTGTTACTATTTACTTCGTATGGAAATAATAATGGATTCAATAGGGGGTTCTAAACGGAAGCATTTATTATAAATGTGTTACATAAAAAAATAATAATTGTCTTGAAATTGTTTATATGATAATATTTTAATGACTGTTTGATGAAAGAAAGAATGTAAATCACAACGAAAGAAAAGATGATGCAAAGGACAATAGCTTTAGTATCACTTGTTTTGATGAAGATATTTGTATTTGTATCTTTATTAAATGACAATTACAAGTAAGAAAGATAAAATAGAATAGTAACTAAGGAGGAAATTTAATGTCTTATTTATTTAACAAAATAACAGTAAGACCTCAATTACCAAAGAGAATCGGTAAATTATATGATATTTCATATAATTTATGGTGGTCTTGGAATACTGATTTTTTAAAGTTATTTAAGCAAATTGATATTGATTTATGGGAAAACTGCCAAAAGAACCCTATAAAATTTTTGAAACTTGTTTCACAAGATAAGTTAGAAGAAATTTGCAAGAATGAGGATTTCTTAAAAGGGTATGATAAAATTGTTAGAGATTTTGAGGACTATATGTGCACAAAAAGCACATGGTTTTCAAAAAGATATCCTGATAATTCAAATGATTTAATAGCATATTTCTCAGCAGAATATGGTTTGGATGAAACTGTAGCCATATACTCAGGAGGTCTTGGAGTTCTTTCAGGAGATCATATTAAAACTGCAAGCGATATGGGAATACCAATTGTAGGAATTGGTCTATTATATAAGCACGGATATTTTCATCAACAAATAGATGGATATGGACAACAAAAAGAAGTTTATAAAGATGTTGATTTATCAATGCTACCAATTGAAAGTGTAAAAGATCATGAAGGTAAGGATTTATTAATCTCATTAAAATTTCCAGATAAAAAGCTTTACTTAAAAGTTTGGAAAATAAATGTTGGAAGATGCGAGATTTATCTAATGGACTCTGATATCGATGAAAACATAGATGAGTATAAAGACATTACAACAACACTTTATGGCGGAGACCAGGAAATGAGGATAAAACAAGAGATTGTTCTTGGAATGGGAGGAGTTAACCTTCTATATTCTCTTGGATTAAATCCAACAGTATATCACATGAATGAAGGTCATTCAGCATTTTTAACAATCGAATTAATTAAAAATGTTATGAAGTTTAAAGAGGTTTCATTTGATATTGCGAAAGAAATAGTATCAGCTAAGACAATATTTACAACACATACACCTGTAAAGGCGGGAAATGACATTTTTCCAATAAGCTTAGTTGAAAAATATTTTAAAGATTATTGGAATAGACTTGGAATTTCTAGAGAAGAATTTTTCAGACTTGGAATGAAACCAAATGATGATATGAATTCAGGCTTTAATATGGGAATTCTCGCTTTAAAAATTGCAGGAAAGAAAAATGGCGTAAGTAAATTACATGGAGCAGTTTCAAGAGAATTATTTGCAGATGTTTGGCCAAATGTACCAGCAAATGAATCACCAATAGATTATGTAACAAATGGTATTCATACCTGCACATGGCTTGCACCAACAGTAAAGAAGCTTTATAATCAATACTTAAGACCATATTGGCAAGACAATGTTTATGATGATGATGTATGGAAGGATATCTACAAAATCCCTGATGAAAAACTTTGGGAAGTTCATCAATCACGTAAAGAAAAACTTCTAAAAATGGTTAAAAAACTTACAACCGATAGATTAAGAAAATATAACTATTCTTATGATGAAATAGACAGTATGGTTTCAAATCTTAATAAAGATGTTTTAACTATTGGTTTTGCAAGAAGATTTGCAACATATAAAAGAGCTACGCTAATTTTTAGAGATCTTGAAAGAATTACAAAAATATTTAATGAATCAAACAAACCAATACAAATTATATTTGCAGGTAAAGCTCATCCTAAAGATGAAGATGGAAAAAAACTAATAAAATATATACATGATTTGGCATTAAAGCCTCAATTCAAAGGAAAAATATTTATACTTGAAAACTACAATGTTGGTATGTCAAGATATTTAGTTTCAGGAGTAGATGTATGGTTAAATAACCCAAGAAGACCAATGGAAGCTTCAGGAACAAGCGGACAAAAAGCTGCATGTAATGGAGTATTAAACTTTAGTGTTCTTGATGGATGGTGGGCAGAAGGATATAACCAAAAAAATGGATGGACTATAGGAACAAATGCAGAATACCAAAACTATGATGAACAAGATGATGCAGATTCAAATAGTATATATGATACTCTTGAAAACAAAATAATACCTATGTACTATCAAAAAAATGAAAAAGGTTATTCAGATGAATGGCTAAAAATGATGAAGAATAACATAGTTTCAAATTCTGGTAGATATTCTACAGCTCGTATGTTAAAAGATTATACAGAGCAGATGTATATCCCATTATGCAATCTAAACAAAAAATATTATAATAATATTGAAAATGTTGCAAAACTTAATGAATGGGAAGAAACAATGTATAAGCATTTTGATGAGATTGAAATTAAGCAATGCAAAGAAAACTATAATGATATTACAATAGATGCAGGAAACAAAATACAAGTTGGATGTGAAGTTACAATACCTGAACAATTCATTGATATTAAAAATATTCAAGCAGAGGTTTATTATGGAAAAATAACTTCTGATGGAATTGTAAATGACATTCAAATAACTCCAATGGAGTATGAAGGGTTAACAGATGAAAAAACACATAAATTCACCGCAAAGATTGAACTAAGAACTGGTGGAGATTATGGATATACGTTTAGAGTAATTCCAAAGAATGAGATGGTTCTTAACCCAATGAATTTAGACTTAATTAAATGGATAACTGATTAACATGAAGGCTCTGTGATTTTTTCACTGAGCCTTTTAATTAGTAAAGTTTTGCACTATTCGCACCTCGAAAATGCGTGGCATGAATAAACAATATTATATTAAATAATTTAAAAATAGAAAAATTTCGCATGTAAATTGTTGTATTTAGATAATAATGGTGGTATAATAAGAAAGCTTTAAGGGAGGATTTTAAAATGAAAGATTTTAGAAAAACAAAAATTATAGGCACAATTGGACCTGCTAGTGAGTCTGAAGAAATGCTTACTAAATTAATGAATGCAGGTTTAAATGTATGTAGAATTAATTTTTCTCATGGTGGTTATGAGGAGAATGCTGAGAAAATCGCTACAATTAAGAGATGTAGAGAAAAGTTAAATTTACCAATTGCTATGGCTCTTGATACTAAGGGACCAGAGATTAGAACTGGTAAACTTGAGTCTGGCGATGAGAAAGTTACTATTGAAGAAGGACAAGAATTTACATTTGTTCATGATGATATTATTGGTAATAATACAAAGACTACAATTAGTTTTAAAGATTTATATAAAGATGTAAAACCTGGCTCAACTATTCTTGTTGATGATGGTGCAATTGAGTTTGAAGTTAAAGAAATTAAAGGACAAGATATTGTTTGTGTTGCTAAGAATACTGGTAGATTAGGTTCTAGAAAAACAATGAATATTCCTGGAGTATTTATTAACTTACCAGCTCTTGGTGCTAAAGATATTGATGATATTACAAAAGGTGTAAAAGCTGGTTTTGATTATATTTTCGCTTCTTTTGTTAGAAGAGCAGATGATGTTAAACAAATTAGAAAATTACTTGATGATAATGGTGGTCAACAAATTGGCATTATTTCAAAGATTGAGAGTCAAGAGGGTATTGAAAATCTTGAAGACATTATTGCTTTATCAGATGGTATAATGGTTGCTAGAGGTGACATGGGTGTTGAAATTCCTATGGAGCAAGTTCCTATTGTTCAAAAGCATATTATTAAGAGATGTAATGAAGTTGGAAAGCCTGTTATAACTGCTACTCAAATGCTTGAGTCAATGCAATCTAGCCCAAGACCTACAAGAGCAGAAGTTTCTGATGTTGCTAATGCTGTTTATGATTTAACAGGATGCATTATGCTTTCTGGTGAATGTGCAATGGGTAAATATCCAGTTGAGTGCGTTGAAGATATGGTTAAAATATCTAAGGCTATTGAAGGTGATACAAATTACTGGAAGAGATTCCAAACAAAAGGATTTGTTGGCGCTGAAGATAACTTAAAGGCTAATATTGCTTATACATCATGTGTAACAGCAAAGGATGTTAATGCAAATGCTATTGTTGCATATACTCATACAGGTGAAACTGCTAATATTCTTTCAGGATATAGACCTGCATGCCCAATAATTGCAATAACTGATAATGTTAAAACATATCATAAATTATCACTTGACCAAAATGTAGTGCCTGTATTTATAGAAGCAGAAGAAACAATTGATGCTACTATTGGTAAAGGAATTACTAAACTTGAAAATGATGGTATTCTTGAAAAAGGTGATAAGATTGTAATTGCTGGTGGAAATAAAATACTTCCACTACAGAAAGAAAGCCAAGTAATTGGTGGAATAATGAATATATAAGTTAAATTTATATTATAATTTTTTAAATGTATACCCCTTGTTATTAGAGAAAACTAATAACAAGGGGGTTCTTTATGATGAAGCCTCTCTAAATTTTATAGTCACATTAAATGTTTTTTAAGAATAAAATGTAATATAAAAAATTAAGGAGGCAGTATGTACAGATATCAGAATAATTCAAATAGCTGTTCTTGCACTAATAATATGGTTTCAACATCTGCAAGAAATAATCAAAATGATAAATCAAAATGCTCGTGTGGATTTACTGATCAAAATGTTTTTCCTACTAATTATATGTATGGTCAAAGTTATGTTCCAATTCAGTATATTGATAAAACATTTAAGCCAGATGTAGGATTAAGAATGGGAACTATTTTTCCTGAGCTTGTAAGTCCTTATGATCCAGGAGATAGTATGAGAGAGAATAGGTACTTAAGAGAGCAGACAAGAAATATAGGAAAATGAAAAAGTGGATAGTAATTATTTAGTTTAAATTTTTTAATAGGAGGAAATATGTACTATAATTGTGTGACTTCTTGTGATAATAGTAATATGACACAAGAAGAGCTTATGAATAAAGTGCAATCGTATGCTTTTGCAATTAATGATTTAATATTGTACTTAGATACACATCCAACATGTGAAAAGGCATTGGTACTTCATAATGAATATGCAAATGAATATAAAAAATGTTATGAGGCTTATGAAAGAAAATACGGCCCACTTTCAATTTATTGTCCATGTGAAAGTTATAGGTGGATATCATCACCATGGCCATGGGAAGGAGAAAATTAGCAAATGTGGAATTATAGCAAAATGCTTCAATATCCAATAAAAATAAAAAATAAGGATCCAATGTTGGCAAGATGGATAATAAGTCAATATGGTGGACCTGATGGAGAACTTGGAGCATCACTTAGATATTTATCACAAAGGTTTGATATGCCAGATCAAAAGGCAAAAGCAACGTTAAATGATATAGGAACAGAAGAGCTAAGTCATCTTGAAATGGTAGGAACACTAGTTCATCAACTAACAAAAGACGCAACAATAGATGAGATAAAGAAAGCCGGCTTACAGGCATATTATACAGACCATGGATTAGATGTATATCCACAATCTGCTGGTAACATTCCATTTAATGCAGTTGCATTTGCAGCTAAAGGTGATCCAATTGCAAATTTGCAAGAAGACTTAGCAGCAGAGCAGAAAGCAAGAGCAACTTATGAAAAATTAATAGATTTATCAACTGATAATGTTGATGCATTAAATGTTTTAAGGTATCTAAGAGAGAGAGAAATTGTTCACTTCCAAAGATTTGGAGAAGCACTTCGTAATGTTCAAGACTTATTAATGCAAAAAAGATGTTTCTCAATGAATAACAATAAAACATCAAATTAAAATATTCATTCAAAATTTAAAATTTCCATGAGCTTATAAGCAAATTTGAGCCCATGGATTTATTTAATTCTAATGAAAAATGAAGGAAACAGGCATTGAAAAATGTGCAATACAAAATCTTATTTATTTCGATATGCGCTAAGTATAGTAATTTTATATCGTCAAGTAAAAAATTAAATGTGATTCTGTAAAATAAACGCAATTTATACGGGAAAGGGCAAGTTTTAAAGTAATTTTATATAACTGAAATTAAAAAAAATAATAGTATTTTTGATTTGTCTGTGATATACTATTATTGAAAATTTTAAAGGGAGGAGTTGGTAAATATGGCTAATGTAAAACAACGAATGCTAGATATTGTTGATTCGGTTCCAAAAGATTATTTTGATGGTCTAAATCACACGGAAATGATATTTAAACTTATGTTTGAGTACATAGATAGATATGGCGAAGACGAAACAACTATCATTCCAGGGACAAACAAGCATTTAACTAGAAAGACTATAAAAGAAATGCTCGAAAATAAAAGTCTAAAATAAAAGTCTAAATTGAAAGGAGATAATGAAAATGGATTTTATGAAAAAAACTTTAAATCAAATTAACTCTCAGAATAATACTCTATATGATTTTATATATAATCTAGTTTTTTTAATGTCGTTAGAAGAAAGTGAAGATGATATTAAAAATAATAGAGTTATGACTGTTGATGAATCGAAAGAGAGGTTGATGCAAGAATATGACTATCTCGATATCAAATAAAGCTTATAATCATCTACGAAGTATTGCAAAATTTTCTTCAAAAATTTCATCTAGCTATGCCAATAAAGTTATTAATGAGATATATTCTAATATATATTCAATTCAAAGTGCCCCATATATTGGAAGGTACGTCCCTGAACTTTTAGACAAGCTTATAATTTTTTAAATCATTTGTTCAATTAAATTCTTATATACGGAATCCCCAATTTATAATTTATAGCTAATTTAATTCAGATTTTATGAAATATCTTAAAGATAATAAGTAGAAAATGTTTTGATTGTTTTTTTATATTTCTTATATCCTTTATATCCTTTATATTTCTTATATCATTTATATATCTTTATTATCTATACTACTAACATTACTTCGATATCTTCTTTTATCTACACTTCTAACAAATATTTTTCAAAAATAATAAGAGCATATTTAAACATGTAAGCAAAGTATTGACTTAAATCTGACATGATGTTATATAATATAGCTATCAGAATTTAACAATAAAGAAATAGATAAATTAAAGAAAAGGAGGTAAAGTTATGGAAAAATCAAAAGTATATTTTACTAATATAATTACACCAGAAAGTGTTGTTAAAATGTATGAAACACTTAATGTTAACTTACCTGGAAAGGTTGCTGTAAAGCTTCATTCAGGAGAAAAAGGAAATCAAAATTATCTTAGACCTGAATTTGCAAAAGCAATAGTTGAGAGGGTAAATGGAACAGTTGTTGAATGCAATACTGCCTACAGTGGTGCAAGAAATACTACAAAGAAACATGAAGAATTAATGAAAGAGCATGGCTGGAGTAAATATTTTAATGTAGATATAATGGATGCAGATAATAATGATTTGAAACTTGATATTCAAAATGGCAAGGTAATCAAAGAGAATTATGTTGGAAATCACATTCAAAACTATGATTCAATGCTTGTTCTATCACACTTTAAAGGTCATCCAATGGGTGGATATGGCGGAGCAATAAAGCAACTTTCAATTGGATGTGCATCTTCAAGAGGAAAAACATGGATACATTCAGCAGGATTAACAAAAGACCCTGATAAATTATGGAGTAATTTACCTGAACAAGATAAATTCTTGGAGGCAATGGCTGATGCTGCTTCATCAGTTCACAACATGTTTAAAAATAAAATTGTTTATATAAATGTTATGTGCAATATGTCAGTTGATTGTGATTGCTGTGCAATTGCAGAAGATCCTTGCATGAAAGATGTAGGTATACTTGCAAGTACAGATCCAATTGCAATTGATCAAGCTTGTATTGATATAATTTATAATTCAAAAGATCCAGGCAGAGATCATTTTGTTGCAAGAGTTGAAAGACAGCATGGTGTTCATACAATAGAAGCGGCAAATGAACTTGACTTTGGAACAAGTAAATATGAATTAATAAAGATTGATTGATATTTAAAAGTGTAATGTAGAAATAAAGAATAAAACATATAATAGATTAATTAAATTATAAGATGCTAATAAAAATGTATAATAGATTAATTAAATTATAAGATTTTAATAAAAATGTATAATATATCAATCAATTGAAATTATAAATATTAATTAGAAACGTTAAATATTAATTAAAATTTCTGAATATTATAAAAAGTATAGGAGGGACAATAATGAAAGATATAAATTTAAAGGTTGAAGGGATGGAATGTAAAGGCTGTGAAAACAGAATTCAAAATACACTTTTAATGGTTGACGGAGTAAAAGATGTTAAAGCTGACCATGTAAGTGGAAACGTAAAAATAAAGGCAGATGATAATGTTAATGAAGAAGAATTAAAACAAAAAATAGAAGAGTTAGATTACAAAGTATTATAATTACAAAGAAAATAATATTTTAAGTATGACATTTAGTTTCTTTTCTATTGTAATAAATGGTCAAAGATTGTTATAATGAGATTATGTTGGCATTATAATAATTATGAGGAGAAAATTATGTGGCAAATCAAAGATTTAAAGAATAGAGGAAAGAAAAATTTAAAAAACAACTTATGGACATTACTTTTAGTAGGACTTTTCATGACCTTAATAATTGGCGAGTATTTTATTAATAATGATAGTTTTACAAATCTAAATATACTTAATGACATTATAAAGGAAAAAGATAATAATTTAGGGCAAACTATTGTAGAAAATAAGGATTATGTAGATAAATACTTTAATGAATCACTCACAAAATTATTTACAGGAAAAACTACAAGTCTTATTCAGAAATATAATGAAGAGCACAATGTTACAAAAGGTGTATTTTACACAATATTTAATGCTTTTACGATAGGAAAAAAGCAATTGCAAAACATTGCTTATTCTATGGATAGTTTTGGTGAGCAAAATATAGGGCAGAAAACACTAATTCTAATTGTGGCAGCTTTAGCACTAGGACTAAAAATATTTATATCTAACCCGATATTAATAGGCGAAAGCAGAATATATTTAGAAAGTATTAATTATAGAAATACAAAACTTAGGAGAATGCTATTTCCTTTTAGGAGAGAAAGATATATTAAAACTGTAAAGTCAGTCCTAAGAATGAAAATATATCAGTTTCTTTGGAACTTTACAATTATAGGTGGAATCATAAAGAGCTACTCGTACAAGATGTGTACATATATTATTGCGGAAAATCCAAACATATCAAGTAAAGACGTTATAAGAATGTCTAGAGAAATGATGAATAAAAATAAATGGCAGTGTTTCAAGCTAGACTTATCATTTATACTATGGTACGCATTAGAATATTTATCATTTGGATTATTTGGAATTTATGTTAGCCCTTATGTAAAATCAACTTATACAGCATTATATGAAACACTAAGAAAAGATTATATTGAAAATAAAAGATATAATTATGAAATGTTAAATGACAATGTATTATTTGATAGAGGCCTATTAAAAGAAAAATACCCTGACTATTCAAATGAAGCGTTAAATGCAATTCAAAAATATCCTGATAATTACGAAATAGCGATTAAAAAGATAAAAATAGACTATGATAAAAAGTATAAGTTAACATCATTAATACTATTTTTCTTTATATTCTCATTTGCTGGATGGCTATGGGAAGTTGGACTATTCATATTTAATTATGGTGTATTTGTTAACAGAGGAACATTATACGGGCCTTGGCTTCCAATATACGGAACAGGATGCACTCTTATAATTATAGCAACCCAGTTCAAAACATTCAGACAAATATTAAAGAAACCATTCCTTACATTCTTTGTAGTAATGATTGGGTGCACAGTAATTGAATACTTAACCTCATGGTATATTGAAATTGTAAATGGTGTAAGGTATTGGGATTACACAGGAATCTTTTGCAATATTAACGGAAGAGTATGTTTAGAAAGTGCCATTTTCTTTGGAATAGGAGGAAGCATTTGTGTTTACTTTATAGCACCGTTCCTAGAAAGATTAATCCAAAAATTTGATAATAAAAAGAAAATTGCAGCATGTATTATGCTTGTCTCACTATTTTCTCTTGACCAAGTTTATTCACATTTCTACCCACATATAGGAGAAGGAATAACAGAAGAAATGAAAGAGAACAAAAGAGAGACGATTATAACTATAGACACAAACTTAAATAAAGAATTGCAGGAACAAGTAAGTGATTAGGTATGTTAACTATGGGACTAAATATGATTGATAATTAATCATACAAAAGATTCAATGAAAAATAGATAAAGATAAAATGAAAATAAAGTAAAAATAGAGTCTTGTATAAATTGCTTGGGGCTCTATTTTTGCTATTATTATAAAGAACATAAATAAAAAGAGATTTAATATTATGTTTTTTTTCATGCTTTGTTCGTTTCTTTCTTCGTTAGTCAAAATTAACTTTCGGAAGAAAGAAACATTCGCGCTTCGCATGTAAGCTAACGCAGCATTGAAAAATAACATAATATTAAATCTCTTTTTCTGTAGTTCTAATTATATGGCACTCTTTAAGCTAGACTTGCTTTTCCATCAAGTAAATCTTGTTTTGAAAGTAATTCGTAGCAATGTCTGCATAGTGATAGATATTCTTTATCTCCAATAACTATATCACAATCTTTACCACCTTTAAAATATGTAAAAATAGCATTTTCATTTTTACAGTTATCGCAAATTGCTGTCATCATATTTATATTATCGGCAATGCAAAGCAAATCAGCCATTTTGCCAAATGGTTTCTTTTCGGCTGTTAAGTTAAGTCCAGCAATAAAAAACTTTTTACCAGAGTCAGCCATTTGCTCAATTGTTTTAACATTTCCTTTTAAAAATTGGAACTCATCAATACAGTACACTTCAGCATCATATTTTTCAAGGTCAGATATTTTGTTAATTATAGTTGCGGGAATGTCAATTCCGTTTCTTGAGGCTACTACATTAGAACCTTCTCTAGTATCTATTGAAGGTTTAAACATTTTTACTTTTTTTCCAGCTATAAGCTGTCTTTTATATTCGTTTAAAATTTGTTGAGTTTTTCCACATTTCATTGGACCAGAATAAACATTTATGTCACCCATTTTGATAAATTCCTTTCTTTAAGTCAAAAAAATTGTCTTTTCACTGAAAGACTTAATGATTGTCTTTTGATTGACAAAGATATAATAATACAATCATGAAAAACTTACAAGCAAAATTCGACAAAAAATATAAATGTTATTTTTGTAATAATATTGTAAAAGACCCATATAAATGATAAAATAAAGAGGCTATTTAGGAGGAATATATCTTATGAATAACGGTTTTTATGAGGATTTGAAGGAAATTGCTGGAGAGAAAAATGTAAAGCAAAATGAACCTATGAAAAATCATACAAGTTTTAAAGTTGGAGGAAACGCTGATTATTTTGTTCAGGTAAATTCCATTGATGAACTTGAAAAGGTTGCTAATTTGGCGATGGCCAATAATATAAAATTGTATGTGATAGGAAATGGCACAAATATAATTGTAACAGATAAGGGTATACGTGGGATTGTAGTAAAATATATTTCGAAAGATATTAAAATTGAAGAGCCTTTTGCACAAAATATCAAATGTATAAAGCAAAATGAATCAAAAAATGAATTAGAAACAAAAGATTTAGAAAATGAAAAAATAAGTAATAGATTAAATAAAGATGCTAATAATGATTTAAATAATTATGAAAATGCAAATGTAAATGTAAGAGTAAGTGTTGATGCTGGTGTAAGCAACGCATATCTAGCACAAGTATTACTTAATAATGAGATTACAGGTTTTGAATTTGCATCAGGTATTCCTGGTACAATAGGTGGAGCAATTGCAATGAATGCAGGATGCTACCAAAAAGAGTTTAAGGATATTGTTCAAGAAGTAACATTTATTGACTTAGATGAAATAAAATTATATACTGTATCACGTGAAAACTGTTTATTTGATTATAGAACAAGTATTTTTTTGAAAAAGAATTGTATAATTACTGGAGCTACTTTAAAACTTTCAAAAGGTATAAAAGCAGACATTAAAATGCAGATGGATGAGTATAGAGAAAAGAGAGTTTCTTCTCAACCTCTTGAATACCCTAATGCAGGAAGTACATTTAAAAGAGGAAACAATTTTATTACAGCAAAGCTTATTGATGAAGCAGGCTTAAAGGGTTATAGAATTGGCGGAGCTGAGGTATCTGAAAAACACGCAGGATTTATTGTGAATAAAGAAAATGCCACTGCCACTGATATTATTGATTTAATAAAATATGTTAAGAAAAAGATTTTGGAAAAATATAATGTTAAGATTGAAGAAGAAGTGAGGATAATTGGAGAATGAAAGGTTTTCTAAAATGGTTCAACAAAAATGCAAAAATGAAAAGATGGATTTTTTTAATATTAGTTGGAACAATATTATTATGCTATGGAATATCAAGTATTATTGTATACAAAACAATTCCTGATTGGAAGACTCTTATAAAAATTGTACTTTCATTTATTGCTGGTTTTTCAATTATAGTAGTTTCAATAATACATATTCAAAGAAGAACTCTTGAGCTTCTTGTTGAGGATAGTGATACAAGGACAGAAAAAAACAATGTAAATTCTTTGATTTTTAACAAAAAAATATACAACCAAGGTCCAAAAATTGTTGTAATAGGTGGTGGAAGTGGTCTTAATACAGTTCTTAGAGGCCTAAAAAATTATACAGATAATATCACCGCAATTGTTACTGTTTCTGATTATGGCGAAACTCCAACAGATTCAAGACAAGCTTTAAAAGTACTACCAATGAATGATATAAGAGATAGTTTATCAGCTTTATCTTATGATGAGAATACAATGGATGCATTGCTTAATGTAAATTTTGATGATGGCAGACTAAAAGGACTTTCGTTTAGTGATATATACTTTCTTGCTATGAATAAAATATATGGAAATTTTTCGAGATCAGTTGAAAATTCAACAAAAGTGCTAAATATCACAGGAAAAGTTTTACCAGTTACATTAGATGAAATTAAAATTTGTGCAGAGCTTGAAGATGGAAGTGTTATTGAAACAAGAGATAAAATTCCAGAAGCTGTAACTGAAAAGGTACAGAAAATAAGCAGAATTTTTATAAGTCCAACTAATTGCAGACCAGCTCCAGGAGTAATTGATGCAATAAAAGAAGCTGATGCAATAGTAATTGGGCCAGGTAGCTTATATACTAATGTTATACCAAATCTTTTGGTAAATGGAATTGCAAGAGCAATAAAAGATTCAAGAGCAATAAAAGTATATGTTAGCAACATTATGACAGAAATGGGACAGACAGATGAATACACATTATCAGATCACATAAAAGCTATTCAAGACTATATAGGTGATGGCATTATTGATTATTGTATATATGATACAGGAGAAATTGTTCCTGAATTTATACATAGATATAATTTAAAAGGCGCAGATGTAGTTTTACCTGACACTGTTAAAGCAAGAGCTTTAGGAGTTAAACTGGTTCAACGTAATCTTTCAAAAATTGAGGGCGACTCAATTAGACATGATTCAGATGTAATTGCATCAACAATCATACAACTTGTATGTGACGAACTAGAGTTCAAAGATATGGAAAATGACAGCCAATATATGACACTTAACTCAAAGCTTCTTGAAACAAAAAGAGAAAGAAGAATAAGAGAAAGAAAAGAAAGAAAGTTTAGAAAGTCAGGTAGAAAAATTTTTGAAAGAAGAGATAAAAGCAAAAAAAGCAAGTTTAACGAGAAATATAATAAAAGAATAGAATCAATAAAATCTAGTAGCAAATAGGAGATAACAAATGAAAGAATGGATAATAACTAATGGAATAGGAGGGTATGCTTCTTCAACATCAAAGGGAGGTTTAAATGAAAGAAGATATCACGGTTTATTAATTGCATCATTGCACCCACCAAGAGAAAGAACATTGATATTATCAAAGGTAGATGAAAGTATAGAAATAAACGGAAAGATAATTAATTTATATACAAATGATGTAGATGGAAAAATTACAGATGGATATAAATATCAAACTTCATTTGAAAAAGATATAATACCAGTGTATACATACAACGTTAATGGAATAATTATTGAAAAATCAATAGTAATGATATATGGCAAAAATGCTGTAGTAGTAAACTATAAAATATCAAACAATAACTCCAAAACTAAATTTAATATTACACCAATAATGAATTTTAGAGACTTCCATTCAGAATATCATAAAAACAAATTTAACTACAAACAAGTATCAAATGCAAATTCTTTTGAGCTTACATTTGAAAAAAAATACAAAGTAAATGTTTTAGTAAAAGGAAGCAAATTTACAGCACATAAGAATGATGTTTTTTATAACATGCACTATAAAAGAGAAGAAGAAAGAGGATTTGATTCAACTGAAAATCATATAGTTCCAGGTACATTTGAGATTAATCTTAAAAAAAATGAAGACAAAGAAATCACATTTATATGCTCATTACAGAATAATGGATTAAAGCTTAAAGAAATGGCAGATATAAAAGGTGAGAAGATCATCAAAGATGAGATAAAAAGAATTGAAAAGGAAATTAAAGAATCAAAACTTCTATCACCTAAAAATAACATTTTTGATATTAATCAAGGTAAGAAAATAGATGCAAAAGACATAGAATTTTATGAGGATTTAGTTAGAAAATATATTGTTGCAAGTGATAATTTTATTGTATATAGAAAGTTTAGAAAACTATACTCAATATTAGCTGGATTTCCATGGTTTTTAGATTGGGGAAGAGATTCATTTATCTCGTTTGAAGGCTTACTTCTAGTTTCAAGAAGATATGAAATAGCAAAAGAAGTCTTACTTACATTTGCTTTAAAGCTAAAAGATGGACTTATCCCTAATGGATTTTCTGAGTATGATGGAAAGCCATTATATAATAGTGTAGATGCATCATTATTATTTATTGATGCAGTAAATAAATATTTAAAATATACAAACGATTATCAATTTGTACATGACAAACTATATAAAACAATGAAAACAATAATTAATTCATACATCGATGGTATTAATTTAGATGGAAACAATATATATTTAGATGATAAAGATTATCTTTTAGTTTCTGGAACAGATGAAACACAAAATACATGGATGGATGCAAAGGTAAATGGAGTTTCCATTACGCCAAGAAGCGGAAAAGCTGTAGAAATAAATGCAATGTGGTACAATGCATTAAGAATTATGGAAAATTTGAGTTCAACACTTGGAAAGCACTTAAAAAGAGTGGAATATTCATATATTGCTAAAAAATGTAAGGCGTCATTTGCAAAAGAATTTTATAACCAAGATAAGAAATGTTTATATGATGTAATAAATGTTGAGAGAAAAGAGTTCTTTACAGCAGAGGTTGGAAAAGATGAAAAAATAAGACCGAACCAATTATTTGCAATAAGCATGGAATACCCTGTGATAGACCCAACATCAGAAATTGCAAGAAATATTTTTATAACAGTAACTGAAAAATTATATAATAAACATGGCTTACAAAGCCTGGATAAAAATGAAAAAGAATTTGCACCAATATATGAGGGTGACCCAGTAAAAAGAGATTCAATCTATCATCAAGGAGTTACATGGGTTTGGCTACTAGGTCCATACTATGATGCATTAAAGAATATTATTAAAGAAGAAAAAGACGAAGATTTAAAAGATGAGCTTAAAAAGACAATGATGAAATTCAGATTAAATACTGCAAATACATTTTACAATGAAATGGTTAATGGAACCACAATAGGTGGAATACCAGAGATATATGATTCTATTCCTGATGCAAAAATAGGAAAGGGAGCATTCAATCAAGCATGGAGTGTATCAGAAGTATTTAGAATTATATTTGGAGCATAATTGATAATTTCTTAATAGTAAAATGTTGATTTTAACTGAAACAATTAAAGTAGTAAAAAAGTATACTCAAGGTAAACATTTGTACGAAAATATTATACATTATTTATAAACGAAATTTATAAACAAATATATGAGGAGAGTTATGGTTTATTTATTATATGGTGAGGATAGCTATCTAAAAAATAATTACTTGAACAAACTAAAAAAACAATTTGGAGAATTAGTGCTTGGAATTAACTATATTCAAGTTGATGAAAATAATGTTCAGAACATTATAACAGATATAGAAACACCTTCATTTGGATATGATACAAAACTGATAATTGCAAAAAACACAAAACTATTTACAAAGAAGAATCCACTTGCAGAGAAAATATCGGATTATCTAAAAGACAACAAAATAGAAGATGTTATGATAATATTTGTAGAAGAAACAGCAGAAAAAAATGCACTATTTAATACTATTTCAAAAATTGGTGAAGTCAAAGAATTTGGAACACAAAGAATATCAGATATAATATCAAATGTAAAACAAATCGCAAGCGCATATCATGTAAACATAGATAACTCTGTAGCCCAATATTTTGTAGAATGCACTGGATTAAATATGCAAGATGTAATAAATGAAATCCGCAAATTAATTGAGTACGCAGGAGAAAACGGAACAATAACAAAAGAAGCAATTGATAATCTTACTATAAAAAAATCGGAAAGTATTATATTTGATTTAACAGATAGTTTAGGAAAAAAACAAATAAAATCAGCAATACAAATATTACATAATTTACAATACAATAAAGAACCAACTCAAATAATACTGGTAATGTTATATAGGCATTTTAAAAAATTGTATTTTATACATCTGTGTTGTGGACAAAACGTAGCGCAAAACTTAAAACTAAAGCCAAATCAAACATTCTTAGTAAACAAATATGTATCACAAGCAAGGATGTTTAAAAAAGATGCATTAGAAAACTTAATAAATGCCTTAATAAAATTAGATGAGAACAGTAAAAATGGAAACCTAGACCTTGATATAGGACTAGAAGCAATACTATGCAACTACTGTTCATAAAGAATCTATACTAAAAGAATACATATCATGTAAAAACTTAATTTTATATTATTTGAATGCCACGCTTAATTTGGAGGGGCATTCTTTTTTTTTTGCATAATTATTTATAATAGACGAATAATATAATAAAAATAGAATGATTTATTATTATATTATTAGCAATATTAGTAATATTAGCAATATTAGCAATATTTGCAATTGAACTCATAATCTTTGTAATTATTTATAATGATTATATCTAATACAAATTGGAAAGGAATGATTTTCTATGTTTAATTTTGGAACGGACCTTGCTGATGAAAGAGCAGAAATATGTAAGAAGAATATAAAAAAGAATAAAATTGATGGCGTTGAAATCTATAATAAAAAGCATAATGACAAGATAGACATAACCAGAGTTAAGGTTTTGAATAAAAATGGAGAAAAAAAGATCCGGGAAAAAAGTTGGTAATTATATAACTATAAACATAAAAAATATTGATATTATTTCCTATAATGAACTAAATGAGGCTATAAATATTTTTGCAGAGGAATTAAAAAAGATTATACAAAATGTAAATAAGGTATTAGTGGTTGGTCTTGGAAATGTAGACACAACCGCGGATTCAATTGGTCCAAATGTTATAAAGAATATTGAAATAACAAGGCATATAATTAAATACAAGCCAGAGTTATTGGATGAAAATGAAATAGAAGTATCAGCAATATCACCGGGAGTATTAGGAACAACAGGAATAGAATCCCAAGAAATAATTAAAGCAATTGTTGATAAAGTCAAACCTGAACTAATAATTGCAATAGATGCATTGGCGTCAAATGATATATCAAGGTTACTAAAAACAATTCAATTATGTGATACAGGGATTACACCAGGGAGTGGAGTGAAAAACAGAAGAAGAGAGATAAGTAAAGAAACAATGGGAGTTGATGTAATAGCAGTAGGTGTGCCAACAGTGGTAGATGCCTCTACAATAGTAGCCAATAGCTTTGATATATTAATGAAAAAGTACAAAGAGTTTAATTTTCTAGAAGGCTCAAGTTTTGAAGAAAAATATAAATTAGTTGAGATGTGTTTGGAACCATCGAACTATAACTTGGTTGTAATGCCAAAAGATATAGATGATTTAGTAGATAATATGGAGAAGATAATATCAAATGGAATAAATTTAGGATTAAAAAAGAAATGTAACTTATAACTCATGTTAAAAATAAGCATCAAATTGTGATTTCTGAATATAAGCAAAATTATTAGAAAAAATGATGGAAAAATGAGAAATAGTAATTTGTCGTGATAATAAGAGATACGAATAAAGACAGCTTAATGCTGTCTTTTAATTATAGCTTTCTATATATAAAGCTTTTGCGATATAAGGAGTTATTTCTTTAAATTT
>CAKOXK010000005.1 GCA_934130085.1 uncultured Clostridia bacterium
TATTGTGATTGTTGTTGTCATTGCTATTGTTGTTGCTATTGTGATTGTTGTTGTCATTGCTATTGTTGTTGCTATTGTGATTGTTGTTGTCATTGCTATTGTTGTTGCTATTGCTATTGTCAGTGTTTGGAGGTGTTTTATGGCTCAAAAAGGTATGGATTTTAAGCATAAAGAGGTTATTAATATTTGTGATGGAAGAAAACTTGGTTATGTACAAGATGTCTGTGCTAATTTAAAAACTGGCAGTATTACTTCTATTATCGTTCCTGGCACCTCTAAGCCTTTTAGTTTTCTTTCTGGGAATGATGATATTGTAATACCTTGGGAGAAGATCAAATGTATAGGTGAAAATGTTATTCTTGTTGAAATCTAGTTTATACTTTTTTTAATTTATATTTTAACTTGTATTTTATTTGCATCTATTTTGCATTCTGATTTATATTTTTATTTGCATTTATTTTACATTCTAATTTATATTTTTATTTGCGTTTTAACCTATATTTTTATTTGCAAAACACATTAGATTGTCTTTTCAAAATTTATTTTTCTGTCAGACAAGTTCTGACAGTTTTTTCATCTTTTTTATACTAATATATTTACATGACCATTTATTTAGATGTTATTTTCGTTGAAAACATGTTTATGAATTACATCATTTTATTTACTACTGGCTTTATTGTATATGGTTTTAGCTCTCACCTACGATTTTACAAGTTAAGGTTATTCATTTCAAGTTTGATAGGAGCTATTTATGCAGTTTTATCTTATACAAAATTTTCAAATGTCTGTTGCACATTTACTGCAAAAATATTGGTTTCATTTTTGATGTGCTTCGTAACTTTTGGAACAAAATGTTTTTTTAAAATGACCTTGCTATTTTACTTAACATCATTTGCTACTGGTGGAATTTCACTTGCAATGATTTATTTGTTTAATAGAAATAATCTTTACATTTCTAATCATACTCTTTTAGGTATTTACCCGATAAAAGTTAGCATTTTAGCAGGATTTATCGGATTTGCTATTATTCAAATTTCATTTGCTATTAATAAAAAATATTTAAAAAGTAAGGATTTGCTGTGCAATTTGCAAATTAATATTTTAGGAATTACTTTTAATGTAACTGCACTTGTAGATTCAGGAAATACATTACAAGACCCATACTCCAAAGCAACAGTAATTGTAATTGAAAAAGATGTTGTTGAAAAGAATCTGAAATTAAAACTTGATTATTCTTCTCTTTTTGTGCCAATTTATTCACCTATTCATGAGAAAAATGAGAAGAATGAGAAAAATAATTATTCTAATATTGCTTCACTTTCTCCGAGACTAATTCCTTTTCACTCTGTTGGTAGTGGCGAAAGAATGCTTATTGGAATTAAACCTACATCAGTTGAAGTTTCTCTTTTAGGTAATAATATATTTTTCAGATTATCTAGCAATAAAAAATTGCTCAAAAGTAATGATGTAATTATTGGTTTATATGATGGAAAAATTAGTAATAGTCATTCTGCTTTAATTGGTCTAAATCTACTTTCAAAGTAGTTATAAATATTGTAGTTAGTAGTTAATAGTTAGTTGTTAGCTGTTGGTTTGTACTAGTTTTTATTACTCACTACTTATTGTTTACTGCTAATATGTTACTACTTATATTTATTATTAATTGCTTATTATCTGCTACTTATATTTATTGTTTATTGCTTATTAGCTGCTACTTATATTTATTGTTTATTGCTTATTATTTGCTACTTATATTTGTTGTTTATTGCTTACCATTTGCTACTTATATTTATTGCTATTGTTTTATTATTTATTTATTTTTTATTTAAAAAGGAGGGAATTTTATTGAATATATTTATAGCGATTAGAAAAATTTATAAAGATTTGCAAAATGATAATTTTAATGTTGACGATATTTTTTATGTTGGCGGAAGTGATGATTTGCCGGCTCCACTTAGTGCTTCTGAAGAGGAAAAAGCTATTAATGAACTTGCAAGCGGAAGTTTGGATGCTAAAAATCTTCTTGTTGAACATAATCTTAGGTTAGTTGTTTACATAGCTAAGAAGTTTGAAAATACCGGCGTTGGAATTGAAGACATGATTTCAATTGGCACTATTGGTCTTATGAAAGCCATTAATACTTTTAATGTTAACAAGAACATCAAACTTGCAACCTACGCTTCTAGGTGCATTGAAAATGAAATTTTAATGTATTTGAGAAGAACAACAAAATTAAAGAGTGAAGTTTCAATTGATGAACCCTTAAATAGAGATACTGATGGTAATGAGCTTTTGCTTTCTGATATTTTGGGAACAAGCGAAGATTTAACCTCAGAAAGACTTGAAAATGAAGTTTATCAAAAGCTTTTAAAGACATCCATTTCTAAACTAAATAAGCGTGAGAAAAATATTATGGAACTTAGATTTGGCTTTCAGTCAGGAAAAGAAAAAACACAAAAAGAAGTTGCTGATATGCTTGGAATTTCACAAAGTTACATATCCCGTTTAGAGAAAAAAATTATAAGTAAAATGAGAAAAGAAATTTTGAATCAAACAGGATAATAAAAAAATTTACACTTCGCTTTATCTTACACAATATTTTAAATAATGTAATTTCTACTTATATGTTAAAAGAGTTTATTTTTATAGGGATTAAACTTATAAAAATAAACTCTTTCTTTTTAACATTTTATTTTAAATCTTTTTTTATTTCTTATTCTTTTTTAGGAATGGTGGAATGTCTATATCAAGGCCGTCATTTCCAGGCATTGGTGTTGAAGCTTTTGTTGGCCAAGCTGTTTTTCCTATTGTTGTTTCTTTTGCTCCTGGTTCTTTGTCAAAGCCTGTTGCAATTACTGTTATTACTATATCTTCATCAAGACTCTTATCAATTACTGCACCAAAGATTATATTTGCCTCTGGATCAACACTTCTTTGTACTAATTCTGCTGCTGTGTTAACTTCATGTAATCCTAAGTTTTCACCACCTGTAACATTGATGATAACTCCTCTTGCTCCTTCTATTGTTGTTTCTAGTAATGGACTTTGAATAGCTTGTTTTGCGGCATCTTCTGCTCTGTTTTCACCTGAAGCTCTTCCTATACCCATGTGAGCCATACCTGTATTTAACATTATTGTTTTAACATCTGCAAAGTCAAGGTTTACTAGTCCTGGTACTTTAATTAGGTCTGATATACCTTGAACACCTTGTCTAAGAACATCATCTGCCATTTTAAATGCTTCAAGCATTGTTGTTTTTCTATCAATTATTTGTAATAATTTATCATTTGGAATTACTACTAATGTATCAACTTTACCTTTTAGACTTTCAATTCCACGTTCTGCTTGTGTTAATCTCTTTTTACCTTCAAATGTGAATGGTTTTGTAACAACTGCTATTGTAAGAATTCCCATTTCCTTTGCTATTCCTGCAACTATTGGTGCTGCACCTGTACCAGTTCCTCCACCCATACCAGATGTAACAAATACCATATCAGCTCCCTTAATTGCTTCTGATATTTCAGATTTGCTCTCTTCTGCTGCTTGTCCACCAATATCAGGGTTAGCTCCTGCACCTAAACCTCTTGTAATCTTTTCACCAATTTGTATTTTTGTACCTGCTTTTGAAAGCATAAGTGCCTGTCTATCAGTATTTATTGCAACAAATTCTACTCCTTCAATTCCAGAATCAATCATTCTGTTTACTGCATTATTTCCTGCACCGCCAACACCTATTACTTTAATTACTGCTGTATCGTTAGTATTAGTATTTTCTTCATAGCTATTATTATCCATTAACATAAAAGCTTCCTCCTAAAATTTATTTTATATAATTACTTTTTACGAATAAAAGAATTCTCTAACTTTTTCTAATATTTTTTTGATAAATCCTTCATTTGAGTTTGTATCAATACTACTTGATACTGATTTAGCAAAAGGTCTTGCTGCAACAAAGTTAACTAATGCATAAGCTGCTATATAATTAGGTTTTATTAAATTTATTGTTTTTATTCCTGTTGCCATTTTTACTGGAATGTTTAGTGTAATTTTTCCTACAATGTCACTCTTACTAATATTAGTAATACCTTGGCCTGTAAGAACTACAGTGTTAATATTCTGTTTTATTCCTTGATTTGATATATCTCTATTAACAAGTTCGAAGATCTGTTCAACTCTGGCTTCTATTATTTCTACAATATTTGAACTTTTAATAATTTTATTTCCATCTTTTACTGTATTTAGTACTACTTCATTATCATTATCAATATAAGATTTAAGTGCTAAACCATATTGTCTTTTAAGCTTTTCAGCCTCTTCATGTGAAATATTTAATACTAATTCTATATCATTGGTGATGTTACATCCACCAATTGGGATTGCATTTGTATATACAAATTTTTCACCATCAAATACACCTATATCAGTATTCTCGGCTCCAATATCAAGCAACATTACGTAGTCTTTTTGATCCGCCTCATCTAGAATAATGTTTTTCTCTGCAAGAGTTACTGGAACCATTCCGTCTATATCAATATCAACCTTTTTAAAAACATTTGTTATTGTTCGTATGTATTCTTTATCAGCTAACAAAACCTGCGCATTTAGTACAAATGATGAACTGAATGCTCCTATTGGATCTTCAATAACTTTGCCATTATCTAGTACAAAATTATTAGTAACTACATCTATTAATTGTTTGCCTTCAGGTATATCAATATCTTTGGCCTGCATTAGTGCGTTTGATACATCCCTTGAAGATATTCCTGAATATTTGTCTTTTGCATCTTTCGTAACACTATTTTGAACAATAGTTACATACCTTCCTGGAATAGTTATATACGCAGAGTTAATCTTCATATTCATTTCTTTTTCTGCTTCTTCAATTGCTCCAGTTATTGATTCAGCTAATTTTGCTTCATCTATTATTTTACCTTTTTGTATACCGTTGCTCTTTTTGCATGTGTTACAAATGACTTCAATTTGATTAAAATTATTGACTTCACCGACAACTAAACTAATCTTAGATGCACCTATATCGATGCCGACAATTATATCACCTATAGCCAAAGTAACGTCCTCCCAATCTGTCATTTCTATTCTTGCCCTAGCATATATTATTTTAAAAAAAATGTCAATAGAAATCGAAATATTTCTGTAATAATTTCGTAACTATTTTGTAACAAATTTATACTACTTTTTTTCCTTAGCTTTAGCAGATAATTTGTTTAAATAATACCTTCTAATTATGCCTAAATTGTTAAACATTCTTCCAACAAAAACAACTATTGCTGCTAAGTAAATATCAACATTCAATTTCTGTCCTAAGTATGTTAAAAGCATAGCTAATACCGCATTAACAAAGAAGCCTGACACAAATACTTTTATATCAAAATTCTTTTTTATATTTGAAGCTATTCCACCAAATACAGTATCAAGTGCAGCAACTATTGCTATAGCTAAGTAATTTGATACAGTGTAAGGAATCGTTGGAAGTAAAAAACCAAGGCCTACCCCAAGTAATGTTCCAATAATAATAAATATGATTGTCATTTTTATTCTTCCTCCTTCAAATATTTTGAATTAATATCTCTTGAATATTTTGTTATAGTAATGTTCTTAGACTGTTCTACAGAAACTTGCAAATTTTCTGCTTTCATCAAATCAACAAAACCGCTATTCTTCATATTAAGCGTACTTAATAGATAAGTTGTATCGCCTATCGCTTTAATTACATAAGGTGATGATATTCTAACATTTCCATACATTACTATAAAACTATCATTTATAGTCACAATATCAGTTAAATTGATAACTCTATTATCATTAATTGATATAGCCTCTGCTCCTGCATATTTTAGTTCATTTACAAGATATCTTAGTCTGTCTGATGTGTATGTTCCTTCATTTGTATCTGTTAGTGTGATTATAACCCCCTCACCTGTTACATCAGTAAGACCAAGTAAGTTTTTTTGTTGTTCTAGTTCATCATCAAGAAGCTTTCCTGCTTTTTCATTCTCATTTGAAGTAGCCTTATATTCTTTAATCTTATTTTCATTATCTTGATATTGAGCTTCTGCTTCTTCATACTTTGATTTGTAAGACGCAATTTGAGTTTTAAGCTCATCTTCTCTTAGATCTTCAATATTTGATTTTCTATATTCATCAACACTCTTGAATTGTATAATTGTAGTCGTAACTAGCAGTATAGCTACTATTGCAATTGTAATTGACAAAACCAATTTATTTCTTTTGTCGTTTTTATCAAATTTCAAATCAATCTCCTCCGTTCTATTTAATTCTCACTCTCTTTGCTTTTTATATATTTCTGCGTTATAGCTCCATTATATTTCTTAATAGAAACACTACTCAATTTTTTTATATCAACTGATACATCTTCTTTCATCAAAGAAATGTATCCTCCTGGTCTACTAAGTGCTCCGTATAAACCTTCTTGGTTTCCTATTGCCTTAATTACAAAAGGTGAGCTTACCTTTTCTCCATTTATTGATATAATATTTCCCGCACAAGTTATTGAAGTTTGGCTAACTATTCTTTGATCATTAATTGAAATAGCTTCAGCTCCAGCATTTGCAAGTTCATTTACAATTTCTCTTAAATCTGCATCATGTACAAGATATTGGCTTATATTATCAGTTGCAACTTGATTTCCGACTTGTCCATCTTTGCAAGTTATTACAACTCCTTCACCTGATACATTTGTAAGCCCAAGTAACATATTATATTGCTTCAATTCCTCTGTTTTATTATTTGCACTTTCATCATTATTAGTAGAAGCTTTACGCTCTTTTTCAAGCTCTTTAGATGATTCTTCAAGTTTTATTGTCATTTTTCCATATTTCTCTTGCCATTCAAGAAGCTTATTTTTAAGCTCATCACTTGCAAAATTTGCAGTCACAGTTGACCCAGCAAGAGCCATTGTTCTAACTTGCAATGTTATTGCCATAGCTAGTACAAAGCAAATGACTGT
Organism: uncultured Clostridia bacterium; assembly: GCA_934130085.1. Taxonomy (GTDB): domain Bacteria; phylum Bacillota; class Clostridia; order TANB77; family CAG-508; genus CAG-793. The sequence continues at coordinate 6,989 of CAKOXK010000005.1, forward strand.
TATAGTTATTTTTTTTACCATGCTTTCTTTCAAAACCAATTCCTCCCACTATGTATTTTTTGTAAAATAAGCCCTTTTCTCATTTAAGTTAACATTTACGTGAATAACTCCATCTTCACCCTTTGTTCTGTTAACAATCTCCTTAACATACAAAAGCTTCGTTTCTAGGTTTGAATTATCACCAAGTTCAACCTTTTTACCCTCACTTTCAAGGTATAAAGAATAATTATTCTTTTCAATATTTATTGTTGTAATTAAATTTTCAATTCCTATATTATTGGCAATGTTTTTAATTTGTGAAATTACATTTAACCTCTTCAAATCATCTTGGCACAATCTGTTACCTGGAATTATGCACTCTACTGATGTAATGTAACCTGTTATCTTTATTTTGTTTTCTATCTTATCTTTTGAAATTTCTAGAATATATCCTTGATTATCAATATATGCATAAGATGAAGCATACTCAAGCATATATGCTGTTTCTCTTTCTGTTACATTGATAATTATAGTTGATGGATAAATCTTTTTTATATTAACAGTATTTATGTAAGCATTCTCTTTTATTTTAGTTTTCAATTCTTTTGTTGTGACCTTAAAAATATTTGTGCAATCAGGAATATTTGCCAAGCTTAAAATCGTATTTTCTGGTATATCTTTATTACCTGTTACTTCAACATTTTTAACGTAAAAAACAGGAGATAAAAGTAAGAGTATTAAAAGTATGACAATTGCAATAAACAAAGAAATACCCTTCATCATACTTTTATATGCTCTTATTTTATTTAATTCTTTAGCATTAAGTCTTCTTTTGATCCTTTGCTTTTCTCTCTTAGCCTCAGCCTTTTGTAGTTTTTTTAGTTCCTTTTGCTTCCTTTTATACAATGCTTTTTTTTGCTTCTGAATTTGCTTTAGCCTTTTTTTATTTACAGTTTCCTCTCGAATATTTTTTTGCATCTGTACCAGCCCTTTATTTTAACTTGATTTTACTAATTTAACATTAGCACCTAAAGAGTTTAATTTTCTATCAAGATTTTCATATCCACGTAAAATATAATCCGCACCTTCAATTACAGATCTTCCTTTAATTGATAAAGCTGCTGTTAAAAGTGCCGCACCACCTCTTAAATCTTTACTTTTTACGTTTGTACTTTTTAACTTGCAAGGTCCTTCTATATTTATAACTCTGTCCTTAATAAAAATATTAGCACTCATTTTCATCAGCTCTTTACAATATTCAAATCTATTTTCAAAAATTGTTTCCTCTATTGTAGATTTTCCTTTGCATTTTGTCAATACACTAGCAAAAAGTGGGCCTATATCAGTTGGAAAACCGTGGATAAGGCATGGTTTTAACATCAACCTTATTTAAACTATTTTTACTCTTGATATAAATAGAATTATTATTTATAGTAACACTCATTCCCATACATTTTAAAGTTCTAAGAATAGCCATCATATCATTAGGCTTTACATTATTAACCCTTATGTTACTATTGGTGATTGCAGCCATGCACAAGAAAGTACCCGCCTCTATTCTATCAGGCATTACCCTATAAATTACTGAATGAAGCCTTTTAACTCCCACAATTGTAATTTTACTAGTACCTGCACCTCTCACAATAGCGCCCATTTTATTCAAGCAATTTGCCAAGTCAACAATTTCAGGCTCCCTTGCAGCATTGACAATAGTAGTAACACCATCTATATAAATTGAAGCTAAAATAATATTCTCTGTAGCACCAACACTTGGAAAATCAAGCTTAATCTTACCTCCAACAATCTTCTTAGTACTGCACATTATTTTAGAGGCATCTTCTACAATATCAATACCCATCTGCTTAAAAGCCTTGATATGTAAATCAATTGGTCTTTTACCAATATTGCATCCACCCGGAAAATAAAAATTAGCTTTATTAAACCTACTAAGCAAAGCACCTGCTAAAATTACAGTAGACCTACATTTTTGCATAAGCTCTTTAGGAATTTCATATTTATTTACATTCTCGCTAGATATCGTGATTTTATCATATTTTCTGTTAACTTTGCAACCTAAAAATGTTAATATTTTCAATGTTGTTCTTACATCTTCTATATCAGGAATATTTACAAAAGTAACAGGATTTTCATTTAAAAGTGCAGTTGCAAGTATTGGAAGTGAAGCGTTTTTTGAACCTGAAACATTTACACTTCCTCTTAATTTCTTTCCTCCATTTACTACAAAATTATACATAATACTACTCCTTGTAAATCAATTATGTTATATATTATGTAATATGTTTATGATAAAGTTACTTGAAAGAGTCAGAAAAATGTAAATAATGTAGAAAATGATAAATTGATAAATTAACAAACTAATAAACTAATAAACTAGTAAAATTCTTAATAATAAGATTATGCAATTATGCAATTATGAAATGAAAAATCGAATATTATATTGTTTAAGAAAGCCGCGTTAGCGATCAAGTGAGCGAAGCGAGCGCGAATGTTTCTTTCTTCCGAAAGTCTTTTTTGACTAACGAAGAAAGAAACGAACAAGGCTTCGAAAAACAATATAATATTCGATTTTTCATATAATATATTTTTTTATTTTTCAATTTCATCTTCTGTTTGTATTTCTTTGTTTATTGATTTTGGTACATGCGTATTTTGCATTACAGACCTTACATGTGATAGCATCCAGTGTAAATTTCTGTACATTACACATTGACGTTCATTTCCAGGTAGATTCTTATTATAAATTCCATAGTAAGTTCTGCAATTTTCTTCAATCGTATTATCTTTATAATAGTGCTTTCCTGTTTTTTCATCTTTTACTCTTGTATTATAGAATGGCAAGTAAAAGTATAAGTTATCAAGAAAATTTAAGTAATCTTTTGACGTATAGTTCTCAAGTACTTGAGCTTGTTTTTCAAATGAAAGTGAACTCATATCATAAGGCATATCTATAATAAGTTCAGGGAAATCACGCTTCTTTCCTTTTCTCATTATATGCGATTTATCATCAAACTTATCAATTACATCTGATTCTAAATGCACCTCTAGTACTGACATAGGATCATCAGCAATCTCAAATTTAATATGATTTGCTAGATAAGATTTACCCCATTTACGCCATTGTTTTAATGAATCAGGCAAAATCTTGCATTTTAATTTGTCATCATCATTAAAATAATTATTCTTAACACGCATACTAAAATCATCAAAAATTGTATAAAGCTTACGCTCTTCAACTGATGAATAATCTTCAGCAGTAAATATGTTTGATAGACGTTCATTCAATGACTTGTTTAGTTTATTTATCTCTTGATTTTCTGTTTTCTCATCTAAATGATACCCTGCTTGGAGCTTCTCAGGAGCTACTATATTCATACCAATTAAATCTTTCACCCTTAAGAATTCATCTTCATCGACTAACCTTTCAAGACGTGAAGAGTACCTGTGAACAAAGCAATCTTCTTTCCACTCTGGTGAACTTTCAATAATTCTTTGAATACTTGCATATTTGAAAGCTTTCTTTAATGGATTTGATTCAATAGAATCACTATCACTTAGCATTGTAAAATTTTCATGAGTAAATCTTGATTTAAACTCATCAGTACATTCTACAAGCTTAGATTTGTCGCCATCAGAAACAATTCTATTTTTATCATACACAACCCTGTAGAAAAATATTCTTGCTAATGCAGATTGAGTATCAGCTGAAAAATTATCATTACCAAAAAACTTTGATGTAATTTGGTCATAATCTAAAGGAACACGAGGATCTAATAAATCATCAATATACTTGTAATACTCAGCCCTCTCATCTCCAAAATAAGTCTCACGAACTCTACCCTTTAATAAAGTATTCAATATTTCCCTATTATACTCATAATCATTGCTCTGAACCTCATTCTTAATCTTCTTTTGAATAGGAGTAAGATTTGGATCTCTGTTAACTCTTGCTATGTAATTAAACTGCTCATCTTGAGTTTCTTTAGGTGCAGCAGCCTTTAGGGCAATAAGCTTCGAAATACGTTCAATCTCAAGAGTAATAATCTTACCAGCAATACTTTTAGGCGACTTAAATCTCAAACTAGATTGAACTGGAATGTTATAAGTCTTCTCAAATAACTCGCAAAGCTTCTCAGCCTCACAAAAAGCCATCTTTCTATCAGACATATTTTCATTATCATAATTCTTAGTTATATTAATTCTATAATTCAAATGCTTTTCAAAAGAATCAGCAAGAGGATATTGCGTATAAACTGTAGTTTTATCATCTCCAGAAGAATCTTTTTCTGTTATAGGAATAGTTCTTTTATAGAAAATTAGATCAGAAGGTAAGAGAAAACCACTCTCAACAAACTTGGCAGTTTGATATAAGCCATGAGCCTTCAGATCATCAATTAATTCAGTTTTACTAACTGCCATAAAAAAATCCTTTCTTTTAAATATGTGAAAATTATACCATACGTTAGTAAAAAAATCAACAAAAAGTTATAGCAAGATTTACCATATATTCGACAAAAAGAGCTTACAGTTACTAAAAAATAGAATAATATGTTGTTTGAAAAAGCCGCGGTAGCTTACATGCGAAGCGCGAATGTTTCCTTCTTTCACAAGTTGTAGTCGACTAACAAAGAAAGAACAAGCAAGGCCTTAAAAACAATATAAATATTTTAATAAAAATAGAATAATATATTGTTTGAGAAAGCCGCGTTAGCGATTAAGCGAAGCGCGAATGTTTCTTTCTTCCGAAAGTTAGTTTAGCTAACGAAGAAAGAAACGAACAAGGCTTCGGAAAACAACATATTATTCTATTTTTTATTTTATAACACCTATTTTATAGCACTTATTTCTTAAGGCTGATAGAAAGTAACTTACTAACCCCATTCTCCTCCATAGTAACTCCATATACTGTGCTTGCTGCTTCCATTGAGCCTTTTCTGTGTGTAATTACTAGGAATTGCGTTGTTTGGCTGAATTTCTTTAAATATTCTGCATATCTGTAAACATTTACATCATCTAATGCCGCTTCTATTTCATCAAGAATGCAGAATGGTGCAGGATTTATTTTTAATATTGCAAATAATAGAGCAATTGCCGTTAAAGCTCTTTCTCCTCCTGAAAGAAGCATCATATTTTGTAGTTTCTTTCCTGTTGGTTCTACTTTTATATCTATTCCACTTTCAAGTACATTGTTTTGATCTTCTAGTGTAAGTTCTGCCCTTCCTCCACCAAATAGCTCTACAAATACCTCGTTAAAGTTCTTTTGTATTAATTTAAATTTTTCTTTAAATTGCTTCTTCATTGTTTCTGTCATATCATCTATTATTGTACGTAGTTTTGCAATTGTAGTTTCTAAGTCAAGTCTTTGTTCGTTCATTACTGAATAACGTTCCTCAAGCTTTTTGTACTCTTCAATTGCATTTACATTTACACTGCCTAAGTCTTTTATTTTTTCATGTAGTTCATTTACTTTCTTTGTTGTTTCTTGTACATTCTCAGGTTCTTTAAAATTTTCCATTGCATTATTTGGAGTAACTTCGTAATCATTCCATAAATCATTTATTTTGTCTGTTAAGTCTTGGTTTGTTGATATTCTTTTTGAGTCGATTTTTACTAAGCTTTCTTTTACATTTTGAATTATCTCAAATTGATTTGTTATATTTTTTTCTGATTCATCTAATTTCTTGTTTTTCTCTATTTTTTGTTCTTTTAAATTTTGAATTTTTGTAATGCTTTCAGATGATTGCGTTTTTATTTTTTCAATATTTTCTTTTAATTCTGCAATTAATTTGTTTAAGTCTTCATTTTGTTTTTTTGATTTCTCTATTTCTTGTTCTTTGTTTTTTATTCCTTCTTTTTCATTTTGAATGTCATTCTTTATTCTCTCCATCATTTCTTCTATTGATTGTGAGCTTTCGTCAAATGATGATACTGAAATTTTTAAGTTTGTTATGTCTTCATTTAAATTGTCAATATATTCTTGATCATCTTTGTTCAATAACGCAAATTCGTTTATTTTTGTAAGTAACTCATTTGATTCTTTTGTAATCTTTTCAATTTCTAGGTTTGCTTCTTTTTTATGGTTTAATAGTTCTTGCTTTTTTTCTTCTATCTCGTTTATCTCTTTTTGATTTTTTTCTTTATTAGCTACTAGCTTTTCTATTTCGCCTTCGATAGAATTCCTTTTTTCATTTATTGTTGCAAATTCAATTTCAGATTTATGCATTTCTTCTGATTTTTCGTTTATCTCATCAATGAATGATTCATTTTCTTTATCAAATTTTTCTTTTTCTTCTATTATACTCTCTAATTTTTTATCAAGTTCTTTTAAGTCTTTTTCTAGCTTCTTAATTTCTTGAGTTCTTCCTAACAAATTAACTGTTTTCTTAAATACTGAACCACCTGTCATTGCACCTGAAGGGTTTATTATATCACCATCTAATGTTACTATTTTAAATGAATATTTATTTAGTTTTGCAAGTTTTATTGCCGTTTCAATATTATCAGTAATTACACATCTTCCTAATAAATTTAATATAATGTTTTCATATTTCTTATCAGTGTGTACAAGTTCTGATGCTATTCCTACAACACCTTGTGTGTTTTTTATGTTAGAAATTTTGCTTCCTTTTATAGAAGATATAGGTAAGAATGATGCTCTTCCTAGTTTGTTATTTCTTAAATACTCAATCATCTTTTTTGCATCATCTTCTGTATCAGTTACTATATTTTGCAAACTAGATCCAAGTGCCATTTCAATTGCTGTTTTGTACTTATCATCTACTGCAATTATATTTGCCAATACACCATTGACGCCTTTTGATAAAGCTTTGTCTTTTTCAGATGCAATTAAAATCTCTTTTACCGACTTGCTATATCCTTCTTTTTCTCTCTCTGTTTCAATAAGAAAATTATATTTTGAGTTTTTAATTCTTCTCTCATCTGTTAAAGAATTTATTTTATTTTCGTATTTTATTGTTCTTTCTTCAATCTCTGTCTTTTTCTTTTCAAGCTTTTCGAGTTCTTCTTTATTTCTATCTCTTACTTGCTCAATTTTTAATACTTCATTTGTAATCTCATTCTTCTTTGTTCTTTTATCATCAAGTTCTGAAACAATTTTACCAAGCTCTTTTTCATTTTGCTTTTTTCTATTTTCTAAGTTTTCAAAATTTGTCTCATACATTGTAATATTATTTTGAATTTCGTATTTTTTCTCAATTAACGCTTCATTTTTTTTCTTTTTATCCTCAATCTCAAGCTCTTTTGTGGATAACTTTTTAGAAAGTTCTTCAAGCTCTTTTTCTTTTTGTTCTAACTCTTCTTGAAATTTTTTCTTGCTGTTTATTAAGTTTTCTTTTTTTAGTTCTCTATTTTTTTCATCTTCTTCAAGATTTAAAATGTTTTTATTTAAAACTGTTATTTCATTTTCTAATCTATTTTGGTTAGCCACATTATTTGTAATACGCTCTTCGCTTATTTTAATATTAGAGTTAATTTTTTCAATCTCATTCTTACTTTCAAAATTCAAATTTTGGGTTTTCTCTATTTGCTCATCTAAATTATCAATTTGAATTTTTAATTCTTCTTTTAACCTTTGCATACTTTCTAGCTTATTATTTTCTTCAATATTTTGATTTTCAAAAATCTCTTTATCACTTTCAATCTTCTCAAGCTTACATTTTAAATCTCTAATTTTATATAAGTAAAGTCCTACTTCAATCTTCTTAAGCTCTTCTCTTAAATCTAAAAATTCTTTTGCTTTACTTGCTTGCAATTTCAAAGGCTCAAGGTTAGCCTCAAGCTCAACTAAAATATCATTTATTCTCATCAAATTAACTTTAGTTTGCTCAAGTTTTTTTTCTGACTCTTCTTTTCTAGTTCTATATTTTACAATTCCAGCAGCTTCTTCAAAAATATGTCTTCTATCTTCTGACTTTGTACTTAAAATTTCATCAATTCTACCCTGACCAATTATTGAATAACCATCTTTACCAATTCCGGTATCCATAAATAATTCATTTATATCTTTAAGTCTGCATGGTACTTTATTAATAAAATAGCCTGTTTCGCCTGTTCTATATAATCTTCTTGTAACAGTAACCTCATCATACTCAATAGGAAGAGATGAATCAGTATTATCAAACACAATAGAAACCTCTGCAAAACCTAATGACTTTCTATTTTGAGTTCCTGCAAATATAATATCTTCAGACTTAGCTCCTCTAAGTGATTTCATGCTCTGTTCACCTAAAACCCATCTGATAGCATCTGAAATATTACTTTTTCCAGAGCCATTAGGCCCTATGACAGCCGTTATACCTGGTTTAAATTCTAATACTGTTCTATCTGCAAATGATTTAAATCCTTGCAACTCTAATTTCTTTAAATACATATTCTTTTAGCAGAGATTTTTTCTATGCCATTCTCCTTATAAATTTGGAATTTAAAAAGCTTCCATACACTTTAATAATCTTTATCAGACTTTTATTCATTAATATATCATAAATCAACTTTAAATGTCCATTTTTAGCGAAAATTTTATAACAAAATTTTAACAACTTCTTTTTCTTAATTGTAATGATGTTTTTTTAATGATAGCATTATAAAGTAGGAGAAATTTTAATGGAACTTTCAGATAATTTTGATTTTTATAGTCCTAGTAACATTAGCTTAAATGAGCTAGACCCTAATTTAAAAGCTAGCTTATCTGTTATGACAAGACTTGATGATTTAACTCTTCAACATTGTAGAAACGTTTCAAATTTAACAACAAGAATTTGCTCATATATGCACTGTAATAATCAGTTTACATTGCATTGCATGGTTGCTGGTTATGTACATGATGTTGGTAAACTTTTTGTTCCTAAGGACATATTATTTAAAAATGGTAGATTAACAGATGATGAATTTGAAATTATGAAAAAACATACAACTTATGGTTATGAATATTGTATGAAGGATAAAAATTTAGCACCCTATTCAGACGGTCCTTGGTACCACCATGAATCACTGAATGGAACCGGCTACCCACGTGGACTAACAAAGAATGATATACCTTTTTCTGGTCAAATTATAAGAGTTGCTGATGAATATGATGCACTAGTTACCAAAAGACATTATAAAACACACGTTAACATATCAGAAACACTAAAAGATTTAATAAAAAATGCAGAACCACCTAAACCTTTAGTTGCACTTGACCAATTAAAACAAAATGAACGTTTAGGGAAAATAAATCCAAAACCTTTAAGAGTATTATTTCGTGTTGTTATAGATGATATTTTATATGAAATAAGTTGTGTAATGAACTATACCACTTATTTGCAATCACAAATAAAAAGACTTGAAACAATAGAGAAATACAATGAAAAAAGACTTGATGCCAAAAAGCCTGAAACCTATCAGTATTACTTATCAGGAATGGAAATGTTATTTCAAAATGGAGAGAATCTTGATAATTTTGAACAAGTAAAAAAAGAGTACGAAATAGCGTTGGATGTAAGGAAGCAGAGAATTAAAGACTTGTATAATGAGATAAAGATTATCAAGAAATTGAAGGTTTAAGTATTAATATTTATAATGTATTAAAAAGATTTAATATTATATTGTTTTTCATGCCTTGCTCGTTTCTTTCTTCGTTAGTCAAAAACAACTTTCGGAAGAAAGAAACATTCGCGCTTCGCATGTAAGCTTAGCGGCATTTCAAACAATATAATATTAAATCTTTTTATTTATAGTTTCTATAATAATTTGCATAAAAATTTTGCCTACAGGATAATTCCCGTAGGCAAAACTTTTTCCATTTTATGACCTTTTTATCGGATAAAATCTGATAACAACGTCCAACATTAAGATTTACTTTTTGAAGCTTTCTATTTAATTTTGCTTAATTCTATTTAATTACATTATATTAATATATATTTAGCATGTTACTTTAATACATATAAAATAAAAAATATATATAAATAGAAATTAAATAAGTTTTATTTTATTTTGAATAAGTCTTTTAGTAGTTTGCTCCACCAAGTTTCATTTTCTTCATTATTTATAGTACTAGCCGATGATTCTATGTAATCTTGCTTATCAAGACTTACATATACCTTCTGGCTGTTGTCTAGTTTCTGCATTCCAAGTTTTTCTTTTGCTTCTTGTTCTATTGTATTTATATTCATTGCTTGCTCTATGTTTACTTTTAGTTGTTCATTTTGTTTTTGTATACTTGCAAGCTCAGCTTTCATTTTTTCTTTTTCATTAAATGTAGAGTTTATTAAGGCGTAACGGTAGCTTATTCCAAGTAGTATGACAAATCCTACAGCAATTTCCATGATACATGTTACATTTTTTCTGTTTTGTGCTTTTGCCTTGATTCTTTCTTTTTTTCTTTCTATTTCTAGTTCTTTTTCACGGTTAAGTTTTTCAATGCTTGGTATTCTTCTGATTTCTAGTTCATCATCATAGCTTGGTCTACTGCCAATTTTATTTCTATTGCTTCTGGCGATTTTTCTTGCTATGTCTCTTTCTGTGTTTCTTCTTGTAGTTGGTCTTTCTAGTGTTTGAATGCCTGCACCGTAGTAGTCAACTATCATAAGTTACTCTCTTAGCCTTCCTTCCTTTTATTTTTTTCTCGTCTTTCAAATATTCTTAGTTTTGCACTCTTTGAACGAGAGTTAAATTCTAATTCTTCTTTTGTTGCTTCTATTGGTTTTTTATTAATAATTTTGCCTAATGATTTGTAATTGCATACACAGTATGGTAAATCTTTTGGGCAACTACAATGTCCTTCTGCCTCTATGTATGCCTCTTTTACAGCTCTATCTTCTAGTGAATGAAATGTTATGATGCAAAGTCTTCCTTCTTCTTTTAAACATTCTATTGAATTTATTACTGTATCATGTAATGGCTTTATTTCATTGTTTACCTCAATTCTCATTGCCTGAAATGTTCTTTTTTGTTTGATTGGATCTTTTGAAAATGGTATGCTTTTGTCAATAATCTGTACTAAATCTTTAGTTGTTTCAATTTTCTTTTTCTTTCTTTCTATGCAAATATTATGAGCTATATGTCTTGCAAACCTTTCCTCTCCATATTTGAATATAACATCTTCAAGTTTTTCTTCATCATAATTATTTACAACATCTAGTGCAGATAGCTTTTGAGTTTTGTCCATTCTCATATCAAGTATATCATCTGTTGGCATATAACTAAACCCTCTTGATTTTTCATCTAATTGATATGATGATACTCCAAGGTCTAGCAAGATGCCATCTACTTTTTCAATTCCTAAGTCTGATAATATGTTTTTAATCTCGTCATGATTTCCGTGTACAAGCTTAAAATTTTTGTAGCCACTTAAGTTTTTTCTTGCTGCATTTAAAGCTTCATCATCACGGTCGATGCCTATTAAAAGTCCTTTATCAGATAATTTTTTAATTACTTCCTTGCTGTGACCGGCTCCTCCTATTGTTCCATCTACATAAATTCCGTCTGGCTTTACATTAAGCCCTTCGATGGTTTCATTAAGAAGTACTGGTATGTGTTTAAATTCCAATATGATTCTCCTTTTAAAGCATTAAAGTTGGCATAAAGCTATGCCAACTTTTTATCATTAGCAAGTTTAAGCTTTTGTTTTCTTTGTACATAAAATTCAACTATTATATGCACAATTTTTTCATCTGTAAAGTTTTTTCTTAAAATATATTAAAAACATTTTATCTTTTGTGCTTTTATCATATCTATTCTTTTGTTCTTTAATATTTCATCTTTTGTGTTTTTTATGTTATTTATTCTTTTGTATTTTTTTGTTTTTTCCGAAGTATCTATATAAACTTTAAACAAGTAAAGTATTATATACTAAATTCCAAGCATTCCCAAGTTTGCCATATTTTCTGCAATTTGGTCTGCTGATAAGTTTTCTTCACTGTTATAAACCTTCCATTTGTCGTTATTCCAAATTTCAATGCGTGTGCCTACACCAGTTATTACTGCCTCTTTATCAAGAGAAGCATACTCTCTCAAATTAGATGGAATTAAGAATCTTCCTTGCTTGTCTACCTCTGCTTCAACTGCACCTGATAAGAAAAATCTTACGAAATCTCTTGCATTTTTATTGGTTAGTGGAAGTGTTTTTAGTTTCTCTTCAAAATTGTTCCATTCGGTTTTAGAAAATCCGAACAAACAGCCGTCAAGGCCTTTGGTTATAATGAATTTTTCACCGATGTCTTCTCTAATTTTTGCAGGTAAAATTAATCTGCCTTTAGTATCAAGGGTGTGTTCATATTCACCAATTAGCAATTTTGTTCACCTCCTACCACTTTTCACCACTTTGTTCCACCTGTGATGATTTTAATATAACAAAATTAAAAATGCAAGTCTTTTTTTTAATTTTATCGTAATATTACAAAATTGAAAAAATACTTGCACTTCTATTTATACAATTATTTTATTGCTTTTTTATTTTAAAAATCTATTTTTATTTTTTATCATCTTCTCTTATATTTGGCTAGTTGTAATAAGCTCTTTATTTTGCGTATTAATATATATTCAAATTATAATTTTATGTACTTCCGCATTAGGTCTTTGTAGCTTATTTTTGAACTTATATAGCTACTTACAGGGATTTTACCTGTAAGCATTAGGTATTTTCTTCTTTTCATTCTCCTTTTTACTGTTCTTCTTTTGGCATATTGACCTCTTAAGTTTCTTCCTAAAAAACATATATTTTCTGTACTTAAATATATTCTTGTTTTTCTGTTTAAGGTTAGCTTTTCTTTCTTCAAAAATTCTGTTATTTTCTCTAAGCAGTATTCTAGGTATTCTTTTGATTTTGAGAATAATAAGAAGTCATCTTGGTATCTAATATAGCCTGTTATTTTCAGTTCTTCTTTTATGTAATGGTCTAAGTCGTTTAAGTAAAATATTGCTAATACTTGGCTAGTCATACTACCTATGCCTATTCCAGTTTGGTAGCTGTTTATTATATCTGATAATATTTTTAAGGCTTTTGGATCCTTTATTCTTCTTCTTAATTTCTTCTTTAGTATTTGGTGATCTATACTTAAGAAAAATTTGCTTATGTCGCATTTTAACATATAGTATTTTTGACCATCTTTTCCATACATTGTTCTATATTTTTCAAGATATTCTAGTGCTTTTTTTGTTCCCATTTGTGGCCTGCTTGCCACATTAAATGGCAAAAGACACGGAAATATTGCCGGGTATAATATTTCTCTTGCTATTAAATGATTTATTATTTTGTCCTTCATTCCTTGGCTTACTATTGTTCTCTTTTTAGGCTCATAAATAACGAAAACGTTGTATTTTCCAACAACATATTTTTCGTTTTTTAAATCATCATATATTGATTTTATTATATTATCTGCATTTTTTTGTAATCTATATACTTGCCTTTTATTTTTAGTGTTTCGCATTACTTCTTTATAACATGCTTCTATATTCTCTGTTTTGTATGTGTTCTCATACAAGTTTTTGAATCTTTTCATTTTCCCTCTTTTCTTTCGAATATTATATTGCTTTTCTCCAGCCTATTAGGCATTTTGATATTTCATCAAGTTGCAATTTAAGTCTATGTGTCATCTTGTTTGATATCATTTTATCGTTTTCCATCATGTAAAGTAAAAAATTTATTGTTTTTACTTTGCTTACAGCCTCATCTGCCATTTGTCTTTTGTATTTTTTGTTATGGCTATAGTTTCCTGAGCTTATCTTTTCTAAAAGCTCAAATGATGTTTGTACTAGTTTGTTTTTTATAAGTTCGTGTTTTTTAGGGAAATTTTGTACATTTGTGTACATTTTGTTTATGAATTCATAAGTGTAGTTTAGTAGTTTAAATTTTTCTTCCATCGCAAATTCTAACAAGTTCTCATCAAAATCTGAATTTACATTTTTAATATTTTCATTCACACTTGAATTTAATTTTTCTTTATTTGTGTTCGTTTCTTTTTTCTTTTCATTTGTATTGTATAAGTTTTTATTATCATTTTCTTTTGTCATTTTTCTCTCTTTTCCCCTTTCGCTCAAAACTTTTTATAAATATTTTTACTCCTAAATCTTTATACTCTTTAATTTTTTAATTATTTGTTTTCTTCTAAACGTTGCTTTTCTCTTATCTCTGTTTAATATTATAAAGCAGTTGTTGATGTGCTTTTCAACAACTGCTGTTTTAATTTATTCCTTTTTCTTTCAATCTTTTCGTTTTATTTTATTATTTAAAATATTGTTTAAAAATATATTTAAATAATATTTTTAAAATCTTACAAAAATCTTTATTGGAAAAACTTTATTTAAAATCTTTTTTGTTATTGTCTTTAGTATCTCTGTTTTCATTTCTTTTTTTGAAGTCATTTATACTACGTTCTATGTCATAAATCAGGTACATTATTTCTCCATTATCAGAATTTCTTTCTAAGAATGACTCTATTGTATTTATCTTTGGTAATATTCTTATGTAGTGAAGACCTTTGTTATAGTAGTTTTCATATTTGTTTACTTTAAATTCTTTTCTTACCATTACATTGTAGTTAGCGGCTTTGTCTATTATCATGTAATTTACATGGTTATAGTTTAGTATGCTTACTATTTCATTAAATTTGTGTAGTGGCACTGATACATAAGATGTAAATACCTTTTCTTTTTTGCTGTCTTCTTTTTTGTTTGAGCTTAACATTTTTCTTTTTACTTTGGCTACATTTATATATTTGTATCTTATTTTTAGCTTTAGTAAATACGCAAATACTATTGCATCCTTTCCATATACTCTGTAAAATCCTTTTGTTCTGTCATCTGACATAGTCTTGTAAATGACTATATAATTTTCAAATTCTTTCTTTATTTCAACTTCCATAGTTTGGTTCATTTTTACCACTCCTTTTAATTTTTCATAAAAGGATGGTGATGAAGCGATTAAATCGAAGGAATAATATAGAATGAATAATGTTTTAACCGATTTAAATATTTCTTTAAATCGTTTTGTGTTATGAGAAGTAAGAATAAGTTTAGAACCACTCACATTTTCAAGTGGTGAGATAGTAATAGAAATTTATCCTTTTCGACTTTACAATAATTACTTAAAACTCCATATAATTATTGCTACTACTAACAAAAAATTTCATCTATCTTTTCTTTAGGGTATTTACGAAAGCTTCTTAAGAGGTTGCTACTTATTATAATTTCTCCTTAAATTTAAGCTTCAGCTCATCAAAGTAGTGGGTCAATATCTACTAAGGGAAGCTAAGAAAATAGAATAATAGCAGTTTTTCTTCTTTATGTACGTATTTTTTGTTAAGCTTTCTTTTAATGTAAATACTTACAAGGACATAGGTTTGTTTCTATAGCTTCAGGTATGTAACTCTATCTACAATCAGTTTAATATAAAAGAAAACATTACAGAATTATATTATTGCTGAGTAGATATGTTTGCATATCAAAAGTTTTATAGAATCTGCAAGACTGGACGAAGCCCACGGCACGAAGAGTTGACGTTGGTGTTAGAGTTGAACACATTGTTCGTTGTAATTGCACCACTGCTTGAAACATAGCGTAAGTTGAAGTTTGCGTTGTTCCAATTCGCATTAACGCAGCGAGACGAAAGCCAAAATCAAACGAGTTACATGCCATTTACAACCATGCCCTAAGATTAATAATAGTATTAATCTTTTACTTTAAATGTATATTTTGTATACACATTCAGTTGTTTTTTTATTACCTTTTTACTTATTATGCACTGTTTATTATTTGTTGATTATTATTTGTTGTTTGTTATTTGTTGTTTATTGCAAATGTTTTTGCAATTTTGTCTATTTCATCTAATGTTTTAGAGAAATCTTTTTTTCCACATAAATCATCAAGTTCGGTTTTTATTTTGTCTAATTTTATTGTATCTTCACAATATCTTTTTGACGCGTTATATCTTTTGGTGTATGTATTCAAATTTTTAAAGTCTTTGAATATATCTTCCTTTCCTTTTGCACTTACCACAAAATTAATTTTCTTTTCTTCAAGTCCTAGGCTTACTCTATCAAACGCATTACATGGGAAGCCTGTGCTTGGCATGCTTATTTTTTCATTTCCTTCTGATTTGTATATATTGTTTATAATTTTATACCCAAATATATATGATATTATATACGAATCTTTTCCATAAGCATGATAGAAATTCCCCATTTGTACTAATACTAAAGTGTTTGGATGCTTTTCTTGATAATCTAGTTTCATTTTCTTTATTGTTTCATATTTTATCATTTGTTTTACCTTCTTTTGAACAGCTATTAATGCTTTAATTTTATTAGTTTCTGTTATTTTTTATTTGTTATTTTACATCATCGCTTTTTTGAATTGTTGATATTTCTTATATTATTATTTTATTATATTTTGTAGGCGAGCTCCCAAATGACGAAGCCATTTATGGGAGCTAACTCTACAATTTTTTCTGCTCTGTTTCAGTCAAGTTAAGCGTTTTTGGATCTTAGACTATTTAGAAACTTGCAAGACCGGACGAAGCCCACGGCACGAAGAGTCGACGTAGGAGTTAGAGACGAACACATTGTTCGCCGTAATTGCACCACTGCTTGAAACAAAGCGCAAGCGGAAGTTCGCGCCGTACCAATACGCATAAACGCAGCGAGACGAAAGCCAAAATTCAGCGCCAGCGCTGATATTACTTGTATTTCTGTTTGCTCCACCGCCCCAATAAGCATTGTATATAACTTTTAACCATGGATTACTTGACTTTTTATCATTATTATATCTTTCGTAAGCATAGTTTCCTTTTTGGTCTGTTGAAAGCCAGCTACTTGTACCACTTGTGCTCATATTATATGATGTTATTTTCGAATCTGAATATCCTTTGCTTGCTCCTTTTGTTTTATCAATGTTCTCATACTGTGTGAATAGTGTTGGTGCATAACTATTCCATGTTGATGTTATTTTATTTGGTGCACTTGTATCATCTGCATTTGTTGTCCATAAATTGCCAAAGTTACTTAATTTACTCTCATCCATGAAATCTTCCCATTTTGCATCACGTGCTAACACTACCTTTACTTTTTTGGTTTTTCCGTCCTTTAGCTTTATTTCTGTTAAATTTCCATATAAATTATTGCAGATTGTATCTAAAGCTAAAACTCCATTATTATATGCTGGAGCACCTGTTAATCTTACCTGTAATTTTGTTGCTCTATCTGCAATGTAGTAGTCATATTTACTTGTATCAAATGAACCTGATTGTAAATCATATCCACCATCTGTTAACTTTGACCATGTCATATCTGACTCTACTGTTGGTAAACCTGAATTTACTTTATTTACTGACTTTATGTCTTTTCCAAGTAAAGCTGCTATTGAATCTGCTTTTACATATCCATGTGCTTCACTTCCAATCTTATTCTTATAAAATCTATCTACATTTACTGTTGCACCTTCAGATGTGTCTGAAACACTATCAGCAGAAACTGTTATTACCGGACGTATTGAACAGTTTCCCCCTCCATTAGAACCTGATGTTGCATAGTTCTGTCCTACTGTAAATAATGTTGACGCTGCTCTTGCTCCATCTGTTCTTACAAAGCCTAATTGATAATAATCACTTGATAGTTCCTCTGAATATGGTGTTTTTCCATCTGTGCCCCTATTCCAATCATAATATGCAGATCTTGTTGCAAGCCAATAATTGTTTCCTGTATTCATAATACTTACTGTTGATTTATTTGTTCTATTTAAATTCATAATTCTTGGAGATGTGTTTGCAACTAACATTTGAGAGTTACTTGATTGTGTACCTGATGTGTTTGCTATATCAATATAATCACTTATTTGCTCTGTTGAGAATCCATTATTTGCTGTATCTTTTTGATAAATTAATGGTTCTATTTTCTTACCACTTGTGTACTTTCTTGATTCTGTATACGTCATGTTGTAAAAGTCAGTGTCATTTGCACTTCTTGCAGATAGCACCTTTTTGCCATTAATCTCTAGATTTCCATATAACTTTGAGCAGATTTCATTTAGTGCTTTTACACCATTTGTATAACCGTTAATTCCTGATATTGAAACCTCAAATCCTGTGTTTGTGTTAGCAATTAAGTTTACTGTTCCATCACTATTTGTGCTTAATACTTTCCATCCTAGATCTTCTGTTTCAATCTCTCCTGCCTCTACCATTGCAATTCCTGGTACATCTTGATTATCACTACTTAGAACTTGCTTTATATGTCTGTTTACACCTTTGCCATCGGTTTTTCCTATGTAAGTGAATGTTCCATCATCTAGATTTACCATATAATTGTGACCTCTATACGCTACTTGAGCATATCCATCACCATTATTTAAGAAATCTTCAACTTCTCCATTTCCTAAATCATCTTGTATATAATCAGCCAGTCTTTTATTTCCATCTTCTGCTTTTGAAACCTCTAAACTTGCTAAGTACATACTCATTTCATCCTCGGCTGATGCCTTTTCTGAAACTGCAGCCGCGTTTTTTGCTTTTCCAAGAATTCCATCATTGCTTACCATGCTTATTGTTATACCAGCTAAAACTAATAAGACAATAATTGTAACTACTAAAGCTATTAGCGTAATTCCTATTTCAGTTCTTTTCTTCATTTTTATTCCTTCCCTTTCTTTACAATTTTTCTTAATTGTTGATTCCTCAAGTATTTGAAACGCAAAAAAAGATAGAAATAGCTGGCTAAACTATTACTATCTTTATAGATTTACATAATTCCGTAGGGTCGTCAAAAAAACCTTCCCAATTTGATATTTTTTTGTACACCAACAAAGCCTTAACGGCTATGGCTTTTTCTGGCATTAAAATACATGTGTGTGTGTGTGTGTGTGTGTGTGTGTGTGTGTACAGCCACAAGGGTTTGCTGGTTTTGCATTTCCAAATTCTCCTTCTTTTCTTTTGCTTTTTTCAAAAACTTTCGTTTACAATCATAATGTAGCATAAAAATTTTTTTAATTCAAGTATTTCTGGAATATTTATCATAATTTGTCAATTTTGTAATTTTTACTATTTTGCAATTACTTTTAATTGCAAGACTGAAATAAAAATGCTCCTTTTTCAGCTAAAAAAAACACACTTGCAAACTTTAACAAAATTAGGTAAGAATGCTATTTTTGTTGAAAATATTAAGGAGGAAAGAAAAATGGTAAAAAGAGCAATAAATAAATGAATAAAAAAAGACCTATTTCAGCTTTAAAAATATTTTTGCCACTTATTGCAATGAACCTTGTTGATACGTGCATTTACTTTTTCACTTGTCAAATTTCAAATTTATGCTATCAATTTTAAATTATGTATTGACAACAAGCAATATTCTTGATAAAATAATATTGCTTTTGTTAAATCAATTGCGGGAATAGCTCAGTTGATAGAGCGTCGCCTTGCCAAGGCGAAGGTCACGGGTTTGAGCCCCGCTTCCCGCTCCATTTTTTTATTTAAGCGAAAAATTATTTTTATATGTAATCATATTAATTTAATTTGCATATTATATACAAATGGCGCCATAGCCAAGTGGTAAGGCAGAAGTCTGCAAAACTTTCATCCTCAGTCCGATTCTGAGTGGCGCCTCCAATTGAAATCAACTTACGAACTTAAAAGTTCGTAAGTCTTTATTTTATATAAAACTTTAAAAGTTTCCTTATCACATAAAAGGTGGCTTTATGTATCATACTAATTTAATATAGTATCTTCATTTTTCTCATCTAAATTCTTTAATTTCAATTGCTCATAATTTCCTGTCATACTTATTACTGTATAACCTTCTTTTTTTCTCAATTCTATTCGTTCTTCTTTTGCTGCTTTTATAACTTTATCTGCTATATCAATGTGTAGGATTCCGTCTAAATGATCAATTTCATGACATAATACAGTAGCTTCAAAGCCTTCAAAATATTCTTCTTTTTCTATACCTTCTATGTCACAATATTTTACTTTTATTTTATAAGGTCTCTTTACTTTTCCGTTATACCATTTTTTTCATTTTCTTCATACCAAGAGCAAGAAGCACAAGCTTCCCAAAATGTAGTTAGTCCTTCGCTTGATATAATTTCTGGATTAATTAATATTTTAGCCTCATTATAATCTTTTGTTTCTTCTTTTCCTTCATCAGTTAATCTTTTATTTAATATATCTAAGTTTGTGTTTTTTACATAAATTATTCTTTTGGGAATTCCTAACTGTACAGCAGCCATTGCCATTACATCATTTTGCATGCAATAATCTTGAAGAACTACAATATTATTATGAAGCTCTGGGTCATTAATATTTACTTTTTTAGAAATTTGTCTCAAATATGCTTCATTCTTTTCTATTGTAATTGACTGTAATTTTTCCATAATAAACCTCCATAATTAATTCATATTTTCATAGTATTACTATTTATCTATACAAATTTAATATTTTATTGACTTTATCACTGTAATTAGAGTATAATAAAAATAGGAAATGACAATTCCGTTAGATACGGTTTTGCCGGAATAGATTTAAATAAACCATTCATCTCCGCCAAAAGTAGAATGGTTTATTTTTTATTTATGTAGTTGCTTATCAACCCAGTTCTTATATAGAACTGACATCAAGGCAACGTTTAATGTTAAAGATAACATCAATGATATTACAAAAAATAGTATTACTTTAACCATAAACACCACCCGCCTTTCCTACGATGAATCGTATAACATTGGGTGGCAAAACCGTTCCACTAATTATCAATTTCCTATGTTGTTATTTTACAATAATATCTTATATTTGTCCACAGTATTTACAAATTTTCACAATTTATTAAGAAATATAAATTACTATTTTTCTAACTAATTACTAAATTGTAAGTTATATTTATAGTATACAAATTAAATTTTAATTTTTTCTTGACTTTATCAATATATTTAGAGTATAATAAAAGTAGGAAATGACAAATCCACAAACGTGGTTTTGCCGAATTAAGTTTGAAAAAACTCACACCTAAATCGTCAAATTTACAGATGTGAGCTTTTTTTATTTATGTAGTTGCTTATCAACCCAGTTCTTATACAGAACTGCTGTCAAGGCAACGTTTAATGTTAAAGAAAACATTAAGGATAATATTAAAAATAGTATCACTTTAATCATAAACATCACCACCTCTCCTACGAAGATTCGTAAAAATTGGTGGCAAAACCACATCTGCTTATCATCATTTCCTATGGTAATTATTCTACAATATTCTTTTAAATTTGTCTATAAAATTTATAAATTTTCATTAGTTTTTATTTTAATTTAGAAATCAACCCAAACTTGTATGTGATTCGCTCCAAATTTTTAATCCCCAAGAAAATTAAATTTCTTGGGGATTTTTATTTTTTCATCTGACATATCTGTACTAAATTGACAATCATACCCATCTGGTGTATCAAATCGGTACAGTTGTCAATCTTTTATTCTTATACTTTGCTTTTATGTTAGTTTATTGCAATTTTACATTTAGGCTGTATGCTTTGCTTGCTTTTTGTACTGTGTCTTCTCCATCTTCTCCTTTAAATGTTTTTAATAGTCTAATTAGGTTTAGTCTTATTTCTGTTCCTTCTTTGCCATCATCAAAATATTTTCTGAAGATAAATGTCATTTTCTTTGTTTCTCCTGGACCTACATAGAATTGTCCATTTGAAATATTTAGAGCTTTTCTTTGTTGATCTCCTATATCTAGTTGTACCTCATTGTTTACTGTTCCATCTGATATTAAAGCATAACCATTCGTTTTGTTTGTAATTGTTAAATTATAGCCTGCCATTGAATAGCTTTCATCTTTTGATGTTACTGTTATTTTTAAGTAGTCATCTTCTGTTGTTTTGTTTACTTCTTCTGTTTGTATAAAATTATTATTCGATATTTTGAATTCATTGTCTACTTTTTTTAGTGCTATTTTTTCTTGATATTTTTCATAGTTTCCTTCGCCATCATCTGAGTTTGTTGTTCCTGTTGCTTCTATATCATCTAATATAGTTAATGTGTATATGTATATTTTTCCAACATTTGAGTAATTTTGCACATTGTATGTTTTCTTAGATGTGAATATATTATCAATATAAGTTTTAAAGTATGAGATATCATCATTATACAAGTATTTTTTGCAATCAGCTGTAAGATATTCAAAAGCTTTGTCATATTCTTTGTTGTTGCAATAATCAAAATATTCTTTTATTGTTTTGTTTATTTTTTTTACATTTGATTTTGATATTTCTGTTGTATCATCTATTACTGGCGAGTCTGGGTTATATGTGTTTGATAGCTCTTTTTTTTGAGGGTTGGCTATTAACAATCTGTTTATTAGAAATATGATTAACCATGCAAAAAATATTATTAAAATTATTCTTCCGTATTTTCTAAAGAAGTTTGTTATTGCTAATGTGATTCGTGCTTTTAAATTCATACTTTTACTTTTCGCTTTCATATTATATTTAGGTTTTAGGTTTACCTATAAAACTTTTATTCTGCTTGGAATGATATTTTGAAATCATTTGCTGTGTTTTCTCTTACTACAAACCTTTGTGAGAATTCTTGAAAGTCACTGTTGAATAAATCTGAAATTTTTACTTTTGCTACATATATCTCTCCTTGCCTTGTTACAGATTCATATAATATTTTAGGGTTTGTTGGGTATTTTTTTTCTACATAGCTTTTGAATGTGTCTACATTTTGAAAGTAGTTTTGTTTGAATTCCTCATTCAAATATGAATATGCTTCATCATATTTTTTTGATTCAATACTTGTTAAAAACTGTCCTATATATGCTTTTATTCTATCCGCTTCTCCCATGTTTAGTACTTTTTCTGTTATTCCGTTTTTGTTTTTTTCTGCAATTTGTACTGCATTATCTGTGTTCTTTATTGTGTTTCCATTTGCATTTCTATTCTCTGATATTTTTATCATTATAATTAAAGCAAATACAATTAGAAAAGCTAAGATAATTAATATTACTTTTAAATTTCTTTTCAATCTTTTTTCCTCTCACATTATTACATATCTTTTTTTCTTATCTTGTATAAATTATACTTTATGAGTTAATTTATGCAAGCTTCAGTTCACGCTTTTATTCAAGCTCTTATTTAGTTTTCTATTCTACTTAGGTCTTCACTCTTGGAATTTAAGTTTCGCCATTTTAAATATAAAACTTCTTATTCTTTATAATCCTGCAATTTATATTTATACAATTATTATTTTTTTGCGACTATAAATTGCGGTGTTTGGTCTTTTGAATTTGCAATTCCTAGCTTTAGTTCTACAGTATCGCCTGTAGTATAATTTAGTGTTACATTAAATGATGTGTATTTTCCGTTGTTTGCTAGGCTTCCATCATCTACTGTGTAACTTTTTACTGTTGCACCTTTTGACCATCTTACTGAAATTATTTGGTTTGCAATTTCTAGGTAATCATTTGCATCATAAATTCCATAAGAATTTATTTGTTCCTTTTTATTATCATACTGTTGTAATATAGCATTATAACTTTTCTCTTTTGCTAAATTGTTTATTGCTGCCATGCTTGAATTTTCAAAATTGTACATGAATTTTCTAAGTGATGCTTCGTCTATATCTCCAGTATATTTTTTGAAAATATCTTCTAAACCAAATTCTTTTTGGAAGGCAATTTTGTGTGTAGTTTTTGATAAATAAACTTTAATGTTCATGCTTTTATTGTTGTTAAATGTAATTAACATATCAAATGTAACCGCTTCATCTGTTTCTTTTTTTGTTGAAGTATCTACCCCAGATGATAAAAACTTTGCATTTGCATCATTGGCTTTAATGTTTTTTATTTCTTTAGCTATTGAATAAAAATCTTCTTCATTAAATATGTGATATTCTTCAATTTCTATTTGGTTTATTTTGTAATATGATGATATTTCATCATCGCTTTTATCTTTTGTTTCATCATATATCTTTTCTACACTATCATATACAAAATTAAATACAGTTTTGGCGAAGTCTGATTCAGCTATTATACCTACTCTTGAGATCGTAAATATATCTTGAATGTTTTTAGGGTATACCATATAGTTGTCTTTTGAAACTTCATAGCTTATGTCTGAGTTTACTTCTATTTGAGTATCTAGTTGTATTCTAGTTCCATTCTCTTCATTTGTAATGTTATTTTGACCTGTACTAGTTTTATCACTGTTTATTTCTTTTATGTTTTCATTTTTTATTATAACTACTAAAATTCCAGCTAATGTTATCAGTATCAAAATAATTAATGTTATTATAATTAGGCTTTGCTTTTTTTTCATAAGCATTTCTCGTATAATGCTATTTTACATTTACATTATACGAACTCCCTTCTTAAATTTTATTTAAATATTTATTTAAAACTTTATTTGTATATTAGTTATATTGTTCTTAATCTTCATTATCATTTTCTAGCTTACTGCTCTGTAAATGTTGTATTCATTTTTCTTTATCTCTGAATGGTTTTTATAATCTTGATTATTTCCAAAGTATATTTTGTATGTTGAATTCATTAAATCAATGGCAAAGAAGAATGTTCTATCATAGTTGTTGTTTGATGAGTCTGTAAATCTAACATTTATTTTGAATGTCATGTAATAATCATCTTCTCTAATGTACGTTATGTCATTTATTTTATAATTAAATGTAAATAATTGCAACTTGTCTTTTAAGTTTGATGAAGTTAATTCATTTTCTTTAATACATTCTTCATCTAGTACTGCTCCTATTTGATTAGCCATGCTTGATGATGATGATAGTTTTTTTGAGTCTTCAAATAAATCTGATAGATATTTTGTAACTACTTGGTTAAATCCGGTTGTGCTTGAGTCAGAATATGTTGTTACTTTTTCGTATTCTACTGACAAATCGTCCTCTGAAAAATCTGAGCCTATTTCTGAATCTGAATTGCTACTTGAGCTACCATTTGACTTATTGTTTGAGTTGCTTCCTGAACCATTATTGTTTTCACTACCTGCATTCAGATTTGGATTTGTTTCATCCGTATTAGAGTACACTTCATTTTGCTTTAATACTTTTATATTTCCTTTCGTTATATAATCACTATCTGGGTTTTGTATTTTTTTCATTAATCCTGCTAATGTTAATACTGCTGTGATTAAAATAATTACAAGTACTATTATTAAAATCTTTGACTTATTCATTAAACTCTTTTCCTTCTTCTTTTCTTTTTCTTACTTTTTTCTAACTTTTTCTTTTTACTATTTTTGTTCTTCTTGCTCTTTTTTTCTTCTCTTTTGCCTATTTTGGTGTTATTTTGTTGTTTGTATCTTACACGTTATTTATTTTAATTGCTTTATTCTTATTTGCTTCCTATTTAACTATAACGTTATTCCAATGTTGGTAATAACGTTATAGCATTTTAGTTTATTTAATTACCCTGTATACATTTACAATTCCTTTTTTTCCAAAGTTACTGTCTGTTTGTGGACCTTTTGCTCGTATTGCTCTGTCAGATCCACAGTTGTACCATGTGGCATCTCCATTTGAGTCATACCCAGCAAATATTTGTACGTGGCCTGTTTTTCCTGATGGTACATCACCTGATGTACCTATAAAGCATATATCTCCTGGTTGTAAACCTAGTCCTTTTGCAGAATGTGTAAATCCACTGTCTTTTGCATCATATACTTTTGCAAATGAATCAGAATGTGATGAGAAATATTCTGGTAATGTATTTGTTGATAGTTGGGATGATATATCTCTGAAACCATAATCATAAAGTACTAATGATACAAAGTGTGAACAGTCTGTTACTTTTTCTTCTCCTAGTGGTACTGGCTTTGCATATTTATTACTGTATGTAAAACCGTTTTCTGCCATATAGTCATGTAACTTCTTGGCTGATATCATCATATTGCCACTTGCTTCTTGATTAAATATATCTGTTCCTTCTAGCTCTCTGTAATATTCTGGTGAGCCATCTGCATTATAAAACCAGTTTGCTCCGATCTGTCTGATGTATCTTGTACTATTAGGATCATAACCATTCTTTTTTAATGATTCTGGAGTATTACCCTTGTTATTTCTTATAGTTGAATCAGCGTCTTCTCTTTTTGCATTAAGGCTATCAAATGCTGTGTTTATTTTTCCACTTCTCATACAATCATCTACTGCATTTATTACATAGTCTGGTATTTTAACTTCATTATTCATGAAAGCATAATATCTTTTACTTTGATATCCTTTGTATTGGTTTTTATGCGTTAGTTGCTCATATATAGAAGAACCAAAACTCTTCCATTCTACTTTTCTTTTACCATATATTCTGTTATATGCTGTTGATATTACACCTAATGCTCCTTCATAGCTTTTATCATCTTCTGCTGCTATAATTGCATAAATTTCATGCATTTGGTTATCAGAGACTTCCTCTGGAATTTCCTTTTCCCCGTCTGGATGATAATCAACATATATACCATTTCCACCTGTTGATACATTTGAATTATTTAAATCGTTTCTATATTCAACATAAGTATTAGATATTATGTCTGCATCTTCTCCTGCTACACCTTTTGCTCTTTCTTTTCTTGCTTTGTATTCTTCTTCTTTAGCTTTTGTGTAGTCTTGTCCCATATAGTCTTCAACGTCATCATCTGTTGTTGTATTTTCTTCTCCAACTAATGATTTATCAATATGTTGCATTACTATATTTACTTTTTCTGATGCTGTTCCTATTGCCTGTCCTCTTGTTACTGTTCCTGATGCACTTGGGCTGATGCCTTTTATTGTCATTGTCATTCCATTTACTATGTTTGGATTTATATCATAAAAGTCTTTTTTATATATGTATTCTAGTAACTGAACTATATCGTCTGATAAGACTCCAAATTTTAATGTTATTGAATCACCACCTGTTGATACTACCTCTGCATCTCCTGGGGCTAGTACTTGCATTCCTTCTACATCTGTTATATCAATTCCATAATTATTGTCATCTTTACTAGCTGTGCCCTCTCCATTTTCAAATGGCCATATTAATACTTTTCTTAAATCTTCATTTAAAGAACCTTCTTCTAGATGATTCTCAATTTTATCACTTGTTGCTAATTCTTTTAGCATTCTGTAAACACTGTCTGAAGCTGATGTGTGTACATTCTTTAGAATTGAAAATGCTGTTAGTGTGTCTGAGGCTGAACCAAATTTAGGTGTTTCTTTTTTTGGAAGCTTACCATTTTCATAGTTTGATTGATCTTGATCTGTTAGTTCATAACTGTCCCCTTCAAAATAATATGTTTTTATTGAAACTTCTTTATCAAAAAGTTTAGACATTGCTATTTTTCTTGCTGTTTCAACTGTTCCATCATATCTATAATATTTTCCTTGGAATAGCTTCACTATATTTGCATTAGGTCCTGATGTTATTGGCTCATTTACTTGATAGTAAATTCCTTCTTCATTTTTAGCTGTTAATGTTGCATTCATTGTGATGCCAAGTTCATTTAATGGGTCATCATCATCTGTTGTTGAATACTCTAATTTTTTAGTTGCTTTCGCAGCAGTATTATATACACCATTTCCGTTGTTGTTTCTACTTTTCGTAAAATTAATATCATCATAAAACCAGTGTTTTCTTACACTTGCTATGTATGGCAAATCAACATCTTCTATTCCTTTATTTGCTGCAATTAGCATATTTATTAAACACTGTAGTTGGTTTATTGAAATTCCCTCTAGTACACTATTGCTATCATCATCAGTTACTGGTGCATTTACTTCTTGCTTGCCTGCGCCACAATCACTTCCTAATACATCTTTTGCTGCCTTGCTCATATCAAGATTTTCATTATACAATGCTTTTATAAACTTTTCTGTTTTATCTGCGTTTCCTTTTATGCCTGCAATTAAATCGTGTAATGCAATTACATTGTCATGTTCTGGTCTTTCATATTCGTTATTTTCTGTATCCGTATAACATAGTCTTTCTTTTTCTAATAACTGATTATTGACATAGTCAAGATATGCACTTTCTATTTCTTCTTTTTGATATACTTGTCCGCTTTTTATTGTCAACGGTTATATTGTTTAGTTCTACTGTTGCTTCTTGAAACTGAAGGTCTACTTTTGTATTGAATTCCTTAGCTGTAGCAATTTGGTAAACTAGGTCTGGCATCATTGTTGCTAAGTGTAATGATATAAACATTTCTGTTGGTCTACCATATTTTGCTGTCCAGTCTGATAAATCATAAGTATATTTGGTTCCAAATTTTAGTCTTCCAATTGCATTTAGCAGTGGTGAGAGCTGTGGGCTTCCTGAGAAAATACCTAATGCATTTAATACTTTTCTAGGTTTTGAGTCTGTATAAACTACAAGCGTTTCTTTCTCACGGTTAATTTCGCATCTACTCCTTATGTCATTCTTTTCTTTTGAAGTGAGACCTGCTATATTTATTAATCCACTTGAGTAATCTGCACCCGTAGTTTTGCTTAAGTCTTCTAAATTTGCTTCTCCTGTCAATAGTTTTCTAATGTCACTAAGCAGGTCTTGTGCCATACCACCTAAACTGTTTTGTGCTAAATCATAAGTTGCTTCATTTGCTAGCATGTATGCTTCTAGGTTATTGTGTATATATCTTCTATCTGTAACTTTTTTTATTGTTTTGGTTCTTCCTGGGTCTTTTGTTCCGGAATTATCTTCATAAGTAACATCTGCAAATCCGTTTCCAACTATGCTATAGCCCATATTTTCAAGGTACTGTGCTAGATCTTTTACCTCATCTTTGTCTATAGTTTCTTGCTTTGGTAGATAAGTCCATATCCAATCTGTTAATATGTGAAAAAATGATTTACTTTCTTTCTTTATTTGTCCTATAAACATTCCTGGCATTGATGAAACAAAACCATAAAATGCGAGTACATATAGAATGATTAGTATTATTATGATGATAATTATGCATATAGGTAGGTGAGTTAATATTATTTTCCATAAACCTTTTTCTGCTTTGCCACCTGCTTTTCCTATTTTTATTGCTGCGTTTTTAGCTCCATTAGCTATTTTTTTTGCTCCACCTGTAAACCTGTTTTTTTCTTCTTCTTGATTTCCTTTTATATCTTGATTTGGATTTTCAGCTATTTTTCTCACCTCTCTCATGCTTATATATTTTACATCTTCTGTTTTTTATATATAATTTTAGCTTTTATTTATGGCTTTTTCATGTAGTATAATATTATTTTAATGTTATTTTTCTTGTGGGTATAATATTATTTAGTATTATTTTTCTTATTGATATAATGCTATTTTAGTGTAATTTTTCTTGTAAGTATAATATTATTTAATATTATTTTTCTTGTAGGTGTAATGTATCTGCTGCATCTGCTTTACTTGCTGCTTCCGCTGCATTTTGTGCATTCCTTGATTGTCTTGTTGATGTTCCTCCAGTTGATGAATTTGCTGTTCTTGAGCCATCTCCTCTTGAATTGTTTCCTTGAGGTCTTGGTTTTGCATCTCCATATTTTTTGCTTTTTTTGAAGTTCGCTGTATAACGTTTTTTGGCATTTTGTTTTGCTATTTTCTTTGCTAGTTCGTCTTCATGACTTGTAAATTGCTTGTCAAATGCAGCTATTACCTCATCTGAATCTTTTCCTTGTTTTGAATATGTTTTGTTTAATTCATCTGCTGCTCTCTTTAGTGCGAAGTCCTCATCTGTATAGTCTCCTTCATAATCGCCTCTCATTAAGTCTACTGTATGTTGTCTTACCTCATCTCTTGTCATTCCTGTTGCCTCTTGGTATTCATCCATTGCTTTATTTAAGTTTGATTTTTCCATTTTCTCGTTGAAGTCATCACTAACTTCTGCACCTTTTGCCATAAATGAGTTTACACCTGTAAACATGTTCTTTACATCTCCTGTTGCTCCTCCAAGGCCTATTCCCATTATTGCTCCTGCTGCTCTTGCATTTAATCCTAGGTAGCTTCTAACTAATTTGTTTCCGCCAATATTTCTGGCATATCCTTTTATTTTGCCACCTGCTTTTCTTCCGCCTCTGCCTACTTTTCTTACTGCATTCTTTACTGCCGCTGTTCTTTTACTATCATTTTCTGATGGGGCAACCATGTTACTAAATGCTGCTTTTGTTCTTAAGGCTGCCCTTTCACCTACATTTAAGTTTGGTCTTTGATTTGCACCTGCACCGGCTCCAGCTGCTGCTCCTGCACCATTTTGTAAAGGATTTGCGTATTTTGCTGCAGTAGCTTTATTTTTCTTCTTAGTATCATCATCACTTGAAGATGAACCTCCACCTGATGATTTTTTGCCTTTTCCAATTGCTCCTAACATTGATGATGCGAATACTGCACTACCAATTGTATCTGACATTGATGTTTGCTCCATGTGGAAGATATGTCTTACTATCTTTTCTGCAGTGTATATAAAGAATAACATTGCTATTGCAATTACCACTGTTTTCAATGATTTGTCTGCTGCTAGTAAATTTAATGCTGTATTTCCTATTGCTAAGTATGTAACACATTGAAATGGTTGCAAAATTATGTTGTATGTAAATTCTTTTAGCCATGTATTTAATGCTTGTGATTTATTATCTCCCATTTTATCGATTGAATATGTAACTGTTACTAGAGGTGATATTATTATTAAAAAGGCAATGGTTATCATACGCTTTAAATATGATAGAAGGAATATAAATGTCATTCCAACAAGCATTAAATATGCTATTGCTGAACCAACACCTTCTGTGAAACCTACCTTCCATGCGTTATCAAAGAACTCTTTCGATACATCTGTTACTTCAGTTGGAGTCATTGCACTTACGAATGCATTATTTATATTTATTACTAAAATCATTACATAGTGCAATACAAATAGCAATGCGATACTTGTAAGCCAGTCAACTAACATGCTACTGTATTTTGCTTTTTCTGCTGCAACTGTTGCTATTGCCATACGAATTCCTACATAGATTGCTATTGCAACTAAGGCAACTGCTGCTATGTTTCTTATTGAGTAGTACCAGATTGCAACATTTTTTCTTATGTTATTTGCTGTTGCATCTGATGAATTGAAATTAAAGAAATCTACACTTGTAATTTCAAGTTCGTTGAATAGTATGTCTGAAATTGATAATGTGCCTCCATTACCTGAGAATAGACCAAGTATTGTTTCGATAATTTTTCCTAGTAATAAAGGAAGAATTTTAGCTGGATATAGAATTAAACCAGCAGCACCATCTATAAAGTCACTAAGAGGGTCATCTCTACTACTTTCTGAAAAGTCATCTTCCGCATTAGTAAAACCATTATCTTTATTTTTTTCTGTTGCATTACCCTCTGTATTATAATCTATATATAAATTATCTCTTTTAGTCGTAAACCATTCCCAAGGCTTCCAAGAAGGTTGTCTTGGCAAATTATATTTTTCTGCAATGTCCATATCAGTTGGCGTACATTTAACAGTAAGTCTTCCCTCATGTTTCATCGGTTCACTTGCTGAGTACTCAAGTCCATGTGCTTTTCCATCATTATCATAGTATACTCCGTATGCCTTGCCATTAATTTGTTGTAACTCTCCATTATCATATAAATCCCCTTCTTTTTTTGAGGAATCATCATACGCTGGTAAATCTACTACAGTTGCGAAAACACTACTTTTTCCTATTATTAAATCTATGAAGTTAAATATCATTAAAAAAAGTATTATTATGCTAATAGCTTTTTTTAATTTTGTTCTTTGTTTCATGTGACTACTCCTCCGTTTGACTTATTTTTTTAAGTCTTGTATGAATTTATTAACATTAATTATGTCGCCATTTCCTGCTTTTCTTGATTTGTAATTTAAGTTCTTCATTTGATTAATTTTATTAGCCATTGTTACGTTTTCTTCTGATACTTGACTTTGAACTATGCTTTGGCTGAATTTGTTTGCAACTTCTTCGGTGTTAAAGTATTTTACACCTTCTTTGCTAATATACCTTCTTCTTTCTTCTTGGTCTTTGGCTTCTTTTAGTTGTTTTTCTTGTGCATCTTTTATTTGTTGTGCTTCTATTTTTGCTAGACGTTCTTTCGCATTTTGTGTTAATAATTTTGATTGGTCTATATTTGCTATGCTTGAACTTACTAATGAGTCTATATTTTTATATTTTGTGCTGTCTTTTATTCCGTTTTTTAGTGTTTCTTGTATTGCCATACTGTTTGCGTTTAGCTTTTCTATTTTTTCAAGTTCTGCTATACTTTCTTCTACTTTTTGTCCATTTGTCATCTTGTAAATTGATTCTTGTATTTCACTACTTAATGTGTTTGCTTCATTTATCATGCTGTCAAGCTCTCTGTTGTCTTCATTTACTTTTGCTATTGCATCTCTAATTTTAGCATCTTTTTTATTAAGCTTTTCTTCTGCTTTTTGACTGTCTGTAAATAGTCTCTTAAAATCTCCTGGTGTTTTTGGTGATAGAGCCCACATGTTAAGTGCCTTTTCTGGGTCAACTCCCATCATTGGTAATACTAGAGCTGATGTTGTAAGGGCTGATGCAATTTTTAATGCATTATTTTTTTCTGTAGTGTATCTTTTCTTTTGTTGTTTTTTATACTTTTTAAGTACTTTCTTTGAGTTTTCGCCTATTATTCCTCCACGTCTTGCATTTCTCTTTAGTTCCTGTAACTGAAGAAATTCTGGTGCAACATCACTTGCAACCTCACCTATTACTCTTTTTTCATGTGCTATTAGTTTGTTTATTCTTGTTTTATCACCTACAAAGTTTGCTGCATCTTTTACTTTTCCCTTTGCATTTCCGTATATACCTCCTACGGTATGTCCTATTGAGCTTCCATTTTGTTGGTAGTGTTGTTCATCTTTCATTTTAAGCATTCCTGCCGTATCTTTAGCTATTCCTCCAACAAATTTTCCTGCTCTTATTCCTTCTCTTCCAATGTTTTGTCCAAATTCTTTGTAAACAATAATCTTTCCATATATACTTGCAAATTCGTTCTTTAATGGTTTTTTCATTGGTCTTAACATTTGGTCTCCACTTGAACCATTGAATTGGAATATTTGGAATATAACATCATCAAATCTTAATAAGTATGACATAAATACTAGTGCTAGTATAAAACCGAAAATTGATTTTACTGCTAAGTCAACTGCTATTCCCATGATTACTGAATATGTAAGTGCATGTACTGATTGTATAAGTACATTTAATACAAATGAGTTTAGCCATTTGTTAAAGCCCTGTTTTCCTCTTGCTTCTGCATTATCTAATGCATATCTAACAATTACTAATGGTGCTAATAGTATAAGTATTAAGTTTTTTACATATCTTTTTAAATATACTACTAAGAATTTTAGCCAGTATATAAATAGTGCTACATACATTATTGTTCCAGCAAATCCTACACTTAGTCTAAAGTCATAGGCTCTGTTTTTTACTGTATTATATAGTGTGTTTTCTTTGGTATAATCAGCTTCAAATAAATCACACATTATGTTATTTAAGCTTAATACAAGTACTATAATATAATGAATTACAAATATCATTACCATGCATTTTAACCATGTATATAATTGCTTTTGGTAATCTGCCTTTTTGCTTGAAATTGTTGATGTAGCCATTCTTATACCTGTATAGATTAACATTATTATCATAATTATGATTGCTATATTTCTTATAGATACATACCATCCTGCAACTGTTGATTTTATTACATCTATGGCTGATCCTTTTTCTACTACTTTTCCTGCTGCTTTACTTGATAATAAATCTACATCAAGTGCTGGTATTCTGTTGTAGATTAAATCTTCTATTGTATAATGTACATAGTCACCTTCTACATCATCATCATTATAATCGATATCCTCTTCTTCATTTCCTTCTAAAGCAATTAGAGCATTGTCTATTAATTTTTCAATATTTTCTATTGTTCCAACAATTCCTATTTTTACTACAGTAAACAAACATCCTACAAGATAATCTACAAAATTAAGTGCAAGTTTAAATATCCACTTTAGGCCTCTGTTTTCTGCTTCATAGCCCATTTCTTTTGGGTTACCTTCATATTCAAATGTATTGGTAATTGAATCTAGGTCTACTTCATAACCTGCTACTGTATCTGATGCTGCAAAAGAAACATGCTGAAAAAGGGGGTTTGATGCTGTGCAAATTATTATTAAATTTACTAAAAAAACTACTAATAATTTTTTTATGATCTCCTTTACCTTTCTCATTACGTCTCCTATTTGTTAATTCATTTAAAATTTTTGATGTTTATTTTCATTGGGTTTATAAAATTTTTGTTTTAAATTTCAGCTGTTTTACATCTCAAATGTTTTGCTCTCAGATGTCTTACTCTCAAATTCCTTGCTTTCAAATTCCTTGCTTTCAAATTCCTTGATTTTTATATTATAGATTGGCTAGCCCAATTTTTTTAGCAAGTCGAAGTCTCTCATGTGAACATCTTTTAGTCCTTTTCCAAATTTTCCATTGTTTCTTAGAAGCATTTGTTTTACTACATCTTCTGTGTGACTTAGTAATGCTAATAAAACTATTGCAAGTAATGGCACTCTACTCATTATCTCTCCTGCTGAAAATATAAATACAGTATATAATGCTAGTTGAACTGGTCTTATTAGTATTGCTGATAAGAACTCGTTTTTCCAGTTGTCAAATGCTTGTGATCTATCATCTCCTATTTTATCTACTGCATAGGTCATGCAAACTAGTGGAGAGATTATTACAAAAAAGTATATCTTGATTGCTCTTGTTAAATATATAACAAAAAATTTTAGCTCATAGTATGCCAACATGCAGTATATTATAAAATAATAAAATTGATGTTTAGCATATTTACTTTCTTTACTCCATAGGTTTGTCCATGTATTATTGATTATATCTGTTTCAAGTCCTGTACCTGTTGATGATGATTTTGCAAGATTTACTATTGTATCGCATATTAAAGCTGATATTTTTATTGTTACTATCATTAATAAATGTAATACGAATACTAGTGCTATTCCTACAAGCCAGTTTACAAATAGTTTTTTATATCTTGCCATCTTTTTAGCGTTTTGCTCATTTGATGAAGCAATCATTATTGCCATTCTTACACCTGTGTATATTAAAATAACTATCATGGCAACTGCTGCTATGTTTCTTATTGAATAATACCATACTGCTGTGCTATTTCTTATTGAGTTTACAATATCTGCATTATGTCCTGAACTGGTTTTCCAAAACTGAATATCAAATAAATCATATTTACCCATAAGTAGGTTTTCAATTGTAAATTGTTGTTTACCTTCTGATATTATTAATGTTAATATTTCATTAATTAACTTTGGTATAACAATTAGAACAGATAATAGAATTTTTAATGCTCCATTTCCTATTGTGCCTTCTGTTTGTGTATATGGGTTTCTTTGCTCTGTTGTTTCGTTTTCTTCTACCTCTTTTTGTTCTCCGTCTTCTGTTTCTTCAGTTTTTGTTTTAGTTTCTGTTACTGTTGCTGTTCCGTTTTCCATTAAACTATTAAAGTTTTCTTTAGTAGAACTTTTGTCTACTTCAGTAAGAGTTGAGGGAATTAATTGATCTTCTGTCATATTTGCATATACATTTGTTTCTATGAATGTTAGTGCTATTATAAGTGTTAAAATAAATGCTATTGTTTTTTTCATTAATCTTCCCTTTCTAAAATCTCTTACATATATATTTTTTTCTTATAATGTGTTTTTGATAATATATTATTATATAATTGTGTTTGGTTATGTATATTTTATGATGTATGTTTATCAACTTATATTATTAATGTATTTTTATTAATTATAAGATTAAATGTTGTTTTTACTTGTTTTCTTCTCTTTCTTTTAGTTTGTTTACGTTTGTTTCTATGAATTCGAATTCCTTCTTAGTTGGTCTTATTTCAATTATTGCTGTTTGTGAACCTACTTTGAATAAACCTTGTCCACGCGTACATGTTGTTAGGAATTCTGCTTCTCCATCACTTAGTTTAAATACTTCTTTTATGTATTGTATTTCTGATTTATCTTGTGCTAGGAATAGCTTTGTATCAGATGATGTTAATACCGCTTGTACTTCTGATTTTTCATAGAAGTCTTGAAATCTTTGTGATACTACTGCAAGTGATACGTTTCTTTTTCTGGCACGTCTTGCCATTTTGTTTAAGAAGTCTACTGCCTCTGGGTATGGTAATAGCATCCATGCCTCATCAACTAATACTCTCTTCTTTCCGGCTTTCGCTTTATCTTCACTATTTTTCTTAACAAATTTTTCCCAAATCCATGAAAGTAATATTTGTTGTGCTAGTGGTCTTGCAAAACGCTCTTCTAATTGTGATATATCAAGGTTTATGAATGTTGTTCCTTCTAATAAATCAAATGTTGATTGACCATCAAAGTATGACATTTGACCATTATATTCTCTTACATATTGTCTCATAACTTTTGTTAAGTAACTGTAGTGAATTCTGTAATCCGGATTTTTGTTTTGTGTTGCATTTAATAAAATTCTGTGGTACCAAGAACCTATTGTTGGCATTTGTTTTTTATTTCTTCCTAGGTATCCACTTTGTAATGCTCCTCTTTGGTTTACTGAATATAAACTGTTAACATCATTTGTTATACCAAGACTTGCATATTCTTCGGCTGCTGCCTCTGCTATAATTTGCTTTGTTACTTCATTTACGTCTGTTGTTGTTCTTGTGCTACCTCTTGCCATTGTTAATAGTACTTGAGTAACATCTTCTACTTTGTTTTCAACATTTAGAGAAATCATTTCTCTACCTGTTATTTCATCTCTTGTTACTTCTGGTTCAATATCAAATGGGTTTATTATTGTATCAGATGTTGGAGAAATTACTACATTTATTCCACCTAGCGCTTCTGCTACAACTCCATACTCACCTTCGGCATCAAGGGCTAAACTCTCAATTCCCATTAATACTGCAGATCTTGCAATTAGTGTTTTTATAGTTACACCTTTACCAGCACCAGACTTACCGAATACAACCATATTGTAGTTACTTAATGATGAATTGAAGTTATCATATAAAATTGGTAATCCTGTTTGACGGTTAAATCCAATTGGTATACCGTTTGCATGGCCAACATCTGCATTTACAAATGGAAATACTGTTGCCATTGATCTACGGTCAAATGTATGTTTCTTTCCTATTTTATCATCGTTAAATGGTAAGTTTGATTTGAAAGCATCTTCTTGCAAAGCCCATGCTGTTTTTACACCAGTTAATGTTTTTGACATTTCTGATGATAGTAATTCTGTTTCTCTATCAAGCTCTTCCATGTTGTATGCAAATATTGTACACATGATTGATGATTCAAATAATTTATCAAGACCACTTGCTATTGCATCTCTAAGCTCTTCAGCCTCTTGTCTTTTTTGTGCTAGCAAACTTTCACGGTTGATATTTCCTCTATCTGCTGCAACAATTCTTTCAGACTCAAGTTCATTGATTGTTCTGTTTAATTCATTTTGAGATTTTGCTTCACTTACTGGGTTTATAAATACTGAAACATTTATATCACCAAATGTATACATTTCACGAAGTAATAATGGGAATGTTGTCATTCTAGGTAATGATGATACTATCATCGTTCTAGCATATTTACTCGTTCCTGAAATTATCTCTAAATGGTTTGTGCTTGTTGCATCAATTCCTGATGGGGCTATTAAATCTTTAATATCTTTTCTGTTTTGCATTATTCCGCTGGTGTCTTGATTTGCTGCTGGAACAGCAAAATCATTATATTGATTCTTATTTCTTCCCATTTCTTTTCCTCCTCTTTAGTTTGTCTTTCTTCTAACTATTCTTCTTTTTGTTTGGTTGCCATTTGTATTTTGCTCATTATTTTGTTTGTTCTCATCTGACATTCCTCTTATCCCCTCTTGTTTTTCTTCTGAAATTAGTTCATCTTCACTTGCGTTATCAATCTGTCTTTTTGATTCTTCATATACCGGTTTTGATAAATCATTTTTGTATTCATCAACCATTTGTTTAGCTCTTTCTCTAACTCTCCTTGCTCTTTCTTCTCTTGTGATTTGGTCTGCCTTTAAAATACTCTTTGCTGCAACTTTTGATGCATCATCATCAATTCTTGCATTGATTCTTCTCTTCTTTTCTTCAAGAACGTCTCTTGATGTTGAATATAATCTATCATATTCAGAATCTAAGGCATTTTTTAAAGTATATTTTTCTGATTCATCACGGTTGTATGCTACATATAGTAGTTCAGCAAGTTCTTCTGATGAAAGAACTGTTCCAACAACTTCTGCTGATGTTAGAGCTCTAATTATTGATTGACATCTTGTGTAAAGTTCTGAGAATGCGATATCTGTAATCTCATCTTTTGAATATTTACTTATATCTCCATACTCGCTTGTGTAGTATGAAACAACTATGTACGTTTTTTGTTGTAAAATGTTTTTGCTTTCGCTGATTCTTATTGTGTAATCTTCAATTGACTCTCCATATTCAAGTATGTTTTCTTTTCTTCTTCTATCAAATTGTAATTTTTTTACCACTTCATACTCTCTACGTGATGAAGCAAGTTGAATTTGAGAATTTAATCTGTTTATTTGGTCTCTTATATCATCTGTACGTTTTGTGTATTCTTTAATAATATCATTTAAATTTAAAGTTCTTGTTTGAACATATAATTGAATTGGAAATCTTAATGTGTTTAGTAATTCAATAAAACCAAGCTCAATTGCATTTTTTTCATCTTCTGAAAGAAGATCATAATTTATACCTTTGCATTCAATAACCATAACAAATTGTTTATTATTTTTTCTTACAATCATATTATCATTTATTCTATCAAACTCCATGAATTTGTAGATTGAATCTATTTCTTTGCCATCACGTGTAATCAAATTTGCACTTGTTTTTTGTTTTGTTTGATCTGTTTCTGGTTTATCTTCTTGTTTTTTCTTTGAAATTTTTAGAACAATTATTAAAGCAACTGCTCCAAGTATAAATATTAATAATACTACTACAGCTAGTATCAAATTAAGCATTTGAACTGTATCCATATTAATTTTCCTCCTTTGTTTGAGTTTTTTGTCTATCTTGTAATGTATCTTTAAATCTGTTTAAATCGCTTTTATCTAAGTAATCAGGTTCTTTACGTGGTACAGAATATGAGTAAACTTTTTTGTTTTTTTTGAATGTTACGTATTCTGTTATGATTTGGTCTATTGACTCCCCACCAACATTTTTAGAAATTTTAGTATTTCCGGTTGTGGGAATTTTTACCGTACCAATTAAATAACCTAGTACTGCTAGGATTGCCATTATTGCAATTCCAACTGGCTTTACGCCTATTGCAGAAAAGATTAAATAAAATACTAATCCTATTAATGCTCCTGCTGCTGTAAATATAAGGCTTTTGGTTGTAAATATATATAAAATTCTACCTTCACCTTTTAACTTATTACTAGGTATATAATAACTACCCATTACTTATCCTCCTTAGTTTGCCTATAATTCTTTATTAATGTGTCACATACAATGATTGCTATTGATTATTATTTATTATTTATTATTTGTTGTTTATTGCTCATTGTCATATTTTCTTGTCGTTTTTAAGATAAAACACTAAATAATAGTTTAAATTTATATTTTATTTATGTTTATTGTCTTATTTGCTTGTCTTTTTAATTCAAAACATTAAATAATTTAAATTTTTACTTTGTGATATTTTGCATGATATCAACAACAATGTTGTAAATTCCTGTAGCACCATAAACAACTACCATTGCTATGATTAGCCAAATTAATTTTTGTTTTATGCCTGCTCTTTCATCTGCTCCTGAAATCATGTATTTGATTCCCATAATCATACCAACAACCATAAAAACTACAGTTGCAATAGCAACAAGAATATGTGCTATTGGTAGTATGTTCTTTTTAATTTCATCCCACTTAATTGGCGTTTGATCTCTTCCATTGTTTATAAAATTTTTTCCTTCTGATAAAATAGTGCCTGATGATAAATCAACTTCATTTGCATATACCTTGCATGTAAATATGCTAAATACACTAAACAGTGCTATCAATAAAGTTAAAATTAATCCTACTTTCTTCATTTTAAATTTAGCCAGTTTTTTTGTTTCTGTATTTCATTGTTAGCTTTTTAACGTGATATTATATTTTTTTATTGCTTTTCAACAACTTTTCAGCATTGCCTAAATCCTATTTTTCTGGCTTCTCCCTTCTTTTTATTTATTTCCTTAGTTTAATAATTTCAAACCTTCACTATGTTCGGTATTTCTTAATTAATGACATTCCCTATAAGATCCCAAATTATTTTTATAATCGTTCGCATTGAAAATAATATTATTAGTCCTAATGTTACGGCAATTAGCTGTTCTTTTAGTTTAGCTTTTGCTTCTGGTGCTGCTATCATAAATCTGACACCCGTAATAAGTATTACGACGATTGCAACTGCATATAGAGCATACGCTACATAGGTAACAATAGTGTTTCCTATTTCCTTTATATCAGAATCCGATTTATAGATTAAGCTTTTATCATTACCCTCTAATTTCATATCACCTTCATCAGCTAATTTTATAGGTGATGAAAGTTGAAACTCTTGTTTTCCAGTTTCTCCATCATTTACAGCATTAGCTTTAACTGTGTTTGTACCAAGCAGAAAGAATGTAATAGTTATTATACTAATAATTGCTAGTTTTTTTATTGAATTTCTTTTCATTATTTTTCCTCTTTAAATAACTTATTTTTATAGTTTACATCTATTTTATTATACTATTAAAGTTCTAAAACTTTCAATACTTTTGGGCAAAAAAATTGAGATAGTAAAAATCTATTACTATCTCTTTCATTTTCTAGCGTTCTTTGCTCTTAACTTTCTTTAACTATCTTTGGAGCTAAATCTTTGATCATTCTTATTACTATTCCGGCTGCAAATACAAGTACCGCACCAATTACATATATTATAGCTGATTTCTTAATTTCAGCTTTTCCTTCTGGAGATGCAGTTATATACTTAACGCCTAGGTATAAAAGCATTACTACTGCTGCCGCATAACATACGTATGTAACAACACCAAGTATATTATTTACAGTTTTTCCAAATCCTCCAAACTCTACACTAGCTTGTTCTGGAACATCAATATTTACAGATGCAGATGCAAATACCATATTGCATGCTAAGGCAACTGTTGCAATCATTACTAATGCTGTTATTATTTTTGTTACTTTACTAAATTTCATAGCTTATCCTCCTTAACTATATAAGCTCATTATAAGTTATTCGTTTTTGGTTGTCAATTAGTTTGAGTCAAATTTTAATCAAAAGATGCCTTTTTTTACAAAATTGACATCTTTTGACTTAATTTTTAACTATTTTTTTCTGTTTTAAGGTTTTCTGCATAATATCTTGCTATTAATTTATCAAGATCTGTGCTTAATTTGTAGATTACTTCGTAATCATCTCCTCTAGCAATGCTTGCATTAAGCTTGTCTCTAAGTTTATTAATTTGATTTTTCTTTAACATATTACCAACCCTCCTTCACACTTTGGGCATCTTATATTTATAAAATACCATTTTTTTACATAATTGTCAAGTGTTTTTAGAAAGTTTTTTACAATTTTTGCTATTTTGTTATATTTTATATTTTTATTGTTTCATTTTTTCTTTTTAAATGTCTTAATATGTTTTATTTTTTCTTTTTACCAGTTTTATTTTTTACCTTTTTTACTTATAGCATTCTTTTTTATTTGTTTCATTCTTAGTAATTTAAAAAATTTTTTTACTATTATTTTACTATTGATAATACAGCCTTTTCTTTTTTGAATATTTGTTTTTGTATCTTTTTGCATTCTTCTAGTGTAATATTGTTTATTTCATTGATATAGTCAAAGCTGTTGATTCCCTTCATTGAATCAGCCAATACCATTCTTCCAACATCTTCTACATCTTCAAAGCTTCCAACATACTCTCCATATAATCTCTTTTTGCTTCTTTCAAAGTCTTCCTTTGAGATTTCGATATTTTCTAAGGCGTTTGTTATTATCTCATATACTTCATCAATATTTTTAGTTTCACCTGATAGCATTGTGTGTGCGTATTCATCTGAAAATTCATAGTCAAAGTCTATCTCATGGAATAATAGTCCTCTTTCATACATTTCATTATATATTTTTGAACATTTGCCTAATATTGAATTGTAAATTATTTTTTGAGCAACGTCTTTTTTTATTTTATCTTCGTCTTTTGCAAAATCACGATAGCCAATCATAAACATCGGCATGTTTATTTTCATTGTTGCTTCTTTTCTTTTTTCGTTTATATCGTTTTCATATTCAGGGTAAATTCTTATTATCTTTCCAACCTTTTCATGTGGTATTAACCTTTTTTTAACTTCTTCTATCAATTGATCTGGATTAAAGTTTCCTGAGATACACATTGTCATGTTTGATGGATGATAAAATGTAGTATAACAGTCATATAAAATCTCTTTTGTAATTTTACTGATTGACTCTACAGTTCCTGCAATGTCAAGTGTTATTGGATTGTTTTTGTATAAGCATTTCATTGTATTTAAATATAACTTCCAAAATGGATCATCATCATACATTCCTATTTCCTGACCAATTATGCCTCTTTCTTTTTCAACGTTTTGGTCTGTGAAATATGGATTTTGCACGTAATCCATTAGCTCATCTAGACCCTTATAAAAATTCTCACATCCTGAAAATAAATAAGCTGTATGGTCATTTGTTGTGTAAGCATTTGCATCTAATCCTAATGCCATTAGTGTGTATAAGCTATCAACTCCGCTTTTTTGTTCAAACATTTTGTGCTCTAGATAATGTGCAACACCATCTGGTACTTTAACTTCTCTCTTGTTAACTGGTTCTATAAAATGATTGTCAATTGAACCAAATTTCGTACCCCATATCACATATTTTTTATTTGTATTTTCCTTTGGAATTATTAAGACTTTCATTCCATTGTCAAGAATATATTTGTACATTTTTTCATTAATACTCTTGTTTTCAATAATCTCTTTTTGCATTAACTCTCCTCCTATTGTGTTCTTATGTTTTGATTTGTAATTTTTAACTAGCAAATTGTTCTTTCTACATTAGATTAATTATATTTTATGTTCTAA
This sequence comes from uncultured Clostridia bacterium, assembly GCA_934130085.1. Taxonomy (GTDB): domain Bacteria; phylum Bacillota; class Clostridia; order TANB77; family CAG-508; genus CAG-793. Next base: position 50,128 of record CAKOXK010000005.1, read on the forward strand.
TATTTTTAGCTTTATTTATTTTTTTCTTTATCTTTTAGATAGTAGATTGTGTTGATTTTTACTTTATTTGCTACATCTATTATTTGTTCTTTTGTTACTGCTTCTACTTTTTTAATGTACTCTTCAACTGTTAAATTCTCTCCATACATATCTTGGTCAAGACTAAATGTTATTGTTTCATCTTGAGATTCTGGTATCATTTTAAGTGATGATGTTGCTAGCTGTTTTGCTGATTTTACTTCATCATCTGTAATCTTGCCATCTTTCATATCTTGAAGCTGTGCTTTAATTATGCTTAATGTTTTTTCATAATTTTTTAGCTCTATACCTGTTTTTATTATGATAGCATTCTTTCTTCTGATATAGCTTGACGATGCTGAATATGCTAAACTTGCCTTTTCACGTACATTTTGGAATAGTTTTGAATTTGCACTTCCTCCTAAGACTACATTGTACATACTTGTTGCAAATTTGTTGTCACTATCTACATCTAATCCAATCATAAGCTTTCCTTGAGTTACATCTAATTCTTCAGTCACAGCTTTTTCTTCGGATTGGTTGTGATTATTTTGTTCAATCTTCTTTTGGTTTTTGTTTTCTTTTTTTGATGTATCAACTATTGTTTTTAATTCTTCAATATCATAAGGGGTTTGAGGAATTGTTATATTTTCTGCCTCTTTGCCATTAATAATTACATACATTTTGCATTCTTTTAGCATTTTTAAATAATATTCATATAATGATCTTGCAGTTATATCTTTTAAATCTTCTGCATACCCGTATTTATATAATCCATAAGGTTCACCTTTAAACATTTCTTCTATGCATCTATTTACAGCATATACTCTTTTATCATCTGACCTAGAATTTATAATATCAGCCAAGTTCTTCTTTTCTTGAGATACATATTCTTCTGAAAATGAGTTGTTTTGCACATAAGGATTGAAAATTATATCAAATAATAATTTGATGCTTTCCTCTGCTAAATTTGCTTTTTCTTTTATATATTCATCACATAATGACTCTATATAGAACTTAAGAATTAAGCTTTCTCCTGTTTTTTCAACTCCTGCGTTAAAGCTTGCTCCATACATATTTTCAAGAACTTTTCCTATTTCAAGTTGACTTGTGTAATTTGCACTTCCCCTTTTAAGTACTGCTGGCAATATTGCATTTTTAGTGATTGTTTCTCTCTTTAATGGAACTTCTAAAAATACAGCTATTTCGTTATTTTTAAATTTATTTGTAGTAAGTCTTGTTACTCTCATGAAATTCCTCCTTATTTTAAAAAACTAATTGCTTTTCAAGTATACATCAAAGTTTTCGATTTGTTCAATATATTTACAATTTTGTTTTACATATTCCTTTAATTCTTCTTGGAATTGATATATTGTGTATTTAGTTTCATCATTATCAATTAAAATGATAGTGTTATTGTCTAAGTTCTTTAGCTTTTCAAGCATTCCAGATGTTCCATCTTTTCCAAAATTTCCTCTAAGAGGCATATCAAAATAATAGTTATCTATATTCAGATCAAGTGTGTAAAACATTGCATAAATTGAAACTACTACTATATTCTTTCCTTCTTTTTGTTTTTCTATTAAATAATTATCTACATTTTTAACGTTTTCTTTTAATTCATTTTCAAATATTGCGCCTTTAAAAATTCCGCTTCTTTCTCTTGCGTTTGCATATCTGATAATTTCTGATACATTGATTATCATTAAAACTGTTATTAATATAGTTGCTACCAGATTGATGATTTTTTGAATGTTATCACCATCAAACAAATCTTTTAAAATTTCATATAAAGCATACATTATTAGTAGTTCACTTGCAATTATTGCAAGTGATGCGTGGTATTGGTTAAATATAGGGTAGACTAAAACTAGTGAGCCTGTTGCAAATGTAAGCATTATTTTTATGTTTAATTTTATTTTCTCATCTTTTATATTTTTAATTACAAGCACTGAAATTACTATTGTTATTATGAAGGTAATTAAGTATGTAATTGTAAGGTTTGATAGTGCTATATTTTGTTTGAAATCTTTTAACCCTAAAATGCATAAGCTAATAAAATTTTCTAGGTTGTTACTTAATAATTCGTATAGTACAAATACTGAGCAAATAGAAATAGCAACAAGCGCAGACTTTAAAATTGATTTTATTGCTACTTTTATTTTAATGCTGTTGTCTGTTTTGCTTTCCTTCTCTTCGTCTTTGTTTTTTTCTGTCACTAACTCTGTTTGATTAAATTCATTATTTTCTTGTTCATGCTCTAATTCGAAATTTTTAATATTCTGTTTTTGCTCTAATTTGGAATTTTTAATATTCTGTTTTTGCGTTTTCTTCTTAGCCTTAATATTAATATTTTTTATAAGTTCATAAGCTATGTATGAAATTATATAACCTGCTGCCATTTTTTGATTAGTTAATATTATTAGCGCAATTATTATTCCCTGTTTAATAAAACTCGTTTGTTTATCTCTGTCCTTTAGAGCTATTAATAAACCTACCAAAAATAATAATGTTGCTAATCCATTATAGCTAGCAGAAGCCCTTATAAAATCCTCTGTAATTACTACCATGCTGATTGTAAATAATGATGCTGCACCTTTTTTTATTTCTAACGTTCTTAAAATCTGATAAATTATTACATATAGAATTGTACAAATTATTACATTATATATTTGTAAGCTTTGATAATTTTTTCCGAAAAAGTTAAACAAAACTTTTCCACTCTCGTAAAAAATTGGCGTTGTTATTATATTTACATCTTTATATATTACTTTTCCTGTTGCTAGCTTATATATGTTGCCAAATACCCAGAGTGAATCATAAGGACTAAGTTTTACATACACTGTTTTGGCAATTACTGTTGTAATGATTATTATAAGCATAAAAAGGAAATTATGTTTTGATATAAAAGATTGTACCTTTGAATATACCTTTTGAATTTTTTCTTTCATGTTCTATTCGTATGCTATATTAAAACTTAAATAAGCATGCGTACCTTTCTCAATTTATTATTTATTTTTTCAAAATATATTTTACTAATTTATTTTGTTGAAATTGTTGTTTCAATAAGAATTGTTTGATTATTTTATAAGTTCTATAATATTGAAAAAAATTTCAAAAAAAGTTGGAGAATAACCCCAACTTCTTAAATTTTAATATTTTCTTTTTCTTGCAGCCTCTGACTTCTTTTTTCTTTTAACGCTAGGCTTTTCGTAGCATTCTCTTTTGCGAAGTTCTTGTAATAGACCGTTTCTTGCATTTTGTCTTTTAAGTTTTTTTATTGCATCTTCTATATTTCCATCTTTAACTTTTATTTCTGGCATCTTATATCCCCTCCTTCCAAAGCTTTCAACTATTGTATGGGATTTTAGAGCTAATTGCTCAAATCTTTTTAATACTCGTTTATTATACATTATCAGGCTTGCAGTTGTCAATACCTGTTTTGATAAGTTTTATTGTGGGGGCTATCATTTATTATAATTATTAAAAGCTGTATTTCCTACAGTTTATTTTCTATACTCAAAAATAAGATATTGTAATAGTATTGACTTTTTTAATAAAAAAATGTATTATGAATATAATACTAGAGATACATTACAGTATCTTGTCCAAATCAAATGTTAGCCGCAACCCTATTTGCGGGGTACAAATGCATAGGTGTGCAAATGTTACTCGCAACCCTACTTGCGACAAATAAATGCGTAGGTGGACAAATGTTAATAAAATTCTACCTCTTCGGAGGTAGTTTTTTTAGAAAGAGGTAATAATGAAAGTAGAAAATGGAAAATTTTATTTTATAAATGATAAATACTTCGAATTGTTCAAAAATTATTCTTTAATGCAAAATAAAGAAAATGGAAATAAAAGGCCTTGCTATTTTTGTTTTAATGATCCAGAAAATGAAGAAATAATATGGTTTGTACCAATATCAAGTAAAGTAGAGAAATATCAAGCTATATATAAAAATAAAAAGAAAACTAAAAAGAAAGTTTATAACTTTGTTTTTGGTAAAGTTTTAGGAAAAGAAAAAACATTTTTAATACAAAATATTTTTCCAACAACAGAGGAATACATAGAAGCAAAGTATAGAAACAAAATGCAAGATGTTGAAATAGCAGAAAATCTAAAGCAAAAAGTTATAGAAACCTCAATGAATGTTATAAAACTTGCTGAAAAAGGAATAAATATTCCATTTTATGATATAATTGAAATGAAAAAAATATTAATGGAAAAGTAGGTTTATTTGTTTAATCAGTAGTTGTGTTGCACTTAAAAGTTAAGATCGACTATATAATTTGTTATATGTCTTTTTCAGTTGCATTTTAGATTTCAAGATTTCTTATATTTGTATATTCATATTTTTAAGTTTTTCTTCAATAATTTCTCTAGCATTTTTTTCTTGTCTAAATGTAATTTAAATTTCAAATTTATGTAATTTACAGTTTTGTGCAAAATAAAAATATAAATAGATAATTGTTAATAAAAGTCCAACTCTTCCTATGTAATTTTTTATCTTATAATTTCTTTTCTTTTTTCTAGATAATACTTATAATTTTCTTCTGTAAGTATAATACTTCCTAGGTTTTTAGACATTATATTATTATATTCCTTGACAAAATTTCTTTTTATTGATCTCATAACACCGTTATGTGTTACAATTAGGATTCTTTCATTATTTTTATATTTGCTAAACATTTCTTCAACAAAATTGCCAACTCTGTAGTCTACTTGTTTTGTAGTTTCTGCTCCTTTTGGGGTATATTGTCCCGCTCTGTATAGGGCAAGTAAAGTTTGATCTATAGTATTTTTCTTTTTTCCTTCCCATTCTCCTATGGAAATTTCAGTTATTTTTTCATCTATAATTGGCTTAGAATTAGGTAAAATAGCCTCAAGTGTTTGCTTAGTTCTTTTTAGCGGTGAACAATAAATATAATCGAAATTTTTTTCTTCAGCTTTTAAAGCATTTTTTGCCTGTTCAAATCCTTCTCTTGTTATGTTGCAATCTATTCTTCCTGTAAAAATCCCCTCTTTATTCAATTCTGTTTCAGCATGTCTTATAAATATTAACTCTATCATGTGATATTTACTCCCTTATAATAACTATTTTCTTTAAATTCTTTCTGCACTTATTATTTTCAGCTTTTTAAGTATAGATTTTCCTTCAATATCTTTCATTTAATAAATCACAAGTAAGAATTTCAATTCCTTAGTAATATTGAAATTCTTACTTGTATCTTTTAATTTTTCTCGTAGTATTTTGTATATAGTACTGGCTTGTTTTCTTTTAGTGATTCTTTTACGTTTATTATTCTTTGGTTTGATGATCCTCTCCAGTTTAGTTTTGGATTATGTAGTTCATCTACATATTGTCCATCAATTAGTACATCTATGTCTTTTAAATCTGCTTTGTTTGGAATGTTTTCAAATTTATATCCACTCCATACCCATATATCTTTTTCATTATTTTTAAATTCTGCTTTAAATTCTTTTGCTAGCATTTTTGTTGCTTCTATATTCTTTGGGTGTAGTGGCTCTCCTCCTAGTATTGATAATCCTTTGACATTTTCATTTTCGCAGAGTTTTATTACTTCTTTTGCAACATTCTCATCAAATATTTTGCCTCCATTAAAGTCATGGGTTTCTGGGTTAAAGCAGTTTTTACAGTTGAATGCACATCCTTGTAAAAATATTGATACTCTAACTCCTGGACCATTTGCTATATCCATTTTTCTAATTTTGTTATATCTCATTTTTACCTTCTTACTGTTTCTAATACATTTTCGCTTTTTATTTTATTTTTTGTTTTTTCGAATTCTGCTTTCATTTCTTCTATCGTTTTGCTAAGGTTTTCATCTTTTTGAGCTGTATCTTCTTTTTTCTCTTCTGTTTCTTCTTTTACATTGTGATTTTCATGTTCACATTCTTGGATTTTTGTGTCATCAAAATCTTTGTTATCAATGTGTAGTACTCTTTCTTTTATTTCTTCTGTTCTTCCTTTGTTCCAGAAGTTTGTGCCAATGTATCCACATGTTCTTCTTGCTACGTTTAATGTTCTGTGGTCTCTGTTTCCGCATTGTGGGCAATACCATTCTAGGTTATCATCTAGTAATATTTCTCCATCAAATCCGCATTTTTGGCAGTAGTCTGATTTTGTGTTTAATTCTGCATACATTATGTTGTTGTAAATATATTCAATTAATTGTTCTACTACATCAATGTTGTTTTGTAGGTTTGGTGTTTCAACATAGCTTATAGCTCCTCCTGGTGATAGACGTTGGAATTTGCTTTCTAATTTAAGTTTGCTGAATGCATCTATTTCCTCAAATACAGGTACATGATATGAGTTTGTTATGTAATTTCTGTCTGTAATTCCTTTAATTACTCCGAATCTATTTTTTAAACATTTTGCAAATTTGTATGTTGTTGATTCTATTGGTGTTCCGTATAATGAGTAATCTATGTTTTCTTCTTTTTTCCATTCATCACATTTATCATCCATGTGTTGCATAACTTCTATTGCAAATTTTTCTCCTTCACCACCATCTGTGTGGCTATTGCCTGTCATGTATTTAACACATTCATAAAGTCCGGCATATCCTAATGATAATGTTGAGTAACCATTATGCAATAAATCATGTATGCTTGCTCCCTTTGGAAGTCTTGCAAATGCTCCGTATTGCCATAGAATTGGTGCTACATCGCTTGTTCCATGTGATAATCTTTCATGTCTAACTTTAAGTGCCTTGTGACAAAGTTCAAGTCTTTCATCAAAAATTTTCCAGAAATCTTTCATGTTTTTTGCTGATGATAATGCTACATCTGGTAGGTTGATTGTGACAACACCTTGATTAAATCTTCCATAGTATTTTGGTTTATTTGTTTTAGGGTCAATGTATGGTGTTAAGAATGATCTGCATCCCATACATGGATAACATTGTCCGTTTCCGTTTTTATCAACTTTTAATTGTTTCATTATCTTTTCTGATATATAATCAGGAACCATTCTTTTTGCTGTGCATTTTGCTGCAAGTTCTGTTAAATACCAATACTTGCTATCTTTATGAATATTATCTTCTTCAAGTACATATAGTAGCTTTGGAAAAGCTGGTGTTATATATACGCCTTTTTCGTTTTTGAAGCCTAATATTCTTTGTTTTAGAAATTCTTCTATTATCATAGCAAGTTCATCTTTGTATTCATCAGTTTCCCCTAAGTACATATTTACTGATAAGAAAGGTGCTTGTCCATTTGTGTTAGTCATTGAATTTACTTGGTAATTGAATGTTTGAACTCCATCTTCAATCTCTTTTTTTGTATCTTCCATTGCAAATTTTTTGCATTCATCTTCAGGAAGTTTACGGCTTTCATATTTCTTTAAATATCTGTTATAACTATCTCTTACAAATGGTGCTAAGTGTGTTAATGAAACTGTAGCTCCTCCATAGGTTGATGATGTGACTGCTAATATAATTTGCGTTGTTATTGTTGAAGCTGTGATAAATCTGTGAGGTTTTTCTATTTTTACGCCATTTATAACTGTTCCATTTTGTAGCATATCTTCTAGATTTATTAATTCACAGTTTGTAAGAACATTTTGTGCAAAATAATCAGCATCATGAAAATGAATTATTCCCTCATCATGAGCCTTTACTATTTCTGGTGGGAGTAAAAATCTACGTGTAATATCTGTACTTGTAATACCAGCTAGGTAGTCTCTTTGAGTAGTAACAACCTTTGCATTTTTATTTGAATTTTCGTTGTTCCAGTATTCACTCTCTCCATCAATCAATTCTTTTATTGATTGATCTGTAGTATTGGCTTTTCTAACTAAAGCTCTTGTGTAACGATATGTAATATACTCCCTTGCAAGATTGAACTTTTTTAAAGTCATTAATTGGTTCTCAATCATATCTTGGATATCTTCAACAAGAATTCTTTTTCTTTTTAAATTCTTTATATGTTTTACAATATCATTAATTTCTTCATCTGTAGCCTTTTCTTCATCATCAACTTCTTCATTAGCTTTTCCAATTGCAATTCTTATGCGTTCTTCATCAAAATCAACAATTTTGCCATCTCTTTTTACTACTTTCATACTAGCCCCCACGTTACATAATTTAGTTTATTTTTTGTTATTTTCAAAAAATGATTTTTAAAAATTCTCTCTTTTTTGAAATGCAACACAATAATATATTATGAAAAAATAAAAGTCAAGGTGTTTTTTTTAGAGAATGTTTATACATTATGTATTCCTTTTTGCTTTTCTCAGTAAAATCAACGGTTTGACTTATATTATTCGATTAATTCATTTTAATTAAATTTATTTAATTTGAATGATTTTTATTAATATACGGGCTGTTTGAGTTATTTATCATTTCTGTAACATTGTGTAACTTTTCTTGTTTTTTTAAAAAATCATTTTTTAGAAGCTTGCATTTTTACATTTTTTGCAATATTCAATTAATATTTCATACCACTAACCATTTTTATTTCTATAAAGAAAAATGGGGAAAATTATATTGGTTAAGAATGCCGCGCAGCGATCAAGCGGAGCGCGAATGGTGCAATCTTCCGAAAGTTTTCTTTTAACTAACGAAGATTGCAACGAGCAAGGCATCGACAACCAATATAATTTTCCCCATTTTTTATATTCTATAATAGAAGTGAAGAAATAAAATATTTATTCTTCTCTTGCTTTTACAACTAATCTTTCTTTTCCATAGTTTGTACATGTGATTAGTGTTATTTCTCTTTGTCCATTTGTTAGCTGACTTGTACAGCTTACATCTGTTGGTTCTACTACATATTTGGTGTATACAGAGTATGTCACTTCTTTTCCCGACAAATCTTTTAAGATTATTTCATCACCATTTTGTGCCATGCTTAGTTTTCCAAACATTTTGCCACTTTTGTAATTATGGCCTACTATGCAATAGTTGCCTACAGAGTTTGGGTTAGGTCCCCAATATTTGCAAAGTGATACTTTTAATAAGCTTTCTGATTCTTCTGATAATACTGAATAATTTATTCCTAAGCGGGGGTATGAAAGTATTGCCTCTATTTCGTATTCAGAACCGTTACTTGCCTTTACTTTGCTTTCAATTGGTTCATCATTTTGTATTGTTTGTTCGGGTATTATTTCTTCTTCCTCATCTTGATCTTCGTTATTATCGTCTAATGCAAATACTATTGCATTTTCTTCAACAACTGTGCTATCTGAATCAATTTGGCTTAATAGTTCTTTTCCAACTGCCTCTTGGTCATTTCTATTTTTTTCGGCATACACATAGTAAACAAGGAGGATTATGATTGTTATTATCGATACTGTGTAAAGAATTCTATACATTTTTCTTTTTCTTTTCATTTCTGGTGTTACGTATATTTTTTTAGATATTAGTATTTGATTCATTTTTCCTCCTTCCTTATTTTCATTCTTTATTTGCTTCGTTTGCAATGTTTGCGAAGTCTTGCAAGCTTAAGTTTTCTCCTCTTACATTAGGATTTATGTTTAATTTTTTTAGTATTTTTTCTAGTTTTTCTTTCTCAATTACCCCTGATATTGAGTTTAATATATTTTTTCTTCTTTTTGTAAAGTTTTCTCTTATTAGTTCAAAAAATAATGTTTCGTTTTCTACCTTAACTCGTTTTTCAGGTAATTTCTTTATTCGCAATATTTCTGATTCTACTTTTGGGCTTGGTATAAAGCATTCTTTTGATACTGTACCTAAAATTTCTGTATCAGCATAATAATTTACAAAGTATGTAATTGCACCTGCATTTTTTTCTCCTGGTTTTGCTGATATTCTATCAGCTACTTCTTTTTGTATTAAAACTGTTATGTCTGCTATATCTTCTTTTATTAGTTTTGTTATTATTGATGTAGTTATATAATATGGTAAGTTTGCAACTACTTTGGGCTTGTTTGCAAGCTCTGCTATATTTACTTTTAGTACATCATCATTTATAAGTTTAAAATTATTGTATAATTTAAATCTATCTTCTAAGATTTTGCACATTTTTTTATCAAGTTCTATTGCAATTACTTCTTTTGCTTTCTCTAGCATGATGCTTGTTAATGTGCCAAGCCCTGGGCCAATCTCTATGATTGTATCAGTTTTTGTTATATCTTTAGCAATCGTTTGCAAGCTATTTTCGTCTACTAAAAAATTTTGTCCTAAGTTTTTATTTGGATGGATATCATATTTATCCATTATAAACTTTGTTTCATTTAATACATTCATATTAATTCCTTATTTATGACAATTATTTTTAACTATATTTAAGTTTTTGTTTTTGCCGTTTTTTTGAGTTTTACTATTTTTTGTATTTGTTTCTTAATCTTTGCTTTTTTCTTTATTTCTTAGGCTTTTGTTTTTATTGTTTTTTATATTGCACTACTAGTTTTGTGATTTTGTTGTTTCTTGTTGCAGTGTTACGTTTATTACTGTACCCTCATCTGCTTCTTTTCCGGCTTTTGGATCTTGTGCTATAACAATTCCATCTCCGGTTGATGATATATTTAGATTTTTTGCTTTTAGCATTATTTTTGCTTGTGATAGTGTAACACCTTTTAAATCAGGCACAGTTTGTGATACTCTTGCATCATTTCCTTCTACATAAGTCTTTACTATTCCACCTGATATAAGTTGTGTTCCACTCTTTGGCATTTGTTCTTTTATAATATCATCTGCTTGACCTTCACATTTAAATGTTAGTCCTGCGTTTTCAATTACTTTTTTTGCTTCTGCGTATGTTTTATTTTCAACATTTGGCACTGTTATTAATTCATCTTGATTTGTTACTTCTGTGTTGTTTGATGGAATATCAAGGTATGGTAGCACTTCTGTTAATATTTGTGATACGGCTGGTGCAGCTATTCTTCCGCCATAGTGGTTTGATGCTTGTGGTCCGTATAATGTTAATAAACATACTACCTTTGTGTTTTCTACTGGTGCAATTGCTAAAAATGATGCTACATATCCATTCTCGGGGTGATTTGGATCTGGCTCAGATGTACCTGTTTTTCCACCTACTGTATATCCTGCTACTTTTGCGTAAGAGCCTCCCCCAACTTCTACTACATCTTTCATTATGCTCTTCATTTTATCTGCCGTATCTTTTGATACAACTTGTCTTTCTTCTTGCTTTTCTATTGTTGTAACATTTCCTGTATCATTATTTACAATCTTCTTGACCAGATGTGGAGTTAGCATAACTCCATCATTTGCAATTGCTGAAACAGCTTTTACTAATTGCATTGGCGTAATTGTAAATCTTTGACCAAATGACATTGTTGCAAGTTCAACGGGTCCAACATTTTCTTCACTCCAGAAAGAGCTACTTCCTTCACTTGGAAGGTCTATTCCTGTTTTTTCAAAAAGACCATAAGCTTTTAGATATTTGTAAAAGGTTGATACTCCTATTCTTTGGCCAAGTTGAATTAATGCTGGGTTACATGAATTTTCTAGAGCATTTCTTAATGTTTGAGAACCATGGCCTGATGTATCAGCACAAGAAATTACTGTTCCTTGTACATTTTGCCTTCCGCTACAATAAAAATCTCCTGCAACATCGGTTTGAGTAATATTCTCTTCAATAGCAGTTGAGGCTGTTATTACTTTAAAAGTTGAACCCGGTTCGTAAGTATCAAGCACTGCTCTATTTCTCCACATTGAAAGTATTCTTGAGCTTTGTTCTTCTTGATTTAGCTTATCCCAATCAGATGAAATAAATTCATTTGGCGTGTATGGGTCATTTAAATTGAAATCAGGATATGTACACATTGCCAATATTTCACCAGTTGTAGGGTCTTCAATTATAACATTTCCACCTCTTTTACAATTATTCTCTTCAACTGCTTGCTTTAAATATTTCTCTGCTATGGCTTGTATATTTGAATCAATAGATAAATATATGTCACTACCATTCTCTGCTGCAATTTCTGTTTGGGTTGTATCAGGAATTGCATCTTTTCTTACTGAAATTGATGTAGTTATTTTTCCATTTGTACCTTTCAATAGGCTGTCATACTCAAGCTCAATACCATCTAGTCCTTGATTATCAGTACCACAAACTCCAATCAAATTTGATGCCAAGTTATTATATGGGTAATATCTTTTTGTATCTTCATCTATATTGATTCCGGCTGAAATTTTGTTTTCTTTAAGCCATTTTTTTAAAACATCAACCTTGTCATTTTCAACCTTAGAAACTATTTTCTCAGTTTCATTTGTGCTGTTTAACTTCGCTAATGTATCATCGTAATTAATATCAAAAATTTTTGAAAACTCATTAGCCAATTTTTCTTTAAGTTCTTGAGTTTTTTCATCGTTTTTTTGTCCATTTGTTTTAACAACAATTTGCTTAGGATTTACCGATATGGTATCAACATCAGCACTTATTGCTAGAGCTTTTTTATTGCTATCATAAATTGTGCCCCTCTTAGCAGCAATTACAATACTAGATGTTGACTGGTTGTACTCCATTTCTTTATAGTACTCTCCTTTAACAAATTGTATATATCCTACTCTAAAAACTAGAACCAAAATAAGAACTATTATTATGATTTCAAAAATTAGTAGTCTTGTTTTTGATACTCTAGTTATTTTAGGCTCTTTAGTTTTAACTTTTCTAAATTTATTTGATTTGTTTGATTTCCCCGAATTATCTCTTGAAACTGTTTTTATTTTTTCCATCTAAAATCCTTCTTAAAAAGAAATTATAAAATTTCCCCAATTTAACACTAATATTTTACATTAATCTATTATAAAAATCAATAAATCTTTGAAAAAGATATTTAACATTTCAATTATTACTTGACGAAGATTTCAATTAAAATTTCTAATCAAAGGAGCTAGTTAAAAGCAAGATTTAATAGTATATTGTTTAAAATGCCGCGTTAGCGATCAAGCGCTATGCGCGCGAATGTTTCAATCTTCCGAAAGTTATCTTTTGACTAACGAAGATTGAAACGAACAAGGCATGAAAAATAATATACTATTAAATCTTGCTATCTAATGTAAAAAATGATGCATGTTTTATATTATAAAACGTACATCATTTTTTCTTATTATATTTTTCTAGTTTGGTTTATTTGATTTTTTCTTGCATTGTCTAATAAATAATTAGTTTTCAAATATTTGATCAAATTCTTCTCCTGTGATTTTTTCTTTTTCAATTAAAACTGCTGCTACTTTATCAAGTTTATCACGGTTTTGGCTTAGTATTTCTGTTGCTCTTTGGTATGCCCAGTCTATAATTTTTTTAATTTCTTCATCAATTATTCCTGCGGTTTCTTCTGAATATGGTTTTTCTTGTGCTAGGTCTCTTCCAAGAAATACTTCATCTTGGTCTGATCCAAGTGTGATTGTTCCTATTCTATCACTCATTCCATATTTAGTGCACATTGATTTTGCAATCGATGTTGCTCTTTCAATATCATTGCTTGCTCCTGTAGAAATATCTTCAAGAACTAATTGTTCTGAAACTCTTCCTCCTAGAAGTGATATAATGTTTTCTAACATTTCTGTTTTTGATACAAATGATTTGTCTTCTGTTGGACGATACATTGTGTATCCTCCAGCCATTCCTCTAGGTATTATTGATATTTCATGTACAGGGTCTTGTGTTGGTAAGAATTTGCTTACAACTGCGTGTCCTGCTTCATGGTATGCAACTAGCCTCTTTTCTTTATCAGTTCTAACCCTTGATTTCTTTTCAGGTCCCATTGTTACTTTTACCATTGCATCTTCTATTTCTTTTTGTCCAATTTCTTGTTTATCACGTCTAGCTGCAAGTAAAGCTGCTTCATTTAGTAAGTTTTCTAGGTCAGCTCCTGTAAATCCTGATGTATTTTTTGCTATTAATTTTAGGTCAACATCTGCTTCAAATTTTTTCTTTTTACTATGAACTTCAAGTATTTGTTCTCTAGCTTTTACATCTGGCGCTGGAACTACAATTTGTCTATCAAATCTTCCTGGTCTTAGTAGTGCTTTGTCAAGAACATCAGGTCTATTTGTTGCGGCAATTACAATTACTCCTTCATTAGCTGTGAATCCATCCATTTCAACTAACATTTGATTAAGAGTTTGTTCTCTTTCATCATGTCCACCGCCAAGTCCGGCTCCTCTTTGGCGTCCTACTGCATCTATTTCATCAATAAATATAATTGATGGTGCATTTCTTTTAGCTTCTTCAAATAAATCTCTTACTCTTGAAGCGCCAACGCCAACGAACATCTCAACAAAATCGGAACCACTTATGAAGAAGAATGGAACTCCCGCTTCACCTGCTACTGCTTTTGCAAGTAAAGTCTTTCCTGTACCTGGTTGTCCTACAAGTAGAACTCCTTTTGGAATTCTAGCTCCCATATCTGTAAATTTCTTTGGATTTTTCAAAAATTCAACAATCTCTTGAAGTTCTTCTTTTTCTTCATCAATTCCTGCTACATCATTAAATGTAACTTTTGTTTTAGAATTTTGATTAATCATTCTAGCCTTGCTTTTTCCAAAGGACATTGGGCTTCCGTTTTGATTATTTCTTCCACCTACAAAAAGCATAAGCATCATTAAAATTAAAATAATTGATGATATTGGCAATAGCATGTCAGATACAATAGACAAGAATGGCTCGTCCTGATATACTACATTTATTGAATTGCTTTTCATTGATGAATTTAGATTATCAAGTAAGTTTTCAACGTTTGGTAGATTTACTTTTCTAATTATATTCTCATTTTTTAATTTAACGCTTGCATCTTCTCCGCCATATTCAATTTCTATATCAGTAACCTCTCCTGCGTTAATTTTTTCAATTAACTCTGAATATGACATTAATTTGCTAGTATTACTTATAATCGCTGGTATCGCGAACATAAGAACAACCCCAATTATTAGCCATACTGCTAGTGTTTTTATTCCATTTTTCAAATTAATCCTGCCTCCTTACAATTCCATAATATTATAAGATTAACACTAAATTTACTTTTATGCAATACCCTCAGTTGGTAAAATAAGTATCTTTCCTTTTTTTATTTCTGCTTTTACATTTTTATTGATTATTGTGTATTTGCCTCCCACATTTCTTTTTGCGATTTGTATTACTTCATCAATGTTGGATTTTTCTACATTTTTTGTGTTTCCTTGAATTTCTTCAATTGCTTTTAGTATTACATTTTGCTTTATGTTTTCATTTAATAAATTAAATTCTTTTAAGTTAATTTCAATGTGTGTTTTTTCTTCTAATGATTTCTCTGTCTGTTCATTTTCTCTATCATTTTCTCTGTTTGTTGTTTTTTCTTCATTTAAGATTATATGTGCGATTTTTTTGTACTCGCTTTTTGTTGTTTCCTTTATGAACGTGTTATTTTGTTTGATTATTTTTGATGTTCTTGATAATGTTTCCACAATATTAGGGTTTATTTCTTCTAGTTTTGGTATTACTTCATTTCTTATTATGTTTCTTCTGTATATGTTTTGCTTGTTTGTTGAGTCTATTTTATATTCTATGTTGTTTTCTTTGCAGAAGTTGTTTATATCTGTTTTTTTTGAGTTGATTAACGGTCTTATTATATTATTTTCTTTTGGTGTGATTCCTTCTAAGCCTAATAGTCCTGTACCTCTTATTAAGTTTAATAGCATTGTTTCTGCGTTGTCATTCATATTATGTGCTATTGCAATTTTGTTTGCATTTTCTTTTTTAGCTATTTCTCTAAAAAATTCGTACCTTATAATTCTTCCTGCTTCTTCTGTTCCCATCTTGTTTTCTTTCGCAATTTGTTCAACTTGGACTCTCTTTTTGTAAAATGGTACATTCATTTTTTCGCACATATTTTCCACATATTGTTCATCAATTGTGGAATCTTCCCTTATCTTATGGTTAATGTGACACACGTATAATTTTATTTTAAATTTTTCTTTATACTTATTTAATAAATAAAGTAATGTTATTGAGTCACTTCCTCCAGAAACTCCAATTACAATTTTATCACCTTCATTTATCAAATTATTTTCTTTTATTGTGTTTAAAAAATTTTCTTCTACAATATTTAATCTCTTAGCCATTTCTATTCCTTTATTCTATAATATTAAATTTCTAAAACTCTTCCATTTTGCTGCATATCTAGTCTTTTGGCGATCTTTTGTTTTCTAATATTAGAACTCGTCTTTTTTATACTTTCATTATTTATTTAATTTTATAAGTTCTTTTTATATATAAAAGCAATCTTCATTTTCTTTGTTTATAAAAAGTGAAGATTGCATATTTTATCCGTTATATTTATTTGCAAATTTTGTGTAACTTGGCATCCATAGTAGTTCTGTTGTACCTACTGGACCTGATCTATTTTTGGCTATAATTATTTCTGCTATATTGGTTTGTTCTGATTGTGGATTGTAGTAATCATCTCTATATATAAACATTACAACATCGGCATCCTGCTCAATTGATCCTGATTCACGTAAATCTTGCAACATGGGTCTGTGGTCAACTCTGGCCTCAGGAGCACGTGATAGCTGTGATAGTGCTATAACTGGTACATCTATTTCCTTTGCAAGTATTTTTAATGACCTACTGATTTCTGCAATTTCTTGCTCACGGCTTGATGCTTTTCCACTTCCTTGAATTAACTGCAAGTAATCTATTACTATTAAGCCTATATTTTTTTCCATTTTTAGCTTTCTGCATTTTGCTCTGATTTCTGCAACTGTAATTCCTGGTGTATCATCTATGAATATTCCAGCCGATTCTGATAATTCACCAGAGGCTACAGCAAGTTTTGACCATTCTTCATCTGATATATCACCTTTTCCAACTTTTGAACTATCAACCATAGCTTGTGCACATAAAATTCTGTTTGCACATTGCTCTTTAGACATTTCCAAACTGAATACTACAACTGGGGTACTATTTTGAACTGCAGCATTTGTTGCAATATTTAAAGCAAAAGCAGTTTTACCCATTGCGGGTCTTGCAGCTATTAAAATCAATTCCGATTTGTGTAATCCTGCTGTTTTATTATCAAGATCGATAAAACCTGAAGCAACACCTGTTATATGCTGTTTATTATTATAAAGCTCCTGCAACTCGCTAAAAGAATCAACCAAAATATCTTTTATTGATGTATATCCTTTTTGAGCCTTTCTTTGCATAATATCAAATATCTTTTTTTGCGCATTATCCATTATGCCTTCAATCTCTTCATTTTGACTATAACCTATTTCAATAAGTTCATTTGCCATCTTGATTAAGTTTCTTAGTAAAGATTTTTCCTCAACAATCTTTACATACTTTTCAACATTTGCAGTAGTTGGAACCTTCTCTGGTAACAAAGCTAGATACTCTAGCCCCCCAACTGCTTCTAATTTTCCAAGAGAAGTTAACTCCTCTTTGGTTGTTATTATATCAATTGGCTCACCTTTTGAGTAAATATTCATTATAGCCTGATAAATTGTTTTATTATCCTCACGATAAAAATCATCTGGTTTTAAAACTTCAATCGCTGAAATAACCGCGTCTCTATCTGTAAGCATACTTCCAATAACCGCTTGTTCAGCCTCTTCATCATGTGGTGGAATCTTCTGAAGCTCCATTCTTTAAAACCTCCTAAAATCAATTAAACATTAAAATCTTAGCGACCTATGCCATTTACAGTTAATTTAAGTTTAGCAATTACTCCCTCAAACAATTTGATATTGATATCAAAAACTCCAATTGTTTTTATAGTCTCTTTCAAATCAATCTTCTTCTTATCAACTTCAATATGATGTTGTCTTTTTAATTCATCTGAAATCTCTTTTGATGTAACACCACCAAATATTTTTCCATTTTCACCGCTCTTAACATCAATCTTTAAATATAACTTTTCTATTTGTTTTTTTACCTCTTCTGCCTTTTTCTTATCTTCTGACTTTCTAAAAGCATTTGAAGTTTCTCTTGATTTTAAATCAGTTAAATTCTTGCTATTAGCTTCAATTGCTAACTTTCTTGGTAGTAAAAAATTTCTTGCATATCCATCATTAGCATTTATAACATCATCTTTCTTTCCTACACCCTTTATATTTTCAAGTAAAATAACCTTCATTGCTTTCCTCCTAAAAAAATTTTTTTCATACATATAAATTGAAATATTATATTGTTTAAGAATGCCGCGCAGCGACCAAGCGAAGCGCGAATAAAACAAATTTGGCGAAGACAAATCTTGTTTTGAGCAAGGCATCGAAAAACAATATAATATTTCAATTTTACTTATATATTGTTTAAGAATGCTACGCAGAGCCAAGCGAAGCGCGAATAAAACAAATTTGGCGAAGACAAATCTTGTTTTGAGCAAGGCATCGAAAAACAATATAATATTTCAATTTTACTTATATATTGTTTAAGAATGCTACGCAGAGCCAAGCGAAGCGCGAATAAAACAAATTTGGCGAAGACAAATCTTGTTTTGAGCAAGGCATCGAAAAACAATATAATATTTCAATTTTACTTATATATTGTTTAAGAATGCTACGCAGAGCCAAGCGAAGCGCGAATAAAACAAATTTGGCGAAGACGCGTCATTTACTTTTACAACTTTTTTATTGTTCTTGCTCAAAAAAGTATTCGTTTATTCTATTAATCAATTCTTGTTTTGCTTCTTCAAGTGTCATGTTTTCAACTTGCGCTCCGGCTAAGGTTATGTGTCCGCCTCCGCCTAGCTTTTCAAGAATTATTTGAACATTTATTTCGCCTATTGATCTTCCGCTTATATAAATTACATCATTCATTTTAGCTAATACAAATGATGCTGTAATTCCTCCTATTGTTAGCAATTCATCTGCTGCTTTTGCCGCTATAATATTTCCGTTTTCATCGTCTTTATCATATACTGATATTGCTATGTTATCGTTCATTATTTCTGATTTTGAAACTATATCAGAAATTGTTTGATATGTTTTTAAGTCACTTTGGAACCATTTCTTTACTTTTATTATGTCCACACCGCATCTACGTAAATATGCTGCCGCTTCAAAAGTTCTAACACCTGTTTTGAATGTGAATTCTTTTGTATCTAGCATTATTCCAGCATACAATGCTTCCATTTCAATGCTCTTAAGTTCTACTTTTACTTGTGAGTATTCAAGTATCTCTGTAACAAGTTCTGAAGCTGATGAAGCATATACTTCATGGAATGTTAGTATCGCGTTTTCTATATAATCTGTACTTCTTCTATGATGATCTACAACAACTATTCTGCTAGCCTTTTCAAGAAGCTCTGGAGCTTCTACATAGTTCTTTTTATTTGTATCTACTACTATTAATAAAGAATTCTCTTTTACGTAATTTTTGGCTTCTTCTCTTGTTATAAAAGCATCATTATATTCATCAGATTTCTTAGCTTCTGTTAAAAATTTATCAATTCCAATTCCTGTTGTATCATTTATAATCTTTGCATCTTTTCCAATTGTTTTTGCTAAGCGGTATAATCCTAGACTCGATCCAATTGAATCCATATCTCCATGAGCGTGCCCCATTAAAATTACATTGTCCGCTTCTTTAATAAACTCTGTTAATGCATGAGAACACATTCTTGCCTTGACTTTTGTTCTCTTCTCAACCTCTTGGCTTCTTCCTCCAAAAAATTCATATTTACCATTAAGTTTTACAATAGCTTGATCTCCTCCACGTCCAAGAGCTATATCTATTACAGCCCTTGCGGAATCAACCTTTTCATTATTTGACTTGCCATCATTTGAAAATGCGATACTTAATGTTATTTGAAGCATATCTTGCATTTCAGGCATTTCAAGATTCTTAACCTCATCAAGTATACTCATTTTATATTTGCAAATTTCTTTTAAGTTTTTGTAGTTAATTACACAGTAAAATCTATCTCTATCAGCTTTAATAATAACTCCATCATATTTTTGAGCCCAGTCATAAATATGTTTTTCAACTTGAGCTATTAAAATAGGTCTTTCCTCTGTAGAAACCCTTTGATTAAGCTCCTCGTAATTATCAATCATAATTATACCAAAGCATAAATCATTATCCTCAAGAGTTTTTAAAGCTTTATTCTTTTCTGTATTGTCAATAAAATAAAGAATAGTAGTGTAATCTTGCTCTCTTTTATAGATATTTTTATGTGATTTTACATAAGAGCCAAGAATTTGATAATTTTTATTTTGTATAATAGTTTCTGTATTAATATTACCTTTATCTTTTTTATCAGACTTATCAATTGAAGCTTTAATCTTATTTAATAATTCGTTTAGAGAACTATTAATATCATTTTGCTCCTCAAACTCACTAACAAACTTCTCACTTTTCCATATCATGTTACCATTTGTCTCAACTATAGCAAGTGGAAATGGCGAATTAATTAAAGTAGTCTTAGCTGTTGTATTAACATTAATAGTTAAATCTTTCAATTGCTCTGATAGCTCAGCTTTTCTCTTTTTATTAGACCAAATTGTATACCATAAAAGTAGACTATATAAAATAATTGCTATTGGTATTAACTTAACTTCAAGTATGCAAATTGTAATTAATAAAATCGCTATAATAATCAGATATATTTTTGTTTTTGATACTAAAGCATCTGATTTTAACATATTACCATTCGGCATAATTAATTTATTCCTCTTGTTTCTGTATAGCGTATATAGATAACTATACAGGTTATATTTTACATTGTTTTAAAGGTTTTGTCAAATTTACATAATGCAAATCAATTACTTCCTTTACTATATTAATTCATTTGCATTTTTATTCAAAAAATCTATTAATATTTTAACGATGTCTTTAAATTCAATTTTATCTGCATATTTTGTTTTATCTCTATAACTATTCCAATTTTTATTTATTCTATCATTTTCTATTAAATCATCTAATATTTTTTTATAGTCTTTTAAATAACTTAAAGAATCCCTTCGTGTTATTGTGTTTTTTAAGGCTTTTATAAATATATTTGTATCAATTTCATCTTTCAATTTTGTTAAAAAGAAGTATACATCATAATAGTCCTTCATTCTTGCATTATATTTTCCTCTGCGAAGGATAGTTTCGATTTTTTCTGCTAAAATAGTTTCGATGTTATATGTATCAATATATATCTTCTTATCTTCAAATATTGATATATATTCATAATTCAATTCCTTTGGAGTTATTTCATCACCTGTTGAAATATCAATTTCCAAAGCTACTTTTAAATTTTCAAGCCTGCCAACTAAATGATATTTATTACCACCATATTCATCATCTGCTCTAATATCAGAAATATTGATCATTTCAAACTTTACACCATCTCCAATATCTAAAGACAATATTTCATTTAAAACTTGTACCATTTTTTCTTTTGATACATCAATCCCTTTTATAGAGATGTCCATATCTCTAGTACTTCTACTTTTTATTCCCAACATTGCAGAAAGCAATAATCCACCTTTTAATATGAAATTTCCGCTATACTTAGATACAGAAATCCTCTCTAAAATTCTTTCAAACATAAATCTTTGGTATAATTCAAGTTGAGTTAGCCCTGACGCTTTTGCTAATTCTTTTGATTTTTCAAATAGTTCATTATAATTAATCACTAAATTAAAACCTCCATTATATGCTCAAATTTTTCATGTACATTAAATATTTTAGAATATTCTTCTAATGTACTTAAATCTTTATTTTTTTGTTTAAAGTAATTATTTATTATTTTATTATATAATTCAAAGTCAACCGAATCCGGACTTCTTAATATATCACATATACAACGTTCAGCATTATATATTTTAATAGGATTGCTATATGGACTTTCTATTTCAATAATTCCTATATTAAATTTATCCTTTGCAACGTAGTGAATTTCTAAATCTTCACTTATATTATTATGATTTAAAGTAGTTACATCAATTTTATAAGGTGCTCTATCACTTAAATTTAGTAAGTAACATGCTGTATTGTATGAAAATATGATATTAGAAAACTTTTGTTGTAGTATATAAAATTCATCTTCTATTAAGTTATTGTCTATATATAGTCCCCTAGATACTTTTCTAATTATTTTCTTATCAATATAGCTTTGAATAGAAGGTCTAGAAATACCTAATTTTTCAAAATTTCTAGTTCTTATATACCCATAATTTTCATTTAAAAATTGTTTTAACCTATTTTCATTCATATATGTTCACCTTTCTTTACAATCGCTCGTTCATTTTACCATATTTACGAGTGATTGTAAATATATCCGCTAAATATTATATTATTCTTTCAAATATTTTTGAAATTTATACAAATTGTTTTATATCAGCACTATAATTTTGTATATGTTAAGTAAATTGAATATTATATTGTTTGAAAATGCCGCTAAGAGTCAAGTGAGCGAAGAAATTTGATAAATCTACATTGCTTTGCTTGTAACATAAAAAGAACTTAAGAAATCTTAAGTCCTTTTTATTTGTTTCACATCATTCTTTTATACGATGTACTTTTAATTCTTAGGTTTTAACATTCTTTATTATTAGTCTTCTGCTGTTTCACTTTTTGATGTGTTGTTTGTTATTTTTTCATTTTCTACTGTTTGATTAACTGCATTTTGACTAACTATGTTAGCCGCATTTTCTATTTTCTCTGCGTTTGATTGTTTTAAGCTATCAATTATTGTTATGAATGCTACTTCACCTTTATCTTCATTCTCTTTTCCGGCAAATGTATTGTATTCTTCCGCTAAATTCTTTAATGCTTTTACTCTTCCTTCTAAATCCTTTACATCTGAATTAATGTAATCAGCAATTTTTGTTATTCCCTCATCATTGAATTTTGTCATTCCATTTGATAGTGTTTCTGCCCCGTCTGCTAATTTTGTTGCACCATCATTTAATTGTGATAGTCCGTTTTCTAATGTATTAAGTCCATTTTCTAGTTTTGATATTTCACTTTGAATTTGGTCTTTGTATTTTGCTATTTCTTCAGATATTACTGTATCAACTTTTCCATCCTTTGCATCTGATATTTGTTTCTCTACTAGGTTCGTTGCTACTTCTGTTGCTAGTTTTGATGTATACTCTTTTGCTATGCTTGTTGCTGTAATGTTTGCTACCTGGTCAATCTTTGTGTTTAGCTCTTTTGTTAGACCTTGCTTATAGTTTGCTAGTATTGCGTTAAGTGTTTTGTCATTTTTAATGTTCGCTATTAGTTTGTTTGATAGTCTTGTTGCAAGTTCTGTTTCATATTTCTTTATTACTTTTGCATCTGTTGTGCCTAATTTTTGTGCTATTTTTTCTTGCAATTTCTCTGTATAATTTTTTATGTAGCTATCTAGTACACCATCTTGCTCTAGATCTTTTACTGTGCTGTCTACTACATTTGATGTCATATTTTTAATGTTTGATTGTACAATTCCAATTGCATTGCTTGCTCCTAATGATGCTATTGATTCTCCATTTTTAGATACAAATGCTTTTAGTATTTGATTTACTTGGTTTGATTGTACTGCTTGTTGGTATTTTTCTTTGTAAACTTCATTTTGAGATGCTGCTGCTTTTAAGTTTTCTAGTGTAGATGCTGATGTTACAGGATATGCTGCATCTATTTTTTTATTTATTAATTGTTTGTCTTGTTCTGTTAAGAATTTTACTTGACCTTGTGCTACTCCTTGTTGAATTTTATTAATACTACTATTTAATTCTGTTTCTGTTTTATCTGCTACTACATCTTTAACTTCTTTTATAGCTTCTTCCTTTGCCATGTTTGCAAGTGCTACAAGCTCATTATCTTTTAATATATCTTCAATATCTTTTGTTATTGAGTCTTCTAATACTTTTAATGTATCTTCATTATCTTCAAAGAATTTTCTTAGAGTGTTCTCATCTAATTTTGATATTTCACTTTGAATAGCTTGCTTTGTCACATTTACACCTGTTGTTACAACAGAATTTTCAATTTCTGTTTTATGATTTTCAACTGAACTTATTGCTTCATTTTTTGCTTCTTGTTCAAGCTCTGGCATCATTTTTTCAAGTTCCTGTTTTACAATGTTTCTTATTGCTTCTTCTAATTTTGTTTCATCTTTTAATGATGATAATTGACTGTTGTATGTTCTTCTTTGTGAACTGAATTCTGTGTATGCAAGATTTGTACCATTTTTTAGTTCATTTGCTCCGTCTTTTAATTGTGATGCTCCGTCTACTAATTGGGTTGACGCACTTTGTAAATCATTTACTTTATCATAAATTTCGTCTAATTTATCAAATACATTTAGATCTGTCTCATCTAAAACTTTGGCTGTAGCATAAGAAACTATGTTGTTCATTTCAAATGACTTTGCATCCATTTCAATTGAAAAGCTTTCTGGAATTTTTATATCATTTTCTGATAATGCTAGGCTTTCTTGCATTCCCGGCATACACATTCCAACTACTATTGTTTTGTTTCCGTTCTCTAGTAATTTTCCATTTTCAACTTTGATGTTTGTGTTTTCTGTATTATCAAATACTGTTCCTGCAACTACTACAAATGGTGTATACATTTTGACGTATTTTCCATTTACTTTTACTGTGTGGATATCTTTGTTTTTATACTCTATAGTAATCTTAACTTTGCCTGATTTTCCAATTATATCTTTAGCTTCTACTTCTTTACCGTCTAATTCATATTTTATTGTTGTGTCTATTGGTAATTCTTTTTTTGTTTCTCCTTGATATTGAATATTTTTTCCATTTGCTTGCCATACCAATTTGTTTCCTTCTTGGCTAAAAGTTTCATCACCATTAGTATTTTTAATATTCATCAATTCTGATATATCATTTAATAGTTCAGCGTTTTGATCATTTTGTAATTTTGTACTGACTATTGTTTGATATTCTTTTCCTGAATTATCTAGTTTTGAGTAAACTGTTTCCTCTTTAGTGTTTGCAAAAACTGGCATTGTGTATATGCACATTGTTCCAAGTAACACTGTTGATACAATTTTAGTTCCTAACTTTTTATTCATAATTTTTTTATCGAAACTTAGTTTCGACTCCTTTCTTTTTTTAATTTAAGTTATGCTGATTAAGTCTTTTTAACATATTTTAAGTTTATTATATTGATTGCAGTATAAGTTAACTGCAATGACTGTAAGGCTTTAATTATTGTTAGTCATGTTATGCAGTTAACTTAAGTAATTTTAAAGCTTTAGTCAATATTAAGCCATTACATAAATTAACTGTAATAACCACGAGACTTTAATTAATATTAATTTTTTAATTGTCTCATTCCTGCTGTTGTTTTACATATTAGTTTGTCAAATGTAATTAAGAATGCTGGTAATACTGTGATTACAACAATAAGACTTACTATAGCACCTCTTGCCATTAGTGTGCATAGAGAACTAATCATTTGAATTTTAGAGTATACTCCTACGCCAAATGTTGCTCCAAAGAAGCACATTGCACTTACTGCAACTGATCCTATTGATGTACCTAGCGCATAATCAATTGATTGATATTTATCAAGTCCTTCTTTTCTTTTTCCGATATATTTTGTTGTTATTAATATCGCATAATCAATTGTTGCTCCTAGCTGAATTGTACCTATTACAATTGATGCAATAAATGGTATTGTTGTGTTTGTGTATGCTGGTATACCCATGTTAATGAATATTGCAAATTCGATTGCGCACATTAACAATACTGGTAACACTGCTGATTTTAATACGAATATCATTATAATAAATATAACTCCTATTGATACATAGTTTACGCTATTAAAATCATGGTCTGCTATTTCAACTAGATCATTCATTAAAGGTCCTTCACCAGCTAGAATTGAATTTTCGTCATACTGCTTTATAATTTCATTTACCTCACTTATTTGCTTTGTGAGTTCATCTGTTGCTAATTCATATTCTGAATTTATAATTATTAACTGATATTTGCTTCCAACAAATATATCTTTAATATCATTTGGTATACTGTCAATTGGAACTGATGTTCCTAATAAATCTGTATAACTTAATGTCCAACTGATACCGTCTAGATTGTCAATTTTATTTAGCATTTCTTCTACTTTATATTCTGGCATATTTTTATCAACTAATAATAACTCAGCTGTTACTATATTAAAATTATCATGTACGTCATTGTTTGCTGAGACACTTGGTAATGTATCAGGTAATGAAGAATCAAGATTATAATATACCTTTGTATTTCTGTAGCCATATATTGAGAATGGTAAGATTATTAAAAAGGCGATTATTATTGCTTTGTAATGTTTTATGTTGAAACTTTTTAAATGTTCGAATTTTGGTAAGATGACCTTGTGTTTTGTTTTTTCTATTAGTTTATCAAATAATAATATTGCTGCTGGCAATACTGTGATTACACAGATTAGTCCAAATAAAACACCTTTTGCCATAACTAAGCCTATATCCTTACCAAGTGTTAATTCCATGCTACATAATGCCAAAAAGCCTGCTATTGTTGTGGTAGCACTTCCTAAAACTGATGTCATTGTTTTAGCTATTGCTATACTCATTGCTTCATCATTATTTTTTGATGTTTGTTTTTCTTGTAAGTAACTATGGTATAAGAATATTGCAAAATCCATTGTAACACCAAGTTGTAATACCGCACTTATTGCTTTTGTTATATAAGAAATTTGGCCTAGCATAACATTCGTTCCCATGTTATATAAAATAGCAATTCCTATATTAAGAAGTAATAATACTGGTGCGAAGTATGAATCAAGTGCAACTTCAAGAATTATTAGGCAAAGTAGTGATGCTATTACAACATATATTGTAATTTCTTGATTTGATAAATCACGTGTATCAAGTAATGTTGATGTCATCCCACTAACTTTACATTCTTTTGAAACAACCTTTCTAATTTCTGAAACTGCGTTCATTGTTTCATCTGATGAAATTGCATTTTTGAATGTAACTAAAATTACTGTTTCATCTTTTGAATATACCTTATCTTTAATATCATCAGGTATCATTTCAGTTGGAATACTTGTTCCTAAAACATCTGCAACAGATACAACTTTTTGAACAGTATCAACCTCCTTGATTTTGTCTTCAAGTTTAAGTATATCTTTTGAGTCCATCTTGTCGACAACTACTATTGAATACGCACCCATATTAAAATCATCAGCTAAAATATTCTCGCCCTGAACTGTTTCAATGTCATCAGGCAAATATGCTAGTATATCATAATTAATACGTGTGGCTTTAATTCCAATTATAGATGGAATTAATAGTAGTAGTGATATGATTAAAATTGTTTTTTTGTGTTTACATACGAATTGTCCGAATTTTAACATTTAAGCTTCCCTCCTAAGTCTCATTAATGATCATAATCACATATTAAATTCGTGTTATGACCAATGGTCATTTTTATTATATTGCAAAACTGACTATTAGTCAATAGTTTTTTAAAAATATTGACTGCTAGTCAGTTGTGTGCTACAATTCATAAATATATAAGAAATATTTTTAATATAAAAAATTATTAATTTACGGGGTTTTAAAGGATTAAAAAATGAGAGAAAATAATGTTCAAGAATATTTAGAAGATTCTTCATCATTTAACATTGATG
The DNA here is from genome assembly GCA_934130085.1 of uncultured Clostridia bacterium. Taxonomy (GTDB): domain Bacteria; phylum Bacillota; class Clostridia; order TANB77; family CAG-508; genus CAG-793. The sequence continues at coordinate 77,692 of CAKOXK010000005.1, forward strand.
AACAAGTTAATAAAGATTCTTCTTTAAAAAATGATAAGAAACAACGTTTACTTGAGGGTGGATACAAACTTTTTACAGAAAAAGGTATTAAAGCTACATCTATTCAAAATATTGTTGACAAAGCCAATGTAGCAAAAGGTACGTTTTATTTGTATTTCAAGGATAAATATGAACTTCGTGATGTTTTAATTACTAAAAAATCACAAAGGCTTTTTAATGATGCAATTAAGAAACTTTCTAAAACCAACATAACCGACTTTTCAGAACAAATTATTTTTATAATTGATTATGTAATAGATGAACTTACTAAAAACCCAATTCTTTTGAAATTTATTTCTAAAGATTTAGGCTGGGGTGTATTTAATAAAACAATTATGAATTTGTATTCGCGTAATGCTGATGAAGAAAGCGAAGTATATAAATTATTTTTGAAAGGTGCAAGAGATAATAATATAAAACTTGCACACCCTGAGGTTACTCTTTTTATGATTATCGAGCTTGTTAGTAGTACATGTTTTACCTGTATTTTGTATAAGGAACCATTACCTATAAAAAAATACAAGCCAATATTATATGCAGAAATTCGTAAAATGCTTAATTATTAAGTATAAAGGATTATAAAAAAGATTTAATATTATATTGTTTAAAATGCCGCTAAGAGACAAGTGAGCTTAGCGAGCGCGAATGGTGCAATCTTCCGAAAGTTTTCTTTCGACTAACGAAGATTGCAGCAAGCAAGGCATGAAAAACAATATAATATTAAATCTTTTTACATGCTTATATACTTTTATACCTATATACTGTTATACCTTTATAATACTGAAAAATAGCATATTGCTTCAATGCAATACGCTATTTTCTATTATTATAGATTACTAAGCTTTTTATTTTCAATCTACGTTAAAGATTATTTGCTCAAAATTTTAATATTTTGATGTAATTTCTCTTATTTTTGCCTCAATTGATTGTTGAGCTTCATTATCACTTTCAAATCTTTCTGTATTGATAAATGTTTTTTGGTATTTTGGCATTCCTGTTCCAGCTGGAATTAATTTTCCGATGATAACATTTTCTTTTAATCCAACTAATTCATCTGTCTTACCTTTTATTGCTGCATCTGTAAGAACCCTTGTTGTCTCTTGGAATGATGCTGCAGATAAGAAACTGTCTGTAGATAGTGCTGCTTTTGTAATTCCTTGTAGGATTCTCTTTCCTGTTGCAGGTCTCTTTCCTTCTGATTCAAGTTTCTTATTTAATCTTTCAAGTTCATTCATATCAATTAATGATCCTGGAAGTAGTAAACTATCTCCGCTATCTTCAATTCTAACTTTCTTAAGCATTTGTCTTGCAATAACTTCGATGTGTTTATCATTGATGTCAACACCTTGGTTTCTATATACTTTTTGTATCTCTTGTACTAGATATTCATGAACACCATCTGGTCCTTTTACTGCTAATATTTCATTAGGGTTAATTGAACCTTCTGTTAGAGGATCACCAATTTCAACTGTATCACCTTCATTAACACATATCTTTGATCCGAAAGGAATTGGGTATGTTTTGCTGTTATCTTTTGATGTAACAGTAACTTGTTTCTTTTTCTTTTCTTCTGATATTGTAATTGTTCCAGCGATTTCTGTTATTATTGCTAATCCCTTTGGTTTACGAGCTTCGAAAAGCTCCTCGACTCTAGGAAGACCTTGTGTGATATCTGCTACACCTGCAACACCACCTGAGTGAATTGTTCTCATTGTTAGCTGTGTACCTGGCTCACCTATTGATTGAGCTGCAATTGTTCCTATTGGCTCACCTATGTTTACTAACTTTCTTGTTGCTAAGCTCATACCATAGCATTTTGCACATACACCATGCTCTGATTTGCAGTTTAATGGTGAACGAACTACTACTTTTTCAATTCCAAGGCTTACTATTTTATCAGCTACTACATCTGATATCATTGTGTTTGTATCACATAATACCTCTTTAGTATTTGGATCAATTATATCATGTAGTGGGTATCTACCAATTAATCTTTCTTGTAATGGTTCAATTACTTGGTTTCCGTCTTTTATAGCGTATACTTCAAGACCTTCATCTGTTCCACAATCAATTTCTCTAACAATTATATCTTGTGATACATCAACAAGTCTTCTTGTTAAGTAACCTGAATCGGCTGTTCTTAAGGCTGTATCTGATAGACCTTTACGAGCACCATGGGCTGAAATGAAGTATTCAAGTGAATCTAGTCCTTCACGGAATGATGATTTGATTGGTATTTCAACTATTTTACCTGTTGTTGATGCCATAAGTCCACGCATACCTGCAACCTGACGTAACTGTGATATGTTACCACGGGCACCTGATTTTGACATCATGAAGATTGGGTTCATATCATCAAAATTCTTTGTCATTGCATCTGCTACTTTTTCTGTTGCATTTTCCCAAATTTTGATTACACTGTTATAACGTTCATTATCTGTTATTAAACCACGTGCATATTGTTTTGTTACATTATCAACTTCTTTTTGACCTTCTTCAAGTAATGCTTTCTTTTCATCTGGTACTTTAGCATCATCAATTGAAACTGTCATACCAGCAGTTGTACAGTACTTGTAACCTGTTGATTTAATATAGTCAAGAAGTTCTGCTGTTCTATCAAGACCATGTATGCTAATACATTTGCCTATTATTTTCTTTAATTTCTTTTTATCAATCGTAAAATCAATTTCAGGTTCAAATCTGTTCTTTGGATCAGATCTGTCAACAAAACCTAGATCTTGTGGAATTCCTTTGTTGTATATAATTCTTCCAACTGTTGTTACTACCATTCCATGGTCTATTTCTTTTCCAAGTTCATTATATTTTGCCATTCTAACATGGATTTTTGCATGTACTCCTATATCATGGTTTGCATAAGCCATTTCTGCTTCATCAGTTGATGAGAAATATGATCCTGCACCTTTTGTTCCTTTTCTTTCAATCATTTCTTCATTATCATTTTCATCTGCGTCAACATCCATTGTTAGGTAGTATGCACCTAAAATCATATCCTGTGATGGTTCTGTTATTGGAGCACCATCTGTTGGTTTTAATAGGTTATTTGTTGATAACATTAAGTATCTTGATTCTGCTTGTGCTTCTAGTGATAGTGGTAAGTGAATAGCCATCTGGTCACCATCGAAATCGGCATTGAACGCTGTACATACTAATGGATGAAGCTTGATTGCTCTACCTTCAACTAGTACTGGTTCAAATGATTGAATACCAAGTCTGTGTAGTGTTGGTGCACGGTTTAACATAACTGGATGGTCTTTTATAACATCTTCAAGAACTTCCCATACTGCTGGGTCAAGCCTTTCAACCATTCTCTTTGCATTTTTTATGTTATGAGCTAAATTTCTTGATACTAACTCTTTCATAACAAATGGTTTGAATAATTCAACAGCCATTTCTTTTGGAACACCACATTGATATATTTTAAGTTCTGGTCCTACAACTATAACTGAACGACCTGAATAGTCAACACGTTTTCCAAGTAAGTTTTGACGGAAACGACCTTGTTTTCCTTTTAACATGTCTGATAGAGATTTTAATGCTCTTCCACCAGCTCCTGTTACTGGTCTTCCACGTCTTGAGTTATCAATTAAAGCATCTACAGATTCTTGTAACATACGTTTTTCGTTTCTTACTATTATCTCTGGAGCACCTAATTCTAATAGTCTCTTCAATCTATTATTTCTATTAATTACTCTTCTGTATAAATCATTTAGGTCTGATGTTGCAAATCTGCCACCATCAAGTTGAACCATTGGTCTTAAATCTGGTGGAATTACTGGAACTACATTCATAACCATCCATTCAGGTTTGTTTCCTGATTGTCTGAATGATTCTACTGTATCAAGTCTTTTAATTATTTTTGCTTTCTTTTGCTCACTTGCTTTTACTAGTTCTTTTTCTAGTTTTTCTGATAATTTTTCAACATCAATTTCTTTTAATAGCTTTCTTAGTGCTTCTGCACCCATTTCAGCTTTAAATGATCCTTCTCCAAATTTTTCAACAGCATCTGTATATTCTTTTTCACTTAATACTTGGCATTTTTGTAGTGTAGTTGAACCTTTATCAACTACAATGTATGATGCGAAATATACAACTCTTTCTACTGCTCTTGGTGAAATATCTAGCATTAAAGCTATTCTGTTTGGAATGCCTTTGAAATACCAAATATGTGCTACTGGGGCAGCAAGTTCAATATGACCCATTCTTTCACGTCTAACTTTTGATTTTGTGACTTCAACTCCACATCTATCACAAACTACGCCCTTGTATCTGATTCTTTTGTATTTACCACAATGACATTCCCAATCTTTTACTGGTCCAAATATTCTTTCACAGAATAGACCATCTTTTTCTGGTTTTAGTGTTCTGTAATTGATGGTCTCTGGCTTTTTAACTTCACCTTTTGACCATTCTCTTATTTTTTCATCTGAAGCTAATCCTATTTTTATGCTGCTTAAATTTTCTAAATCGTCCACTAAAATTGCCTCCTAATAATTTTCTTTTTTTTGCATTTTTCGCCTTCAGATATTTACATGTAGTTGCAAATTTAAATGCTATATCTAAAGGCTATTATGCTATTAAGTTATCTTGTTATTATTTATAAAATAACATATTAGTATTGGTTAATCTTTTTATGAGAATAATGTTTGTTATTCTTCATCATCAAAGCCCTTGCTTTCTTCTTCGTAACCGTCTCCATCATCAAAATCATCTTCAAGAATTTCGCCTTCAATATCAGAATCATCTATATCATCAATTGCAGATTCATCTCCATCATCATAATCTTCATCTTCTTCTGAATCCTCATCTGTTTCTGAATATCCATCTGATAATTCCTTTTCATCAACAACTTGTTCTTCATGAACTTTTGAATCAGCGTCTGTAATTGAATTGAAGTCAACTGCTTCGTCTATATCTTCTTTTAGTTCAATCTGGTTTCCTTTATCATTGAACAACTGAATATCTAGTCCTAGAGCCTGTAATTCTTTTACTAATACTTTGAAGCCTTCTGGAATTCCTGGCTTTGGAATATTTTCACCTTTAACAATTGCCTCATAAGTTTTAACACGTCCAACAACATCATCTGATTTTGTTGTAATCATTTCTTGTAGTGTGTATGCAGCACCATAAGCTTCTAGTGCCCATACTTCCATTTCACCGAATCTCTGTCCACCGAATTGTGCTTTACCACCAAGAGGTTGTTGTGTAACTAATGAGTAAGGTCCTGTTGAACGAGCATGAATTTTATCATCAACTAAGTGGTGTAGTTTTAACATGTACATAACACCTACTGTAACTGGGTGATCAAATTTTTCACCTGTACGTCCATCATATATATCTGTTTTACCGTCTTTTCTTAATCCTGCTTGCTCAAGTAGTTCTTCAATTTCATAATCTTTTGCACCATCAAATACTGGTGTTTCAACTTTCCATCCAAGAGCTCTTGCTGCCATACCTAAGTGAACCTCAAGTACCTGACCTAAGTTCATACGTGAAGGTACACCCATTGGATTAAGTACTATATCAACTGGTGTTCCATCAGGTAAAAATGGCATGTCTTCTTCTGGTAATATTCTTGAAATAACACCTTTATTACCATGACGTCCTGACATTTTATCACCAACTGAAATTTTTCTCTTTGTAGCAATATAAACTCTGATTACTTGATTTACTCCAGGTCCAAGCTCTTCTGAATTTTCTCTTGTAAATATTTTAACATCTACTACTGTTCCGGCTTCGCCATGAGGTAATTTAAGTGATGTATCTCTAACCTCTCTTGATTTTTCACCAAAGATTGCTCTTAAAAGTCTTTCTTCAGCTGTTAGCTCTGTTTCACCCTTTGGTGTAACTTTACCAACTAGTATATCACCTGGCTTAACTTCTGCACCAATTCTGATGATACCGTCTTCATCAAGATCTTTTAATACATCATCACCAACATTTGGTATATCTCTAGTAATTTCTTCAGGTCCAAGTTTTGTATCACGGCATTCGCAGTTATATTCTTCTATATGGATTGATGTATAAACATCATCCTTAACAAGACGTTCACTTATTAATACAGCGTCTTCGAAATTGTAACCTTCCCATGTAGAGAATGCTATAAGAACATTTCTACCAAGAGCCATTTCACCTTTATCTGTTGATGGACCATCTGCTATAGTTTCGCCTTTCTTAACCTTTTCACCAACTGAAACAATTGGTCTTTGGTTAATACATGTTCCACCATTTGTTCTCTTGAATTTTAATAATTTGTATTTTGTGATTTCTTTCTTCTTATTTCTAACTTGAATTTCATCACCTGTTACCTTTTCAACTACACCATCTTCTTTAGCAACTACTGTTATTCCTGAGTCTTTTGCTGCTCTGTATTCCATACCAGTTCCTACGATTGGAGCTTCAGTTTTTAACAATGGTACAGCTTGACGTTGCATGTTAGAACCCATTAATGAACGTTTAACATCATCATGCTCAAGGAAAGGTATCATGGCGGCAGCAACTGAAACTAGCTCTTTTGGAGAAATTTCAATATAATCAACTTCTGATGCTGGTACTTCCTTGAATTCTGTAACTTGTCTAACCTTGATTCTTTTATTAATAAATCTGTGGTTTTCATCAAGTGGTTCAATTGCTTGACCTATTGTATATTTATCTTCTTCATCAGCTGATAAATAGTCAACTTGGTCAGTAACTATTCCTGTTTCTTTATCAACTTTTCTGTATGGTGCTTCTATGAAACCATATTCATTTATTCTTGCGAATGAACTTAGTGCTGATATTAAACCGATGTTAGGTCCTTCTGGTGATTCAACTGGGCATAGTCTGCCATAGTGAGTATAGTGAATATCTCTGACCTCGAATCCGGCTCTTTCTCTAGTTAAACCTCCAGGTCCTAATGCAGAAATTCTTCTTTTATGTGTAAGCTCTGATAGTGGGTTTGTTTGATCCATGAATTGTGATAATTGTGAGCTTCCAAAGAATTCTCTAATTGATGAAGATATAGGTTTTGTATTAATCAATGCTTGTGGTGTAATTGAGTCAAGGTCTTGAATTGTCATTCTCTCACGAACAACTCTCTCAAGTCTTGCTAAACCAATTCTGAATTGATTTTGTAATAATTCACCAACACATCTGATACGTCTGTTACCTAAATGGTCAATATCATCAATCTTTCCTAATCCATGATATAAATTTAATAAATAGCTTATTGAAGATATTATATCTTCATTTGTAATATGACGTGGTACAAGTTCTGAATACCTTGCTTTTAGTTCTTCATGTAAATCTTTTTTATCAGTTTTATCAAGAATATCTTTTAAAACTGCGTAATTTACAAGTTCTTTGAAATGAAGGTCTGATATGTCAATATCAGTTACAAAATTATTGATATCAACTGTTCCATTACCAATAACTATAATGTAACTATCTCCACATTTTACTTTAACTGAGTTTATGCCAGAATTTTGAATGTTTTTTGCGATTTCTTCAGTTATTTTTTCGTCTTTTTCAACTAAAACTTCTCCGGTTTCAGCATCAGCTATAGTCTCATACGCTGTTTGGTTTGTAATTCTTGTAGCTAAGTTTAATTTGTTATTAAACTTATGTCTTCCAACTTTGGCTAAATCATATCTCTTTGAATCAAAGAACATTCTATCAAATAAAGTTCTTGCTGCCTCTGCTGTTGGAAGTTCACCTGGTCTTAATTTTTTATAAATTTCTATAAGAGCCTCATCTTGCTTTTGAATTGGGTCTTTCTCAAGAGTAGCTTTTAATAAAGTTTCTTCACCAAATAGGGCTAATATTTGGTCATTTGACTCAAAGCCGATAGCTCTTAATAATGTAGTTACTGGAATTTTTCTTGTTCTATCAACTCTAACATACATTATGTCATTATTATCAGTTTCATACTCAAGCCAAGCACCACGAAGTGGCATAACAGTTGATGTGTATAGCTTTTTACCTGTTTTTGTATCAAGTGTACTTGCATAATAGCAACTTGGTGAACGAACTAATTGACTTACAACAACTCTCTCAGCACCATTTATGACAAATGTGCCTGTATCAGTCATTAGAGGAAAATCACCAAGATAAATTTCTTGCTCTTTAATTTCTCCTGTTTCATGATTAAATAAACGTACGTTTACGTGTAATTTGGTAGAATATGTAGCATCTCTCTCTTTAGCTTCTTCTATTGTGTATTTTGGGTGTTCATCCATACGATAGTCAAGAAAATCAAGTCTAAGATTTTCTGAGTAATCTTCAATAGGAGAAACCTCTTTTAATACCTCTCCTAATCCTTCGTTAAGAAACCATTCGTATGAATCTTTTTGAACTTTAATTAAGTTAGGCATTTCAATAAAATCGCCTATTTTTGAAAAAGATTTACGAGTAGTTTTTTCATGTTTTACATCTTTAACATTTACCAAAGATATTACCTCCCTAAAAAATTAAGCAAAACCTGGTATATCTTAAAATTTTTAGAAGCTCTTCTTAGTATATTCTCTCATATAGCCTTTTCTAACCCCTGCTTTCAAGGTTACAAAAAGCTATATGTTTAAATATATAATTCTTCTTCTAGAGAATTTACGTAAACAAATTTAGAAGGCAAAAAAAGCTAAACCGATAGTATTTATCGATTTAACCTTTTATTTTAAATTAATTTATTTCACGATTACCGAATTTTTCATCTATTAGCCCTCTAGATTTTATTCGTACAAAATATACTGATTTTATTTTATAGCATGAAGATGGATTTGTCAATGATTTTTAGGAAAATTATTTGAAAGATTTACAAATAATTTTCTTTTCGATAATATTCCATAAAATAATTCTTCTCTACTAATATAGACTTACATCAATCAAGTAAAAAAGTCAAGTTATCGACCACTTTTGACTAGTAAGTGTTCAAAAGTGGTCGATAACTCATTGTTTTTTTATTTTTTCATGTTATTTTCTTATTTGTTTGACCGGTAATATGCAAACATTATTTATAAAAAATCACCGAAATTTATAGAAAATTTCAATTCTTTTCACTTGTCAGTCTCAAATCTCTAGAAAAAATATGTCAAAACTATTGATTTTATTTTTTCTATGTGATATATTAAATAGGTCATCGAGGCGTAGCGCAGTTGGTAGCGCGCGTGGTTTGGGACCATGAGGTCGCAGGTTCGATCCCTGTCGCCTCGACCATTTTGGAGGCTTTAAGCCTCTTTTTTATTGAAATTTTATAAAATCTATTAGCATTCAAAATGCTATAAAATGTTGATATTATGCTATTTTCAAGTTAATCTTTGAAAGTAGCATAATTTTTTTGATTTTGAAAAATTCCGTAAAATTTGTTCATTTTCAACAAGGAAATGCAACAAGGAAAATTTCTAATTTGCAACAAGGTGTAACAAGGGGCTTTAAACCTATACTACTCTAAGATTACAAAGATTTTTAAATTTTTAGCTTTTAAAGAAAATCCAGTTAAATCAATAATTTATAAGTATTTTTAAGGAAAGGTAAGAAATTTATGGATAACTTTGAATATTACAAATTTGATGAATGCTTTTCAACAGCGTTTTATATGTTGCCACAGGAATTATTTAAGATTGACTACTATAATAATTTTTTAAATTCTGATAGTAAAATTTTATATTCTTTATTGCTTAATAGATTTTCATTATCAAGAAAAAATCACTGGGTAGATGAAAATGGAAATATATATGCTATCTATTCTCGTAAAGATGCAGCCAAAGATCTTGGAGTCTCAGAAAAGACAATAACAAATGCGTTTAAAAATTTAAAGAATGCAAATTTAATAAAAGAAAGAAAACAAGGTCGTGGATTAGCTAATTTAATTTATGTTGGAAAAATCAATCATAATCTAATAAATACAGATACAAATAATAATAATTTGAAAAATGAGAATGACGAATCTGTCATACTAGGTGAGAAAAATTGTCATAGTAATGAGAATAATTTACAGGTCTTAAAAAGTGATGATTACAATTCAATAGATGTAAAAAATACATTTCTAGAACCGAAGAATTTACAGGCTAATAATATTAATATAAACAAAACTAAAAATAATAATAATAATAATAATAAAGATAATAACTATACTGAAATCATAAATAATCTCATTGAAAAAAAACTTAAAAGAAATAAAAAATAAAAAAAATACCAATGCTGAGCTTATGAAAATAAAAGAAAATGCAAAACTTAATGAATTATCTAATGATGATAAAAATTTATTAAATGATGTTATTGATAATCTTTATACAAAAAATGAACTTAAGTTTGGAGCAATAAAAGTTAATCATTATAAAATACTTGAAAGATTGCAAGTATTAGATAAATCAACACTAGTTCATACACTAAGTATTTTTTAAAATGCAAAATTTGAGATTAAAAATTCAGTTTCATATCTTATGCCTTGTTTATATGCAAGTATAGGTGGAAATTATGATGAAGAATTAAAACAATACGAAAAAAATCAAAAAAATAATGAAAGTAGCTTAAATGAATATTACATAAATTCAAATAATTTTAAGTTAGGAGGAAATGAAAATGAATAAAGATAATAGAGAAAAGTTTATAAAAAATGAAAAAACAGAAATTGAATATGAATTAGTCGGAGATTATTATATTCCACTATTAGCAATTAAAAAGCATAAACAATATCATTTAGGAAAGTATGGGCTTATGAAATTAAATTATTTAAAAGAATATAAAAAAGCAACTTATGAAATTTTGCTAATGCAAGATGAATTAGCTGATTACTTGCAAAATATAGATAAAGTTGCAAGACAAAGAGAAGATTTAATAGTTGAACAATTGGCAAGTAGTGAAAATATTCCACTACATTATGACAGAAAAATGGATCAACTTGAATGGGTTGGCGTTATGAATAATTTTAGAAATTCAGCTGAAGAAATTGTAAGAAATGAACTAATTTTCAATTAGAAAATTACCTTAATTCAGGCTCTATTTTGAACAATTTTTTACTTGTAAAAAATTGATTTGTAGCAAGCGACGAATATTGGTTCCCACCCATAATCCCGCTTGACTACAAATAGCCGAAAAAACTTATACCAAATTTTAGATAAAATTTGATAAGTTTTGTGGGATAAATCCCAAACCCTTTTAGCAATTTTCCAAGAGTAAAATTGTAACTTCAAGAAAATAACAATATTAGAAAAGTAACTATACTTTTGATATATAAATTTTAAAACTTTTATTTTTAAAAAGTGAGGTGATTAGAAATGAGAAAAAGAATAAATAGAATTCAAGTTAGGTTAGATGATAATGAAAAAGATATTTTAGATGAGAAATGCAAGAAAGCAAATATTTCAAAATCAGATTATTTTAGAAAAGGCATTTTAAATAAACAAATAAAAGAACAACCATCAAAAGATTTAACAACCTTATTACAGCAAATTTATAAAATCGGAAACAATGTAAATCAAATTGCAAAAACAGCTAATATGTTTAGAGAAGTAATACCTCAAAATTTTAGAAATGCACAATAAGAATTAAAGGAGTTAATAGAAAAAGTTGAAAATACAATCTATGACAAAGGAGGTTAGCAATGGCAATTATCAAAATAAAAAATATTAAAACTAATCTTGGAAAAGTTATAGCTTATGTTCAAAACGGAGAGAAAACTGAACACGGAATTTTAGTAAATACTATAAATTGTATGCAAGATAACGCATATCAAGAAATGGTAAAAGTTAAAAAAGTATTTAACAAAGAAGATGGAATACTTGCATATCACATAATACAATCATTCAAAGGTTATGAAGTAAGCCCCGAAGAAGTAAACGAAATTGGAATGAGTTTAGTTAATCAATTATATGATCCATATTTAATTCAAAATAGAATATATGCTCATAGAGAAAATTCATATTATGATGTGCAAGAGAAAAATATATATGTTAAAACAGATAAAAATCCTATTTTGTCAGACAAATACTTAAATTATAAATTTACAAATGCTAGTGCAAAACTTGATTTAGGTTTGTTAATGGCTAATCAAAATCCATTCTTAATATTTTTAGTAATATTACTTCAATCAGCACTTGAAACTAAGATGCAGTCAGAACAAAATAAACCAAAATATGAAACAAAAGTGATAAAAGCAGTAAAAATTCATGAAGAAAAAAAATCTCCATATCAAAAAGAATGCTATGAGATAAAAGAAGAAATAGATTTTATAAAGAAAACTAATATAAAAAGTGTAAGTGAACTTACTATTGACGATTTCCTCAATAGATAATGTTTTTCCGATCAACTTAAATCTATCTATATTTTTATCATCTAAAATTTCATTTATTTTTTTAATATATTATAAATTTCAATTAGTATTTCATTTTGTAAATTCTCATCTAATAAAAAGTCTAGTACAAATTCGTGGCTGTAGTTTTTTAATAAATAATTGATTAATGTATATGCATCATCATATGTGCATTTATTATTTTGTATTTCTTCTAGAGAAGAAGTAATATTAAAATTATAAAATCTTTGATGAGATAAATTTATTGCTAACCCCTCTTGTATCCATTTGCTTCCCAATGTATAATTTGTATATTCTTTTGTACAGTAATGTGTAAATTCATGAATCATAAGGTTATACCAATCATCAAAATTTACATCTTGATTTTTTATTTTCTTAATTTCAGTATAATTTGCTAAATCTACTATTTCTATATGGTTATGTTCATAACAAAATCCTGTTAATGTATTAGGTGATGTTTCTTGATGATATTTTTCTTTCCAAAAATCAGAAAATTCTTCGTAATTATCCCATATTTTTATTATTGCTTTATTAGAAAGATTTTGTAAATTAAAGAATTTCATTATTCCTTGAAATTTATCATTTTTTGATAATCTTAGAATATCATCTTTACTTGTAATATTGTAATATATATCTGCATATTGTAATTGAATATAGTTCATTTTCTTTTTCTACCTCAAAATAATTTTATATATTTATTATAAAAGTAATTAATTGCTTAACTAGTTTTTATTACTTCTTTCATTATGTGATCTTCAAATATATAATGTCTATTGCATAATTCACTTAATCTTGGTCTATGTGTTACTATAACATAAGTTTTGTTTTTCATGTATTTGTCTATCATTTTAATAATTCTATCTTCTGATACACTATCAAGGTTTGATGTTGGTTCATCAAAGAAATACAAATCTTTGTCTATTAAAATTCCTCTAATTAAATTTAATCTCTGTTTTTGTCCTGTTGACAGCTTTATTCCTCGTTCACCAACAATTGTATCCAATCCATCTGGTAATTCACTAATCCATGTTTTAAGTCCTGCTTCTTCAAGTAATTCAAATAATTTTTCGTCTGGTATTTTTTTGTCTAAACATAAATTTTCTCTTATACTCATATCAAATAAATCAACTTCCTGTGAAACAAATACTAAATCAAGTCTTGAATTTTTTCTTTTCTTATTATTTACAAACATTTCTCCATTTTCAAGAGGATATAATCCTGATAAAATATTCATAGTTGTTGTTTTGCCTTGCCCTGATTCGCCCATTATACTAATTTTGTCACCTTTATTAAGTATAAATTCTGGTATCACAATTTTTGTGGATTCCTTTGTATATGAGAAAATGACATTTGTTAATTTTACATTATCAAAGTTCTTTATTAATGAAATCTCTTTGTTGTCAACAAAGTATTCATCTAATTGTTTTTTGGATATATTAAATCTTTCATAAAAGTCCATTAATTTAACAATATAATTTAAATTTGAATATAACTTACCTATAACTGTTATATAAAATAATAAATATGGTAACCCATCTTGTCCATTTTTTACTGCAATTAATACATTTAATAAAACAACAATATATAAAACATCCATAAGTCCTGTAAATGAGCCGTTTGCAATTACTCTCATTTTTTCATTTTTCTTTGTTGCTTCTTCGTACTCGATAGCATTCTCATTTATTTTTTTATTTCCAAATGATGAAATATTTAGCTTTTTAACTGTCATGATATTTTGTATAAAATCAATAAATGTTGCATTGTATTTCGAATCAGCTTTATTTACTTTTTCTTGATAAGGTCTTTTCTTTTTTAAGAATATAAATTTTAAATATACAGCTAAAACTGATATAACTATTGAAATAATTCCAGAAATTATTGACTGTTTACACATCATATAAAACATTGAAATTAACCCTATAGTAACCGGAATAATACTATTTTCAATGCCATAAATTACATCATAGAAATACTCACAAGTATTTGAAATTAGCTTTTGAATAAATCCTGTGTGTGTTGTTGAAAGTTTTTCTGCAGGCATATTTTGTAATTTATTAAAATAATATTTTTTTATTTCATTTGAGCCCTGAACAAAATAGACTTCATTAAAATACATACTAAGTTTTCCACAAATAAATATTAGTAAATTTGAAATTGCTATTGCAATTATTATGTATATTACTTTTTTCAGTGTAAATGGCGTAGTTCCAAAGTATGATAAAACAAATGACTGTGAATAATCTGCAATTCCACAAATTGTATCAAGTACAAATGTAAAAATAATTAACTTTTTTGAAATTATTTTTAATAATTCTCTCATATATATTTCCTTATATTTTCATAATACTATTCTTTATTCTCATTTACTGCCTCAATTATTAGTTACGCACAAATTCATAATGATCCGTTGGCAATTTTGCTCCACTTCTTTTTAGAAGTTCCCATTCATTATATTCTTTCATTCCATATTTATCTAATATTTTTTGTAAATCAGGTCTTGTTTTTTCTGGTAATCTAGCACCAAAACAAGCAAATAACTTGGGATTATCATAAGTAGCGTTAATTTGAGGAAATGCAGTTAGTAATGAAAAGTCATATTTCATTGCTTCTTTTACATTTTCTTTTAAATATTTGAAATAATATGTTCCATCTTCTTTATATAACTCACCAATTTTAAACTTTTTACCTGTTTTATAATCTGTCCAAACTAAATAAACTAAATCTTTATTTCCTTCCATTTTACATCTCTCCATATATTTTTAAAATTCTATTTTTTCTTTCTAATATAAACATTAATAATAATTTTTCATAGTTCCATATGTATGCCTTAAGCTATGAGTAGAAATTCCTGTTATACCAAAATTATTTTTTAAGACTCTTTTTAGAGTATCATTTACTGCAGCTCTATTTACATATCCTCTATATGGATATGTAACTTTCCCTAAAAATGGAACTCCATGATATGCTGTATCTATTTTTGTTTTTTTGAGCTTACCACCTGATGTGTTTCTTTTAATTGTTGTTGTTCATGTATCCATTGTTGAAGTTCACGTTCCATGCATTATTATTATTGTTCTGCGACGACGCCCAACACCAAAGGAACGAAAAACTAAATACTAGCCCTAGTCTAATTATTTATTGCCCAACTTTCGATAATGCCCATTATTTATTGGCGAGGCAATCACTTTCTATGATTTTACTTATTATTTTTTCAGCTAAATTTTCACAAAGTTTTTGTGAACTTCTTACGAAGTTCTTTACAAAAACTTATTTTTATTGATGAATTATTTTCACTTACTTCTTACGAAGTCTTTGGCGAAAATAATTCTTGTAGCTTGTTATTTACATAACAAGTTTATATAATTCTAAGCATTTACATGCTTAGAAAGTCGCACACAAACGCAAACTGTTCGCACTATTTACATCGTAGTTGTCCATGCATCCATGGCTGAAGACCACGAACCATGCATAACTATCATTGGTCTGCGACGACGCCCAACAAATATGACTTAATCCATAGTTTGCATAATAATTTGCGTCAGTGCTTGTTTTTGAGGTATTTAAGTAAGATGCAAAAGCTGCCCATTCTGCCTTTGATGGTACAAACCATCCTTCTTTTACTTTATCTTCTATTATGTTCCAAACATCTGCATTTGTTCCAGTTGTTGCTTCTCCATAATCTACACTATATTTGCTCGTGTCTGAATGATTCTTCATTCTGTCTATCATTTTAACAGTGTTCTCTTTGCCTTTTCCAAAGTCTTTCGATGTAAATGTTGACCAATCACTCATCTTTCCAAATGCATTTTTATACCAGTAATGACTATTACTATCATAATCTGCCAATGATATAATATAATATCTTGGTGTTCCTGTGTTATTTGTACACTTTATTAATGTTCCATCTACTGTACTTCCATCTGAGTTTGTGTATTTATAACTTGTATTTTCTGAATATTCTTTTAGCCCGGTAGTTACTTTTGTATATGAAAAGCTTCCATCACTGTCACCCCAAGGATTTCCTCCTTTGCTTCCATTACTGTCACCCCAAGGTTTTCCTCCTTTATAAGTAGTTGTATCTGTACTATCTTTTGATATGTCTGCTACTATTATTCCATCTGCTACTCCATCTCCATCTAAGTCTGCATATTTTAGCCCTGATACACTTATTTTTGGAAAGCTTGTGCTTGCTAAAGTTGTTCCTTTTCCAGTAGTTGTTACTGAACCACTATTTTCTCCACCAGATTCACTACCACTTCCTCCTTCTGTTCCTTCTTTTTCAATTTCCTTATCTGCTTTTTCTATTTCGCTAGAATAGCTATCTAATGCATCATTTTCATTTTTTGCTGATGCTCTATAAACATCTGCTGAATTCTTTACTCTTCCAAATACTCCTGAGCCTGATGTTGCCATACTTATTGTTACACCTGCTAATATTAATAATACTATAATAGTTACAATTAATGCAATTAATGTTATAGCCTTATCACTTCTACTATAAACCTTTTGTGGACTTTTTCCATTAACTTGTTTTGAATTATTCATTTGACTCTTGCCTTTCTCCCTTTATCTATTCAAATCTTGTCTCGTGTACATTTTTATTTCTTCTTTTGCTTGTTTTCCGTGACAAGTTCTTTGAACTTAATTTATTATATAATAATCTATTTTTTTTTTCAATAATAGGAGATACGATGTATATATATATTTATACAGCCACGCGGGTTTGCAAGTATTTTTACGTTTTTTTAAATTTTTGTTACGAATATTACAAGTTTTTTTGTTGTTTTCCTCCATTTGCTTTTTAACAATATGTTCCATACTATCAACAGGGAAATCAAATAGAATATTAGTTATATTATACATTGTTGAAATATAATCCTCATAATATTTTTTTATTTATTGTAATTTGAAATAAAATTATATGCTGTTTGAAAGTATCTTTTGGTTTCTTTTTGCAATCTCTGAAATTCCTTATAATAAGTATTTTCTTTTGGTTTCTTTAAATGATAGTTCAAATGTGATTTGGTTCTATCAATGTTTTGATTTGAATATTTTTTCTTATTTCTCTCATTATGTGAAGAAAGTTGATTCATTTCATCTTTTGTATATTTTTCGTTTCTAATAATCGCATAACTCATACTAAAAAATCTCCTTTATTCTATTAATTTTTCAATTTTTATTCTCTTTTGTTCGTATTTTTAGTAGCAAAAAAACAGATAATTATTTGAAATAATTTCTGAAGTGAACCCAAAATGTTAGACAAAAAGTTTAACAAGGAGGGTTCATTTTTTATGTCAAAATATTCAAAAGAATT
>CAKOXK010000006.1 GCA_934130085.1 uncultured Clostridia bacterium
GTCATCTCTTCCATAGGTATAATATTGGATTGTTTTCTTTTCATAAGTTTTTTCTCCTTTACAATAATTATTGTTAAGAGTTACTATATTCAAAACTTGCATATTGCAAGATAACTAAATTATGAAAATATTTTACCATAAAATATTGAAATATTCAATATTGGAGACCATTATTTATGAATAACTTGTGATAAGATCACCCTGTAAAATTATTTTATGAAAAGTTCACCCTTATGATACAATGGAGGCATGAGAACTTTTATGAATAATAAAGAAGAATTAAAAAAAGCAGTAATTGAATCTTGCATTAACGGTACAATGACAATTAAAGTTGCCGCAAGTAGGTTAGGTTTTTCAGAGCGTTATGTAAAAAAATTGAAAGCGAGGTATAAAAAAATAGGCGCTTCATCCATGATGCATGGAAATTGTGGAAAGCAACCAAAACACACTATAAGTGCAGAAATCAAAAGTAAAATCTGGATAATTTGGAACATACCAGAGCTAGAAGAATGTAATTTTATCCATTTTCAAGAGATCTTGGAAGAAGACTATAATATTAAGATTAGTTATACTGCTTTATACAAATTTTTAAAATCAAAAGGTGTAAAAAGTCCTAGAAAACATAAAAAAGCTAAGGCTCACAACAGACGTCAAGAACGTGCTTCATCTGGTGAATTATTACAAGTTGACGGTACCCCTCATAGATTTTTTTATAATGATGATAAAGAGTATTGCTTACATGGTTTCATCGATGATGCAACTCATCAAATTACAGGGTTATATATGTGTGAAAATGAATGTATGCATGGCTATTTAGAAGTTACAAGACAGACAATAAAAAACTTTGGAGTTCCACTTGCTCTTTATGCAGACGGTTCGAGTATATTCTTTCCAAAAGATAATCACCTTAGCATTGAAGAGCAACTTGCAGGAATTACAAAACCAACCACTCAATATGGAAGAATGATGCAAGACTTAGGTGTAGATTTAATTCGTGCTGGATCATCACAGGCAAAAGGAAGAATTGAGAGACTTTGGAACACATTACACGACAGGCTTAGAACAGAATTTAGACGTCATAATATTTCAGACATTGAAGGAGCAAATGAATTTTTAAAAAGTTACATTTCAAAATACAATAAGAAATTTGGAATTGCTCCAAGAGAAGAAAAATCATCATTTATGGAGTTGCCACCATATATTAATCTAGATTATTTATTATCAGTAAAATATACTAGAAGCGTTGACGTTAGCAATTGTATTAGTCATAAAGGAATAACATTCGTAATAGATACGAAAGAAATATTGCATAAAAGGAAAGTTGAGCTATGTATAAGCAAGAGAATAGGCTTAAGAGTACGTTTTAATAATAAATGGTATAAAGTTATACCTCTTACTCAAACAGATAAAAAAAGCCTCAAATCAAACGAATCTGTGGAAACAATTATACAACAATTTGTTTATTACAATTGTTTAAAAAACGAAAGATTATCGGCTTGAGAACTTTTATATTTTTATTATACAACATAACTTGTGACTTTTTCAAGGGTGAACAAGTCACAAGTTAAAATATTATTTTTAGGGTGAACTAATCAAAAACTATTGACAGGCTTTTGAGCAAAAATATTGCTTAAAACTTGCTTTTTCTCGTACAAGTTGCATTTACTTTACAGAATTGCATTTAACTTTTTACTTGACGTTATTTTTTGCAAAAACTGTCCTTATATGTGAAATTTTAGCCAGAGAGTTAGTGCTATTTGACTCAACAAGTTGCATTAAAATAAAATAGCATAAAAATAACGTAGAAATATTGATTTCTCATTATCTCTACGTTAAAAAAAATGGTGCCTCGAAGTGGAATCGAACCACTGACACGGGGATTTTCAGTCCCTTGCTCTACCAACTGAGCTATCAAGGCATTACATTTTATATATACCATTAGATAAAAAAATGGCGACCCGGAACGGGCTCGAACCGTCGACCTCTAGCGTGACAGGCTAGCGTTCTAAACCAACTGAACTACCGGGCCATAAATGGTGGTCGCTATAGGGCTCGAACCTATGACCCCCTGCTTGTAAGGCAGATGCTCTCCCAGCTGAGCTAAGCGACCATTTATCTATCTGACTTTTTTAGTATACTAAATAATTTATTAAATGTCAACACTTATTCCAAAAGTTTTTTATTTTTCTTGTATAGTTGCATTTACATTACAGAATTACATTTAACTTTTTACTTGACGATTTTTCTCGTACAAGTTGCATTTGCTTTGTAGAACTTCATTTGACATTTTATTGATATTTTTCTTATATAAATTTACTTCTTCTTACGGAACTTATTTTTATATGTTTTACTCATTATATTCCCATTCAATATCATCCATCTTCTTTAATATATTTGAATATTCTTCTTCAGTTACTCCCGTGTCTTTTAATTTCTTTCTTGGTCTTATGTATCTATGCTTTTTATCTTTATAGTAATCAATAACAAGATTATTTCTTATGGTTGAATATTCCGTTTCTGAGTAGTTTTTATTTTCAATTAAGTATCCTAATTTTTTTAATGTGTCTATCTCTTTTTGATTAAAATATTGTGATAAATTTACAAATTTATTCATAAAATGTAAAAACTCCTTTGTCATTTTTATTATATTTACGATTTCTGTTTTATTATATTGGTTTTTTATTATATTATGTGCTTTGGTTGTCTTTTTATTATATTAACATATTTCTTTATTATATGTTTTGGTTTTCATTTTTATTATATAGGCATATTCCTTTATTATATGTTTTGGTTTTCATTTTTACTATATAGGCATATTCCTTTATTATATGTTTTGATTTTCATTTTTATTATATAGACATATTTTTATTATGTGCTTTAGCTATCTATTGCTTCTATTATCTCTATTTTTTCTAAATTTGTTCTTAAAATTTACCTAATATAGAGGCACTCTCGATATTATATATTAAAAAAGTTATAAAATCAATACGATTAAATTAAGTGTGAGGAAATAATTTTGAAAAAATATGAGAATTTGAAAAACAACGTTATCGGTTCCCTAGTAAAAAAATATAGAGAAAAACGTGGTCTTTCTAAGATTAACCTTTGTAGGTTATTACAGTTGCATGCTATATATTTAGATTCAACTGAATTAAAAAGAATTGAAGATGGTCAAATGATTGTCAAAGACTTTGAACTCATCGGATTTAGTAAGGTACTTAAGATTCCATACTCAGAGATTGAAGATTTAATAGAATAAAGCATAATAAAAAATGCACTGTGTTTAATATAAAACTCTTATATTTTAACACTTAGTGCATTTTTTGTTTTAGTTGTGTTATAAATAATTTTTATTTACATATCATCATCATTATTTTGTTCTTTTTTATTATCTTCTTTCTTATCTTTATTTTCTGATGATGTGGAACTGTTTTGTACATTGTTACCGTTTTAATGGATTTTCTCTTTTATATGATGCATAGTTTTCTGCTACCATCTTTTCATTTTGATAACATTCATGGTTACAAGACATACATTCTCCATCACACTCTTGTACATCTTCCCAGTCAAGTTCAATTGCTTTATGGCATTTTGGGCATGTAATTTCACTTTTGCCCTTTGCTGATTCATCTGTTACAAATTCATGGTCACAATACGGACATCTTATTTCAAATTCATATCCATTATCATTAAAGTAATCATCTTCACATTCATCACATTCATTGCAATTATTGCACTCATGATTTTCTAATGAATGGTTTTCATCATCTTCCTGATCAATGTATATGTCTTCTTCAATATTATCTATATCATTTTGAATTTTTTTTATTTTTTTGTCAATTGCATTTTGCTTTTTTTCAATTTCAAATAACATATTTATTGAATCTATATAACAAAAAGCAAGTTCTGAAAACTTTTCTTTTATAAATTTTAAATCATCCTCATTTGAAATTCTTTTTTCAAGCTCATTGATAATCTCTTGATATTTTTTACTAATCTCTGCCATTAAGCAATCCTTTCATTAAACTCTTTCCATATATTCACCAGTTCTAGTATCTACTCTTATAGTATCACCAGTATTAATGAACATTGGTACTGTTAGTTCATATCCGTTTTCAAGTCTAGCAGGTTTTCCTGATGTTGTAGTTGTGTTTCCAGCAAAGCCAGGTTCTGTGTATTCAACTACTAATTCAACTGATATTGGTAATTCAATTGAGAAAACCCTTCCTTTATATGAAAGTAATTTAACGTTCATGTTTTCTTTTAAGAATTTTAAACTATCTCCAAGTTGTTCTTTGTTTAGTGGAGTTTGTTCATAGGTTTCATTATCCATGAAATAATAGATTCCTGCATCTTCGTATAAATATTGCATTTCTTTCTTTTCGATTTCTGCTGCTGGAAATTTTTCTGATGGATTGAATGTTTTTTCTACTACACCACCTGTTATAACATTCTTTATTTTTGTTCTAACAAATGCTGATCCTTTTCCTGGTTTTACGTGTTGAAATTCTACTATTCTATAAACATTTCCGTCCATTTCAAATGTTGTTCCATTTCTGAAATCTCCTGCTGAGTATACTGTTGCCATTATTATTGCCCCTTTCTTGGTTAATATTCATTTTACATATTCTTTATTTTACACCCAAATCCGCATAAAATCAAGTAATTTTTAATTTTTATTTGCACGATTAATATAACTTTCTAATATGTATGTTGCGGCTATAGTATCAACTATGTTTCTTTTTGCTTTATTTTTTACATTAAGAAAGTTCATTGTTTTATGTGCTTCAACCGTGGTCAATCGTTCATCTACTTTTATTATTTCTATGTTATTAAATCTGGATTTCAACTTGTGTACAAATTTATCAGTTAGTTCTGACCTTTCGCTTTCACTACCATCCATGTTAATAGGGTTTCCAATTACTATTTTTTCTATATTATATTGTTCTACAAGTTCAGCTACCCTTCTTAAAATGACCTTGTCACTTCCATTTGAGAATATAGTTTCAAGCCCCTGAGCTGTTATTTGTAATTCATCAGTAATTGCTATTCCAGTTCTTGCTGCACCATAATCGATGCTTAATATTCTACTCATCTACGTTTATATATTCCTTAACCATTTTTTCTAGTAGCTCATCTCTTTCAACTTGTCTTATCAAGTTACGAGCTCCTTTATGACTTGTTATATACGTTGGATCTCCAGAAAGAATATAACCAACTATTTGATTTATAGGATTATATCCTTTTTCTTTCAAATCATCGTATACTTCTTTAAGAATTTCTTTTGTTCTAGCATTTTCTTCTCTCTCAACTTTGAAGCTAAGAGTTTCATCTGTTGCCATAATCATCATTCCTTTCAAATTAATTATAGTTTACTTATTGAGTCTTCATCTGATGAATCTATGTACTGTTCTAGTTTTTTTAATGTTCCATCTAAAGATGTTCCTTTATAATATGTAGATACTGCTACTCTTATTTTTGAATGTATCACATCTTGTTTCATTTCTGTGCTTTCTTCATCTTCATAGTAATCATATAAAATAGGTAACTTTTGAATTTTATCTTTTAGATCTTTCATAAAATTAGTTGCACCATTTACGTCTACACCCGAAAATACTATTGCAAACTTTGGACCCATATATCTTACAAAGATATATTCTTTTGAAAGATTATTTTTAACAAAATTAGAAATTTCTGTTATTACTCTGTTACCTGTTTCTCTATCAATTTCTTCATTTATTTGAGGCAAATTAACTACTTTAAAAATACAAACTGCTGATGTTGTAAATTGGTCTATTATTTTCTTACCTTCTCCATAAAGATATGCTTCTGATTTTAGTCCAGAATATAAATCATCTCTTACAATATTTTCAAGTGTTGCTTGGTTATCTACTGTTTTCAAAATTGTTACTATATTATTTCTAACAACCTCAAGAATTGTGGTATCTATCTTATCAAATTCATGTGGTTTGCTTCCCTCAATTATCCAATAACCAATATATATATTATCAACATAAAGAGGAAAGAACATCGCACATTTTGCTCTACCAAATTCCATTTTCTGATATGGTAATTTTTCGTTTTCATTATCAACAGTGATGTATTTTGGTGTAGCAGTTTTAATGCTGTCACCAAAAACGGGATCTGATTGCAAATTTTTCAACGTGTCCCAATGTTTCTCATCAACGTTTGATGCTCTTATTACATATTCTGCTCCATCATAAACAACTATTGTTGAATATTTTATAGAATATTTATTTATTAGAATATCATTAATATTTTCCAACTTCTCATTTATTGTAAGGTTCTCGCCAAGAGTATTCATGAATTCTTGTAAAACATTAAGGCTTGTTACTCTTTGGTTTAAGTTAGAATATGTTTCGATCTTCTTGTGTACTGAATAGTTATATATCATTAATGCCATAACTATTATTACCAATAGCACAATGAAGCATAAAGCTGCTACTTCCAAAAATTTCACCTCTTTCTTTTATCTTATTAATAGTTTGTATTTCTCATTCTATTTAGTGTATCATTTACATCTCTTGAAAATGCTTGATTGTTATTCTTCTTTGAGCCAAATAAGCCTTTCTTTGGTTTCTTTACCTCATAGTTTCCGTATTTAGGATTTGAAATGTATGGCTTTGGTGTATTCTCTCCTGAAATTAGTGGGCACACCATGCTTTTAAGTTCATTTAAACTTTGCATAAAGCTTTGCGAATATCCTTCAACAGATAACTGGCACATTGCAATTTGCTCAAGATAGCTTGCATATATCTGCTCTTCAAAAGGTATTATTACAGATTGTACTCTATCAGGATTAAATAAATCTCTTTGTAATGTCATTGAAGGCTCATTATATTTTGACATTCCTCCAATTATTAATCTGTAGTCAAGTTTTCTTAATTTAACATATTTGTTAATAATTACTCTTATTTTTGATTCATCTAATACATTTTTTAATTTTAAATCACTTAAAAATTTTGTTAATGGTTGTATTGTAAACGCATCCATTGATTGAACAAGATATATCTCATTTGCTCTTAAAAAATAGTTGCTTTCTGTTTTGAAATCACAATCCAATAAAATGATATCAAAGTTATTAATTAATGTATCAATTATTAGATTTGCATTTATATTTTCAGTTTGAATTTCATCCGGTAAAGATGTAAATACAGTTAAATTTCTATTTACATTTATCCCTTTAACAATTCCTTTTGAAAGATTTATAATACTCTCTGTTGCAATTTGCATTAATTTTGGCTCATTATTTGTAAACATATAGTAAGCATTCTTATTTTTTGTTAAGTCTAAAATAGCGACCTTAACGTTTCCAAGAGATATAACCTCTGCTAGATTGTTTACAATAAATGATGTACCATTTTTTGATGTTCCAACAAAAGCTGCTATTTTTCCTCTTCCAGTATTATTAATATTATCCATTTTTGAGTAGTCATTTTCATCAATGTTCGGAATTAAGTCTTTTGTATCGTACATATTGTTTGTTATATTGAATTGGTTATTTATGTTGTCTTCATATTGCATATTATTGTCAAATTGATTGTTCTTTTCACTTCCATACTGTGTATTTGGATTTTCAAATTGACTGTTTATGCCACTTCCATACTGTGTATTTGAATTTTCGAATTGACTGTTTATGCCACTTCCATACTGTGTATTTGAGCTTTCGAATTGACTATTCATGCCATTTTCATATTGTGTATTTGAATTATCATATTGGTTGTTCATAAAATTGCTGTATTGCATATTTGAACTTGCAAATTGATTATTCATATTATTCGCATATTGTGCGCTTGAATTATCAAATTGATTGTTAATGTTACTTTCATATTGTGTATTTTGATTTTCAAATTGATTATTCGTATTATTTTGAGGTTGTATAGTTGTACTGTCTAGTTGAGTATTTTGCTCTCTAGCAACCTGATTACTTGCTTCTTGACTTGTTTTAGCTGGAACAGCTACCTTTCTAGGTCTACCTCTTCCTTTTTTAGGTTCCACTTTTACAGGTTCACTGTTTGCTATATTAATCTGGTCTTGCATTTGATTTTGTGCTTGGTTATTATCCGAATCCTCATTTGAAGCTTGTACAATCTTTTTTGGTCTTCCTCTTCCCCTTTTAACAGGTTGTGCTACTGGATTTTGTATGCTTGCATTCTTTTCTTCACTATTATTATCCATATTCATATTTTCTCCCGTTTTACTAATTTCTTCTATATTATTTTCAATATTAGTTGGAGAATTATTTATAGGTGTTTGATTCATGAAATTACTCATTTCATCTAAATATGGATTACCATAATTATTAGTATTCGTTGTAGAGTTGTTAGTATTTGCCATATAGTTGCTGTTCATATTATCATAAGTATTATTAACTCCATTAAAACTATTATTATCTATATTAGTATACATGGGGTTATTTACGTTTAAGTTGTAATTGTTATTATTGTTAAAATTATTGCCATTGGCTAAATTTTCATTGCTTGTAAAATTGTTTCTAGTAGCTAAATTATCATTATTAGTAAAACTATTATTAGTAGTATAATTGACTCCAGAATTAATACTAGAGTTTGTACTATTTGTTGAAACATTTGTGTTCATTGTTTCAGGGATTACAACTGGTTTTGTAATCTTAGTTTTTTCTAGATCTTTTTCTAAAAATTCAAGATTATTAAGTTTTTTATCACTTGTGGCTTTGTTTGTATATTTACTATACTTTCCATTAGATAGTACAGTTCCTCCAGCCATAAGTCTTTGATATTTATCAGAATTTGCTTCAAGTATCGCCTTAACTTGAATTGGAAGAAATTTTACAATTATTCTAAGTTGTGTTTCATCATATTGGTTTGCAATGCTATCAAAAGCCTCAACACACTTTCTTTCATTACTTCCAATTTTTTTGTAGTAAGATAAAATATTTTGAATTTGAGACTCACTCACCAATTCATCGTTACTTGGTTCATAATCAACTTGTTCATTATCAATCTGATAATACTTTTTTGCCTCTTTTTTTCCACGTGGTTTATTTATAAGACTACAAACCATATTAACGCTTCTATCATTTCCGATTAAAGCGTTGTATATACTCATACTAAATAATTTTCTAAGCAATTGATCTGACTTCGTTCTCCTGTCTGAGCATATAAATATAATAGGTATATCTTCTCCTGTAGGTTTTGAAGCCTCATCAGATATACTATCTAACTTTTCTATTAAAAACTTATCAATTACCTCATAATTATTATTTGATATTGGTTCCAAATCTTCACTAATAACTATTGCATCATAATTTTTATCATTTTGTAATTCCTTTATAATTGCATTAAAGTAATAAACATTTTTGCTAGTTATTATTTCTTTATATTTTTGTTGATATTTATTTACAACTGAAACAGTTATATTATCATTACTTACTGCAAATAGAACTCTCATTTGTTTACTCCCTCCAACCTTTAACGACAATTGCAAATACTAGTGGTAATACTTGACATATTACAAATAATGTTACTATTGCAATCATTGAGTTAAAGCCTTTATCTCTAGCTTCTAGCTGTCTAATTCCTATAACATATTGGTATATTGCGCTTATTGCAATGCCTAAAAATGCAAAAGGAATACTGTATAATCTAACTTTATTTAATATATATGCTACAATTCCATAAGTAGGGCTTCCATAGGCCGCCTTATAATCTTCAATTGATTTTAATTCCGTGTTTTTCATTGTGACTAACTCACTCTTTGTTTGTTCACTAATTATCTCATTATTACTAGCATAAACAGAATTTACACAAAATATACAAGATAAAATACAAATAAGTGCAGTTACTAGTACGACTACCTTCTTCATTCTAGTTCCTCCTTTTTTTATAATACACTAACTTTATTAAAAAGGCAAGCAATATTTATAATTTATTATACAAATATAGCATCCATTTATATACTGCATTTGCCCAGTTTTTGTCACTTGCATAACACTTATTTACTGCTGAAATTGTAGAGCCTTTATAGTATGAGCCTACCGCAGTTTCGCCACCATATATTGGTGTACCCTTTGGGTTCAAATAGTACTTAACCAATACTCTTGATACTAAGTCTATACCCTCTGCATAAGTTTCAAAACCTGATGCACTTCCTGAGGGATCTCTATCATAAGCTCTGTATCCAAATAAATTCTTTTTATTATTTGCTATTGATGATGTTCCCCATCCACTTTCATGAATAGCTATTGCTGCAACAAATAATCCATTTATATTGTATTGTTGTTCCGCATAGTAAAAATATTCTGCATTCTCTTTAAAAACATTATTCTTATCATTTGAGTCATTTTCAAATAACTTTTTAAACTGTTCAAGTGTTAAATAGCTTTTTTTATTTACAAGCATACTGAATCCTAGGTCTTGGCTTAATTGTTCTTTAGTATACTGAATATTATTTTCATCTCCATCCCCATTTGCATTAGGATTAAAATATGTTAAGCAGTCCATGGGAGCCCATCCTAAAAACGATTCATACATTACATAATACCAATCGTCTTGCTTAGCTTTTAGTGTAACATTTGTTTCTTTATTTATTGTAATTAATTTTTCTGAATTAATATCTGGCTGTGTTCTTATTGCTAAACTATTTGACGTAACTTTTAATGTATCTCCAACAATTGGCACATAGTTGCTTGAGAAGCCTGCTGTTCCTATCTCAACTATTTTATCTATTGAAACTCTTGTTATTTCAGATGAGATTTGTTCGCTTGAAACAAGTTCTCCATTCTTATATGTGCTTTTTATTATTGCATTTTGTTTTCCATCTTGTCCTTCTTGTAAGGTTTGTATTTTTCCTTTTGCTAATGTACTATTTTCTCTGTATTGAGTACTAAATTCTACATCAGTTTCTTGTTTTTCTATTTTTTCAGTTATAATGTCTTGTTCATTTTGCTTTATTTTTTCATCTATATTAATTTGTTTATTTGGATCTTGTTTTTTTATATCTACCGAATAATTTATTAATGAAGTGGCACTTTGCTCTTTTAAAGTTTTATCTTTTACTTGATTTTTTTTAGAATTAAGGTTTATTAAAATAATAGCTACAGAGATAGTAGCTATAACCACAAAAACTGCAATTATAATTATTAGAATAATAAATTTCTTTTTATTTTTCTTCATATTATTGAATGATTTTTGTATGATAATCTATCATACACTCCTCAAAATATTTAGGTTTATTTTTATAAGTCTTAACCTATAAAACTCTTACTGGGTCAAAATTTATAAAGTCCGAACTAACTAGTTTTAATTCTACTCCATAAACATTTCCCTCTATAGCTTCTTTGTGTGCTTCTCCATGAAGATGTCCATAAATACATTTGTGTATGTTATACTTTTTCATTAGTTCTAAGTATTTACTATTTTCATCTTTTTCTATCATATTTTTTGTTATTGGTGGATAGTGCATCATGCAAATAATCTCTTTTTCTGCAACATTTTCAAAATTCTGATATGCATATTTTATTGAATTTTCTAGCCTAATTGTTTCCCTATTGTACATCTTCTCGCCATTTTCTGTATCATTAAAAGCCCATCCTCTTGTTCCAACAAATATTACATTATTAATTTCAACAGCATTGTTTTTTACAATGTATACCTCTTTTATTTTGCACTTTGTTAAAAAAGCTTTCATCTTTTGAAGTGTATTCCACCAATAATCATGATTACCATTTATTAAGACCTTTTTTCCTGGTAATTTACTCAAAAATTCAAAATCTTTTTGAGTTCCATTTAAATTCGTAGCCCATGAAAAGTCTCCAGGTAAAAGTACTACATCTTCTGGCTTAATTTTCTTTAGCCAATTTTTTTCAATTTTTTCATAGTGATTTTTCCAATTTTCTCCGAATATATCCATTGGTTTATTATCATTAAAAGATAAGTGTAAATCGCCTATTGCATATATTATCATCTTTACTTTCCCTTCTAACTTTCAAAGACTAAAACTAGAAATTCATATCGCTTAGCTTTAAATCTGGTTTTGCATTTAAACTTAAATCATTTCTTTTTCCACACATATAATTATAGTAACCTGCTGATGCAATCATTGCAGCATTGTCTGTGCATAACCCTATATCAGGCATATAAACTTTTATTCCGTTTTTCTGCATATTTAGAAAAGCTTGTCTTATATAAGAATTGGCTGAAACCCCTCCTGCTAATGCAATTGTTTTTACATTTGTTTTTTCAATTGCCTTTTTGGTGTTTTCAATTAAGATTTCTGATACATCCTTTTCAAAACTTTTGCACAAATCATTTTTATTTATATTTGGATTTTGATGATGTAAATTTATAACAGCTGTTTTTATTCCGCTAAAACTAAAATCCATATTATCAAAATGAGTTTTTGGTAACACAATATTTGCCTCTCCGTCTTTTGCCATCTTATCAACCTTAGGTCCGCCAGGGTAGCCAAGGCCAATAACTCTTGCGATTTTGTCAAAAGCTTCTCCTACTGCATCATCTTTAGTTTTGCCAAGAATGTCAAACACTGTATAATCTTTTACATGAACTATTTGCGTATTTCCTCCTGACATCATAACACAGATAAATGGTGGTTTAAGTTCTTTATATGTGATGTAATTTGCAGCAATATGACCCTCTACATGGTTTACGCCAACTAAGGTTTTTTCAAGAGCAAAACTTAAAGCCTTTCCATAAGACAAACCTACAAGTAATGCTCCTACAAGTCCTGGGCCATAAGTTGGGCATACCGCATCAATATCATCAAACGATATGTTTGCTCTTTTGATTGCCTCATTTACAACATCAGAGATATTTTGAATGTGATTTCTCGATGCAATTTCAGGTACAACGCCTCCATACAAAGTATGTATTGCAATTTGTGTATTTATTACATTTGATAAAACTTCTCTACCATTTTTAACAACTGAAGCTGCCGTTTCATCACAACTTGATTCAATTCCTAATGTGTAAATGTCTTTCATCTTGTCCCTTTCAATTATATTTTCATTTATATTTTTAATTTATGTTTGCTTGATTATATTTTTTTATTATTTTCTCATTTACGCTTTTGCCTTATACTTTTCATTTGTATCTTAGTTTTATATGTTTTGTTTATGCGTTTTATTTGTTTTTTATTATACCTTTTAATTTATAGTACTATAGTTTGTATTAGCTTTAATAATGCTGAATTGATTGCATTGATTCCTGGTCCAATTAACAAGCTTGAGATAGGAGTAAGCCATATTACTATAAATATAATGTATAGCATTTTTTCATGTTCTTCAAACCAAGTCTGAGCTTTGGTTGGTAAGAATGCTAATAATATTTTTGAGCCATCAAGAGGTGGCAATGGTAGTAAGTTAAATACGCATAAGCCAACATTCATTGCAATTATGTATTGAATAATTTCTGATATTATACTTCCCGTACTTGAAAGTATGAATGTTAATCCTCCAAACTTAATTATTAGTCCATATATTATTGAAAATACTATTGCTAATATAAGATTCATAGCAGGTCCCGCTATTGAAACAAGCGCCTCACCTTTTTTTATAGTTATAGTTCTTCTAAAATTATTAGGATTAATTTGTACCGGCTTTCCCCAACCGAATCCAGCAACTATCATTAAGAATGTGCCATATATGTCAAGATGTGCTAGTGGATTTAGACTAAGTCTTCCTTGCCTTCTAGGTGTGTCATCTCCTAATTTATCAGCCACGAAAGCATGCGCAAATTCGTGAAATGTAATGGCAATTAGTATTCCTGGTATTGATAGTAAAAGTGTTAATAGCTTTGCTGGCTCTGTTATATATACGCTAATATTTTCAACAATTAAAGCTACTAAAAATAACATCATCCAAGGATTTGTAAAATCAAAAAACATTCGTTAGTCTCCTTTTTCTTTTTAGTTATTTGGTTTTTGCTTTTCCTTTTAGTTCATTTTTTCAAATTAATTTAGCATTCAAAAACAATATTTATGTATTATAGATATTTTGCAGGATATCTATAATACATTTATTTAATAATTCTATTTATCATCTGGTTTCATTGTTGGGAATAATAATACATCTCTAATTGTTGCCGAATCAGTTAATAGCATAACTAATCTATCAATTCCCATTCCCATTCCACCTGTTGGAGGTAAACCTATTTCAAGTGCATTAATATAATCATTATCCATCATGCCAGCTTCATCATCACCATTTTCTCTCGCTCTGATTTCATTTAAAAATCTTTGATATTGGTCAATTGGATCATTAAGCTCTGAAAATGCATTTGCGTATTCTCTGCCACCAATAAATAATTCAAATCTTTGAGTCATTTTAGGATTACCTTTTACTTTTTTAGCAAGTGGAGAATTTTCAATTGGATATTCATAAACAAATGTTGGTTGTATTAATGTTTCTTCAACCTTTTCGTCAAATACTTGTGCAATTATATCTCCTCTTGTATTTTTTATAGGGTTTTCTTCAATATGTAAGTCTTTAAGAATTTTTTGAGCTTCTTCATCAGTTTTTATAGTATTAAAATCAATTCCTGTAACTTCTTTTATAGCGTCAACCATCTTAATTCTTTTCCATGAAGGAGTAAGGTCTATTTGAACACCTTGGTATGTTATTTTTAATGTTCCTAAAACTTTTTCAGCAATCTTCGTAACTAGTTCTTCTGTTAAATTCATCATGTCATCTAAATTTTCATAAGCCGAATAAAGCTCAATTGAGGTAAATTCAGGATTGTGTTTAATATCCATTCCTTCATTTCTGAATATTCTACCTATTTCATATACCTTTTCTATTCCACCTACTACCAGTCTTTTTAAGTTAAGTTCTGTTGCTATACGTAGATACATATCTATATCAAGTGTATTATGATGAGTAACAAATGGCTTTGCTGTAGCTCCACCTGATATTGTATTTAATATAGGGGTTTCAACCTCAAGGTAACCCTTATCATCAAGAATACGTTTCATTTCCTTAATAATTTGTGTTCTTTTAATGAATACGTCTTTTACCTCCGGGTTCATTATTAAATCAACATATCTTTGACGATAACGTAAATCTATATCTTTTAAACCATGAAATTTTTCAGGTAATGGCATTAATGATTTTGATAAAAGAGTAAGCTCTTTTGCATGAATTGTAACCTCTCCAGTTCTTGTTTTGAATACAAATCCTGTTATTCCTACAATATCTCCTATATCATCTTCTTTGAATTGTTTATAGCTTTCTTCTCCTAGATCATTTATGCTAACATAGCATTGAATCTTTCCATCTCCATCTTGAATGTGGCAGAATGATGCTTTTCCCATAATTCTTTTACCCATAATTCTGCCAGCTATTGTAACATCTTTATTTTCAAGAGATTCAAAGTTATCAATTACACCTTTGCTTGTGTGTGTTCTTTCAAATCTTGTGATTTCAAAAGGGTCTTTTCCTTCTTCTCTAAGTTTTTCTAATTTTGCCTTTCTTACTTCCATTAAATGGTTCATGTCTAATTCTTCATTTTCCACATTATTGCTGTTTTCATTACTCATAGTAATACCTCTCTTTATTTACAAAATTATGGTACAATTATATAACAATTATGTATATTTGTAAACCTTTTATGCTGATTTTCTAAGTTCTTCAGCATGTTTCCTTGCTATATCAGTTATTTCGCCATTTGATATTCTAGCAATCTCATCTATTATTTCATTTTCATTTAATTTTTTTATCATTGTATGAGTTCTTTCACCAACTGTAACTTTGCTTATATAATAATTTTGGTCTCCTTTTGCCGCAATGCTTGGTTGGTGAGTTATACATATTACTTGATGGTTCTTCCCAATCAATTTTAGTTTTTTAGCAACACTTTTAGCAGCTTTTCCACTAATTCCTGTATCAATCTCATCAAAAATCATAACAGGAGTCTTATCAGTATTAGCAAGTACAGTTTTTATAGCGAGCATTATTCTTGACATTTCACCACCAGATGCAATTTTTTGCAAAGGCTTTTCATCTTCACCCTTATTTGTTGAAATCATAAACTTAACATCATCAAAACCATTTTTATCAAAACAATCTTTTTTATCAATTGCAACATTAAACATTGCATTAGTCATTTCCAAATCATGAAGTTCATTATTAATCTTTTCAATCAAAACCTGTGCCGTTTTTATTCTATATTCATGAATTTTAGTAGCATATAATTCTAACTCTTTTTCAATCTCTTTTATTTCTAGTTTAAGCTTTTCATTATACTCCTCTAGTCCTTGAATTTTATCGATTTTATTTTGGCATTCATCTTTAAAAGCAATAATTTCCTTTATAGAATTTCCGTATTTTCTTTTCAAATTTGCAATTGTATCAAGTCTTTCTTCAACTTCATCTCTTTCAGATTGGTCAAAATTAACCTCATCATTCATAGATGAAATATCTCTAGAAAACTCTTCAATTTCATAGTAAATGTTTTTTAGTTCAGATAGTTTCCTAGCATAATTTTTATCAATATGACTTATTTTATCCATGGCCTTTATTGAGTTGTTTATAAAATCTACAGACTTTTCGCAATTTGACGTACTTTCGCTTAGGCTCTTGACAATCTTTTCACTATTCTCAAAAATAATACTTTTATTCTTAAGTTCATCATCTTCCCCAATTTTTAAATCTGCTTTTTCAATCTCATCAAACTCATATTGCAATAAATCAAGTTCTCTTTTTCTTTCTCTATCATCACCAAAATTTGATTTAAGTTCTCTCCTTTTTGCACAATATTCATGATATTTCTCTTTATAGATTGATAAGGTTTTTAACAAATTAGGATCGCCAAAATTATCAAGGTACTTTACATGAAAATTTTCATCTAAAATTCTTTGATTATCATTTTGACCGTGTATATCAATTATATTATTCATAAACTCTTTTAATTCATTTACAGTAACAAGTCTTCCATTTATTTTGCAAGAGTTTTTTCCATTTGAGTGAATTTCTCTGCTAATTATTATATTACCATCAATCGAATTTTCATTATCAGGTAAATATAAATTAAGTTCAACAAAAGAGTGATCTTCACCCTTTCTTATCATTTCTTTAGAAAATCTTCCACCACAAATTATGTTGATTGCACCAATAATCAATGTTTTGCCTGCACCTGTTTCACCTGTGAAAACATTAAACCCATTATTTAGTTCAAATTCTAAATCATCAATAATACCTATATTTTTAATATGTAATGTTGTAATCATAAACTCCTCCTGTATCAAGAACTTCTGTTTGCTTTATTATACATACATCTGTTCGTGGTGTCAAGAGTTTTTTATATTATAATTTCTTCTTTTGTTGTAAATTTTTCTTCTACCATTTCCTTCAATTTTTTATTCTTTTCCTCTTTCAATGTCGAATCTTCATTTATGATCTCTATTGCTAAAGCTTGTACTTCTTTTAATTGTTCTTGATCTGTAAATAAATTTGCAATTTTAAATTCTGGTAAACCATGTTGTATTGTTCCAAAAAAATCACCTGAGCCCCTAAGCTCTAAGTCTTTTTCTGCAACAGTCATTCCATTATCAGTTTTACACATTATTTCCATTCTTTCTTTTGTAACTTGACTTGCTTTTGCTCCATATTTTAGAATACAATACGATTCGTATTCTCCTCTTCCAACTCTTCCTCTTAGTTGATGAAGCTGCGCTAAACCAAATCTCTCTGAATTTTCTATTACCATTATACTTGCATTAGCAACATCCACTCCGACCTCAATTACTGTTGTTGATACTAATATATCAATCTCACCATTCTTAAATTTTTCCATTACTTCGTTTTTTTCTTTAGGCTTCATTTTTCCATGTAATAATCCGAACCCTATAGCCTTTAAAAGTATCTTCAGTATATTTTTTGTATAATTCAACTGCTGATGTTAATCCTTCATCTTCAATATTTTCTGTTTCATCTACAAGCGGGCATACTATGTACGCTTGCCTTCCACTATCAACCTCTTTTTTTATAAATGTATTTATTCTATTCTCCAGTTTAGTCGATACTGCAATTGTTTGTACTTTTTTTCTATTTGGTGGCAGTTCATCAATAATTGATATATCAAGATCTCCATATAATATTAGTGCGAGTGTTCTAGGTATTGGTGTTGCCGACATTACAAGTACATCTGGATTGTCACCCTTAGCAATTATTTTGCTTCTTTGTTTTACGCCAAAACGATGTTGCTCATCAGTTACGACCAAGCCTAGTTTGTTAAATGTAACATTTTCTTCGAGTAGCGCATGAGTTCCTATAACAATATTTGCGTCTCCATTCTCAATCTTTTCTAATGCTTCTCTTTTTTGCTTTGCAGTCATTCCTCCAACTAAGAGTTCACATTTTAGTCCATACTTTCCTAGTATTCTGTTAAAATTGATATAGTGTTGTTTTGCCAATATCATTGTTGGTGCCAAGATTGCAGCCTGATAACCACTCATACAAGCTTTATATGCAGCAACTATTGATACAATTGTTTTTCCAGAACCAACATCACCTTGTAAAAGTCTATTCATTGGCTTTTCTTTTTCCATATCATAATTAATTTCTTCTAATACTCTTAACTGTGCTTTCGTTAGTTTAAAGGGAAGATCATTTATCACATCTGACATATTTACATTTTTATCATATTTAATTCCCTTTATTTCCTTATTATTCTCTCCTCTAAGTTCCAATAATCCCAACTGCATAGCTAATAATTCATCAAAAACAAGCCTTCTTCTTGCCTTTTTAAAATTATCAAACCCGGTTGGAAAATGAATCTGGTGAATTGCCTCATTATAATTCATCAAATTATATTTTTTTACGATATAATCCGGCTCAATTTCATCCAAATTATTAGCAAGTTCTAATCCATTCGAAATAATTTTTCTCATAGTTGATGGCTTTATCTCATATATAAGGTGATAAGATGGAACAATTTTGCCAGTATTTGTGCACTTTTCTATTGCATCAAATACTGGTGAATTCATCTCTTTTTTTCCAAGCTTTGTATCAACCTTTCCAAAAAAACGGTATTTTTCACCTCTTTGTATTTCTTTAGCTATGTATGTTTGATTAAACCATGTAATGCATATTTCACCCGTTTCATCTGATGCTATAACTTTCTCTACACTTTTATATCTACTAAGCATTCTTGTAGCAACTGAAGAAATTGCTCTAGCCTCTATTGTGTACTTCTTGCCATCCTCTAAATCAGCAATGTTAGTAACAACACTTCTGTCTTCATAATCTCTAGGATAATATGTAATTAAATCTTCTAAGGTAAATATACCTAGCTTATTCAAGCTTTTAGCACGAGCATCTCCAACACCTTTTACATATTTTATTTCTTTTTTTAAATCACTCATTATCTATCCTTATTCAATTTATAATATTCATTTTAGAAGTTTTATAAAAATTTTCTATTTATATCCCTTCTCTTTGCTAATATATATCTTTTCTAAAAAATAAACAAGATTTAGTATTATATTGTTTTTAATGTTTGATTCGTTTCAATCTTCCTTAGTTAAAATTAATTTTTGAAAAATCAAAATATTTTCATTTTGCTTTATTCTTTAGCAATATTTTTTACTAATAAATATTAAATAACTACCTACTAAAAAGAACCTATCAAAGGTGAAGTAAACCCAAATTATTAAACTTTTTGTCTAATAATTTGGGTTCACTTCAAAGATAAACTCTTTTTATTATTTTCTTAAACCTAGTTTTGCAACTATTGCTCTATAACGTTCAACATCTTTTTTAGCAAGATATTTTAATAGATTTCTTCTGTTACCAACCATTTTGTATAATCCTCTTCTTGAGTGATTATCATTTGGGTTAGCTTTAAGATGTTCAGTTAACTCACTGATTCTTTCTGTAAGAAGAGCTATTTGAACTTCTGGTGAACCAGTATCTTTTTCATCTCTTCTGTTATCTTCAATAATTTTTGTTTTTGTTTCTTTAGTCATCATAACTAAATACACCTCCTATAAATTTTAGTGCCTTTAACTGAGCTTTAGTGGTGTGTTAACCTAAAACTAAGCTAAGGTACTTTTTTATAATAACACGTTTTTTCTTATATTGCAAGCTTATTTCAATATTTTTGCTTTATTCATTAATTCTTGATTTTTCCCGTACAAATTGCATTTACCTTACAGAATTGCATTTAAATTTTTACTTGCCGTATTCATTAATTCAGTATTCTGTTTGTTTCTTATTACTTAAAATACTTTGCTTTTGTGATGCCTTCCCATATATGCCATAATTATTTTACTAATTTAGTATATCCTTTCTTGCCCTTCTTTAGTATTGGCTCCTTTTCAAGCATTTCACTAGTAACTATGTAATTGATATCTGCAATTTTTTCATCATTTAATGAAATTCCACCTTGCATTACCAATGTTTTTGCTTGTGATTTTGATGTTGCAAAATTTGCTTTTATTATTGCATCTAATATTGATGAGTTTTCTTCAATTTTTGTTTCAGGTACATTTTCAGATGTGCCTTTACCCATAAATAAATTATTGGCTGCATCTTCTGCTTTTCTGGCAGCTTCTTCTCCATGAACTAATTTTGTAATTTCGAATGCTGCTATTTTTTTAGCTTTATTAATTTCTTCACCTTCTACATTTGTAATTTTTTCAATTTCATCCATTGGTAAAAATGTTAGCATACTTAATACAGTTTTTACATCTTTATCATCAATATTTCTCCAATATTGGTAAAATTCATAAGGTGATGTTTTATTCTCATCAAGCCATAATGCTCCTTTTTCAGTCTTACCCATTTTCTTTCCTTCTTTTGTTGTAAGAAGTTTAAATGTTAAAGCAAAAGCATCTTCGTGACCAAATTTTCTAATTAAATTAGCTCCACCAATTATGTTAGACCATTGATCATTTCCACCCATTTGAAGCTTACATCCATAAGTTTTATATAAATGATAGAAGTCATAAGATTGCATTAGCATATAGCTCATTTCGAAAAATGTAAGTCCTGTTTCAAGTCTATTTTTGTAGCAATCTGCTGCAAGCATTTTGTTTACTGAGAATTGAGAACCAATCTCTCTCATAAAATCAACCATTTTTAAATCAAGTAACCAATCTGCATTATTTACAATAATTGCCGCATTTTCACCTTCAAAACTTACAAATTTTGATATTTGTTTTTTTATGCATTCTACATTATGATTAATTTCTTCTCTTGACATCATCCTTCTCATGTCAGTTTTACCAGAAGGATCACCAATTGTAGCAGTTCCTCCACCAACTAGAATAATTGGTGTATGTCCTGCTTTTTGCATATATGAGGCTACCATTAAAGATACAAAATGGCCAACATGTAGGCTATCAGCAGTTGGATCTATTCCAATATAAAAATGAATTTTTTCTTTTCCTAATGTTTTCTTTAAATTTTCTTCATCAATTGTTTGCTCTATGTAACCTCTTCTTTGTAAAACGTTAAAAATATTTTCTTCTATCATTTTATTATCCTCTCGTTTCATTTTCTATCGCATCTATAATCTACATTATTTTTGCCCTAACACACATTATGTATCAAAAAAATATGTTGCTTCTAGATCTGCTTCATGCATTAATAAGGCAAATGGATATTTTGTATAGGCGAGTCCTATTGTGCTATATAATTCCTTTGGCTCAGTATAGCCCATGTGCCAACGAATAGCATATTTTTCATCATTTGTAAGTTTTATATATTCAGAAATCATCATAACAGATTTCTCGCCATGTCCATAAGGAATAGTATCATCAACTTTATAGTATGGAACCTTCTCCCAAACACCTAAAGCGTTTTTGGCGTTTCTATAATCGACCGAATAATAATTTGTTTTGCAAATATCATGTAAAAGGGCTGTTATTCTGATTGATTCCTCTGGAATGTCTATTTTGATAGGTGTGTGTTTCATCTTTTCTTCAAGAATCTCATAAACCTTTAAACTATGTTCTAAAAGACCTTGCTCTTTAGATCCATGAAATCTTGTTGATGCTGGAGCCTTATAAAAATCAGACTTTTCAAGGAAATCAAGTAAATTCTCAATTCCCTCTCTATTTGTTTCTCTAAGTAACTTTATAAATTCTTCTTTCATATTTGATTATGTAATAATATATATAAATTATTTTTTAATAATTTATTAATTCCTTTCTTAACTGTTTTATTAGCTAGTATTTTAGCATATTTCATTATATCAATAGCTTTCATTATTTGCAGTTATAATAATGTATATATTCATTATTAATAATACTATTATTTTTATGTAAATTTATAATCTGTGCTATTAAACTCAACTCATAAAACAATAAAACATTTATTTTATAATTTTTGTTTTATAATCTATTTTAGTAGTTTTCTGCTTTTATTTCAAAGAAAGCTTTTGGATGTCCACAAACAGGGCAAACCTCTGGAGCAGATTTTCCAATAACAATATGTCCACAATTTCTGCATTTCCAGATTCTATCACCATCTCTTGAAAATACAACATCTTCTTTTACATTATCAAGTAATGCTAGATATCTTGCTTCATGCTCTTTTTCAATTTTTCCAACTTCCTCAAATAAGTATGCAATTCTATCAAAGCCCTCTTCTTTAGCTTCTTTTGCCATTCTTGCATACATATCTGTCCACTCATAATTTTCACCTGCGGCTGCTGATTTTAAGTTTTCTTCTGTTGAAGGAATCTCTCCACCGTTTAATAATTTGAACCATAATTTAGCATGTTCTTTTTCATTAGCTGCTGTTTCTTCAAATATAGCTGCTATTTGCTCGAAGCCGTCTTTTCTAGCCTTGCTTGCAAAATATGTGTATTTATTTCTTGCTTGTGATTCTCCTGCAAATGCATCCATTAAATTTTTCTCTGTTTTTGAACCTTTTAATTCCATAAATTTTACCTTATAATCAATTAACTTATAATTACTTTAACTAAATAATATAGTTCATTAGGTAACAATTGATTAAATAATCAGCTAGACTAATATTAATTTAATTATAATCAGCTAGATTAATATTAATTTAATTATATTCAGCTAAATTATAAACCACTAACTAATAATCAATTAAGTTAATTAATTCCTTTCTCTTAATTTTATTTTAAACTAGTTTTTACCTTCAGCAATCTATCTAGTTCTCGTGAAATATATCATATTTTTACTAATTTTGCAATATAAAATCCTTCCATAATTTCACTTGGAATTATCTTTAAGCTATTGCAATCTCCATCATGTTTTATTTTTAACGCATTTTTAATTTTTAGGTCAATTTTCTCAACTCGTACTCCATAATTTTTTACAGCAAAGTTTACTATATCTTCATCCTCTTTTTTATTTAAGGTACATGTTGAATACACGATTACTCCACCTCTTTTTGTTGCTTTTATTGCACTATGTAATAATTCTTTTTGTAATTTTGCAAGCTCTTCTTTCATCTTTTCCGACCATTTTGAATAAGATTCTTTTTTCTCTATTAAAAATCTACCCTCTCCACTACATGGAGCATCAATTAAAGTTCTATCAAAATAATCATTGTATTTTTCATTGATCTTTACCCCATCAGAATTTATAGCCTCTGCATTTGCGCCTTGCAAATTTATGTTATACTTTAATCTTTCAAATCTGATTTTATCAATCTCATTTGCAAGTATTTTTGCTTTATTTTTTGTAATTGCCGCAATCTGCGTAGTCTTGCTTCCTGGAGCTGCAGTTAAATCAAGAATTTTTTCATTTTCTTTTGGTTCTAAAGCAAGTACTGGAACCATACTAGACAAGCTTTGCAAATAAATTTTTCCTTCTTTGTAAATATCAAGATTCTGCAAATCTTTTTCATTTTTATTTTTTATGATATATGCGTCATCATAAAAGGAAACCTTTTCAAAACATATACCTAATTTGTCAAACTGCTCTTCAATCTCAACAGTATTACTCTTTAAACTATTTACCCTCAAAGTTGTATATCTTTCTTGGCACATACCCATTAAGCACTTTTCAGCATTTTTTTGTCCTAAATCTTTATATAAATTTTCAATAAAATCAATTGGCAATTTCGATTTTGCCTTTATTAAATCAGAAAACATAACAATTCCTTACTTATTTATTTTTTTATTTAGTATACTTTTATTCTATCATCTAATTAACAAATTTCAATAGCTTTCTACAGAATAATTATTATATTGATTTTTTTATATGTTTAATTTATATTTGTCAGTTTAATTTTATATAACATATAATTTGTTTACCATCCTTTGATGTTTGGCAAGTAGTTTCTAATATTTGACAAAATGTTCCGAAAGTGGTATACTAAAATTTGCAAAGTTACAAAACGATTGTTAGAATAAATCAAATAGTATATTAGCATTTATACCAATGGAGGCACAAATGAACGTAGCATATCAAATGGTAGAAAACAAAAATTTTCGGGATTTCTTGAAATATGAAAATATCCCATTAGAATCTTTGTTTACATTATTTAAGGAATGTTTGGGTGATAGTTTGCTCACATTCTACGGCTATAACGGTTTGAACGAGCTTTACATTAATGATAACCGTATTGAATTAACGAAAGATGATTTAGGAAATCCTAAAATCATCGTAAAGGAATTACGAGAGGATAATCGTAAGACCTACAGAATTGTGAGAAAAGGAAGAAAAGGATTCGAAGCAGTTCTTGAAGTTTGATCTTAGACTACATACATTAGCATTAAATTCTAACAATCAAGAAAGAGGTGATTATTATCACCTCCAATTTTTTTTGCAATTTTAAAATTATAAAGACTATAAATATCTTCATTATGTAAATAATTTTATTAATATTATTTTATTTAACGTTCTTAATTCCAACTTTCTATTTTGCAAATATAGCTCCTGCTGCCCCAAGAACTCCTGCTGAGGCAAGCCCCATAATTATACCAGCTAAGACTACTCCAGCCATAATAGCTACAGAACTTTTTTTGAAGTCCATATCAAGCAAACTTGCAGCTAGAGTTCCTGTCCAAGCTCCAGTTCCTGGTAAAGGAATTCCTACAAATAAGAATAAAGCCCAATATAAACCTTTGCCTGCCTTCTCTTGTAACTTTTTTCCACCTTTTTCACCTTTTTCAAGACAAAATTTAAAAAATTTTCCTATAAATTTCTTGTCAGAACCCCATACTAAAACTTTTCTTGCAAAGAAAAATATTAGAGGAACTGGTAGCATGTTTCCTAGAATAGCAATAATATATAAGAGTACAATTTGGTTTAATCCCGTGCATGCAGGACCAAATGCACTACTTAATCCAACAGGAATAGCTCCTCTTAGTTCTATAAGTGGTACCATTGAAATGAAAAATACAATTAAATATTTCTTTAGCATAATTTAAAACCTTTCTAAAAAATAACAAAATCATTCTACTATATACAAAAGAAAAAGTAAATATTAAACTATAAATTTAATTTTATAACTATAAAGAACTTTTCTAAATAGAATTTACTTTTTCAATTGACAATACTTGTAAAGATAAAGAGGGTTTATTTTAACCCTCTTCAAATAATATTATATGTCATATTTCAAAAAGCTTCTCAAATAATTCGCACGTAATTTCATCTTCAAATACTCTTTCTTTTTTATTTTGAATTACTATTATTCTCACTCTTTGAGTTCCATAGTTTACCCGAGCATAAAAGTTAATTGTGCCATAAGAGATTAAAGCATTTAATGCTTTGCCAAATGTATCATCTTCCTTAATGGTTCTTAGTTCAACTTTTGTATATGCTTCTGGTACAACATTTTTTAGTTCTTCATCTATTTTCTTGAAAAGCTTTTGGAACTCTTCCTCTTCTTTCATACCAGTTTCTGTTTGAATATAAAAAATATAAATTGAAAAAGTAATCACCAAAAGTAACACAATTAAAATGGCTGTCCAGCCAGCTATTTTAATAATCATTGGAATGATTCCGATAAGAATTCCTATTAGAAATTCTTTATGTTTTTCTATGCCTTTTTTCATCTGTTGTTCTCCTTTCAATGAGACATATAATATTGTTGAGTTTTTATTGCAATTTTGCAATGAAATTATTTATGTGCGTGCCTTTTTATTATACCACTGACTATCCCCTTTTTCAACTATAAATTTCTGTTTTTGCCTGGTTTTTCTTGGTTCAAAACTCTCTATATGAATTTTTTTACATTCTTTTTTAATATTCTTTTTTAATTTTATTTATTCGATCCATTCTCCAAGACTTTCTTTTATCACTTCATCAAGTTCTTTGCAATCTTTATTTAGCCTTATTGGTACTCCTTTTTTGTTTGTAAAGCAGTGCTTTGTTTCTCCTATTGCTATTAGCTTTTGCTCTTTGTACATTTCATAGTCAATTGTTAATCTTACGCTATTATACTCTACACATTTTAATCTGATTTCTATCTCATCATCAAAATCTGCACTATGTTTTATTTGACATCTGTATTCAAGTACTGGCGAACCAATACCAATTTGGTTAAGCTTTTTATAGCTGAAGTTTAGCTTATCCATCATATATATTCTCGCCTCTTCCATCCATCTTACATAGTTTGAATGGTGCGTTACTCCCATTG
Organism: uncultured Clostridia bacterium; assembly: GCA_934130085.1. GTDB lineage: Bacteria > Bacillota > Clostridia > TANB77 > CAG-508 > CAG-793. Next base: position 26,582 of record CAKOXK010000006.1, read on the forward strand.
CATCTGTTTCATAATAATTAACTCTATGTTTATACATTTTATTGCTCCTTTATATTTTTATTTATATTTCCCTTACTTCACTTATAAATTTAGAAAAGCCACTTTAATATATTAGTAAAAGTGGCTCTTTGAAATTAGACATTAGTGCCTTTTTAGGTATTCAATGGTGGTAAAAGCAAGATATGCCCATACAACTATCATAAAACCTGTGAAAACAACTCCCTTATGTTCTCTCGTTCTTATGGCAAATATCATAAACTCATTAACCATTCCTATTAGGTCTATTATAATTACAACCTTTTGGCATTCCCTGTTAACAGTTCTGTTTTGTGCATCAACCGATGCCATTGCGAACATTATAATTATTAAAACGATTGCTATAATGTGTAACATAGTTTCTAATTCCATTTTTCTCTCCTTTTCAATTGCTGAATGCTGTTAATATATACTATGTGAACTCCCTAAGGAGATTGTAAAAAACAATCAGATACAGTATACCATACAAATTTGTGTTTGTCAAAAATTTCCTATAATATCTTTTAGTCATCCTATTGTTATAAATAATAATTGTTTTCTTAAAATTAAAAATAAAAAAATTCGCTTTACAATGTGATAATTATATGGTAATATGTACAAGTAATTACTTGCAGGTGTGGTGGAATGGTAGACGCGATAGACTCAAAATCTATTATAGGAAACTATGTGCGGGTTCAAGTCCCGCCACCTGCACCAAACTTTGCTTATTTTATGCATTTAAATAAAGAGTTTTAGTAAATAACCAAAACTCTTTATTTTTTATTTATAAACTTGCAATATAGGACGAATCCCACGACATGAAGAACTAGCGCCTGCAGAAGTATTAAAGACGCTGCTTGCAGTAAACAAACCTTTATTTGATATACATCTCAAGTAAAAGCTTGCACTATATATGTGTGCATAAGTGCAGCGTGATGAAAGCCAAAATTCAGTACCTATATTGACATTGCTTTTATTTCTATTTGCCCCACCAACATAATGATTATATATAACTTTTAGCCAAGGATCATCTGATTTTTTATCACTATTGTATTTCTCATAAGCATAGTTTGCTTTCTTATCTGTTTCAACCCATGAATTTGTGCCAGTTGTATTCATATTATATGTTGTTATTTTTGCATCTGAGTAACCATTACTTGCTCCTTTGGACCTGTCAGTATTCTCGTATTGTGTAAACAATGTTGGAGCATAGCTATTCCATATACTTGATATCTTATTTGGTGCTGTTGAATCATTAGCATTTGTAGTCCACAAACTACCAAAATTACTTAGTTTGCTTTCATCCATAAAGTCTTCCCATTTTGCATTTCTTGCTAACGCTACCTTTACTTGCTTAGTTTCACCATTTTTTAATTTAATTTCTGTTATGTTACCATATATATTATTGCAAACTGTATCTAGTGCTAATACAGCATTATTATATGCATGTGCCCCTGTCAATCTTATTTGTAGCCTTGTCGCATCATCTGCTATATAATAATCATATTTACTTGTATCAAATGTTCCTGTTTGTAAATCATAACCACCATCAGTTAATTTTGACCATGTCATATCTGTTTCTACTGTAGGTAATCCTGAATCAACTTTGCTTAATGATTTTATATCTTTACCAATTAATTCTGCAATTGAATCTGCCTTTACATAACCTTTGGCATCAGCTCCAGTCTTATTTTTATAAAATTTGTCTGTTTTTACTGTTGCCCCTTGTGTTGTGTCTGAAACGCAGTCTGCCAAAACTGTTATTACTGGCCTAAGTGCACAGCTTCCTCCTCCATTAGTACCTGACGTATTATAATTTTTTATTGTATTAAACATTGTATATGAAGAATATGCTCCATCGGTTCTTGCATAAGCAATCTGAAAATGCTCATTTGATAGCTCCTCTGAATACGGATTTTTTCCATCAGACCCTTTATCCCAATTATAATATGTTGTTCTTGTTGCTATCCAATAATTATTTCCTGTACTCATCATATTTATCGTTGGTTTACTCGTTCTATTTAGACTTATAATTGTTGGCGATGAATTTGCTATTAGCATTTTTGGATTTTTTGATTGCGTAGCTGATGTGTTATTTATATCTATATAATCTTCTATCTGATCTGTTGAATAACCATTGTTTGCTGAATCTAATTGATTAATCCTAGGTTCAATCTTTTTTCCACTCTTATATTTTATTGATACATTATATGCTATATTGTAAAAATCACCTGCATTTACATTTCTTGCAGATAGGACTTTTTTTCCATCAATCTCAAGGTTTCCATATAATTTTGAACATATTTCGTTTAGTGCTTTTATACCGTTAGTATAGCCATTTATTCCTGATATTGAAACTTCAAATCCTGTACTAGAATTAGCTATTAGATTTACTGTTCCATCACTATTTGTACTTAAAACCTTCCATCCAAGGTCTTCGGTTTCTATTTCACCCGCTTCTACCATCGCAATTCCAGGAACATCTTGATTGTTGCTGTTTAATACCTGATTTAAATGCTTATTTAAAACAGTTTCCGTCCTCTTACCTATATAAGTAAATGTTCCATCTTCAAGGTTTACAAGATAATTATAACCTTTGTAAGAAACTTGTGCATAGCCATCTCCATTATTTAGAAACTCCTCTAATCCATCATTTCCTACATTTGAGTTCAAATAATCTGCAAGTCTAAAATTATCTCCTGCCTCTTCTTTCACAATTTCCAAACCTGTTAAATACATGCTCATTTCTTCTTCAGCTGATGACTTTTCCACAGAATCAGCAACGTCCTTGGCTTTTTTAATAATTTTATCATTTCCAATTATGCTCATAGTTATACCGGCTAGAGTCAATAATATAATGGTCGTTATTATGATAGCAACAAGCGTAATTCCTGATTGTTTTACTATTAACTTTAATTTATTTTTCTTTTTTTTATTTTTTAAGCCTTTGTTTATATACATATTTATCTCATTTCCTAATTATGTTATTCTATGAATTCAATGCAATCTTTAAAGAAATATCATGAAAAAGCTTATAGAATCAACTTTTTCTTACGTTACGTAAATTTTATGTAATAATCTATTTTCTTAGTTCCTTAGTGAGCTTTCCAATTGCTTTAGTTTCAATTCTTGATACATAGCTTCTTGAGATTCCCATTTGTTTTGCTATCTCATTTTGTGTTCTGGGTCTTTTTCCATTTAATCCAAATCTCAACTCGATTATAGTTTTTTCTCTCTCCCTTAGTATTTCTTTTATTTTTTTATATAATCTATCCATCTTAATTTTTATGTCAATTTCATCATCTATGCTCTTTTCGTCATTTTCTAAAATATCTTTTAAAGTTATTGCGTTATCATCTTTATCTTTTCCTATTGGGTCTTCTAAGTATACCTCATTATTTTGTTTTTTTATTGATCTAAAATACATAAGTATTTCATTATCAATACATTTTGATATATATGTAGATAATTTTATCGATTTGCTAGAGTCATACGTGTTAATTCCTTTTATTAGACCTATTGACCCGATTGATATTAAATCATCTTGGTCTACATTTGATGATGAATACTTTTTACATACGTGTGCTACAAGTCTTAGGTTGTGTTCAATTAATACATTCTTAGCATCTTCACTGCCATTTTCCATTTCTTTTATAAGTTTTCTTTCGTCTTCATAACTTAGAGCTTCTGGAAATATGCTATTGTTTGAAATGTACCCCATTAAAAAGGTGCATCTGCTTAGGAAATATATTAATCCTGAAATTGTTACTCCAATCATTAAACACCTCCATATCATCTTACATATTAATTATATGCTTCTAGATAATATGTCTGTGCCTGACCTCTATCTTTTCCTTCTAATAAGATACCCTTGCTCGCATCTAAATGGTATATTCATTTTTACAGTTTGTCCAATTTTTCCTGGATTTATAAAATCAATGTTCTTATTTGTTTCACTATCGATTAACTCTTTTACTATAAATTCTTTTGGCTCAATTTCTCCGGGTACAATTAGTTCTAATTTATCACCTTTAAATAATTTGTTTCCAATTTTTACAGTTGTTAAATCATTATCATTTGCCTCGACTATTCCCCCAAATTCGTAGTCTTGGTTATATTGTTTTCCAGCGAATTCCTGAAAATCCCTGTTCTTTTTGTCATTAAAAAAGAATTCTGTTAAATCTCTGGTTTTTACCTTTTCAAGCTCTTTTGCATATTTTTTGTAATCATATTCCTTAGGTTTTTTTATGTAATCATCTATTGCATTTCTATAAGCATTTACTACACTTGCTAAATAGTATTCTGATTTTAATCTACCTTCGATTTTTAAGCTGGTTATACCCATCTCTATAATCTCTGGAATGCTTTTTATCAAACATAAGTCTTTTGATGACATTACGTAAGTGCCATTTTCATCTTGTTCAACTGGCATTATATTTCCCGGATTATTTTTTTCCTCAATATACATATTGTATGCCCATCTGCAACTTTGTGCACAATCTCCTAGATTTGCATTTCTGCCTGCCATGTAATCACTTAAATAGCATCTTCCTGAATATGCCCAGCAGATTGCTCCATGAATAAACATTTCAGTTTCAAGTTCTGGCGGAATGTTTGCAATTAGTTTCTTTATATCATCTTTATTCATCTCTCTTGATAAGATTACTCTTTTAGCTCCATTCTTATACCAGAAATTTGCAGCATGAGCGCTTAATGTATTTGCCTGTGTGCTTACATGAATAGGAATGTTAGGTGCAACCTCTTTTATTGTATCTATAACTCCTCCATCTGATGCAATAATTGCATCAACATTAAGGTCTGATAACATCCTAACTTGCTTTTTTATATCTTCATACATACTATCTGGAGCGTATATATTTATAGTTGTATATACTTTTTTTCCAATTGAATGTGCATATTTTATTGTTTTTGCCAGTTCATCATCATCAACATCAGCTCTTGATCTTAAAGATAAAGAACCTGTTCCACAATAAACGGCATCAGCACCATAAAGAAAAGCTGTTTTTGCTTTTTCAAAAGAACCCGCTGGGGCTAATAATTCTACTTTATTCATAATCATGGTTATCCTTTCTTCTCTCATTTTGTAGCCTTTGTTAATTATAGCATTAGTCGTCATAATTTTCAACAATATTATGTTGACATGCATTTCTTGTGCTTGTATAATAGATAATATACTAATATAATTATTTTAGGAGAAAAAATGTTTAAAAAATATCTAGATAAATTAGAATTTAACTCAATTACCAATGCTCTTTTAAAGTATTCTACTACATTTGTAGGTCAGAGAATTATTAACGGTTTGGAACCTTATTCTGATACAGAAAGAGTTAGAAGATATCTTGCAGAAACAACAGAGGCTGTCAATTTAATTCATTCTTTTGGAGCTTTACCAATCTCACACTTTGATGACTTAAGTGTTCCTTTAAAGCAAATCGAAAGTTCGATTAGTATATCTCAAAAAAATCTATTAGAGTTTGCAAATATTTTAAAAACTTCACACGACTTAAAAGACTTTTATTCAAATTCTGGTATAATCTGTGAGAATTTACAATGCTATTTTGATTCTCTTTATCAGAATGATGTGATTCAGAAAAAAATATATTCAAGCCTTGTTTCAGAAGATGAAGTCAGTGATAATGCTTCAGCCAAACTAACCTCTATTCGAAAAAGCAAAAAGAATTTAATTCTAGAAATTAGAAATAGGCTAAACTCAATTATTCATTCAAATACCTATTCTAAGTATTTGATGGAGAGTGTTATAACAATTCGTAATGATCGTTTTGTTATTCCTGTAAAAGATGAATATAAAAATCAAGTCAAAGGCTTTATTCATGACGTATCGGCTAGTGGTTCTACGGTTTATATTGAGCCTATGGCTGTATTTGAGATGAATAATGCCATTAACAGTTTGTCTGTTGAGGAGGATCGTGAAATCGAGAGAATTTTGGAAGAACTTTCTTCTTTATTTTATCCTATCTCATCTTTTATAAATCAAAATGTTAATTTAATTGGAAAACTAGATTTTATTAATGCAAAAGCAAAATATTCTATTGAAACAAATTCGTATGCTCCTGCAATAGGCTCATACATTGATTTAAAAAAGGCCAGACACCCTTTGATTGATAAAAATTCAGTTGTTCCTATAGATATTAATATTGGAAAAGATTTTAACACTCTTGTTATTACAGGACCTAATACAGGAGGAAAAACTGTTACTCTAAAAACTGTTGGACTTTTATCAATGATGGCACAATCAGGTCTGCACATTCCATGTGGTGAGGGAAGTACTATTAAAATATTTGATAATATTTTTGCTGATATTGGAGATGAACAAAGTATTCAAGAAAACCTAAGTACTTTTTCTAGTCACATTACTAACATTGTTAATATTCTACACTCATATACTAAAAATAGCTTAATCTTAGTTGATGAACTAGGCTCTGGTACAGATCCAATTGAAGGAGCAAATCTTGCAATTAGCTTACTTGAAACATTTAATCAATCAGGGGCTCTTACTCTTGCAACAACTCATTATCATGAAATTAAAAATTATTGTTTAACACATGATGGATTCGAAAATTGCAGTTTGGAATTTGATATTCAAAATTTAAAACCTACGTATCACTTACTTATTGGTATTCCTGGTAAAAGTAATGCTTTCTCAATATGCAAAAAAATTGGAATTCCTGATGAAATAATTAAGAGAGCTTCTGATTTGATTAGCAAACCTGAGATGGATATTGAAACACTAATGAAACAAACCTATGATAATAAGCTCGAATCAGATAGAGAAAAACAGGAAATTACAAAAAATCTTCATCAAATTGAGTCTCTTAGAAAAAATCTTGAAAATGATTATTCTGACAAGTTAAAATCTGAAGCCGAAAAAATTGAAAGAGCTAAAGAAGAAGCAAGGCAGATATTACTTGATGCGAGAGAAGAAGCAAGCTCTTTAATTTCAAAGCTATCAAATATGGATGATATAAAAAAAGCAAATGAATTAAGAAATAATCTTAATAAGAAAATAGCTAATTCTACCCCTGAATCTTCTCTTGATCTTTCTGTTCTTTTAAAACTCAATAAGAAGGATATGCCAAAGTTAAACAGCAAGAACTCTTCAAAAGGTATAAGCTATAATAATAATCATTCTCTAAACATCGCAAGTGAATTAAATTTAATTGGAGAAAATGTTGAAACTGCATGCGAAATATTAGATAGATATCTAGATAATGCTTCCTTAGCACATCTACATGAAGTTAAAGTAATTCACGGAAAAGGTACTGGAAAATTGAGACAAGGAATTCATCAATATCTCAAGACATCTAAATATGTAAAATCATTTAGCATTGCAGGTTATGGTGAAGGAGACTATGGCGTTACAATTATAAAATTAAAGTAACCACTTGTTCTATAACTTATTATATTATCTTTCATGTTTTTGGTTAGATAACAAAAATTCTTTTATACTAAAAAATGTAGTAAAAAAATTTTTACTACATTTTTTATTCCGCACTCTTTTACATTCTCAATCCGTTGCAAATACATCTCTGACATTTACAAATTCTGCATGCCCTTGTATTTGGCCAGTTTTGGCTATTATTTGCATCGTTATTAGAATTACTGCTTGAATTACTATTTGAATTATTATTCATATTATTTAAACGCAAATTTGATATCATTCTAAGTAAAAGTGCTGCTACGAATGCTAATATACCATATATTATAGAGGCAATAATCGCTTGACTTGTGCCTCCATATTTAAGAAAACTGACTAGTAGAAACATTGAAAATATTACAGCTCCAACTAATAATGGATTATTTAACATTTTTTGTAATGCAATCGCTATTATTATAGTAACTAGTGGAAATACAAAAAACAATAATATTGGATCCATACTCTTATCCTCCTGCTTCATTGTATTCAGAACCAAATTCAATTGTTACTTTGCAGTTTCATAGCAACATAAAAAATTGGTCGCTACGCGGCATTTCAAAAAATAATATAATATTTATTTTTTTATTGTATTTTTGTATTTTCATTTAAATTTCATTAATTCTCATATTCAACTTTTATAAGACAAAGTCCGTATGCTGAAAGTGTTTTCCCTGCCATTTTTCTGTCTTTAGCATCAAGAATTTTCTTTACCTCTTCTGGATTTATCTTGCCTTCTCCAACTTCTAATAGCGTCCCAGCTATTATTCTTACCATATTGTATAAAAAACCGTTTCCTGTTAATTCTATTTTTATTAGGTCATTATCTACAAAATCTCTATATACCTTGGCCTCATATATTGTTCTAACGCTTGATTTAGAGCTCGTTCCACTTGCCTTAAAAGATTTAAAATCATGTTCTCCTTCTAAATATTTTGCAGCTTTGTTCATTTTTGCTTCGTCTAATTTTATAGGATAATGGTATTGCATATATCTATATATTGCGCTTCCTTGTTCTGAGTTGTTAATTGTATATATGTATGTTTTTTTCTTACAATTATATCTACTATGAAATTTTTCTTCGACCTCTTCGGCTCTCTTTATTCGTATGGACTTTTTTAATTGCGAGTTTAAAGCATAAGGTAATTTCTCTACTGGTATTTTGCAATTATTAATTTTAAAATTTGCAATTTGCGCTAAAGCATTTACTCCTGCATCAGTTCTTCCTGAAGCTATTAATTCTACTTTTTCTCCTGTTACAGTTTCTATTGCTCTTTCTATTTCGCCTTGTATGTTCAAACGGTCTCTTTGTTTTTGCCATCCATTAAAATCTTTGCCATCATATTCTATTGTTAATTTGAAATTTTTCATTTATAAACCTCATTATGCATTTTTCAAATTTATTTTTCTTTTTTCTTCCTTCTTTGCTCTGAAATCTTTTGCTTTTTTTCTTCAATCTTTCCTTTAATCTTGGTTATCTTATTATAATTCTCTTCACTACCAAATTTAGATGTAACAAGTCCCTTCATTAGAATTCTCTTCAATGCATCTTCTTTTACATCAGCAATTAAGGTTCCATCTTTTGCAATTGAGATTTTTCCTGTTTCTTCTGATACTACAACAGCTATCGCATCAGAATCTTTTGATATTCCTATAGCAGCTCTATGTCTTGTTCCCAATTCTCTTGCTATATCTTTATCATCTGCTAGCGGAAGTATACATGCTGCCGAAACTATTTTATTATTACTTATAATTACTGCTCCATCATGTAATGGCGTATTTGGTACAAAGATGTTAACTAATAATTGTGGAGAAATTGTAGAATTTATTTCTACACCAGATTCTACAATATCTTGCAATTTTATATCTCTTTCAAAAACTATTAATGCTCCTGTTTTTGTTTTTGCAAGTTCTTCTATAGCAATTACAACTTTGTATATATCTTCTTTTGTTTTATCCATTAAACTCTTTTCAATTCCAAAAAATTTTGAAAATGTATTTGTTGACCCTAATTGCTCTAATGCTCTCCTTAATTCAGGTTGGAATATTATAAGAAGCGCCATCACACCATACGTCATAAACGATGTTAGTATAAAATTTAATATTCTTAGTTTAAATACACCACTTAAAAGTGTAATTATAATTAAAAAAATTATACCTTTTACTAATTGCCATACCCTTGATTTTTTTGCTAGCTTTATAAATCCATAAGCTAGGAATCCAACCACAATTAAATCTATGACTAATGTAATTATCTCCCATGGATTCTGCTTCATTTCATAAAAATACTGCATTATATCACCTGATAATTGTTTATTTATTTCCTCAAACATTTTTTCTCCTTTACAGTTTATATTAATACATATTTCTTTATTTTTATTGATTAATTATATAGTATATACAGCTTGCTATTGTTACAAAAACTAATGATATACACATTATTAGTGCCACTGTTCTGAATATTATTTCATTTCTATTGTTTTTCTTTTCTGCTTTTGATTTCTTATGCTTTTTATCTTTTTTAAAAGTTTTTTTATTGTATTGTTCTTGCATTTTATCATTCTCTGTATGCTCATTTTTTACTTTAACTTTTTTCGTTTTTTCTTCATTCATTTTTGTCATCTTTCTTTCTATTTATTCTACTCCATTTCTATCAAATTTATTTTATTATTATCTACTATATTGTAGATTGTTTTTTACATTCCTTAATAGTCTGTTTTAATTTAAATAATTAAGATTCGAAAGGCTTTTGTAAGACGCTCCTTTTTCACGTGCTAATGCACTTATATATGCTCTTCTTATTTCTTCGTTTATGGTTTTACCATTTATATCTTTCCTAAGACTAATTAAGTCATCAGCTGTAAATTCATTTCCATTTAATGAGACTATACACTCATATCCTATTGTTTGCGGTTGTAACGTATAATTTCTTACATCATCATCTGAACCATTTACAACTGTGTTGTTTTGTAATGTATAGTATTTATTTGAAAATGTTTGTATTTCATAATCTATGTTTCTATATCCTATAACATTTCGATAACTTGAATTAACGGCATTGTTGTACTCCTTACATCCTGGGTTATGATATGCCTCAGTTTTTGAAAGGCTCTTATAAAAATTCTGGTATTCGTTATTTCCAAATGATGGATTGTTTAGTTGTATATTATCTTCTACATATATTGAATTCTTAGAAACATATTCTTTATTTTTTGTATTTGCAACAGCTGAATAATTATTATAGAATTTGTAATTACCAATTGTTAGTCCTTGCATAAATGCAACAACTGTCACATTATTTGCAATCTTGTTCCAATCAATAGCAGATAGTGTTGGCATATCATATTGGTAAGATGAAGAATAATATGCGTTAAACCCACCTATTGTACTGACTAAATTTGATTCAATTGATTTTGTAATTACATCAATTCTGTGTTGATTAAATGAAGATATCTCAAGCTCTGGATCATTATTTTCTTGGTTATAGTCAAATATTTTTTTAGTTTCATAATTATTAATTATATATGAAGTATTACCCTCAGGATTATCTTCAGGACTTGGAGTTATGTTGTAAACTTGTGTGAAATAGTCAGAAATGCTATCAGAATCACTAACTATAGATCCATCACTATTAAATATACTACTTAGATCAATCATACTAAGAGCAGGGTATACTCTTTTTGAAAATTCAATAGCATGTTTATAGTAGTAATAATTATTCACATCTTTAAAATATGAATTCTTGTCATTTACAAGTTCAGAAGAATTGCATCCAACATAATTTGCAAGGGTATTAAGCATGTCTGGGCTTATATATGTTTTTAAATTGTTATCAAGGTAAAATATTGGTATTCCTTGGTCAGATACTCTAGTATTCTTGGAATTTGCGTTAATTACATCATCATACTCATTATAATAATCATCATAATAATACTTAACTTCATTATAATTAATATAATTGTAATATTTAGGTTCTTTAGATTTTACTCTAATTGTCTGAAAACCTTCATGTTTTCCTTTATTAGCCCATACCCTGTAGCTTTCAGTAGTTGATATATACTCACCTAATTGCTCTGGTCTTATTATTGTTTCATTCCCATTCTTCTTAATTTTAACCCATTTATCATTTAATGAAACATCTTTATCATTTGCATTTTCACCATTTACTTCTATGTCGTTTTCACTTGCATCAATATAATAGCCTGATCCTGTAATATAATTATCATTATAAGTACCCATTACGCTTATATAATTATCAAGAGTATAATTGATAACAATATCATAATTTTGACCATGGTATTTACAAGAATAGTACGAGTATGGCTTCAAATCAAACTCTACATTAGAATTAACGCTTGAATCTGTTGAAAACTTAACATTTCCTCTCTTGTTTGCACTTTTATCTACTGTAACAATATTACTATATGGAGTATAAATATAATATCCATCATACAAAGTAAATAAAAGTGCAGGTATATATTCCTTTAATTCTTCCTTAGTATATCCAGTTTGTTCAAGACCTGATGCCAAGCTATTAAAAAAAGAATTAACTGAGGCTTTAACATCCCTTACTCTTGATTGGTTTACACTTGCATAAGAATTATTTAATGTATTTAATTGATATGCTCTTACAGCATCATACGTAGAATTCATAAGAATTGAATCATAATTAGATTGAGTATTTGATACTTTTACCAAAGTTTTGGTGTACTCTGAAATGCACATAACAATTGGCATTATAATAATTACGAAAATTACTCCTAAATGTTGTAATTTCATTCTTTTTTACCTTTCGTTTATAAAAATCTCCTTTATATAATACCAAACCAAAAATATTTTTTCAATATTTTTGATAATTATTATCCTCTAAAATTATTGTATTTTACTTTTTACTTAACACCTAAAATTCATTAATTACTTTTGCTAAATATTTCATTGAGTTAATGCTTTCATCTAATGTGTTTCCAGTAGATCCTACTTCTATTATTACGCATGCTTTTGATATATGCCCATTGTATTCAGATTTTCTTAAAATTATTGGCTTAAATAGCCCATTATAAAGTTCATTTGCTTTTTTCTGAACCTTTATTGCAAATTCAAAATTTTGCTTCCAATTTACATTTATTTTGTTCGATACATCAGATCCTACAACAAACATTAACTGTGATGCATATTCATCTCCTATTTTGACTTTTGGTGCATAGCTTGAGTCTGCTATTGCATCTCTGTGTAAATCAATAAATATGTCTGCATCAGGATTTTCACTTTTTATTATTTCAGCTGTTTTTAAAGATCTTGAATATGAACCATTATAAGAAGGATAATCATGACAAGTTTTATCATGCACTACTTCTATTCCATAATCTCTTAATCGATGTTCAAGCTCATCTCCTACTTTTGCTACTGTATAATTTAAATCTTGCGTTCTAAAATTTCCGGTTTGCTCATAGCTGTATTTATCTGATGATGTGTAGCTTTCAGATGTATGAGTGTGATATATTACCACTTTCTTCTTGTTGACATTAACTGATGATGTACTTAAAATATCATTTGTTAGGGTATAATCTGTTTGATTGTTAATTTTAACTCCCTCATATTCATTTGTATACCTTGGGTTTACATTGTTTTTCACAACCTCCGTTTTTACATTATCCTTTGCAAGATTTTTTGTGTTTTCATTATTTTTAGAATTTTTCTCATTTTCGTTATCTTCTTTATTATTTTGCAAGTTTTTTTCAGTATCATTATTGTATTTTCCATCTTGAGAATTTTTCTTATTGGTATTTCCTTTATTTTTATCACTTTCGGAACTGTTCTTATCATTGTTATTATTTGTATTTTGTTTTTCTTCATTATTTTTATCTGAAACTTCTACATAATTAAAAACTTTCACTTCATCTGAAATGATTTTCGTTAAATCTAGTTGGTCCGCTTGTTCAGCTTTACCTTGCAAATTCTTAGTTGCAATCTTTTCAAAGGTATCATCTAAACATGAAAAAAAGACATCATTATTTTCTTTTCTGCTTTCATCCGCATTTACATTCGTTAGCTTACTTATCACAACCCAGATAATAATAATCGGAACAATTATCTTTATAAAATATTTAATTAATTCTTTTGCATTAAAAACTTTTATCATATCATAATTATATTTTTAAATTATCCACAATATGAATAAAATTTTATTTTATTACAAACAATAAATAGCAATAAAACTCTTGAGTGTTTTGAGGTTATTATGTTCAAATTTTTCAATAATTTTATAAATAGATTTGATGCTTTTGCTTCTAATCATATAGCTAATACCAAAAATTCAAGTAATCTAAATGGTTCTAATTTAGAATACAATTTTGCTCTTGGAAAAGAAGTTGATTCTTCTACCACTAATAAAGATAAAAAAATATATTCAAATATTGATGTAAATCTTGAGTATGTAAATGCGAGATTTAATACTTTAATAAATTCTGATATAATTATCCGCGAATTTTTAATAAATGTTAAAGCAAAACAATTTAAGGCATTTATAATTTATGTTGATGGTATGAGTGATAAAGCTTCTATAAATGATTTTGTATTAAAACCTTTAATGTTAAAAAATTACTCAAATCAGTATGATGGCGACCAGATAGTCTCTGAGGCTGTCGCAAATAATATCATGATTAGAAAGATTAAAAAATTTAATATCGTTGATTATGTTTCTGATTCTTTACTTCCTCAAAATGATGTTAAAAAAATTAATTCTTTTGACCAAGTTGCCTCCGATGTTGTTGCTGGTAATTGTGTTTTATTTATTGATACTGTTAATATTTGTTTTGATATTGATGTAAAAAAGTTTGATACCCGCTCGATTGCTGAGCCTAAAAATGAGCCTGTTATTATGGGATCTCAAGAGGCTTTTGTTGAAAATTTAAGAACTAATACTTCAATGATACGAAGAAATCTTGCTAATGAAAATTTGGTTATAGAAAGTCTTTCAGTTGGCAAAGTTGATAAAAATTCGTGTGCTGTTTGTTATATCAAGAATGTGTGCAATCCAGACCTTGTTGCTGAGGTAAAATACAGACTTAATAATCTAGATGTTGATTACATTACAGGTGTTGGAGAGCTTCAAGAGCTTATAAAGGATGATTATAATGTAACTCTTCCTGAGATTATAACAACTGAAAGAGTTGATAGTTCTACTCAATATTTGCTTCAAGGAAGGTGTGTTGTTGTTTTTAATGGTTCCCCTTATGTTTTAATTATGCCTGCAACAATATTTGATTTTCTTCAAACCCCTGAAGATTTAAATATAAATCACGTGTTTGCAAATCTCTTAAAAATAATACGAGCTCTTTCATTTTTAACTACCTTATTACTTCCTGGTCTTTACATTGCTATCACAACATACCATGGAGAGCTATTGCCAACTGAGCTTTTATTTTCAATCGTATCATCAAGAGAAAAAGTTCCATTTATGGTAATTGTTGAAATTATATTGATGGAAATATCATTTGAAATAATAAGAGAAGCAGGTTTAAGAGTTCCTTCACCCCTTGGTTCAACCGTTGGAATTATAGGAGCTTTAATACTTGGTCAAGCAGCCGTTCAGGCTGATGTAGTTTCTCCTATTTTAATAATTATAATTGCTATTACTGGTATAACATCATTTTCTGTACCCAACTTTCATTTAAGTTTTCACTTAAGGGTTTCAAGATTTTTGTACATTTTGCTTGGTTTTTTTGCAGGATTCCTTGGAATTATTATAGGACTTTTCATTTATTTAGTAAGATTATGTTCATTAAAATCATTCGGCATATCATACCTTGCTCCTTATGCTCCACTTAATAAAGATAAGAATGATGGCTACTTAGTGAAACCTGCATGGAAAAGAGAATTTCGTGATACATTTCTTAATACAAAAAAAAGCAAAGTACAAAACAAATTAAGTATGAAGTGGCGACATTAATAAAAATATATCGAAAGGAGTATTTATAAATGGATGAAAAGCTTAATTATTTCGAAGCCTCGTTTTTAATAGTAATTGTTGTTATAAGCCATATTATTTTAGAGTTTCCTAATGTAATAATTAGATCAACTTTATCCGCTTCAGTAATAAACATAATCTATATTACAGCCATCGCTATTGTTTTCTTTTTGATAGTAGCAAAACTTTTAAAACCTTTTAACGGAAATAATATTTTGTATGTTGCAGAATATGTAGGCGGAAAAACTTTAAAAACAATACTTTCATCAATTTATGTTTGCTATTTTATATTTATATCTTCATTAATAATTAGAGGCTTTTCCGAAACATTAAAGGTTGTATATTTTCCCAAAGCCAATACAGTCTTTTTAATAGGTTCTTTTATACTAGCTGCCACTCTTGCTGCAATCTTAGGCTACAAAAATATTATAAAAGTAAATACATTATTAGTTCCAATCATTCTTTTTACAATGATAATCGTATTTCTTTCATCTTTAAAAAGCTTCGATACATCACGTCTATTTCCTATTTTAGGTAAGGGGACTAAGGAAACTTTTATAAATGGTATCACCAACATCTACACATTAGGCGGACTTATTTATATATTTTTGGTGGGATCAAGCCTAAAAAATATAAATGATTTTAAAAAAGTTGGAATTCTTTCAATCATTTTATCTGCCACTTATTTGCTCTTGAGTGTAGTATCTACATTAATACTATTTCCATTTTTGAATACTGGTAATGATGTACTCTCTGTATACCTTAGCACAAGAACAATTCATTTTGGAAATTTCTTGCCAAGAAGTGATACCATATTTATGTTTGTTTGGATATTCAATTTTCTGCTATACCTATGTGTAGTTCTTCTATATATATCAAAAGTATGTAAAGAAAATTTTAAACCACAAAATCAAAATATTATCCCAATAATTTCAGCAATTGCAATTTTTGTTTTAGCTTTCGTACCACAAAATTCAGCCCAAATACTCTTTCTGAAAAATGTAGTATACAAAAATCTTGCCTTATTTATAGTATTCATCTTAAGCCCTGCAATTTTAATAGCAGGCTATTTAAAAAAGCGCATAAAGGGTTTATAAGTATAACCTGATTAAAAACTTAATATAAAAAACTTAAATTTGTATAAGGAACTTTCGTTTATGAGTGCAAAGAAAATTTTAGCTATTCTTCTTATAATTGTACTTTTCTTATTTTATTTGTCTAATATAAGCTCTATCAACACTATTGATGAATTAGCTTATGTTATTGGTCTCGGCTTTGATACATCTGAAAATGGAAAGCTAAAACTTAGTCTGCAGATTTCTCTTCCTTCAAGTTATTCTAGTAATGGAGGTGGCTCATCTAGTTCATCAGAAAACACAACGGTTATAACAAGCGTTGATTGTAATTCAATTGATAGCGGAATAAACCTGGCCAACACTTATGTAGGAAAAACTTTAAATTTGTCATACTGTAAAGCTGTAATTTTCTCTGAACAACTTGCTCAAAAAGGAATAATAAGTTATGTTTCAACTTTAATTAATGACATCGAAGTAAGACCTTACTGCAAAATTTTGGTTTCAAAATGCAACGCTTCTGATTTCTTAAAAAATTCTAAGCCCCTTCTTGACAATCTATCTTCAAAATATTATGACTCTGCAGAAACCTCAGAAAAAAATACGGGCTTTACCCGTATTGTAACATTACTTGATTTTTATAATGATTATTATGATACATGTTCAGACTCTTTTACTATGCTTGGGACTATAGATGATAGTCTTTCAGAAGATGATACAGTTAAGATGAGTGGATTAGTTTCATTTCATAATGGTAGCTTAAGTGGAGAGCTTACTCCATCTGAGGTTCTCTCAAACCTAATAACCTCAAATGAATTAAAACATGCAATAATTAGCATACCCAGCCCTTTCTCTGATTCAGATTATATATCTCTTTACATTTCAAATTCTAAATCTAAAAACGATGTAAAAATTGTAAATGGGTTCCCTTTTATAAAATGTAATATTACGCTAAGCACCAGAATCTTATCAAACTCGGTAAACTCAAATTATATGAGTGATGAAAACATATCTGCAATCGAAAAATACGCATCTTCTTACTTTAAATCACACATAGAAAATTATTTATACAAAACCTCTACTACATTAAAAAGCGATGTTTCAAAGTTTGGCAAAATCGCAATTAAGCATTTTAAAACTTGGAATGATTGGACTGAATATGATTGGCTTGACAAATATCAAAACTCATTCTTTGATGTAAATGTTAATGTAAAACTAAAATCAAGTTATCTTGTAATAGGTGCTAGTAAATCATAGCACCTATTTTTCATGATATCATCTACATAATAATTCCTATTATTAATAATGTTTACCATTCACAAATTCATATATTTACTTGTTTCATATTCTTAGCAATTCATATTATTGAAGCACTTCACATCACTCAATGTCTTATATCATTACGCAATTTCAAAATTAATTCTTCTTTGTTCTTTGTTTGCGTACTTAACTATAACATTAACTCTATCGCCTATTTTATAAACCTTCTTATTCTCCTTACCAATCGCAGTCTTGTTAATCTCATTATATATGTAAAAATCATCTTTCATTGACTCAAATCTAATAAGCCCCTCTATGGTATTATCAAGTTCAATAAAGATACCAAAATTAGTAACTCCTGAAATAACGCCCGTGTATTCATTGCCAATTTTGTCTTCCATATATTCCGCTTTCTTCATAGCTTCACTTTCTCTTTCAGCCTTTGTTGCATTTTGCTCACAATCTGAAGAACTCTTTGCATACTTTATTGCCTTCTCTTTGTTCTTTTTCAAAAAAGACTTTGTAACATTATAATTATGCTCAATATAATAACTAATTATCCTATGTATGAAAAGATCAGGGTACCTTCTAATAGGTGATGTAAAATGACAGTAAAAATCACTTGCAATTCCAAAATGTCCTTTATTTTCAGCCTCATATCTAGCTATTTTCAAAGTATGGAGCAAAAGACTTGATACTATTTTTTCTTCACTTGTACCTTTTGATTCTTCAAGCACTTTTGAAAATGCAGATGGTTTAATATTATCTTTCTTGCCTTTAACCTTGTACCCAAAATTAAATAAACTCTTATTAAGCTCTTTAACCTTCTCTTCATCTGGCTTTTCATGAACCCTATAAATAAATGGTGCATCTAAATAATAAAAGGTTTCAGCAACAGTTTCATTAGCAGTAAGCATAAATTGCTCAACAATTTCATTTGCAAAATTAGTCTCATACGCTCTAATCTCAATTGGCTTGCCATCCTTGTCAAGAATAATCTCACTTTCAGGAATATCTAACGACAAATATCCATTTTTCAATCTTCTATTTTTCAAAATTAAGGCAAGCTCTTTCATATTCTCAAAATGCTCTATATAATTTTTGTTTTCTTTTAAAGCTCTTTCAACATATTCTTTCGTAAAAACTGATTTCGAAGCTGTATTTTCTTTTAATGTTTTAGCCTTTTTAGATTTTTTATTTTCTTTATTACTTTTTCCAACTTCTATTTCTGTAATTTTTTTATTATCTTTTTTGTTTAATAAAATATTGCTTTCTTCTTTTATCGCATTCTCTTTTTCAATTAAAGCATATACATTATGATAGTTCATTCTTTTGGTAACATTTATAATACTCTTTACAATATTCGAATCAATTACTTTTCCTTTTTTATCAATCCTCATTATAACTGATAAAGCATACCTATCTTCGTGTTGATTTAAACTACAAACACCATTCGAAAGCTCCTTTGGAAGCATTGGAATGACCCTATCAAGCATATACACACTAGTTCCTCTAATTACAGCCTCTTTATCAAGCATCCCTCCGCTCTTCACATAATGGCTAACATCAGCAATATGCACATACAAAGTATATGTACCATCATCATTCTTATCAACCCCAACAGCATCATCTAAATCTTTTGCGTCTTCAGAATCAATTGTAAAGATTTCTTTATCTCTAAAATCAACTCTGCCCTTTGATGTAATCTTTTCTTTTGAGACAGATTTCGCCTCTTTTATAACCTCCTTTGGAAATTCATTTTCCAAATTAAATTGCTTAATTATAGAAAGCATGTCCACTCCTGATTCATCA
Source organism: uncultured Clostridia bacterium (assembly GCA_934130085.1). GTDB lineage: Bacteria > Bacillota > Clostridia > TANB77 > CAG-508 > CAG-793. The sequence goes on from CAKOXK010000006.1 coordinate 46,161, forward strand.
GCAAAACCAAGAATTTCTATAATTTTACCCTCTGCTTTCCTATTTTTTTGCGGATATTTTGTAATCTCGCATACAACCTTTTGATTATCCTTAGCCTTATTAAAATTAGATTTAGAAATAAAAATATCTTTTCCAATCTTCTTATCATCAGGAATAACAAAAGCAAAATTTCTACTCTTTTTAAAAGTACCAACCACTTGCTTAGGCATTTTTTCATCATTTACACTTTGATTTTCTTTTACCATCTTCATTAATTCACCTCCCTATGACTTAAACTAATTAAATGCTTACTTTCATGCTAAAAAAGGAATGCTCTAAAAAGCATTCCTTTTAGTATTCTCATTCTACTAAAATATATAGCATACTGCTGTTGTAGCAACTGTAGCTATAGCAAATAAAATTCCACAAATTATAGTTCTTTTCTGAACCTTTCCAGCCTTAGTTCTACTCTTGTTTTTCTCAAAATACTTATTTGCATGTGGGTTTTCATAAGTATCTTCGATAGAATTTGCGCTATCTTTAGTTTGGAATGTTGTTATTAAAATTAATGCTACACATATTATGATATATACAATTAATAATATTTTCTTAAATACTTCCATTTTAAACTCCTCAGTGAACATATAAGTTCTTCTTTTAATGACCTAATAAGTTTATCATATAAATTAATAAAAATCAAGGAGTTGTAAAGAAAATCTTTACAACTCGCGATAGATTTATTCCATCTTAATTTTCTTAATTAGCTGATGAATTCAAATTTACATTTCAATTAAATTAATGTTACCCTCATTCCAGTACTATATACACTATCTCCATTATTTCTTCCATAGTGGAACAATCCTGCAGCCTTGTTATGCCACCACAATCCTCCTCTATGACTGAATGGGTAATCACCAACAATGTAATCTGAAGTGTCATTATACCAAGAATTTTTTCCTGTTCCATCTGATGAGGTTTCATAAATTGCATCACCATATATTTTTGCATTATTTGAATAATTACTTCTGCTATTATCATCATACGATGAATCTGCATTTTCCTTAAAAACATAAGCAGTTGCATATTTAGTACTCTTGCCTTTTGCTTCGATCAGCGTCTTTCCATAATCATCTAAGCTTTCACTGCCATTATAAATATATCCCGCCGTTCTTTCTGTTTCTCCTCCGCTCATATCGTATATGCCATATACATTTCCAGTTGTTGATGAGCTTTTTCCTTCATCAATATTCGTATCATTCCATTCGTTTCTATTACTATTATATCCCGTTCCTGCATATACATTATTGTCGTCATCTACAAAGTTCTTACTATTTGCGGCTATATCCGTTGAATAAAGCCCATATTTACTTTTACTTAAATAAGCTACTGCTCCCCACTCACTATTTTTCATCAAATGACTGTCAGTGTCTGATTCCAAACCATAAATATTTCCTTCAGAAGCAATCTTTCTTCCTAATGCATAAGCATCATTTGTATTAATATAATTCATTGAATAGCTTGATCCTTGAAAAGTAGGATATTTTATTGATGTTTTATTGCTTCCATATTCCTTATCAACACAATTTCTAGCAGGCATGTATCCATCACCAGTCGCACCTTCATGAGTCTTTTTATATAACGAATTTGGTGCCCAGACTTCATTCTGAGAATAATATGTACCACTCGATATATTAAATTTCTCTTCAGAAACATTCGCCTTTACTTTGCTCGTATCTGCCTTCATTGCATATGCTGCTTCAAACTTTGCGACCCAAATTCCTGTTATTTCAGAATCCCAGCCACCATTTCTAAATTCTATGTCATTTGAGCTTTCATTTGTAAACGCAGGATGGACGGTCCATCCAGTAGTAGTATCTATCGTGTCATCTTTGCTGCGGCATCTTTTAGTATCTGAACATATTTTTCCATTTTCATTAACATACGAATCTGTTGTTCCCGCCAAAAAGACAATATCTGTTGTTCCTTTTTGCTCAGTATCAGATGTATTAGGTTTATTTATTCTATAAGCATAACGTGGAATCCATACCCATAAGCTTCCATCTTCAGTTCTTGCATTTGCCCACTTTTTTTCATTATAATTGTACCATTCCGAATCATCTTCTGACGTTTCAACAGTCTTAAATTTATTGGTATTATTTCCATCAGTAACAAATTTTACTGGTGTCATCCCTTGCTTTAAATTTGGAGCATTTACATTTTGTTCAGAATTAAACTTTTCAGTTGCCTCTAATTCCGTCATATCCATTGTTTCTTCATGACTTCCAATAGCTGTATTTTCTTTTTCTGTTGCCACTCTATATGTATTTGCCGCATTTTTTGCTCTTCCAAATATTCCAGAACCTGACGTAGCCATTCCTATTGTTACTCCGTGCTAATATTAAAAGAATTATTATTGTTATAACAAGTGCTACTAAAGTTATGCCCTTTTCTTGCAATTTAAATTTTAAAATATCTTTCTTCATTCTCTTTTTTTGTATAGTTTTAACTCTAACTATACTTTTTCTCCTTTTTTTAGTTTCAATATTAAGATATACTTTTAAAACTCATAATGCAAGAACATTAATAAAATGTTATCTTTATGTATTCCAAATATAGTTTTAATCTTGACTTTTCATCATAATTGTATGATTTCATAAAGAAAATTATATACAGTCGAAATTTTTATAAAAAAAGTCAAGTAGATTATTCTAATTATTAAAAATCTGTTTAAATACAACTCTAATTGTGATATAATCTTGATTGTAGTATATGAAATTATTAAATATTTTATAAAAATAAAAGTCCTTTGCAATAATGCATAAAGATAAGATGCATAATTTGCAGAATATTTTACTGGAGGTGTAATTTAATGAAAAGATATAGTCAGAATGAAACAAGCAAATTAGCTGAAATCTTAAAGAATGATGGTGTAATCAGTGTGCCAACTGATACTGTTTTTGGCGTTTGCGCACGAATAGCATCAAAAAAAGCACATGATAAGCTTGCAGAAGTGAAAAATCGACCACACAGCAAATTGTTCCCTGTAATGTGTGCTGATGAAGAACAAATAAAAAGCATTGCAGTTGTAAATGATATAGCTGAATGTTTAATTCAAAAATTTATGCCAGGCCCTATCACTTTAATCTTACAAAAAAAGCCTGATCTTCCTGAATATGTGAACAATGGAGAAGATACAATTGCAATAAGAATGGCAACATCAAAGCCCGTTGAAGATTTAATAAGAAAAACTGGTTGTCCATTATTTATGAGCAGTGCCAATCAAAGCGGAGAACCTACATGTACATCTTTAGATGAAATAGAAAAAGCGTGCCCAAAGCTAGACGGAATGATGGAAGGAAAAGTATCTTTTGGCAAAGGAAGCACCATAGTTGACTGCACATCTGATAATATAAAAATTGTAAGAGAAGGTCCTATATCACTAGAACAAATACTTGAAGTATTAAAAAATAGTCTAAAACATTAAAATTCTAGACTATCTTTTTATTGACTTAAAATATTATCAAATTGTTGTATAAATGTCTCCGTATATTTTATTGTATATTTATGCTTTGCCATCTAGTGTCCTCCTAGCCATATTCTTAAATTCCTCATGTGAGTAATATTTAGTTTTTGTTTTTTTAGCTTCTTTTTCAGCTTCGTCTAGGGCATTCTCGATGTACTCTTCATATTCTTTTTCATTAATTAAATTAAAATATTTTTTCAAAATTTTCACACCCTTTACGTTGGAGCGAACGTCGTAGTTATTTACAACTTTTTTCTCTTAACGATTGATACAAATATCAATCAATTTTCTTTATTATATCATTTTCTTAATAAAATACAATACAAATAATTAAAAAATTATATTTTTTAAATTTAGAGCAAAAAAAGAACCCTCTTTTGAGGGAAAGAAAATAATTTCTTTTTGAAGTTCCTTACTTAATCATAATATAAGGAACGCCACCAGGCAGAACAGCCCACATTTCTCTCGGCATGCAGTATTCCATAAAATTCAAGCCAATTGCCATAACAATCAACTGCTCACATACTCTGTGTTCACCAGTCCATTGCTCGCCATCCTTGGTTGTACAGAAATTCAAGAAAGTGTATCCTTCTTTAAATTCCTCTGGCAATTCGGCGAGCAGAGCAGTCACAAGTTCACGCTTTTCCTCGAGTCTTTGAGGGTGGAGTCCAAACATACTGGTAATGCCTTCTACTTTTACATGGTTGGTAGTGTCCTCGCCTTCTTTAAAAAGGCAGTCCATAAAAGCATTCCGTGTCAGTTCGGACATGTTAGATGCTGTAACATTGATGTTTTCCATAATTATTCCTCCTAGTTTTTAAATTTGTTACCAGATTTTCAGTAACAATTGTTAATTTAGTACATTTATTATATTTCGCTGTACTCACGAATACTAAATATATTATACTACAATTTTACATAAAATGCAAATTTAAACCTTTTACTACCTATCTAAATCAAACATTTTTTACTAGATCCATGTTATACAATTAAACAAATACATTGCAATTTTATTTTGTTCTGTTGCATTCATTTCCATAAGCTTAGCCATTGCAAAAGTTATAAGAGGATATTTATTGAAATTTATAATAGTAGTTCTATATTCTTCATCTATACTTTTTAGCATATTATCAAATTTTTCATAATTTTCTTTAGTATTATAGATAAGACCTGACCATTCGCTTTTACTCATACATATAGCTAATCTCAATTTATCCTTTTTATCCATATCATTTATCATATCTATTAAATATTTAACTTTTTCATTTTCCATATCCAATTACCTCCATATTAAAATCTAGTATCATTTTTCTTTTTATCTTTTAAATTAGCTATTTCATCTGTTGTTTTAACTCTTCGCTTTACATTATTTGCTATTTCATTATCGTTATCATCAAAAATACCCTTTTTATATAAATCATCACTAATATATTTATAATGTTCATCTTTATCAAATCCAATTTTATTTTGAAAATGTTTCATTAAGCTATGCCAAAATCCTTTGAATTTCTGCAATTCTTGTTTAAGTTTTTCTTTTTCAGTTTGTAATTTGCCTATAACTTTATCTTTAAGTGATAATTCACTTTTTAAATTTCTTATTTCATTATCTTTTAGTTCTATTTCATATTTAAGTGAACGATTTTCTTTTTCTATTTCAAAAGCAAAATGTTCAAAATCCTTAATTGCCATATTTAAGTCATTTACACTTCTTACTGTCTGAGTTATATCTTTTACATTTTTAGTATAATTTTTGATTTTCTGGACATCCTCGTTTGAAATAACCATATTATTTTTGTTTAATTTAGTAGGTTTCAAACTGTCTAAAATTTTATCTATATCTTTGCTTGTATTATCAAGTTTTTTCGTTTGATTATTCGCTTTTTCAAGCTTTTGTTCTTTCTGTTTTAGCTGTTTCTTTATTTCTCTATAATTTCCCATATCTTTAACATTTATATCTTGATTTCTGCCTTTTTGCTTTTCTTTTAGTTTAAAATCCATATCATAGAACTTATTAAAAGACTTTATACAAGCATTTCTCATTTTATCTTGTATTTGTGTTAGTGTGTTTTTAGTAAATAACTTTGATTTTACTACTTGTTTTTTCATTCCTCTTTTACAATCATAAGAAACTGGAATACCTACAATGTGCATATGGGGAGAAACTTCATCAAAGTGTATTGTTGCATTTGCTATCTTAAAATCTGGTACAATTTTAATTAAATCCTTTACTTGCTCATTATATACATCAACCATTTTAAATCTATATCTTTCGTTTTTATCATTCCAAAAGTCCATATCTCCAAGTTCTATTATAATTTCACACGCAATATCATTTTGAGATTTACATACTTTTTTGAAATAGTCTTTGATTTTTCTATCTTCACGAGTTTGTTTATTATTATATTCAATTCGTGCTTCTTCAAATTGTTCTAAATATAGTTCTTTAACATCATTTACAATATCATCTGTTCCATAAATTGTTCTAATTAACTCTCTTTGATTATCATAATCTCTTAAATTGTGTTTATTAACATCTGATAAATCTTTCGCATTTTGAATTGCATTATTAGATAAGGAAGTAGTACCAGATACATTTTCTTTTGCAACTTTCTTTGCTAATTTACTTTTATTTTTATCACTACCTAAGTGAAAAGAATATGCTAATTCTTGCTCCATAAAATCCCTCCTTTGAATTTTCTTCGTAGCATAGGACTTTGGCTTTGCCATAAGTCCTAACCCCCTATATGTTATGACATACTATCATAACATGGGGGCTCTGCGAGGCAATAAATTTTATCTCACAGAGCTAAAATTTATCAAATTAACTCGCTACAAAATTTATATTTGCTAATCGCAAATACAAATTTGTTCTCGTTAGTTTGTTGTTGCAACATAGTAGGTATATTTATATAGTTGCAACAATTATTCTGTATCTTCTTCGCAGAACTTTACTGGTTTAACACCTACTGAAATAGGAGTAGGCTCTTTTGTATAAATTACACTATCATTGCTTTCATCTGGTATATAATCAAATGCAGTATCAATTTCTTTCATTTGAAATTTATCTTCTTCACGAATATAAACAATTCCAAATTCATAAGTCTCCATTTTATTATCTGGATATAGTTTATAGTAATCTTCTAAAGAGAATACTCTAACAATAGCAGAGTTATCTTCAGCAAAGTTAAAATAAAACATTTGCTTATCAACATAGTAGGTTGCTTCAGTATAACCAACATCATAATATTGTCTTAATCTCATAATTATTTCTCCAACTTCTTCCTCTGGCAAATAATTACTAAATCTAACACTACCAAGTACATTACCTAATATCATAGGTTTTGTAGTATCAATATAACCGTCATCATATAATTCTTGACAAGGTTTACAAATTGATTCTCTAAAGTTTATTTGTTTAACTACTACTTCTTTACCAACTAAAGCAAGTTCTATATCATCTACATATTTCATTATTAAGTCTGCTTGTTCTTGTCTTGTATAATCTTTCCAAGTTTTATTTCTTTCTTGATATTCCTTATCTAGTTTGATTTTGTTGATAAAGTCAATATCTCTTTTTAAAAGTATATCTTTTGGAGTAAATTTAAGTTCTTCAGTGCAATCAGTAGTTTCTAGTTTGTTTTGTAATTCACTTATTGCATTTTCAACTATTTTCTTTTCTTCTTTATATTCTTGTACTTCAAAAGCACCGTTAATGTAAGCCTTTTTTATTCTCTCTAGTTTTACTTTTTGCTCATTGATTTCCTTTTCTAGTTGTTCTTTAGGCTCATCAAATTTTTGCTTTATCATAGGCAAGAAGAATTGATTTACAACAGAGTCATATTCTACTAACTCACTAATAAATTGATTGAAATAATCATTTATAACCTTTTCTTTAAATTCGATTTTGCAATCATTACAATAATAGTAAAAGTAAGCATTACCATTTTTCTTCGTAGTTGCTTTTCCACCTAAGACTCTGCCACATTTAGGACATTTTAGTTTTTGCAAGTATAAATAAGTTAATGTTCTTTTATAACTTCTTGAATTTTTCTTTTTCTGTACTTGACAATCTGCCCACATTTCTTTTGAAATAATAGGTTCTACAACATCTTCATAGTGAGTAGGGTGTTTAGTTTTCTTACCATGAACAAAATCTCCTTTATATATTTCATTTTCTAAAATACCCATAATTGTTGAATCTCGCCAATTATCTTTTCCTAATACTTTTTCTTTATTGAATAAGTTGCTGATTTTTTGGTAAGAGTAACCATTATAATATAAGTCAAATATTCTAACTACAATATCTTTAGTAGAATAATCTATTACTAATTTTTTATCTTCTCTTTTATAGCCTAATGGTGCGATGTGAGGAATATGTCCATTTTTTATTGCACCTGCTAAACCTATTTTAGTTCTTTCGCTAGTTCTTTCAATTTCATTTTGGCTTACACTCATTAAAAGTCTTGAAATCATTTTGCCATTTGCACTTGTTGTATTTATTTCATCATTTACACAATCGAGGTAGGCATCATTCTCATCTAAGAATGTCATTAGATTTTCCCAGTCATAAATACTTCTTGTTATTCTATCTAGTTTTAGAGCAACAATAGTATTTATTTTTTTAGCTTTAATATCATTTTTTAATCTTTCAAACTCTGGTCTATGATTACCAGTTTTAGCACTTATTCCAGCATCTTGATAATAGTCTATTATTTCATAGCCCTTAAATTTGCAAAAGGACTCTAATCTTTCTTTTTGCTCTGGCAAACTAAATCCGTTCTCTAGCTTGATCTTCTGTTGAAACTCTTAAATATAATCCACATTTTTTCTTTTCTTCATTCAATTTTCAAACCTCCAATCTAACAAAAAAGAGACATCAAAGTACACACGAGTACTACTGACATCTCTTAAATCCATTTATCATAAACTAAAATATAATAATGCAATATAATATAATTTTTTCAAAGTACTCATAGTTATATAGCTCTTGACGGACAGCTATACATAATTTATTGTCTATATTATATCACGATTTAAAAAAATGTCAAATATTTACAATTATATATTTTTCAAATATTCTTCTAACTCTGATAATTTAATCTTTTTAGTTAAATTAGAGATATAAACATCATTAGAATAATTGAAAACTAAAAAAGTAATATTTTTAATAATCACTCTATGTGGCTCAATATATGTAAGATTAGTTTTCTCTAATTTTCTAATACTACCATTGATAAAGGTAGGACTAACTTTAGAAAACTCACATATAAATTCAAGTCGTTGTTTTAGACATTCTTCAAATTCTAATTCTTGTTTAACTATCTTCATTTCAAACACCATCCTTTCCTTATAGAATTAGGATGATTTTTTGCAAAAGAAAAAATCAACCATTTTACTGATTGATTTTCATATCTATCTGTTCTATAAAAGTTCGAACAGAAACGTCGTTGGAGTAGGTAGCGGGAATCGAACCCGCGCAATCAGGTCGGAAGCATGATATTCTAGCCACTAAATTATACCTACATATTAATTGCAAGATTACGGTCTTGCAATATTTACTTTTTTATCGCTTATTCAATATTATCTATAAATGATTGGTCTATTTCATCTGCCTCATCCTTAGTTATATATCCGTTTTCAACCATTGATGATATTACTTTTCTTTGTCTTGATTTGCATAAATCTTTGTTAACTGTTGGTGCATATACACTTGGTGCATTTGGAATTCCTGCAAGCATTGTTGCTTCTGATAAAGTTAATTCTTCTGGTTTCTTTTTTAAGTAGCCCTCTGATGCCTCTCTTATTCCATAATATCCATTTCCAAAGTAAATTATATTCACGTATAATTCAAGTATATTATCTTTTGAAAATTGCTTTTCTAAATCTATTGCTGTAAATATTTCTGCAATTTTCCTTATGACTGAATTGCCTTTATCCATGTCCATGTAATACATATTTTTTGCTACTTGCTGTGTAATTGTGCTTCCCCCTTCTTGTATTGATTTATTTTCAATATTTGAAGCCAACGCTCTAGCAATGCCAATATAATCAACTGGTCCATGAGAATAAAATCTCCTATCTTCTACTGCAACCACAGCATCAAGATAACACCTTGGTAAGTCGTCTTTTTTTACATAAGTAAAGTCATTGCGAATCTCGGTAACCTTTGTTGATAGTGATTCTTTCTTCAGCGTTTTTTTATAAAAAATATAGCTATACCCTGTGATTATTGCGCCAAATATTACAACTATCAAAATAATTAAAATCATTAATTTTCTTATTATCTTCATGATGCTATTATCTAACATTTTTAGTACATTGTCAACCAGTTAAAATGCATTTATGAATATATTGAGAGGTTGATAAGTGAAAAAGTAAATGCACGTATCAACAAGGTGCATTGCAATAAGTCTTAATGTACAATATAATGCAATTTTGTTTATTAGTTATGCAAATTTTCTTTGAAATCTATATTAATTTTACACACAAAAAAAGCAAGGCTTTTAGGCAAATATATTGCTTAAAACTTGCTTTTTCTCGTACAAGTTGCATTTACTTTACAGAATTGCATTTAACTTTTTACTTGACGTTTTGTAACACTTATGAAACATTTCTTATTTAAATTATCTAGGATCTAGGTCAGGATTATTACGTGATAAATATGAATCTACTAATTTAAACTCTTCTGACTTTTCATTATATATCTGTTCAAATTCATTTTTGCTAACATCTAAAGACATATAATATTTCTCTTGAAGATTGGGTTGCATACATTCTTCTAAAAGTTCATTTATATTTTTTCTAAATATCTTTACATTTTTTAATGATGCTTGACTTACATTAAAATCTGGATGTGATGTATGTATAAATTTAAGCATTGACACATAATCCATTCTATACTCTAATTTATCCCAAAAATTATTTATGTTTGTTAGATTCGCAAATAAATACTTTAATTGCTTTCTTCCATAATTATTTTCACTTTTCAAAGCTAATAAAGTGTCCTCTGATACTCCTAGAGCTAAACATATCTTTTTTAAAAATATTATTTCTTCGTCATAATATTTTCTTGTATTCGCTGTGTATGCTTTTGACTCAGGTGAATTTTTACATAATTCCCAATAAATTTTACTAGCAAATAGCTCTGCTGTAGCTTCTCCCATTGCAAGTCCCTTTTTTCCTCTTTTTATATTAACTTCATTATTTTGTTGATTGCTCCACTCCATTTGTGCAGTTAAATCATCTTCATAATCCCAGTTTGTATGCCAAATTCCGTTTGAATCTTTCCAGCCATCAGCTAAATGTTTTAACTCGTGAAAAAACGTAATAATAGAATTTTTTCCTGCTACCATTCTAATTTTATTTTGTTCGATATCTGTGTTTGCGTGTGCCTTAATTCCGTTTGGTAAACAACCTGAATACATTTCCACTTTAATACTTTTAAGTCTATCATTTATTGTTCCTTTATGCCTTAATGTATAATCTATAAATATTTGTTTTGCTTCTTCAATACTATATGATTTTCCTTTTATAGTTTCAATAAAATCATTCATTTTTCATTTCTCCTAATTACAAATAATCATTTAATAGCATAATTTTAAAAAAGACCACCACCAATTAAAATATAACATATTGTATATCTTAATTAGTGGTAAATCAGTGCTATTTTTTGATATAAACTCGATAATCTCCGTGCCGATAAACAAGCTCAATGCCAAACTGGTTTAATAAATATGCAACTTGAAAAGAGAAATCAACCTCAAGACCAAAAAGAATAAAACATTTTTCATCGTGAGTATATCTAAAATACTCATTACTCAAATCCTCAGTTACCTCAGCTATTGCTTCGGAATAATTACTACAAGATGCTATGTCGTCAATATCGGCTTGAATATCTTCTCCATGAATTACTTTATAAACTAATTCGTGTAATGCATCTACAAATGCCCGGTCAGCTGAATCATACAAGTCAAATCCAGCTTCAGTTGCTTTCATATCAAAAAATTTTTTATTATCTGTCATATCCTTTTCCTCCTATTATAAGTCATTTGACTGTTGCTTTAAAATATATGTTAACATCTAATAATAGATGGAGCTGCATTAAATATATTTGAAATGGATTCCTCCATATATAACGTATTATACCATATTGTATCAATCTTGTCAAATATTATTGTAACTTGTAAAAATATGATATACTATTAATAAATAGATTGATATTTGTATCAATCGTTAGAGCAAAAAAAGTTGTAAATAACTACGACAACCTCTCCAAGGATTTATCGGTTAAACTAAAATTAATAGATACAGAAAACAATCAGAAATAAAATCTGGTTGCTTTTTTGTGAAATAAACTTCCGACTATGCTGGTAGTAAATTGTAGCATAGCCATCTTTTTTTGTGAATAATATTATTTTCTCTCAGATTTTTGCCTACATGACAAGAATTTAATTGTAGCTATCTCATTTAAAATTTGCTTTTTGTTGGTTGTACAAGTTGCATTTACTTTTTAGAATTACATTTATCTTTTTATTTGCCATTAGACTCATTTAGAGTAATTAAATAATCTTTCCATTTTTAGTTGATTTTTTCGCTATTCTATCATAAAATAGTGTATATATTTTTGGTCTTTATGACCTGCATTTTATAATTATTTTGAGGTTTACATGAAAGTTAAAATTAATGGTTTAAATGTTAATTATATAAAAGAAGTTTGTGCATTAGAAGATTCTAGTCAAAATAACAATTCAAGTTCAGCAGAAATCTCTAATGAACCTTCTGCTAAGCATTCTCCAGAGAATGTTGTTATTCTTGAAGGCTGGGGGACAAAAATTAGTACTTATAATGTACTTATTAATTCTCTAAAGACTTATTCTAATGTTTATTGTTATGATATGCCTGGTTTTGGTGATACTGATGAGCCTAAGTCTAGTCTTAATCTTGATGATTATGTTGATTTAGCAATTAAGTTTATTGCGTCTCAGAATTTGAAAGCTGTTTCTTTAATCGGTCATTCAAATGGCGCTAGGGTAATTTTTAAGATGATGTCTAAGAAAGATCTACCTTTCAAGGTTAATAAGATTATAATTATTGGTGGAGCTGGTTTAGTACATAAAAAGACTTTTTCACAAAATTTGAAAATTAAATATTTCAAGGCTGGTAAGAAGTTTCTTTCTCTTCATATTATTAAGGCTTTGTTCCCAAATGCACTTGATAATTTTAAGAACAAGTTTGGCTCTGCTGATTATAAGAGTGCAACCCCTGTCATGAGAGAAACTATGGTTAAGCTTATAAATGAAGATATTAGAGAGTATCTTCCTGGTATAAAGGCTCCAACTATTCTTATTTATGGTGAGAATGATACCGCCACTCCCCCTGCTGATGGTGAATACATAAAAGAAAAAATCCCTGATGCTGGTTTTATTAAGGTTAAAGATGCTTCTCATTATGTATTTCTTGAATACCCTGCCTATGTTAATTTAATTATAAAAACATTTATTGATGGCTCTTCATCTGGTAAGTAATTGTAAATTAATTTACTTTGATTAATAGCATTACTTATGTTTGTGTTGCACTTATACAACTAAATAAATTAGAACCTGCTTGTATCTAGACTAATGAATAAACTAAAACTATTTTGTTATAGTCAGAAGGTTTAAAATAATCATTCCATCAAGTGGATTAACAATGAATTTGAAGCTTGATCAAAAAATATACAAAAAATTCGAAAGGATCAAATGTAATATGAAAATTATAATTGTAATTGAATATTTAATAAATTTTGTACTGATGCTACTTTTTCATATACACATGTTTCAATTAAATTCTTACTTTTTTGCAAAACATGTAAATTGGATGAAGAAAAACATTAATAAGATTGTTAAGCAATTTCTATTTATAGAGATTCCATTTTTCTTAACTCTTTTTAACAACACATTTTTCAATGTATTAGCAATCATTATTCTTGCCCTTTCAATTGCATACAACTTTCCTAAAAAGAAGTCTAAAATTGCTTTAAAGTTTACCCCTCGTGTTATAAGAATGTTTGTTTGTGAAGTAATGCTATTTGTAATCTTACTTTTCGTTGGTGGCATTTCAGAAAAACATTTAATTTTTAAGGTATCAATAGCAAATATTCTTTCTATCGTTTTTGCTATGATTGCCAACTTTATTAATAAACCAATTGAATTAGCTATAAAAAAACATTACATAAACGATGCAAAGCGTATTTTAAAAAGCATGCCTAACTTAATTGTAATTGGTATTACTGGAAGCTATGGTAAAACAAGTGTTAAAAACTTTTTATATAAAACCCTTTCTAGTCAATATGAGGTTTTAATCACACCCAAAAATTACAACACAACCATGGGCGTTGTTAAAACAATAAGAGAAAATTTGAAACCTATACATCAAATTTTTATCTGTGAAATGGGTGCTACTCATGTTGGAGATATAAAAGAGATTTGCGATATTGTAAATCCTAAATACGGCATAATTACCTCAGTTGGACCTCAACATTTAGAGAGTTTTAAGTCAATTGATAATGTTCTAAAAACAAAGTTTGAATTGCAAGAGGCTGTTGCCAAAAATGATGGCTTTATGTTTTTAAATTATAACAATGAATACATAAAAAATAAAAAAATAAATTCAAAATATTTTTCTTATGGAATTGATGATCCTTCTCTTGACTATAACGGATCCAATATAAAATCAACTTCTTCAGGAATTAGTTTCGACATTGCTAAAGATAAAGAAACCACACATTTTGAAACTAGCATAATAGGAAAACATAATGTTATAAATCTTGTTGGAGCTATTGCCTGTGCTAACTTTCTAGGCGTTCCTTATAAAAAGATGATTCCAAAAATTCGTGAATTAAAACCTGTTGCTCATAGACTAGAACTTATTAATAGAGGAAATATAACTATTATTGATGATTCATACAATTCAAACCCTGTAAGTTCAAAATCCGCTATTGATACTCTTCTTGAATTTGAAGGAACTCACATCATTGTTACCCCAGGTTTAATTGAACTTGGAAGTAATGAAGATAAATATAATTTTGAACTTGGAAAATACGCTGCAAAATGTGATTACATTTATCTTGTTGGTGAAAAACATTCTAAGCCAATATATGATGGTGCAATCTCTGAAAATTTTGACAAAAATAAAATTACTGTATGTTCATCTCCAAATGAAGCAGTTTTAAAAGTAAATTCTTTAAATATTTCAGGAAAAATTACGATTTTACTTGAAAATGACTTGCCAGATAACTATAATTTAAAGTGATTTCTCTAATCAATATTTAAACTATAAAAAAAAACAATAAAAAAGATTTTTGCATTACAAAAATCAAACATTTTCAAATAATATACAAGAAATAAAATCTTAAATAAAAATGCGTGAAGTTGAAATTCAAATAAAGTATAAAATACAAAATGCAAGAAGTTAAAACTCAAATAAGATATAAAGTATAAAATGTAGAATACGAGAAACTGAATTTTAAATACAAATATGAATTATGATAGAGATTTTCAAATTTAAATACAACATTTATAAATGAAAGGATGATAAATTATGAAGATTAAATTAGGTGTATTTTTTGGAGGCCACAGCGTTGAACATGAGGTTTCTATAATCACAGCTATTCAAGCAATTGAAAATATGGATACAGAAAAATATGATATTATTCCAATCTATATTTCAAAAGATAATAAAATGTATGTTGGTAAACTTGTTGGTGACATTAGAAACTATAAGAACATTGATGAACTAATCAGCAAAAGCACTCAAGTTACATTAGCTAATATTGATGACAAAGCCTGCCTTTTAAAATGCACACATAATAAATTATTTGGAAGCAATGTTTACGATTACATCGATGTTGCATTCCCTATTGTTCATGGAACTAATGTTGAAGATGGAAGTTTGCAAGGCTATTTAAAAATGTTTAACATTCCATATTGTGAAAGTGATGTTATATCATCTGCTGTTGGAATGGATAAATACGTTTGCAAATGTGTTTTGAAAGATAATGGTATTCCAATTTTAGATTGCAAATGTTTCACTTATGGAGACTATGTTGATAATGTTGAAAACATATATTCTTCAGTTGAAAGTAGCATTCCCTACCCTGTTATTGTAAAGCCAGTAAACCTCGGTTCAAGTGTTGGAATTGGAATTGCAAAAAATAAAGATGAACTAAAAGAAAGAATTGAAGATGCCTTTTCATATTCTAAGAAAGTACTTGTTGAAAAAGCAATAACAAATTTAAAAGAAGTTAACTGCTCAGTTGTTGGTGATTATGAAAGCGCTAAAGCGTCTGAATGTGAAGAGCCAATTAAGACAGATGAGATTTTAAGTTATAAAGATAAATACATCTCAGGCCAAGGTAAAAAAGGTGGCTCAAAATCAATGAATGCCGGTGTTTTAAAGTTACCAGCCGACATTACAGAAGAGCAAAAAAACACAATTCAAACTTTAGCACTAAAAACATTCAAAGCCCTAGGTTGTTCAGGTGTTATACGTATTGACTTTATGATTGATCAGAATAATGGAAACATATATGTTAATGAAGTAAACACAATTCCTGGTTCCCTATCATTCCACTTATGGAAAGCTACAGGTTTGAAATATAAAAATTTATTAAATCAAATAATTGAATTAGGTTTAAAAAGATACCGTGAGGATGAAAACATAACATTCTCATTTGATACCAATATTCTATCAGGATATACAACTAACGGACTAAAAGGTGGAACAAAATTCAATAAATAATGCCATATATACTAAAAAACATATTCAATTTTTATTTGAATATGTTTTTTATATTCTTATTTTATTTTTTCATTCGGTCTACATTTTAATATAAATATTTAAAATCCAAAATTTAATATTTAATGCTTAATACTTAATACTTTGTATAATACTTAAATTTAGTATTCATATACTTTTATGTATGTTTTATCTTCTAATGAGTATTTTTTCTCAACTGTAATTTTGCTTACAGCATTATCGTCGTGAAAAACAAAATTATTCATTGCATCTAATAACGATTTTGCAATATTATCTATATCAGGTTTCTTAGTAGGGCTTATTTCTCCTCCAAGCATCTTTTCAATATCTTTTTTAGGGGTACTTTTTGGAATTTTTATATATGCAATTATTTCTATCCCTACTCTTCCTGTTATTTCTTGAAATCTTGGATATTTAAGTTTGAATGATTGTTGCACCAAATATTCATAGTCTTTTGTTTTGTTTGGTGTATAAACCATTCCCGTATTCATATTAACTCTTGGTCTTTGTTTACCAACTACCTTCCCCTCAACTTCAAATTCATAAATCATGTTTTATCTCTTTCGAATAGATATATAATATATTTTTATAAAAAAGTGAAAACTTCACTTCATATAACTTTCTTAGCTATAAACAACTCAAACTAAACATTAAAGACTTGCAAGAAGTGGTGGAGCGATTTGCTTCTTTCTTGATACAACTCCTTCAAGTAACATTGAATCGTCAGAATCAAGTTTCTTTTCAAAAGCTTTTTCAACAACATCTTTTAAGTTACCTAAGGCAATTATTTTTGAGTTTGTGTTTATTATATCTGTTATAACAAATATAAATAGATCAAGTTTTTTGTCTGATATCTCTTTTTCTATTGCAAATGATAGTTCTTCTTTTCTTGAAAATACATCGGCTATATCTGCAGTATTTACTTGAGATACTACTATTTTCTTACCATTTTCATTAAATTCTTTTGCATCAAGATTGATTATCTCACCTGCTGAATATGTGCTTATGTCTGTTCCTTTTTTTAGCATTTCAAGTCCATATTTTTTTGCATCTATCCCAGCTATTTTTTCAAGCTCGTTGAATGCTTCTACATCATATTCTGTACATGTTGGTGACTTCAATAATAATGTATCTGATGCTATTGCACTTAGCATTAAAATGCTCATTTCTTTATCTATTTCAATTCCTTTGCATTTGCAAATTTGATATAAAATTGTTGAAGTACAACCAAATGGTCTTGCTAAATAATATAATGGTGTTACTGTTTGAAAATCACCTATTCTGTGATGGTCAACAACAGCAACTATTTCTGCGTTTTCTCTATTTTCAACACTTTGAGACTTCTCATTATGATCTACTAATATAACTTTTTGTTTATCATCTACTCTTTCAATTTCTCTTTGAGGCTCCATTTTTAGGTACTCAAAAACATATTCTGTTTCTTTGTTTATTTTTCCTAATCTAACTGCCTCTGCCTCATATCCTAATTCATTTACTATCTTAGCCATAACAATACTTGAACATATTGTATCTGTATCAGGATTCTTATGACCAAACACTAAAATCTTATCCATAATCCTTCCTCTTTCCTTTTTATAATCTATTGCTTCTATAATTTTACTATTAAACATTATAACTATTAAACATTATATTTTATTAACCCATCAAAAATAATAAATTTAATTTTATAAATTTGATTTAATAAATTTAATTTAATAAAATGAAATTTATTAAATATAAATAATAATTAATTGATTTCTTAATTCTAGAATATTAATTATCTTTATCTATATTAGTCGTTTTGTGATTTTATTCTTATATATCCAAGCTCTTCCCAATCATTATATGCAAGATTAAGCTTAAATACAAGTCTTGGTTTAGGGCCTGCTCTGTTTTTATCAATTACGCAGGTGTAATACCTTACATCTGGATCTTTGTATTTTATTAAATCTTTTGTTTCGTCAAATGTATCAGTTAAAGAATACTCATATCTATGCAAGTCTTCATTATGAATTTGCTTAAATAAGCATAATGTATCAAGTACCTCTTTTACTGTTCTACTAACTGCCATATCATTTACACTAAGGTTTACTGGATCTGTAGCAGTTTCAGATAATTGAAGTGTAGATCCAATATACATGTTAAAGTTTTGTGCTAGATTAGATAATATTGTTGCAGTTTTCTTAAGCTCTTCACCATTTCCAATATTATCTATATCAGTTTTTAATGTATCATAAAATACATATTGTATTCTTTCTTTGTAATAGTAATTCATTATAACCTTTTTTAATTCATCATTTGTATGGTCTGTTATATCAATAAAATGAATTGAATTATAAAGGTTTGCATTAAACCAATTTGTAACTTTACATACATCTACAAACTCTTTAGAACATTCACGTAATCTTTTTATGAAATTTACCTGGCTTTCTCCCTCCTCTTTAAGTACAAAGCCATCTTCATCTGTTTTAACATTACTATCATTATCTGCCCTAAATTTAAAATCAAGCAATTGATTTTCTGATACATGAAGCTTCTTTCCATGTATCTTTTGTATTTCAGGATTATTCAAAATTGTAGTAATTAAACAAAGTTTCATTTTTTCTTCTGACATTTCGTTTGAAATTACTAAAACCTTTTTTTGATGTACTATTGCAATGTAAGCTGCCAAATTCATTGTAAATCTACTCTTACCATAGTTAGAAGGCATTGAAAATGCTGCTGTTTCACCTTGCCTAATGCCTTTAAAAGCCTTTGTTAATATTGGAAATGGAAGTGATAGACCATTTGTTAATGTATTATCACCTTCTACTAGAAAATCAGTTAAATCATCATTTAAAATTGCTCTTTTGAACTTTTCCGTTGTAGTAACTTGGTTTACTGCATTTTCAACATCCTCTGGAGACATCTCATTATAAAGTTCATAGTTTATAATATCAGCTATTTTTTCTTGAATGTCTTTTACTGGTATTTTAAGAAAATATTTTCTTAAAATAAATAGTTTTTTTAATTCTCTATATGTTGGCTCTAATTTATATGGTGAGCCATAAAATTCATCTCTGATCTCATTTTTAGCTTCATATAATTCTTGAGATTCTCTGGAAAAGTTAAATCCATCTTTAGCCTCTTTAGGTGCAAAACGTTCTCCATCTGTAAATATTATCTTTTTATAGATATTTAGTAATAGTTCATCTGAGAAAAAACAATCTTCAAACTTAAAGTAATATACAGCAATCGCCTTAATCTCATTTAAAATTAAACCTATATATCTTCTCTCAAGAACATTACTTGAAAGCTTCTTTGGGAAAATATTTAGATTTGATGATGTATCAACATCACTTACTCCATCAATCTTTTCCTCTATATTTCCTTTCGATTTATCAGCCTGCTCTCTTTGTCTTTTTTCCTTTTCTGATTCAATTTCAACTGATAAATCATTTGTAATACTCTTGCCCATTGATTGCGATTTCAAAATATCAAGTGCATTTTCAATATTGCTATTTTTCTCACCCATTCACAATATACCTCTCTTTTGTAAAATTTACTTTAAGATAAAATTCTCAAAATTAATTTATTAATACACTAACGTTACTCTGTTATAAACCTAAAACTAATAATATTGCAAAAAATGCAGTAAATGGATCAATCTTATCAAGCTTAATATTATCTAAACTAAAGTCTAATAATTTTAGATCTGGAACTTCAGACTTAGAGATTAATGAAGCTTTTATATTATCAACATTATCAAAATTAAATGCTGATTCAAACTGATATTTATCACCATTTTGCACTTCACCTAAATCAATATACTTAGTACCAACATTTACTCCTCTTTTGCTAAAAAAATCAAGTTTCAAAAGTTTATCCTTTAAAGTATCACCAGTATCATTAGTAAGTATTCCTTTAACTACGCCATTTGTTATTGTAGCTTTAGATTCTGTAACTTCTATTTTAGGAGATTCAAAATCTGCTGAAAGCTTTTTATCAATATATGTAGACTTTATTATTTGAAAAGATAATATATCAGTTACAACATACAAAATTAGAACTATTAGAAAGTACTTAAAGAAAGTTTTTATTCTTTTCATTTCGTTATGCTCCTCTGATTACATTTTTCTAAATACTCCACACACTCTTCCAAGTATTGTGCAGTTTGGTACAATTATAGGATCCATTGTATGATTTTCAGGTTGTAATCTGATATGATCCTTTTCTTTGTAAAAAGTTTTAACCGTAGCCTCATCATCAATCAATGCAACAACTATTTCACCATTCTCAGCAGTATTTTGTTTTCTAACTAAAATATAGTCGCCATCAAAAATACCAGCTTCAATCATACTCTCGCCTCTAACAACCAGCATAAAGCTCTCAGAATTACCAATAAAATCAACTGGAATTGGGAATGAGTCTGTAATATTTTCAACAGCTAAGATTGGTTGTCCAGCTGTAATCTTGCCAATTACAGGCACATTAACCATCTCTTTACTGCTATAAAATTGCTTAGTAGCCTCAACCCCATTTACGCCAGATATAACCTCTTGACCTTTTGAGTTCTTTAATAATCTAAGAGTTCTACCTTTTTGGTTTTCTTTTCTAATAAATCCAAGCTCCTCAAGATGATTAAGATAACCTTGTACTGTAGCTGTTGAGCTTAAATTAACAGCTTTACAAATTTCTCTTACAGATGGTGAATAACCTTTAAGTGACATTTCTTTTTGAATATATCTTAATATTGTTCTCTCTCTTCTATTTAAACCATTGGCATCTCTAACAGACTTATTCATACGAATTCCCCCTCGTTTAATATTATGGGCATATAATATCACAAAGCGAACAGTTTGTCAAACAAAAGTTCGAAAAAGATTTTAAAATTTTATTCAAATCCTGCAATGTCAGATTGTTCAAATGTATAATCTAGCTTTTTACCATAAGCATCCTCATAAGCATTTATTTTTGCTTCATAATCCTTTTTTTGCATTTCTTCTTTATTTTGTTTTAATGTTTTTTCTGGATCTGGATAAATTGGTTTCATTATATGTAATATGAATTTTAATTTTTTAAAACCATCTTCATCATAATCTTTTCTTGTTCGTATTTCAGTAAAACATGGAATTACTGGAACATTAAATTTTGCAGCTAAGTGGTAAGCTCCTGGTTTTAGTGGTCTTGGTTTTCTATAGTTGTACCACATTTGCTCTTCAGGATATATTAATATAAAGTCTTTGTTTTTTAGTAAGGTTTCTACCGCTGGCATGAACTTCTTTTCCATATATAATTTACTTTTGCTTAATGGAATGGTTCCACAGTTATTCATTAGAAATCCGAATTGACCTGTCATCATCGTGTTTTCTTCTTCTATTACAATATCCATGTGCTCTCTTTTACCTATTTTATTCATTGCATACATTATTACAGTACTGTCTTTTGGTGAAAAGTGATTAGAAGTAATAATTGCTCCTGTTTTTACTTCTTGTAGATTTTCTAATCCTATAATTTTTGTGTCATAGTTAAAAAGTTTTGTATAATTATTTGCAATTTTTCTTGCCATTTTTCTTTTATATCTGCTTACTATGTTGTTTTTTGTAATGTCAAAGTTCATTAATGCTTTGTCTAGCTCTTTTTTATCAACAACTGGGTCATTTATTTCAACTTTTTTGTTTAATTCATTGTTTGCGACATTTATTTTTATATTTTCTATTACTTTTAGTCTTTCTTCACTTCTTTGCATTTCATTCCCCTTAATTTACATATTTTCCTTAATGTCTGTGAATTTTTGGTTTGATTTCATTATGTTTTCAGCCATAACAACCATGTTCTCTCCGCCCTTAGCATCTTTTTGTCTTTGTTCATCTGTATATGATTCTAATTCTTTTTTTAGCTCATCATAATACTTAGTTTCTTTTGCATATTTCCAGAATATATCAGAATATTCTACATCTCTATAATGCCATGGTTTTCTAAACATGTTGTAATGAATTAGATGTAGGTCTTTTTCATCTAAATGTTCACAGTAGTCAGGCATTTTGTCCCATGATAGTGGAAGATATTTTACTTTATCTTTGCAAAGTATGTTTAGATAATCTTGGTCCGGTGCTATTGTATCGCAATTATATTTTGTTAATATTCTTACAAATCTTTCCTCTACCCTTGTTTCTCTAAATTTATCTAGGTCTATTACCAAAACTCCAGAGTTAAAGTATTTTTTATTTTCAACTCCATCATTTACTTCTACATAGTCTTGTAGTTTTTTTGAATCATGTACCACTCCATCAGGTATTGCACCTATTATATTTCCCTCTAAATCTGTATTATATAAATTTGCAATATCATCAAGTAAAACAACATCAGAATCAATATAAACTGCTTTATGATATTCAGGAAATAGTGATCCTATAAATATTCTATAATAAATTGTTGATGAATAATAGTCTCTTAATCTTAATGCCAAGTCATCTTTTAAATCATTTTCAATATTTGAAATATCTTTAAAATCAATTTTTATATTTTCCTGTTCAAACTCTTTTATTTCTTGTTTTCCTTTTTCACTCATTCCTGAATGTAATATTATAAGCTTATAATTGTTTTTCTTACTTGCGTTTTTTTCTAGTGAATGTATTGCTACTGCTAAGCATGGTATATAGTTATCATCTGAAGCGAAAAAAACTGGTATTTCATTTGGTCTATTCATTTTAATTCTCTCTTTCTATTGAGTAATATTTTATCTCATTATTCTTTTCTGAATTCTCTATCTTTTTGGATTTTATTGTTTCGTATTCATCTATTATATCATCAAAATCGTGTATTTTATAGACTCTATGTATTTCATCTATCTGCCACGGTTTTATATTTATCAATTTTGGATAAGGCAATGGCTTGAATGTCATTGAAAAATGTCTGATTATTGTATCTTCATTTCTCATATATTGTTCATTGCATTTATCATCTAATAATAGCTTTTTAGTGCAGGCTTTATTTATGGCAGTTTGATCTGGCAAAACCATTTTTTTAGTCATGCAAATCCTTCTTGCTTCATCAAAGCAACCTGTTTGTTTTATCATCTTCAAGTTCATTAGAAGTACGCCTGAATTCATATAATTCTCATTAATTGCCTTTCTGCCAAGATAATCAAGAGATGCTGCTATTTCATAATTACTCATGTCTACATCATAAATCTCTTTTATATTTTTATAACATACAATATCTGTATCAAGATACAAAATCTTATCTGGCAACCCTTCTATTTTATCACTCAAAATTCTTATAAAAATGTATGGTGTATAATGAGTGTATCTATTAGCATTTTTATTCATATAATCAAGGTATGTTTTTGTTACATCCATAAGAATTACTTTATTATTCTTATTTTTTTCTTGTAACATATTTTCAATTATCTTTCTTTCTTCTTCTGTTATTGGGTTAAACATTTTGTTTTGGTTTGTTAAATCCATTGTCATTAGATATACAGTTAAATCTTCTTTGGTATGTTTTGAGATTGATAATAACGATATTACTAACCCATCAAACATTTTTCTGTTTCCGCAGAACATTAAATTAATCATATATTCCCCTATCGCCCTTAAGCTCATTTTTATTTTTCTTTATGTACTTTATTGTCTCAATGTTGCTATTTTCACTTCTTACCTTCATTGCATCAAGTACAGTATTTCTTAATTTTTCTTTTGCCTCTTTTTTAGGTAATGTCTTGTCTGCATAAAATGGCCCATCTACATAAATTACTATTTTAGCTTTTCCTTTGGCATCTTTTTGATATGTGGTTGTAGCTGAATAACATGGTTTATCAAGTTCATAAGGATATTCAAACGATACGCTCTTAAAATCTCTTATTTTAGTGTAATAAGGCCATACATGTGCCTCAGGATAAATTGATATTACATTTTTCTTATCAATATAGTACTTAATCGCCTCTTTAAATTTTGACATTCCTTTTATTGTATCAGGAATTGGAAGCGCACCTAGTAACTTATTCAACGTTTTCATAAATCTAATTGATACATTCTTTGCATTTGCAATTACATAAACTCTTTTTGGAAATGTAATAAATGTTGGAAAAAAAGTATCAAGCACCTCTTGTGTGTGATTAGAATACAAGAAATACCCTTGTTTTTTTGCTTTCTTTAAAACACTACGATTTTCAATCTTAAGTCCATATCTTACTTTTGCATAAATATACCCTGGTATTAAAAATACTACTCTATATACAATAAATGCACATAACTTCCATAAAGGATTTTTGTGAATGTATTTATAATCTTCATTAATTTTTACTGGAGTGATTTCGCTACTTGCAAAATCATCATTTAGTTCATCTGAATAATAAACTACTTTTTGATGCTCATTCTTTTGCATTCATCTTTCCTCTCAAATGTACATAAAAAAACATTCTATGCTATTTTAATACATAATATAAAAAAAATCAACACAAATTTACATTTTGTGTTGAGCATGCAATACTCTAAATAAAAAGGTTAATATTATATTGTTTAAAATGTCGCGCAAGAGTCAAGCGAAGCGCGAATGTTTCTTTCTTCCGACAGTTGTCTTTGACTAACGAAGAAAGAAACGAACAAGGCATGAAAAACAATATAATATTAACCTTTTTTAATTAAGCATTTGTATTTTAATCTTCCCACTCCATTTCATAACTTCCTATTTTTACTGTGTCTCCGTCTTTTACTCCTGCTTTTTTTAATTCTCTGTTTAGGCCTATTTCATCAAGTTTTTTGTGTAGATAGTAAAGCGATTCATAGTCTGTAATATTTACTCTTCTTATTATTCTATCTACCGCTTCTCCTGTAACAACGAATACTTTTCCTTGTTTTTCAACTTTAAATTCGTTTTTAGAATTATCAAGTGTGTAAAGTTTTTCTTTTTCACTGTTATCTTCATCAATTAAGCTTTCTTTTGGTAATATTTTTAGTGTACTTGATATGTATTTCATGAGTTCGTCAATTCCTTCACCTGTTGATGATGATATTTTAAATATTTTTTGTTTGTTCTTCTTTGCAACTTCTTCTAATCTTTTATAGTTTTCATTATTATCAGTTAGCAAGTCCGCTTTGCTTGCTATTATTATTTGCGTGCGGTTTGCAAGTTTTTTGCTGTATTCTTTTAATTCATTGTTAATTTTGTTGTAGTCATCTACTGGATCTCTTCCTTCTGATCCTGATACGTCAATGAAATGTAATAGTAGTCTTGTTCTTTCTATATGTCTTAAAAATTGAATTCCTAAGCCTTCTCCTTTGCTCGCACCTTCAATTATTCCTGGAATGTCTGCTATTACAAAGCTATCTCCATATTTTGATTTTACCACTCCTAGGTTTGGATTTATTGTTGTAAAATGATAGTTTGCAATTTTAGGGTTTGCAGAAGTTACTACTGATAAGAATGTTGATTTTCCTACATTAGGGAATCCTACTAATCCTACATCTGCAAGTAGTTTTAGTTCTAGTACAAGCTCTTTTTCTTCCCCTGGCTCTCCATCTTGTGCAAATCTTGGAGCTTGTCTTGTTGCTGTTGCAAAGTGTGAGTTTCCAAGACCTCCTCTTCCGCCTTTTAATACTAGTACTTTTTCATCTTTTTCTGATAAATCTGCAATTATTCTATTGGTTTGCACATCTTTTATTACTGTGCCGATTGGTACGTTGATATATAAGTCTTTTCCGCTTTTTCCGTACTTTCTTGCTCCCATTCCATTTTCGCCATTTTCTGCTTTAAATTTTTTCTTGAATCTGAATTCAATTAAAGTATTAGCGTCTTTATCAACTTTAAAATAAACATCTCCGCCTTTTCCCCCATCTCCTCCATCTGGGCCTCCGGCTGCAACATATTTTTCATGTCTAAATGATATTGCCCCATTTCCGCCTTTTCCGGCAGAAGCAAAAATTTTTACATAATCTGTGAACATTCTAAAATCTCCTTAATAATCTAGCATCATTGATTTTTTTACTTTTTGCATTGTTTCTTCTGCAATTTTCTTAGCTCTTTTTGTTCCTTCTAATAGTATCTCTCTAACTTCATCTTCATGCTCTTCATAATAATGTCTTTTTTCTCTCATTGGTTCTAATACATCATTTATGTTTTTAATTAATTCTTTTTTACAGTTTACACAGCCTCTTTCACCATTTTTACATTCATTTTGAACTTTGCTTACTGCTTCTATGCTACTGAATAATTTATGGTAGTAATAAACCATGCATACATCAGGGTTTCCTTTATCATCTTTTCTTATTCTATTTGGGTCAGTTAATGCGGACATTACTTTTTTAGAAATTATATCTAAATCATCTGATAAATAAAGCGCATTTCCTAATGATTTTCCCATTTTTTCATTTCCGTCTAATCCTTTAATTCTTGGTGAATTATTCAAAACAGCCTTAGGCTCTCTTAACGTTTCCCCATAAATTGAATTAAACTTTCTAACTATTTCCCTGCATTGTTCAATTAGAGGTAATTGGTCTTCCCCAACTGGGATATATGATGCATCAAAAGCTGTTATATCTGCTGCTTGGCTTACTGGGTAGCCTAAAAAGCCATAAGTTACGCTTTCACCAAAAAGTTCTTTTTTCTGAGCAATTTCAGTCTTAACTGTAGGGTTTCTTTGTAGTCTTGCTATTGTAACAAGATTAGAGTAATAAACAGTTAGTTCTGCTATTTCTGGAATCATAGATTGTAAAAAGAATGTGGCTTTGTTAGGATCAATTCCTATTGAAAGTAAATCCATTACAATTTGAAGTGTATTGTCTTTTACTTTTTTAGGATTATTAAAATTATCAGTCAAAGCTTGTACATCAGCTATCTCTATAAAAGTATCAAATTTATCTTGTAATTTCATCCATGAAGAAGCAGCTCCAAAATAATGACCAATATGTAAATGACCCGTTGGTCTTATTCCTGTAAGAATTCTTAATGACTTATCAGGCTTTAAATCATTAATATCAATTTTTTCATCATTTTCTTGATATGTATCTAGCAATGTAATTTTATTCATAATACTATCCTTTCATAAATTGTTTTGATTAACTGTTAATTTAATTATTAAATCCATATTATCATCGTCAGCAGCTTTGTTTTTTCTTATCTTGCCGCATTTTTCACATTTGTACACAATAACGTAACCTTTTTTACTGTCAATTTCAACTTGAATTGGTTTTAGCACCCCTTTGCATTTTTCTTCCCTATCACCTGGTAATATGTCTACATGTTTTGAGCATAAACAATATGGGCAGTGGTCTCTTGATGTATAGCTTAGTTTACTCACTTTTTTATGGCAATTTTCACATTCAAATTCTTCATCTCTTTTAACAAACTGTTTCATAACCAATTATCTTTTCCTTTTAATATAGCTTAATGTACTTATCTAAAGTTAATTTTAGTAATTAAATACACTTTTATCTATGAATTATTAAATCTTGACGATCAAATATACTTTCGCCTATAAATTGTTGAACTTTAACAATCAAATATATTTTCACCTATAAATTGTTGAACTTTAACAAGCAAATATACTTTCACCTATAAATTGTTGAACTTTAACAATCAAATACACTTCCACCTATAAATTCACGTAATAATGAATTATTTGGTATTGCTGTTTCATCAATTTCTTCAAAGTACTCTAAGAATGTTATTATTCTTCTTGCTTCTGAATATTCTTCTTCATCTCTTGTAATTTCGTTAAGTAATGGTCTTGCATATTTTCCTAGTACTGCAAGTTCATACACAAGTGAACTGTTGAACATTGCATCTGCCTCTTCTTGGTATGGGAATATGTTTTTGTTTTCTCCCCTGTTTACTGATGGCCACCTTTTTAATGTGTCTGATGCTGAATAACTTCTAAAATTATTATCTCTTACGATTCTTCTTATTAATCTTGTATCTGTCGTTGATATTCTGTTGAAATCATCTATATTTAATACCGTTAAGTCTGATATATATATTTTGAATTTATTTTCTCTTGGAATTTTTGCTGTTAATCTATCATTTAAACAGTGAATTCCTTCTATTATTAATATTTCGTCTTTAGCAAGGCTTAATGTTCTATCATCACTATATCTTTTTGTTCCTACCTTAAAGTCAAATGATGGTATTTTTACGGTTTCTCCACCTATTAATTTTGCTAAATGATCATTAAATAAATCTAAGTCTAATGCATCTATTGTTTCAAAGTCATACTCTCCATTTTCATCTCTAGGAGTTTCTGGTCTTTCAACAAAGTAATCATCTGTTCCTATTGTTATAGGCTTTATTCCATTTACCCTTAATTGCATTCCAAGTCTTCTTGCAAATGTAGTTTTACTTGATGATGATGGACCTGCTATTAATACCATTTTAAGATTTTTTTGTTTTGATATTTTGTCTGCAAGTTCTGCTATTTTCTTTTCTTGTAAAGCTTCAGACATAAGGATTACGTCTTTTCCTTTTCCATCTCTTATTGCATTGTTTAAATCTTTTATATCATTTATTTGCATAAGGTCAATTATTTCATCGTATTCTTGCAATGTCTGCAAGAATTTTTTACTCTCTTTGAATTCTCCTAATTCTTTTGGGTTTGATTTGTTTGGATATCTTACAATAAATCCATTTTTGTATTTTTTTATATCAAATATATCAACATACCCTGTACTTAGTGGCATTACTCCATAGAAGAAATTGAAGTAATCTTCGCAAAAATATAATGCTACTTCTTTCTTTTCTTTGTTATCTATTTGAAGTATTCCTCTTTCTTCACCTTTGTGCTCATCATAAAACTTCTTTGCTTCTTCTTTTGTATATATTATTTTCTTTATCGGTAAATCATCTTCAATTATTCTTTGCATTTCTGCTTTAACATTTGCTATTATTTCATCTGTAACTGGATGATTTTTTATCTCACAGAACATTGAATTTGCTAATTGAAAGTTTACTGTTATTTTATAATCTGGGTAAAGTTTGTTAAAAGCCATTCCCATTATATATAAAGCCCCTCTGATGTATACTCTTATTCCATCATTATCTGTTAAATCAATTAATTCAACTGTATCCCCTTCTTGAATTTCATAGTCTAATGATTTTACAACATTGTTCAGTTTGCAAGCTATTATATGTTTTGGAGAAATTCTTATACTATCTCCAAACATATCTACAACCTTTTTTGTTGTTTTTGGTAAGCCAACCTCTCTACCCTGATAAATTATTTTCATCTGTGCATTCTCCTTATTAAAATATTAAACAGTTTTTCTGTTTTATTTTTGCTTTTTATTTATTTTAATTTTCACATTACTTTTTATTTGCTTTTATATTTATGTTATAAAAGCTTTTTTATTATGCCATCTTTTCTTTGATTTTTGAAAGTATGTTAAGTGCCTCAATTGGTGTTACTGAGTCAAGTTTTATTGCATCTAGTTCATGTGCTATTTCTGCTAATCTGTAATTATACATACTTATTTGACCTTGCTCTTCTTGCTTTTCAGATTTAGTTTGTTTTGCATCTCTTAATACACTTCTTCTTTCAAGAGTTTTCAAAATTTCATTTGCTCTTTTTGTTACTTCTTTTGGTACTCCTGCAAGTCTTGCTACATGAACTCCATAGCTCTCATCTGTACCACCCTCGAGTATCTTTCTTAAGAAAATTACGTCTTCTCCTCTTTCTTTTACAGCTACGTGATAATTCTTGGTTCCCTCTAGTTTATTTTCTAAATCAACTAGTTCATGGTAATGTGTTGCAAATAATGTTTTTGCTCTAATTTTTGATATATCTTCTGCAACCGCCCATGCTATTGATAATCCATCATAAGTTGATGTTCCTCTTCCTATTTCATCTAATATAACTAGGCTTTTTCTTGTTGCATTTTTTAAAATTGAGGCGACTTCCATCATCTCTACCATAAATGTACTTTCGCCCATTGCTAAGTCATCTGATGCGCCAACTCTTGTAAAGATTTTATCAACTACACCAATGTGTGCGTAAGATGCTGGTACAAATGATCCTATTTGAGCCATTAGAGTAATAAGTGCAACTTGCCTCATATATGTAGATTTACCAGCCATATTAGGACCTGTAATTATTGCTAATCTATTTGCTTCAGTATCAAGATATGCGTCATTTGCTATAAATGAACCAGTATCTAGTATCTTTTCAACTACTGGGTGTCTGCCATCTCTTATTTCTATCACATCTGAATTATCGACCAATGGCATTTCATAATTCATATCTCTTGCAACTTTTGCAAAACTCAAGAGTACATCAATTTTAGCAACTATACTTGCCGCTATTTGTAATCTTTTTGCATTATCTTCTACTCTATCTCTAATT
The DNA here is from genome assembly GCA_934130085.1 of uncultured Clostridia bacterium. GTDB lineage: Bacteria > Bacillota > Clostridia > TANB77 > CAG-508 > CAG-793. The sequence continues at coordinate 76,769 of CAKOXK010000006.1, forward strand.
TTTACAAAAGTATCATATTCAAGATTTATAATCTTTTCTTGAGCTCCTACAATTTCATTTTCCATGTTTTTAAGTTCTTCGGTTATAAATCTCTCACCTGTTGTTAAAGTCTGTTTTCTGATATATCTATCAGGACACATTTTAACAAAAGATTTTGATACTTCTATATAATAGCCAAATACTTTATTATAACCTATTTTTAAATTTTTAATTCCTGTAAGTTCTCTTTCTTTTGCTTCTTCATCAACAAGCCACTTCTTGCCATTTGTTGTAATATCAATTAATCTATCAACATCTTCATTATATCCTTTTTTAATTAGTCCTCCCTCTTTAATAGATATAGGCGGATCATCATTAATTGCATCATCTATTAACTTATATATGTCATCTAATGTATCTAAAGAATTATATAATTCTTTTAGTAATTCTGATGTTGCAGAAGATAAAGTGCTTTTAAGTTTTGGAAGCTGCGCTATTGAATTTTTCAATGATATTAAATCTCTAGCGTTTGCACTTCCATAAGATACTTTTCCTGCTAGTCTTTCTATATCATATACACTTTTTAGGCATTCAGTAGCTTCATCACTTAATATGTAATTATCTTTGAACTCTTTAACCGCATTTAGTCTAAGGTTGATATCTTTTACATCAATTAATGGATCACTTATCCACCTTCTAAGCAATCTTCCACCCATGGCAGTTGATGTTTTATCAAGCACCCAAAGCAATGTTCCTTTTTTAGATTTATCTCTCATTCTTTCAGTAATTTCTAGATTTCTTCTAGCATTAATATCAAGTGCCATGTACTTTGTTGTCTCATAAAAAATAATTTTGTTAAGATTTTCTGGAATTTGTTTTTGAGTATCTTCAATGTAATTCATTAGACCATTTATTGCACATATTGAAAACATTTTTCTATCAATATCAATTGCTTCTTGATCTTTATCAACTATATCAAATTGATTTTTTATATATTTAGAATCATTTGAAAAATTGTATTTTAAATCATTATTCCAGTGCATTTTCTTGTCTGAAATTACGGCATAAGCATCTTTATTAACATTTGCTATTTTTTCATCTTCATCTTTTTCATTTAATGAATTGGTATTTTTAAGAATATCTTCTTGCTTTAATTTTTCAGCATCTAATGGATCTGATATATTTCTGTCTGATTTTTCATCTTTTTCATAAGTAATATATGCATCAAATCTTGATTTTATTGTTTTTATTTCCTCGCCACTTTCATACATCATTTTGTTAATAATAATTTCTGATGGATTAAACCTTGAAATCTCGTCAAGAAGCTTGCTAAAATTGTTATCCTCTTTTATTTCTGTTGAATAAAAATCTCCTGTTGAAATATCACACACAGCAATACCAAAAAACATTCCTTCTTTGTAAATTGACATGATGTAATTGTTCTTTTTGTCTTCAATAAAACTACCTTCAACTTGAGTTCCTGGTGTAATAACTTTTATAACATCTCTCTTCACTATGCCTTTAGCTTTTGATGGATCTTCAAGTTGCTCACATATTGCAACTTTATAACCTTTTTCAACTAGCCTTGCTATATAAGAATCGATAGCATGATGAGGAATTCCACACATAGGTGCTCTTTCATTTTGACCACAGTCTTTACCAGTTAATGTAAGCTCTAAGTCTCTTGAAACCATGATTGCATCTTCAAAGAACATCTCAAAAAAGTCACCTAATCTGTAGCACAATATACAATCAGCATACTTAGCTTTTGTAGCAATATAGTGTTGCATCATTGGAGAATAATCACCTATACTATTATAACGTTCTTTAGCTAAAATTGCTGCTTTTTCTCTCTCATCCTCTGCCATTTTTTTCTCCTTATACTTCTAATATAATTTATATATATTAATTATCATTTCTTATTTAAATACTAAATGTTTTAAATACCTGTTAGACTGGTAGTAATTTATATTGAAATGATTTTTTCATTATGTTGTTGATATAAATAATATCAATAAACTGTAATATTAAAACAATTAAATTGTATCATATTTTCCTTTTAGATACCATATATGTTCAGAAACAATTTTTACTTTTGCCATATTTCCAATCAAATTTTTAGGTCCTTCAAAGTTTACAACTTTATTTGAATAAGTTCTTCCAGTCAACATATTTTCATTAGTTTTACTACAGCCTTCAACTAATATATATTCTTCTTTGCCTAAATATTTTTTGTTGTTTTCTTCACAAATTTCTTCATATAATTTTTTTAGTCTATCAAATCTCTCATGCTTAACATTTTCATCAATTTGATCTTCCATTTTATCAGCTACAGTTCCAATTCTTCTTGAGTAAATAAACATAAATACTTGCTCATACTTTACCTTTGATACAACATCAAGAGTATCTTCAAAATCTTCTTCTGTCTCACCTGGAAATCCCACAATTATATCAGTTGAAAATTTTACATCTGGTATTTTGCTTTTTATTTTATAAACTAAATCAAGATATTGCTCTTTAGTGTATTTCCTATTCATCTTTTTAAGAACTTCTGTACTGCCTGATTGAAGTGGCAAATGTATAAGCTTGCAAACCTTATCGCACCTATTTATTGCATCAATTACATCATCAGTAAAATCTTTTGGATGTGGAGAAATAAACCTAATTCTCTCAATTCCATCAATCTCATTTAATGCTATTAGCAATGTTGCAAATGAATTAACATTCATTTTCTTATCATTTACATCAACCTCATACATCAAATTTTTATCTTTTTGTCTTTCAGAAACAAGATATGAATTAACGTTTTGGCCAAGTAATGTAACCTCTTTATAACCTTCTTTTGCAATATTTATAACTTCATTTACAATATCTTGTGGAAGTCTACTTCTCTCTCTTCCTCTTACATAAGGAACTATACAATACGTACAAAAATTATTGCAACCATTCATAATGGAAACTGATGCCTTAATTTTATCATTTCTTTCAACAGGAATTCCTTCAAAAATATCACCATCAACATCAATTATATCTTCAATCTTTTTCTTTTCAACCAAAGCTTCATAAACATCCTTTGGAAAATTCTCAAGAGTATGTGGTCCAAATAAAATATCAACATACTTATAGCTCTCTTTAATCTTTTGAACCATATTTTTCTCTTGCATCATGCAGCCACCAATTGCAATTATAGTGCCCTTTTCCTCTTTATATTTCTTTACTTCTCCAAGCTTTCCTAGCAAACGTTCCTCGGCGTTCTCACGAACACAACATGTGTTAAAAACAATAATGGCAGCCTCTTCAACTTTATCAGTTTTAATAAAACCTGCCTCTTTTAACATACCTGATATTTTTTCAGAATCATTCTCATTCAATTGGCAACCCATTGTAAGAACAATATATTTTTGATTTTTACCATTAATAATCTCTTTTATTTTATTAGTCCATATTTTAGTATCAACTTGCATATCACATACCTCTCAAAATAAAAAATGAAATTTAAAATTTATTTATAAAATTTATCTTTGCATTCTAACTATAGTAATCAAGATAAACACAAACTATATTTAAGCCCGTATTTTATTTATAAAAAATGTCTTAGATTTCACTTTGTATAATAAAATAAGGCTTGTAACCCCATAAAGACCTTACAAACCTTAGCTTTATTATTGAATTCCATATTTTTGTTTGAACTTTGCAGCTTTTCCACCTTTTGTTTCTTTTCTTAAATTACCTGTCCAAAATGGGTGGCATTTTGAGCATATATCAACTTTCATATCGCCTTTTGTTGAATTTGTTTTCATAACATTTCCACAAGCACAAGTTATTGTTGACTCTTTATAATCTGGATGTATTCCCTCTTTCATGTAAATTTCACCTCTTTCTTCAAAACTTCTGGACCTTGGATATAAATAAATCTGTACCCAGTATAAAATTAAAATTTACTATAGTCTAAATTATTTTGCAGCTTCTTTAGAGATAACTGCTGTTCCATCATAATATCCACAACTTGGGCAAACTCTATGTTGCATCATAAGTTTATGGCAATGTGGGCACTCAACTAAATTCTTGTTTTCTAACTTCCAAGTAGATCTTTTTGTATGAGTTCTTTGTTTAGACCATCTTCTTTTTGGTTGTGCCATCTTAATCCCTCCTTATGCTTTAGAATATCTATATTATTTATAGTTAAAACTATAAATTAAAATATTTCTAACGTCACCTTGTTATTATACTAATTTATTGTTTTTTTGTCAATACTTTTTCAAAAATGGATAGTATAAATTTTTTGTAGGGGAACTTTTTATAGAAAGCTTAAAAGTGTCTATTTTGTTGAATTTCTGATTCCA
>CAKOXK010000007.1 GCA_934130085.1 uncultured Clostridia bacterium
TAATACTCCAATTTCTCCATATCAAATAATGGAGAGTCATAAAAATCTTTAAGTTCTATTTTTAAAGTTTTACATATCTTTATAAATAAACAAAACTATGATATAATACTTTCAAGTTAAAAACGAAAAACAAATACTTTTAAGTATTTTTTTAAATGATAGAATAGAAAGAAGTGATTAAAATGGACATGTACCAAAAAAGAAAAATCAGAGCAGAAAAGAAAAATAACAATCAAGAAGAAAAGTTAACTAAAGGCGTTCCTAATTGGTACCCTGGCCACATGAGTAAGACTAGAAAGCAAATTGCAGAAGATTTGAAGATGATTGACGTGGTAATAGAAGTTACAGATGCAAGGATTCCGTATTCTAGCAGGAATCCTGATATTGAGGGGCTTATGAAGGATAAGAAAAAAATAATCATTTTGAATAAAAAAGATTTGGCAGATGAAAACAGTATTAAAATGTGGGTTAACTATTATAAGAAAATAGGAATAACTGCGATTCCAACTGAAGCTAGTAAAAAAGATGGAAGAAAAGAAGTAATCGATGCAATAAAGTCGGAAAGCCAAGAAATCGTAAAGAAGTTTGGCGATAAAGGTAGAAGCGGAAGAAAGATAAAAGTAATGGTATTTGGTATTCCTAATGTTGGAAAGTCTACTTTTATAAATATGCTTGCAAACAAAAATTCCGCCAAGGTAGAAAATAAACCGGGTGTAACTAAAAAGAAACAATGGATTCGACTAAGTGAAGATATTGAGCTTATGGATACCCCAGGAATGCTATGGCCAAAAATTAAAGATGAGCGTGTTGCAATGAATCTTGCTTTTACAAATAGTATGGGGCAAAATGCTTTCGATAACGAAGAAATTGCATTTTATTTATTAAAATTCTTATGTCAAAACTATCAAAAAAAGATTGAAGATAGATATGGCATAAAACTAAATGATGAAGAAGTCATTGAAATAAGGGAAGAGATTGCAAGAAAAAAAGGATGTATTTTAAGAGGTAATGAAATTGATGAGGCTAAAGTATCTAATATGATATTGAATGATTTTCAATCAGGAAAGATAGGAAGAATCTCAATTGAAAACCCTAAAGAATAAAATATTATTTAATACATGGTATTATTATAGAAGAGGAATATATCAATGGAAAATGTTTTTAAAGAAATTATTACAAAAGATGAAAGAGATATTAACATGATGTCTCCCCTTACGTGGGCGTATGTAGGGGACTCAGTTTATGAACTATATATAAGATTATATTTGAGTAATAATACAAATTTAAATCCACATAAAATGCATGTAGAATCTATTAAGTTTGTAAAAGCTGAGGTTCAGGCAAGAGTAGTAAAGGAGCTTAATTTAACAGAGGAAGAAAAAGATATTGTAAGAAGAGGACGCAATACAGAAAATCATCATCTGCCAAAGCACGCAACTCTTGAAGATTATTCATACTCTACAGGTTTTGAGGCTTTGGTAGGATATTTATACTTAAATGGCAATGAAAAGAGATTGAAGCAAATTCTTGAGGAAACAATTGGAAAAGTAGTTGACAATAATAAAAAAGTATAGTATAATAAAAACTGCTTGAGGTTTTTACCTCGCAAATGTATTCTTTGACTCTTTGGAGGTCAATGAATATTTTATATAGGAGCTTAGTATAATTTTAGGCTCCATCGAACAGGGTTAGGTGCTGGAAGCAAGGAGATATATCGTCACAATTACAAACGGTAGGTAATCCTTCGCACCAGTTGCTGGGTTGGTTTGAGATCGTGTGTGTTGGCCTTTGGCCTAATTTTCGATCGAGATTCTCCTTCTGACATGTGTTCGCCACACAAGCTTACACGTTTTCAAGCTATAGCTTGGTCTGGCTTACTGCCGCAGGTTATCGTCTTGGCAACTAAAAGTCGGGTTCGAATCCCGCACCCTGTATTACACCTATAACCATAAATAAAGTGAACCTCCATGTTAATTTTATTTTTGTGTGATTATAGGTGTGCCTCCAAAATTATTCCCTCATGTTCGCGCATGGGGGAACTTTTTATGCAATATTTGAGAAGTTCCTTTGATTTGAATCTTAATCGTTAAGTGAAAATTTAAATGCAATTCTGCAAAGCAAATGCAATTTGGACAAGAAAAAGCAAGTTAGAACATTACTTTTAAATAAATAAAAATATTCTTGCAAATTATGTAAAAATATTATAAAATGTATTCTGTAAATTGTTCAGTTGATTTGTCAATGTAGCTTGTATAATGTATTAAAATTTTATTTAGTTTTAGTATATTATAGAGGTTACTTGTAAATCAATTGATTTAGGAGGTAAATATGTATAAATATTACGAGACAGAACTTGCAGGTAGAAAGTTAAGTATTGAAACTGGCAAGTTTGCAAATCAGGCAAATGGTAGTGTTACAGTTAGATATGGTGACACTGTTGTTATGACTAATGTTACAGCTTCAAAAGAGGCTCAAGATGGTGTTGATTTTTTCCCACTATCAGTTAATTATGAAGAAAAGCTATATGCTGTAGGAAGAATCCCAGGTAGTTTTAATCGTAGAGAAGGAAAGCCTTCTGATAAAGCTGTCTTAGTTTCAAGAGCAATTGATAGACCAATAAGACCACTATTTCCTAGTGATTTTAGAAATGATGTTTGTGTTGTAAATACTGTTCTTTCTATGGATCAAGATTGTAGCCCTGAGGTATGTGCTAACATTGGTACATCTGCAGCACTTTCTATATCTGATATTCCATGGGGTGGTCCTACAGCAGCAGTTCAAGTTGGATATGTTGATGGTGAAATAGTAATAAATCCTACATCAGAACAAAATAAAAAATCTAGATTACGTCTTACAGTCGCAGGAACTGAAGAAAAAATTACTATGATTGAAGCCGGAGCAGATGAAATTCCAAATGATGTTATGCTTGAGGCTATTAAAAAAGCTCATGTTGATATTAAGAAAATTTGCAAATTTATTTCTGATATTAAGACAGAAATCGGTAAAGAGAAGTTCGAATATAAATCTTTCTCAGTTGATAAAGATTTTTATAAAGCTGTATGCGATAAATTAGAAAACGAAATGTATGAAGCAGTTCAAAATACTGATAAAGAAGTTAGAAATGATAATGTTGATAAGGTTTCTGAAAAAATTAAAGAAATTGCTATTGAGATGTTTGGAGAAGATGCTGAAGAAGAGCACGCTTTTGATATTGCACAAGCAATTCATGATTTAGAAAAACACTGTGTTAGAAAGATGATTTTAACAGAGCATAAGAGACCTGATGGAAGAAAAATTGATGAGGTTAGAAAGCTATCTGCAGAAGTAGGACTACTTCCAAGAGTACATGGTAGTGGATTATTTTCAAGAGGACAAACTCAAGTTCTATCAATTGCAACTCTTGGTACAAAGCAAGATGAACAAGAACTTGATGGTCTTGATGAAGAAAAAGCAAAAAGATATATGCATCAATATAATTTTCCTTCATATAGTGTTGGAGAGGCAAAGCCTTCAAGGGGTCCTGGAAGAAGAGAAATTGGACATGGTGCATTAGCTGAAAGAGCCTTACTTCCAGTTATTCCTTCAGAAGAAGAATTTCCTTATACAATAAGAGTTGTATCAGAAGTTCTTGAATCAAATGGATCTACCTCACAAGCAAGTATTTGTGGAAGCACATTAGCATTAATGGATGCAGGCGTTCCAATTAAAAAGCCAGTTGCTGGTATATCATCTGGATTAATTACAGACCCAGAAGATCCTAATAAATACATTGTTTTAACAGATATACAAGATATTGAAGATTTCTTTGGTGATATGGATTTTAAAGTTGGCGGTACTAAAGATGGAATTACGGCTATCCAAGTTGATATAAAAATTGATGGCTTAACTTATGATATTATTGAGCAAGCTTTTGAAAGAACAAAGATTGCACGTGATATGATTATTGATGATTATATTCTAAAGGCAATTCCAGAGCCAAGAAAAGAACTATCTAAATATGCTCCAAAGATTATCACAACAAAGATTGATGTAGATAAGATTAAAGATGTAATAGGTGCAGGTGGAAAAACAATCAATAAAATTATTGATGAAACAGGTGTCAAGATTGACATTGAAGAAGATGGACGAGTATTCATTTATTCACAAGATACTGAAAGCGCAAACAAGGCTTTAAAGATTATTGAAGATATTACAAGAGAAATTGAAGTTGGCAAAGTATACGATGGAGTTGTTTCAAAAATAATGCCATTTGGTGCTTTTGTAAACCTAGGGGGAAATAAAGAAGGTCTACTTCATATTTCTAAAATATCAAGCAAGAGAGTTGAAAGAGTAGAAGATGTTTTATCTGTTGGAGATGAAATAAGAGTTAAGGTTACAAATATTGATAATCAAGGAAAAATCGACCTTAATATGAGAGATTTAGAAAAGAAAGAATCTGAAGAATAGAGATAGGAAAGGTTAAAAATGCAATTTTTATACTTTTTACAACAAGCGATTATATGGATAATAACAATTTACTATTTATATGAATTAGTAATTAGTTTGTTTTCCTTTGTAAAATTGAAAGAAAAACCGCTTGTAATAAATAAAAAACATAAATTTATATTAATATTGCCAGCTCATAATGAGGAGGCTGTTATTGGAAATCTAATTAACAGCCTTAAGGCATTAGATTACCCAAAAGAGCTATATGATATTCAGGTCATTGCAGATAATTGCACAGATAACACTGAAAAAATTGCAAGAGATTTGGGTGCTAAAGTTTTTGTCAGAAAAGAAGATGACCCTAATAAAAAGACTAAGGGCTATGCTTTGCAAGCTTTCTTTAAGCAATTTTTAAATGATCCTAATATGGATTATGATGCATTTTGTGTTTTTGATGCAGATAATATTGTTGATAAAAATTTCCTTAATGCCATGAATAAACATTTATGTCAAGGGGAAGAGGTTGTTCAGGGTTATAGAGATATTAAAAATCCGACTGATAGCTGGATTGCTTCAGGATATGCAATATTTTATTGGATGATGAATAGATTTTATCATTTAGCAAGATATAATGCAGGTCTTTCTGCTCTTATGAATGGTACTGGCTTTATGGTTAAAATTGATAGAATAAGAGAAAAAGGCTGGGATACAGATACTTTAACAGAAGATATAGAGTTCTCTTTAAAAACTATAATTGAAGGAAAAAAAGTTGGATGGGCTACTGATGCTATTTGTTATGATGAAGAACCAGTCAAATTCATGCCTTCATGGAAACAAAGATCGAGATGGACGATTGGCCATATCCAATGTTTAGTAGAGTATGCAGTTCCATTAACAAAAGCTACGAATGATAAGAAAACATTAATGAACTTGGATGGACTTTTATATATTCTTGGAAGTATTCCAATGTTTGTTATAACATTAATATTGCTTTTAATAAACGCAGTAATTTATTTAAAAAAAGAAATGACAACTCAGGTATTTATTTTAAATATACTTAGATTTGTTTTGCCTACATTCTTTGTACCAATATTAATAGCAATACTTATAATGGTTATAGATAAAAGACCTATTAAAAAAATGTGGAAAGGTCTTCTAATGTACCCAGTATTCCTAGGCTCATGGTTATTAATAACATTTAAATGCCTATTTAAACAAGATACAAAATGGGAAAAGATTGAACATACACGTGATGTTAAAATTGACGAGGTTTAGTTTATGTTAGAAAAAACAAAAGTTTATGCATTCGTTGGACCATCTGGAACTGGAAAAAGTTACAGAGCCCAGATGGTTGCGAGTGAAAATAATATTCAATATATAATTGATGATGGTTTACTTGTAAATAATAATGATGTTGTTGCTGGAAGCTCAGCAAAGAAAGCTTCAACTAAAATTGAAACCGTAAAAAAAGCACTATTTATTGAAGAAAATCAAAGAAAAGAAATGTTAAAGGCTTTAAAAAAATTAAAGCCAGAATCAATACTAATACTTGGAACATCTGATGAGATGGTTAAAAAAATAGCAAAGAATTTAGAACTTCCTAAAATTGAAAAAATTATTTATATTACAGATGTTGCTTCAGAAGAGGAAATTGAAGATGCAAGAAGAGTTAGGGTTACAGAAGGAAAGCATGTAATACCTGTTCCAACTTTTGAAATAAAGAAAGACTTTTCAGGTTATATACTTGATCCCTTACAAATATTCAAGACAAGACAAAATGATACTCCATACATGTCTGAAAAATCGATAATCAGGCCAACTTTTAGTTATATGGGAAATTACACAATCTCTGATTCAGTATTCAGGGAAATAATAGAATACTTAGCAAAAAAAAATTCGGCAATTACAAATGTATTAAAAGTTAGAGTAAATAAGAGCGATTTAGGCCCAACAATTTATGTTGAAGTTGAGGTTAAATTTGGAATAAATATTTTAAATGAGCTAAAGAAATTCAAAGAAAAATGTGTTAAAGAAATTGAGAGACAAACATCAATGAATATTCGTGACATGAAAATATTAGCAAAAAAAATATCATTGCCTAACACAGATAATTAAAACTTTAATTATTCATGCTAAACAACACAAACGTAATATGATAATTATTTGCAATATAGCAATAATAAAAAAATACTATTATTAGTGATAAATAAAAAAATAACCTACTAATTACTTACGATAAATTTGATAAAGGAGAATAAAAATGTCTTTTATAGTAGCAATTGACGGTCCATCAGGTACAGGAAAGGGAACAGTTACATCAATACTTGCAGAAAAATTTAATCTTTTATATCTTGATACTGGAGCGATGTACAGATGTGTAACATTAAGGTTAATTAATGATGATATAAGGTTAGAAGAAACAGATAAAATAAAACAAGTGTTACAAAATATAAAAATCGAGTTCAAAATTGATAAACAAAATAAAGAAGAACAAAAAAGAGTATTTTTGGATGGAAAAGATGTAACAAAAGAAATAAGAGAAGCAAAAGTAAATAATATGGTTTCCCCGGTATCACATATTCCGGAAGTAAGATACAGTATGGTAGAACTCCAACGCAAGATGTCATTTGGAAAAGATGTAATTCTTGAGGGAAGAGATATTGGAACAAATGTATTTCCAAATGCTGATGTAAAAATATACCTTGATGCTTCTGTTGATGAAAGAGTAAAAAGAAGACTTAAACAAAACCAAGAAAAGGGAGTAGAATCAACTGAGGAAGAGGTTAGAAATAATATTATTTTTAGAGATGAAAATGATAAAAATGCTAAAATAGCCCCATTAAAAAAAGCAGAGGATGCCATATATATTGATACATCTGATCTAAGCATAAAACAAGTAGTAAAGAAAATGTCAAAAATAATAAAAAAAGAAAAGAAAAAATATATAAAAATTGAAAACGCATACATAATGACGAAAGAAACTCCACTAAAAAGAATTCATAGATGTTTTGTAAAACATTTTTTAGCAGGACTTTACTATATTTTTTATAGAGTAAAGAAAAATGGGGTCGAAAACATACAAACAGATGAGGGCTTAATAATATGCGCAAACCATTTAAATTATTTAGATGCAGCAGGAATAATCTTACTTAATAAAGAGCCAATAAGGTTTGTGGCTAAAAGTGATCTTTATAGAAAGAATTCGTTATCATACTTAGGACATTTATTTAATATTATTCCGGTAAAAAGAGATTCATCAGATATAGCATCAATAAAATTGTGCTTAAAAAGCCTAAAAAACAAAGAAAAATTAGGCATATTTCCAGAAGGAACAAGACATGGAATGGAAAGACATGCGGAAGTAAAAAATGGGGCATGCTTTTTAGCGTATAAAGCAAAAGTTAAAATAGTTCCAGTTGGAATAAAAGGAAGCTTCAAGCCATTTACCAAAGTAACATTTAACTATGGAGAGCCAATTGATGTAATGAAATATAAAACGGATGATCCTGATTGGATGAATGAAGCAACAAAGGCTGTGATGGATAAGATTGTGGAGCTTTCTAAGGATTGAACCAAAAGTTAGTCAAGACTAACTTTCGGAAGAAAAAACATTTGCGCTACGCTTGAACGCTAACGTAGCCTTCTTCACTAAAAGTACAAATTTAATATTATATTGTTCTCGAAGCCTTATTCGTTTTTTTCTTCGTTAGTCAAGACTAACTTTCGGAAGAAAAAAACATTCGCGCTATGCTTGATCGCTAACGCGGCTTCTTCGAACAATATAATATTAAATTTTGTACTTAATTATGTTGACAAGCTTAATTAATAAATGATATAATACATGAGTTAAAAATTAGCTCAATATAAGTAATATTGAAAGGGATTAAGAAAATGAAAAATGAAAAAATAAGAAATATAGCAATTATTGCGCACGTTGATCATGGCAAAACTACTTTGGTTGATGCTTTACTAAAGCAAAGCCATGTTTTTAGAGATAATGAGCAAGTTGCTGAGAGAGTAATGGATTCAAATGATCTTGAAAGAGAGAGAGGTATAACTATTCTTTCTAAGAATACATCTGTTGTATACAATAATGTTAAAATTAATATTGTTGATACTCCTGGCCATGCTGATTTTGAGGGTGAGGTTGAGAGAGTTCTTAAGATGGTTGACGGTGTTTTACTTGTTGTTGATGCGTTTGATGGACCTATGCCTCAAACTAGAGAGGTTTTGAAGAAGGCTTTAGCTCTTAATTTACAACCTATTGTTGTTATTAATAAGATTGATAGACCTGGTGCTGATCCTCTTAAGGCAGTTGATAAAGTGTTAGAGTTATTTATGGATTTGAATGCTACTGATGAGCAACTTGATTTTCCAGTTATTTATGCATCTGCTAAGAATGGTATTGCTAAGATGAATTTATCAGATGAGAGTGATAACGTAAGATGTATTTTTGATACAATTATTGATAAAATTGATGCTCCTAAGGTTGATGTTGATGGTCCAATGCAACTTCTTGTTTCAAATATTTCTTATGATGATTATCTTGGTAGAATTGCTATTGGTAGAGTTGAGAGAGGCGTAATTAAAGTTGGCCAAAATGTTGTTACTTGCAAAGATGATGGTAAGAATGTTTCAGGTAAGATTGCTAAGTTGTTTACTTATGAGGGGTTAAAGAGAGTTGAGGCTGATGAGATAGAAGCTGGTGATATTGTTGCTATTGCTGGTATTCCTGATATTAATATTGGTGAGACTGTTTGTGATGCTGAGCATCCAGAGAAGATTCCTTTTGTTAATATTGATGAGCCTACTGTTTCTATGACTTTTAGTGTTAATGATGGACCTATGGCAGGTAAAGAAGGTAAGTTTGTTACATCACGTCATATTAGAGATAGATTAATGAAAGAGCTTGAGAGAAATGTTTCTTTACGTGTTAAAGAAACTGATAAAGCTGAGAGTTTTGAAGTTTGTGGACGTGGAGAGCTTCATTTATCAGTTCTTATTGAAACTATGAGAAGAGAAGGTTTTGAACTTTTAGTTTCTCGTCCAAAAGTTATTTTCAAAGATATTGATGGTGTTAAATGTGAACCTATGGAGATCTTAAGCGTTAATGTACCAGATGATACAGTTGGCACTGTAATACAAAAAATTGGAACGAGAAAAGGTGAAATGATTAATATGGAGCCTGCTGAACCAGGTCATACTAAGGTAGAATTTAGAGTTCCTGCAAGAGGTCTTATTGGTTATAGAACGGAGTTTATGACTGATACCAGAGGTGAGGGTTCAATGTCAAGTGTTTTTGATGATTATGAACCATATAAAGGTGATATTCAAGCAAGAACTAGAGGAGTTATTGTGGCTTTTGAAGCTGGAAAGTCAATTACTTATGGATTATACAATGCACAACTTAGAGGTGAGTTATTAATCGGACCAGGAGTTGAAGTATATGAAGGAATGATAGTTGGTATTAACTCAAGAAATGAAGATATTTCAGTAAATGTATGTAAGGAAAAGCATTTAACAAATACTAGAGCTTCTGGTTCAGATGATGCACTAAGATTAGTACCACCACTAAAAATGTCACTTGAACAATCAATTGAATTTATAGCCGAGGATGAACTTGTTGAAGTTACACCTTTAAATATAAGATTAAGAAAGAAAATTCTTGATACGAAAACTCGTGAAAGAGAAGCAAGAAGAAATTCAAGCGATAACAATTAGTAGATAAGTATAATATTAGTTTGTAAAGAATAAAGTAGCCTAAATTTGTAGGCTACTTTACTTGTTCATTTAATAAAAAAGTTAAATAATGAAAGTTGTTTTTTATAATTAAAAATAATGTCTATTAATGAAAGCTTTTATAATTAAAAATAATGTCTAGTAATGAAAGTTTTTATAATTAAAAACAAAAGTTTAATTATAAAAGCAATATCTAATAATTAATGCAAGGACTTTATTATTAATAAGTATTAAGAAATGAAGGTAAGGTTATGAGAAATTTAGAGAAAATTAAGAAAGAAGCTATAGAAGAGCATGTTCCAATAATAATGGATGATACTCTGGAAAAGATTGAAGAAATTGTAGGAGATAGAAAATTTAAAAGAATTCTTGAAATAGGAACTGCAGTTGGTTATTCGGCGCTTTGTTTTACAAAGTTTCTCGATGAAAATGGTGAGATAGATACTATTGAAAGAAATGATGAAATGATAAAGAAAGCTAAAGAAAATATAAAGCTTGCAAGAAATGATGTAAAAATAAATCTTTTCGAAGGTGATGCTGTTGAAATTCTAAAAACATTAAATAATAGATATGATATGGTTTTTATTGATGCAGCTAAGAGTAAGTATCCAATTTTTTTAGAAGAGTCTTTAAGAATGCTTAACGATGATGGAATAATATTTGCAGATAACATACTATATAAAGGATATGTAATGAGTGATTATAATAAGCATAAACAAAGAACAGCAGTAACTCATCTTAGAGAATTCATAAAAATGATAACCACAAACGACAGGCTTGAAACGCAGATAATAGATGTTGGAGATGGGCTATCATACACTAAATATGCCAAGTAAAAAGTTAAACGAGTTTTTGAAAAGCAAAGAATATACAAAATATAAAAAAGTACATAGATTATATTGAAAAGTTCTTTTTGTAATGATATTATAATGTTGTTACAGTTTTAACAAAGCTAGCTCTATTATAGGAGAATTATATGAAGAAAAATATAAGTAAAATGAATGTAAAGATTATTTTATTTTCAGCACTATTATTGGTTTTAAATTTATTTGTAATAAAAGATTACAGTTTTGCTGCGAAGGATGAGAAGGAAATAGCCAAAGATGCAAACAATTCTTTAAAGGAATTACGCGTAGAAGGTTATGATTTTTACCCAACATTTAACAAGAATACAACAAATTATTATTTAACAATTCCTACTGATGTTACAGAGGTAGAGGTCATAGCTGAAACGGATAATGATAAGGCAAAATGCGCTGTTTCTGGTAATAAAATAACAAAAAAAGAAGGAACAATTAAGGTTACAGTTACACCAGTAAGAGGGGTAAAGAAAATATATAATATAAATGTTTCTAAGCAAGATGACACTAAACTTAAATTGCAAAAACTTGAAATAGAAAATGCAAAAATAACCCCAGAATTTAATGAAAATAGGTATTATTATGATATTGAAGTTTCAAAAATGGAAATAAAACCTCTAAAAATTACAGCAGAGGCTAATGAGGACGGGGCAAATATAGAGTTTATTGGGAACGATGAAAGTCTAGTCGAAGGAAATAATATTATATCAATTATTATTTCCAATGGTGACGAAACTACAACTTATGAGTTGAATGTAAATATTATAAAGCAATTTACAATAGAACAAGTAAGCCAAGAAAATAAAAGTAAGATACAAGAAACTAAAAATTTGGTAGTTGGTTTTTTCAATAAAGAGAGTAATGTAATAGCCGTTTTAGCAACTTTAAGTGTTATGCTTATAATAATTATAATTATTGTAATAATAAAGATTAAAAATAAGAAATAGAGAAACATAATAGCAAATAAAAAGAAGAATGAATAGATAATAAGGCAGATGCAGAAAGACAAAGGTAGATACAAGGCATAATATGCAACTTAAATATGTAAGTATGTAAATATGTAAATGTTTAAAAGATAAAAATATAGGAGGAGTTTAAAATGATTAAGAAAGTCGCTATTTTAGCTAATGGAGGAGATGTTGCAGGTTTAAACCCTGTAATTAGAGCTATTACAAAAACCGCAGAAAATAATGGTATAGAGTGTTATGGATTTATAGATGGTTACAAAGGACTTCTTGAAAACAACTTTGTTCGTTTAGATGGAAGCTACTTAGCTTCAGGAATACTTAATAAAGGGGGATCAATTATTGGCTCTTCAACCAATACTATAGTTTTCCATTACAAAGTTACAAACCCTGATGGAAGTGTAGAGTATAAAGATTTGTCTGATAAATGCGTGCAAAATGTTAAAGATGATGGATTTGATTGTGTATTTACTTTGGGTGGAGATAGTACTCAAAAATCAGCAAGGGATTTATTTATTAAAGGAATTAATACAATAGGCGTTCCAAAAACAATTGATAATGATGTTGCATGTACAGATATTACTTTTGGATATAACACAGCCGTATCTGTTGCTACAGATGCTATTGATAGACTTCATACAACAGCAGAAACACACCACAGAATTATGGTATTAGAAGTAATGGGTAGATTTGCAGGATGGATTGCATTAGAGTCAGCAATATCAGGTGGAGCAGATGTTGCACTTATTCCAGAGATTCCTTATGATATAAACAAAGCTGCAGAAGCTATAATAAAGAGAAAAGAACATGGTAAAATGTTTAGTGTTGTTGTTGTATCAGAAGGCGCTATGCCAAAGAATGGAGAAGCTTCAACATTCACAGCTAATATTGGTGAAGGAACAGGAATAACAACAAAATTCTCAGGTGCTGGTGAAAGAGTTGCAAAGGAATTACAAGCTCTTACAGGACTAGAATCAAGATGCACAACATTAGGATATATGCAAAGAGGTGGTTGCCCAACCGCTTATGATAGAGTTCTTTCTACTAAATATGGTGCAAAAGCAATGGAATTGGCTATGGAAGGAAAATTTGGAGTACTAACTGTTATAAAAAATGGTAAACTTGGATATGTTCCATTAGAAGATGTTGTTGGAGATAACAAAAAGTTAGGAGCTGTAGAGGGCGGAACAAAAGAAAGTAATGTTAGATTAGTAACTATGAATGATGAACTTGTAAAAACAGCAAGAGATATTGGAATTTGTTTAGGAGATTAAAATGAATTTTAAAGAAAATATAGCTAAAGAATTATATATTGCAATAAAAACTAATTATGATGTAAGCATAGATGTTGATACAATCGAAAAGAATATAGAAGTTCCAAAAGACAAAACAAATGGAGACTATGCATTTCCATGTTTTAATCTATCAAAAAAATTAAAGAAAGCTCCATTTCAAATTGCAACAGAGCTAAAAGATGCTATACAAGAAAACTCAGTTATATCACATACAGAAGTTATAAATGGATTTTTAAATTTCTATATACAAAAAGAGATAATTGTAAAAAATACAATTGAAAAATTTGCAATGCAAAAAGAAGAATATGGCAAATCAAATATGGGAGAAGGAAAGAATATAATTGTAGAATATTCTTCTCCTAATATTGCAAAGCCTTTTCATATTGGGCACCTAAAAACAACTATAATTGGAAATTCTTTATATCATTTATATAAATTCCTTGGCTTTAATACAATTGGAATTAATCATTTGGGTGATTATGGAACTCAGTTTGCAAAACTTATTGAGGGATATAAAAGATGGGGTAATGAATATGATTTTGAAAAAGATCCAATTGACAAGCTATCACAAATATATGTAAGAATAAATGAGCTTTGTGAAAAAGATGAAAGTGTTCTTGAAGAATGCCGTCAAACATTTAAGAAACTTGAAGATGGAGATGAGTATTGCGTAAATTTATGGAACAAATTCAAAAGCTTAAGTTTACAAGAGTTTGATAAAATATATAAATTGTTAGATGTAAAATTTGATTCCATGAATGGAGAATCATTTTATTCTGATAAAATGCAAGAGGTAATTGACATACTTGAAAAATCAGGCAAAGTTGAAGAATCAAATGGAGCGAAAATCATTGACTTAACTTCCGAAGGAATCAAAACACCTTGTATTATTCAAAAGTCAAACGGTTCATCAATATACGCAACACGTGATTTAGCTGCAATTTTATATAGAGCTAGAACCTACGATTTTGATAAATGTTTATATGTGGTTGGAGAAGAACAAGCTTTACACTTTAAACAGGTATTTGCAGTCTCAAAATATTTAGGTTTAGATGAGAAGTATACAAATGGACTTGAACACGTAAGCTATGGAATGATAAGGTTGCCAGAAGGAAAAATGTCTTCAAGAAAAGGAAACTTTGTAAAAGTAAAAGACTTACTTGAGGAAGCAATATCAAAAGTTAATGAAATAATGATAGATAAAGAAATTGACGATAAAGAAGAAGTTTCAAAAGAAGTAGGAGTAGGGGCTGTAATATTTGATGATTTGAAAGATTCAAGAATTAAAAATCAAGTATTTGATTTAAATGCTGCTTTAAATTTTAATGGTGAAACTGGTCCTTATGTGCAATATACAGCTGTACGTACAGCAAGTATATTAAATAAAGCCGAGTTCGATTTTGATGAGAAAAAGGTAAATGCTGAAAAGCTAACAGATGAAGACTCAATCAATGTTATAAAATTAATAGCAAATTTCGAAAATATATTAGTTCTTGCAATGCAAAAAAATGAACCATCAATAATTGCAAGGTATATTCTTGAATTATCAAAAACGTATTCATCATTCTACAATAATAACAAAGTAATATGTGATGATCAAGAAACAAAGTATGCAAGACTTTATCTTACATACATGACTAAATGTACATTAACTAATGGACTTAAGCTTTTAGGAATAAAAGTTCCTAGAAAAATGTAAAAATGTTATATTATAGGAAAATGTACAACAAATAAAAAAATATAAAACAAACAGTATAAATAAAAAACAAGCATTCAAAATGAAATTTTAAAGGAAAATTTCAAGATAAACATTTAAAATAAAATTTCAAAATAATTCTAAAATGCAAATAAATTTTTAAATATAAATATAACCTATGTTAAAAGAGGTTTTTATGGTAAAAAAAAATAATAAAAGTAAGTACATACCAAAAGTTTTATTTATATCAAGTGAGCGGAGGTCATATTAATGAGCTCCAACAACTTGATTTTAAAAGATATGATTATAGCGTGGTAACCGAAAAAACAAAAACTACAAGAGGTTTAAAAGAAAAGTACAAAAATAGAATTAATTATTTAATATATGGAACAAGAAAGAAACCTATATTATATTTTTTCATAATGTTATTAAACTTTTTCATAAGTTTAACAATATTTATAAGGATAAGACCTGATATTGTTGTAACAACAGGAGCCCATACGGCAGTACTTATGTGCTATATTGCAAAGTTGTTTGGAAAAAAAGTAATATGGATTGAAACATTTGCAAATAAAAATTCAAAAACCCTAGCAGGCAGATTGGTTTATCCAATTGCTGATACATTTGTTGTACAGTGGGAAGAAATGAAAAAAATCTATAAAAAAGCAGTGTATTGGGGAAGTATATTTTAAACAATTTTAATCATATATTATATATATGTAATAAGTAGATAAATATAGGTTAAGTGTAAATACAACAAATAAGAATGCAAATATTATTATAAAGATAAACGCAATACAAATAAACATGTAAAATGCAATACAAATAAGTAAATGCCACAAAGGCATAAATATAAAAAATAATGTATTAATAATTTGGATTTGGGGGAAGAACTTTGATTTTTGTTACATTAGGAACTCAGGATAAACAATTTAGAAGATTATTAGATGCAACATTAGCATTAAGAATCGATGAAAAGGTAGTAATTCAATATGGTTCGACTAAACCAGATGAGGACATGGTTGAAAATTTAGAAAAAAACTTTGAATTGCATCAATATTTATCAAATGAAGAATTTGAAAAATATATGAAAGAAGCAAGAGTAATTATTACGCATGCAGGTGTTGGCACAATAATAGAAGGGTTAAAACTTGACAAAATGATGATTGTAGCTGCAAGACTAAAAAAGTACAAGGAGCATGTAAATAATCATCAGCTTCAAATACTGGATACATTCGAGAAGGAAGGTTACATCTTAAGATTAGATGATTTTTCAAAGCTTCCAGAACTATTAAAGGAAAATTTTAAACCAAAGAAATTTAACAGTAACAAAAATAATTTTAACACATATCTTGAAGAAGAAATATATAAATTAATAAAGAAATAAAGCAATAAAACAATAAAACGATATTAACTATACTGAAAGAATTTTTAGATATAATAAATTTATATAATCTCAATTTGATTAAGGAGAATTATGAGTCACAAAAGCCAGTTAGTAAAAAATACAGTAATAATAGCAATTGGAAAATTAAGTACGCAAATTTTGTCATATATACTACTACCACTTTATACTGCGAAAATGTCAGTTGGTGAGTATGGTACTTATGATTTTGTTTGTACTATCTCTATGTTCTTATGCCCAATTATAACACTTCTAATGGAAGAAGCAATGTTTAGGTTTTTAATTGATGCAAGCACAAAAAGAGAAATGAAGAAAATAATTAGCCAGACTATTATATATACGCTGACTGGAGTTATAGTTTTTATACCACTTGCGATACTGGTACTAAAACTTGCGACAAATTATTCCCCTTCTTTTATTACTATTTTTATTACATTTGTTATATCAAATATAATAATAGCTTTAAGCAACGCCTTGGCAAGAGGTCTTAGCAAAATAAAATTATATTCATTCTCTAATTTTATATTGGGAATTGGAACTTTAATTTTAACAATAGGAGTATTGCTTGTAACACCATCAGCAGGAGGATTATTACTTGCCAATGCAATAGCTAATATACTAACGGCATTAATTATATTTGCAAAATTGCATTTACATGAGTATATGGGAGTACTTGATAAACCATTAATGAAACAGATGGTAAAATATTCGTTTCCGCTTGTTCCCAACAGCATTTCTTGGAGCATAATTAATATGTCTGATAGAATTATTCTTACAAAAATGATTAATCCAGAGGCTAATGGAATTTACGCAATGGCAAATAAATTTCCTAATATTATAAATGTGTTATATGGATATTTTTACACTGCGTGGAAAGAATCAGCTGCAAAAATAATAAAAGATGACAATAGACAAGAATATTATAACATGATCTATCAAGACATGAAAAGATTTATTTATGCGGTTACTCTTTGCCTTATAGCTATAATGCCATTTGTATTTCCTATTTTTATAAATAAAAACTATGATGAAGCATTTATTTACATTCCAATAATAATGATAGCAACGTATTATTCAAATTTATCAAGTTTTTATGGAGGAATATTTAGTGCGTATAAAGATACTAAGATAATGGGAACAACTACATTTGTAGCAGCTGCAATAAACTTGGTTGTAGATTTAATGTTTGTAAATCATTTTGAAATATATGCAGCATGCTTTTCAACTCTGATTGCTGACTTGATTGTATATTTTTATAGAAGAAAGAAAATAAGAAAATATATAAAATTAAAAGAAGTAAAGTGGTTAGGACCTACTGTAGTACTTACAATTGTATGTGTATGCTATTATTTGAGATATATTCCAGGTATTCCAAATACCTTATACTGGGTACTAAATATAATTTCATTATTAATAGCGATAGCATATAGTGTGGCTATAAACTATAATATAGTAGTGAAAATATCTAGTAGATTAAAGACAAAATTAAAAAAAGAGACTGCACATTAAAAAAATTATGTGATATTTTTAAGCATATTTAATATTGTAGTGTTTTTCAATGCCTTATTTGTTTCCTTCTTCATTAGTAAAAACTAACTTTCGGAAGAAAGAAACGTTCGCACTTCGCATGTAAGATTCGTGGTATTTTAAACAACATAATATTAAATATTGATAAATTGACTGACGAAAGGATATTGTTATGAAGTATTTTGGAACTGATGGTATTAGAAGAATTGCAAATACTGAGCTTACGCCAGAGCTTGTATATAGGGTTGCAAAAGCCGGGGCTTATGTTTTATCAAAGCATGCTAATGGCAGAAAACCAACAATATTAATAGGAAGAGATACAAGAATTTCTGGCACTTTAATAGAAAGTGCAATGACTGCTGGTTTTTTAAGCTTTGGTGCAAATGTTAAATTAGTAGGGGTGGTTCCTACACCAGGAATTGCGTATTTAACCAAAAAGCTAAAGGCTGATGCCAGTGTTGTCATTTCTGCTTCACATAACAAATATGATTATAACGGAATTAAATTTTTTAGTAATAAGGGAATGAAGATTCCAGATGAAATAGAAGAAGAGATTGAAAATGTTCTAGATAGTAATCAAATTGAGAAGCTTATTGCAAGACCAGAGGGAATTGGAGTTGCTGAGAACTGTGAAGAACTTCAAAGAGAGTATTTGTATTTCTTTAGAAAAACATTTGAGGATGATTTTGAAGTATTGAAGAAAGATGATTTTAAAGTTGCAATTGATGTAGCAAATGGCGCAACATATAAGATAGCAGATGAAGTATATAATATGCTTGGAATTAATCATTATATTATAAATGATACTCCAAATGGGATAAATATAAATGAAAATTGTGGTTCTACTCATTTAGAAATGCTTAAAGAATTTGTTAAAAGCAATAAGTGTAATTTGGGTATTGCTTATGATGGCGATGGAGATAGATGTTTAGCAATAGACAAAGATGGAAATGAAATAGATGGTGATATAATTATGGCTATTATTTCAAAGTATATGAAAGAAAAAGGCACTCTAAAGAATAATTCACTAGTTGCAACTGTAATGAGTAATTTAGGTTTAAAGAAGTTCTGCGATAGTGAAAAAATAAAATTCATACAAACAAAAGTTGGAGATAGGTACGTATTAGAAAATATGTTAAAAAACGGATATAACATTGGAGGAGAACAATCAGGTCACATAATTTTTCTTGATTGCAATCCAACTGGTGATGGAATATTAACATCTCTAATGTTAATAAAAATAATTCTTGAATCTCAAAAAGATGTAACAGAGTTGAAAAAAATAATTAAAATATACCCACAAATATTAGTAAATGCCAAAGTTAATAGTGAGAAAAAGTATGACTTTGAGAAAGACAAAGAAATTCAAGAGAAAATTAAACATTTGAATGATGAATTTAAAGATAACGGAAGAGTTTTAATAAGAGCTTCTGGAACAGAAAGCCTAGTGAGAGTTATGATAGAAGGTGAGAAGCAGGATTACATAACAAAAAAAGCTAAAGAACTTGCAAAATTTATTGAACAAAAACTTGCATAAGATTAATTAAACGATTAATAAAGCAATAGAAAATGAAAACTAAGAATGCAAGTTATATTTGAAAAATAAATTTAAGTTTCTTATATAAGCCTTATGTAACGTTAAGTGAATGTTAAATGCAAAACTTATGTAACAAAAATTTAATACAAATTTCATTGAAAAATAAACTTTCTTATTGTATAGTAATATATAGAAACAACAAAGGAGGAAAAAGGCATGCCATTAATTGATTTTACACAAAGTTATTTTTTAATAATTGCCCTTATATTGTTTGTTCTTTGTCTTTTCTTAGCAAGAAATTTTAAGACTAACACAGTACCATGTATAATGTTATTAGTTTTCTGTGCTATTTTAGTAGGTCATACAATTGAATTAGCAAATGCACCACAAGAAATAGTTGAAACAATATCAAAATGCATAGTAATTGATGAAGCCTTTATATTCATTTCTTTCTTATCTTTCTTATGGCTAGATAAGATTCAAATCGAAGACAGAGCTAAGAAGAAAGGAAAGAATGCTAAAGAGGAAAAAACTGTAAAAGATGGACTTGATTTCTTATGGAAAAAAGTCTAACAGTTGACTATACAATTAATAAGAGTTAACCTTATTAAGAACGTAAGAATTTCTTACGTTCTTTTCTTTACTTATAAAATCAATAGTGATATAATGCAGCTAAATTGTAAATAGGTAGCCATTAAACCTAAAATTAATGGAGAAAGTAAGGTGTAAATATGAGTTTAGTTACAACAACAGAAATGTTTAAAAAATCTATTAAAGAAAAATTTGCTATTGGAGCATTTAATATTAATAACATGGAATTTGTACAAGCAATACTTGACGCAGCAGCAAAAGAAAATTCACCAGTTATACTTCAAACATCATCAAGTGCTATCAAATATGCAAGAATTCCTTATCTAAAGAAAATGGTAGAAGCAGGACTTGAAGAACATGATGTACCAGTTGCCCTTCATCTTGACCATGGACCAGATTTTGAAACTTGCAAATTATGTGTTGACAGTGGTTATACATCAGTAATGTTTGATGGCTCAAAATATGATTTTGAAGAGAATGTTAGAAAAACTAAAGAGGTTGTTGACTATGCTCATGCTCATGGAGTTGTGGTTGAAGCAGAGCTTGGCAAACTTGCAGGAGTCGAAGATGACGTAAATGTAAAAGAAGATGATGCAATGTACACTGATCCTAACCAAGCACTTGAGTTTGTTGAAAGAACAGGATGTGATTCACTTGCAATAGCTATAGGAACAAGCCATGGAGCATATAAATTTAAAGGAGAAGCAAGACTTCGCTTTGATATACTTGAAAAGGTAAAAGCATTAATGCCTGATGTTCCAATTGTACTACATGGAGCTTCAACAGTTATTCCTGAATATGTTGAAATGTGCAACAAATATGGAGCAAATATGCCTGGAGCAAAAGGTGTACCTGATGAAATGCTACATGAAGCAAGTAAAAGAGGCGTTTCAAAAATCAATGTTGATACAGACCTTCGTTTAGCTATGACAGCAGGAATAAGAAAGACATTCATTGAATCACCTGAAATATTTGACCCAAGAAAATATTTAGGACTTGGAAGAGAGTACATAGAAGAAACTGTAGCTCATAAAATGAGAGATGTATTCGGATGCTCAAACAAAGCTTAATAAGTACGGTTCCAAAGTGTAATAAGTAGAATATTTAATTGAATAGATTGTACAATGTATAAAAAACAAATACATAAAATAATCAATTAATTAAAAGAATATAAAATTGTTAAAATAAAGAAAAGGAAATGAAATTGGAAAAGAATAAGCTAATTGCAAAGAACCAAGCTGCATATCACAACTATGATATAATTGATAAAATTGAAGCTGGAATAGTATTATTTGGTACAGAAATAAAATCAATAAGGCAAGGAAAAGTTAACTTAAAAGACAGTTATGCAGTAATCGAAAAGAACAAAGAAGTTTTTGTATACTCAATGAACATAAGCAATTATGAAAACGGAAACATATACAATAAAGATCCATTAAGACCAAAGAAACTATTATTAAACAAAAATGAAATAAACAAACTAATAGGTTTAACTTCACAAAAAGGTTATTCACTTATTCCAATTTCATTGTACTTTAAAGGTAACTTTGTAAAGATGGAACTTGGAATTGGCAGAGGAAAGAAACTTTTTGACAAAAGAGAAGATTTAAAGAAAAAGGAAGCAGATATTAAAATTGCAAGGTATCTAAAGAATTAATTATCTTATAGTATTAAATAAAGAAAAGTTCAAGTTGCTTTAATAGTTAAAAGCTGAACTTTTCTTTTATTATTTTTGCAACTTCAGATGCAGGGATGTTTGAATTATCTAGTTGAATATAATTTTTAAAATTTAGCTCATTAGGCAACGAGTAATTACGATGTTTTTCTTCGGCGTGGAATATCTGTTTTTCACTAAATTCAATATTTCTTTTTTCAGGTTTGCATGATAATCGATTTTCTGTTTTATTTCTTTCAAGCCTAATACTAAGAGGAGCATTAAGTTCAACATAGTAAAATTCTCCACCGTTAGATTCAAAAATGTTTTTAAAATTCCTAATATTTTCTAAATCGGATTCCTTATCATAATTTACCACATAAGTAAAGACTATTCCTGGAATGGTGCTCTTCGAAAAATATTCTAACATGTTGACTCTAAGTATTTTTACTAATTCTTGGCCTTCTTTAGTACTATAGCTAAAAAAATTATTTACAAGATCTATAGTCATATGATTATGAAACAGTTTAAATTTTGTTATTTTGACTAATTCTTGTCCAACTGTCATTTTACCAACTGCCTGTGGACCAGTTATCATTATTAATTTTGACATAAAAACCTCCTTTTTTATAGAAGTATTATAAGCTAGAGAACAAAAGAAATCAATGAAAAGGCAATCAATTAAATAAATTTTACATAAAATCAAAATTAATGGATAAATTAATAGCGTATAAAAGTGAAATTAAGAAAGGAAATGCAATTATGAAAAAGAAAATAATTTATTCATTAATTTTGTTTTGCTTATTTTCAATGGTTACAATAACGTCTGTGTTTGCAATTGATAAAAATCAGGTCGTTGGTGAGAATACAGTAATGGGAAACGTAGTTACTCATGTAGATAATGGAATTGATAATGCCAAAAATGGAATTAAAGATGCAGGAGAAGGCGCAAGAAACGTTGCAACAGGTGTAGCAGGAGGAGTAAAAAATGTAACAGAGCACGTTGGCAACTCAATCAAAGATGCAGGCGAAACTGTTTCTAATAGTACAAATAATGCAATGATATATTCTGCTGAGACAACAAGCTTAAATAATGAGAATGCTTATACTTTTTTAGGAATTAATGCGAATACTTGGATGTGGATTATTATTATAATTATAGCAATTCTTATAATTGTACTGATTGTAAAATATTCAGATGATAGAAACAAAAATCACAATGATAATCACTATGATCATTATAAAGATGATGAAAAATAAAAAAATCAATTTATATGAAGTTATATGAAAAAATTTTGGAGAGAGGATATTTTAGACGAATAATCTTGAAGTAGCTTCTCTTTTTATTTACACTTTTTTAATGGCACAAGTAATAAAATTAATATTTTCTTTAAGCGAAAAAAAATATAATTCTGTAAAATAAATGTAACTTGCACAAAAAAATCATTTATATCAAAAAAGTAATACATTTGTTCTATTGAAATTTTTTTATTTAAGTAGTATAGTATCAATATCAAATTTAAAAGGATGTATTATGGTAAAAAATATATTACAATTATTAGAAGATACTAATAGAAATTTTCCAAATAAAATAGCATTTGGAGAGAGCCAAAGAGAAATTACTTATAATGAGTTTACAAGCGATTGCAAGAAAATTGGTACCTTCTTATCAAAATTAAATAATAATAAAAAGCCAATAGTCATATTTATTGATAAGACTATAAATTGCCTAGAGGCAATGTTTGGAGTTCTTTATAGTGGAAATTTCTATACAATTATTGATACAAAGTCTCCTAGAGATAGAATGCAATCTATAATTGATACTTTAGAACCGATTGCGGTTGTTACTGATGAAAAAAACAAAGTAAAGCTTGAAAAACTTTCAATTGATAATTTAAAAAATGTAGTTTTATTAGAAGATGCTAAGGAAACCAAAATTGATAGTGAAAAACTTGCCGAGATTAGGGATAATCAGATAGATACAGATGTAATGTATATTTTATTTACTTCTGGTTCAACTGGAGTTCCTAAAGGAACAGTTTTATCTCATAAAGCTGTTATTTCCTATATAAATTGGGTAAAGGATACTTTTGATATAAATGAAAAGACTATATGGGGTAGTCAAACTCCATTTTACTTTAGTATGTCTATTACAGATGTATTTACAACTATACTTACTGGAGCTACTCTATATATTATTCCTAAAATGTTGTTTTCATTTCCTATAAAACTAATTGAGTTTTTGAATAAAAAGAAAGTAAATACAATTTATTGGGTCCCTTCGGCATTATGTTTGGTTGCAAATCTTGGAGCTCTTGAAATGGCTAAAATAGATGTTCTTAAAAAGGTACTTTTTGCTGGAGAGGTAATGCCAACAAAACAACTTAATATGTGGATAAGCAAATTCCCAAATGTATTATTTGCTAATCTTTATGGCCCAACAGAAACCACAGATATATGTTCATATTACATAGTAAATAGAAAATTCGAGAATAATGAATCAATACCAATTGGTTCACACTGTAATAATTGTGATTTAATGATTGTTGATGAAAATATGAAAGAAATAAAACTTGAAAAAGATTCTGATGGCAATTATGTAGAATCAAAGTCGGGCGAATTGTATGCAAGAGGATCATTTTTGGCTAATGGATATTATAAAAATCCAACAAAAACCAGTGAAGTGTTTGTGCAAAATCCTTTACAAAATGCATATCCAGAAATTGTGTACAAAACAGGAGACATAGTAAAGTATAATGATAAAGGAGAAATAATATATCTTTCAAGAAAAGATTATCAAATAAAGCATCTGGGCTACAGAATAGAGCTAGGCGAAATTGAAAGAAATATTTATGGAATTGAAGAAGTAACACTATGTGCTGCAATTTATGATGATGAGAATCAAAAGATTGTTCTTTACTATCAAGGAGAAATTGATGAGAATAATTTGGCAAAGAAGGTTAATGATATATTACTGCCTTACATGAGACCAAACACATACATAAGATTAAGCCATATACCATATAATAGTAATGGAAAAATTGATAGGAAGAAATTAAAAAGTGACTACATAAATAATCAATAACAATGTGAATTTTAAGTATAAGATGTTAAAAAAATAGCAAATTGGTAAATATATTTTATAATAATTAATTATGATAATTAAAAGTAAAACAGTATTTTAAATGTATATAAAGAAAAATAAAATGTATATGGAGGAAAAAATGGAAGATTTAATTAAAATTTTAAGTGAAATTAAACCAGGAGTTGATTTTGAAGAAGAAGAAAATTTAATGGAGGATGAAATATTAGATTCATTTGATATAGTAAGTCTTGTTGCTAAAATTGATGAAGAATTTGATGTAGAAATAACACCAAAAGACTTAGTACCAGAGAATTTTAAATCAGCAAAAACAATATATGATTTAATAACAAAATTGCAAGATGAGTAGAGAAGAAAAGGGGGAGCATAACCAATGCTTATTAATTCACTAGAGTTTATTGCGTTTGTATTTATAATACTAATTGCATACAAAATAGTACCAAAGAAAATCAAATGGGTAATTCTTCTAATTGCCAGTTACATATTCTTTATTTTAAATAGCAAAGCATTGACCATTTTCTTAGTAATATCAACTTTAACTGTTTATTTTTCAGCTTTGAAGATAGGAAAAATTGAAAAGAATGCTAAATCAAAATGCAAAGAGATAAATGAAAAAGAACAGAAAAAAGAAATTAAAAGACTTGCTAAAAGAAATAAAAAGATTGTTTTAGTGATTGGAATTTTAATAAACATTGGAATGCTTGTTACATTAAAATACTCATCAACTTTTATACAAGAATTAAACAATTTATTCAAAACTAATATGACTGTTTTCAAATTTATGCTACCTTTGGGAATTTCATATTATACATTGCAAGCAATTTCATATATTGTAGATGTATACAGAGGAAAGTGCGAAGCAGATAAAAATATAGGAAAAGTTGCTCTATTTTTATCATTCTTCCCACAGATGGTAGAAGGCCCAATAGGTAGATATGATAGATTGGCAAACCAGCTATATGAGCCACATGAAATTACATATAATAATTTTCAAAGTGGTGCAGAACTAATGCTATGGGGTTATTTTAAGAAGATGGTTATAGCAGATAGAGTTGCGATGTATGTTGATGCTGTATTTGCTGATTATACTTGCTACTCTGGTCCAATAATTGCACTAGCAATAGTAGGATATACTCTCCAAATATATGCAGAATTTTCAGGTGGAATTGATATAATTAGAGGTGTTTCTGAATTGTTTGGTATTCATCTTGATCAAAACTTTGAAAGACCATTTTATTCAAGATCAATTGATGAATTTTGGAGAAGATGGAATATTACACTTGGAACCTGGCTAAAAGACTATGTTTTCTATCCTGTATCACTTTCAAAATTTTCAATGAAAATTACACTAGCGTCTAAGAAAATTTTTAAAGAAAGCTATATGAGTAAAATAATTCCAAGTGCATGTTCACTTCTTTGCGTATGGATATGCAATGGATTTTGGCATGGATCAGGAATTAAATATATAATTTATGGCTTATATTACTACGTGATAATGATGCTAGGAAAGATACTAGAGCCAGTAGGTAAAAAAATAATTAAAATATTGAAAATTAATACAGAAGCCTGGAGCTACAAACTATGGCAAATTTTAAGAACAGGAATATTTGTGTGTTTTGGTATGTTAATATTTAGAGCAGATACTCTAAGAGCATCAGTTGATATGTTTAAGTCAATTCCAAAAATACATGATATTGAAATGATGTTCAATGGCAAGATGTGGTCCTTAGGAGGAATGACTTCAGGCGACTGGAAGGTCTTAATAATCGCAACACTTGTATTTGTAATGGTAAGCGTATTACAAGAACATGGTAAGAAAATAAGAGAAACACTAAACAAACAAAATATAATATTTAAATGGATTGTTTTAATAGCACTAATTGTTTCAATAATAGTATTTGGTATATATGGGGAAGGTTATAATGTACAAAGCTTTATATATGGTCAATTTTAGAAAGGGGAGAAGAATGAAGAACTTTATTAAATTTATAATATTCTTAGCAATACTACTTGTAACATTATCAATTTGCACATTCATTCTTAACCCAGCAGGAAGTTTTAATGAATGGAATGCAACAAATACAATAGTGGATTTTTACAAGCAAGATAAAGAAACTATAGATGTTATGTATCTAGGTGCATCTGGAGTATATACTGGAGTATCTCCATTTGAAATATATCAAGAAGATGGAATAACAGGATATTCGTTATCAACTCCAGGACAAAAAATATGGTCATCATATTATTTGATAAAAGAAGCTCTAAAAACGCAAAAGCCTAAAATGATATTTTTAGAAAGCGGAGAGATATTCAACTCGGCAAAAAATGAACAAGAGTTAAATAAAAGAAATGTAATAGATACAATGAAATTTGGAAAAAACAAACTAGAAATGATTAACGACGAAATATATGGTTTCTCAAACTGGCAAAAGCTAGGATGTGTATTTCCAATACTAAGATACCATGGAAGATGGGATAAAATAGATCAAAATGATGTAAGAAAACTTGTATGCAGAGGAGAAAACACATATAAAGGTTATCTTCTAGAGTCAAGAATAAAAAAATTAGCAGGAAGAAATAAAAGAATAAAGAGTGAAAAAGAAGAATTAAATGAGAACTTTGATGAAATCAAAACATCAGACGTATCAGAAGACGCAAAAAAATATATACAAAAGATATTAGAAATATGCAATCAAAATGAAATTAAACTGGTATTATTAAAGATACCAGAGCCAACATACTGGTCTGTAGAAAAGAGTGCATCTGTTTATAAATATGCAGAGGAGATACATGTTCAATATATAGATTTAAACTATGATGAAAATATAAACATTGATTGGGATAAAGATACTCAAGATGAGGGAAACCACTTAAATATATATGGAGCAGAAAAGGTTGGAAAGTATATAGCAACCTACTTAAAAAACAACTACAATTTAGATGACCACAGAAATGATGAGAAATATCAAAAATGGAATGATGAACTAGAAAATTATAAAAAACAAAAAGAAATAGTGAAAGAAAGGGGACATGGGTAAACTGTAATAATGCTAAGAAAAAAGAATCAATATTATATTATTTTTCATGTCTTGTTCGTTTCTTTCTTCGTTAGTCGAAAGTAACTTTCGGTCGCTATGCGTCATTTTAAACAATATAAATTATGTCTTGTTTGTTTTGTTCTTTGTTAGTTGAAATTATACTTTAGAGGAAAAGAAATATCCGTGTTCGCTTGAGCGATACACGGATATTTCAAATAATATAATATTAATTCTTTTATTTTAATCTGATTAGTATTGCAATTGCTAATAAAATAATGATTACTCCAACTGCTATTAATATGATGTTAAGAATTTCTGTTGCTCCCATGCTAGCAGATGATGTGCTTACATTATTTACACTTTGAATTACTGTTGAATTTGTTTTAGCAACTGAATTAGATATGCTTGATACTGAGTTAGAAGAAGTTGCCAAGTTATTTGATGATACCGATGAAGTAGACTGATTACTTTGTATTGAGGTGCCAACAGTAGAATTTTGATAAGTAGATGATGACACAGATTGAGTAGAATTTAAAGAAGTTGGTTGAGTCTGTGAAGAAGCATTTACTTTTGATGCAAAAAGAAAAGCTAAAAAAGAAGCAAGTAAAACAATTAACACTGAGTTTATTTTTCTATACATAATTATCCTCCAAAATGTATAATTTAATATTTTTTAAATCATAATATATTTTAGTAAAAAAGTCCAGTAAAAATAAAAAAAATAAAAAAACATTAAATATATTTACTTTTAATAAAAAAAGATTTAAAATAAAAATTTAGGAGGGATAATTATGACAAAAATAGCTTTTTTTGATACAAAAAAATATGATAAGGATGTATTTGAAAAATACAATAAAGATTTTGGTTTTGACATAACATATTATGAATCAAGATTAAACCATGAAACAGCTCCTTTGACAAAAGGATATGATGTTGTATGTGTATTTGTAAATGATAATTGCGATGAAGAAACAATGAGAATATTAAATGAAAACGGAGTAAAAGTACTTGCTCTTAGGTGTGCGGGATATAACAATGTTGATTTGAAAAATAAAGGGAATATAAAGGTAGTACGTGTTCCACAATATTCTCCTTATGCTGTTGCAGAACATGCTGTAGCATTGCTTCTTAATATTGATAGAAAGTTGTACAAGTCATATCAAAGAACAAAAAAGTATAACTTCTCAATAGATGGATTACTAGGTTTTGATATTCATGGCAAAACTGTCGGTGTTATTGGAACCGGAAGAATAGGAAAAGTATTTATAAAAATAATGAAGGGCTTTGGAGCAAATATCTTAGCTTATGATGTATATGAAGATAAGGAATTTGAAAAGCAAGAAGGCTTTAAATATGTTGATCTTGATACATTATATAAAGAATCAGATATTATATCTTTACACTGTCCATTATTTAAAGAAACAGAGGGAATGATAAATAAGGATAGTATAGATAAAATGAAAAAAGGAGTATACATTATTAACTGCAGTAGAGGAAAACTAATAAAAACAGATGATTTAGTTGAAGAACTTTCAACTGGTAAAATCGGTGGAGTTGGTCTAGATGTGTACGAAAACGAAGAAAAATTCTTTTTACGTGATAATTCAAATGATTATGTAAGAGACAAGAACTTATCAATATTACTTTCTATGCCTAATGTAATAATAACATCACATCAAGCATTCTTTACAAGAGAAGCATTAAATAATATTGCAACAGATACACTTCAAAATATAAAAGATGAAATAGAAGAAGAAAAATGTGCAAATGAAATAGAATTATAATTGCGCTAACAAGTTTATTACATTCAATTGACTTTAGATTATAATGGGTTGAATTTAGAATATTCTAATGATAATCTATCTTCATAAGAATATAACAAGGAGAATAGATTATGAAGCAGAAGATGAAAAAAATTGATGGAAGAAAAATAAAATATGAGGCTCAAGAAAAAGGAATTACTATACTGGCTCTTGTTATTACAATTATTGTGCTTTTGATATTAGCAGGAATAACAATAAAAACATTAAGCTCGGATGATGGAATTATAAACAAAGCTAAAGAGGCAAAATTGGAGTATGAAAATGCAGCCTTACTAGAGCAATCAGGACTAAATAAAATCACTAATACAATTGATAATGTTAAAGAGGAAATGATTCCAAAAGATAAGGAAGCTGTAGAAACAACTGTTAGCCTTTCAGGGGCAGGAACAGTAGCTAGTGACCCTAAGGTTACTGCAAGTATTGAACTTAGAGATAGTTTCTCAGGAGTTAACTTAGCAAAATGTAAATGGGTTGCCAACAATAGTGCAGATACATTAGGAACAAATGAATCAAAATATACTAATGCAATTAGCTCGGAAAAAAGCCAAATAACAATTCCTTTAGCAGTAGGAAGTAATTACCTACATATTCTAGCTACTGATAATGCAGGTAATGCAAAAGAAACAATAACACAAGCTATAAATGTTACGCAAATCAATCATGTTCATACTGGAAATTCTTCAACAAATGGAGGTTGTTACACTACTCCAGTATACCATACTCATACAGATGCATGCTACAAAACAGTTACTTCCTATGATCCGCATTTTTTCAACAGGTGTTGGGGATATAATGCAGACACAAACGAGGAGCATTGGAGCTGTGCATATTGTAATGCTGACTGGTGTGGAGATGCTACAGCACATGATGAAAGTTTTTACGCTGATCCATGGAATACGGGAGGATGCCCACAAAGAGCGCATCAAAGCAAAAAACTAAGTTGCGGAAAGACTGATCAAACTGTTGAGAGTTATGCATTAAGTTGTACAAAAGTTGCTGATGGATATACCATAGCATACTAAGGTTCAAATAAAATAAAAGCTTACCTAAAAAAGGTGAGCTTTTATTTTTTAATTAATCTTTTAGATTAATTAAAATCTGATAATATCAAAATACCACGAAAGCCTTGTAAAATCAACGCTTAGAGAACCAGTGTAAAGAATGTGTAATAAGAAAAAAGATTTTTTTTCTAAATATGAAATCGAGGAATAACCTACTTAGAGTAAGCATTCCTCGATTTTTATTTTTTTATTAAGCTAAAAGATTAATTAAAAAGTAAAAAACAATGTAAACGCAGTAGTATCAACGGTTTGCAAAATTTTAAAGGAGAAAATTTAAAAATGATGTATGAAAAAAATGCTTTAAAATTAAATGGAAATTCTAGTTTAAAAAGAAAATTTAAAATAGTAGAAAACGTAAACGTGAATAAAAATCGAAAAGACCAAGAGCGGCAATAGTTATAAAATAAGTCAAGCCGGAATTTCACTAGTTGCTTTAGTTGTGACAATAATTATTCTTTTAATTTTAGCGGGAATAACAATTGGAACGTTAACATCCGATTCAGGAATAATAGGGAAAGCGAAAGATGCAGCAAATACCTATAAAAAAGCTGAAGCAGAAGAAAACAATTCAATAAAAAGTATGATAGAGGCAATAAAGAAATCTTCAAACAGAAGTACAGAAGAACCAGTAATTGAGAAATCAAAACCAAATGCTCCGGTTCTTAAGACTGGGATGACTCCAGTAAAATTTGAAGTTGATGAAAAAGATTCTAGTAAGATGAAAACTGTAAAAACAACTTCAAGTGATTCAGAATGGTATAATTATGATGAAAAGAAATGGGCTAATGCAATGACTGAAGACGGAAGCTTATGGGTATGGATACCAAGGTATGCTTACAGAATAAATGAACCAGATTCAGCAGATGCAGAGCAAAAAGGAACAACAGATGTAGTTTTCTTAAGAGGTTTAACGGATACTTACATTGGAGAAGATGGAGATGTTTATGATGATGTAAAAAGATGTAAAACAGAAACAGAACAAATAGATACAACAACAGGATGGACAGTTCACCCAGCATTTACAAATGAAAGTTCAATAAATTATAGAAACGGCGGATGGGATTCAGAGTTATACGGAATATGGGTAGCAAAATTCGAAGCAGCATTCGCAACAACAAGCAATGTACCATCAAATAAAGTAAGGGTATCAAGTGGTATCAACTACTCACAATCAACAGTGTGGGGACCAAACGCAATATATAAAGCAGAGGTAGATTCATCAGCAACAACAGATGGAAGTATAAAAGCAAGAAACTATGTAGATGGAATATATGGAAGTACAGCAACATCAATAAAATACCCAACATTCCAAGGTTCAAGCTATTCAATGAACTATATAAATCATAATGATGCATACTTATTATCAAGAAAATTAACAGCAGAAGGAAACATATATGGATTGTCAAGCGATGCAGATAGCCATTTAATAAAGAACAGTGAATGGGGCTCAGTATCATATTTAAGTAAGAGCGAATATGGACTAGGCTCAGTTGATATTGCAATAAATAATAAAAACTTTAATGATCATACAAATAACGTATATGCAGGAACAGGCTATAATAATCAAGGAAAAAAATGGAATGATATAAGCATAGAAAAAGGATACTCAGCATCAACTACAGGAAACATATATGGAATATATGATATGAGTGGTGGCACATGGGAAAGAGTAGCATCATACATAAATAATTCTATTGGAGCAGGAAACAGAAACACTTATGGAGCAAGCGTAGTAACAGGAGGAGCTAAAAGCACTAAATATGCAACAGTTTACCTAAGTAATGAAACAGATAGTACAAATACAGACGATAAAAGAGGAGAGGCTAACTACAATGTTAACAATAAAATATACGGCGATGCGGTTAGAGAAACATCTACAAAAGGTAGCGAAAAATTGTCATGGTACTCAGACTACTCTTACTTTCCTGAAGGCGGCTCTCCGTTCTTCATTCGCGGTGGTTATTGGGACAGCGTCGGTGCTGGGCTTTTCTACTTCAGTCGTGATTGTGGTAATAACAATTACAATGTTGGGTTCAGGCCAGTCTTGATGTGATAAACATCTAAAATAAAAAAATAACAAATATAAATTGCTGTTAATTATTGACAAGGTGATATTTATATGATATTATGCATATAATAATTAAAGACATCATAGTTTTTAATAAATGTGTTTGTCGCCGCCTCTTTGGCGAGATATAAATGAGAGAGTGAATAAATGCGTTTGTCGCCGCCTCTTTGGCGAGGTATAAATGAGAGAGTGGATAAATTTAATGGGGCTTACCGTAAAAACGGTAGGCCTTTTATATTAGTTAGGAGATAAAACATGAAGGCTGACATTGGATATTTCTATTTCATAAAGGATGATTTCTTTGACATTGCGGATGATCCAGAATTAATGCAAAACAAAGAAAACGGAAACAGGAGACCATGCTACTATTGCATTAAAAGCGATGAATATGAAAGCATTATGTGGTTTATTCCGGTTAGTACTAAGGTAAAGAAATACAAGGAAATATATGAGCACAAAATAAAAAAACAAATGGAACAAGGAAAGAATATCTCTATAGATACAATTGTCTTTGGCAATGTAGCAAATACATATAGCGCATTTCTTATTCAAAATATGTTTCCTACAACTATGGAATATATAGAAGGAAAGTACATAAAAAATAAAGTACAAATTAGGGTTTCAGATCAGTTAGAAAAAGAAATAATATATAAAACGAATAAAGTTTTGGAATTGTATAATCATGGAATGAAAAGAATTGTTTTTACTAAGATAGATAGAATATTGCATATTCTGACTGGGCAGATTACAAAAAAGTAATATATACTTATAATGAAGATTTCTTTATGGGATGGATAAATGCAGGTCTTTTCTATTTTCATCGTTGGACACGGACAAGGCACATATAGCAATGGCTTCAGGGTAACCTTAATATAGTTTAAAATAAGAAAATATCAACTGAAGTATAAAAAATAAATTTATTTTACTATTGACAAGAACAAATGTTTTGCGTATTATTATTTTTAATTTAAAGAAGAACAAACTATGAAAGGATTCTAAAAATAATGGGTAACGAATTAGATGAGCAAAATAGATTTATAATGCATACAACAGATGATGGAAAAGTAGAAATTGAAGTAAGACTAGAAGACGAAAATGTATGGCTAACTCAAAATTCAATGGCGGAATTATTTGACACAACTAGGAATAATATAACAATGCACATAAAAAACATCTTTGAAGAAGGAGAACTACAAGAAAATTCAGTTAGTAAGGAATCCTTACTAACTGCTAAAGATGGAAAAAATTACAAAACAAAATTTTATAATTTAGATTTAATTATCTCTGTAGGATATTGTTGTAACTGCATTATTGCCATATATCGGTTACCCAAGAAGCCTAAATGCTATTAGATGTATAAATGAAGCATAAATATGTGGCTTGGTTTACCTTGACAGGTCAAGCAAAACACAGTATAATGTTAGAATAGGCTAACAAAAGGCAAAGGTCGTATGAGAGGTTATAAAAATGGAATTAACAAATAGTCAAGAAGAGTATTTAAAAACAATATACTTGTTGAAGACCATGAATAATGAAGTAAAGGTAACATCAATTGCAAATAAATTAAATAAGACCAAGGCTAGTGTAAATAATGCAATTAACTCATTAAAGGCTGAGGGTCTTATTAATTATGTTCCTTATGGTCATATTGAACTAACTCAGGCAGGTGAAAAAGAAGCTGTAAAAATTATAGAGGCTAAT
Organism: uncultured Clostridia bacterium; assembly: GCA_934130085.1. GTDB lineage: Bacteria > Bacillota > Clostridia > TANB77 > CAG-508 > CAG-793. The sequence continues at coordinate 34,489 of CAKOXK010000007.1, forward strand.
GATATAGTAAATTTGTTTTTAACTGAAATTATTGGCGCTTCTAAAGAAAATGCTTCAAAAGAAGCAACTCAAATAAAAACTATTTTGAGCGATGATACCCTTAATAAACTTGCAAGATATACACATAAAGAACTTGGATTATATAGTTTAGATTGCGGATATGACATTAATAATGAAAAATGTATCAAATGTGCGAGAAGAACTGAAATAAAAGAATAAGAGGTAATAAATGAAAAAGGTTTTATTAGGAATGAGCGGTGGAGTTGACAGCTCTGTTGCAGCAATTCTTCTAAAAAATGCAGGGTATGAAGTAATTGGTGTAACCATGCATTTATATGAAGGCGGATGTTGTAATTTATCATCAACGCTAGATGCAAAGATTGTTTGCAAGAATATAGGCATTGAGCACGTTATTTTAGACTATAAGCAAGAGTTTAAAGATATTGTTATAGATGATTTTATTGATGAATATGGGCATGCTAGAACGCCTAATCCATGTATAAGATGTAATAAATATTTGAAGTTTGGTTTAATGTATGAAAAAGCAAAAGAACTTGGTATTGATTATGTTGCAACAGGTCATTACGCAAGATGTGAATTTGATGAGAAATATAATCAATATGTATTAAAAAAAGCTGTTAATATAGCAAAAGATCAGAGCTATGTTCTTTATAATATAAAAAGAGATATGCTTGACAAAGTACTATTTCCGCTTGGCAACTTTAAGAGCAAGGATGAAGTAAGGCAGATTGCAAAAGAAAACAATTTAAGAGTATTCGCTAAGCCTGATAGTGAAGACATTTGTTTTATACCAGATGGTAATTATAAGAAGTTCTTAGAAGAAAATTCTAATTTAAAACCAAGAGAAGGAAATATTATAAACAACAAAGGTGAAATACTTGGCAAACATAAAGGCCTGTATAATTACACTGTAGGTCAAAGAAAAGGCCTTGGTATTTCATACAGTGAGCCACTGTTTGTACTTGGTTTTAATACAACAAAAAATGAGCTGATTGTTGGAACACAAAATGAATTGTATAAAGATGAAATACTTGTAGAAGATTATAATTTAATGCTTATGGATGATTTGAGAGAAAGAATAGATGTTAATGTAAAAACAAGGTACTCATCAAATGAGGCAGAGGCTGAAATTTCCAAAATAATGATTGACAACAAAACATACATACGAGTTAAATTTAAAGAACCTCAAATGAGGATAACACCAGGCCAATCAGCAGTATTTTATATTGATGACACTGTACTTGGTGGTGGAATAATAAAAAAGTAACGAAAGACAACAGAAACAACGTACAATACAAATAAATAAAGGATCATAAAAACAGATAGTATAATTAAATTATAGAGATTAAATAGTAATTAAGAATAAAGAAAATGAAAAATTAAAGAGAAGGAATTAAAATGTTAAATCAATTTTCAAGAACAGAGCTTTTAATTGGAAAAGAAGGAATTGAAAAATTAAAAAATACAAAAGTTGCAATTTTTGGTCTTGGTGGAGTTGGCTCATTTGTTGCAGAAGGCTTAGCAAGAGCTGGAGTCGGAAGCTTTATTCTTGTAGATGATGATAGAATTTGTTTAACAAATTTAAACAGGCAAATTATAGCAACAAGAAGAACAATAGGCAAATACAAAACAGAGGTAATGAGAGATAGAATTTTAGATATAAATCCTAATGCAGATATTGAAATATCAAAAGAATTTTTTATGCCTGATTCATCACATGATATGTTTGACTCTTCTGTTAATTATATTGTCGATGCTGTTGATACTGTAACAGCTAAGATTGAACTTGTCGTAACAGCAAATAATCTAAACATACCTATAATATCAGCTATGGGCACTGGAAATAAACTAGATCCAACTAAATTTGAGGTTACTGATATTTTTAAAACTGAGATGTGTCCACTTGCAAAGGTTATGAGAAAAGAACTTAGAAAAAGAAATATTAAACACTTAAAAGTTGTATACTCAAAGGAGGAACCAATAATACCAAAGAGCGAGGAAGAGAGTAGTTGCAAAACTAATTGCGTTTGTCCTCCAGGAACCAAGAGAAAGTGTTCAACTAGAAATCAAGTTCCAGGAAGCATTTCATTTGTGCCATCAGTAGCGGGGCTGATTATAGCGGGCGAAGTTGTAAAAGATGTATTAGGAGGAAATTAATTTGAAAATTTTATGTGTTGGAGATTTAGTTGGAGAAAATGGACTTCAAAAATTAAGAAATGATTTGAAAAATATTCAAGAAGCAGAAAATATTGATTTTACAATAGTTAACGCTGAGAATGTTGCCGGTGGAATGGGAATAACTACTAAAATATATAATGAATTATGCAAAATGAATATTGATGTTCTTACAATGGGAAATCATACGTGGGGAAAGAAAGATATATTCACGATTTTAAAAAATGATAATATTGTTAGGCCAGCAAATTATTCAAGAGGAGTACCAGGACACGGCTACACAATTAAACAAAAAAATGGAATGAAGATTTGTGTAATTAATCTAATTGGAAGAACAGATATGGGAGTATTATCTGATAATCCATTTACGTGTGCAGACAATATTATAAGAAATGTGGAGTCAGATATTATACTAGTTGATTTTCACGCCGAGGCATCTGCTGAAAAAATAGCAATGGGATATTATTTAGATGGCAGAGTATCAGCAATATTTGGTACACACACACACGTACAAACGGCAGATGAACATATATTGAAAAACGGAACTGGTTACATTACTGATGTTGGGATGACAGGACCAAGCGAATCAGTTATTGGTATGGATATAGATGCATCATTAAAAAGATTTGTAACGTCGATCCCAGAAAGATATAAGCTTGCTGAAGGAGAATGCAAGTTAAATGCTATATGCTTTGATATTGATGACGAAAGTAAGAAAACCAAAAAAGTTTATAAGATTAATACATAACTATTGTTTTCTCATGCCTTGCTCGCTGCAATCTTCGTTATCCGACTTGACTGTCGGAAGATTGCACCATTCGTGCTTCGTATGTAGGCTACGCGGCATTTCTCGTCATATAAAAAATAAATATAATATTGTTTTCTCATGCCTTGCTTGCTGCAATCTTCGTTATCTGACATGACTTTCGGAAGATTGCACCATTCGTGCTTCGTATGTAGGCTACGCGGCATTTCGCGTCATAAAAAATAAATATAATATTGTTTTCTCATGCCTTGCTCGCTGCAATCTTCGTTATCCGACTTGACTTTCGGAAGATTGCACCATTCGCGCTTCGCTTGATCGCTGCGCGGCATTTCGAAAACAATATTATATTTATTTTTTATTATATATGTTTGCAAATTTTGTCGGTTTTAGTCGATGAAAAGTTCAAAAAAATGGAAAAAACTACTAGACAATTCCTAAAAAATGGTATATAAATATAACTGTAATTACAAAATCTATCAAAAATAATAGGAGGAATTAATGGAAGTTTTAAAAATATCATCAAAATCTAATCCAAACTCAGTAGCTGGAGCTATTGCAGGTATGGTTAAAGATTCGAGAAAGGCAGAAATGCAGGCGATAGGAGCAGGGGCACTTAATCAGGCTGTTAAGGCAGTTGCAATTGCAAGAGGTTTTGTTGCACCATCAGGAGTTGATTTAGTTTGTATCCCAGCTTTTGCGGATGTTCAAGTTGAGGGCGAAGATAGAACTGGTATAAGGTTAATTGTGGAATCAAGATAAATAAAAATTGCATATATGTTATTATTTTAAATGATTTACGTATATGTTTTTAGATTCAAGTTTTCTTTTAATGATTGACTTGAGTGATAAATTGAATTTATTTAAGTAAAATGAATGAATTAAGATAGACTAATTAATTAAGTTAAAAATGTTAATTGAATTTAATTTAGTTATTGATTTTTATGGGGGTTTAAGATGATTGCAATTGCTAGCATGCAATGTTATTCTTAGGCTCCATTTTTTTATAAAAACGCTTGAAAATATGGTATGTTTATTATATTATAAATGTGTTTTATGAGATTTTTATTGTTAGAGAGGTTATGATGCAATGAAATACGGAAGCAGGAATGTTTTTAAATATATATTTATACTTGTGGTTGTGTTATTGATTGCTGGTGCTATTTATTTTGTTTATTATAACGCTAATTCTAGAAAAGATAGTGATGATGAGGAAGAGGTTATTGATGATAGCAAGAACAGTGAGATAAGTGTTGTTGATAATTTAAAAATGGGTGTTTCTAATTATGATACGATGAATCCTTTATTAACGCAAAATAAGGAGATTATTAATATTGATAAGCTTATTTTTGAGCCACTTGTAAACATTATTTCTGATTATCATGCAGAGATGTGTTTGGCTAAATCAGTTACTAGAAAGACGAGTACTCAATATGAGATAAAGCTCGATACATCAATAAAATGGCAAGATGGAGGTTCTTTATTTTCGAAAGATGTGGAGTTTACTATAAATCAGTTGAAACAAAATCAATCTCCTTATTCTACTAATGTTCAAAAGATTGTTAGTGTGGAAACTCCTGATTCTGAAACGGTTGTTATTAATTTGTCTGAAGAGGTTCCATATTTTGAATATGATCTTGATTTTCCTATTCTTTCTAGTTCATATTATTCAAATGAAGATTTTAATACATCTAGTAAAATTCCTATAGGAACAGGTATGTATAAAATTGCTAGTATTGATGAAAATACTATTCTTTTAATTAGGAATGACAGGTGGAGAAAGCTTAAAGAGCAAACGCCTAAAACCCAATCAATTTCTATACGTAAATTTTCTGCTATGGGAGAGGTATTTAATGGATTCAAGCTAGGAAATATAGATGTAATAACTACTTACATGACTAATTATTCTGATTATGTAGGAACGATGGGATATAATAAAAAGGAATATAGTGGAAGATATTATGACTTTATATCCTTTAATTGTAATGATTCAATATTATCTGATAAATCTGTAAGAAGGGCAATTAATTATGCGATTAATAAAGATAATATAGTTTCATCAGTTTTTAACTATGGAAAGGTTAAGTCATATTCAGTTTTTGATTATGGTTCATTTTTACATAATAGTGCGTATAACGTAAATTATGATAAGGAAAAAGCAAAAAAAGAATTAGAAGATAATGAATGGGTTTATGCAAACGGAAAGTGGCAAAAAAATATAAATGGACACGTAAGAAAACTTATAATTTCTTTGATGATTAATGATGACAATGAAGACAGAATTAATGTTGCTAATAATATAAAGGCTCAGTTAGAGGATATTGGCATATCAGTAAATGTTGTAAAAGTTTCAAAGGACAAGTATTATGAAAATTTGGAAAGAAAAAATTATCAAATGACTTTGGCAGGGGTATTGCAATCTGTAAAGCCTGATATTTCATATTTTTATGGTAATGGAAACATTGCAAATTATTCAAATGATGAAGTAAAAAGTAATATATATAATGCAGAAAAATATGATGATATACTAAAAACTGTAGCTGATGATGTTCCATACATATCATTATATAGAAATAAAATTACACTACTACTAAATGCAAATGTAGGAGGAAATTTTAATCCCAATGCATTCTTTACATATTACAACTTTAATGAGTGGTTTAGGCAACAATAAGTTTTGCGTGAAGGATGGCACGGCATATTTCGGAAGATTGCACCATTCGCGCTTCGCATGGAAGCTGCGCGGCATTTCGAAAACGTATTGTAAACAATTAATATTATATTGTTTTCTCATGCCTTACTCGCTGCAATCTTCGTTAGTCGAAAATAACTTTCGGAAGATTGCACCATTCGCGCTTTGCTTGATCGCTGCGCGGCATTTCGAAAATAATATAATATTAAATTAATAAATAATAAAATAAATTTTAGAAACACAAAAATTTGTTTGCAAAAGGTATTGACTTTTTTATTTTTATGGATATAATATAGCAAACAGGCGTTTAAGATTAGGAGGATAAAATGAATACAAAGAAAGAACAAGAAAATCAAAAAATTAGTGCTGAGAAACAGAAGGCACTTGAAATGGCTATGGGTCAAATTGAGAAGCAGTTTGGCAAGGGTTCTGTAATGAAGTTGGGTGAGTTTAAGGCTACAAATATAGATGCAATCCCTACAGGTGCATTAAGTCTTGATATTGCACTTGGAATTGGTGGTATTCCAAAGGGTAGAATTATTGAAATTTTTGGACCTGAATCTTCTGGTAAAACTACATTAGCTTTACACATGATTGCTGAGGCTCAAAAGAGAGGTGGAGAGGCTGCTTTTATTGATGCTGAGCATGCTCTTGATCCTATTTATGCTAAGCATTTGGGTGTTGATATTGATAATTTGATTGTTTCTCAACCTGATACTGGTGAGCAGGCTCTTGAGATTGCTGAGGCTCTTGTTAGGTCTGGTGCGATTGATATAATTGTTGTTGATTCAGTTGCAGCTTTAGTTCCTAAGGCAGAGATTGATGGCGATATGGGCGATTCTCATGTTGGTTTACAAGCTAGACTTATGTCTCAAGCTTTACGTAAGTTAACTGGTGTAATTAATAAATCAAACTGTGTTATCGTATTTATAAATCAATTAAGAGAGAAGGTTGGAGTTTTATTTGGTAATCCAGAGACTACTCCTGGCGGAAGGGCTCTTAAGTTCTATTCTTCAGTTAGACTTGATATTAGGAGAATTGAAAATATTAAACAAGATGGCGAGGTTCTTGGAAATAGAGTAAGAGTAAAAGTTGTTAAGAATAAAGTTGCTCCACCATTTAGAGAGGCTGAGTTTGATATAATTTATGGAAAAGGTATTTCTAAATCAGGTAATATACTTGATCTTGCTGTTAATCTTGATATTGTTGATAAGAGCGGTTCTTGGTTTTCTTATAATGGAGATAGAATTGGTCAAGGAAGAGAAAATGCAAAGAGGTATCTTGAAGAGAATCCAGCTATTATGAATGAGATTGAACAAAAGGTTAGAAATAATTTTAATGAAGCATTTGAAAAGAGCCTAGGAGAAGATGCAAATAAGGAAAATGCTGATGTTGCTATTGCTTCAGAGGATGAAGATGACGATGATTTCATTGAGGATGACGACGAATAATAAATTGATATTAATAACTAATATTAATGAATAGATGTCTATTTTAATAATAAAAACTATTTGAAAGATTAACAAGCAACTAATAAAACGGACACCAAAAAACTAATTCTAAAAACAAATATTAATAATCAGTTGTTAATAAACGAATATTTACAAATATATATGAGGATTTTAATTTGAAAATAATTAATAATATTTCACAGTTAGAGGAACACCTAAAATCAAAAGGTACTGATTTTACCGCAATAAAAGAGCAAGATTTAATACAGAAAAGTGAAAAAAGTTATAATGAAAGATCACTAATGAATAACTCATTAGAAAATGAACCTTTAAAAAAGATTTTACATGATAATGATTTAGAGTATTTGAAAGAGTTAGATAGATGCAAGACTAGACTTTTGAAATACATAGTGTATAAGAAAAGAACAAAAGCGGAAATTAAGACAAAGTTTGCAAAAGATTTTAATGAGAATGTTTTAGATGATGCAATTTCTGAACTAGAAGAAAAAGGCTATATAAATGATGAAAATTATATAGAGAGAGCTGTAAATGAGTTTATAGCAATCAAAACTTTATCTATAAATGAAATTAAATATAAGTTAAAGACAAAAGGTCTTGCTTCTAGCCAGATAGATAATTATATTCAAAACCATTATGAAAGTTTAATTGAATATGAGAAAAAGTCAGCTAAAAAAATTTCTGTCAAATATCAAGGTCTTGAGCAAATTAAATTGATTGCATATCTTAAGAAAAAAGGATACCAATCTGAAAGTATTAAACAAGCTCTAGAAGTTCTATAAGTTTTTATATAATAAGCATCTAAGTGTGAAGCGCACTCCAAGATAAGACAAGCAAATTACATACATATTTAAACAGACTAATAGTTTAAGGATAATTGAAAACATTTGAAAGAGGAATAAATATAATGCAAAATATTTTTACACTTGAAACAACTAAATATGCTATAAAAATTCAAAATTTTGAAGGTCCACTGGATTTACTATGTCATTTGATTGATGTAAACAAAATGGATATTTATGATGTAAATGTAGCAGAAATTACAGACCAATATATTGCATATATTAAGCAAATGGAAGAAATGGACTTAGAACTTACAAGTGAGTTTTTATTAATGGCTTCTAATCTTCTATATTTAAAATCAAAAAAACTTTTACCTCGTACAGAAGAAAATGAGGAAATGCTTTCTGAGGAAGAACTCATTAGACGTATAGTAGAATATAAGAGCTACAAAGAAATTACTCCTAAGCTAAAAGAATTATATGATGAAAATTCAAAGAGGATATTTTTGATATTACCTGAGAAAGTTGAATTACCAAAACTGAAATTAGAAGTGAACTATGATCCCAATATTATATATGAAACATATAAGAGAATAGTTGAAAATAATAAAACAAAGTTAAATAAAAATGCTAAAAATATTGAAAAGATAGCAATAGTTGAGCATTATACTGTTCAAGACACAGTAAAAACAATGTTTAGAGAACTAATAAGGAAATCCAATTTTGTATTTAATAAATTATTTGCACTAAATAGGTGCAATAAAGAAGAAGTAGTTACTGCTTTCTCTGGTCTTCTTGAAATGTCTAGAAGAGATAAAGTACAAACAAATCAAGAGGAATTATTTGGAGACATCGAAGTAACAAAAAAGAAAAAATGCTAAAATAAACTGTTAGCATTTATCTTGTATGATGTAAATGCTATACTAGACTAGTCTAGTCTAGCATTATTTCATAGTAGAATAATCAAATAGAAGAAGAACTTTTGAAAAAATCAGAAGTTTTCTTCTAATCATATTTAATATTTAATATTTAAATCAAATATCAAATATTTATTACTAATTACTAATTATTAATTATTAATTATTAATTAGTAATTATTTATAATCTATAATTTATAATTTATTATTTATTATCTATCCTTTATCACTTATTATTTATCACTTATTATTTATTATTTATTATATTATTTATTTATTGTGTCCTTTATTTAAACTACATGTCTGTTTCATCATATTCTGTAGCAAAACCAGATGAATAATCACCTTGTTCTTTATTATTTTTTATGTTGTTGGTTTCTTGTACTTTTTGAACCGCTTTTTTTGTTATATTTTTAGAAACTTCTTCAATAGATTGGTTATTACTGTTATCTTTAATTTTTTGCAATTGTTTATCTATTATTACATTTACTCTGTCAACGATATCAGGAACCAAATCAAGCAATTTATCAAGAGCAGAAGAATGTTCTACGCTTAAAAGTTTTACTCCAGTTGATTGAATTACGATGAAGGCAATAGGGTTGATACTTACACCAGCACCTGAGCCACCACCAAATGGCATTCTTACCACGTCTTCATTTTTTCCATCTTTAATATAACTACCGATCTTTTAGAGTCTTACCTTTAAACTCGCTTCCACCTGCTGCAAAACCAAAATTTACTTTAGAAACTGGAATTATACAAACATTATTTGTTGTTTCTATTGGCTCGCCAATAATTGTGTTGACATCTACCATCTCTTTTATGGAATTCATGGCAGTATTCATTAAACCTTCAATAGGATAATCACTCATATTAAATTTCCTCCAAATTATTTAAATTTACTTTGTTAGCAATAGTTTGAGAGCTATTTTTTCTTGTATTATTGACTGAGGAAATAAAAATATTCACTATAGAAAATAATTTAAACGTAATATCCATTTTTAAGCTAGAGGAGAAGAAAAGTTTATTATTGTAAATAGGATGCACTGCAATCATATCCTCAGATATGGCGATCTTAGGAAGATTGCTATTAGGTGAAAGGGAAGCGAGCAAAACAATTGTTAAAATCAAATTAATTACTCCGCACATAATTGCAGTATAGCTTGCATTTTCTAATCCAAGGTTTACATTGAAATGCACGTTGCTTATCTTGATAATACTTGAATTATTAATCATTAAAGTTTGAATTATCTTGTTACGATCTTTTTTCTTATTATATTTACAGATATTTTTACATTTTAAATTATTATATTTCTTTTGTTGTTTTTCAAAAATTGATTTTAGCCTTGAATTATCTATGGAACATACCTTAATAGGAACAATCGAAAAAAGTAGCAAATTAACAGATATATTGGTATCAAAAAAATCAAGCAACTTTACGTATTTTTTATCTTGAATTGCATGAGTAATATAAAAGATGAAATTCACTTCATCATGAGAAAGATTTTTAAAAGAGCACTCATTTACATTTAAATGCTTAACACGAATTTTAATCGAAGACGTGCAAAAAACAACGATAAGAACTATAAAAGAAAACAATATAATAGGAAATACTCTCATAAAATAACAACACCTTAATATTAACCTTTAACATATTCTTGACGTAAGAAAACAAAAATATACAAAAGCAAGAAGAAAAATGAGAGATAATCAAATAAAACGGTTCGTCAAGTTAACGGTGCATATATTTATTTTTTTACTTATCTAGAATGCAAGTGAAAAAATTGTGGAAAAATATGATTGACATAAAATAAAAAATGTTCTATAATGAAAATGTTGTTTAAAATTATTACTTCATTAGAGGAGCGCATATTATGAAACAGGATGCAGTATATTTAAAGATCACAGGTACAGAGTACCGGCTTAACAATCCAATAAGATTAAGAAAAAATGAGATAAGCTCTATTGGAGCCTTAAGGCATAGAGGTTATGTTATAAGTCAGGAAAAAGGAAATTATGTAATTTTGACTAAGGCACCTGAGGCTTTAATTAAGCTTGAAGTAGATAACGTTGCTGGCTACTTTTGCTATGATTTAAACCAATATCTTAATAGAGATATTGGCTTGTCAGGGCTTCAGAAATTCAAAAAAGAGTTCGATGAAGGTAAATACCTTATAACAGGTACTTCACCGCATGACGTGAGAATTACTGAGGTAGCAGTAGAAAAAAGTGGCAAAAAAGTATCTTAATTCTAACTACTGTGTCAGGTTTAATGACAATTACAACTTAATATGAAGAGATGGAAGCAAATATTTTGCTTCCATTATTTATTTACAATTAAAAGTACAAAATATAGTTTAAAAATCGTTAATATTATATTGTTTAAAATGTCGCGTAGCGATCAAGTAAGCGAAGCGAGCGCAAATGCTGCAATCTTCCGCAAGTTGATGTTTGACTAACGAAGATTGCAGTAAGCAAGGCATGAAAAACAATATAATATTAACGATTTTTATATTTATAAAATTTTCAGCTTTATTATTCGATAATCAATTTTTGCGTATAGTCTAAGTTGGCTTGTGAGTTTGTTTTATATCCTAATGTATAAACATCTGTTGCGTATTTATCTATATCAAGAAATCTTAAGTTTTTTCCGGAGTTAAGATGCTTTTTTTCATAGTCTTTTACAGATGTTATCACATTTTTAGAAGTTATGGATGATAGTAACTTTTTTGCGTCATTTTTTACTCCAAGGATTCTAATATAGGGTACAACTTTTTTACTGTTTTCTATATCATTTTTTGTTATGCCAAGAAGTATATAGAGCATAATTCTTTGTAGTCGTGTTTGAGTATATCTTTTTGATTTGATTTTATTTATTAATTCGTATATATCATTTGTTTCACTGGCAGCTTTTTTTATTGAATTTTCCAGGCCTTCACTAACATCTGGAACTAATTTTAAATCTGAAATTTTGCTTGAACGTATTTTATAAATAATTATACGAGAAAAATTTTTAAGGTCTAGATTATATGTTCCGCCTCTTATATTTTCCATTAAAATGTTAAAAGATGATGCTGGCATGACTCTTGAAATTTCATCTATTTGATTATTAAATAGCAAACTTCTGATAGCCGTTGAGCTGGCATAATTATCAATTATAATTTTACTATTGTAAAATACTTTTTCACGTTTTATTCCAATAGGGATTACGTTGAATTTCAATTTTTTTATGGCTTTTAGGTACTCAATTGCAAGTATATTGTTTGAACCAGAAAGTAGATTGACTAAGCCTGCATTACTAAAATATTTTATAATTGCATTTTGTCTTGCTGTAGGAAATGATACACCAGAAGATAACTCATTTTTTAACAGCATTTGATATTTACGAGGTTCTTTATATAACAAATCTGATATCATATTCAAAGTAGATATATCATCACACTCCATACCAAAGGAAATGTGTGTTACAAAACCGAGTTCTTTTAATATTTTTATGGCGCCGAATGCAAAATTTTCAGCGCTTGAAGTGCTGTAAACAGTTGGTAGCTCAATTACCATATCTATTCCACTTTGAAGAGCCATTTTTGTTTTTTCCCATTTATTAATGATAGATGTATTTCCTCTTTCTTGAAAGTTTCCGCCGATCACTGCAACAACATAAGATGCATTACAAAGCTCTTTAGCTTTTTGTATTTGGTAGACATGGCCATTATGAAGTGGGTTATACTCAGCAATAATACCTAAAATATTTGACATGCTTGATATATCCTTTCTATTGATTATTTAAAAACTTATTGCTATAATATCATAAAATAATGAAAATTACAAGAAAATTATTGAACGTGAGAGGAAAAATATGGATAAAGTAACAATTTATACAGATGGAGCATGCTCAGGAAATCCTGGACCTGGCGGATGGGCAGCTGTTTTAATTTATAATAATGTTCAAAAAGAATTATCTGGTGGGTCAAGAAGCACAACAAATAACGTAATGGAGGTTACAGCAGTAATTGAGGCTTTGAAAGCATTGAAATACCCTTGTGAGGTAGAACTTTATAGTGATAGTGCTTATGTTGTAAATTCATTTGATAAAGGCTGGATTTATAATTGGATGAAAAATAATTGGCAAACTTCTTCAAAAGAACCTGTTAAAAATCGTGAATTATGGGAAGAATTATATAAGTTAACAAAAATTCACAAGGTTCATTTTAATAAGGTAAAAGGTCATGCTGATGTAAAATATAATAACAGGTGTGATGAACTTGCAAGAGCAGCAATAAAGAATTTATAATCTTAATTTTACATTGAAATTACTTTTGAAAAATATTATTGAAATTTTTTTTGATATTGAAATATAATGAGTCTAGGTATAGGAGGAGCCAGAATGGAAGAAGAAACATTTGCTGACTACATATTATCAGAAAAAGACTGGGGCAAAAAGTTAGAAATAATGTACTATCTAAAAAAGAGAGCTAATATTTTTTATGATAATACCGTTATTTTTAAGACCTTAATTACAAGAATGTTTTTAGATTATTTGAGAGCTAATGAGCCTAATGTAAATGTTGATGACAATGTTGTAATTACTGCTAGGCTACTCTGTGATTGCTGTAAGGTCGAAAATTCAACGGATCTTGAAGAAATAAGAAATTATGCAAAAAGGGGTGCGGATTATTTATCAAAACTCGGATTTGACGATAAATTTTGCAGAATATGTGAGGGTGTAAATAGATACACCATAAAAGAAAATAGACCTATTGAAAGTGATATACTTGAGCTTTCGGATCAATTCGGAGGAATGGTTCTTGACAGACCTGAAAGAATTGGGTTTAAGGCTGATGAAGCTCTTGTTCTTTTACAGTATAGAAACCTTAAAGACAAAAAGAATCAGTTAATTGATCAGTTTGTTAATTTTGTTAATACATTACAAAGAATTGATGTGTAATGAGTGGAGGAAAGAATGGCGAATTTTCTTGAGGATGCAATAAAAGCGTATAATGGTTTAAATAATAATAACAGTGATTTACAAAGGGGAACAAAGTTAGCTGAAACATATAGAAACCTTGCGAAGGATATTACGGAAGGGTATAAAAAATTACCTAAAAGTCAAGACGAGAGAATATCATACGAACCTAAAACTGTAACTGCTGGTCTTATTAGAGATGATGTTGAAAATAATATTAGACCACAGATACATGATATTTCTTATGAAGAAAACAAGACCCCATACAAAGACAAAGATATGGATGAAGCAGAAGAAAATTCAAACATAGCGGGGGACAGAGAGGATATCTAGTATAGATTATAGTTTATAATTTATTTTTTACAAAAGATAAAAGTAGGGAAGCATATTAAAAAAATTGCCTCTCTACTTATAATTTATGTAATGAAAAAAATTTGGGCGATAAATAAATTATAATAAACATTATTTTTTATTGCATATAGACAAAACATAACATAACAAATTTTTATAAACTATAAAAGCGTAAGAATGCTAACAAATTTTTTTACAATTAAATGTAATAGGAAAGAGAGAGCTTATATGAACGAAATATTTGCAGATTTACACGTACATATTGGAAGAGCAGAGAATGGAAAACCAGTAAAAATAACTGGAGCAAGGTCTCTAAATTTTTCAAATATAGCTAAAGAATGCTATGAAAGAAAAGGAATAGATGTTGTTGGAGTGATTGATTGTGCATCACCTTATGTAATAGAAGACATCGAAAAATTCTTAAAAAGTGGTGATGCTTATGAGCTTGAAAAGGGTGGTATCATATATAAAAACAAGGTATGTATAATACTAGGATCAGAGGTTGAAACTTCTGAGAAGAATGAAGATGGCAAAAACGGAAGTGCACACAATTTATGTTATTTTCCTCATCTTAAAGATATAAAGGCATTTTCAAAAGAAATGTCAACACATATACACAATATTACATTAAGTACGCAAAGGTCTAATGTGTCTGGCTATGAACTTATAGATATAGCAGAGAAATATAATGGTGTTTTGATTCCTGCACACGCATTTACGCCATTTAAAAGCTATTATGGAAATTGTACACAAAGACTTGAAAGAATATTCAAAGAAAAATATGATAGAATTTTTGCTATTGAACTTGGCTTAAGTGCTGATACATACATTGCAGATGAAATATCAGAGTTGGGAAATAAAAATTTCATTACAAATAGTGATGCTCATTCTTTACCTAAAATTGCAAGAGAATACAATAAGCTTTTAGTTGAAGATATTAATTACGAAGAAATTATGAAGGCTATTAAGTGCGTGGATGGAAGAAAAATAATTGCAAATTATGGATTAGACCCAAAACTTGGAAAATACAACAGAAGTTTTTGCGAAGACTGCAACAAATCAATTGAAACACCTCCGCCAGCGTTAAAATGTGATAAATGCAATGGCACACATATAACAATGGGTGTTTATGATAGAATCGAAATGATAAAAGACCAAGAGTCAAACAGTCCAAAGAATAGACCAGTATATAATTATCAAATACCTCTACAATTTATGCCAGGTGTAGGAGCAAAGGTGATTGATAAATTACTTGACAACTTTGGCACAGAAATGACTGTATTAAATAAGGCTTCATTTGATGATATTGAGGCTGTGGTAGGTACAAAATTAGCCACAGTAATTGATAATGCAAGAAATGGAAAAATGCATATATCTGCTGGCGGTGGCGGAGTATATGGAAAGGTTTCTGTATCATAACTAGTTCTAACTTTCTGATTATTGAATAGATATTATGTATCAAGAATATTTAACTATATTTTATAGATATTATTTGTCAAGAATATTTAACAATAATCAGGAGGCATGAATGTTTAACAAAGTGAAAAGACATTTCAAGGAAAACGTAAAAAGTTATTTTATACTATTCGCAATTCTTTTACTAGGCCTAATTGTTGGAATTGCTTTTATAAATCATGCAAATAATGCTCAAAAAGAACAGATTTCAAATTATATAAGTGGTTTTACAACAACTATAAAAGATAGCAAAATAGACTACTGGGTATTATTAAAAAATTCGATAATGTCAAATATCAAAATAACTTTGATTATAATATTTGTGAGTATGTCGTTATTTGGAACAATAGGTAGCTATATTATTTCTTTTTACAAAGGCTTTTCACTTGGGTATACTATATCAAGCATCATTGCGGTATTTGGCGTAGCAAAAGGGTTAACGTTTGCAATGTCGCTAATATTGTTAAACCAACTGGTTTATATACCAGCCATGATTTATTTGATAATATGTTCCAATAAATTTTACAGAAAGATTATAAATGATGAATTAAATGATACAAAGCTAGAAATTATAAGATACATAATTACAGTTAGTATAACAGTGATACTATTTTTACTATCATCACTAATTGAAACATTTATAAGTAGCAATTTATTATTAGCTTTACTAGGATTCATAACAAGTTGATTAGTAAGTTCGAAAAACCTACAAATTTTTTAATATTAAAATTGACATACTACTTTACTTTTTCAAAATAATTTGATATAACTTATAAAGTTATGTAAATAAATATGAACAGGGGTACAAAAATGGATAAGCAAATAAAACTTTTTTTAGAATTTTTACAAAACGATAAAAAATTGTCAGATAATACACTTCAATCATATAGAAGAGATATTAATCAATATGAAAATTACCTTAACGAAAAAAATATTAATTATTTAAAAGTATCAGAAGATGAAATAACTGACTATTTTAAAGGTCTAAAAAAAGAAGGAAAGAAAACATCTACAATTTCTAGGAACCTTGCTACAATAAGATCTTTTTATCAATTTTTGGTTAGAACAAAGAAAGTTAAAGCTGACCCAACTAAAAACATTCAATCTCCTAAAATTGAGAAAAGAGTACCAAGTGTTTTATCATCTGAAGAAGTTGAACTTTTACTTGAACAACCTAAAGATGTTGATTTAAAAGGTACTAGAGATAAAGCGATGCTTGAATTTGCTTATGCTACTGGTATGAAAGTTACAGAAATTATTGACCTTAATATAGATGATATTGATTTTGAAAATAGCACAGTTAAATGCGAAGCTGGGAAGAAATCAAGAATTATTCCATTGGGTTCGCTTGCTGAAAAGGCTCTTAAAGAATATGTTCAAGATGCAAGACCAATCTTAATAAAAGATGAAAATAATAAATCGTTATTTGTTAACATGAATGGTTCAAGATTAACCCGTCAGGGCTTTTGGAAGATAGTAAAATATTATAAAGAAAAGGCTCATATTGATAAAGATATTACTCCACACGTTTTAAGACATTCATTTGCAACACACCTTTTACAAAATGGAGCAGATCTAAAATCTATTCAAGCAATGCTTGGTCATTCTGATATATCATCAACTCAAATATATGCTCAATTCGAAACACAGGAATTGCAAAATATTTATAAAAAAGCTCATCCAAGAGCGTAAATAGTAAAATGTAAATATAAACAATTATAACAAAAAAGTAATAGGTTTAATATCTGTTACTTTTTTCATATTAATAAATACTGAACATTTAATATATAAGACTTGAATTATAAATTATAAAATATAAAATAAAAAATAATTAAATAATAAAATATAGAATGATAAAAATATGAAATGCAAAATATAAAATATGAAACGTAAAATTATAGATACAAATATATTTAAAAATAGAAAGAAGGTATAAATGAAAAGTATAATACTTGCAATCGATGGCATGACATGTAGCGCTTGCTCAAATGGGCTAGAAAAATACTTGAATAAACAAAATGGTATTTTTGAAGCAAATGTAAACCTTGTAATGTCAAACGCGACAATCACCTATGATGAAAAAATTCTAGATCAAGAAAGAATAGAAAAATTTGTAAAACAGGCTGGATTTAAGAGCTTAGGTGTATTTAAAAAAATTGATATAGAAAAGAATAATAAAAACGAAAAAAATAAATTCATAGTATTTACGATTTTAGCAATTATAATGATGTATATTTCCATGGGACATACTTTGGGTCTGCCAATTTTTAAATTTATAAGTGTTGAACATAGTCCAATAAATTATGCTATTTGTCTACTTATTTTAACATTAGCATTTTTCCTATATGGGTACGATATATTAAAAAGTGGTTTTAAAAACTTAATTCACAAGATTCCTAACATGGATACACTTGTAACAATTGGGGTTATGAGTAGTTTCCTTTATAGCTTATACGGAATGCACATGGTAATAAAAGGCGATATACATTATATAATGAATTTGTATTTTGAATCAGCAGCAATTGTTATTTATTTTGTTAAATTTGGCAGATACATTGATAAAATAAGCAAAGACAAGACAAAAAACGCAATAAAAAAATTAGTAGAAATCACTCCAAATAAAGCAACTATTGAGGTTAATGGAGAGAAAAAAGAAGTCACACTTGATGAAATAAAAAAAGGAAATATTGTGATTGCAAAAGCTGGTGACAAAATTGCAGTTGATGGAGAAATAATAGAAGGAAGAACTCATTTAGATGAATCATTTATTACAGGAGAAAGTAAACCAGTAGCCAAGACTGTCAGTGATAAAGTAATAGCAGGAAGCTTAAACTATGATGGATTTATAAAATATAAAGCTGAAAAAATTGGAAAAGAGTCAACAGTATCAGAAATAGTTAGACTAGTTGTTGAAGCAAGCAATACAAAAGCACCGATTGCAAAAGTTGCTGATAAAATTTCAGGATATTTTGTTCCAACTGTAATTGTAATTGCAATTATAAGTTTTATTGTATATATACTTCTGGGGTATGATTTTGCAACAGCATTAAGCACATTTGTTACAGTACTAGTTGTTGCATGCCCTTGCAGTTTAGGCTTGGCTACGCCACTTGCAATAGTTATAAGTGAAGGAACATGTGCAAGCAATGGAATACTAGTAAAGAAAAGTGAAATATTAGAAAACGCTTCAAAAATTAACACAATTATATTTGATAAAACAGGAACATTAACATTTGGAAAATTAAAAATGTCACAAATATATAATTACAGTGACTTATCAGAGAAAGAATTAATAAAATTAGCGGGAAGTATAGAAGAAACATCAACACATCCAATAAGACAAGCTTTTGCATCTTACATGCAAGAAAACAAAATTGAAAAGATTGACGTAAAAAATACTGAGAACCTTGCAGGTTTAGGTCTAACGGGAGAAGTAGAAAATCAAAAGCTAATATTAGGAAATAGAAAAATAATTGAAAAATTTAATATAGAAAATAATCATATAGAAGACGAGAAAAAATTGGCACTTGAAGGAAATACCATTATTTATATTGCAAATGAAAAAAATGTTTTAGCACTAATTGGTGTAAATGATATTGTAAGAGCAAATGCAAAAGAAGTTATAGAAAAACTAAAAAAACGTAACATACAAACTATAATGCTAACTGGTGATAATAAAGAAACATCAGAAAAGATAGGAAAAGAGCTAGGAATAGCTAAAGTAATTTCAAACGTATTACCATCTCAAAAAGCTGAAACAGTAAAGAAGTTAAAGCAAGAAGGAAAGAAAGTTATGATGTGTGGAGATGGAATAAATGATAGTCCTGCATTAACAAGTGCAGACATTGGAGTGAGCGTAAAGAGTGGGACAGATATTGCAATGGATTCAAGTGATGTTATTTTGACTAAAAATGATTTAAATTCAATATTTAAATTAATAAAAATAAGTGATAAAACAATCAAAAATATAAAGCAAAACTTATTTTGGGCGTTCTTTTACAATTGTTTAATGATACCTATAGCAGTTGGACTATTAAAACCAATTGGAATTTCAATTAATCCAATGATTGCTAGTCTAGCAATGGTGCTTAGTAGTTTGACGGTTGTTTTTAATGCAATGAGGCTCAGAAGATTGCAACATTCGCGCTTCGCTTGACGCTAAAGCGGCATTTTAAACAATATACTATTAACTGTTTTGTTTTACATAAAATTACAATTAACCCTTGACATATTGGTGTTTAAATAATAAAATATATCTGTAGAATATTTATAAAAAATGATTATATATATTTGTACATTGAAAATTAAATAGAAAGAGGTGTATTAATTATGCAAATAGTAATTTATATCACTATTTTTCTAGTCTCAGCAATAGTTTTCTTATTCGTGGGATATACAGTTAGAAAGAAAACAGCTGAATCAAAAATTGAAAGTGCGGAAAGAGAAGCACAAAGAATTTTAGATAATGCCGAAAAAGAAGCAGAAAATGCGAAGAAAGAACAAATCGTTAAAGCAAAGGAAGAGATTATAAATGCTAGAAATGAGTTAGAAGAAGAGATTAGAGAAAGAAGAAGTGATGTTTCTCAACAAGAAAAAAGACTTATTCAAAAAGAAGAGAATTTGGATAAAAAAATTTACAATGCAGAGCAGAGGGCTAAACAGCTTGATAACAGAGAAAGTCAAATTGAGAATGTTAGAAAGGAAGTTCAGAGGTTAAAAGATAGTGAGCTTGATGAGCTTGAGAAGATTGCTAGAATGTCTCAAGATGATGCTAAGTCTGAGCTTTTATCAAGGGTTGATGAGACTCTTACTCAGGAGAAGGCTGAGAAAATCAGAGATATGGAGAATGAAATTAAGGATAAGTCTGAAAGTACTGCTAAAGATATTATTACTTATGCAATTCAAAAGTGTGCAGCTGATCATACTGCTGAGTCTACTGTTTCAATTGTTCCTTTACCAAGTGATGATATGAAAGGTAGAATTATTGGTAGAGAGGGTAGAAATATTAAAGCTCTTGAAACTCTTACAGGTGTTGATTTTATTATTGATGATACTCCAGAGTCTGTTGTAATTTCTGGTTTTGATCCTTTAAGAAGAGAGGTTGCAAGGCTTGCTCTTCAAGGTTTGATTGATGATGGAAGAATTCATCCTGCCAAGATTGAAGAAATGGTTGAAAAGGCTAAGGAGGATCTTTCAAAGATTATCAAAGAAGAGGGCGAAAGGGCTGCAATGGAGACTGGTATTATGCGTTTACATCCTGATATAATTAATTTGTTAGGTAAACTTAAGTACAGAACAAGTTATGGACAAAATGTATTAATGCATTCTATTGAAGTGTCAAATTTGGCTAGAATTATGGCTGATGAGTTAGGCTTAAATACTAAATTGGCTGCTAGAGCTGGTCTTTTACATGATATAGGTAAGGCTCTTGATCATGATATGGAGGGTACTCACGTACAAATTGGTGTTGATATTTTAAAGAAATACAAAGAAGATCCTAAGGTTATTAATGCCGTTGAAGCTCATCATGGTGATGTTGAGGCTCAAACACCGGAGGCTTTTTTAGTACAAGCTGCTGATGCTATTTCTGCTTCAAGACCTGGTGCTAGAAGAGAAACTTTTGATGCATATATTAAAAGACTTGAACAACTTGAGACAATTGCTAATTCATTTGATGGAGTTGAGAAGTCTTATGCAATTCAAGCTGGTAGAGAGATAAGAATAATTGTAAAACCTGAAAAAATATCAGATGATGAAATGACGATTATGGCTCGAGATATTTCTAAGAGAATTGAAGATGAAATGGATTATCCAGGTCAAATAAAAATTAATTTAATTAGAGAAAAAAGAGTTGTAGAATATGCTAAATAAAGTATTATTTTTATTGGATGTTATTTTAGATATCTAGATATAATAAGATTAAAAAGACTTAAAACGAAAGATATACTACATATATTATAGTTTATCTATGAATTTTAGGTCTTTTTTATATATTATTTATATATTAAAAAATTTATGCAATTTTTCTAATATATAAAATTATATTGTACAGAAAGTTCTTAATAAATTTTCGAGTACGGATAAATTTAATGAAAAACAATGATTTTTCAGATATGATCTATTTATATAACATTTAAAATATTAGGAGATAATGTGATTATGGAGAAATTAGATAAAGAAAAGATAAAAAAAACAAAAAAGAAATTAAGAAAGAGCGTTACAAAAGAAGTAGATGAATTTAAGAAGTTTATAATGCAGGGCAATATTGTTGATATGGCAGTCGGGGTTATAATAGGAGGTGCGTTTGGAAAGATTGTTACTTCTCTTGTAAATGATATACTTATGCCATTGATTGGAATTCTAATAGGGGGAATTGATTTCACTAAATTAAGCATAACTGTGCTTGATGCCCAAATAATGTATGGATCATTTATACAGCAAGTTATTGATTTCTTGATTGTATCAATATGCATATTTATATTTCTTAAAATAATAGCAAAGTTGGAAAGCAAATTTAAGAAAACAAATTCAAAAGCGGATGAAGAGAATAAAAATGAAGAAGAACAAGTAACAGCTGAAAATAAAGAAAAAGATATTAGCGAGGAAATAAAATTACTTACAGAGATAAGAGATCTATTAAAAGATGATAAAGATAAAGATAAAAATAATGTAAAGTGAAAAATTAAAAGTTAAATTTAATTTTATAGAGTAAATATCAAGAAGAAATAAATGCGATTTTACAAAGTAACTGTCAAATAAAAAGTTAAATATTTTATGTAAAAAATCACTACACTTGCATAAAGGAATTTACTTTTCATATATTTATGATATAATATCAATTATACAATAATTTTATTTGTGTAAAAAGGGGGGGCTTATATGTCAAGAGCTATTGTAGAAAAATATGCAAAGTACCGGTTTAAAGAAATAAATAGAGTAGGAGGAGCTGGAATTTCAACAGAAAGACTTAATGTAATGGAGGACTGCGTGATAGTAATATTAAGAGATTCATGCATGCATAATGCTGAGAATTTTATCATGAAGGGACTAGGTTACAAGCTTAATGAAGAATTCACAGACAAACTAAATGAAAGCCTTCAAAACAGTAAAAAAGAAAACTTTATAAAGCAGGTTTGCTGTAGATTTGAAGGCAGAGGTAAGGTGTATGTTTATTCAATTTCTTATGATAAATTGGATAAGATCTATGAAAAACTAAAATAAGGATTATAAGAACCCAAAAAGACTTGTATGAATATACAAGTCTTTTTTTATGATTACTCTCAATGAAATAAAATTATAAAAATAAAATTATAAAAATAAAATGATTAATGTTATATTGTTTAAGATGGCGCGCAGCGATCAAGTGAGCAAAGCGAGCGCGAATGGTGCAATCTTCCGAAAGTTTTATTTCGACTAACGAAGATTGCAGTAAGCAAGACATCGAAAAACAATATAACATTAATCATTTTTTATATTAAAAAGTATTAGAAAACTATCCACCAAGTTCTTTTATTTTGTCACGTATTTTAGCTGCTTTTTCAAATTCAAGATTTTGTGCATAAGAAATCATTTCATTTGTCAATCTATTAATTGCTTCTTCTATAGTCTCATTGTTTTCTAATTTTGAATTATTATCATTATCAATTTTATAAGAAGCTCTGATTGTTTCTCTAATTTCCTTCTTTATTGTTGTAGGTGTGATGTTGTGCTCAATGTTATATTTTTCTTGTATTGCACGTCTTCTATTTGTCTCCGTAATTGCTTTATCCATGGAATCAGTTAGCTCATCTGCATACATTATTACTTTTCCATCAGTGTTTCTTGCAGCTCTACCAATGGTTTGAATAAGTGAACGCTCAGAACGTAGAAAACCTTCTTTATCGGCATCAAGTATTGCAACAAGGGATACTTCTGGAATATCTAAACCTTCTCTTAATAAGTTAATTCCAACTAATACATCAAATTTTCCTAAACGTAAATCACGAATTATTTCCATTCTTTCAAGTGCTTTGATATCTGAATGCATATATCTTACTTTCATATTAAGGCTAGTTAAGTATTGAGTTAGGTCTTCAGCCATTTTTTTAGTAAGTGTAGTAACTAAAACTCTCTCTTTCTTTTCAATTCTTTCATTGATTTGAGCTATCAAATCATCTACCTGATTTTCAACAGGTCTAACTTCAATTTTAGGGTCAAGTAAGCCTGTGGGTCTAATGATCTGTTCCACAACTCTATCTCTTGAATGCTCTAATTCATAATCACCAGGAGTGGCTGATACAAATACAACTTGATTAATTCTTTGCTCAAATTCTTCGAATTTAAGAGGCCTGTTATCATAAGCAGAAGGTAATCTAAAACCATAATCTACAAGAGTTTCTTTTCTAGCGTGATCTCCATTATACATTGCTCTAACTTGAGGAAGTGTGGCATGTGATTCATCAACCAATAATAGATAATCATCAGGGAAATAATCAAACAAAGTAAATGGGGCAGAGCCAGGAGTTCTACCACTTATATGTCTTGAATAATTTTCAATCCCTTGACAATATCCTGTTTCACGCATCATTTCAAGATCGAAATTGGTTCTTTCTTCAATACGTTGAGCCTCAAGCAATTTACCTTTATCTTTGAAAAATTTAATCTGTTCTTGCAATTCTTTTTCAATTGTAGTAATTGCCCTTTGCATTTTAGATGAAGTTGTTACATAGTGAGAATTAGGAACAACAAGTACACTTTGAAGTTCAGCAATTTTTTTGCCAGTTAAAGGATTAATTTCTTCAATCTTATCAATTTCATCCCCAAAAAAGTCAACACGTAAAGCCTTTTCGCTTTCATCAGCAGGGAAGATCTCAACAATATCACCTTTAGCCCTAAAAGTACCTCTCTTAAAATCCATTTCATTTCTAGTGTATTGCATTGTTATTAGCTTCTTTAACAAAGAATTCCTATCTTGGTTCATACCAAGTTTTAAAGAAATAATCATATTTTCATAGTCTTCCGGATCACCTAAACCGTATAAGCATGATACAGAAGCGACAACTATAGTATCTCTTGATTCAACAAGGGATGCTGTTGCTGCCAATCTTAATTTATCAATTTCGTCATTAATACTTGCATCTTTTTCTATGTAAGTATCAGAAGAAGGAACATAAGCTTCTGGCTGATAATAATCATAAAAAGATACAAAATATTCAACATTGTTTTCTGGGAAGAACTCCTTAAACTCAGAATATAATTGTCCTGCCAATGTTTTATTGTGAGCAAGCACAAGGGTAGGCTTTTGAACCCTTTGAATTATATTAGCCATTGTAAAAGTTTTACCAGAACCAGTAACTCCCAAAAGAGTTTGAAATTTTTTTCCACCTTCAATTCCTTTGGCAAGATAATCAATAGCTTGAGGTTGATCGCCAGTGGGGTTATATTCAGAATGTAATTTGAACATAAAATTAAAATTCTCCAATCTATTATTAATGTTGGTTAGGGTTGCCCCAAGGAGTTCCATGACTTAGATATATCTCATCGTCATCATCATTTAAATCTTTATCATTTTTATTTTCTAGAAGTTCATTTTCATCTGAAAGAGCTTCTGCTGTATTTTTAATTAGTTCTTCATCAGTTGCATCTTGATTATGTTCTTGTTCAAGATCATGATTTAATTTATCAGTAAAATCATCTACATTAATTCCAAATAATTTTGCATATTTTTTAATTAGCTCCTCTCTACTAACTTGAGTAGGGTCTGATGGTGCTATATTTTCAGTTTTATCAATACAACCATCATCTGTTCTATGCATTGCTGATTCAGCTTCATCAACATCTTTATTTTCTCGAATATCAAGAATTTCTTTTTCTTTGATATTTTTTCTAGTGTAGCTTTCGCATGGTATCTCTTCGCCGAGCATGCGCTCTTCTGTATTAGCACCTCTTGCATAAAATGCACCATAACGTCCATTATCATTATATAAGCCAAATGATTGGTCACGTCTGATAGGAGAGGTAGGGTCTTTTAATTTAAAAGCTATTGAAACTCCGACTTCTTTTAGTGAACCGTCTGTTCTCATTAATGACATTTCTTTTGCATTTACTACTTCTAGTTTGTCGTTATCAATAATATCAAACGAACCATCTTCTTTTATTCCAATGATGAATGAGGCACCGTTTAAGTTTTTAATAACTCTATATGATTGATAATCTAAGTCCAGAATTTTGTTCATAGTAAAGTAAGTTGATATTTTTTCATTTCCATCTATACTTTCTGATGCAATTGAATTTTTTAGCAAGTCTCTATAATCAAGGAATGCAGTTTGTCCTTCAATTTTTGTCATTGATTCAATTTGCTCTTCTGGAATACCAACTGCTTTTGCAGTCTTTTCTAAATCTTCTTTCTGCTTTTCAATAGAGGTTAGGGAAATCTTCTTATCGTCATTATTACTAGGAATCTTTTTAATTTCATCTTGTCTTTTTTCAATCAATGAAGTGTCAAGACTACCAATCAATTGTAGGTTTTGTAGTTCTTTTTCATCTATCAAAGCTGGTAAAATATCATCATGTACATTTCTATAAAATTCATGATTTATACTGTTTTCAGATGAAGGATCATTGTATGTAACATCATATACAATTTCACCATCACTTAAGCGATTAAATGAAATATCAATTACATAGTAATTATTGTTAGCAATCTTTTCTTTGTTGATTTCATCAACTTTATTTTCAATTGCTTTTAACTTTTGATATTGCTCTTCTGAAGACATATCTTCAAATAATATTTCTTTTGCCATAGCAAACCTCCTAAAATAAAACATCTTTTGTAAATTTTACTTATTATAGCATAATGATAAATGTAAGTAAATACCAGGTAATATAAAGATAATTATAGTACAAAACACATTGACTTTTACGAACATAAGTTTTATAATAGAAAAGGTTTCAAAATAAACTAATTTTTTTAATTTAAAGATATAATTGAGGTGAATTATGGCAACTGATAAAATAATAATTAAAGGTGCAAGAGAGCATAATTTAAAAGATATAGATATTGAGATTCCAAAAGATAAATTGATTGTAATAACAGGACTTTCGGGGTCAGGTAAGTCATCACTTGCGTTTGATACTTTATATGCTGAAGGGCAGAGAAGGTATGTTGAGAGTTTATCATCTTATGCAAGGCAGTTCTTAGGTATTATGGATAAGCCTAATGTGGAGTCAATTGATGGATTGTCACCAGCAATTTCTATTGATCAAAAAACTACATCACGTAATCCTCGTTCAACAGTTGGTACAGTTACAGAAATTTATAATTATGTGCGTTTATTGTATGCAAGAATTGGTGTTCCTTATTGCCCTATATGTGGTAAAAAGATTGAGAAGCAGTCTATTGATCAAATTGTTGATGATATTTTAAAATTACCAGAGGGCACGAAGATTCAAATACTTTCTCCAATTGTAAGAGGTAAAAAAGGAGAATATAAAAAGACTTTAGAGTCTTATGAGAAGGCTGGCTATGTGCGTGCAAGAATTGATGGAGAAAATGTAGAACTCTCTGATGATTTTGATATTGACAGAAAAAAGAAACATTCAATTGATATTATAATTGACAGACTTGTTATTAAAGATGATATTAGGCAACGTTTAACTGAGTCTGTTGAAACAGCGATGAAGGAAGCTGAAAATCTTGTGAAGATTGACATTGTTGGTGGAGAAGAAAAGCTTTACAGTGGTAACTATGCTTGCCCTAATTGTAATTTCAGTTTTGGTGAAATCTCTTCAAGATTGTTTTCATTTAATAACCCAGAAGGTGCATGCCCTGATTGTACAGGTATCGGTTTCTTAATGAAAATGGATGAAGACTTGATTATTCCTGATAAAAATTTAACGTTATATAATGGAGTAAAATGTTTTGGTGCTAGTACAATGAAGAAGGGTGATACAATAGCCAAAATGTATTTTGAGTCCATTGCAAAACATTATGGAGTAGATATATCCGTGCCAATTAAAAAACTTCCAAGATGGTTTATTGATAAAATTTTATACGGTACAGGAGATGAGGTTATTGATTTTGAATATGAAAGTGCTTTTGGTATAAGAAAGAATAGTATTCCATTTGAGGGTGTAATACCTACACTTGAAAGACGTCATAGAGAAACAAAATCACCTGGAATGATGCAATTTTATGAGATGTATATGAGTGAAAGAGAATGCCCAACATGTCATGGTGCAAGGCTGAAAAAAGAGGCATTATCTGTAAAGGTTGGAACACTAAATATAAAAGAATTAACTGATCTTTCTATATATCAGATGAAAGAATATTTATCATCACTTGTTTTAACTGAAAAAGAGCAAATAATTGCAGAGCAAATATTACGTGAGATAAATACGAGACTTCAATTTTTGATTGATGTTGGACTTGATTATTTAACATTATCAAGAAGTGCGGCAACACTTTCTGGTGGAGAATCTCAGAGAATTAGACTTGCAACTCAGATTGGTTCTGGCTTAACAGGTGTAATGTATGTTCTTGATGAACCAAGCATAGGACTTCATCAAAGAGATAATAATAAACTTATCGCAACACTAAAAAAATTACGAGATTTAGGCAATTCTGTAATCGTTGTTGAGCATGATACCGATACAATGTATGCCGCAGATCAAGTAATTGATATTGGACCTGGAGCAGGAGTTCATGGTGGAAGGGTAATGGCTCAAGGTACCGCAGAAGAAATTTCAAAAGTTGATGAATCTATAACAGGTCAATATTTATCAGGTAAAAAGCAGATTAAAGTTCCAAAACATAGAAGACCTCTAACTGGTAAATACCTGGAAGTAGTAAAAGCTACTGAACATAACTTGAAAAATATTAGTGTAAAATTTCCACTAGGTCAATTTATATGCGTAACAGGGGTATCAGGCTCAGGAAAGAGCACACTTGTTAATGATGTTTTATTTCAGAATGTATATAAAGAATTAAATAAAACTAATATGAAAACAGGTGCCTGCAAAGAAATAAGAGGTTTACAAAACATTGATAAAGTGATAAATATAGATCAGTCTCCAATTGGTAGAAGTCCAAGATCAAACCCTGCAACATATACAGGTGTATTTGATTTTATCAGAGATATCTTTGCAACAACAAATGAGGCAAAGATGAGAGGTTATGATAAAGGAAGATTTAGTTTCAATGTTCCTGGAGGCAGATGTGAATCATGTTCAGGTGATGGAATAATAAAAATTGAAATGAACTTTTTATCAGATGTTTATGTTCCTTGTGATGTATGTAAAGGCAAAAGATATAACAGAGAAACACTAGAAGTCAAATACAAAGGCAAATCAATAGCAGATGTACTTGACATGACAGTAGAAGAGGCATTAATTTTCTTTGAGAATGTACCTCGTATAAAACAAAAAATACAAACACTTTATGATGTTGGACTAGGGTATATAAAATTAGGACAACCATCAACTACATTATCAGGAGGAGAGGCCCAACGTATAAAGCTTGCAACAGAACTTTCAAAGCGTTCAACAGGAAAAACTCTTTATATTCTTGATGAACCAACAACAGGTCTCCATATAGATGATGTACACAGATTAGTTGATATTTTACAAAGGCTTGTAGATGCAGGGAATACGGTTCTTGTTATAGAGCATAATCTTGACTTAATTAAAACTTCTGATTATATAATAGATTTAGGTCCAGAAGGTGGAGACAAGGGAGGAGAAATTGTAGCTGTTGGTTCTCCTGAAAAAATATGTAAGAATGAAAAGAGCTACACAGGTGAATTTTTAAAACCATATCTTGGTATTAAAAATGATTAAAACAAATATACGAAATGTTAGAATGAATAATAATGTAATGCAATGTAAAAATAAGAAATACTAAAAATAAATATTAACATAAAATGAATACAATATGAATAATGCAGATTTGGAGGAAAAAATGTCAAACATAGTCATAGGAATTGAAGGGGAGGTCGCATCGGGTAAAACATCAACTTGTAGAAGCCTTGTTAAAATGATAGATAATAGCGCATTCATCGATGGAGGAGCGATTTATAGAGGGATTATCTTGGCTTTAAAGCAGTCAAAAGTCGACTTAAGAAATTTGTTTACAGAAAAAAATGTAAACGCTCTAGATATTATGAAGAAGCTAAAAGTTGAATTTTTGATAAAGAATCATGAAACAATAGTTTGTATTGATGGTAACGAGGTAAATAATAATTCAATACAAAATGCGCAAAATGCTATGGATGTTTCAAAAATGGCAAGTTTGGCTGACAACTCAAGCCTATTTATGTTTGCAAGACATATAATTGATGAATATAAAAAGAAATACAACATAATAGTTTCTGCACGTGATCTAGTTGCAATTTATCCTGATATGACATGTCATATTTACATAACAGCAGACTTGGAAGAAAGAGTAAAAAGAAGATATAATGAATATAATGGAAAGTATTCGATTGCTGAAATAAGAAAAATGATTGTTGAAAGAGACAGATTGCATGAAAAGGCTGGATTTAATTTAAGATGCGAAAAGTCAATCACAATAGATGTAACAGAATGTAAAAGTGCAGAAGAATCAGCAAAAAAAATATACGAAAAACTAAAAGAAATGAATATTTTGTAAATTATAATCAAATCTAATTAGAACAAATCTGAAAAAAACTTAAATTTTTCAGCAAATTTGTTGTTATGCGAAAATTTATAAAATAGAATTTCTGTGCAATGTAATATATTAGCAAATATTCATAACATATCTAATATATATAGTAATCACAAAAAATATCTCTTAGCATAAAATAAGCTAGGAGGTAATTTTTTATGTACGACAGTAATTATTTTAGAAAAATAATAGGCGAGAATGTTAATCCAAATGATTA
The DNA here is from genome assembly GCA_934130085.1 of uncultured Clostridia bacterium. Classification (GTDB taxonomy): domain Bacteria; phylum Bacillota; class Clostridia; order TANB77; family CAG-508; genus CAG-793. Next base: position 64,956 of record CAKOXK010000007.1, read on the forward strand.
CTTTGAAAACAGTAGTAATATTAGTAATTCCAGTGCACGAATAATAGATGAAAATACATATATGAAGAATCAAAGCGTATTTATACAAAATCAGAATTCGGGGCATAAAGAAGAACAAACACAATCCAGAACAAATACGCAAAATCAAGCAAAAATCCAGAGCCAAATAAATGAACAAACAAACATTACTAGACAACAAATAAATACTCAAGAACAGAATAATATCCAAGTAAAAAATGAGCAATCAAAAAATATATCAAGAGCCGGAATGATAAATGCAGAGAACTTGCAAAGTGAGAAAACAATACAATCTAATCATACAATTTATGATCATTACCCTGAAATATATAAGATTATAATGCCAATGGTAGAAGAAGCGGTTAAAAGAAATAGTGGTCAAAATATTACATCAAAATTAATTGAAAGTATTACAACTGAAATATTTAATGCACTTGAAGTAGACAACAATATCAATAAAAACAAAGTACTTTATGATCTAATTAAAATATTAGTTTTAAATTATTTTGTTAATAATTTTATAATGACAAGTACAATACCAAATCCATATCCAGAAGATTTATAATGAATAATGAAGAAAGAAACATTCGCGCTTCGCTTAATCGCTAACGCAGCTTTCTTAAACAATAAACTGAAACAAGATTAATATTATATTGTTTTTCGAAGCCTTGTTCGTTTCTTTCTTCACTAGTCAAAACTAACTTTAGGAAGAAAGAAACATTCGCGCTTCGCTTAATCGCTAACGCGGCTTTCTTAAACAATATAATATTAATCTTGTTTATGATGAAATATATGAATAAAATTTATATGAAGACATATAATAAAGTAAGCTAGAACAAAAGGAGAATCTTTAATGGTTTCGGATATGAATTATTGGAGCAAAGTTTTAAAGAAATTATTTAGTTTTATTTTAACTTTACTCATATTGTTCTTGATCATGAAATTATCCGTTTTTTATCTACCATTTTTGATTGCCCTTGTTCTAGCAATTTTTATTGAACCAGCAATTAAATTTTTAATGAAACATTTAAAATGGACAAGAAGGATCAGTTCTATATTTGTTATAGCAGTTTCAATAATCTTAATCGTTGGGATAATTGCATTTGGAACTGTAACTTTATTTAATGAATCAAGCAAATTATTACAGGGATCAGATTCTTATTTTGAAAAGGCGAAAAATTTAATTGATAGCTTTACTAATAATGAAGTACTGCTGGAAAAGTTGCCACCAGAATTACAATTATCTCTTAAAAATGCGGAAAATGATTTGCTTAAAACGGTTATAGAATGGGTAACAAGTACTTTAAATAAAATCAAGGAATGGATAGTAAAAGTACCTAATTTATTTATGACATTTTTCTTTACACTTATGGCACTATATTTTATGTGTACAGACAAAATCTACATGCTTGACCAAATGGAACATCATTTGCCAGATGTGTGGACGAAGAAATTATCAATGTATATACATGAAATTACAAAGTCATTAGGACATTACTTAAAGGCAGAAGCAACTTTAATTTCTATATCATTTTTTATATCTTTAATAGGACTTACAATATATAAATTTCTAGGATTAAATGTTGAATTTCCGTTGCTTATGGCAATCGGAATAGGCTTTGTTGATGCACTTCCAATACTCGGCTCAAGTGCAGTAATGGTACCATGGGCAATAATTGAAGCTATAAATGGAGATATAGTACTTTCAATTGCTATTTTGGCGCTGTTGGGAGTAATGGGAATAACAAGAAATATATTAGAACCAAAACTTGTAAGCAAACATATAGGAATCCACCCAGTATTCACATTAATTGCTATGTATACAGGTTATAAACTAGTAGGTGTTTTAGGCTTAATCTTAGGACCAATATTGCTAATTGTTTTAAAAGAAATTTATAGTCCATTAATTGAAAAGGGAATATTTAGAAGCTTATTTGAAAGAGAATAAAAAATATATCTATGACGGATGTATTATTATGAATTTTACATTATATTTGACTATGTATATGATAAAACTTACATTATAATTGTCTATATGTTAGGATAGCCCAATATATTATGGCAGATATACAAAGTCATCTTCAGGCACTTCAATCTTAGTAATTTTATCAACAATAAGAACAGGCATATCACCTTTGTATGTGCCTTTTTTTATTGTTCCTACGCAAGAAACCCAAGCATTATTTTTAAAGTTTTTAACATCATTTGAATTTGCTAGAATTCCTACAATAACAGCATTCGCATTTTGATTTGAATTAATAATCATAGTTCTTGCAATGACGAATTCGTTTTCAGTAAAATCAGGCATCCTATATACATAGCCAGAAATAGAAAATCTTTTGCCAACATAAGAAGAAATATTTTCATGAGCATCTTTTAAAAAACTGGTAAAATTATTTGAGGAGATAGTTGTTACTGTATTTGATGAGACCTCTTTAGTAGAATTAAATATTTTCAAAATGCTAATGATGAAGATGGCTATGGCAAGAACGACAAGAGTAATACTAAAAATTTTCAAAAATTTCTTTTTATCAATTCTAAAATTACATATAAACATACATAACCTCACTTTCTTCTAAACTATATGAATAGAAGATTGTACAATATTCGAAAAAAGAAAACTGATATGCTAATTGAAGAAGTAAATTTTAGTAGAAATTTATACACAAAAAATGCGGAAATTGTTGCAAAAAAAAATTCTACGTGATATATTAAAAAAGTATTTTTATGATGACTAGGAAAAGAGGAAACCAAATGAGTTTATTTAAATCTTATAGTGAAAAAGAAGTTAAGAGAATAATGCCTTTAGTAAATAAAATTAATGCATTAGAACCAGAAATGGAGAAATTATCTGATGATGAATTAAAGGCTAAAACGCCATATTTTAAAGAACTTTTAAAAGGTGGAAAAAAGCTAGATGATATCTTACCAGAGGCTTTTGCAGTTGTTAGAGAGGCTTCAAAAAGAGTTTTAGGAATGCGTCATTTTGATGTACAATTAATAGGTGGAATTGTACTTCATCAAGGTAGAATCGCAGAGATGAAAACTGGTGAAGGAAAAACTTTAGTTGCTACACTTCCAGCTTACTTAAATGCTCTTGAGGGTGAAGGAGTCCATGTAATAACTGTAAATGACTACTTAGCAAAAAGAGATAGCGAATGGATGGGCAAGCTTTATACATTCTTAGGCCTAACTGTTGGTCTTGTAATCAGTGGAATGAAGCCAGCAGAAAAGCAGAAGGCTTATAATTGTGATATTACATACGGAACAAATAATGAGTTCGGTTTCGATTATTTAAGAGATAACATGGTTGTATATGAGAACCAATTAGTTCAAAGAAAATTACACTACGTTATTATAGATGAAATTGATAGTATTTTAATTGATGAGGCACGTACACCACTTATTATATCAGGACGTGCAAATGAGGCATCTGATATTTATGTTAAAGCTGATAGATTTGTTAGCAAACTAGAGCCAAAAACAATTATTGAAGAAGATGTTAAGAACTTCGAACAAGAAGAAGATAATGAAAATTATGATTATATAATTGACTTAAAAGCAAAATCAGCATCACTTACTCAAAAGGGTATTGCTAAGGCTGAGAAAGAATTTGGGTTAGAGAATTTCAATGATTTAGCAAATTCAGAATTAGTTCATGCAGTTAATCAAGCTCTTCGTGCACATGGTATTATGAAAAAAGATGTTGATTACATTGTTAAGAATGGTGAGGTTCTTATAGTTGATGAGTTCACAGGACGTATCATGTATGGTAGAAGATACAATAATGGATTACATCAAGCAATTGAAGCAAAAGAACATGTAAAAGTTGCAGATGAATCAAAAACATTAGCCAATATCACATTCCAAAACTTCTTCAGAATGTATGATAAATTATCTGGTATGACAGGTACCGCTATGACAGAGGAAGAAGAATTTGAGGAAATATATAGACTGGATGTTATCGAAATACCAACAAACAAGCCAATGATTAGAAAAGATTTACCAGATGTAATTTACAAAAATAGCGAGGCAAAATTTAGAGCTGTTGTTAGAGATATAAAAGCAAGTTATGAAAAAGGTCAACCAGTACTAGTTGGTACAGTATCAATTGAAAAATCAGAAAAACTAAGTAAAATGCTAACACAAGAAAGAATTCCTCACCAAGTGTTAAACGCAAAATACCATGAAAAAGAAGCAGAAATAATTGCTCAAGCAGGTAAATATAAAGCTGTTACGATAGCTACAAACATGGCAGGTCGTGGAACTGATATTGTTTTAGGTGGTAATAGTGAATACTTAGCTAAGCAAGAAATGCGTAAAAAATATACTTATGAAGAAATTGAAGAAGCTACAGCATTTAATGAAACAAGTGATGAAAAAATTCTAAAAAGAAGAGAAGAATTCAGATACCTAGTTGCTAAATATGACAAAGGTATTGAAGACGAGAGAAAAAAGGTAATTGATGCTGGTGGATTAAAAATAATTGGTACTGAAAGACATGAGTCAAGACGTATTGATAATCAGTTGAGAGGTCGTTCAGGACGTCAGGGAGATCCAGGAGAATCAAGATTCTACATTGCATTAGATGATGATTTAATGAAAATCTTTGGCGGAAAAACAATCGAAAATGTATACAACAAAATCGGTGTATCAGAAGACATGCCAATCGAATCAAAATTACTTTCAAGAGCAGTTGAAAACGCTCAAAAGAAAGTTGAAGGTAGAAACTTCAGTATCAGAAAGAATGTTCTACAATATGATGATGTAATGAACAAACAAAGAACAATAATCTATGCACAAAGAAGAGAAGTACTAGATGGAACAAATTTACAATCAACTATTGAAGGAATGATAGACGCAGTTGCAAGTCAAATAGTAAAAAGCTATGCATCAGATCATACTAGAGATAGAGAAGGCATGCTACAAGAAATTGAAAACGTATTCGGAATTACTAGAATACCAGCATTAGACAAGAAAGATGCTGATGTAGATGAAGTAATAGATGATTTACAATTCCAAGCTGATGATATGTATAAAGAAAAGAGAAAGAAATACGGAGATTCTCTAAAAGAACTTGAAAGAGTAGTATTACTAAAAGTAGTTGATCAAAAATGGATGGAACATATTGATAACATGGATGAGCTAAAAAATGGTGTAGGTCTTCGTGCTTATGGTCAACATGATCCAGTTGTAGTTTATAGAACTGAAGGTGGAGAGATGTTTGACGAAATGGTATATGATATAAAATATGATGTAGTAAAACTACTAATGCATGTATCAAAGAGAGATGAGGGAACATCAAGAAAAGAAACAGCTAAAATAACAGATGAAAAACTACAAAATGAAAAAGATGCCATAGAATTAGTTGATGGAAAGTTATCACCAAAAGAAGGTGGAATAAACAAAACAGTAGTAAACGAAGAACCAAAAGTAGGAAGAAATGACCCATGTCCCTGCCGGAAGTGGCAAAAAGTACAAAAATTGTTGTGGCAAATAGCATAAAATAAAGACTGTTGATAGTACACTGTTCAACAGTCTATTTTAAAAATATATGATATAATTTAGTATATTTCGACTAAGGGAAGGAAAAAATATGAGAGAGATACAAATAAATAGAGTATATAAGCATTTTAAAGGAGATTATTATTTAGTAGTTGATGTTGCAAATGATTCTGAAACAAAAGAAAAATATGTTGTATATAGAAGACTATATGGAGATGGAAGTCTTTGGATAAGACCACTTGATATGTTTTTAAGTGAAGTTGATCATAATAAATATCCAAATGTAAAACAAAAGTATAGGTTTGAATTACAAGAAATTGAGAGTGTTGCTAAATAGAAAGGAATGCATTGTGCATGTGGGTCTGGTAAGAAATATAAGAACTGTTGCGGAAAGAACGCATAACTAGCTAATTTCAAGACTTTCAAAGAAGTAAAAAATGGGTGTCAAAAATCAACTTGTCACCCCCAATATAAAAAAAATAGCTGAAAAGCATTGAAATATAAGGAGTGTATCCAATAAAAATTGGGTGACACTTCTTTTTATTATATTATATTGAATTTTTATTGTTATTTTTTTGTTGTTATGATATGATTATTGCAAAAGGGATTTATTTCCAAAATGTAGAATATATTTATTATAAGAGTAAATATAAAAGGAGTTGTAAATATGTCAGAAAAAATAAAGGAAACTCAAGCAAGATTAAAAGAACTAGGATATTTTGCATCAGAAGATTTAGCAAAAATAGTACTATTATTTGAAGCAGCAGGAAAAAAAGATAAAAAAAGTATTCCAACACTATTATTACAAGGAAAATCTGGAGCTGGAAAAACATTTTTAGCTGAAACATTTTCTCAAATGATAGGTGCTGATGAAAAATTTGTACAATGTTTTCCTAGAATGGGAACAGAGAATTTTCAATATGATGTTAATATTGAAGGTGTAATGAAACAAGATGCAGACAGTTCAATTAAAGCTGGTATATTACTACAAGCATTACAACAATCTCAAGAAAGTCCTGTAGTTCTTGTAATAGATGAATTGGATAAAGCAAGACCTGAAGTTGATTCATTTTTATTAGATTTTTTAGAAAATGGAAGACTAACAACTGGTACAGATACGTATGAAAAAGGAAAATTTCCAATTTATACTTTTATTACATCGAATGACAAAAGAGAAATAGATGAAGCATTAATAAATAGAAGTAAAAGAGTGGAAGTTCCTAGACCAAGCAAAGATTTATTTTTAGAAATATTAGGATTACCTGAAAATCACTATTTAGGTTATATTTATGATAAATGTCCTAACTTCTCTATAAGACAAGCTAGACAATACATTGAAGATTTAGAAGTTTTAGGAACAGAAATAGATGAGGAGGCTCTATCTCAATATATAAATTTAGATGAATTAGATGTTATGTCATTAGCCGATTTACAGCGAATTTCTGAAATGGAAAATGGTGATTTAGAGTTTGAATTACCTGATTTAGAGAGATGTTATATTACTATTAATTCTAATAACCAAGAGGGTTGGGTTAAACTTTTTCAAGATGGAGATAAAGAAAATTTTAGATTATATTCAGATGATAATGAACAAGATAGAATGTATGTGGATATAGATACAATAGAACAATTACAAATGGCTAGTCAATATATGGATTTTGATGATTATTACAATAGATATAAAGGCTGGTTTGAATATTCATTATCAGATGAAGAAATACAAGCAGATAGTATTATATGGGCAGGAAATAAGAGTAAAAAAGATGGTACAAGATTTGGAATAAAAATCGAGGGAGATAAAATGTTTAGAATTGCTATGAATAAAGGAAATACATTCGTATATTTAGATTCTGCTTCTCCTAATACTTTAGAATCATTCTTAGGTCAACAAAAAGATGAAATCGAACAAGAATATGATACAGATACAGAATATGGTGATAATGGTAGAGATTATGATGATTAGGAGGAATAATAATGGCTCTTCAATATGATATAAATAAAATATTTGCAGAACTTGAACAACAAGCCAGAAAAAAAAGCAAAAAACATGAAAAAGTTGATTCAACTAAAGAGAATGATCCTATTGAATCACCAAAAGATGCTCCACAAACGCAAGAAGTTGCACCTGCTACATCAAAGACTACAGAAGATACACATGGCGGAGATGAAGCATCTAAAGAAATTAAAGATTCTCCAAATTCTGTAGATGGTGGTGAAAATCCAGATAAAGAAAATAAAAGTAAGAAAACAAAAGATACTGGTGAAAACGGCAAAGGTGATGGACAAGGCGAAGAAGAAAAAAAGAAATTAGAATCTAGTAAGAATACTGGTAGCAAAGGTTATGGTTCAGGGACTGAAGATAAACAAACTTCTAGTGAAGAAAAGAAAGAATCTGACGATAAAAAATCTTCTTCAAAAAAAGATTCTAAAAAAGATAAAAGTGGGGAAAAAAAATCCAAAGAAGAACAAGATGAAGATTATTTTATAACAACAGATGGCAAAAATCCTAGTAAAAGCAAACCCCAAACTACTCCAGAAGATTTACAACAAGCTGTTGAAAAATTATTAGAAGAAAAAAAGAAAAAACAAGATGATTTTAAG
>CAKOXK010000008.1 GCA_934130085.1 uncultured Clostridia bacterium
GTTAGGAAATATTGTTATTGATTTACCTATGATGACTATAATTACTTATATTTTTATGATGGTTATAGCATTAATTTTTGCAAAGAAAACATATAGTAAACATCAGGTGGCATAGAAACGAGGCATATACTAGACTAGTAATTATTTTTATAATAATTATTACTATATTATATTTACCGATTCTACTGAAAAAAATTGAGTGGACAACATAAAATACACTAACCAAATAAAGTTTCAGCATAATTAGTAAAAGATTATTTTTAAATTGAATGGAGAATAAGCAGTGGATAATAGAAATGAAAAACTTGCACATAATCTTATATATAATTCTATTTCTTTAAATGAAAATGAAAATATTTTAGTAGAAGTAATTGGTGAGGATGGTTTAGAACTCGCAAATGAAATTATAAAGCAAGCTAAAATACTAAATGCAAAACCACATTTAAATATAATAAATTACGAAAGTTTAAGAAACTTTCTAATAAATGCAACTGAAGAGGATATAATTGAATATGGAAAAAAAGATTATGAAATAATGAAAAAAATGCAAGCATATATAGGAATAAGTGCCCCAACATCGGATAAATCTTTACAGGGTGTACCTCAAGAAAAGCTTGAATTATATAATAAGTATTATACTGCTTTGGTACATTTAGACCAAAGAGTTAAACATACAAGATGGTGTATTTTAAGATATCCAAACGAATATTTTGCTAAAAAAAGTAATATGACACTAAATGAATTTAAAGATTTCTATTACAATGTTTGTAATGTCGATTATAATAAGATGAAGATTGCGATGGAGCCTTTAAAAGAATTAATGAATAAAACTGATAAAGTGCATATTGTGGCACCTGGAACTGATTTAACATTTAGTATAAAGCAAATTCCATCAGAAAAATATTATGGAACATTTAATATACCAGATGGCGAGGTTGCAACATGTCCGGTAAAAAATAGTGTTAATGGTTACATTACTTATAATACTAAAACAAAATACAATGATATTATATTTGAAGATATAAGATTTGATTTTATAAATGGAAAAATAATAAAAGCGTCGGCTAAAGAAAACACTAAGGAACTGAATGAAATTCTTGATACAGACGATGGTGCTAGATATATTGGAGAATTTGCATTTGGACTAAACCCATATATTAATAATACAATGTGTGATACATTGTTTGATGAAAAGATAAATGGAAGTTTTCATTTTACTCCAGGAATGGCTCTAGAGGAAAGTGATAATGGAAATAGATCCGCAATTCATTGGGATATAGTTAAAATTCTTAGAAAAGAATTCGGTGGTGGTGAAATTTATTTTGATGACATACTAATAATGAAAGATGGAAAATTTATATTAGAAGAGCTTAAAAAATTAAATGTTGAAAATCTAAAATAAAACTTAAAACAGAGTCCTATGCTTAGAACTCTGTTTTATTATAAGCAACATATTTTCTCTAAAATATCCATTACTAATTTTTCAATTGTTCATCTATCTATCTTATATATTTTTGATTTAATAAAATACGGTAGAGTAGGGGGAAGAGCTTTATTTTCAGATATATGTATTTTAAATAAAATTTGACTTTATAATTAAAAAGAACTATAATGATAATATCAATGTTTTTATTGATAGAAATGAAAAGAATGATAACTAAATTCATTGCAACAGTTTTGACTTTTATACTTTTGGCAAGCACAAATATTCCTGTAATGGCTGCTGAAAACAAAACTATGAGTAATTCATTTTCACAAACTGAAAATGCCACAATGGTTGTAACCAGCGATGAAAAATATTTGGATGAACTTGCAAGTACAGGGGCAAAATTGGTTGGTTCTTTTAATTATAATGGTCGATTACCAAGCGGTAAAATGACAATTAAGATAGGTGAATATATGCAAGTTGATGGATATACAGATCAACAACCATACACTATGACATGGTCATCAACTAGATCTGCAGGCACATATCAAGTTAAAGTTGGATTTACTCAGTCAAATTGGTGCCATGATTGTCATATTTATTTCTATGATAGATAACATACTTTCACATTTGAAACAATAATGCTCAATTAAACAACTACTCATTTCGGGAGGGCACTTACTATCTGCCATCTTTTTTTAGATTAGAGGTAAAAATGAATATAGAGAGTAAATTAAGTATTAATAATATTAAAAGAAATAAAAATAGGGATTTTTATACTTGTATATCAATTGTTTTTTGCTCTATGCTTATATTTATGTTTTTATTAGTTTCTTTAAGCATAAAAAACGGAATAAATGAAACAATAAATTCCGAGTATAATGATTTTCATTTTATTGTAAATGATATAACGCAAGATGATTTGGAAAAAGTAAAGAATAAAGAGTATGTTGAAAAAATCTATATACAAAAAGATAATAATAATATAGAAAAATTAGAGGATTTTGATAATAATTTTAATGCAAAAGTTAACATTTATATAAAATACAAAAATGTTAATAATTCATTGAAATATTCTAAAGATATCATTAATAGCATAAAAAATTTTAATGCAAAAAGTTTAATGTTTTCAGATAAGGAAACAAAAAGAAAGAGTGAGAATAAATATAAATTTAATATTACTAATTTAACTTTAAATGGAATAATAAATCCGACAATTGAAATAACAGACAATGGAACAATTTGTAGGGCAGAATTCAATTATGAGCCAATTATTAAATTAATTATTGTTGTAGTAATAGCAGTTTTTTCTGTACTATCTATTATGATTCTTTATAATGCTTTTTTAATAACAATAGATGAAAGAAAAAGAGAGTATGCAACTCTAAATAGTATTGGTGCTACTGAAGAACAGATTATAAAAATCGTTTTTATAGAAGCTTTAATTATAAGTATAGTAGGAATCGTACTAGGATTTTGTTTTTCGTATTTGATTTCTAAAGAAATAATAATAAACCTAAATAGAATATTAATTGATACAGGATACTCTATAAAATTGATCATAAATTTAAAATATATTTTAATCGCAATGCTAATTATTATGTTTAATGTTTTCATATCGGCGATTATTCCTTGTGTGAAAGCAAGTACAACAACGACAATCCAAGGAATAATTAATAATAATGGAATACATAGAAAAAAGATCACTCCAATTGAGAAAATTTCTTCAATTGAAGGTAAAGTTGCTATAAAAAACATGAGAAGAAATTCAAGCAAATATAGAATAATAAGCATTTTACTTATAGTTTGCCAGGTATCTTTTATTTCAATTAGTACATATATAAACTATGAAAAGAAAATAGCTAATGTTATTAGTGATTATGATATTGACGCAAGAGCACAGATTGATGGAGACATTGACTTTAATTACAAAAAAGTATTTGATGATTATAAAACTAATTATGATAGTACCTTTAGCTATAGTGACTTTGAAATGAGAGGATATAAATTCCTAGTTGAAAATCAAGATGCGTTAACTAAAGATGCTAATTATATAGAATTTAAAGATGGAAAAAAAGCTCTAAATATTGTATTGATAAAATTAAATAATAATGATTATTCAAATTACATAAAAAAAATAAACGCAAAAGATGGTGATTCTATTTTATATAATGTTCAAACAATTGCAGATATAAAAGAAGATTATACCATGAAATATGAAATTTCGAAGGTGTTCAAAAATAAAAAAGATTTAAAATTTGATTTAGTTTCAATAGAGGAAAATCAAAATAATGATGAAAGAGATGAGACAATTGCTGATCAAGAAACAAAATATAATTATGATAAAGTAGATAATGAGACACTCCATCAAAATATTGTATTAACAGATATATTAATTAATGGTTTTAAAGATATTGAAAAGAGTTATATGTGTCCAATGATTTTTGTTAATGAAACGACATTTAGCAAAATAAAAGAAAGTATTAAGTTGTATACTGAAAAAAATGGAAAAATGATTAATCAATTTATATGGGGAGTTGAAGATAGTACATTAATTAATATCAAATCTGATAAACTAATCAAATTTTCTAATTATATATCATCATATATATCGACACATAACATTGAAGAATCTCCTGTAACTTATTTTACATTAGAAAAAAATCAAAAAACAATTTATATTGAGCTTATACAATATGCATTATTTATAATAACAGTGCAGATCATAATTATTGGAATTGCAAGTGCAATTAATGTGATAAATGCTAGTCTACAAGAAAGGAAGAGAGATTTTTATATATTAAATACAATTGGAGCAACGGATCGAAATATTGCTAACATTCTAATTAAAGAATGTATATATACTTTTATAAAAGCAACGATAATTTCCATTATTATTTCTATTCCGATTATTTATTTTATTAAAAAGAATATAACTAAATCAATTTCGTTGTATAAAACTCTTATACCTGTTGGAAATATTACATTGTTTGTTGGAGGATTATTTATTTTATCATTAGTTATTACAATTATGGCAACAAAAAAGTTAACTAAATACTAGAGAAGACAAGTGATTCAATCTTATACATTATGAGAAAGGAAAAAATTAAAATGAATGTATATAAAATAGAGAATTTGACAAAAGTATATGGAAAAGGAGAATCGGAAGTTAAGGCAATAAACAATGTTTCATTTAAGGTTAATGAAGGAGAATTTATTGCAATTATTGGTCCATCTGGCAGTGGAAAATCCACTTTATTGCATAGCCTTGCTGGATTGGAAAAGCCTTCAACGGGACACATATACTTTTATAATGAAGATTTATATAAAAAAAGCAAAAAAGAAATAACAATTCTACGAAGGGAAAAAATTGGAGTAATTTATCAATTTTATAATTTAATTCCAACTCTAAATGTCGTTGAAAATATTACACTACCATTAGAATTAGATAAAAAGAAAATAGACAAAGAAAAATTAAATGACATAATAGCACTATTAGAATTAGAAGATAGAAAAGATCATCTGCCTAATGAAGTTTCTGGAGGTCAACAACAAAAGGTGGCAATAGGTAGAGCAATAATGATGAATCCTAAAGTTATTTTAGCAGATGAACCTACTGGTAATTTGGATGTAAAATCAAGCAATGAAATAATTAATTTACTAAAAGAGACTAATAAAAGATACAATCAGACAGTAATATTAATAACGCATAATTTAGATATATCTAAACAAGCAAATAGAATTATTGAAATTGAGGATGGAAAAATTATCAAGGATATATCATAAAAATTAATGCATGAGAGTATATTATATATTTTTATTCTATAAAAATTAAGTATAGAAATATAATAAATGTTAATAAAACTAAATTTCAAGCTCCTATTGAAGTTGTTATTCAATTTGAGCAAGAAGATGAATGAAATGGTTTACCTATTTCTACTCCACCTTATACCATTTGTCCAAAATGCAATCTTGACAAATGTGTTTCAATTGATTATGAATCACAAAAAGGACAATTAATAAAATAATATTAAATATTTGTTTACATAACTTGTAAAGTTCTTAATTGTTTTGACAGTCAAAACATGCCATTCTAACATGATTATGTATGACTTTCCTATTATATAAAATAAAGGAGCATAAGCTCCTTTATTTTATATATATTACGACTGTAGCTTTTTAATTATCATCTAATCTGACTTGAATTCTATTTATTCTTTTTCTCATCTCTGTTTACCTCCATTTGAAGTATGAAGGTAAATTTTTTATTAAGCTTTTAGATTAATTAAAGTTTTATATAAGTAAAAATAACATGAAAGCCTTGCAAAATCAACGCTTTTTATACTTTCGTAAAATTTGTGTAACAAGAAAAAAACGAAAGCTTTTAGAATAGAAAATCAGGGCAATTCTTACTTAGAGTAAGAACTCCTCGATTTTCAAATTTTAATTAATCTAAAAGCTTAATTAAAATTTGAAAAGTAACGCAAACGCAAGAGTATCAATGATTTGCGGGACTTTAAAGGAAAAATATAAAATAACATATAAGAAAAAGTATAAACTTTGTTAATGATGAAAAAATAATACAAAACAAAGTAAATAAACCGATTGTATGTTTAAAATTGATAAAAAGAAGGGAGAAATAGAAATGCAAGTAAATGATAGCAAAAAAAATCAAAGAAAGGTTGAGCAACTAATATTTGAAAAAGGAATAACTCTAGTGGCGCTGGTTGTTACAATAGTAGCACTTCTGATATTAGCAGGAGTAAGTATGAGTTTAATATGGAACGAAAATGGAATAATAAAAAAGAGTAAAGAAGCAAGAGAAAAATATCGAGAAGCGTCAAGAAAAGAACAGGGATTTTTTGATAGTGTTGAAAACTATTTTTCAGATTCAACAATAGAAGTTAAAAAATTTTCACAACAAAACGAAAAAGTTACAAGCTTCTTGAACGATGCTGATAATACATATACTGATGATAATTTTGAAAACTTTTCAATTGTGCAAAATCATGCTAAAAGATCAGAAATATATGATGATCCATTAGGATATACAATAGCAGTTGAAAAAGAAGGAACTATTCACATTGAAGACGAAACAAACGGCTCTGTAAACATAAGTGAAAATGTAAGTGTAGGAAATTACACAATCTATGATTTGATACCAAACAATATTTATAAATGGTATATAGAATCTGACGGTAAGATAACTCAAAAAGGGAGAATAATGCCAACAGGGAAAATAAGGATGATTTATGACCCTGTAACTAAAACTGATGAGTCTGACAATATTAGAGATATTGGTGGCTGGGATTGCGACGGAGGAACAGTTAAATACGGTATAATATATCGTGGAGAAAATCCGGAAATGTTAGCAAGCGCTACAAAAGAAAAATTACAAAATAGATGGAATGTAACTAACGAAATTGACCTACATGCGGGTAATGGATCACAAAGACTATTCGACAGTATTGAGTATTCTCCATATCAGCTATCGAACTCTTCATGTGTGTACAATTTAACTCTCGAAAGTGATTATTCAACAAAACTAGCAAATGCACTTGTAAAAGTTATGGAAAATACAGTAAATGGAAAAGTTACATATATTCATTGCTGGGCTGGAGCAGACAGAACGGGCACAATTTGTTGGATGCTAGAAGGATTACTAGGAGTTTCAAGTAAAGACTGTTCTATTGATTATGAGCTAACAAGCTTTTCTGGAAGAGATGTAAGATTGCGTACAGCTGAGTTTAAGAGTGCAATGGACTACGTTACTTCCATAGGACACGTTAACGATATGAAAGATGGGATACTACGCTGGTGCAAAAGATCAGGAATAAGTATTGATTTAATAAATAACTTTAGAAAAGCAATGTCTACAGGAGTACCAGAAGATTTAACTTACAATAATAGTGATACAAACGCTAATATAATCAAAAAATCAACAACATCAGATTTAAAAACAATATTTAATGGAACTGGATATGAAGATGGCAAATACTGTAGCACTAATGATATTAACACTTACAGCCCAGATAGTAACTTTTTTGCAACAGGACTAATGCACTTTGATACACCAATTAGCTTAGCCAACAAAACAGGAGGAGGAACAATATATATAAAAGGTGCAGAGTTTACAGAAGAATCACATTGCAGATTACAACTAGCTTGGAGAGGAACTGCAATTTACAATGCTGGACAAATGTCAACTCTTTCGGGAATAAAAAGATATTTTACAGTAACAAAGATTTTGGACAAATATTATAGTCTTACTCCAAAAGTTACAGAATTAGCCAGTGCATTATCAAATTCTCTAGTTATTACAGGCTTTAGAATATCACTTCCAGGAAGTGGAGCAAATGTTATCATATCATATAATGAAATTAATTAATAAAAATTAACCACGCTTATAAAGTGTGGTTTAAATTATACAAGAACAAATGTTTTAAAAGTATTCAAGGTGAACAAGTGGAGTAGTGTAACAACCTTATTAGAAATAATATATTTACTTTTATTCGGTCTTGTTGCCGAAACTATCTGTGTATTTGCCTTGATTATACTGGTTATAATTTTGAGCAAATAAATAAAAAAATAAACCATTCTGCTCTGCCAAGCGTTTGGTTTATTTAAACATACAATTGGCAAGACCGCTTTTGCGGAATTGTCATTTCCTATATTTAGGATACTCTAATTTTTATGAAAAAGTCAAGAAATATTAGATTAAAACTAAAAAATAAATTTAGCTATTCTATTGATTTAGGAACAGATAGTATCTGTAGAATTAAATCTATTAGATGGACAAGTTGAACTTATTTTGAGAGCATTAGAATTATATGGTTATAATCTTGAATATATGCTTAACAGTAATGATGCTACAGATGAGCAAAAACAAGAGAAAATATCAATGTTAAAGTATACTTATGAACAAGTTTTAGCATCACAAGCTGAACAAGTTGATACAAAAACTAATAATATTGATAATTTAAGTAGTTTGGGCAAGTTATTAAGTAATAATTTTGTTCAAACACAGCAAAAGAATAACTTAAAAGCTATATAGTTTTTTTTCATGTATACAAAGAAATAAGTAGGGAATAGGGGAATAGGCTATTTTTAGAAATGTATAAAAGTATAAAAAAGAAATTTAAAATATTAAAAGAAATTTTAAAACAGAAAAATAAATACATAAAAAATTTATTCTATATAAAAATAAAATATAAAATAAAAATTTCTTAAAAATATAAAACTAAACTTAAAATAATTTAAAGTAAAAAAAATTAGTAATAAAGATTCAGAAATTTTAAAATTTACAATTTTGTGTAAAGTAAAATTTTTTATATAATTTTTTATTAACGAACATTTGTTAATAATGTTTGTAAATAATTTTACATTATAATTTTAGATTACAAATCCATAATATAATTTTGCAATTATAACATGTTAAAATCGATTTTAAGACATTTTTATATTTAATCAAACAAGTTATATGTTTATGATTAGATATGTCAATTTATAAATTTAGAGTTTATTGTATAATTTTTGTAGAAATGCTGATTTTTAGGCATTTGCTAAAAGTGCTTGAAAAATGCCAAAAAAGCGACGCACGAGAATCGATTTTAAGGCGTTTTTATTTTTTAGGCATATAACTTGTTGTTTGAATAATTGAGCAAAATACTGAAATATGGGGATTTGTGAAATTTTGATAAAAATAATCTAAAGCTATATAAATTTTTTTAAATATGTGGTTACAGTAATGAAAAAAATCCAACCAAGAATAATTAAAAATAATGAGGCTTCAGAATCAAATTTAAGAGAGTTTTATAAGGAATTGCAAAATTTTGCGGGTAGGACCATATATGTATGGTTTTATATTTTACTCCTATCTCTTTTTACGCAAAAGTTTAGTTTCACGCAATAAACAGTATCTCAAAATCAACAATAAAAAGTAACTATATTGGTTATCTCTCTCCCTCCTCTCTAAAATAAAAAGTAGAAAATCAAATGGATTCTAAAATAATTTTAAGAGACTTTAGTGTATTGAACTTTAAGCAAGAAATTATAAATGTACAAAATACAATAAATGAATATCTTAATAAAGGTTATACAATAAAATCAAGCAACATAACAAAAATGAATGAAATGAAATACTTAATATATGTATTATTAGAAAAAGACTAGAATAATTAAATCCTAGTCTTTTTATATTTTGTAGCTTTATCATCTTAAAAATGAGTGAAATCACCTTACTTATTGTTTTTATTAATCTTGATTCCAAGGACTGTTTGCACTGGTGTCTGTTGGATCCCATTTCCTACATTCTTCATTATCAGATATTGTTTCTAGTAATGGCTTCCCCATTGGTCCTGGATTATCATCTCTGTAAAATTCAACTACTGTTCCTGCTACAATATTATCATAAATCCATTTGGCATCCTCTACCCTCAATCGTATACATCCTAAAGAGGCTTTGGTTCCTAATTTATCATATTCCCAATACTCTAAACTTCCTGCATTTCCGTATTTAGAGTATGGTACCGAATGAAATAATATATTTCCTGTTATTTGTGTGGCATATTGTCCATATACACTTTGTTGCAATGTTGCCCATCGATATTTTGATCCTGTTATTTTGTATGCTTTTTTAGGATATTTATTGCATGTTGGAGTAAATGTTCCTGTTGAACATAACATTACCTTGTATGGAATATTATGCTTCCCATCTTCCCCCTTTTTAAATACATTTACAACATTTTGCTCGTTATTAACTCTTATATAATATAATGTATTACTTTTTAAGACTTCTTCAAATTGAACCTTTTCATCATTACTGTCATTATTATTATTATTATTATTATTTGTATTATTATCCTTGTACTCTTTAATGCCTTGTTGTTTTAAATTGTTTGAACCAGAATTATTATTCATTCCATTATTGTTTGTTTCAGCTATATTGGAATTTTGATTAGAAATATTATCCTCATTATTATTATTTATTTCAAATATGATTGTATTGTTTGCTGTAGTAATATCATTTGAATTTTCTAATTCTGATGCACTATTTGTATTTCTAAATTCAACTGATGTATTTAATGAATCTGATGTATTTATTGTTTTTTTTGAAGCGTTCACGTCTGCACTTATATTATTGCCTAAATTATTAGATTTGCTCTTATTTATTAATTCGTGATTTTTTATTATTAAAATAATGATTAATGCAATTATTATTAATAGTGTTAATAGCTTTTTTATATTGGAATTTGATGTTGCTTTTAGTCTTTTTTCTTTTTTTATTTCATTCCTTTTCATTTGCTTTTTTTATTCCTTTACATGTTAGCTTTATTTTACCTTGAATATATTAGCTAGTCTTTCGACTAATTCTGCGTTATTTTTTGTTCTCATAACTTCATTTATAAAGTCTTCTGTTACTTCTGCTTGTTGCATTGTTGATAAAGCTTTTCTTACAGCATACATTGTTGATAATTCTTGTTTTGATAGTAATAAATCTTCTCTACGTGTTCCTGACTTATTAATATTAATTGCAGGGAATATTCTTTTCTCAGACATGCTTCTATCTAATACAACTTCCATATTTCCTGTACCTTTGAATTCTTCAAATATTACCTCGTCCATTCTACTTCCTGTTTCAACTAAAGCAGTTGCTAATATTGTAAGACTTCCACCATTTTCAATATTTCTTGCTGCTCCAAAGAATTTCTTTGGCTTGTGAAGAGCAGCAGGATCAAGTCCACCTGAAAGGGTTCTTCCTGAAGCTGGTACTGTTAAGTTATATGCTCTTGCAAGTCTTGTTATACTATCAAGTAATATAACTACATCTTTATTTTGTTCTATTAGTCGTTTTGCTCTTTCAAGAACCATTTCTGCTACTTTAACATGATGCTCAGGTAATTCATCAAATGTAGAATAGATTACTTCGCCTTTTATTGAGCGCTTCATATCTGTAACTTCCTCTGGTCTTTCATCTATTAGAAGGACTATTAGTTCTATTTCAGGATTATTTTGTGAAATACTGTTTGCAATTTTCTTTATTAATGTAGTTTTTCCTACTTTAGGTGGAGCAACTATCATTCCTCTTTGTCCTTTTCCTATAGGGCAAATTAAATCTATCATTCTAGTTGCGTATTCATTTTGAGTAGTTTCTAATTTAATTCTTTCATTAGGATATATAGGAGTTAATTCATCAAACTTTTTCCTTCTGTAAGCTTGTTCTGGAGCTTGGCCATTTACTTCGCCAACAAATATTAATGCTGGGAATTTTTCTCCGATATTTGGTTTACGTGCTATTCCACGAATTTTATCTCCGTTATCAAGTTTAAATCTTCTTATTTGTACTGGTGAGATATAAATATCATCGGGGGTAGATAAATAATTCTTTCCTCTTAAAAAACCATATCCATCTGGCATGATCTCAAGAATTCCTTCTGCAACTGAATCATTAGCACTGCTTAATTTGTAACCTTCAACTACTTTTGGTTCATCATATAAATCAAGTTTGTATTCTTCATTTTCCAGGTTTGAATCACCGTTGTTATTATCCGCTTCTTTATTATCATTTTTTATATCATTTGCTTCTTTAAATCCTCTTAACTCCTTAGTATCATCAAATTCTATTACATGATTTATCTCTCCATTTGATTCTTTAAAGTTTTTGTAGTTTCTTTTTAAACTATTTATATTCTCTTCTGCAATATTTGAATTACTAATTTGATTTGATTTGTTTCCTTTTACTTCTTTGCTACTATCTGAATTTTTGCTATTTTCTAGTATTTCTTCGATTTCATTTCTCTTAAGTTTTGAAACATTCTTAATTCCTTGTTCTTTGGCCATCTGCCTTAATTCAACTAATGTGTAATCTTTATAATCCATTATTATTCCTTTCTAATTTTATAAAATTGTTCGTTAGTAGATTTGCTTTTGATTTAATAATCAATGTTAATGATCTTCTTTTTATTATTATTTATTTTTAGTATTATTGGAAAATGTATAGAAAAAATAATTCGTACTATGATTTCATCTAAAATATACCATATATATATCATAATTAAAATTTAAAAGTCAATAAGTAAAGGGATTTTGATTTATATAAATTTCTTTATAGTATGTAGTATTTGTATACTTCTCATTATTTTTTGTTAATATAACAGCTTTATTAGGTTTTACTTCTTTATTTGAAACAAGTTTTATTGAATATTGGTTTTTTATTTTGTATGTATGGTAATCTATGTATTTTGAATCGCAATATAATTCTAATGTATTAACAATATCTTCGAAATCTTCACTATCATAGAAAATATCAATTGCATTCAAAGAAATAGCAATAATGTTGTTTTTAGCTTCTAAATAATTGGTTTTTGAGTACTCTTTTTTTAGATAGTCTTTGTAAAATAATAAATTATCTACACAAACAATTAAGTCCTTTTCCTTAAATTCTTCAGTTTTTCTTGTATCTTTTATTTCTTTTATGTTTTTTACGTTTTCTTTGTTTATTTTGTTTCCTATGACGTTTATGACTCTTTCATCTTCTACATTTCTTATGTTTGTATAGTTTATTAAACTATTTTCAAATGTATTATTGATTATTTGTATTATTGCTTTTGTTGTATTTTCAAGTATTCCAGATGATGAAATTTCAGCTTTTATTCCATTCTCTATGCAAAATAAGCAAATTTCTATTAGACTATCTATATTTCCATTCGTAACTATTATAACTTTTGAATTTATAATTCTTGTATTTTGTAAATTTAAATAATTATATAGTTTTTTGAAGTTTCCTTTATCTTTTTTATAATTATTTAAAGCATTAACAAGAGAAGTAGAGTTCACCTCTACCCTCTCATTGTCTTGTTCTAATGCTTTTTTAATTTTATCAAAATAATAATTAAAATTGTTTGCTAGTTTCTCATACATATTTCTATTTAGAGTCCTTTTTATAGTTTAATTTTATAGTTTAGTACTATATTTTGCTCTTATATTCTAGTAGCTGCATTCAGTTCTTATATCTGGAGCAACATGTTCTAATTTATATACTTTTAATATTTGTATTTTTAATAGCTAATTGTTATCATTGTATTGCATTTTATTCTTTTTCTTTTATATTACATAAATTTTTTGTACTTTCTTGCTCTTGGTCTATGTAAAAACTGTCTTTTATCTTGCTTTTCCATGTTTTGACATGATTTACTCTTTTTAATTTCGAGTTATCTTTATTCTTTCTGAAATATGAAATGACTGTTGGAAAGTCTAATATTTTTTCATCATCTAGTTTTTTAATAAAATAATCTTTCATACTTTCATAAGTTTTTATATCCATTGTGTAAGAAGCGTGGTTTGTTAAGTCACTTTTGATGCTTCCTTTTTTCTTAGTTCCGATAGTTTCAATTGATACTCTTCCTAATTTATGTGATATATAGATCCATGCATTTGCTGTTCTTGTAAATGTAATGTTGTTGTCTATTCCATAATATGTGTCATGTCTATCAAAAAATGGGTATTTAATTTGTTCATTTCTTATTTTGCCATTTGATATATTTGAGTTTTTCGATTTAGCATGTTTAACAAATTGTTCTTTTGATTCTTCTGGTATTGCATCAAGCAATAGGTACTGACTATCTATAAAAAATTGAAAGTTATCACTATCAAATCCCCTTTGTATTCCTTCACAATTTTCATCATGGCAACCATAGACAGACATTAAGATTAAAAATTTGTCATCTTGTGAAAAGTATCTTGTTTTGAATAGTTTTTCTAGTAATGCTCTTTTTCTGTGGTTCTCTTCAAATCCTGCTTTTGACACAAATTTATCATTAAATATGTATTTCAATGTTGATACATCAATTGTGTTTTCATCTGCAATTAATGCTCCAATAACATTCATATAATTTTGCTCTTTACTTGCAATTTGTGATAAGAATTCTTTGCTTAACATTCTATTTCTTCCAAGTTCGATTAATGAGTCTTGATAGAATTTACTACCGTTTTTAGCTAATTCTTCTTGGAATTCTCTAAATTCATTTTCAAATTCTTCTTTTTCATCATAGCTTAAAGTTTCTTCATATTCTTTGAATTTCTTTATAAAGTCTTTGGCACTATATTTTGTATCTTTTTTTGATATTCTTATTGATTGTTTAAATAGCAATTTTAATTCTTCTCTTTTTGTTATATCTGAGCTCGTTTGTACTTCTGTTTGCTTTTCACTTTTTATTTGTTTCTTTTCTGATTCTGGCATTTGTTCTTTTACATCTTTTTGAAGTTCCCTTATAAAGTCAGCTCCGCCCAGTTCTATTCCTTTATCTTTATCAATTATATTTTCATTATACAACAGTTTTAATATTGACGGACTGTATATTAGTGTATCAAGCATATTTTCAATTTCAAATAAAGCTTTTTCATCTTTATATAAGTTATTAGATACATAAAGAGCTTGATTGTAATTATAATCCTCTCTGATTTGTTCTAACTGACTTTTTGTGTAGTTCTCGTTTAGGAAATCATATTCACTTAATAGCTCTTTAAAATCTCTTTCTTCAAATCCATCATTCTTTTTAAGATTCTCAAACACTATATCTTTATTTAATATTAAAAATTGTTTAACTAATAATTTTGGCTTTGCTTCCATTAAACTTACATCAATGTCAGGATTTTTAGCAAATGCTTCCTTTCTAAATTGATTTACCTCATCTATTGTGAGATTTCCTAAGGTATAATTGCCTTTTAAAAAGCCTGCAATATTTTTATCAGTAAAACCTCCTGCTTTTAATATGTTATTTAAATTTGTTATACCAGATTTGTTAAGATCTTTTTTTAATATTAACAATATAACTTTATCAATGCTTAAATCATCATTATCTTCTAAAATATCAAACAGTTCTTTTTCATTTATTCCATTATATTTATAATATCCATATAATATTGTTTCTGGACTATCTTGTACAAGTCTTAAATAGCATTTAAGCTCATCAACCGTAAATGGGTATACAGAGTCTTTTATAATTTTAATAAAGTTCTCAGGGTCTTTATTAATCATAACATTAACATAGTCTGTTAATTCTTCATAAAAATAATTCTCAAGTTTTTCATGATTTAACTCTACAGTTTGCATTGTTTTATTATTAGAATCTTCATCCTTGAATTTTGAGAAAACAATTATTGGAGCATTATTTTCTTTCTCAGTAGCACAAATTCCATCGTATGCACCCTTAAGTCTTATTGTAAAATTAATTAAATCCTCAGGAGCATATTGCTTTTTAGGAGCTTCATTTTTTAGAAAATTTAAAGTTCTATATAATACAACTGCGTAGAATTTTTTATTATCTATATATGGAACATAGTTTGGATCATCAAGTAAATCTCTAATTTTCTCTGTAACTATAGAATCTTCTTTTATCTCATAATCACCTTTGCCTTCATTTCGAGCAAGCCAATTAAATCTTCCTTTATCAATATCTTCTTGTGTAGGACGATCATATTTACTTAATAAATCAACATTAAACAATGCTCTATATCCACATTCTACTGAGCTTGTAACTGCCTCAACATCAAGAGGATAAAGCCTTTTAGCTATAAAGTCTTTGGTATCTTTAGTAAATTTAAGGTATTTTCCTTTTTTAGCTTTATTATTCATTATTTCTTTGTACGTATATGATTGAAATTTTGATGCTTGCTTTCCACCTATTCCTGTTGCGAATACACATACATTACTTGTATCACGATTAGCGAAAACAATATCAATATAATCTCTAAAAACTTTATCAACACTTTTATTGGTTTCAGAGCCTAAATCATAAGCATCTCTAATTGTTTTATCTGTTAAATTTACATTAATTATGTTTTTATCAACATCAGCAATATCAAATTTTTTCTCATCTATATCTTTAATTGTTAATTGACCACGATTCTCCTCAACCCTTTTCTGAAAAGCTTTGTAAAGCAATAAGATAAGCCTTTTTTCATCTATATATGAAAGTTGTTTTTCGTTATATTCTTCAGGTGATAGCTTTTTGTTTCTTTTGTCAGTCAAAAAATTAATAAAATCCTCATATTTTGCAGGATAAACCGATCCTGATAATACATCAATGTACTTTTGATCCCATATTAAGTCTTCAAGAATAAGTGCAACAGTTTTATCTTGTCTAAGGCTTTCAAGCAATACGTATGCCAAACTTTTTTCTTTTTCACCATAAGGCATATTTTCCTTCTCTGCTTCTGTAAAAATGCTTCTTAGATAATCATACGCACCATAAGTTCCATACTCGTTTTCTTTTATATCATTTAAATTTTCTGGTACCATAATCTTCCCATTTTAATCATCTCAAATATGATTAAACCTTTCTAAAACAAACTCATTTCATTATAGCATAATTATGTAAATTAATCAAGTCAAAAGGCTTATAATCTAAGCGTTTTATGAAAAATTGTCGCAATAAAAAAATAAACTCTGCTTATTAAGCAAAGGCTCTATAAACAGAATTTATTCTTTTAGTTAATATTTTTTACTTATTTTTTGTTTTTTCTTCTGATGTAATATCTTTGACAGCTTTTTCAACTTCTTTAATTTGTGTTAGAATGTAAACATCATCATAAATATTAAATAATTGAGTTACTAATAATACAACTCCTGAAATTTTAATAATTACTTCAAATGATGTTGCTGGATTAAGCATTACTGCGACTCCTAGTGCTATTGAAACTAATGAAAGAATTAACATAAGTCCCCATTTTGTATCTCTAACACCCCTTATATTGAAAGCTATTTGCAATTTTAGTATTCCTTCAAGTATAATCCATATTCCAAGTACTAATGGTAGAACTTTTTCAATTGATGAAACATTGCATACAACAACAAAACCTAAAACGATATCTATTATTGATTCAGCAAGTTCATAACTGAAATATCTGTATTCATTTTGAATTCTAAAATATGAAGCAAAATGAATTAAGCCATCAGCTACTAATATATATCCGAACATTATGATTACTACCCCAAGTACATCGATTGGTTTAAATACCATAAATAAAGATATTACAATTAATAAGCATGAAATAAAGATTGAATCTCTACCGATTTTCTTAATGTAACTTTCCATTAAATTATCCTCCTTAGTAAAAATTTAATTACATATTATCATAAGCATAAAAAATTGTGAATACTTTTTACAAAATTTAATATTATTAAGACATTTTTTTCTAAATATAATTTACTTTTTCAATTGAATATTAAGATAATTTGTAAAAGTTGCTATTAATTTATATAAAAAAAGATTTAATATTATATTGTTTTTCGAAGCCTTGTTCGTTTTTTTCTTCGTTAGTCCAAACTGTACTTGCGGAAGAAAAAAACATTCGCGCTTCGCTTGATCGCTAACGCGGCTTTCTTAAACAATATAATCTTAAATCTTTTTTCTTTTTAATTAATTAAGATAGTTTAATTGCTTACGTTATTAGTATTAAATTTACAATTTTCATGTCTTTATTTTTTTGCGATGTATTGCAAGTATGCATTTATGAATCCATTCAAGTCTCCGTTCATTACTTTTTGAACATCTCCAACCTCATAGTTTGTTCTATGATCTTTGCAAAGCGTGTATGGGCAAAATACATAAGAGCGTATCTGACTTCCCCATGCAATATCCATTTGTGTACCTTTTAGGTCTTCAATTCTTTCTTTGTTTTCCTTTTCTTTTAGGTTAATTAACTTTGATTTTAGCATTTTCATTGCAGTGTCTCTATTTTGAAATTGGCTTCTTTGCGTTTGACAAGATACAACTATTCCTGTTGGTATATGTGTTAACCTGACAGCAGAAGATGTTTTATTTATGTGTTGTCCTCCTGCTCCTGATGATCTAAATACATCCATTTTTATATCATCAGGATTTATAGTTATGTCGTCATCGTCATTAATTTCTGGTAATACTTCAACCGATGCAAATGATGTATGTCTTCTTCCTCCTGCATCAAATGGTGATATTCTAACTAATCTATGTACACCATGCTCACTTTTTAGATGTCCATAAGCATAATCTCCTGACACTAAGAATGTAACACTTTTTAAGCCCGCTTCTTCTCCGTCAAGGTAATCAAGTTCCTCTATTGGATAATTATTATTTTCTGCCCACCTTGTATACATTCTGTACAACATTTGTGCCCAGTCTTGTGCTTCAGTTCCCCCAGCTCCTGGATGTATTGTAACAAGTGCATTATTCTTATCATATTTACCTGATAATAATGTTGAAATTTCAAGCTCATCAAGTTTATTATCTATATCATTCAAATCCTTTAAAATTTCTTTTTGTAAATCTTGATCATCATCTTCCTTAAGAAGTTCTAGCATTTCATTTATTGTATTTGCTTTTTCTCTTATTGAGTCATAAATAGATATTCTCTTTTTAAGATCAGAAATTTTTGAAGAAATTTTACTAGAGTTTACACTATCTTGCCAGAATGATTCTTTTAATGTTTCCTTTTCTAGATCAGATAACTCGTTCTTCATTTTATTAATGTTTAGTGAATCACCTATTTTCTTTAATGTATCTAATTGCTCTTGGTTTCGTTTTATGCATTCATCAATGTCAAACATTTGCTTCTCCCTTATTTGCTTTTATTTAAATAATATAAAAAAATATGTGCATTTATTTTTAATATTTGCTTATATTTCTTTAGAGATTTAATTTTTGTGCTTTTTACATATTATCATATTTATATTATTGTTGTTTAAGTGTGGCTTAGTTTTTTGTCTATTATTGAAGAACTAGTTTTTTAAATAGATCTCCTTTTTCTTCAAAGTTTTTGAAAAAACCATAGCTTGCTGCTGCTGGTGAAAGCAAGCATATTGTGTTTTTCTTTGTATATTCTTTTGCTAATTTAACCGCTTCTTCAAGTGTTTCTGCTTTAAATATTTTTTTAGTTGTATTTTCTTTAGTAAGTGTTTCTGCAATATCATATCCTGTTTTAGGCATACATATAATATTCTCTATAGTTGAATTTCTTAAAAATTCCACAAAAGATCTATAATCTATTCCTCTATCCATTCCGCCTATTATTAAAGTATTAACATTTTTTAATGCTTCAACCGCTTCTATAGTTGCCATAGGTATAGTAGCTATGCTGTTATCATAGTAATCTACGCCGTCAATATTTTTTATAAATTCAAGTCTGTGTGGTAGTGTTTTAAAATCAGATATGCTCTTTTTAGTCTTTTCTAAATCAAGATGTAATATTTTGCATACGCATAATGCAAACATTATATTGTTAAGGTTATAATCACCTTTTAAGTTTCTTTTTTCGTTTTTTGAATATATTTTTTCATCATTAAAATAAACAGAATCATTTTGTAAATAACAGTTTGCCTCTTTGTTTCCGCTGATGCTAACTGATATAAGATTTTGTTTCGTATCATTTATATTAGACACTAATGTTTTATTATCAATGTTATATATAAAATAGTCATCTTGATTTTGATTTCTAAATATATTGCACTTAGCATTTATATATCCTTGATAAGATTTGTAATGGTCAAGATGCTCTTCAAAAATGTTTAATAAAATTGCTATATTAGGTGATTTTTTCATAAATTCAAGTTGATGAGAACTCATTTCTAAAACAACAATTGTATCTTTATGTATTTCATCAATTACATCAAAAATAGGCTTTCCTATATTGCCTAATAAGTATGTATCTTTGTTGCAGGCCTTCAACATTCCATATATTAAAGAGCTCGTAGTACTTTTGCCTTTAGTTCCGGTAATACCAATAGTATAATTCTCAAAAAACTCTAAAAAGAGTTCCATTTGTGATTTTATTTTGCTATCTATCTTAGTTGTATCAATTGTATTAAATGGAATTCCTGGAGATTTCATTATAATATCAAAATCATCCAAGCTCTGAAGGTAATTTTCTCCGTCAATATACTTTGTTTTTTTATCGTTTAATAGGTAATCATAATTCTTGTAAAAATCTTTTTTCTCATCTGCTATTGTTAATTCTTTTTCAGGAAGGTGTTCTTTTATTAATTTGTAGGTTGATTGTCCTTCTCTACCAAAACCGAGAATTAATATCTTTTTATCTTTAAAGTAATTTATTAAATCATTAATCATTTGAAAAAACCTCTTTTTTTAAAATTTCATTTTGCTCTTTTGTTAAATTTGTATTTGCATTATACTGCTTTGTTATATCATTTGATGTATCATACATATTAAAATTATCTTTATAATATTTTAGCAAGAATGGCAAAGGTTCATTATTTTTTTCAATATTTTGAATTGTTTTTGATATTGCATAATTAACTTCATCAAATGTTCCAACACAATCAAAAGGTTTATATGGTCCATTACCAGTTAGCTCTATAAACGTATTTAATAAAGATTGTTTTTCAAATAAATCTTCATTGAATATTTTAACAATTTCATCTTTATATAAAAATGGGCTTAGTATTGTAAATGCAAATAAACATTTAGCACAGTTGCAACACCATATCCACTCTTTACCTTTACTACCAACATTACAACTTCTAAAGACTTGATGATATTTTTTATGTTTAGAAAATAGTTTTGCAATTTGCAATTCATTTAATGGTCTTAGAAAGCTAAAATATTTTACCCCAGTTTTTAAATACTTGTTTGTGTAATACTCAAAATCATTTTCAAATTCAAGGCTTTTAGAATATTGGTGATTAATCTTCTCCCCTACAACATTTGATTCATTTGCACTGTTTTCATTAGATAATGCTATATATTTCTTTCCAAGTAAATAAGAAATGAAGTATGAGACAAATGCAAGCATTGCTGAAAATGGAGTGTGTCCATTTATAAAGCCTTTATTATTAAGATTGATTAACTCTTTATCTATTGTTCTTTTTATTTCTATGATGTTGCTACTCTTAAAACCTGCAATTCTAGCACACTCTAAGGTAACTGGCTTTGGATTGATTATTAAACAATAGTCATTATTTCTATCAAGTGGTAATGTTTCAAGAGTTACAACAGAATCTTTGCCTCCACCTATTGGAATAATATAACCATTATAATCTGTTTTGAAAGCATCATCCTCATTCTTATATGAAATATCAGAAGCGGATTTAATGCTCATGAAATCATCGATAGAAACCTTTATATTATTTCTATAAAATAACTCTCCAAGACCATAAAAATAAAGCTTTTTCCACCAATTTATCTGCTCATCATTAAGATTCATGCAGTCAATTATAACGTTTTTAGGGCACGCACACTTCCAATAACTAATTAGTTCAACCATTCCCATGCTAAAAACCATATTTTTTACTATGTTTGAGTTAATGCTCTTAAGGTTCAAATCTTTCTTTAAAATTTTAAACTTTGGTTCAAAATGAGAAAGCCCTGATATTTCAAAAACATAGCTGATATTTATGCTTTCAGAATCTTCTGCTATATTAAAACTCTTATAATGAAATTCAGTATATTTTTCTCTAAGTTCTATAAATTTTTTACTATTATCTATAATATCTTCTTTATTATCTATAATACAATTTTTATTGTTTTTAATATCTTTAACTTCTATATTATTCATATTAAGCCTTTCATAAATTTATATTTGTGCAAGATTTTCTATCTCTATTTTAAATTCTGCTTATTATATAAGCGGTAGAATTGGTATAAGATTTCTATTATTCTATTTTTAATTCCGTTTATTATATTTATAATATAAGTAATAGAGTATCTTTTCTATTATTATAAAAAAGATATAACTATTATTTAGTTATATCTATGTATACTTTTTCATTTGGTAGATACATATCAAGTTTATTTCGAGCAATATCCTCGATATATTCAGTTGAGTTCAAACTATTTAAAGTAGTGTTTAAATCATTTTGTTCCTGTTTAGTTGCATTAATTTGATTCGCATACTGGTTCTTTTCAGCTGCATACGTATTTAAAAGCCTTTGTTGTGAAATAAAAGTTATTAAAGCATAAACAGCAATTGCTATTAATATTAATCTCTTTATTAATTTATTCATTACTTTTTTCTCCTAACATATTAGGTATTTTAACATATACATTAATATTTGTTAATAGTTTTTTGTAATAAATATTTCATTTGACATTATTTCTCTTTATTTTTTGATTTTCGAACTTTTTTATGAATTTTTTACAATTGATAAATATAAAAAGAATTGGTCTACCTATTAACTTTAGGAAAAACTTATTAATAAATTTTACGACTCTTTTTAGAATATTTAAGATTTTTACATTTACGTTTACAACATACTTGCTGATAGTTATGTAATAGCTTACTCCTCCTAGCAAAAATGCTATTATTAAATATCCTCTTATTTGCAAATTATTGAATTTGAACATTACAATCAAGATAATTGTAAAAGATATTATCCAAAATAGTATATCTTCAATATATATCGATATATTTGTATTCTTGGTTGTTTTTCTTATAGATCTAAAGAAGTCAAATAATATTGATATAGCAATACCAGTTAAAAAATATATAGCAAATAGCCTAAGTTCATACTCTACCATCTTACTAATACTCCATTATGTTTATTTAAAAATTCTTCCCATAATTGATTTAGCATCTTTTTGTTCTTTTCTGGCGCTATATACTAATGAATTTATAGTTCCTTCTATTATCACATCGCTTGTATCAATGCTTAATTTGTTTATTCTAATATCTTCTCCTTTTACTGTTAGTAACCCTAAATTTGTATCTAAAATTACAATTTGATCATCAAAGCTTAACACATCTGATACTCCAGAAATTGAAAGTTTTTTTCTATTCTCCAATATCAAATTTTGTATTTTTTCATTATTTTGAAAATTTTGTTCATTAATCATATTTCTCCTCCGCAACTTTATAGACTATCTTAATTTTGGCCGTCCTATTTCTAATTAAATATATGCTTAAATTAATAAGATATTCGTTTTTGCATCAACTTACTTTTTATAATGTCAAGTGTAATAAAAATTGGAGCTATAATTTTTATAGCTCCTTAATAGTCTTGGCTACGCCACTAATTTTTTATTAGCTTTTTATGAAGTGTTTTTAGATATTTGTCATCTATTATTCTATTAAATAGTATTGATATTTTAAATGCTGATATTTCAAATAGTATTATGTGCTGTTTTATTTCTTTAAATGTATTTATTGTTTCTTTAATTGCTTCCTTATTGTTTGAAATGCCTGACCCTACAATTGATATTTTTGTGACATTTTTGCTTTTATATTTGTTCATCTTTTTAGATTCTATACTTTCATTCTGAATACTTTTCTCTATATCATCTAATTCTTTTAAATCATTTTTCATTATTGTAAACTCAATGCTTTTTTTCTTTAATATTAAATTTCCAAATGTGATTTTTTTGTTATTTAATTTCTCTACTATGCTATATGGCTCTTCTGATTTGTATTTAACAATTACTATATTATCATTTTTAATGATTGTTTTAATTTTTTCTTCTTCAATATTTTCCTCATGCGATATTAAACTTCCTTTATGGTTGTTAAATGTTGAAGCGGATACTATTGGTAAATCGTATTTGTTGGCAAGCATCACACATCTATCATGTAACACTTTTGCTCCTTCAAATGAAGCATACTGCATTTCTTTAAATGACATTTTCTTCATTTTTACCGCATCTTCTATCTTTCTTGGATCAGCAGAATATACACCATCTACATCTGAATATATAAAGCATCTTTTGGCTCCAAGAATATGAGCCACTGCAACTGCTGTTGTATCAGATCCTCCTCTTCCAAGTGTTGTTATATTGTTATTGATATCTATTCCTTGAAAGCCTGTTACAATTACAATTTTATTATCTTCTAGCTCTTTTATAATTCTATCTTTATCAATTGAAACAATCCTTGCTTTTTGAAAGTTTCCATCTGTTTTTATTTGAATTTGCCAAGCATTTAGAGAAACAGCCTTAGCATTTTTATTATTTAACACAATTGCTAGCTTTGATGCAGACACTTGTTCTCCTACACTTATTAACATATCCATTTCTCGTTTATTAGGATTTGAGCTTAATTCTTTTGCTTCGTTAATAAGTTTATCTGTTGTTTTGCCTTGTGCAGATACTATTGCAACTACGCTTTTTCCTTTTCTTTTAAAATCTAGTATTTTATCAGCTACCAGGTTTAAGTTTTCGTTATTTGAAACAGAACTTCCTCCGAATTTTAATACGACTATATTCATAAAAACCTTCTTTACATAAATTATAAATAAACTTAAACATATATAAAAATGTATTTTTATATCTATTTAAGAGTATCTATATAATTATTTTATGTAAATAAGGTTTTATTGTTTCTATAATGAAAATGATAATATTTTAGTAGTAACTGTTTTTATAGTAATAATTTTTAATACAAATAAATTGCTAATAAAATAAGATTTATAATAGTATATTGTTTGAAATGTCGCGTTAGCGATCAAGCGAAGCGCGAATGTTTTTTTCTTCCGCAAGTACAGTTTGGACTAACGAAGAAAAAAACGAACAAGACATTGAAAAACAATATACTATTATAAATCTTATATCTATCTTATTTTAACTTTTTTATTATTTTTTATTAACTTCCTTTTCCTTTTTATGTAGCATTTTTATTAACCGCCAAAACAATTATTGTAGTTAATGTTAGAACTACTGCAAATATTAATACAGTAATTAGTATAGCTTTTTTGGTTAATCTCTTTTCTTCTAAAAGTTTTTCTTCCTCTTTTTGCTGATTTTCTAACACCTCTATTTGCATATTTTTAAAAAATTGAATAACTTCTTTTTTGTCAGTCATTTCTGTTGGTAATTCTAATACCACCTGCTCTACTTTATAGTTTTCATTTGCCATATTTTTATCATTATTTTTATCTCCTAATACGTCTAGACTATCTTTTAGAGTATCTTGCATTTGATTAGTTTCTTTTTCAAATATAATTGAAATTTTATAAGTTTTCAAAAAGAAGAAAAATTTGTTTCTCTCTTCTTGAACAAATATGTTAAGTAGTCTATCATAAGGAATATCAATATCACCACTTAGCATTTTGACTCTTAGAGATTTTTCCTTTGCTTCTATTTGATATGTGTACTTTAAAATTGCAAATAAAGCAATAAAAGCTATGATAATTAAAGTTACTGCAATCTTTAGTATATTTGTCTTATATGTAAATATAACAAGAAACAATATAAGAATTAGGCATATATAAAATAGAGCTTTATTGTTCATGTAAAAATTTTTAAAGCATGAGGTTAGTTTTATATTTTCTTTTATGCCTGTGATTACGGCATACTTTTTGGTATTTACTTTATTTAAAATTTCTTTCCATTTCATATATGCACTCCTTTCGCTTTTGGTTATACTTTATTTGTCGATTGTGTTACATTTTATTTTTTTCAGTTACAATTCTTAATGTATCTCTTGCTATTACAAGTTCTTCATTAGTTGGAACAACCCAAACTGGTATTGATGAATCATCTGATGATATTAAGGCTTCTTCTCCTCTTACTTTATTTCTCTCATCATCTAGTTTTACGCCCATATATGCTAAGTAATCAATTATTCCTTTTCTAACTCTTATTTGATTTTCTCCAACACCTGCTGTGAATGTAATTACATCAATTCCTTGCATTGATACTGCGTATTCAGCAATATATTGAGCAATTCTGTATTTGTAATATTCAAGAGCTCTTCTTGCATCTTCATTTCCTTCATCTATAGCTGCTTCTATATCTCTAACATCTTTGGAAACGTGGCACATTCCCCATAATCCTGATTCATTGTTTAAGATTTTATCAATCTCATCTGTTGTTAAATGTTCATTGTTCATTAGGAATGTAACAATTGATGGATCAAGGTCGCCAGATCTTGAGCACATTGGAATTCCTGAAATTGGAGTTAGTCCCATTGATGTTTCAACTGATTCTCCTCCTTTTATTGCACAAATACTTGCACCTTGTCCTAAATGGCAGTTAACAACCTTTAGGTCTTTTACATCTTTTCCTAATATTTCTGCAATTCTATGTGATACATAATAATGAGATGTTCCATGAAAGCCATATTTTCTAATCTTATATTTTTCATAATATTCATAAGGAATTGGGAATAAATATCTTTCTTTTGAAATTGTTTGATGGAACGCTGTATCAAATACTGCACACATTGGCTTTCCTGGCATAAGCTCTTGGCAAGCTCTAATTCCGACTAAAGAAGCTGGATTATGAACTGGAGCTAAGCTTGAGCAGTCTTCAATACTTTTTATAACCTCATCAGTAATAAGTACAGATTTGTTGAATTTTTCTCCTCCATGAACAGTTCTGTGACCAATAGCACCGATCTCATCAAGACTATTGATTGCAGGATATTCTTTATTTAAAAGTTGCTCCATTGCAAAGTTTAAAGCCTCTTTATGATTTTTAACAGGATGTTGTAGAACATACTTTTTTCCATTTATTTTATGAGTTAAGAATGAGGCCTCCCCTATTCTCTCATAAGTTCCTTTTGCTAATAATCTTTCTCCTTCCATATCAATTAACTGATATTTTAATGAAGAACTTCCACAATTAATAACTAAAATTTTCATATTATTGTTTCCTTTCATTTTTATTTATTTTGTGCTTGCACAGATGTAATTGCAACAACGCCGACTATATCCTCTTTAGAGCAACCTCTTGATAAATCATTGATTGGTTTGTCAAGACCCTGACATAATGGTCCATAAGCATTTGCATGTCCAAAACGCTGAACTAATTTGTACCCTATATTCCCTGCATCTAAATCTGGAAATATTAAAATGTTTGCATGACCTGCAACTTTGCTTTCTGGCATTTTTCTGTTTGCAATCTCAGGAATAATTGCTGCATCAAGTTGCATTTCTCCGTCTACTTCAATATAATCATAATCTTGCGATTTTTCTTTTGCAAGATTTGTTGCTGCTATAACTTTTTCTGTTAATTCTGAATGTGCACTTCCAGCAGTAGAGTATGAAAGCATTGCTACTTTCGCTTTTTCTTTATCATCAATTAACTCGTTAAATGATATTGCAGAGGAAATTGCAATATCGGAAAGCTGGTTAACATCTGGGTTAGCATTCATTCCAGAATCAGCAAAAATAAACATTCCATCATCTCCGAATTCTTTATCTTTAGCCTCCATTATAAAGAAAGCAGAAACTGTAGTAACCCCTTTTGCTCCTTTTATTATTTGAAGAGCAGGTCTAAGTGTATCTGCTGTAGAATGGCTCGCACCCGAAACAAGTCCATCAGCATCACCCATTTTTACCATCATTGTGCCAAAATATCTTTCGTTCTCAAGTAAAATTTTCTTAGCATTATCAAGAGTTAAACCTTTGGCTTTTCTAAGTTCATATAATTTATTTGCATATTCATCAAGCTTGTCAAATTTAGCCGGATCAATTATTTTAATATCATCAAGTGGAACATTAATTTTTTTAGTATGTTCTTTGATGTTATTTTCATTTCCAATTAAAATGATTTTTGCAAATTTTTCATCAGTACAAGCACGAGCAGCCATTAAAACTCTTTCATCATCTGCCTCTGGCAAAACAATGGTTTTAATACTTTTTTTTGCCTGCGCTTTTATTTTATCAATAAAACTCATTAATTAACTCCTTAAACATATTTAGATTTTTAGGTGAATCTATAAACACGAAATAATTTAATAACCATTTGGTCTGTATTATATAATAAAAAGTAGAAAAAGTACAAGTTTTTTGGTATAATATTTTTTAGTAAAAATTCCATTTAACTTTTCGTCTAATGGAAATATGCAAATTTGTTTTTGAAGAGCTATTTATATAGATGTAATATCTTTGACAGCTTTTTCAACTTCTTTAATTTGTGTTAGGCGGTATTATAAAAAGTGCATGTATAGTAAAAAGATTATATAATAAAAAATATATAATTTATTTAGATGATTTATTTAAAATTTAGGAGAAATTATGAACTTAATTTGTACTGTTAGAAGCGGTCAATCAAATATAAAACAAGTGTTAAAAGAAAATCTTTCAATTTCAGAAAGATTGTTTAAAAAGGTTAAGCATGGCCATATATTTGTTAATGGTACTTCTTACCTGTCTTATAAACCTCTTAAACCAAATGATCTGGTTACTGTTGATTTAGATTTTGACGAAGAGTGTGAAAATATTGTTCCAAATGAAAACATACATTTCAAAATTCTTTATGAAGATGAATGGCTTATTATTGTAAATAAACCTTGCAATATGCCAGTTCACCCATCGCTTAATTATTATGAAACTAGTTTATCAAATGGAATTAAATCCTATTACATTAAAAACAATATCCATAAAAAAATACGTCCAATTAATAGGCTTGATAAAGATACAACTGGAATTGTAATGTTTGCTAAATCAGAATACATACAAGATAATCTAAAAAATTACGAGAAAAACTATATTGCACTTTGCGCAGGAAAGCTTGAAGGAAGCGGAATTATTAACAAAAACATAAAAAGAAAAACTCCTAGTATAATAGAAAGATGCGTATGCAACTCTAATGAAGGTGAAGTTGCAATAACGGAGTATAATGTTCTCTCAAATTTTAAAATTGACAATAACAATTATAGTCTAGTTAAATGCACACTAAAAACTGGACGAACTCATCAAATAAGAGTACATTTAAGTTCAATTGGACATCCAATTTTAGGAGATTCACTATACGGAGAAAAAACTATGCTAATATCAAGGCAAGCATTGCACGCATACAGAATAAAATTTATACATCCTGTTACAAAGGAAGAAATTGAGATTATTGATGAGATTCCTGAGGATATGCAAAAACTGATTGACTAAATATTTAAAAGAGATAGTAAAAAATGAACTACGATGAAAACATCGTAGTTTTTAGTAAGTCTGTAAGCCGGGTTCTGTCTAGAATGGCCATTTATCTAGAATATATATTGCTATATATTTCGTGCCACCATTATAAGAAGATGACGAGCAGTCTTTACCTTCTAGTCACGGTGTTGCTCCAGATGGGGTTTACACGGCTAAGAATATCACTACTCTTACGGTGAGCTCTTACCTCGCCTTTTCACCCTTACCTCAAAAGAGGCGGTTATTTTCTGTTGCACTTTCCTTAAGGTTTCCCTCACTTGACGTTATCAAGCATCATTGCTCTGTGGAGCCCGGACTTTCCTCTTGCAAAGCCTTTCGACATTATGCAAGCGACCATTTTTCTTACAAAATTCATTGTAACATAAAATTCCTTAGCTTTCAACAAAAGTTTAAGAAAAAAATTTAAATTTTCCATTTCAAGTTGCATTTACTTTACAGAATTGCATTTAACTTTTTACTTGACGAAATTTTTCATTTAAATTTGATTTGTTTAAAATATGCATGTATAAACCTATAGTGTAATCAAATCCTGCATTACATTTTTATATTGCAAATAAAATATATTTTTGTCTGATAATTTTATGCTATC
Source organism: uncultured Clostridia bacterium (assembly GCA_934130085.1). Taxonomy (GTDB): domain Bacteria; phylum Bacillota; class Clostridia; order TANB77; family CAG-508; genus CAG-793. Next base: position 29,872 of record CAKOXK010000008.1, read on the forward strand.
TTTTGTATGTTTTAGTTCTAGATCTATTTTCTTTATGTTTTGTTTTTTGTTATATTCAATCGAATCATCTTTTAAGATATTAGCAAATTGATTTATGGCTTTATTTATACTTTCTTCCATTTCTTTGAATTTATTCTCTTGATTTGCCAATGCATAAGCATTCAATACATTAGTAATTGTGCCATAGTAATTTACTGTGTAATCGTCCTCAACTACATCTTTTACTATTTCATTTAGGTACGCATACAAATTGTAGTAGTTAATTATGCATGAATTCTTGTCTTGTCCTATAATTGATTGAGCTATTCCGTTTAGTGCAATATTTAAATTTGATATGAGGTTTGAGTCCACATTCTTTTTATCTAAATCAAGTGCCATTATTGGTATTGATGTAAATATGTTCTCATAAATGTATTCTATATTATCCCAATCAATATCTCCACCAGCCACTTCTAAAAGGGAATTGTTTGTCTTCATTTCACTTGGATTTATATTGTCATTACTTGATAGACTATCAGATGATGCACTACCTTTATTTGTTGCTACTTTATCAGATTCACTACTCGTCTCTCCATTATTTCCATTTGATGGTTCTGTTGAATTGTTTAGATTACTTGACTTTGCGCTTGACGATGTATTTCCTTTTTCATTACTCTCCCCTTCGTTTGCTATTTCGTTTTTTTCTAATGTTTGCTGCTTAGCACCTTTTGATGAGCTATTATTGTTGGTATTTAAAGTTTCTGTATATATTTTATACCTAACAACTGAAATGTTATTTAGTTTATTCATTGCGTCTATCGTACTGGTTGATACAAAATCAATTTCAGATAAGATTTTTTCTTGTAAATCTTGCTTTTCTTTTTCTTGATTGTAGTTTTTATAATTTAAAATTACTAATATTGCAATTAGTATTATACAGATTAAAAACATTATTGATATAGTTATCTTTTGCATATTATTTTTTTCTTTCATATTCGTACAAAAAACACCTCTCATATATATTACTATATATTATGAAGTGTTTCTTATTTATTTATTCATATCTTTGCTTATTGTTTAATTATTTAAATATCAGTTACGTTGTTTACTTGTAATTAAATTGCATTAGCATTAATATTCCTATTTTATCAATTTATTATTTTAACTTTACCTTAATTGCTTTATTAACTATGCTTATAATAATAAATTTTATTCAAATTTTAATTCTCTAGTCATTAATCTTTTACCGGCATCCTTTGGATTTTCATTATTAAATAATACATTGTATACCTCGTTTACTATTGGCATTTCAACATTATATTTATCAGCAAGTTTTTTAGCAACTTTTATATTTTCTACACTTTCAATTGTCATTCCTATTTCTTTCTTTGCATCTTCTATTGTAAAACCTTTTCCAATTAATCTTCCTGCTCTTCTATTTCTTGATTCATCACTTGAGCATGTAAGTATTAAATCTCCAAGTCCTGATAAACCATAAAAAGTATGTTCGTCAGCTCCCATTTTAACTCCAAGTCTTGCAATTTCAGCAAGCCCTCTTGTTATCAATGCTGCCTGAGCATTTGTACCATAGCCAAGCTCTACACATATTCCAGCACAAAAGGCAATTATATTTTTTAATGCTCCACCAAGTTCTACGCCAACTATATCTTTTGACTTATAAATTCTCATATATTCATTAGACAATATGGGTGGAATTTCTTCTAGTATTTTCTCGTCTTTTGAACCTAGTAAGATTGCAGTTGGTATATGAGAAATAACTTCTGTTGCATAACTTGGTCCAGATAACGCACCAACTCTTACATCACTTTTTTCTTCTTTTAAAACCTGATCAAGTGTTAAAAGTGAGTTATCTTCAAGACCTTTTGAGCAAATAATTATTGGTTTGTCGCCAACGTATTCTTTGTAACTCTTAAAAACATTTCTTGTAAACTTTGATGGAGTAACATGTATAATAAAATCTGCTCCATCAACAACCTCTTTAATGTCATTTGAACAATATATGTTTTCATTTACCTTCATATCAGGAATAAACATACATTTTCTTTCATTATTTATCAAATCTTTTTCTTCTTTTGAAAAAGACCATACTTTAACCTTATTTTCCATCTCAGCTAAGTGATTTGCCATTGCAATACCCCAGCTGCCACTTCCAATAACAGCAATAATTTTCTTCATTTGCAAAACTCCTTTTTTATTTCTTGAAACTCAATTTGTTTTCTTTGCCCTCTGCTAATCTCTTTATATTACTTCTATGATTAAACACTACAATTAATGCCATTATAATTCCAAAAACAATGTATGAGAAATGTGCATTATTATTTCCAACAATATACGTATCTTTTATAAATATACATAGTACTGGAAATAGAACAGCTGCTGATATTGAACCTAATGAAACAATTTTTGATACTGCCATTAGCAATAGTGCAAATATTAAACATATTAAACCAATCTTCCAGTTAGTAATTAATAGCACTCCAAGAGCTGTTGCAACACCCTTTCCTCCTTTGAATTTAAAGAATATTGGAAATGTATGGCCGATAACTACAAGTACTCCGGCTATTTCAACTAAAATGGCTTTTTGTACATCATCAGCCTTAACGATTAAACCTATTAAAATAGCAACTGCTATCGCTACAACACCTTTTAATATATCACATAAAAGTGTTAATAATGCTACTTTTTTTCCTGCAGTTCTTAAAACATTTGTTGAACCAGCATTCCCACTTCCTTTTTCTCTTACATCAAATCCGCAAAACTTTTTAGTAAAAATAACAGAAAAGCTTATGCTACCAAGTAAATATGCAATTATTGCATCAATAATATAACTAATTATCATCTTTATCATTCCTTTCCCTTACAAGCATTTTAACAGGAGAACCTGTAAAATCAAACTCCTCTCGAAGCTTATTAACAAGATATCTTTCATACGAAAAGTGAAATAATTTCTTGCTATTTACAAACACCGCAAATGTTGGTGGCTTTGTAGTAACCTGAGTCATATAAAGTACTTTTAATCTTCTGCCTTTATCAGTTGGAGGTTGATTAATTGCAACAGCCTCTTGTAACACCTCATTTAAAGTAGACGTGCTAATTCTAAGATTATTATTAGCATTTACTCTATTAATTAAATTAAATAGCTTGTCAATTCTTTGTCCAGTTTTAGCTGAAATAAAAATAATTGGCGCATAAGATAAATAAGATAACTTGCTATAAACATCCTTTGTATAGCTTTCAAGCGTACCATTTTCTTTATTATATTCATCCCATTTATTAATAACTATTATTACGGCCTTGCCACCCTCATGAGCCATGCCCGCAATCTTTGTATCTTGCTCTGTAACTCCTTCTAAAGCGTCAATCATAAGCAAGCAAACATCAGATCTTTCAATAGCAATTTCAGTACGAATAACACTATACTTTTCAATCTTATCTTCAATCTTGCTATGTCTTCTGACACCCGCAGTATCAATAAAAGTATATTTTCCGTACTCATTCTCAAAATCAGAATCAATTGCATCTCTTGTAGTACCTGCTACATTACTTACAATTAATCTATTCTCTCCTAAAATTTTATTAATAAGAGATGATTTACCTACATTAGGCTTTCCTATAACAGATACCTTAATTCTATCAGACTCTTCATCATAAGAATCATTAGGAATTAAATCATAAATAACGTCAAGTAAATCACCTATACCCTTGCAATTTGCAGCTGATATTGGGTGAGGCTCACCTAAACCTAAGTTATAAAATTCATATACATCATGCTCAAACTTTTTAAAATCATCAACCTTATTGCACACTAAAACAACATTCTTTTTAGCCTTTCTAAGCATCAAAGCAATGTCTTGGTCTTGGCTAGTGATTCCTGTTCTGACATCAGTCATAAAAAGAACAACATCAGCCAAATCAATAGCAATCTCAGCTTGCATTCTCATTTGAGAATAAATAACATCATCTGTTTTCTCTTCAATACCGCCTGTATCAATTAAAGTGAACTTTTTGCCTCTCCAGTTAGACTCCCCATAAACTCTATCACGAGTAACACCTGGAGTATCTTCAACAATTGAAACTCTTTCACCCACTAAATAATTAAAAAATGTTGACTTGCCTACATTAGGCTTTCCTATAATCGCAACTACTGGTTTCATATTATCTCATAAAATCAATTTACTACATATACAAGCATATAAAATATATAACAACAACAACATAATATAAAAATATAACGCCGTGAAATACAACACATAATATGTATATTTTTACTATATATAATGAGTTAACACATAAAATCAAAAACTTATAAGCAGAAAATTGATTTGTACCTTTCTTATAAAATTATTAATTAAAATATTTAGCAAATTTTATTGCTTATTGCATAGCACTGTTTTGAATATTAACAGGTTTTCTATCATTTTTTGGAGCAACCAAATTAGTATTCTCTTTACTACCTTCTTTAGAGCTCTCAGAATAAGCGTTGTATGTTGTATTAGTTTTATTGAAATACTTAATAGTAGACTCAAGTTCATTTTTTAGTGAATTGCGCTTAACAAGCTTTAAAGTAATATCAAATAAACATGCAATAATTAAAATTAATAATAAAAACTTTTTCCAAACTTTTCCTAACATAATAATTCCTCTTTTTACAGAATTTATTATATGAAATTTAGAGGAATTTGTCAATTATTTTTTAAGTTTTGTGGTTAACATAAGTTTTTTGCTTTATTACTTTTTTCTTTTTTGGTTTAAAAATATAAGGACATTATTGTTTCAATAATATCTGAACTATACTAAAACCGCTCTGAAGCCTAATCTATAATCGTTATCTCCGTTACTATTGTCAAAATTAAAAATTCCGGCAGCACTACCTTGGCTTACCACACTGCCCCCACGAAGAAAAAAAGACTTTATATTTTCTGGAAAAGAAGACGAGTCATTGTACCATGACGATTTTTTAACACCTTTTGTTGAAGTTTCTCTGACTGCATCACCGTATATTTTATCGTTGACATTATAATTTGCCTGACTTCTTTTATCATCAGTATTTGTATCATTCGTTTCATTACTTGGGTAAACTGTTGCGTATTTAGTACTTGTAGCTCCTCCTGTTACTACGCTTGCTCCATAGGAATTCCTATTCCCTGCACCACTTGGGTTATTTATATAAGCTGCTACTGCCTCCAATGTTCCACCACTCATATCGTATATTCCATATATGTTTCCTGTAGTTGAGGCTGAGTATCCAACTTCTATGCTTGTATCATTCCATTCTTTTCCTTGATTATTATAGCCTGTTCCAGCATATACGTTATTTGTATTATCATTAAAATTTTTGTTATTTCTTGCAATATCAACTGAGCCTAGACCATATTCGCTCTTACTTAAATATGATACTGAGCCCCATTCACTATTCTTCATTAAATGACTATCTGTGTCGCCAGACAATCCATATATGTTTCCATCTGCTGTTAATTTTCTTGATAATAAATATGCATCATTATGATTTATATAGTTCATTGAATAGCTTGAGCCTTGGAATGTTGGATATTTTATTGATGTTGTATTTGCGTCATAACTTCCATCTACATAGTTGGTTGATGATTCTGAATAATTGATACCACTTGATACCCTTACCTTATTTGATGGTACATTGCTTGTTGTTGCGAATGCTGCTTCAAACTTTGCAACCCATATTCCATATAACTCTGAATTCCATCCACCATTTCTATAATTTATTGAACTTTCATTCGTAAATGCTGGATGAACTGTCCATCCTGTTGTTGTATCTATTTTTTCATCTTCTGTTTTGCATCTTTTGGTATCATTATGTACTTTTCCATCTGTTCCTATATAATTATCTGTTGTTCCAATTAAGAACACAACATTCGTTGTTCCTTTTTGCTCTGTATCAGATGATGCTGGTTTATTTATTTTGTATGCATATCTTGGTATCCATACCCATAAGCTTCCATCTTCTGTTTGAGCATTTGCCCATTGCTTGTTTTGATAATTATACCATTCAGAATCATCCTCTGTTGTTTCTACTGTTTTCATTTTGCTTGTATCTTTTTCATCTGTTGCAAACTTTACAGGTGTCATTCCTGTTTTTTATACTGGAGCATTTACTTTCTGCTCCTCATTAAATGTTCCTTCTGCACTTCTATCTGCTTTTTCTATTTCACTAGAATAGCTATCTAATGCATCATTTTCATTTTTTGCTGATGCTCTATAAACATCTGCTGCATTCTTTGCTCTTCCAAATACTCCTGAGCCTGATGTTGCCATACTTATTGTTACACCTGCTAAGATTAATAAAATTATAATTGTTATTACTAATGCGATAATTGTAATTCCAGTTTGCCTTAAGATATTCTTTTCAAATTTTAATTCATTCTTATAATCTTCTTTAAATGTTGTGTATTTTAAATCTTTAAAACTTTGTTTAAAGTATTCGTTTTTAACTTTTTTTATAAAATTTTTCATACACTTGTTTTCAATTAATTTTAGTCTATTTTCATCATACCTCATTTTTATTTTTTCTCCTTTGGAATCTAGCAAACCTTTGGTACTACCGCGTTTGCGCTAATTTTCACTTTTTAATTAATCTTTTAGCTTAATAAAAAATAAAAAATCGAAGCATTCTTACTCTAAGTAAGGCATTCTTCGATTTTTTATTTTTAAAATTTTATTCTTTTTCTTATTACATGATTTTTACACTAGATTTATAAACGTTGATTTTATGAGGCTTTCATGGTATTTTTAGATTATCAGATTTTCATTAATCTAAAAGATTAATGAAAAAATTTAAAAGTCAAATTTCATTACAAAAGACATATCATTTTTGAAGTGACATGTCTTTTCTTTATATTTTATTTAGAAACTTGTAGGACTGGACGAAGCCCACGGCACGAAGAGCCTACGTCGGGGTTAGAGCCGAACACATAGTACGAAGTAATAGAGCCACTGCTCGAAACAAAGCGCAAGTAGAAGTCCGCGCGGTACCAATACGCATCCACGCAGCGAGACGAAAGCCAAAATTCAGTGCCAGCGCTGATATTACTTGTATTTCTGTTTGCTCCACCTCCATAAGCATTGTATATAACTTTTAACCAGGGATTATTTGATTTTTTATCGTTATTATATCTTTCGTAAGCATAGTTTCCTTTTTGGTCTGTTGAAAGCCAGTTGCTTGTATCACTTGTGCTCATATTATATGATGTTATTTTTGCATCTGAATATCCTTTGCTTGCTCCTTTTGTTTTATCAATGTTCTCATATTGTGTAAATAGTGTTGGCGCATAGCTATTTTCCGTGACTGTTATTTTATTTGGTGCACTTGTATCATCTGCATTTGTTGTCCATAAGCTTCCATACGAATTGTCACTTATTTTACTATCATCAATGAAATCTTCCCATTTTGCATCTCTTGCTAATACTACTTTTACTTTTTTTGTTTGTCCGTTATTTAGCTTTATTTCTGTTAGATTTCCATATAAATTATTACAGATTGTATCTAAAGCTAAAACTCCATTATTATATGCTGGAGCACCTGTTAATCTTACCTGTAATTTTGTTGATCTATCTGCTATATAGTAATCATATTTACTTGTATCAAATGAACCAGATTGTAAATCATATCCACCATCTGTTAGTTTTGACCATGTCATATCTGATTCTGCTGTTGGTAAACCTGAATTTACTTTATTTACTGACTTTATGTCTTTTCCAAGTAAAGCTGCTATTGAATCTGCTTTTACATATCCATGTGCTTCGCTTCCACCCTTATTCTTATAAAAGCTATCTACATTTACTGTTGCACCTACTGATGTGTCTGAAACACTGTCAGCTGAAACTGTTATTACTGGACGTAATGAACAGCTTCCTCTTTCATTAGAACCTGATGTTGCATAATTCTGTCCTACTAAGAATAATGTATATTCTGCTCTTGCTCCGTCTGTTCTTACATAACCTAATTGGTAATAATCTCTTGATAGTTCCTCCGAATACGGCGTTTTTCCATCTGACCCGTTAATCCAATCATAACATGCAGATCTTGTTGCAAGCCAATAATTGTTTCCTGTATTCATCAAACTTACTGTTGATTTATTTGTTCTGTTTAGATTTGTAATTGTTGGTGATGCATTTGCTACTAGCATTTGTGTGTTACTTGCTTGAGATGCTGATGTATTTGCTATATCAATATAATCACTTATTTGGTCTGTTGAGAAACCATGATTTGCTGTATCTTTTTGATTTATTATTGGCTCTATCTTTTTTCCATTTTCATATTTTCTTGATACTGTATAAGTTATATTATAAAAATCTTCCGCATTTACACTTCTTGCTGATAGTACTTTCTTTCCATTAATTTCGAGATTTCCATATAACTTTGAGCAGATTTCGTTTAGTGCTTTTACACCATTTGTATAACCGTTAATTCCTGATATTGAAACTTCAAAGCTTGTGTTTGAATTGGCTATTAAGTTGACTGTTCCATCGCTATTTGTACTTAGTACTTTCCATCCTAAGTCTTCTGTTTCAATTTTTCCTGCTTCTACCATTGCAATTCCTGGTACATCTTGATTGTCACTGTTTAGTATTTGTTTTAAGTGTCTGTTTACACCTTTGCCATCTGTCTTCCCGATGTATGTGAATGTACCGTCCTCTAAGTTTACTAAGAAGTTGTGTCCATTATAAGCTACCTGAGCATATCCATCACCATTATTTAAGAAATCTTCTAAGCCATCATTTCCTACATTTGCACTTAAATAATCTGCAAGTCTTCCTGTATTTCCTTCTTGCTCTCTTTGAATGTCTAAACCTGCTAAATACATTCTCATTTCTTCTTCAGCAGAAGATTTGTCTGAAACTGATGCAGCATTTTTTGCCTTTCCAAGAATTCCATCGTTACTTGCCATGCTTATCGTAAGACCTGCAAGAATTAATAAAATTATAATCGTTACAATTAAGGCAATTATTGTAATTCCAGATTGTTCTAATTTGAGCTTTTCGAGTTTATTTTTCTTATACATCATTTTTAAACTTTCTCCTTTAAAATCTTGCAAAGTATTGATATTGCTGTATTTGCATCACTTCTTATTTTTTAATTAATCTTTTAGCTTAATAAAAAAATAAAAATCGAGGAATTCTTACTCTAAGTAGGTCATTCTTCGATTCTTCTTTTTTAAAATTTTAACTTTTTCCTTATTACACTAATTTTACGTACGTTCTCAAAGTGTTGATTTTTCAAGACTTCAATGGTATTTTAAAATTATCAGATTTTAATTAATCTAAAAGATTAATTAAAAAATAATAAGTTTTTGTATATTTATATTTCATTATTTTTCGATTAATTTTTATATATTTTTTCTAATAATGCCTCCTCTAATGTTTTTGAAAAATTAATTTTTTCGCTTTCAGCTTTTATATTTATCCATTTTGGAATATTTACCGTTTTCTTTACTAACTCTTTTCCCCATTTTCCCGCAAATGCACTTATATCCACTGCAATATACGTTTTAAACTTTGAAACATAATCCCAGTTCTTTATATTTAAGTAATTTTCTAGTTTTTCAAATGATACTTCTTCAATCTTACTAGCATGGGGTATTTTATTATTTTCTTCCATACTATCTAATACTTCACCAGCAATTAAATCTTCAGCCATTTCCATCGCATCTGCAATATCATCTCCACAAGTTGAACAATTATCTAAGTCTGGTACAAAAACAGAATACTTACCACTTTTTTCTTCATAAAATATAACTGGATATACAACTTTCATAGTTATGCCTCCTATAATTTTACAAGCTGGAGCTATTTTAGCCCCGCTTGTTTTAAGATACTGTTAAGAGTCCCCTTAGGAATATCTCCTTTATGATTTGGTACTGGTATACTTCCGCTTTATGTTTTCATTTCTATATATGTAATGAGATCCATTAGTATGGTGATGATACCAGCCATTAGAGATTAACAATTTCTCTAGTTCATGAAAAGTCATTGGTAAACCTCCTAACAATTTATATTGTACTACGTATTATACGTATTGTCAATGTTTTATTGTCAGGAATTTTACTTATTAATAATATTCTTTGAGCCCATTAATATGTCCTTTTCTTTTATACTATAAAATTGCCCTAAATCCATAAAAGTATGTACTATCGCTGTGAAAAATGTTTATGAAAAGAGAACTTTGTTTTTGTTGTTCTAATTGCTACTTCATCATTGTTGTTTATCTTATAAGTCAAGTATTTTTCTTTAATATAAAAATACCTCCTTGATAATTTTTAATATATCATAAAAGGCATTTTTATTTTGTGCATTTTTTTATACGCTCCTACACCAAGACTGGCCTGAACCCAACATAGTAAGAGCTATTTCCATTATCGCAACTGAAGTAGAAAAGCCCCGCACCAACGCTGTCCCAATAAACACCACCGCAACCGAAGAACGGATTGCCACCTCCAGGAAAGTAAGAGTAGTCTGAGTACCATGACGATTTTTCGACACCTTTTGTTGAAGTTTCTCTAACCGCATCGCCGTATATTTTATCGTTAACATTATAATTTGCCTGATTTGTATCATTCGTTTCATTACTTGGATAAACTGTTGCGTATTTAGTGCTTTTAGCTCCTCCTGTTACTACGCTTGCTCCATAAGTGTTTCTACTGCCTGCTCCAATAGAATTGTTTACGTAGGCTGCTGACCTTTCAAATGTACCTCCACTCATATCATATATTCCATATATGTTTCCTGTAGTTGAGGCTGAGTATCCAGCTTCTATGCTTGTATCGTTCCACTCTTTTCCTTGATTGTTATAGCCTGTTCCAGCATTTACGTTATGTGCATGATCATCAAAGTTTTTATTATTTATTGCAATATCAACTGAACCTAGTCCATATTCGCTCTTACTTAAATACGATACTGAACCCCATTCACTATTCTTTATTAAATGGCTATCTGCATCGCCAGACAATCCATATATGTTTCCATCTGCTGTTAATTTTCTTGATAATAAATATGCATCATTATGATTTATATAGTTCATTGAATAGCTTGAACCTTGGAATGTTGGGTATTTTATTGATGTTGCTTTACTTCCATATATTCCATCTACATAGTTTCTTGCCTTTATATTTCCATCTGTTGTTGCTGATGAATCAACCTCTGCTTTGTATATTGCATTTGGTCCCCACACTGTTGATTGTGAGTAATTTATTCCGCTTGATACTCTTACTTTATTTGATGGTACATTGCTTGTTGTTGCGAATGCTGCTTCAAACTTTGCTACCCATATTCCATATAACTCTGAATCCCATCCACCATTTCTATAATTTATTGAACTTTCATTCGTAAATGCTGGGTGAACTGTCCATCCTGTTGTTGTGTCTATTTTTTCATCTTCTGTTTTACATCTTTTTGTATCATTATGTACTTTTCCATCTGTTCCTATATAATTATCTGTTGTTCCAATTAAAAACACAACATTCGTTGTTCCTTTTTGCTCTGTATCAGATGAAGCCGGTTTATTTATTTTGTACGCATATCTTGGTATCCATACCCATAAACTTCCATCTTCTGTTTGAGCATTTGCCCATTGTTTGTTTTGATAGTTATACCATTCAGAATCATCCTCTGTTGTTTCTACTGTTTTCATTTTGCTTGTATCTTTTTCATCTGTTGCAAACTTTACAGGTGTCATTCCTGTTTTTAATACTGGAGCATTTACTTTCTGCTCCTCATTAAATGTTCCTTCTGCATTTCTATCTGCTTTTTCTATTTCACTAGAATAGCTATCTAGTACATCATTTTCATTTTTTGCTGATTCTCTATAAACATCTGCTGCATTCTTTGCTCTTCCAAATACTCCTGAGCCTGATGTTGCCATACTTATTGTCACACCTGCTAAAATTAATAAAATTATAATTGTTATTACTAATGCAATAATTGTAATTCCGGTTTGCCTTAAGATATACTTTTCAAATTTTAATTCATTCTTATAATCTTCTATAAAGTTTGTGTTTTTTAGATCTTTAAAAATTTGTTTATGGTATTCATTTTGAACTTTTTTTATAGAATTTTTCATACACTCGTTTTCACTTAATTTTAGTCTATTTTCATCATACCTCATTTTCATTTTTTCTCCTTTGAAATCTAGCAAACTTTTTGTACTACTGCGTTTGCTTTACCTTTTAATTTTTAATTAATCTTTTAGCTTAATAAAAAAATAAAAATCGAGGAATTCTTACTCTAAGTAAGTTATTCTTCGATTTTTCTTTTTTAAAATTTTAACTTTTTTCCTTATTACACTAATTTTACGTACGTTCTCAAAGTGTTGATTTTGCAAGGTTTTAATGATATTTTTAGATTATCAAATTTTAATTAATCTAAAAGATTAATTAAAAAATAATAGTTTAAATTATATAAAACTTTACTATTCTCTTTTTGCCAACTTAGTGGCTAATTAAAATTTTTGTTATTTGCCTTTTCTATATTAATTCTTTAAGCAGCCTATTGGGACTACATAAACTCCATCTTCTCTTTTATATGCATATTTTCCTATAGCTGTTAATACCATTAAAAATGATGGATTGTTCATTTTTTCAGTATCTATTTTTGAATACATTATTTTTAAATTTTCTGCTCCATCATTTATTAGTTTATCACCGCCTAACTTTATTTCAACTAAACCATATGATCCATTTCTTAGATGTATAACTGCATCACATTCTAAATCATTTGCGTCTCTATAATGATACAAATTTCCATTTAAACTTTCTGCATATATCCTTAGATCTCTAATACATAAAGTTTCAAATATCAATCCAAATGTGTTTAAGTCTTTAATTAAATCATCTGGTCCTATTCCTAGGCTAGCTACTGCTATTGATGGATCTACAAAATATCTTGTGTCTGATGTTCTAATCGCAGTTTTACTTCTTAAATTTGGATTCCATGCTGGAGCTTCTTCAACTACAAATATCTTTTTTAAAGCATTTATATAGGACAATACAGTATCTGTATCTAATGATACTGAATCGTTATTTAACATATCATTTCTTATTGTTTCATTTGATGCTTGAGTTCCCATATTTCTCGCATATGCCCTCATTAACCTTTTTACTCTTTCTGGATTTCTTGCTGTATTATCAACTTTCGATATATCAGATTCCACTACAGCATCATAATAATCAAAAGATTGATCAAGAGCGATATCTTTTTCCATAAATGTACTTCTTGGCCATCCGCCTCTACAGCATAAAAAAGCTATATCATTTAATTCTAGTTCATTTATTGCAGATATGCTTGTAGGAGAGTCAAATAAATCTTTTAAGCTAATTGTTCCATTTGATTCTCTTGATTCATATAAGCTCATTGGCCTCATCGTTAACCATGAAAATCTTCCTGTACCAGTATGTGTTATTTCACTCATGTTAGCTGGTACACTTGAACCTGTTAATATAAATTGACCTTCTTTATCTCTATGGTCAACTTCAAATCTTATTGCGTCCCACAATTTTGGAGCAACCTGCCATTCATCAATTAATCTTGGCGTGTCACCATTAAGTAATAATGACGGATTTATATCTGCTAATGTAAGATTTTGTGTTTTATCTTCTGGCTTTGTCATGTATAATATGCTTTTAGCTACCTGTTCTGCTGTTGTAGTTTTCCCGCACCATTTTGGGCCTTGAATTAGCACTGCTCCTTTTCCTTTTAATTTTTTCTTCAAAATTTCATCAGCTATCCTTAATCTATATTCACTCATATATATTGCCCTCCGCCAATAGTATAACATCATTTTTAAATAATATCAAATTTTTTCGGTTATTTGTGTGACTTCTTTTCGGTTATTTGTAGAAATATTTTTCGGTTATTTGTGGATTTTGTTTTTAGTAATTTTAAAATTAAATTGATGATTTTATTTTATATATTAGGTTTTGAATTTATAGTCAGTGGGTAAGCTATCTTTAAAAAAATCCCTTGGATGTTTAATTTCATCTTTAATCAATCATTGTTTTTTTATTTTTTTAGTTATATAATATGTTCAAATTAAGTTTTATTAGTTTCTCTAAAACTAAAATTTTATATAAGGAGTATATGTACTCACATTAATTATCTGTGAGTTACATACACAAAAATATGATTAATACAGAAGAAAACCCAACTTATTTGAATTCATTTTTAGAATATTCAGCTGCTTATAAAAGAAAATCTCCAGATTCTGTAGTTCAGTATAATTATGATTTGAATATGTTTTTGAAGTTTATGAAATATCATTTTCATTTGTCAACTGAAGATGTTTTTGAGGAGATTAAGATTGCTGATTTTTCTTTAGATAATTTGAAGAAAATTACAGAGGAAGATATTCATGCTTTTATAACTTACCTTTCAATTACAAGGCATTGTGGGCCTGCAACTTGTGCTAGAAAAATTTCTACTATACGTATTTTCTTTAAATATCTTACTGTTACAACCCATCAACTTCAGATTAATCCTGCTCAAAATCTTGAGACTCCAAAGCTTAATAAGCGTTTGCCTCGCTATTTAACTTTAGAAGATAGCGAAAAATTGCTTCAAAAAACAGCTACTGATGAGTCTGATAAAAATAGAGAAAGAAACTACGCTATAATTACTTTGTTTTTAAATTGTGGTATGCGTTTGTCTGAGCTTGTTGGCATAAACATACCTGATATTCATTTTGATGATAATAGGCTTACTGTAATTGGTAAAGGAAATAAAGAGCGTTCTATTTACCTTAATAAATCTTGCATTGAAGCTCTTAATGCTTATTTAGCGGTTAGACCTCAAAATGCCAAAAAAGATTTAAAAAATTCTGATAAAGCATTGTTTCTAAGTGCCTCAAGAAGGCAACGTATTAGCAAAAGAACTGTTGAGTTTATTGTAACATCTGAGCTTCAAAAAGCTGGTCTTGATACAACAAAATATTCAACTCACAAGCTTCGTCACACGGCTGCAACTTTGATGTACCAGTATGGTCAGGTTGATATTAGAGCATTGCAGGAATTACTTGGTCACGAAAGTATCTCAACAACAGAAATCTATACTCATGTTGATAACAAACAAGTACGCCATGCAATTGAAGTTAATCCATTAAACGGATTTGATCCTAATAAAACAGAAGAAACCTAATAATTTAAAAAGTTACTATACAAAAATTTAAAGAATTAAAAGAAACTTTAAATAAGTGATGAAGATAAAAATATTAAAAACACTTAGCGTGAATTAACCTAAATTTCGAATGCATTTATATATGTACTTTTCTGTATTTTTTTACATTTCTATATTTGCTTTTATAACACTTCTTTTATTAATATCATAAAATAACATATAAGTTATGTTAATTTATTAATGAAAGGAGTTTTTATTTATGGAATTAAAAAGTAAGAACATTGGCTTTGCGATGACTGGCTCATTTTGTACATTTTCTAAAACCATTTCTGTGCTAAAAGAAATTGTATCTCTAGGTGCAAATGTTATTCCTATAATGTCATTTAATGCATATTCTCTTGATTCAAGGTTCGGAAAACATGAGGATTTCATTAAAGAGATTGAGAATTTAACAGGAAATAAAATAATTCATACAATTCCAGATGCAGAACCAATTGGTCCTAAAAAGATGACTGATATTATGGTTATAGCTCCTGCCTCTGGAAATACGCTTGCAAAGCTTGCAAATGGTATTACTGATACTCCAGTTGTAATGGCTACAAAGTCTCATTTAAGAAATAAGAAAAATGTTGTGGTTGCAATATCAACTAATGATGCTCTTAGTGGAAGTGCTATGAATATAGGAAAGCTTTTAAATACAAAATATTATTACTTTGTGCCTTTTAGACAAGATAATCCTATTACAAAGCCTACTTCACTTGTATTTGATTCAAATTTTCTAATAAAAACCATTGAGCTTGCATTGGATAATGAGCAAATTCAACCAATTATACAATAGACATAAATAAGGTTAATACAAGAACAAAAACAGTGAATTTACTGTTTTTGTTCTTGTAATTTTTTCTTTATATATTTTCCACTATCAGTTAAATATTTATCAATTAATTTGTCGTCAATTTCTTCTTTTTTGTGTTCTGATTGATTAATTATATCTCTGATATCTCTTTTTAGGATTGAGCTTGATTCCTTATTATATGAAAATGACCAGTTCACCCAACTTATTTTATTGTTATTCAATAATTCCAACCATGCTTACCTTAATTTTTATTATATTTTTCGAATTCCTGATACACATTTTTCTCCATGAATTTCTTATTTTTTTCTGGCTCTTTTCTTATTTTTGTTGCGCTTATTTGGATGTCTTTTGTTACCTTAATATTTTCAACATTCATATCTCTTGCAACGTATTTGCCATATTCCTCTCCTGAGTAAAATCTGGTCACTGGAATATTTTTGAATACTTGTTTTAAATAATCAGTTTGAATTTTTATTGATTTATCATCCATTCCATACTCTTTTGGAGGATTTTTACCAATTATAACATGTGCTGTTGGGTACATATTTTTTACCCATTTTGCTCTTTCTTCAAGTGGGACTTTGGTTACATCTGTATCATTTATTAATATATAGAATTCTTCGTTTTCTTTAATTCCTTTTTCTATAAGCTCTTCATGCCCTTTATGTAAAGGTGCAAATTTGCCTATTGTAAAACCTATATTCATTGCTATCCTCTATTCAACTCTTTCTATTTTCTGTAGTATTTGGTTTGCCGTTTTCGTTGTTCTCTGTATCTTATATTTAATTTGGGGCTTTTTTATTTTTTGTTTTTTATTTTATATTTGTATTGTTCTTTGTTCATTTCTTCGTGTTTTGTATTGACATTATATTTTCTTGCATTTCATTTCTCTTTTAGAATTTTTAATAGCTCTTTTCCAATTTGATCTGATACAAATTCTTTTTGTTCTTTTCTTTCTCCATCAGGAACATTTATTTCTTTTACGTCACATTCATCCTTTTCGTTAACAATTGCAAACCATACATGGTTTAACTTGTCTACTTTATTATTTGGATCTATTCTGCCAAGTTCTCCTGTTACCCCGATTCCATATAGCGAATTTGCTTGTTTTTTTGCTGCCTTGCACATTTCTACTGCTGTTTCACTGCTGTACACCGTATATTTTTCTATTACTTCTTTTGATACTCCAAATTTTATTTTAGCATCATTACAGTATGTAATAAAGCTTTCTTTTAAAATTTCTGAAGCACCCGGAATATTAGTTATCTCGCATGCAATTTTACCTCCAGTGCAGCTTTCCATTGTTGCTATTGTAAAATTATTCTCTATGAGTTTATTAACAACTTCTTTCCATATATTAATTTTAGCTTTGTTTTGCATATAGGTTTCCTTCTTTCTATACAGTTTATTGATTCTCATTTCTTATTGTTTCAATTAAGTTTATCTTCTCGCTTTTTTTGCTTGAGTATCTCATTGTAATGAAGATTACTGCAAATACTACTATGATTGAAATTATTATTGGTATTATTGGAAATTTATAAGATGTTTCTATTTTTCTGCTCATTACCTTGTATATTGCATAAGATAAGATTGTACCTATTGGAATCCCGTATAGTATTGATTTCACTCCGTATATTAGGCTTTCATAGTTTATCATTCTTTTGAATTCTTTGTTAGTCATTCCTATTGATTTTAGTATTGCAAATTCTCTGTTTCTTAAAGCCATGTTCGTTGTAATCGTATTGAATATATTTGTAATTCCAATTATTGAAATTACTATAATAAATCCGTATAAAAATATTGATATTATTGTAACCATTATCTCATTTTGTCTTTTTGATTCCTGTGTGTTATAAATATATCCTTTATTGGTTTCATCAATTGCTTCTATATCTTTTTGAAGTTTATCTGGTTTATTTGATTTTATACCGATTGCTGTATATGTTTTTGGTTGTTTGTTTACGCTGTCCATTTTTTTATCAGAAATTATTATCACTGGCTCAGGGATTTCTACTGAATTATACATTCCCAGAGGAGTTTTAGTTGTTGTTAAGGCAATTTTTATTGTTTTTTCATTTTTATAGTTGTAGTTATATCGGTCTTCTTCAACATTCTCTTCGTTTCCATTATCATCTGTTTTTGAGAAGTCAGCATATTTTAAAGTTCCCCCAGATTTTATATTTAAGTTGCTATATTCTACTATTTTGCCATCTATTCTGGTGCGACATATATCATATAAAATTCCTTTATCTTTTACATCTTCATAATTTAGGCCTAGTTCTTTTACATATTTTTTGTAAAGGTTTTCTCCTACTGAGACAAATGTTGCATGTATGTATGCTGGCTTACTATTTGCATCATTCTTATAAATTTCATCATTTATTTTTGTGTATGTTCTTGTTGCTTGATCAATGTTGCATGCTATTGACATATATCTTTTTAGTGAATATTCTTCAATATTATCTAGTTGCAAGATTTTGTTAAAATAGTTGTTGGTTAATTCAAAAGATGTATCACCATAAGGGTTATGAACTACTATATTCTCTTCTCCTTCATCACTGTAAGCTATGTCTGCAGCTTTAAACCCATTTTCTATTACAGAATTCATTGAAATAAATAAGATTATACTTAATGTTATAGAAAATATTGTTGTTCTATATTTCTTTTTACTTCTTTTGAAATTCTTTGTAGCTATCTCACCCGGCACGCCAAATAACTTTTTAGTTATTTTTGATACATGTAATTTTTTGTTTGATATTTTTATATCATTATTTTCACGTATTGCCTCAATTGGCGAGATTTTTGTAGCTTTTCTTGCTGGTTTTATTGATGATATAAAAACCATTATAGCAGATAGTATTACTGAAATTATAATTGCAATATATGATACATAAAGATCGATTTGAAAATTATCAATTGCAACGCTTTTTAATAAAACGTTTACAACCCAAAGTACAATACTAACAGCTAAAATTCCAACTATAATTCCAATTGGAATTGATATTGCACCAATAATAAAACCTTCAAATAATATGCTCTTTTTTATTTGCTTTTTGGTTGCTCCTATGCTTGCTAGCATTCCAATTTGCTTTATTTTTTCTGTTAATGAAATATTAAAGCTATTTCTTATTACAAATATTGATGTGAATAATATTATTGCAATTACAATAGATGCCATCATAGTTAAAACACTTGTTGTAGTATTATCAAAAAATACACCTTCATATTGTAATAGACCTGTATTATAAGAAATATTGCTAGTTGGAATATTTAATTCTTTAGAAACACTTTCTCCTACTTTATATGCGTTTTTTGGCTTTTTTAAGATAATCCCCATTCCTATTTCTTTTGATGTATCAACTTTATCAAGCTTTGTTACAATCGTTTGAATTGATGATGATGAATAATTAAAATAATCTACTGTTCCTACAATTGTATATTCTTTTGAATTATCTTTGTTAAAAACCTCATTGCATCTAATTACTCCATTTGTTTGCTTGTTTTTATAATTGCTTTGCTCAGTATATTTTTGCTTATCAATACTTCCTAAATCTAAAGAAATCTTACTTCCAATTGGATATATCTCTTTAAAAACTTTCTGCTCTCCATTTGGTAATGTAATAGTTCCATTATAAAGTACAGTTGGAACCGCAATTTCATTTTCATTAGAAGGAAGATTGCCATACTCTGCATGAATTCCCCTCATATCATAGCCAATTTGCTCGTAAGCCTTAAGCTCAAAAAGCTCATTATCTTTTTGATTTAATATAGCATAACCTAGGCTTTGCGTTACATAACTACTCTCCACATTAGGATTATTCTTTATGTACAAATAATTTTCATTACTTATATTATTAAAAATAATATGATATGTACCATCTTCCCTTTTAATTTTTTTAACAATACTACCTTGAAAGCTTGAAACAAATGTAGTAACAGCTACAATTAGTGCCACTGCAAGTGAAACGCCAATGATAGTTACAATGGTTCTTTTCTTGTTCTGCTTAAGAGAGCTCATAGTTAATTTATTTAAAACATTCATAATATCATTGCCCTCCTACCTAAGCCTTTTATCACTGATAATTTTGCCATCTTCAATAGTTATAACTCTATCAGCTTCTTCAGCAATCTTATTATCATGAGTGATAAGCACCAATGTCTGATTGTATTTCTTGTTAGACAATTTTAATAAATCAATAATATCTTTTGAAGACTTGCTATCAAGATTGCCAGTGGGCTCATCGGCTAAAACAAGAGCAGGATTATTAATTAAGGCTCTTCCAATAGAAACTCTTTGCTGCTGTCCACCAGATAGCTCATTTGGAAGATGATATACCCTATTTTCAAGACCTAAAGTTTTAATTAAATCATTAAGTCTATCGCTATCAACCTTCTTGCCATCTAAATTACATGGAAGTGTTATATTTTCTTTAACATTTAAAATTGGAATAAGATTGTAGAATTGATAAATTAAGCCAACCTGTCTTCTTCTAAAAATGGCTAAGTTATCATTGTTCAAGCTATAGATATCAGTTCCATTAATAAAAACTTTACCAGATGTTGGCTTGTCAACACCTCCCATTAAATGAAGAAGGGTAGACTTTCCACTTCCGCTTGCTCCAATTATAGCAACAAACTCACCCTGCTCAACTGAAAATGAAACGTCATTAATTGCAGTTACCATTGCTTCTTTCTTGCCATACTTCTTAGTTAAATTTTGTACTCTTAATATTTCCATAAGTACCTCCTTGTTACAATTACAAGTTTATTCTAATACGCAACAGTGACTCTAAAATGACTTTGTGTGAAAAAATTATATTTAATATATTTAATATTATGTTGTTCTCGATGCCTTGTTCGTTTCTTTCTTCGTCAGTAAAAGACAACTGTCGGAAGAAAGAAACATTCGCGCTTCGCTTGTTCGCTAACGCAGCATTTTCGAACAACATAATATTAAATATTTTTATAATAATATAATTCATTTAAATCTTTATCATATCTTTATTTTAATCCTTGTTTTTAACTTGCAGTCTTATTTTTGCAACCCTATATTTCAATAATAAATTTAGTTCCTTCTCCCTTGTTGCTTATAACTTTTATTATTCCATCTTGGTTCTGTATTATGCTTTTTGTGAATGCAAGTCCAAGTCCTAAACTTTCACTTCTGCTATTTTTAGCTTTATAAAATCTTTCAAATATATGGTTTATATCTTTTTCATCTATACCATCACCATTATCAATTATTTCTAGATGTGTATATAATTTGTTGTATGTACCATTTACTGTTATTTGTTTTGCTCCGTGCTCTATTGCATTTTTGATAAGATTATCAATCGCTTCTTTAGTCCATTTTTCATCACATAATATTGTAGCCTTTTTATCTATATTAATTTTAAATTCCGTATTTGAACTATCAAGCATTACCTTAAATTGTTCTTTTATTGATAGTATCATATCATACAAATTTATTTTTGACTTTTTTAATACTATTGTTTTTGAGTCAAGTTTCGATATATCAAGAAGTGTTTTTACTAACCAGTAAATTTTATCTAGCTCATAGTGCATATTGTCAAGGAACTCTTTTTTCTTTTCTTCTGGAATACTGCCATCATATAAAATATCATTTATCATGTTTAATGAGGTTAGTGGAGTTTTTATTTGATGTGAAATATCAGCAATCAGTTTTTGCGTTTCTCTGTTGTTTTTTTCAAGCTCCTCGTTTGCCTTTTTTAAAAGAGTTGTTACATCATATATACTATCTTTTACTTGACCTTCAATTCCCTCATTTTCGTCGGTAAGTTCAATAGCTTTTGCTCCATTTAATACGTCCATACAATATTTGTAAAGATTACTCCATTTTTTCTTTTGCTTTTTATTATATATTAAAAAAGCAATAATAATGATAAATTCTAGAAAACCTAGAATAGAACAAATAGTTATTGCTATTTTTCTATTAAAGACTTTTTGAGGCGCACTCAGAAGATCACTTAAGCCATCATTTAAAGATATACTTGAAGATCTACTTGAAGATCTACCTGAAATATCATTGTTATGCTTTATATCTTTAGTGTTTTCTATTCCGTACTTTTTCAAAATTTCTTTGCCATTTTTAATTTCATCGCTTGATAAGTTCTCATCATAAAGCTTATTTATTATATTAGCCTGAGTTTCTATATTATTATCTGTTCCTAACATCACCCTTGCACTTATATCATACATATAATTGCTATATTCACTATCAATTTTATTAACAATTAATATACTTGATACAATTATAATAACAGTATAGAAAATAAAAAAAATCCAACTAATTACTTTATTTTTCATTCTTATTTATTCTCCTATTCTATAGCCAATGCCTCTAACAGTTTTAATAATCTTAGGATTATTGCAATCAAGCTCTATTTTTTCTCTTAATCTTTTTATGTAGACTGTTAAAGTGTTGTCATTAACAAAATTGTTGTTATTATCCCATATACTTGCTAATATCTGCCCCCTAGTTACAAGCTTGCCCTTATTTTCTGATATAAAAAGCAAAATTTTATACTCTAAAGCAGTAAGCTCAATTTTTTTATCATTACTATATACAATGCTTTTATCTGTATCAATTAAAAGATTTTCAATTTTTATGTAGCTTTCTTTTTTATTTTCTGTATATTTTAATACATTCATAATTCTCATTAGCAACTCTCTTGCATGAAAAGGCTTGGTTATATAATCATTAGCTCCAAGCTCAAAACCTTTTACAATATCTTTTTCATCATCAAGTGCAGTTAAAAATATGGTAGGAATTTTACGATCAAGATGCTTATAAAAATCAAAACCATTACTCTCTCTAAAACTAACATCAAGCAAAAGCAAATCATATTCATTTTTAACAATCATCTGCTCTCCATCAGTTAAAGAGGATGCACAATCAAGCTTAAATCCCTCATTCTCCAAATAATATTTAACACTATTCTGAATCACCTTGTCATCCTCTATAATTAAAATTTTTTTCACCACGAGCTCCTTAAAACAAATGTATTTATTTTATAAACATTATAAAAACTTTACCTATTTTGAAAATTCATTATTGGGCTTTTTCCCTTATTTCATTTGCTTTGATAATTTGATTATATAAATCTGAGGTACATCTGTCAATACTAAAGTAAAACCTGCTTCATCGTCAAAACTTTTTACTTCAGCAATTGTTCCATCTCCATAATCAACTTTAAAATCATAATTAAAATATGTTTCTTTTTCTCCTCTTTCTTCATCTACATCTTGTTTTAGATAAATTGGCAAAACAATAGTATCTCCATCACTTACTGTCCATTCTGTTATAAATGTTTTTAAATACTTATTTTCATCTAATTCATCATTTTTTATGTAATCATTTCCGTTCGCTTCCATAAATTCTTGCATTTCATCAATTTGTTTCTGTTCCCCATTTTCAGCCACTTTTGTGTTTTCTTTAGCTCTAACAGCTTGTTTTATTGATTTTTTTAAATTTATTGTTATAATTTTTTTAGTAAAAAAGCCATTAAGTACACGACTTAACGACTTTTTATTTTATTCTTCAATATTCCAACCATTTATAGAATCTCCTATTATACTTGCAGAATCGTTAATCGTTATCACTGGTCTTACAGCACATGCTTGTCCATCATTATTATTTCCATAAGAAGAATAAATTCCTCCTGCTGTAACTTGTTTTAACCAATTAGCATACATTCTTAATCCGTAGTATACACCGCCTTCATTTGTTTCAATTGTTCTAGATGCCATCCAATATGAACCAGCATTACATACAAGATTATAAGCCTTGCTAAATTTTTTTATATCACTATCTTTATCTTCAATATTATCTGATAATGTATCAATATAATATTTATAAAAATCAGTTTTTATTTTATTTATATATTGCATTTTTTCTTTTTTCAATTCATTATTTATAAAATTATTATTTTCTTTATCATAAACATAAAAACTATCATGTTTTTCATTTAAAGTTCCTTTTACTCCATTTTGTGCATCATAATATGGAAATTCATCTTCATTCCAATAAAACATAACTTCATTCCCATACTCATTTAGATTTCCTTTACTATAATTTTGTTTATTACCTGTATTCATTGGATCATATTTTGTTATTTTATTTATATCTTCTATCCTTATACTTCTAGAATCTTTTGCACCTATTCCACTTTCATAAACTTTACATATGTTGTCTAACTCCGTAACACCATATTTAAACCCATTTTCTCCCTTCAGAAAATAACCTTTATTTTCATCTGTTTTTATGCTTTTTTTAGATGTTATTAACAATTCTCCACCATTGTTAATTCCTAAAACAACCCATTGCGCATTTTTTTGGAGAGTAAAACTTTGATTTGAATATCCATTCTTATTTATACTGGACTCATATTTACTATTTTCATCCTTTATTATTGTATAATTTATTGAATCTCCAACATTTATTTTTATATTTCCATCTGATATTATATTTTCCGAATCATAATAATATTTATTTTTTTCTTTTTTATTTCCATATTTGTCAAATATATACTCATTTTGGGTTTCTTTAGACATTATTTTATAATACTCTCCATCAAATGCTATTTTATATTTTTTATTATCTAATTCATTTTTTACATCCTCTTGTAAAATTTCATCAGTATTTTTCATTTTTGCTGACATAAATGCAAGTTCTATATTTTCTATTTCTTGCGACTTTTTTGACTTTTCTTTTGCCATTATAGTTTGTTTGATTATACCATTCTCTCCCGTTAACATGGTTATCGTTACCCCTGATAATATCAATAAAATTATAATTGTTATTACTAATGCAATAATTGTAATTCCAGTTTGTCTTAAGATATGCTTTTCAAATTTTAATTCATTTTTATGATTTTGTTTAAAATTATTTGTATTCTTCATTTTTTTAAAACTTTGTTTATAATGTTTTTCTTGAACTTTTTTTATAGAATTTTTCTCACACTCGTTTTCACTTAATTTTAAGCTTTTTTCATCATACCTCATTTTTGCTTTCTCTCCTTTAAAATCTCTTAAAGTATTGATATTGTTGCATTTGCATCACTTTTTATTTTTTAATTAATCTTTTAGCTTAATAAAAAAATAAAAATCGAGGAATTCTTACTCTAAGTAAGTTATTCTTCGGTTTCTTATTTGAAGAAAATTAGCTTTATTCTTATTACACAAATTTTACACTAGCTTTATAAGTGTTGATTTTGCAAGGGTTTCATGGTATTTTTAGATTATCAAATTTTAATTAATCTAAAAGATTAATTAAAAAAATTTAAAATCAAATTCTATAGCAAAAGACATATCATTTAAAACTATTTTATTGATATGTCTTTTTCTTATATTTTATTTAGAAACTTGCAAGACTGGACGAAGCCCACGGCACGAAGAGTAGACGCCGGTGCTAGAGCTGAACACAAAGCCCGGTGCAATTGAGCCACTGCCCGAAACAAAGCGAAAGCCGAAGCCCGCGAAGTACCAATCTGCATTAACGCAGCGAGACGAAAGCCAAAACTCAGTGCCAGCGCTGATATTACTTGTATTTCTGTTTGAACCTCCCCAATAAGCATTGTATATAACTTTTAGCCAAGGATTACTTGATTTTTTATCATTATTACATTTTTCGTAAGAATAGTTTCCTTTTTGATATGTTGAAAGCCAATTACTTGTACCACTTGTGTTCATATTATATGATGTTGTCTTAGCATCCGAATAGCCTTTACTTGCTCCTTTTGTTTTATCAATGTTCTCATATTGTGTAAATAGTGTTGGTGCATAGCTATTTTCCGTGACTGTTATTTTACTTTTCGTGATTGTATCATCTGCATTTGTTGTCCATAAGTCTCCAAAGTTACTTAATTTACTATCATCCATGAAATCTTCCCATTTTGCATCACGTGCTAACACTACTTTTACTTTTTTGGTTTGTCCGTTCTTTAGCTTTATTTCTGTTAGATTTCCATATAAATTATTACAAATTGTATCTAAAGCTAAAACTCCATTATTATATGCTGGTGCGCCTGTTAATCTTACCTGTAATTTTGTTGCTCTATCTGCTATATAGTAATCATATTTACTTGTATCAAATGAGCCTGATTGTAAATCATATCCTCCATCTGTTAGTTTTGACCATGTCATATCTGATTCTACTGTTGGCAAACCTGAATTTACTTTATTTACTGACTTTATATCTTTTCCAAGTAAAGCTGCTATTGAATTTGCTTTTACATATCCATGTGCTTCACTTCCACTCTTAGTCTTATAGAATCTATCTACATTTACTGTTGCACCTACTGATGTGTCTGATACACTTTCAGCAGAAACTGTTATTACCGGACGTAATGAACAATTTTTACTTGCATTATTACCTGTTGTATTATAATTTGCGTTCGTATTAAACACCGTAGATGTAGAATATGCTCCATCAGTTCTTGCAAAAGCTAATTGATAGTATTCATTTGACAACTCTTCGGAATATGGTGTTTTTCCATCTGTGCCCTTATTCCAATCATAATGTGCAGATCTTGTTGCAAGCCAATAATTATTTCCTGTATACATCAAACTTACTGTTGATTTATTTGTTCTGTTTAGATTTGTAATTGTTGGTGATGTATTTGCTGCTAGCATTTGTGTGTTACTTGATTGTGCCCCTGATGTATTTGCTATATCAATATAATCACTTATCTGGTCTGTTGAAAAACCATGATTTTCCGTATCTTTTTTATTTATTATTGGCTCTATCTTTTTTCCACTTTCACATTTTCTTGATACAGAATATGTTATATTATAAAAATCTTCTGCATTTACACTTCTTGCTGATAGTACTTTCTTTCCATTAAGCTCTAGACTTCCATATAATTTTGAGCAGATTTCGTTTAGTGCTTTTACACCATTTGTATAACCGTTAATTCCTGATATTGAAACCTCAAAACCTGTATTGGTATTTGCTATTAAATTCACTGTTCCATCTTCATTTTTACTTAATACCTTCCAGCCTAGATCTTCTGTTTCAATCTCTCCTGCTTCAACCATTGCTACCCCTGGTACATCTTGATTATTAGTGTTTAGTATTTGTTTTAAGTGTCTGTTTACTCCTGTTCCTGTACTTTTACCTATATATGTGAATGTACCATCATCTAAGTTTACTAAGAAATTGTGTCCATTATAAGCTACCTGGGCATAGCCATCTCCATTGTTTAGGAAGTCTTCTAATCCATCATTTCCTACATTCGCACTTAAATAGTCAGCAAGTCTTCCCGTATTTCCTTCTTGCTCTCTTTGAATGTCCAAACCTGCTAAATACATGCTCATTTCTTCTTCTGCAGAAGATTTGTCTGAAACTGCTGCAGCATTTTTTGCCTTTCCAAGAATTCCATCATTGCTTACCATGCTTATCGTAATACCTGCAAGAATTAATAAAATTATAATCGTTACAACTAAGGCAATTATTGTAATTCCAGATTGTTTTAATTTGAGCTTTTCAATTCTATTTTTCTTATACATTATTTTTAAATTTTCTCCTTCAAAGTTTCGCGAAGCGTTGATACAACTGTGTTTGCGTTATTTTTTACTTTTTCATTAATCTTTTAGATTAATAAAAAAATAAATATCGAGGAATTCTTACTCTAAGTAAGTCGTTCTTCAATTTTCTATTTTAAAAATTTTATTCTTTTTCTTATTACATGATTTTTACACTAGCTTTATAAACGTTGATTTTATGAGACTTTCATGGTATTTTTAGATTATCAAATTTTAATTAATCTAAAAGATTAATTAAAATTTTAGTATTATTTTCACTTTAATGTTTATGTTTTTATTTTTTCAAAATGCTTTACGTCCTCAAAATTTTGATTTTTTACACCAAGACTGGCCTGAACACCAAATCGTAACGGCTAACCCCAACAGTACGATGGAAGCTGAAAATCCCAGCACCGACGCCGTACCAATAAAGACCACCACGAGCAAAGAACGGACTGTCGCCCTCAGGGAAGTAAGAATAGTCTAAGTACCATGACGATTTTTCGACACCTTTTGTTGAAGTTTCCCTAACATTCATATCTTCTTCAACTATATTTGCTATATTTTCAAACTCTTTTTCTTGAATTTTATTTTCTTTTAAATTTTTTTCTATATATATTGCTGATATAATAAAAACTATACTAGACATTATCATTAGTGTTCCTATTATCCATTTTTTCAGATTTTCATTTCCTTTAAATACGAAAAAAGTGCCATATAATATCAATATTATATAACACTTTTTATTTATTTTTATTTTGACTACATCCCATAATAATATTTACTAACTAACTGATGGCTAACTATAAATAGTTAGCCATCAAACATAGCAATTAACTGAAACTTACGTTTCAAACATAGCAATCTTTTTAAATTACTAATACTATGATACTATATTTTATGTCTAAAGTCAATATTATAATTTTTTAATGTATATTTTAAAATATTGTTATATATATATATATTCCTCATCATCTTCTTTTTCTATCTTATCAGTTTTATCAATAAGCCAAGAAAAATATAATTTTCCTTTTTTGCATCTTTATCATTTTTTATTGTTTTTCTAAATTCTCTCAATTTTTTTAAACATTTTAGATATATTTGTTTCACTTACATCTCTCCCATATTTGCTTTTTTAAACATTATAGCACAAATATAGAAAAAAACATCAAGAACACCGATTTTTATTATCTTTTATTATTCTTCTAATTTTGTGTAATTCCAGTACAATAAGCTCCATACTTTCTTACCCTTTTCCATAAAGTAAATAAAAAGTTAGCTGAATATTCTTGCTGAAATAGCAAATTTTTTGGCAATGAAAAAAGCCAACCTTTCGATTAGCTTTCTATGTATTTATTTATTAAATTTCTATTGAATATATTTATTTGGAGTTAAATTTAGATAAACTTTGACTTCGACATCAGAATATTCGTTTCTTGCTTTTCAAGGTGTTCACGCAAGTCGAACGCATTTCCTACTAATAGCAAGTGCCATAAGGATTGTGGATATTGTAATAATTATTTAGCAAAACTGAATAAACTACAACATTGTTTTTATTTTTTTAAATACTTTACGTCCTCAAAATTTTGATTTTTTTACACCAAGACTGGCCTGAACCCAATAGTGTAATCGCTACTGCCATTACGATGATTGAAGTAGAAAAGCCCAGCACCGACGCTGTCCCAATAATAACCACCGCGAATGAAGAACGGATTGCCGCCTTCAGGAAAGTAAGACCAGTCTGAGTACCATGACGATTTTCCGACACCTTTTGTTGAAGTTTCTCTAACCGCATCACCGTATATTTTATCGTTAATATTATAATTTGCCTGACTTCTTTTATCATCAGTATTTGTATCATTCGTTTCATTACTTGGATAAACTGTTGCATATTTAGTGCTCTTAGCTCCTCCTGTTACTACGCTTGCTCCATAAGTGTTTCTGTTTCCTGCTCCAATAGAATTGTTTACATAAGCAGCAGATCTTTCCCATGTACCTCCACTCATATCATATATTCCATATATGTTTCCTGTAGTTGAGGCTGAGTATCCTTTTTCTATGCTTGTATCATTCCATTCTTTTCTTTGATTATTATAGCCTGTTCCAGCATATACGTTATTTGTATGGTCATTAAAGTTTTTATTATTTATTGCAATATCAACTGAATCTAGTCCATATTCGCTCTTACTTAAATATGATACTGAACCCCATTCACTATTCTTTATTAAATGACTATCTGCATCGCTCGATAAACCATATATGTTTCCTTCTGCTGTTAATTTTCTTGATAATAAGTATGCATCATTATGATTTATATAGTTCATTGAATAGCTTGATCCTTGGAATGTTGGATATTTTATTGATGTTGTTGTACTTCCATATATTCCATCTACATAGTTTCTTGCTTTTATATTTCCGTCTGCTGCTGATGATGAGTCAACCTCTGCTTTATATATTGCGTTTGGTCCCAATACTGTTGATTGTGAGTAGTTGATACCACTTGATACCCTTACCTTATTTGATGGTACATTGCTTGTTGTTGCAAATGCTGCCTCAAACTTTGCTACCCATATTCCGTATAGCTCTGAATCCCATCCACCATTTCTATAATTTATTGAACTTTCATTCGTAAATGCTGGATGAACTGTCCATCCTGTTGTTGTGTCTATTTTTTCATCTTCTGTTTTACATCTTTTTGTATCACTGTGTACTTTTCCATCTGTTCCTATATAATTATCTGTTGTTCCAATTAAAAACACAACATTCGTTGTTCCTTTTTGCTCTGTATCTGATGAAGCTGGTTTATTAATTTTGTACGCATATCTTGGTATCCATACCCATAAACTTCCATCTTCAGTCTGAGCATTTGCCCATTGCTTGTTTTGATAATTATACCATTCATTATCATCTGCTGATGTTCTAACTATGTTTCCATTATCAAATTTTACAGGTGTCATTCCTGTTTTTAAAACTGGAGCATTTACTTTTTGTTTTTCATTAAATGTTCCTTCTGCATTTCTATCAGCTTTTTCTATTTCACTAGAATAGCTATCTAATGCATCATTTTCGTTTTTAGCTGATGCTCTATAAACATCTGCTGCATTCTTTGCTCTTCCAAATACTCCTGAGCCTGATGTTGCCATACTTATTATTACACCTGCTAAAATTAATAAAATTATAATTGTTATTACTAATGCAATAATTGTAATTCCAGTTTGTTTATGGTATTCATTTTTGGCCTTTTTTATAGAATTTTTCATGCACTTGTTTTCACTTAATTTTAGTCTATTTTCATCATACCTCATTTTTAATTTTTCTCCCTTGAAATCTAGCAAACCCTTTGTACTACTGCGTTTGCTTTACCTGTTATTTTTTAATTAATCTTTTAGCTTAATAAAAAAATAAAAATCGAGGAATTCTTACTCTAAGTAAGTTATTCTTCGATTTCTTATTTAAAGAAAATTAGCTTTATTCTTATTACACAAATTTTACACTGGCTTTATAAACGTTGATTTTATGAGGCTTTCATGGTATTTTTAGATTATCAAATTTTCATTAATCTAAAAGATTAATGAAAATTTTAGTATTATTTTCACTTTAATGTTTATGTTTTTATTTTTTATATCTACTATGTTTTTTATTTTTTTAATTTAACTCTTGATTCGTTCTTTATATGTCCTTGTCATCAATTATATTATATCATCTCTAACAATATACCAGCGAAGATAAGTAAAACAATTATAGTTACAACAAGTGCCATAAGGATAATTGCTGCCTCTGTTACTCTTTTCTTCTTATTTTTACCCCTTGAACTTTGCGAAACATTTGAATTGTAATCTTCATTTAGGTTCTCAAAAAGTCTTAAATATTCAGGCTTTTTTGCTCTTTTTGAATTTTTCAAGACCATTCTCCCTTCCTTCTTTTTTATATAATCCTTATCATTGGTTATCCTAAAAATACATATTTTTTATTAATTGGTATTATATTGTTAAAAAACAATGGTAGCAATTATTTATATAATTATGTAAAATTAATGTAAATAAAAGGTAATTTATGTTAAAACTTGAGAACTTAAAATTATATAACTATTTAGAAACTTGCAAGACTGGACGAAGTCCACAACAAGAAGATCCGACTCCATTATTAGATGCATACATATATCCGGCAGTAATTCTTCCATATTTATTTACACAGCGTATGCGAAATTCTACGCTGCTCAAGTATACAGCAGTGCAACGAGATGAAAACCAAAAATCTGAATTTGTATTGATATTGCTTGTATTTATATTTGCTTTTTCACTCCATACTGCATTAAAAATAGCCTTTAGCCAAGGATCTGTTGATTTCTTATCACTGTTATATCTTTCATAGGCATATGAATTCTTTTGTTCTAATGGAAGCCATGTATTTGCTCCACTTTTGCTCATATTATATGATGTTATTTTAGCATCTGAGTAGCCTTTGCTTACTCCTTTTGTTTTATCAATGTTCTCATACTGTGTGAATAATGTTGGTGCATAGCTACTAGACGGTACATTTATTTTATTTTGGATGCTTGTATCATCCGGATTCGTTGTACCTAATCTTCCGTAAGCGGTATTATTTATTTTGTTATCTTCAATAAAGTCTTCCCATTTTGCATCCCTCGCTAAAGCCACATTTACCTTTTTTGTTTTTCCATCTTTTAATTTTATTTCTGTTAAATTCCCGTACAAATTATTGCAAATTGTATCTAGTGCTAAAACTCCGTTGTTATATGCTTGTGCCCCTGTTAATGTTATTTGTAATTTTGTTGCTCTATCTGCTATATAGTAATCATATTTACTTGTATCAAATGAGCCCGATTGTAAATCATATCCTCCATCTGTTAGTTTTGACCATGTCATATCTGCTTCCATTATAGGTAATCCTGAATTTACTTTATTTATAGATTTTATATCTTTACCAAGCAATTCAGCTATTGAATTTGCTTTTATATAGCCTTTAGCTTCTGCTCCAGTCTTATTTTTATAGAACTTATCCATATTTACAATTGCACCTACTGTTTTATCAGATACGCAGTCTGCTAAAACTTTTATTACTGGTCTAAGTGATCCATTTCCACTTTGATTTTCTCCTGACATATTATACTGATCTACATAAAACATCTTAGTGCTTCCTAGGATTCCATCTGTTCTGACATTTTGTAAAAAATAACTTTCATTTGATAAATCTTCTGAATATGGTGTTTTTCCATCTGCATTATTATATCCACACCATTCTGTTCTTGTTGCAAGCCAATAATTATTTCCTGTATTCATCATATCTACCGTTGACTTATTTGTTCTGTTTTGACTTATAATTGTTGGTGATGTATTTGCTGCTAACATTTGTGTGTTCCTTGATTGTGTTCCTGATGTATTTGCTATATCGATATAATCACTTATCTGGTCTGTTGAGAAACCATGATTTGCTGTATCTTTTTGATTTATTATTGGCTCTATCTTTTTATTGTTTTTGTAAGCTCTTGATACAGAATATGTTATATTATAAAAATCTTCTGCATTTACGCTTCTTGCTGATAGTACTTTTTTGCCGTTTATTTCAAGGCTTCCATATAATTTTGAGCATATTTCATTTAATGCTTTTACACCATTTGTATAGCCATTAATTCCTGATATTGAAACCTCAAAACCTGTATTCGTATTTGCAATTAAATTCACTGTTCCATCTTCATTTGTACTTAGTACCTTCCATCCTAAGTCTTCTGTTTCAATCTCTCCTGCTTCTACCATTGCAATTCCTGGTACATCTTGATTATTACTGTTTAGTATTTGTTTTAAATGTCTGTTTACTCCTTTGCCATCTGTTTTACCAATGTATGTGAATGTTCCATCATCTAGATTTACCATGTAATTGTGACCTTTATATGCTACCTGTGCATAGCCATCTCCATTGTTTAGGAAGTCTTCTAATCCATCATTTCCTACATTCGCACTTAAATAGTCAGCAAGTCTTCCCGTATTTCCTTCTTGCTCTCTTTGAATGTCCAAACCTGCTAAATACATGCTCATTTCTTCTTCTGCAGAAGATTTGTCTGAAACTGCTGCAGCATTTTTTGCCTTTCCAAGAATTCCATCGTTACTTGCCATGCTTATCGTAATACCTGCAAGAATTAATAAAATTATAATCGTTACAATTAATGCAATTATTGTAATTCCAGATTGTTCTAATTTGAGCTTTTCGAGTTTATTTTTCTTATACATCATTTTTAAATTTTCTCCTTTAAAGTCTCGCAAAGCGTTGATACACCTGTGTTTGCGTTATTTTCTACTTTTTAATTAATCTTTTAGATTAATTAAAAAATAAAAATCGGGAAATTCTTACTCTAAGTAAGTCATTCTTCGATTTTTT
The DNA here is from genome assembly GCA_934130085.1 of uncultured Clostridia bacterium. Lineage (GTDB taxonomy): Bacteria > Bacillota > Clostridia > TANB77 > CAG-508 > CAG-793. The sequence continues at coordinate 63,800 of CAKOXK010000008.1, forward strand.
ATTTTAAAAATTTTATTCTTTTTCTTATTACATGATTTTTACACTGGCTTTATAAACGTTGATTTTATGAGGCTTTCATGGTATTTTTAGATTATCAAATTTTCATTAATCTAAAAGATTAATGAAAAAAAATTAAAATCAAATTCTATAGCAAAAGACATATCATTTAAAACTATTTTATTGATATGTCTTTTCTTTATATTTTATTTAGAAACTTGCAAGACTGGACGAAGACCACGGCACGAAGAAAAAGTATTATTATTTGAATAGTACACAAAATCTGATGCCCATTTTCCATTTGAACCAACGCAACGTAATCCAAAACGCGCAAAACCATAACATGCATTACTACAACGAGACGAAAGCCAAAATTCAGCGCCAGCGCTGATATTGTTTGTATTCCTGTTTGCTCCCCCACCCCAATAAGCATTGTATATAACTTTTAACCAAGGGTTACTTGATTTTTTGTCATTATTATATTTTTCGTAGGCATAGTTTCCTTTTTCTTCTGTTAAAATCCAGTTGCTTGTACCACTTGTGCTCATATTATACGATGTTATTTTTGCATCTGAATATCCTTTGCTTGCTCCTTTTGTTCTATCACTGTTCTCATACTGTGTAAATAGTGTTGTTGCATAGCTATTTCCTGTACTTGTTATCTTATTTGGTGCACTTGTATCATCTGCATTTGTTGTCCATAAGTTGCCATACGAATCGTTATTTATCCTGCTATCATCCATGAGATCTTCCCATTTTGCATCTCTTGCTAACAATACTTTTACTTTTTTAGTTTGTCCGTTCTTTAGCTTTATTTCTGTTAGATTTCCATATAAATTATTGCAAATTGTATCTAAAGCTAAAACTCCATTATTATATGCTGGAGCACCTGTTAATCTTACCTGTAATTTTGTTGTTCTATCTGCTATATAGTAATCATATTTACTTGTATCAAATGAACCCGATTGTAAATCATAGCCTCCATCTGTTAACTTTGACCATGTCATATCTAATTCTACTGTTGGCAGACCTGAATTTACCTTGTTTACTGACTTTATATCTTTTCCAAGTAATGTTGCTATTGAATCTGCTTTTACATATCCATGTGCTTCACTTCCGCTCTTATTTTTGTAGAATCTATCTACATTTACTGTTGCACCTGCTGATGTATCTGAAACACTTTCAGCAGAAACTGTTATTACTGGACGTAATGAGCAACTTTCACTTTGATTAGTTCCTGTCGTATTATAATCTTGATTTGTTTTAAACATTGTATATGTCGAATATGCTCCATCTGTTCTTGAGAAAGCAAATTCATAGTATTCATAAGATAAATCTTCTGAATAAGTGTCTTTACCATCCTTTCCTTTCTCCCAACCATAATATGTCGATCTTGTTGCGAGCCAATAGTTGTTTTCTGTATTCATCATATCTATTGTTGATTTATTTGTTCTGTTTTGACTTATAATTGTTGGTGATGTATTTGCTGCTAACATTTGTGTGTTCCTTGATTGTGTTCCTGATGTATTTGCTATATCGATATAATCACTTATCTGGTCTGTTGAGAAACCATGATTTGCTGTATCTTTTTGATTTATTATTGGCTCTATCTTTTTATTGTTTTGGTAAGCTCTTGATACTGTGTATGTTATATTATAAAAATCTTCTGCATTTACACTTCTTGCAGATAGTGCTTTTTTGCCGTTAATCTCTAGATTTCCATATAGTTTTGAGCAGATTTCGTTTAGTGCTTTTACACCATTTGTGTAGCCGTTAATTCCTGATATTGAAACCTCAAATCCTGTATTCGTATTAGCAATTAAATTTACTGTTCCGTCTTCATTTGTACTTAATACTTTCCAGCCTAGATCTTCTGTTTCGATCTCTCCTGCTTCTACCATTGCTACACCTGGTACATCTTGATTATCACTGTTTAATATTTGTTTTAAATGTCTGTTTACTCCTTTGCCATCTGTTTTACCAATGTATGTGAATGTACCATCATCTAGATTTACCATGTAATTGTGACCTTTATATGCTACCTGCGCATAACCATCTCCATTATTTAAAAAATCTTCAAGACCATCATTTCCTACATTTGCGCTCAAATAGTCTGCAAGCCTTCCGGTATTTCCTTCTTGCTCTCTTTGAATGTCTAAACCCGCTAAATACATACTCATTTCTTCTTGAGCAGTTGTCTTCTCTGAAACTGTTGCAGCATTTTTTGCTTTTCCAAGAATTCCATCATTGCTTACCATACTTATTGTTATTCCAGCTATAACTAATAAGACAATAATTGTAATTACTAAAGCGATAATCGTAATTCCTGCTTGTTTTAATTTGTAGTTTTTTAGTTTATACTTTTTAAGTTGTGATTTATTTTTATAATTTTCTTTAAAGTTGTTTGTATTCTCCAGTTCTTTAAAACTTTTTTTATGATGTTTTTCTTGAACTTTTTTTATGGAATTTTTCATACACTCGTATTCAGTTAATTTTACGCTTTTTTCATCATACCTCATTTTGCTTTTTCTCCTTCAAAATTCTGTAAAGCATTAATACTCTGGCGTTTACGTTGTTTTTACTTTTTTAATTAATCTTTTAGATTAATTAAAAAATGAAAATCGAGGAATACTTACTCTAAGTAAGTTGTTCTTCGATTTCTTATTTGAAAAGAATTAACTTTTTTCTTATTACACAAATTTTACACTAACTTTATAATCGTTGATTTTACAAAGGTTTCATGGTATTTTTAGATTATCAAATTTTCATTAATCTAAAAGATTAATGAAAAATTTAAGCGTAAACTTTAATTAAATGAATTGTAAAATTTGAATTTTATTAATTGTATCCATTCTATTTATATTTTCCGTTTGTTGTCTAGAATTTACCTTTTTTAATCGACTTTCAATTGTCCTGTTACATTTTTTGGTAAAAGTACTTGAAAAAGTTAAAAATTTGTGTTAGTATACTTATGAGCGGTATCCAAGAGACTTTCGAAGCCTTGGGTCATTTTTTTATAAGGAGTACTTACTATTATTGAAAGAGTTTCAAACCAATGAGAATCTAATTAAATTTTTATTGTCCAAAGGAGTAATTGTTTCAAATGAAGTTGACGCTTTACAAAAGATTGAGAAATACACATATTATTCAATAATTAATACATATAAGTCAATTTTTCAAAATGATGACGGCAACTATCTTAATAATGTTACATTCAATGAAATATATGCGTTGTTTGAATTTGATAAGGAATTGAAAATTATAATGTTAAAATATTGTTTAGAAATAGAAATTGTTATAAAGTCACTTATGGCAAATCAAATTTCACGAGTGTATGGAATTGAAGATTATCTTAACATCACTAATTTAGATTATAACATAAGTTATGATATAAAAAAATCTCTTATTGATAAAATTAACAATGAGATTAAAAAAGAATACAATACTCATATTGCAGTTACGCACTATATCAACAAATATGGTTTTGTACCGCCTTTTGTTTTAGTAAAAATTCTTTCATTTGGTGTAACAAGTAGTTATTATGGATTGCTTATGCAAAGCGATAGACAAGCAATCTCGAAATATTTTAAAATATCAGACAAATTTCTAAAGCAAATATTAAAAAACTTAACTACCATAAGAAATATTGCTGCACATTCTGATAGGCTATATAACTACTCAAGTAAATTTTATCTATCTTTTAGAATAATAGATAAAAACTATAGTAGGTCAAATAATATAACTAATTTGTATATGGTAATAAGGTGTATGGAAAAGTTGCTTACAAACGAGCAATATAATAGTTTATACCATTCCGTATGCAGTGAGATTAAAAAACTTGATAAAAATTTAAATTCAATATCGATAAAAAAAGTTTTAAATATAATGGGTTTTCCTATAAATAAAAAATAAAAAAATGAATATAATAATATTGAGCGGTACTTAGAAAACTTTTGAAGCTCTAAGTCCTTCGAGCCTGGAATCTTCTTTTAGAATTTTCTAGGCCTATATTTTATTTTGAATGCAATTGTATTTTAAATTAAGGCAGATCTTAAACCAGAATAATGATCGCTTTCTCCATCATTTTGAACAAGATTTTTATTAATCTAAAAGCTTAATGAAAAAATTTTATTTATGTTTTTATTTCGTATTTTCCCTTCTTTTAAGAATATTTTAAAACATTTTTTATATATTTAAGTAGTAGCTGTTAATTTACATTGATTTTCTACTTGTTAAAGCTTATCTTTTGAAAGGAGGTTCTTGTTTTTAACAAGATTTATGTTTATGAATATTAATTGTATAAAAATAAAGAGAAAATTTGCATCATCTATTTTATCTGTTTTTGCATTTATACTATTTTTTGATGGTACCATATCTTTTGCCAGTTCTTCTATTCCAACATGGGGCAAGTCTATTTCCACTGAAACATCTTCTTCATCTTCTAATCTTGCTACTTCCACTATGTCTTCAACATCATCTTCTACATCTTTAACTTCTGCTGCATTATCAAATAATGTATCCTCTCTTTCAGAAACACCTTTTACTGTTTCTGATAACCCACTTAATTTAACATCTGGCGGTGCTATTTTAATTGAGCAAAACTCTGGTGATATTCTTTACAATTATAAAATGCATGAAAAGCTTAGACCCGCATCTGTTACAAAGGTAATGACTCTTTTGCTTATTATGGAAGCCCTTGATTCTAATCAAATTTCTTTAACCGATAAAGTTCCTTGTACTGAAGATGCTGCTAAAATGGGCGGTTCTCAAATTTGGCTTGATGTTAGAGAAGAACTTACAGTTGATGAAATGCTAAAGGCTATTTGTGTTGTTTCTGCTAATGATTGCACTGTTGCTATGGCTGATTATTTAGCTGGTTCGCAAGAGGCTTTTGTTGAGAAGATGAATAAACGTGCTAAAGAACTCGGCATGAATGATACTACTTTTAAAAATTGTCATGGTATTGATGAAGATGGTCATTTAACGTCTCCTTATGATATTGCCATAATGTCTCGCGAACTTTTGACTAAGCATAAAAAAATAATGGATTATACTACAATTTACATGGATTCTTTGAGAGATGGAAAATCTCAACTTGTAAATACTAATAAGCTTATAAGAAATTACAGTGGTGCTACAGGCTTAAAAACTGGTTCTACTTCAATTGCATTGTTTAATTTGTCAGCCTCAGCAACAAGAGATGGCTTGTCATTAATTGCTGTAATTATGAAGGCCGAAACTTCAAAAGTAAGATTTAGTGAAGCAAGCAAATTATTAAACTATGGTTTTGGAAATTATCAGTATAAATCATTGGCTCAAAAAGGTGCGTCAGTTGGAATGTGTCAAATTAATAAGGGTGTAAAAAAAGAGGTTTGTGCTTGCTATTCTGCAGATTACGGTATAGTTTTAAACAAGAAAGATGCTAATGATATAACTGAAAGTATAGAAATATATAATAATATTTACGCACCTATTACAGAGAATCAGCAGATTGGTGAAGCTGTTTATAAAAATAAAAGTGGCGAGATAATTGGTAAAATTCCCCTTACGTCTTCTGAGAGTGTTGAAAAATACGGCTTCAGGGGAATGGCTAAAAGTTTATATAAAGATTGGTTTACATTGATGAGAACATAAAATTATTCTTAAATTCAAGTATATTTTAACAATTATATCAAGTAATATATTAACTATCATATCAAGTAATATTTTAACTATCATATTAAGTAATAGATAACATTCAAAATTATTAAATGTATTGGATAGAAAGCATAGAAAAAGTATTGAAATGATTTCCCCTTCTTTCCATTATAGCATAGCATAATTATGGTTGATATAAATGTAGATGTTATCAATAACACAAAGTTTGTTATGCCTAGCATTTGTATATACCTTGCAAATCTTATAATAGAAAGAGCTGTCATTACTACTATAAATAATAGTACTTGTAGTGCTTTCTTTCCTCTTTCCATTTTATTTTTTGAACTGATAAATTCGTCTTTTTTTAGATTGTATGGATAAAACAAGTCAATACATAATACCGTTAATATTCCACCATATCCGTGGTCAAAATTTAGAACCTCACATAAAACACATATAACTGCAATTAGCAAAATTTTAAATATCCATGTTAAATATTTGTTTCCTAAGTTAATTTTTTTACTGTGTAATATGATTAGGCTTAATAGTGCAAAAAATAATGTAAAAAATATATTTATGTCAATTTTATGTACATAATTATAAAACATCAAACCATAAGGCAGTTGTGATATTAATGCAAAAATTAATAATCGCTTCAGGTATTTTTTTATATCATGGGTATTCCTATATCCTATTACAAGCTGGAATGCAAAAAGTGGAAAAGCAATTCTTCCTATAACATACCCCATTGAGTAATGTTTTATAATTACATCACATGAATGGTCAATTAACATTGTAATAACTGCTATTATTTTTATAACAAAACTAGACATGTTCCCTCTCTTATCTATTTCTTATTTTTTTGTCTTTTCTTCTATTTATTTTTTCTATTTATTTTCATTTATCTTATATTTTTTCATTTATACGTTTTTTGTTAGGATCCATATATTTTTCTCTTGCAAATTATTTTAAATATTCTGTAAATGGTATGTCTTGTAATTTGAATTCTTTACCATTTAAGTAGTTTAACTCTCCATAGTCGTTTTTCAAATTAAATTTCATGCTATAGCTAGCTAGTAATTGGTTATTTATTTTAAAGTCTTTATTCACTCTGTATGAACCATACTTTCCATCTCCTAAAATTGGAAGTCCAAGAAAAGCAAGGTGTGCTCTTATTTGATGAGTTTTTCCTGTATGCAATGTAACATCAAGAATTGATACATTCTTTTCTTTGTTTTCATCAATCAGCTCATAAGATGTTTGTATTTTTGAATATCCTTTTTTAGGTTCTTTTGATATATAAACAATAGATTTCTTGCTATCTTTAAAAAGATACGCATTGGCAACTTTATTGGCTTTTGGTATTCCATATACACATGCAATATAATGTTTCTCAACCTCAAAATTTCTAAACATCTCTACAACTTTTTCAAAAACATCTCTACTTTTTGCAAATAAAACAAGTCCGGTTGTGTTTCTATCAATTCTATGGCAAGCGTAAATATTCTTATACTTCTTTTGCATAATAGATGTTAGAGAAATATCCCCTTCAACCTCCATATTGCTTGGTTTATTAAATATGATTATATTAGCATCTTCATAAATAACTGACACATCTTTAGCATTATCTGTAAGTCCGTATAAAATTTCATCAATCAAATATATCTCAATGATATCTCCTTCATGAATAGAAATATTACTATTGACCCTATTTCCATTCACTTTTATATCTTTTTTTCTGAGAGTTTTGTATATTGTATTTGTACTAAGCTTAGGAAATTCGCTATTCAAAAAGGTGATTAATTTTTTATTATCATTTTTAAAGTCAACTGTTAATTTTCTCATAATATTCTCCAAATTTATTTAACAAATTTATTATATAATCTTTTAAAAAATAAGTAAACAAATTTTCAAAAAAATGTTGACAAACCTATTCTAATAGTGTAGAATAATACTCGTACTAAGGAACACGCAGGTGTAGTTCAATGGTAGAATGTCAGCCCTCCAAGCTGAAAATACGGGTCCGATTCCCGTTACCTGCTCCATTAAAAATTAACTTACGGACTTAAAAGTTCGTAAGTTTTTATTTTGTATAAAACTTTAAAAGTTCTCTTTCTAGAAAGGAGGGCTTTTTTCATGCTTGAATTTAAAGTAATTGAAAATCTAAAACCTAATAAAGATTTAACTGGCATTTTAAAAGACTTTAAATATACAGTTAAATTAGGACAGATTAAAACTATCTTGCATACCAACCTACAAGTAGTAATACCTACTGAATATCAGACTACATATCCTACTACTCTTACAATACTAGAATACAAAGTTAATGAAATATCAAATAAGCCATTTTATATTAAGGAACATAATCAAAAGTATAATTTTAAAGAAATAGATGGCATTGTCAGTTGTCCATATACTGAGAAAAATGTTATTAAAGATATTTTAATATTAGTGCCCAAAAATGAATTAATTAACACTATTTAAAGAAGAAAGGAAAGATAAAAAATGAAAGTTACTTATACAAGAAAAGGAGATTATTTATTACCAGATTTATATTTAGAAAAAAACGAAAATTATGGAAGACTTGGAAGAT
>CAKOXK010000009.1 GCA_934130085.1 uncultured Clostridia bacterium
GAATCTTTAGAACAAAGTAAACAAGAGCAATACAAACACGAAGAAAAGGAATTGTAGAAGCCATCAGTTTACTTATATTCGTTGGCACCAATGAAAAAACGTGGAAGTGTTGAAAAAACAATATTTCTACGTTTTTTTATGTGATTTTAATGAAACTGTATGTTATTAATATAATCAAAGCAATTATCTAATGGACAAACAGATAAATACTAGCATACTATAAACATGCAATTGTTGACAAAAGCACCAAAAAGATGTTATTATATAAAATGTTAGACAAACCTAACTTTTGAAAAATAGTAAAGTATAGGTACATAAATCATTATAGTAAACGAGGATTAAAAATGGAATTATTAAAAATAAAAGATCTATATGTAAATGCTGGAGAAAAAGATATAATAAAAGGACTTAATTTAACTATAAATAAGGGTGAAATTCATGTTATAATGGGGCCAAATGGTGCAGGAAAATCAACACTTGCTAATATCATATTAAATAACCCTGAATATACAATTAAATCAGGGGAGATTGATTTTGAAGGTGAAAATATAAATAATTTAAAAACAGATGAGAGAGCAAAAAAAGGTATATTTATGTCTTTTCAATCTCCAGAAGAGGTTTACGGTATTTCGGTTACAAATTTTCTAAAAACAGCCAAGAGCTCAATAACCGGAGAACCTGTAAAAATTTTTGCGTTTAAAAAAGAGCTTGAAGAAAATATGAAAAAGCTTGAGATGAACCCATCATATAGTATGCGTGATTTGAATGTTGGTTTTTCTGGAGGAGAAAAGAAGAAAAATGAAATTTTACAAATGTTAACTTTAAAACCAAAACTTGCAATTTTGGATGAAACAGATTCAGGTCTTGATGTTGATGCTATTAGAATTGTTTCTAAAGGAATTGATATGTATAAAAATGATGAGAACTCTGTTTTAATTATTACGCACTCTACCAAAATACTTAAAAATCTTCATGTTGATTATGTTCATATTCTTGTTGACGGTAAGATTGTAAAAACTGGGGAGGCCAGTTTAGCAAAAGAGATTGAAGAACAAGGGTATGCGAAGTACATAAATTAATAATAAAAAATTAATAGAAAGGATTTTCCGCAGTACAAGAAAAATAAGAAAGCTTGTAAGTAGAATGAAAGCTTGTAAGTAGAATAAAGTGTATGAGAAGAAAAAAATAAGGCTTACAAGTGAAATAAAAGGAAAAGTCTGCAGGTTACATAAAAGTAAAAGAGAAAAGTTTGCAGGTAAAAAAGTGCATAAGAACTGTAAATAAAATTAGAACAGATTATTACAGAAAAAATAAGTGAGGTCGAATATTTGAAAGATAACTTTGAAAAGATTGATTTAGACAGTCAGAAAATTGAAAATATATACAATATAAAAAATAAAGATGAATATAGTTACAAAACTATCGGATTAAGCCCTGAAATAATAAAGGAAATTTCTGAAAAAAAGAAAGAACCTAAGTGGATGCTTGATTTAAGACTTAAAGCTCTTGAAAAATTTAATGAGCTTAAAATGCCTACATGGGGTCCGGACTTAAGTGAGCTTGATATGAGCAAAATTGCGACTTATGTAAAGCCTAAAACTGATATGAAAAAGTCATGGGCAGATGTTCCAAATGAGATTAAAAACACATTTGATGCCTTAGGAATACCAGAAGCTGAGAAAGAATCATTAGCAGGAGTTGGGGCTCAGTATGATTCCGAGATTGTATATCATAGTATAAAAGAAGAACTTGTAAAGCAAGGTGTAATTTATACTGATTTTGACACGGCAGTCCATGATTATGAAGATTTAGTTAAGCAGTATTTCATGAAATGTGTTCCAATGACTGACCATAAATTCATAGCGCTTCATTATGCTGTTTGGTCAGGAGGTTCATTTGTTTATGTACCAAAGGGAGTAAAAGTTGAAATTCCTTTGCAATCATACTTTAGATTAAATGCTCCAGGGGCAGGTCAATTTGAACATACTCTTATAATAGTTGATGATGGAGCATCACTTCAATTTATTGAAGGATGTTCTGCACCAAAGTACAACGAGATTAACTTACATGCAGGTTGTGTTGAATTATTTGTAAAGGATAATGCTTATTTAAGATATTCAACAATTGAAAACTGGTCAAAAAACATGATGAACTTAAATACAAAGAGAGTAATTGTGGGAAAGAACGGAAAGATCGAATGGGTTACAGGTTCATTTGGGTCAAAAATATCAATGCTTTACCCAATGAGCATTCTTAATGGTGAAAATGCCAAGTGTGAATTTACAGGAATATCATTTGCTGGACAAGGACAAAACCTAGATACAGGCTTAAAAATAATACACAATGCACCAAATACATCATCGGTTGTAAGTTCTAAATCAATATCAAAAGACGGAGGCATTTGTACATTCAGAAGTAATATTTGGGTAAAAAACAATGCTAAAAATTCAAAATTAACTGTTGATTGTGATTCATTAATGCTTGATAGCAAATCAAAATCTGATACCATACCAGTTGATAGAATTGATACAGATGATGTTGAATTCTCGCATGAAGCTAAAATTGGAAAAATTTCAGATGAAGCCATATTTTATTTAATGTCAAGGGGAATATCTGAAAAAGAAGCAAGAGCAATGATAGTAAGAGGATTTGCTGACCCAATTTCAAAAGCATTGCCACTAGAATATGCAGTTGAAATGAATAACTTAATTAACCTAGAGCTCGACGCTAAGATGTAAGCTAAAACAACAAGCAAAGCGCAAATATAATGTGAAAAATATAAAGGAATTTGAAATGGAAAAAATCACTTTAAACAAAGCACCTGTCAGAACATCAAATAACTATGGCATAAATGATATTACATTGGAATTAGAAATTCCAATGATTAAACAATTTCAAAATATCACAATGATGTGCTATGATTTTGATGATATTAAGGTGGAAAATATAAATTTAAATGAAATAAAAACAGATAAAGTAAGCTCAATGATGAACTTAAAAGGAGAATATTCAAGCAAGTCAAATTCAAAAGAGCATAACTTAGATGAAATTAATCCAAATGAAGTTAATCCAAATGAAGTTAACTCAAGTGAAATTAACTCAAGTGAAATTAATTCGGGTGAAATGAGTTCAAGAATTGGATTAAATTTACAACAAAATTACGGTATAAAAATTACTGTTCCGAAAAACACTATTGTAAAAAGTCCAATTGTACTTGAATTCAGTTTTAATGAAGATAACAAGACTTTAGTTGATAATATAAAAATAAAATATGAAGAAAATTCAGAAGCTACGTTTATTATAAAGTATGTATCAGAATCAGAAGATGAACAATTTCATTATTTGAAAAATGAAGTTCAAATGGAGAAAAATTCAAGAGGCAATATTTTAATTGCTAATATGTTGAATGATAATTCTAATAGCTTCATTGCATACGAAAATAATTTGCAAGAAAATGCAAAATTATCATCAATAAATATTGAACTTGGCGCGAAGTATAAAATTAGTAATTATTATACAAGGCTTGAAGGAGATAGAGCTGAGAATGATGTTAAAAATATTTACATTGGCACAAACAATGATGTGATTGACATAAACTATAATATAGATACAATAGGCAAAAACACAAAATGTACAATTCTATCAGAAGGTGCGGTAGATGGCAAAGCCAAAAAGCACTTTAAAGGCACAATTGATTTTAAAGAAGGTTCTAAAAAATCAAAGGGAATTGAAAATGAAAATTGCATGATACTTTCAGATGAAGCCGAATCTAAATCATTACCAATGCTTTTATGCCATGAAGAAGATGTATACGGAGAGCATGGCATATCATCAGGAAAACCAAGCGAGTCAAAGCTATTTTACATTATGACAAAAGGAATATCCTACAATGAGGCCAGAATGTTAATGGTAAAAGCAGGACTAAATAAAATAATAAGAGAAATTAAAGACGAAGATTTAAAAGAAGAAGTAACAAAAATGATTGAGAGGAAACTTTCATAATAGACTTAGAAAGGATTTGGAAACATGACAAATTATGAACTAAGAAAAGATTTTGAAATTTTAGAAAACAATAAGATTGCATATCTTGATAGTGGAGCAACAACCCAAAAACCAAAATTTGTAATTGATGCAATAAAAAATTACTATGAACATGATAATGCAAATCCTCACAGAGGAGCATACAAGTTAAGCATAAGAGCAACAGAGGTATATGATGAGGCGAGAGAAAAAGTAAAGAAATTTATTAATGCAAAAGATGCAAGAGAAATTGTATTCACAAGAAATGCAACAGAAAGCTTAAATCTAATAGCCTATTCGTATGGACTAAAGAATATAAAAAAAGATGATAAAATTGTATTGTCAATTATGGAACACCATTCTAACTTAGTGCCATGGCAAATGGTTGCAAAACAAAAAGAGGCAAAACTTGATTATATATATACTGATAAAGACGGATATTTGAAACAAGAAGATATAGAAAATAAAATAGTCCCAGGTGTAAAAATTGTTGGAATTACACAAGTCTCAAATGTACTAGGTACGATAAATCCTGTAAAAGAAATAGTAAAAAGAGCTCATGAAGTTGGTGCAATAGCTATAGTTGATGCATCACAAAGTGCTCCTCACATGAAAATAGATGTAACTGACATGGATGCAGACTTTCTAGTATTTTCAGGTCACAAAATGTTATCACCTCTTGGAATAGGTGTATTATATGGCAAAAAGGAATTACTAGATAAAATGAATCCATTCTTATTTGGTGGAGACATGATAGAATATGTATATGAGCAAGATACTACATTTGCAGAAGTACCAACCAAATTCGAAGCAGGTACACAAAATGTTGAAGGAGCAGTAGGCTTAGGAGCAGCAATTGATTATTTAAATAACATTGGAATGGATAATGTTGAAAAAATCGAAAAAGACGTGTTAGAATATGCAATGAAAGAACTTTCAAAAATTGATTTTATAACATTATATGGGCCAAAAGAACTTGAAAAACATGCAGGAGTTATATCATTTAATGTAAACAAAGTTCATCCACATGATGTAGCAAGTATACTTGATAGTGAAAATGTTTGCATAAGATCAGGAAACCACTGTGCACAACCATTATTAAGATATATGGGTCTTGACTCAACATGTAGAGCAAGTTTTTATATATACAATACTAAAGAAGATGTTGACAAACTAATTGAGGCATTATACAAAACGAAAAAGATTTTTGAAAAATGGATGTAGAAGTGAAAGGCAAATAAAATATGGATAATTTGGAATCAATATATACAGATGTAATTATGGAACAAAGCACAGCAACTTACAATAAGCACAAAATAGAAAACGCCACAGCTTCAGAGCATGGCCATAACCCAAGTTGTGGTGATGATATTACACTAGAAATAATTATGGATGGAGATACAATAAAAGATCTAGCTTTCACAGGACACGGATGTGCAATATCACAGGCATCAACATCAATAATGATAGATTTGATAAAAGGAAAAACAAAAGAAGAAGCAATTAATCTTATAAACATCTTTATAAAAATGATTAAAAGGGAAAGTGTGACAGAAGAAGACTTAGAAAAGCTAGAAGAAGCAAGAGCACTTCAAAATATATCAAATATGCCAGCAAGAGTAAAATGTGCAGAACTAGCATGGTATACATTAGAAAAATTACTAAGCAAATAATAAACAAATAATTAAATAAGCAATTTTACAATTATTTAATTACAATCACATTTATATTAATTTAGTATTGAAAGTGCAAAGAACTATGGATATAATAAAAATTATTTAAAATAAAGGGACGATGAAATGAAAAATAAACCATTTATTAAAGAATCGAAGCTTAATATAAAAAGAATAGTATTAGTACTGCTAATACTATTTATTGTAATATTCATTTTGAAAATGGTTATAGAAAACCATAAATTGAGTGAAATGAAAAAAGCAGATGTGCAGTATTCTGCGGAATTAGCATTAAAACAACAAAAGAAAAATGAAGAAATGCAAAATCAAATAAAAGAAGCGGAAGAAAAAAAACAAAGAAAATACGCTTATTTAAACAATGAAGAATTAACAAAAATATCAAATATATACAGACATAGCGATGTAAAAAGAGTATTTCTAACATTTGATGATGGACCAACAAAACAGGTAACCCCTTATATATTAAATCTGCTAAAAAGCGAGAATATAAAAGCAAACTTTTTTGTAATTGGTACAAAAGTAGAGCAAAACCCTGAACTTGTAAAAATAGAATATGAAGAAGGACATTTTATAGGAAACCACGGATATTCTCATAAATATAGTACAATATACAGCTCAGTAGATAGCGTATTAGAAGAATATAATAAAAACAACAATTTAATAAAAAAGGCAATAGGAAATGAAAACTATAATAGCTTTATATTTAGATTTCCAGGAGGATTAGTGGGAGGACCATATAATGATTTAAAACATGAAGCATTGCAAAAACTAAATGAAAATGGAATAGGAAATGTGGACTGGAACGCACTAACAAATGATGCTGATGGAGCTAAAACCAAAGAAGCTATAATGGAAAACTTCTATAAAACAGTAAAAGATAAAACCAGTGTGGTACTTTTAATGCACGATGCAGCAGACAAAATCTTAACTTATGAAACCTTGCCAGAAATAATAAAATATTTCAAAGAAAATGGATATCAATTTCAAACAATGTTTGATGCAGTAGGAAGATAAAACAAAACAAGAAGCAAATAAGTAAAAATCAAGACGGAAAATTATTTCCGCCTTGATTTTTGCACCCACCATATAATAGAAAAGTCATGTAAGCTATCAAAAAGGCGTTACAACTGCACCTACGTAGAAAGAAAAAGAAATTAAACATAATTACGTCAAGTAAGAAGCTAAATGCGCAATTCTTAAATATAATTATGAAAGTATGATTTTTTTCTGTTTACAAACGAGTATTATTGTGATAATATTTTACTGTTAAAAAATAAAGAAAGGAAACGAGCTATTAAAAGAAAAAACAAAATATAAGAAAACAGATAAAAATAAGGACAAAAACGAGAAAAAGTTTGTAAAATAGCTCATTATATGTGTACTAAAATGAAAATAGCAGTAGCAGGAACAGGTTATGTAGGATTATCACTTGCAACATTATTAAGTCAAAAAAATGAAGTGGTTGCACTAGATGTAATACCAGAAAAGGTAGAAAAAATAAACAATAGAATATCACCAATTCAAGATGAATACATACAAAAGTATTTCAAAGAGAAAAAACTAAATTTAAAAGCTACTCTTGATTATAAAGAAGCTTTTGAAGGAGCAGAATTTGTTATAATTTCTACGCCAACAAATTATGATGAAGAAAAAAATTTCTTTGATACATCAAGCGTAGAAGACATTATTGAAAAAGTAATATCAATGAATGACAAAAATATAACAATGGTTGTAAAATCAACAATACCAGTAGGGTATATAGAGAAAACAAAGGAGTATTATAATATTGATAATATCTTTTTCTCACCAGAATTTTTAAGAGAAGGCAAAGCTTTATATGATAATTTATATCCATCCAGAATTATTGTTGGAAATAAAGGCGAGAAGGGAAAGGAATTTGCCAAACTTTTAAAAGATGCAGCATTAAAAGATGATATTCCAGAATTGTTTATGAATTCAACAGAGGCAGAGGCTGTAAAATTATTTGCAAATACATACCTAGCTTTAAGAGTTGCATACTTCAATGAATTAGATACTTATGCATCTGTTAAAGGACTAAATACAAAAGATATAATTGAAGGTGTAGGTTTAGACCCAAGAATAGGAACACAATACAACAACCCATCATTTGGATATGGTGGATACTGCTTACCAAAAGATACAAAGCAGCTTCTTGCAAATTATAAAGATGTGCCACAAAACTTAATTGAGGCAATAGTAAAATCAAATAAAACAAGAAAAGAATTCATTGCAGAAGAGATTGTTAAAATGAATCCAGAAGTAGTTGGAATATACAGACTAACTATGAAATCAGGTTCTGATAATTTCAGATCAAGTGCAATACAAGATATAATAAAGAGCTTAAAGGCAGAAGGAAAAAAGATAATTATATATGAGCCAACATTAGAAAAAGAAGAATTCAGTAATTGCAAAGTAGTAAATGATTTAGATGAGTTCAAGAAAGAGTCATCAGTTATAATGGCAAACAGATTAGAAGACTGCATAAAAGACGTAAAAGAAAAAGTTTATACAAGAGATTTATTTAGCAAAGACTAAAAATGTAAATTAAATAGTATTAAATAGTATCAAATAGTATTAAATAAAAGAGTTCTATAAACTAAGATAAAGTTTATAGAACTTTTTTATTTGACTAAAAATTACAAATTTAAATTTATAATTAAGTGCATAAGTTCAAATTACCACTTAGATAAGAATTTATCAGAACAGCAAAAAGTTGTTACTTTTGAAATCATGTCAGAAACTTTATTTATAATAGGTGTGAATATTTTTTCAACTGTGTGTTTTCTTATTAAATCAATTATTGTACAAACAACGTAGACTGATACTACAGCAAAAATACTATAGATAATTAGATATTTGCTTGCAGAAAAAGTTGATTGCTTAAAGAGTACATTCCATAAGAAATTACGGACGAATTCGTGATCATGAATTAGATATACTCCAAAAGTTGCAGATGATAAGGTATTAATCAATTTACTATATTTTATATTCAAATTTAAAAAGCCAATAAACATCAAAACTGAAGCAACTACTATTGGTAATTTTTCAATCGTATAAAAAAACATAGCATGACTACCTAAAAAAGATATTTTCAAGCCAAGAAGGTCAAATATAACAGTACTCAAATAAGTTAAAAAAAGAATAACCAAAGAGTAAAAAATAAAAGTCTTACCAGAGTAGTGTTTATCAGACCAATAAATTCTTATATAGCCAGCTATCATGTAAAGATAAATAAACCAATTTAATTTATTACATTCAACTTTATGAGAAGTAAGTGTAGGAATAATACACCAACATAATGTTAAAAGTAAAATCAATTTTTGATAGGTAGATTTATCAATACTATGTAGAAATTTATTTAAGAATGGACTAATTAAATAGAGCATTAGATATGCACTAGCAAACCACCAGGTTGAAAAAGTTATAGGTAATACACTTTTACATAGTTCCTTAAATTCAAAAGTTTTAACATGAAATATTAGAAAAAACAAATAAATCAGGATCGAATAGGTAAAAACCTGAAACCATAATTTTACTAGTTTATTTACTTTTATAGAAGGAGATTTAATTAGAAAATATCCTGATATAAGAACAAATATATTAACTCCAAATTTGCCACACTAACTGCATGAACTGAATCCATAATCTATTTATAGATACTGCGGATGTCGAAAAATTAAAATCACCATACCATGAGAAGTGATACATAACAATTAAGAACATTGCAAGAATACGCAATATTTCAATGCTGGTTAATCTCTTTTTTGACGTACTATTTTCAAGAACAGCCATAACGAAGCTCCTTTCAATTTATATATGTTTATATTAAAGTGTTAAAGTCTAATTGTCAATAGATAGATTAGATTACAAATTTAAATAAATTTGTTGAAAAATTTCTTATAGATTTTTAGATAAAACATTATAAATTTTCTTGACCAATAGAAATTCTATGTTATATAATAAATTAGATTTTTATAAGGTAAGAGGAAGAATAAATGCAGAAAATAGATTTAAATAGCAAAAAAATTTTGATAACAGGAGTAGCAGGATTCATAGGTTCAAATTTAGCAAAAAAAATACTAAAGGAATTTAATGTAAAAAAAGTTGTTGGAATTGATAATTTAAACGATTATTATGATGTAAAAATTAAAGAATATAGATTAAAAGATCTTGAAGAGCATGAAAAGTTTGAATTTATAAAAGGAAATTTAGCAGACAAGAAACTAATAACAAATATATTTAATGAATTTAAACCTGATATTGTAGTCAACTTAGGAGCACAAGCGGGAGTTAGATATAGTATTACAAATCCTGATACATATATTGAGTCAAATATAATAGGTTTTTATAATATTCTTGAAGGATGCAGAAATAATCCTGTGGAACATTTAGTATATGCATCTAGCTCATCTGTATACGGAAGTAATAAAAAAGTTCCATATTCTACTGATGATAAAGTTGACAATCCAGTCTCATTATATGCTGCAACAAAGAAGTCAAACGAATTATTAGCCCATGCATATTCGAAGTTATATAATATTCCATCAACGGGACTAAGATTTTTCACGGTTTATGGTCCAGCGGGCAGACCTGACATGGCTTATTTTGGATTTACCAATAAATTAATAAAAGGCGAGAAAATAAAAATATTTAATTACGGAAATTGTAAAAGGGACTTTACATATATTGATGATATTGTCGAAGGAATCACAAGGGTAATGCAGGGTGCTCCAGAAAAGAAGAATGGTGAAGATGGATTACCAATACCACCATACGCAATATATAATATTGGAAATGGACATCCTGAAAATTTACTTGACTTTGTAAAAATATTACAGGAGGAATTAATAAGAGCAAAGGTATTACCTGAAGATTATGATTTTGAAAGCCATACAGAATTAGTTCCAATGCAACCTGGAGATGTTCCAATAACATTTGCAGAAACAAGTGCATTAGAAAGAGATTATGGCTACAGGCCAAATACTGATTTAAGAACGGGCTTAAGAAAATTTGCAGAATGGTATAAGGAGTTTTATAAGTAATGAAAATTGCAATGATTGGACATAAAAGAATTCCATCAAGAGAAGGAGGAGTTGAAATAGTAGTAGAAGAGCTTTCAACTAGGCTTGTTAAAGATGGGAATAAAGTAGTTGCATATAATAGAAAAGGGAAAAACGTTCAAGACAAAAACGCAGATAGTCATCGAAAAAAGATAAAGGAATATAAGGGCGTAAAAATTATTACAATACCTACTATTAATAAAAAGGGAATAGACGCTTTTTTATATAGTTTTTTTGCTAGCGTAAGAGCTTTATTTGGTAACTATGATGTTTTACATTATCATGCAGAGGGCTCTTGTGCTATGCTTTGGCTTCCACATCTATTTCACAAAAAGATTGTTGTAACAATACATGGACTAGATTGGCAAAGAGCTAAGTGGGGAGGATTCGCAACAAAGTACATTAAATTTGGTGAAAAATGTGCAGCTAAATATGCAGATGAAATCATTGTTTTATCAGAAAATGTAAGAAAGTACTTCAAAGATACATATAACAGAGAGACAATCTTTATACCAAATGGTGTAGAAAATCCAATTATCAGAGAACCGAAAATTATAACAGAGAAATATGGAATAAACAAAGGAAACTATATTTTGTTTCTAGCTAGAATTGTTCCAGAAAAAGGCTTAGATGATCTGATAGACGCATACAAGAAAATTAAAACAGATAAGAAGCTTGTAATTGCAGGTGGAGCAAGTCACACAAATGATTATTTAGAACATATAAAAAATAAGGTAAAAGATGATGAAAATATTATCATGACAGGATTTGTTCAAGGAGAAGAACTAGAAGAATTATATAGTAACTCATATTTATATTGTCTACCAAGTCATATAGAAGGAATGCCAATATCTCTATTAGAAGCAATGAGCTATGGAGTAAATTGCTTGGTAAGTGATATTGAAGAAAACACACAGGTAACAGATGAATATGCAACTACATTCAAAACGGGGAATGTAGAAGACTTACAAGAGAAATTGCAAGAATGCTTAAATGAAAAAAACAGAAGGAACACTGAAGAAATACAGAAGTACGTATTAAAAAAGTATAACTGGGATGATATAGTAAAAGAGACAGAAAGGGTATATTCAAAGAAATGAAAAATACTTTTTATCATGTTGAAGGATTTGAATCTGCTAGTTAAAATAGAAAATTTGGAGAGTGGTTGATACTACCTAAGAAAGAAGAAAAAGATGAAAATATTACTAGTTAATTATAGATATTTTATTTCTGGTGGACCAGAAAAATATATGTTTAATATAAAAAGAAAACTTGAAGAGGAGGGACATGAGGTAATTCCATTTTCAATTAAATCCTCTAAGAATGTTAGAAGCAAATATGAAAAATATTTTGCTGATCCAATAGGAAAACAAGACTGTGCTTACTACAATGAATTTAAAAAGACACCTAAGGCCATTATAGATATGATTGGAAGAAGCATATATTCTTTTAATGTTGAAAGAAAAATTAAAAAAGAAATTAAAGACACAAACCCAGATCTTGTGTATGTGTTACACTATGTAAACAAATTGTCGCCTAGTGTAATAGTTGGAGCCAAGAAAATGAATAAACCTGTAGTGCTAAGACTTTCTGATTTCTTTTTAATGTGTCCTAGATTTGATTTTTTATACAATAATAATGTGTGCGAGGAATGCTTAAATAAAGGATACAAATCATGTATACAAAAAAGATGTGTCAAGAATTCAGCTTTTGCATCAATAATAAGGGTTATTTCAATGAAAATTCATAAAAAAATAGGTATATATAAAAAAATAGATGCGTATATATGCCCAACAATGTTCTTAAAAGAAAAGTTAGAAAAAAACGGCTTTGAAAAGGAGAAGATTTTTAACGTTCCAACTTTTACATATATAGAAGATAATCAAGAGAACTATGTAGGTGATTATGGATTATACTATGGTAGAATTACTCCTGAAAAAGGTGTTGAGTATGTAATTAAAGCATACGAGAAACTTGGAGATAAATATAAGCTTATAGTTACAGGGGATGATACAACTCAAGAAGCATTACGTTTAAAGAAATATGTAGAAGAACATAAAATAAACAACATAAAATTTACTGGCTTTAAAACTGGTAATGAATTAAAAGAAATAATAAAAAAGTCAAGATTTGTCATGGTTCCATCTATATGGTATGAGAATTTACCAAACACAATATTGGAGTCATTTGCAAATAAGAAGCCAGTAATTGCAAGTGATATCGGAAGTCTTAAAGATACAATTAAAGATGGAGAAAATGGATACAAGTTTAAGCCAAAAGATAGTGATTCATTGATTGAAAAAATTATTCTTATGAATAATGATGAAGACGTAAGAAAATTAGGAGAGAATGCATACAATACAGCAAGAACAACATATTCAATTGATAATCATTATAACAAATTAATGAAAATATTTAAAAATTTGATTGGAGAAAAATAAGATGTCAGAAAAGAAATTAAATGGAACAGTAATAGTTACATATAGATGTAATGCAAGATGTACAATGTGCAATAGATATAAAGCACCTTCAAAACCAGAAGAAGAAATATCAATAGAAACAATAAAAAAATTACCTAAAATGTATTTTACTAATATTACAGGGGGAGAACCTTTTATAAGAGAGGATTTAGCTGATATAGTAAGAGAATTATATAAGAAATCAGATAGAATTGTTATTTCTACAAATGGTTTCTTCACTGATAGAATTTTAAAACTTTGCGAAGAATTTCCTAATGTAGGAATTAGAATTTCAATTGAAGGTCTTGAACAAACAAATAATGAAATAAGAGGTTTGCAAGATGGCTTTAATAGAGGATATACTACACTAAAAAAATTAGTTGAAATGAAGCATCCTGATGTTGGCTTTGGAATGACAGTTCAAGATAAAAATGCAAAGGATTTAGTTGCTTTATATGATTTATCAAATAAAATGGGAATGGAATTTGCAACAGCCTCATTACATAATAGTTTCTACTTTGTAGAAGCTAAGAATATAATTCATGATAGGCCAATGGTTGCTAAAAACTTTGAAGATTTAATAAATGAGTTATTAGCATCAAAGTCACCTAAAAAATGGTTCAGAGCTTATTTTAACCATGGACTAATTAATTACATATATGGACAACCAAGATTATTACCATGTGATATGGCTTTCGATACATTCTTTATAGATCCTTATGGTGATGTTATGCCATGTAATGGTACAAAATGCAAAGAAGTAATGGGCAATTTAAATGAAAAGTCATGGGATGAATTATGGAACTCTGAACAAGCAGAAAAAGTAAGGAATGTAGTTAGACACTGTAATAGAAACTGCTGGATGATAGGATCAGTATCACCAGCAATGCATAAATATATATGGAAACCAGTTTGGTGGGTTATAAGGCATAAGGCAAAATTTTGGACAAAGAAAAAATATTCTATGTATGAATTAAAAATATGCAGAGATTATAGAGATGGTAAAGTTACAAAAGAGGAATTAGACAAACTATCAACATGTGATATGAATGCAACTATTGATAACGGATTATCTGAAGCATCAAAAGAACAATTAAAATTTAAATCAGGAGAAGAAATTGTTGATGCGGATATAAAAAAACAATTGATGAATTAAAATCTTGGAGAGAAAATGAAAATCAAGAAAGAGAATTTATATTATATTTATGTTCTTATAATGACATTTCTATTTTATATAAGATTTTTTAAAATAGAAAGCAAAATAATAAATATAGGAATATATATGCTAATGACAGTAGCGTTAGTGTGTTTCACAGTATATTATATATTTCAGAAGGACAAAATTAGAGATAAAATACTCCATACGGCTGTACTTCTGCTAATGATATTTATATATTACATAAGTAGAATGCAATACGAATATTTACTATTTACAGCATTAGCCCTTTTAGGAGTAAGAAACAAGTCTTTTAATAAAATTGCAAAAATATTTTTTTATGTATACTTAGTATGTATTATTTCAACATTTTTACTTTGTCTATTAGGAATTAGAGAAGATATGATATACACTAAGATAAGTAGTGGAAAAGAAATTCAACTTCATAGTTTAGGGTTTCCAACAGGAAATAATTTCTTTGCAATGTTATTTATATTGTATGTATCACTTATATATTATAAATATGAGAAAATAAATTATATTCACCTTGTTGGCTTAGAAATAATTAATATACTTTTCTATTTTGTTTTTTATGCGAGAACAGGTTTTATACTAAACACAATATTAATAATTGGTACGTTCTGCTATAAATATATAAAAAGTGAAAACAAAGTAAGAAAGATGATATCTACAGCAGAGATATTTGGTGTACCATTTATGTTTTTATTTACATACATATTTTCAACTAAATTATTAGGGAGCAATATACAGATAATAACCGATAAAATTGTAAGTGATAGACTAAAGATAGCAAGTATATATTTTAAGGTTTTTCCAATTAAAATATTTCAGAATACATTTCACTATATTGGAGATTTACCAGTTGACAATTTGTATGCCTTTGTTCTTTGCGCATTTGGAGTAGGGTTTGCTGTAGCAATTACATATATATATGTAAAAACGATGATAAAGCTATATAAAAGAAAAAAATATTTTATAATGTTTATTATTACTTTATTTGTTTTATATGCATATTCAGAAAAATTCTTTATAAACGCATTCAGAAATCCTACAATATTTCTATTAGGAATTGGTTTATTTAAAAAGAATACTATGATTGAAGAGGAGCAACTTAAATGAAAAGTATAATAATAGTAGGTTGTTATTTTGGTCAAAAAAGAAAGGACTACAAAACATGGCTTAAAAGTTGTGAGTACAATAAAACAGTAGACTGGATTATATTTTCAGATAGTGACTGGGGACAACTTCCTAAGAATGTAAAAGTGATTTATAAAACATTTGAGGAAATAAAGAAAGAAATACAGTCAAAATTTAATTTTAAAATAACACTAAATACGCCATATAAATTATGCGATTATAAGCCGGCTTATGGGTATATTTTTGAAGAATATACTTCTAAATACGATTTTTGGGGATATTGCGATTTTGATATGATTTTTGGAGATTTACGTCATTTCCTAACTGAAGATGTTTTAGAGAAATATGACAAAATCTTAAAATTAGGCCATTTGTCTTTATATAAAAATTGCGGAAAAGATAATCAATTATTCATGAAGGAAGTATCAAAGGGTGCAGACTATAAAGAGGTTTTTACAACAAATGAAATAAAAGTGTTTGATGAAAAAGACGGAATAAATGATATATATATAAAACATAATAAAAAGATTTATTATGAAGATATATTTATAGATTTAAGCAAGTTTAGTAAGGAAATTATTATTACTAAAAATCAAAGTACAAAAGAAAATTTCCCATATCAAACAGTTTTATTTGATCATGGAAAATTGTTTTACTATTATATTAAAAATGGAGAGCCTAAAGAAAGAGAAATAATATATGTTCATTTTTCTGGAAAACTTTTTGATGCAAAGAGTGCAGAAAAGTTTGCCTTAACAAAAAATGGAATTGTAGAAATTAAGGAGAAACTTGACTGGCAAATATGTAAAAATAAATTTCTTTGGATGACTCTAAAGTTTAATTCTATAAGAAAAATAATATTTAAGGTAAAAAGAAAAATAAGAAAGATGATAAATAGGAGAATAGAGAATGAACTCAAAAAACAAAAAATTAGTAACTAATACATTATTCTTTTTTATTGGTAATATAGGGTCAAAGTTTATTCAATTTGTTCTTGTACCACTTTACACATATACACTTACTACATCTGAATACGGGATTACAGAGATTGTACTTACTGCAATTAACTTTTTACTTCCCATATTTTCACTTTCAATCGCAGATGGATTTTTACGTTTTGGTTTAAGTAAGGAATATAATAAAGATGAAATTACGACAACTTGTTTAAAGATTACAATGGTGGGAAGTTTAATTTCCATATTATGTACGCCATTAATAAAGATAAATGCAACATTGTGCAGGTATAGTATGTTTTTCTTAATAATACTTAATCTAAGAATGTACAGAGATCTACTATCAATAAGATTAAAAATTCTAGATAAAAATAAAATATATGCAATCGATAGTATTTTGTATACGTTTGCTTTATGTTTATCAAATGTTATTCTATTAGTTGCACTAAAAAAGGGAATAAACGGATATTTTATATCGTATGTAATTGCCAATCTTTTTTCTATAATTTTTTTGATTTGTAATTCAAAATATAATATTAGAAAATTAAAGGAAAAGAATAACAGAGAAACAACAATTAAGATAATAAAATACTCTTTGCCAATGATTATAAATGCAATTGCATGGTGGATTACTACTGCTGCAGATAAATTTATGTTGCAATATATGATGAATGATAGCGCAGTAGGAATTTATTCAATAGCAACAAAATTACCAACATTTGTTACAACATTTACAGGAGTATTTAATCAAGCATGGGTTATTTCTTCTGTAATAGAATTCGATAACGAGAGAGAAAAAGCGTTTTATGCAGGAACATTCAAGAAATATGTAGGACTACTATTTTTAGGAACTTCTTTTATGATTTGTATTATAAAACCATTTATAAAAGTTTATGTTAGTAATGAGTATTTTGAAGCTTGGAAATATGCACCAGTGTTATTAATGAGTGCAACAGCCTCGGGAATAGCTGCATTTATGGTAGGAATATATGCTGCATTCATGAAAAATATAAGTATTACGATAACAACTGTTATTGGTGGGGTGTTAAATATTATAATGAATTATTTCCTAATTAACAGAATAGGAATTATGGGTGCAGCAATTTCAACTTATGTTTCGTGGCTTATTATTGCCTTAATAAGAATTATTGACTCAAAAAAATTCTTTGACTTTGAAATAAACATGAAGGAGCTAATTATATACAATATATTAATAATAATGCAAACAATAGGAATAGTTGCACTTAATAATTGGGCTGGGCAGATAATAGCAATAGCAATATTTATGATATTCATTTCTGCAGAAAGAGAAACAATATCCGCAATTATAAATACTGTGAAAAATAAACTAAAAAGAAAAGAGAAAAAATGAATAAGTTAAAGAAAAAATATAGGGAAATTGTTAGAATTCCATTAAATATAAAAAACAGAAAAAGACTAAAAAACAAGGATTTTACAATAATTTCATCAAATTGCATTGGTGGAGTTATATATCACGAATTGGGTCAAGAATTTAAAAGCCCAACAATTAATATGTATATCAAGGCCAAAGATTTTATAAAGTTATGCAAAAACCTAAAGCAATACATGGACCATGATATTGAAGAAGTAGAACAGGCAGATTATAACTTTCCAGTTGCTAAGGTGGCAGATATTACGTTGTACTGTGTTCATTATAAGAACTTTGAGGAAGTGAAAGAAAAATGGAACAGCAGGAAGCAAAGAATTAATTATGATAATTTATATTATATAATGAGTGAACGCGATGAGTGCACAGAGGATGATATAAAGGCTTTTGATTCCTTAAAAAATAAGCATAAGGTTATATTTGTACACAGAACAATGCCTGATATAAAATCAGCGTATTACATTAAAGGAACAGGAAATAAAGAAAAAGATAATGATATACATAAAGTTATTGGCTTAACAGCATATATAGGAAAATGGACAGGAAAAAGATACATAGACAAGTTTGATTATGTTAAATTCCTTAATGAAAGAGGATGAAAGATGAATATAACATTTATATGCGACTCATATTATCCATCAAAAGGTGGAGTACAAAATGTAACTAAATATTTGGCAGAGGGATTAGCAAAAAACAAAGAAAATCATGTTGAAATTTTAACTTTAGGAAATGATGACGAAGAAAAAATCAATAATGTAAAAGTTAAAAGATTTAAAATAAATAAAAATAAACTTAAAAAATATTATGGGGAAGTTAGACAACTTATAAATTATGCATTAAACAATAATTCGGATGTTACTATTTTCGAATGTGCTGAAACAATTACTTTTACTATTCTACTTCCATATATCAGCAAAATAAAAGGAAAAAAGATATTGCACACTCATGGATGCTATGGACTTACAATAAAACCTTTTGACATCAGAGAAAATATAATAAAAACGTTTGGAAATACATTCAATTATTTATATTGGAACATTTATTATTATCCATTGTTCGTCAAAAGATATATAAACGATTTTGATGCCTTAATAAGCTTACATGCAAAAGATAGTGGACTTAAATTTTTTAATAAAAACTTTTTTGGAAAAAAATATATATTAGGAAACGCAGCGGATGATATTTTTTTTACTGAAAACAATAAAGAATATGAAGAATTTAATTATATAACTGAAGCAGGAAAATACATAATAAATGTGTCCAATTATAGGAATATAAAAAATCAACTTGGAATAATCAAACAATATAATAAAGAACAAAGAGATTACAATATGGTGTTCATTGGAGCAAATGAAGGTAAGTATTATCAAATAATTAAGAAATATGCAGATAAAACAAAGAGTGGAAGAATATTTGTGCTAAGTGGAATAGAAAGAAATAAGATTCCTTATTTGATAAAAAAAGCAGAAGTATATGTTATCGGCAGTAAATATGAAGAGTTTTCAATATCGCTAATAGAGGCAATGGCTTTGGGAGTACCATTTGTAAGTACAAATGTTGGAAATGCTTCAGTATTACCAGGTGGAAAAGTAGTAGACAATTTTAAAGAATTAAATCAAACAATAGAAAGCATCTTGCAAAACAAAATATTACATGATAAACTCTCAAAAGAAGCAAAGGAATATGCCTATAAAAATTGTAAAATAAATCAATGTGTCGAAAAATTATATAAAATTATAAAAGATGTATGAATAACAAAGGAGGAAAAATGATACCAAAAATAAGAGCAAAAAAAATTATACTAGTTTTATGTTTGCTATTTATTTTATTGGTGTCTTTTTTTGTTTTTTTTAATACCAATGAAAATGATACAAATCTCATGACTGTAAAAGAGCGCGTTAGCAGAGCAATAAATAATAGAAGTTATTCACACGAATCTGTTACATATTATGTAGCAGCTAACGGAACATCATCTGATGGAACAGACGTAGATAATCCAATGTCACTTGATGAAGCAAACAAAAAAACTTTTAACGGAAATGATAAGATTTTACTAAAAGCAGGTGATATTTTTTACGGACAGATTAATTTTAAAATAGATACAAGTGTAGAAGATATGGCATATATAGGATGTTATGGTGAAGGGGAAAAGCCAATATTATCAGCTGCTAAAATAATTGAAAGCGAAGAAAAATGGGAAAAGTACAAAGACAATATTTATAGAGTTGATCTAAAAAATTTTGAAAATTTTTCTGGCCTAAAGAAAAATGACCAAAACTCATGTGATATAGGATTTTGGGAAGATGAAAGAGGAAATATTTATGGAAAGAAGAAGAACTTACTTGCAAATCTAAATAAAATAGGCGATTTCTATTGTGACGGAAGATATTTTTATTTAAGAACTGAAATGAATCCATATAAAGAGTATGGAAAAATTATTCTTGCAACTAAGTTAGAGATGGTTAGAGTAGGTAGCAGGTGCGTAGTAGAAAATTTACATATTGAATGCACCGGCTCACATGGAATAGTAAAGAAATATACTAATATAAAAGACACTGAAATAAGAGATTGTATTATTGAAAAGATTGGCGGAAGTTACTTATATGGCATTGGAAATAAAAATATTGCAAGATATGGAAATGGAATAGAATTTTGGAACCAAGCAGAAAATACTTATGTACATAATTGTATTTTTTCTCAAGTATTTGATGCAGCTTATACTTTACAAGGAAATAATGTAGCAAACGGATTTAAAAATAATATATGCGAAAATAACATCTTTATTAATTGCTCATATAATACTGAATTTTTTACAAGTAACTCAACTGGACTTGGAAATCCAAATATGGAGGAGACGATTGTTAGAAATAATATTTCTATAAATCAAGATAGAGGTTGGGGGTACTTGTGCAGAACAAATGAGACAAAGTATTTAGGTGGGAATGTTGTTATATCTAGAATAACAGACAAAAGTAGGATTTTATATTATAATAACATTTCATTTAACAGCTTGAGGCTATATTTTAAGAGAAGCTTTGTAAAAGATGAAACATTTAAGAAGGTATTTTGTTCATATAACAATATTAATATTATAGGAAAAGATACATCTATTCTAGGGGATGATAATGGAGAAATTATAACTAATATAGAAAAAATAAATGGATATGATAATTTGGATGAGAAGTCATTTTATGGAGCAATAACAGATGAACAAATTACACAGATTAATAGTGATTTAATGATTAAAAGTTTTAACTACGAAAAAATACGAACGTATTATGAAAATCTTGCATTGGAAACAAGAACAAATAGTTTATTAGATAAAATATATTCTTGTTACTCAGAGATAGATAGTAATGTAGAATCTAAAGAAATTAGAGATGAAGTAAATAATATTAACAAAATGTTAAAAGAAATAAAAAGTCAAGAGAAGGTAATAACTCTAGAAGAACTTAATAAACTTTTTGATGAAAGTACTAATATAGTTAATTTAATTATAAGAAAAAATGAAGAGAGTTTAATTAAGAATACGGAAAAAATATTTGAAGTATATGAAATGTTGTTTAACGGGCTTCTAACAGAAACAAATAACGTAGATGAAGAAGAAATTAGGAATGAAATTAACACTATAATTTCGAAGTACAACGATAATACAGATCTAGAAATTGAAGAAACAACTGGACTTGTAAACAATTTAAAGGAATTATATCAAAAAGTAATTAGTTGTAACAATAGTATAGAGGCATACTTATATGAAAGGCAGATTGAAAACACAAATAATACAGTAAATAGCTTATTAGATTCAATCATTTCCTCTGCTGCATCTTCCGAGGCAAAGAATATTTCTGCTTCGTTCAGTTCTACTGAGCCAACTAATAAAGATGTAACTGTAACAATCAATTTGCCAAACAACTCATATATAAAAGGTTACCAAGATGGAAAAATTGTATATACTGAAAATGCTAAAAAGCAAATTACAGTTGTAATAAGAGGATATGAATTCACGTATGAAATTGCAGTGACAAATATTGATAAAGAAGCACCAACAATATCAAACATAACGGATGGAGTAGCATATTTAAATGAAGCATCTCCAAAGGTATCAGATACAAATTTATCAGATGTAAAATTATATTATGAAGGACAGGCTGTAAACAATTATTACAATGGAGCTAAATTAACTGATATTGGTTCATACATAATAATTGCAACAGATAAAGCAGGAAATGAATCAAGAGTAAATTTTTCAATATATGAAGTAATATCTGAAAAATACGATATTTCTGGCAACTACATAAAGAATATCACTAAAAAAACACAAGGAATTCAAGTTGCGAACAATATAAACGTAAAAAGTGAATACGAATTAATAAGAAACAATAGTAAAATAAATAGTTCAGACAAAGTAGCAACAGGTGATATTTTAAAAGTTGGTTCATCTACATTCACACTGATTGTTGCCGGAGACATTACTAAAACATCAGATGTAAATGTAAAAGATCTAGTAAAACTTAGAAAATGTTTAATTGATACAGAAAAACTAACTGAAATAGAAAAATTAGCAGCAGACGTAAATGAGGACACAAAAATTAATGTAAAAGATTTAGTAGGCATACGTAAACTTATACTAAAATAATAAATAATAAAGATCCTTCGGCTTAACCGTAGGATTTTTATTGTTGACAATAGTTGAACAATGAAAATCTACTATAATTGGAATTTTTTTTGAAGTATTACATATAATATGAAAAAAATATACATTAATGTTAAAAAACAATGTAAAAAAATTGCATTTAAATTAAAAATGTAGTACAATAAGGTCAAGGAGGTTGTAATATGTTAACCAAAATAATAATGAAAAATTTTAAATCTTTTATGGAAGAATCTTCACTGGATTTAAAAGCGACAGGATATGAAATATTAAATGAAACTAATAAGGATGAAAATGAAATATTAAAGGGAGCACTTATAGTAGGAGGAAATGCAACAGGAAAATCAACTGTATTACAATCATTGAGATTATTATTAAGCTTGCTTGTATGGCAAATAAACATTAAGCCGCTTGACTATGTATGTCTTTTTAGTGAGAGAAAAGGAAACATGGAATTAACGTATGAATTTCTTATAAACAACAAAAACATACAGTACAAAATCGAAGGCGATGATAATGGAATTTATAAAGAAAATGTTAAAGTAGATTCCATAGAAAGATTAAATAGACTTAAAGACAATGCAGAATATATAGATGAAGATGGCAAAAAAACATCAATAGATAATCTTCAAAATGATCAGAGCGCAATTAGAAAAGTGTACTTTGATACAAAATTTTCAGATGATGAAACATTAAGAAAATGGTTTGAATTTCTCCAAAAATCAATATATATAGACCAAACCAATAAAAGAATTTTCAAATCATCTGGGGGAACGTCAACAATAACATACAGAGATTATTTTGAAAAAAACGGAACTGAAAAATTTAATGCTTTCCTAAGAAAAATTGGAAATTCGCAAACAGTCATGTATACGAATCAATACAGTAATGGAAGACTAAACTTCAATTTTGAAAATGGCCAGAGAGATGTAATAATGGAAAGAAAAGGCATGAACTTTGCCTTGCCAATAACCATGGAATCAGAAGGAAACCAAACCTTAATTAATACTATTCCTATGGTGTTTGAAACAATGAGAAGTGGAGGAATGGCTATAATTGATGAATTCAGTAGTGGTTTTCATAATGTACTTGAAGAAAAAATAATAAAGTATTTTATGGAAAACTCAAAAGAAGCACAACTACTATTGGTTTCACATTCAACGAATTTACTTACAAATAACTTGTTAAGACCTGACCAAATTTATACAGTTGACTTTATAAATGAAAAAGGAAGCAAATTAAACAGAGTTTCAGATAGCAAACCAAGAGAAGCTCAAAATTTAGAAAAAATGTACTTAAGTGGAGTGTTTAATGGATTACCAGATATTCAATAAAAATATTAAATTTAATAAGAATAAAAATATAGGTAAAGTAATTTATATAGTTGAGGGAGAAAGAAGAGAAATAAATCTTCTTAAGATTATGTTTAGTAAAATCCTTGGCTATAAGGAAATTATTACAAGAACCAGGAGCGGAAAAGAAACATCGTCTGGAGATGAAGCAATTTTATTTAGGAGTGAGGAAAATATACAATCTAAGATAGCAATAATTAATTCAGAAAAAAGTAATGTTGCTAGCATTGAAAATGAAAGTTTTATAGAGGAACAAATCAGTGCACTAAAAAAATACGACTTGACTTTCAATTATGAAAATGCGGCAATATATTACATATTTGATGGAGACAGGATAAATGACGAAGGAAATCTTAGAAAATTAATTGATAGGTTTTCAAATTCTCGAATGCCAAGTAAGGAGCATGAATTCGACGACATAGGAGGAATGCTCCTACTAAGTTATCCTGCTATAGAAACATTCATCATATCAAATTTTGAAAAGAATTTAATTAAATTTAATGAGCACTTTGATTTTAATAGCATGAAATTGAAAAAATATATTGATGATAAGAAATATACTGACTCAAAATTGAATATTAAATCAATTGAGAATGCTTTCATTGAAATGATTAATTCACTTGAAAATATAAAAATAAATAAGATAAACTTGGATGATGTGAAAGAATTTAACGCTAAAATACTTAATTATGAAGTTACAAATAAGAGACAATATATGCTAAGTTTGCTACTGATATCATTTATTGATTTAGGCATAATTGAAATGAGAGAATGGTAATTCATTTTATGAAAAAACATACTTATTATGTTTAATTAAATTTTCGATTACATTCTCTATTTTTCTTCTTTTTTTACTTGACATTAATATGCAAAAGTTGGATAATAATGTAGTAATTTATCACAAAGGATGTAAAAAATGAAAAGATTTATAAATAATGTTTTAATAATTTTATCGGCACTTATAATTGCAGTATCATTTAGCTGTGTATTCTCTAACAGAGTTGAGGCCGTAACAAATGGTTCAGTTACAGTTAAAATTGAACCTGATTCATCAAAACAAAAAGAAAGTAAAGTCTTAATAGTTAATGTTTCATTAACTGGCTTCAAAAATGTTAATTTAAACACGCCTATTGCGATGAGTGCTGTTTTAAACTATGATACATCTATTTTCTCAGGAGCTACAATTACTGGGAAAAACGGTTATTCAGCAATAATGGCTAATAGCAAAATGATTATTGATAGTAACTCAGCCAAAGATGGTGATATAATAGCTGAAATTGATTTAACTATAAAACCTAATATTTCAGTTGATACAAAAACTGATATTAAATTATCTTCAATTGAAATTTCAAACGATGATACACTTGATATGAGCATTTCAGAGCTAAAGGCTCAGGCTACTATCTTGAAAAATGTTGCAACACCTGCATCAGATGATACAAAGAATGATGAACAAGATAAGAATAATGACTTAAGCAATAAAACATCAGTAAATAATGTAGCAGAGGATAAAAATAATACTACTAATAATACTACAAATGAAACTAATAAAAATGATACTTTAATTACCAATGAAATAAAGAATGATAATAAAAATAACAACCAAACTACAAAAGCTACCACAAATGCCACAGAGGATAAAAAAGTTACTCCTATAGAGCCTATAAAAGATACTACAACAAGTAAAAAAAGCATTCCTCAAACTGGTGAAGCACCAATAGCCATAATTGCTATTGCTACGTTAATTGCTGTTGGAATTGTTACTTTTATAAGATATAAGAAATTTTACGATTAATTTATAAAATAAATTAGTTCAAAAGAATTTGAACTTGGCATGATATCACGAATTAATAATATTAAAATATATTTTATTTAATATTAAAAAATGGAAGGGTAATACTAAAATGGATAATGATGAAATTGACTTAAAACAATTATTAGAACTGTTTTGGAATAAAAAAGTTTTTATTCTTATAGTTGTTTTAATAGCGGTAATCATGGGTTATATTTATACAAGTTTTTTAGTTAAGCCAAAATATACTTCATCAACTACATTAATTTTGGCACAACGTAATAGTGCTGATTCTACAGGCACAATTACATCAAATGATATTACTTTAAATGATAAGCTTATTGATACATATAAAGAAATAGCAACCTCAAACAGTGTTGTTAGAACAGTAGTTAGCAACTTAGGCCTTGCAAGTACTAAAGAGGTAGAGCTTAAGAAAGAGGTTAATGTTACTGCTGTAAATGGCACACAAATTTTGAAAATATCAGTTACTGATTCTAATGCTGATATGGCTACTAAAATCGCTAATGAAATGGGAAAGGTGTTCTCAAAAAGAGTCGCTGATATTTATAAGATTGATAATGTAAGTATTGTTGATGAGGCTGAAACAACAGGAATACCAAGTAATATTAATCATAAAAAAGATATGCTAATATTTTTAGTTGGAGGAATTGTTGTAGCTGTTGCGCTAGTTCTACTAATCAACATGCTTGATAATTCAATTAAGAGTAGTACTGATATTGAAAGAGCATTAAATTTAAATATTTTGGCTGAAATACCAGAATGTGATTTTTCATCAAAAAGATAAGATATATGCAGTATTACCTTATTGATGGTTAAGTTATGATACATTACGTTGTATTTTAGAATTTAAAAAACATATTAGGAGTTTTTTATGAAAAGAGAGATTATTACAAGAGCGGATCCTAAGTCACCTGTTTCTGAGGTTTTCAGAACACTTAGAACCAATCTTCAATATATGAAGAAGAGTAATTCTTGTCAGACATTAGTTCTTACCAGCACTGTTCAAGGGGAAGGTAAATCATTTGTTGCAGCAAACTTGGCTGTAACTTTTGCACAGGCTAGCAAGAAAACGCTTATAATTGATGCTGATATGAGACGTCCACGTCAACATACTATTTTTGGAGTTGATATGTTCCCAGGACTTTCAAATTATTTATCAGGAATTAATTTATCAAGAAGTAGACATGAAACATCAATTAAAGAGTGTATTTATGCTACTAAAATTGATAATTTATATATGATGCCATCTGGCAATATTCCACCAAACCCATCAGAGCTTTTACAATCACGTAAACTAAATGCTTTACTTGATGAAATAGAGCCAAATTTTGATGTTATTATTTTTGATGGAGCACCTTGTTTACTTGTTACTGATAGCACTATAATTTCAAGAGTGGTTGATGCTACTATTTTGGTTGCTAGTCAAAATAAAACCAAGATGGATGATTTAAAAGAAGCTAAAAGAAGAATAGATCATGTTGGTGGTCATATAGCAGGAGTTGTACTTAACAGAGTTAAGGTTTCAAAAGCAAAATACAGTGAAAAATATTACTATGAGTCAAATGAATCGCTTCCAACAATTACATCTTCAAGAACAAGAAGAACTGATAGAGAAACTAGCTATGATGAACAAGATGATGAAACTAGCCAAAGCAATAGTTCAAAAAGAGCTAATAGAGTAGATAGATCTTCAAGGGGAGGCTCTACATTATCTGATGAAGATTCAAAAACAAGCGAAAATCATACAAAAACAAAAGAAATTAAAATTCCAAGTAGTGAAGTTACTGATGATAAGATAAGAGATATAATTGAGCAAATTAACAAGTTAAAAGAAGGTAACTAATATGATTGATATTCATACTCACATTTTGCCTAGTATTGATGACGGCTCAAGAGATGCTGCCGAAACATTTGATATGATAAATGAGGCTTATGACGCGGGTTTTACTGATATCATTACAACATCACACTATATTACTGAACAGTATGAGGTTAACAAAAATGAAAGAAATCTTTTGTTGAATGCCATACAAAATAAGGTTGATGTTGAAAACATTAACCTTATTCTGCATAATGGTGCTGAGGCGTATATTATGCCAAATCTTTCGGAGTATTATAATGAGGGAGTTATTCCTACATTGGCAAATAGTAGATATGTTTTATTTGAATTTCCAATGCATTCAAAAGTACTTTATGGAAATGATGTAATTGAAGACTTAATTAAAAATAATTATATACCTATAATTGCACACCCGGAAAGATATACCTTTGTTCAAAAAGATATAAGCATTGCTTTTGAGTGGATAGAAAAGGGAGCACTTCTACAATCAAATTATGGAAGCATAGTTGAGCAATATGGAAAAGCTGCAAAAAAAATATTTATAAAACTTTTACAAGAAAATGCAATTACTTTTTTAGGAACAGATAGCCACAGAAGAAAAGGTGTTTACACGGAAATTAACGACATAATTGACGAATTAAAAAAGTATACTACAAATGATAATATTGAAAAAATGACAAAAATAAATCAACAAAAAGTAATTAATAATGAAGAAATTTTTTAAGTAAGTATGAATTAGGAGGGTAATATGATTAAAGTAACTTTAAAAGACGGTTCTATAAAAGAGGTTAAAGAAAATACAAGTGTTATTGAACTTGCTAAAGAAATTAGTGAGGGATTAGCTAGAGTTGCAACTTGTGCAAGAGTAGATGGTAATGTAGAAGATTTAAGATTTCCTCTTACCAAAGATTGCAAACTTGAGATTCTTACATTTGATAGTGATTTAGATGGTAAAAAGGCTTACTGGCATACAACATCACACATCATGGCACAAGCCGTAAAGCATTTATTTCCTAATACAAAGTTTGCAATAGGACCAGCTATTGATGATGGTGGTTTTTATTATGATTTTGATAGTGAGGAAACTTTCAATGATGAAGATAAAGCTAAAATCGAAGTTGAGATGAATAAGATTATTAAAGAAGATTTGCCAATTGAAAGATTTACACTTTCAAAAAAAGAAGCATTAGAGCTTATGAAGGACGAGCCTTACAAAACTGAATTAATTGAAGAGATACCTGATGGAGAAACTATTTCTTTCTACAAACAAGGTGACTTTACTGACCTTTGTGCAGGACCTCACCTAATGTCAACAGGAAAAGTTAAATGCGTAAAATTATTATCTAATTCAGGTGCTTACTGGAGAGGTAGCGAAAAAAATAAAATGCTTCAAAGAATATATGCTATTTCTTTCCCTAAAAAGAGCGAACTTGATGAATATTTACAAATGCTTGAAGATGCAAAAGAAAGAGATCACAGAAAAATAGGAAAAGATCTAAACTTATTTATGACTCATAAGTTAGTTGGAGCAGGTCTTCCAATTTATTTGCCAGATGGTGCAACAATAAGAAGATTACTTGAAAGATATATTCAAGATAAAGAAATTGAACTTGGTTACCAACACGTATATTCACCATCACTTGCAACAACTGATCTTTATAAAACAAGTGGTCACTGGGATCATTATAAAGATGATATGTTTCCTATTATGAAGATGGATAATGAATCATTAGTTTTAAGACCAATGAACTGTCCACACCACATGTTAATATACAAAAATCAACTACATTCATATAAAGATTTACCAATTAGAATTGCAGAGCTTGCACATGATTTCAGATATGAGAATTCAGGAGCTGTATGCGGACTTGAAAGAGTTCGTGAAATGTGCCAAAATGATTCACATATTTTTGCAAGACCTGACCAAATCAAGAGTGAAGTTGGTGGAGTACTAAGCTTGATTAAGAGTGTTTACCAAGATGATTTTGGTTTCCCAGCATCTGCTTTCAGATATAGATTATCTTTAAGAGATAAGAAGAACAAAGACAAATATATTGATAATGATGAAATGTGGGAAACAGCAGAAAGCCAATTAAGATCAATTTTAAAAGAACTAAATATTGATTTCTATGAGGCTGAAGGAGAAGCTGCATTCTATGGTCCTAAGATTGATATTCAAATAAGAACAGCTTTAGGACATGATGTTACAATACCAACATGCCAACTTGATTTTGCATTACCAGAGAGATTTAATTTAACATATATAGGAGAGGATGGAAAAGAGCATAGACCAGTTGTAATTCATAGAGCAATACTTGGTTCATCTGATAGATTCATGTCATTCTTACTAGAAGAAACAAAAGGTAATCTACCTGTATGGCTTGCACCACATCAAGTTAAAATTCTTCCTATTTCTGAAAAGCATTTTGATTATGCAATTAGCTTAAGAGACAAAATGCATAAATTAGGAATAAGAGTTGATGTTGATGAAAGAAATGAAAAAATAGGTTACAAAATACGTGAGGCACAATTATCAAAGACACCTTATATGATTGTTGTAGGTGATAAAGAAGAAGAATCAAATACAGTTTCAGTTAGAAGAAGGGGCGAAGGCGATATAGGTCAAATGAATGTTGACGATTTCATCAAAAAAGTCAAAGAAGAAATTGATGATAAGAAATTAGGTTAAAAGATGAAAGGTCACACAAATGAAGATAACTGAAATTAATGAGATTGCCAAAGATTTAAAATTATATGAGAAGATTGATTACATAGGAAAAGGGTTTGAAATATTTTTGCCTCGAGGAGCGAAAATAATTGAAATAATTCAAAAATATATTGAAGAAAAGGCTGAAAAGTCTGGTTTTGAGATTGTAAAAACTCCAAATGTCTCAAACTCTGAAATATATAAAATTGAAGACAGGTATAAAGAACAAAAAGATAATTACTTTGCAATTGAAGATAATGAAAAAGAGGAGCAAAATGACAACAGAAACTTAAATAAATTAGTACTCAAGCCTTATGTTTCTCCTTTTCATTGTAGTATTTTTAAGAGTACGCAGCACAGTTACAAAGAATTACCTTTAAAGTTTCTTGAAACTTCGAATGTTGTAATAAAAGAAAGAGATATAAAGGGAATTTTAAAAACAAGGCAGTATACAATCTCAACAGCAAGCACATTCTCTAATAAAGAAAACATTCAAAAATCAATAAAAGAAGATATTAAATTTTTGCTTGAGTTTGCAAAGAAACTTGGGCTTGAATGTAATATCGAAGTTGATAACTGGAATGATGAGCATAAAGAAGACTACATAGGTACTATTAATGAGTGGGATTATGCAACAAATTGTATGAAAAAGGCTTTGAATGATATGCAAATTTCATTTAAAGAAACAAAAAACGCAAAAATGTATGGACCAAGAGTTAAAGTAAAATGTAACCAATATCTTATTTCCGATATTCAAATTGATTTTGAAATCACACACAGATTTGATTTGAATTACAAAAATAACCAAGACAAAAACGAATTTCCTTATTATATAAATACAACAATTGTTGAAAGTTATGAGAATTTGCTAAAAATTTTAATTGAAAGATATAACGGAAGATTTCCATTATGGCTTGCGCCAACTCAAATTGTTATTATTCCAGAGAGTGAAGAGTTTGAAGATTATAGCTTTAAGGTTGTAAAAAATTTAAATAAAGAGTTTAAAGAGGAAAGAAATTATTCAGAAAAAAACATATATGGAATTGATAATAGCGAAGATGAGCAAGAACTTGAAGAAAAAAACATGATAAAAGAGTTAAGGTGCAAAGTTGATACATTTAAATCAAGTTTAAAATCAAGATTTGATAAAAATGTTAAACTTAAAATTCCATACATTATAACAATTGGCAAAAAAGAGTTAAACAGTCAAAAGATAAGGGTTTATAAATATAAGGAGATGTTAGAAAAAAACAAATTTGAAAATAGCAATTCAATATCAAAACTAATGACCGAAGTAGAATTAATTAAGGAGGTTACAGAGTGTCAAACGAAGTATTAGATTATGTAGAACTAAATACTGCCAAAGCTTTTCCAAGAAAGCTTTATAGTAAGAACGTAGAATACCAAGTAGCAAAATCATTTGACAATTCTAAAATATATAAAATTTATAAAAAAATAGACCCATCAAAAGTTGAAATCCTTATAAGTAATACTGACAGAACATCTGATATAAAAACGAGATATAATCTTTCAGTTCCAATACAGGAATATTATAAAGAAAATAAAGATGAGTTCATTGCTCTTGCCGAGAAAACCAGCAAGAGCAAAATTGAAGAGCTTGAAAATGAACAAAAAGAATTTGAAAAGCATATTCCATATTTTATAAGATATGAAAATAATTACATTTGGCAGATTTATTATTCTGATATA
The DNA here is from genome assembly GCA_934130085.1 of uncultured Clostridia bacterium. Lineage (GTDB taxonomy): Bacteria > Bacillota > Clostridia > TANB77 > CAG-508 > CAG-793. The sequence goes on from CAKOXK010000009.1 coordinate 32,006, forward strand.
GAAGATAAATATTTCATGCTATTTCCTGCTAATGAGGGAGAAACTGAAAGTTTATTTTTTATGATAAAGCAAAAGATTACAGGCGAGTTTAAAAATATATATGTTCCAATATGCCAGGTTGAATACAATCCATTAGTTTTTAAAGATAAAAAGAAGATTTCAGATATTGAAAACTATATGTGGATATATACAAAATCATGGCCTACAACTTATGAATATACAGATGAAGAAGGAAACGTTAAACTATATATAATTGGAGAAACAATTCTGCAAGAAAACTTTAAATCAAAATACAGAGTTGAAATAAATGATGAAAAAGAATTAAATAGATATTATACACTTTTAAAAGCATTATTTATAATCACCACAGAAACAAAATATACGTATAGGTTTGATGTGCAAATAGCATTAGACGGCTCAGTTTCATTTTTATACAATAAAAAAGAGGTCAACATTGATAATTTACAGCAATTTGTAACTAAAGAAACTGCAAAACAACAAAATCTAAAATATGAAATAAAAAAACAAATTGAGCAAGATGAAAAAGTTTTATGCAAATTAAAAGATATAATAGCAAGACAAACCTTAATGTATTCTAAGCAAGAAAAGCAAATAGTAATGTTCATGGATTGCAAAAAAAGTTTCTTTAAAAAAGTAAAATTCTTCTTCAAAGGTGGAAAGAAATTTACAAAAGATGATAAAGAAATGCTTACCGAAATTAAAGAAGCAGCAGAAAATACTAAAAACGAAGAAAGTAAATCAAATGAATTAAACATAGATGACACAATATTAGAATCATCAACAGCATTTACAATAGCGGATTTTGTAAGTACAACATTAGAAACTAGAAAAATACTTAATAAACAAAAAGATTTGAAACAGGATATAAAAGCTTTAAGATTAAAACAAACAAATATGACAAGAAAAATTGAAAACGCAGAAAAGTACATTGAAGAAATAGAAGAACACAAAAAAAATATCTTTGAATTTTGGAAATTCACAAACAAAGACAACTTACAATCACTAGATGAAGGAAAAGGCGAAGAAGAGAAAAAAGAAAAGAAACAAAAAGTATTCAAATTTGATGATGATTTAGAAGACTTTTGTACAAACATGGATAGCATAGAAAGAAAGAAACTATCAATTGCCGAATGCGCAAGCGTATATGCTGCAAAATATGTACTTCCTGCAATTAATAGTACTGTAACCAAAAGTGATACATATACAATACAGGAAGTATATGAAAAAGTTAAAGAGGAATATGCACCTGATAAAAATCTAGCGAATATATTTGGTGGAATAACTGATGACTACACAAAAGTAAAAATGCTAAACGGAAAAAAACATAGAGAATCACATAGAGACTTATATCAAGTACTAAGATTTAATGAAACAACATCGCTAGAAGACTTCAAAGAAAGAATGAGAGAAGTATCAAGATACATAAATGAAGCATATCAAAAAATAACAGTACCTTATGACATGCCACTTTATTATGAAAAAAGAAACAAAGGCTATGTAATAGGAAACATAGATCCTTACGAGATATTAAAAGATGATAATGTTGATAAAATCTATAAAGTATATGCAAATGAAGATACACACGCAGTATTTTTTACAAATATAATTTGCTATGATAACATGAACCAAACTTTGCCACTTGGAATGGATGAAACCAAGGCTTTAATAATGAAAGTCGGAGAAAACAAAAAAATTGGAGAATGTATGGTAAACATATTAGTAGAGCAAGATAAGTTCAATATTAAAGTAAAGAAAGTAAGAGTAATTGAAGAAGAAAAAAGGAAGATTGCAATGTAAGCAATCTTCTTATTTTTATAGAATGATGCAAATTAGTCCTCCTGATCCCTCGTTTACAATTCTCTCTAATGTCTGTTGTAATTTCATTTGTGCTTCTTCTGGCATGCATTGCAATTTGTTTTGCAAACCTTCATTTACAAGTTCATGCAAACTTCTGCCAAATATATTAGATTCCCATATCTTCTTGGGGTCGTTTTCAAATTGCGAAAGTAAGTATTTTACTAAATCTTCAGACTGTTTTTCAGAACCTACTATTGGAGAAATTTCAGTTTCAACCTCAGTTTTGATAAGATGAATTGAAGGGGCTTTTGCTCTTAATTTTACTCCATACTTAGTTCCTTGTTTTACCATTTCTGGTTCATCTAAAATTAAATCATCAATGCCAGGATTTATAATTCCATATCCTTTAGCTTTTACTTCTTCAAGTGCTGGTGCGATTTTGGCGTATTCATTTTTTATTTTTGAGAAGCTAACAAATGTTGAAAATAAATCGTATTCATTATTAATTGGTTTGCCAGACATTTCTGTTAATATGCTGTAGAATAGGTTAGGGTTTGTTGAAAGGTTGACACTAATTTGCCCACTACCTAGATTAATCTCAGAAATTTTAGCAGAGGTTATTACATCAGTAGATGGTAAAGAAGAGGCTGTTTTTACTACATTTTTTATGATTCTAATTTCTTTAAAAGTTGTTCTAACCTCTTTAAAAATTTCTTGCTTTAGCCAGTGAGTATTACTAAGAGCATTAATCCATGTTGGATATGTAATATTAATTTGACTTGTAGGAAATTCATATAAAAGTTTTTCAAAAATTGTATTTATGTTATCAATTGAAAGATTAGAGCAGTCCATTGGAATTACAGAAACATTGTATTTATTTTCGAGAGAATTTGCTAATGAGGTACAATCATCAGAAAATGGAGAAGATGAGTTTAAAACTATTACAAAAGGCTTATTTAGAGATGTAAGTTCTTTTGCAACTCTTTCTTCTGCAAGTACATAATCTTCTCTTGCTATTCCTGAAAAGCTACCATCAGTTGTAACCAAGATGCCAACTGTAGAATGATCCTCAATTACTTTTTTAGTTCCAATCTCAGCAGCCTTTTCAAATGGAATTTCATTGTCAGACCATGGCGTTTTTACCATTCTTGGTATATCATTTTCCATATAGCCTATTGCATTGTTTACTAAATAGCCAACACAGTCAACAAACCTCGCTTTAAATTTAACATTATTATTAATTGAAATGGGAATTGCTTCATTAGGAATGAACTTTGGTTCGGTTGTCATAATGGTTCTGCCGGAACCACTCTGAGGGAGCTCATCTAATGTACGTTCTTTTTGATATTGATTATCAATGTTTGGAATTACTAGCAAATCCATGAAATTTTTGATAAATGTAGACTTGCCAGTTCTTACAGGGCCAACAACACCAACGTAAATATCACCATCGGTTCTTTTGGCAATGTTTTCATATAATTTTAATTTATCTTCCATCTTAACATCCTTTCATCACATTACTTTTATAGAAGTATATTATAGCTTATTTTAAATATGACAAATTATTGAGACATTTTTATTGTACAGTTATAATAGTTTATTTTATATATGACAATTTTCTCTGAATATTTTATTAAATGGCTATGACGTCTTATTTTAAATATGACAAAATTATTGAAATAAGCATATAATTATGATAGAATGCGTGCATAAATATAAGCGTGCAATCGCGTACTGAAAGGGTTAAAGACGTGAAAGATTACGAGAAGATTTTAATTGACAACAATCAAAAACATATATTTAATTACATAAAAATGGCTGATGATGAGCAAAAACAAAATCTAATAAAAGAAATTAATCAAATAGATTTTAATCAATTGAACAGATTATATGAAGTCAGTAAGAAATTAAATGAGAAAGATAAAGCAATATGTAGCTACATAATTGAACATACTAGTTTTACCGATAAATATAAAATGCCAAAAGAAAAGTTTGAAAGACTTGAAAAAATCGGCGATGATATTATAAAAAAAGGTGAATATGCAGTTGTTACCATGGCCGGAGGTCAAGGCACAAGACTAGGCCATAAAGGTCCTAAAGGTACTTTTTTACTAAATGTTAAACCTAAGCCAAAGTATCTATTTGAGATAATTGCTGATGGATTAAAAAAAGCTAATCAAAAATATAACATTGTTTTAAATTGGTATATCATGACTAGCACGGAGAACAACAAAGATACAATTAAATTTTTTGAAGAACATAATTATTTTGATTATCCTAAAAAATCAATCATGTTTTTTAATCAAGGAAATTTACCACTTTTAAGTGAAGATGGTAAACTTTTAGTGGATGAGAATTTTAATATTAAATTTGCGGCCGATGGAAATGGCTGTATATATAAGGCAATGAAAAAAGATGGTGTGCTTGATGATATGAAGAAAAAAGGAATCAAGTGGGTATTTATTGGAGCAGTTGATAATGCGTTGCTTAATATGTGTGACCCAATTTTGCTTGGACTCACAATTGATGACAAAAATGAAATTGGCTCAAAATCAGTAGTAAAATTAAATCCGCATGAAAGGGTAGGAGTATTTTGCAAAAAAGATAATGTCCCTGCAGTAATAGAGTACTCTGAAATTCCTGAGGAGATGGCAGAAGAAACTGATGAAGATGGCGAGCTATTATTTGGTGAATCTCATATAATGTGTAATTTATATAGCATAAATGCACTTGAGAAAATTGCAAAACATGAATTGCCATACCATAGTGCTCATAAAAAAGCAAACTTCATGCAAGAAAATGGCAAGATGTTTGAAGCAAAAGAACCAAATGCGTATAAATATGAAGCATTTATATTTGATGGATTCAATTTCTTTGATGATATATCAATATTAAGAGGAAGAAGAGAAGAAGATTTTGCACCAGTAAAAAATAAAGAGGGAATAGATTCACCAGAAACTGCAGTAAAATTATATAATAATTATTACGGAAAAAATAATAAAGTATAGTAAAATAAAGTACAGCACATAGGGGTTGTCATATATTATTGTTTAAAATATGACTGATTTTAAGAAAGGAAGAGAAAAATGGAAGATTGTAAAATTGAAAATTTATTTGATTTAGAAGAGACAATAGCAAAAGAGTTTTTGAAAAAGTTTACGTATCCATGGGAAGCTCTTCCTTTTATTGAAGATTATATAATTGAACTTGGAAAGACACTAGATAAAAACGAATACGATGAAATAAAAGAAAATGTGTGGGTTCATAAAAATACAACAATATTTGAAACCGCCTATATAAAAGCCCCTTGCATAATATGTGAGGGAGCAGAAATAAGGCAAGCAGCATTTATAAGAGGAAAAGCTATAGTAGGCAAAAATGCTGTAGTAGGAAATTCTACAGAACTAAAAAATGTAATTTTGCTTAACAACGTTCAAGTACCGCACTTCAACTATATTGGGGATTCAATACTTGGCTATAAAGCACATCTAGGAGCGGGAGCAATCACATCCAATGTAAAATCAGATAAAAAATTAGTAGTAATAAAAGATAAGAAAGATAAAATGGAAATACCAACCGAAATGAAAAAGGTAGGAGCATTTGTTGGTGACTATTCAGAAGTAGGTTGTCAAACAGTATTAAACCCAGGAACAGTAATAGGTAGAAATACTAACATATATCCATTATCATCTGTAAGAGGAGTTATACCAGAAAACTCAATATACAAAAAACAAAATGAAATTGTAAGTAAAGAATAGTTAAAAAATATATTTAAGTGAAAATAACTATATAAAATTAAGTAACTGATGCTAAAAAGATGAATGATAACAAAAATGCAAAAGGAAAACAAAACGCCACAAATCTATAAAACAAAACGCCACAAATCTATAAAACAAAACGCCACAAATCTATGAAACAAAATGTCACAAATTATTGAAACAAAATACCACAAATCTATGAAACAGAATGCCACAAATTATTGAAGCAAAATGCCACAAATCATTGAAATAAAATGAAAAATATGTTATAATGGTCTTGTCAGGAGATAATATAATGAAAGAATATAAAGAAAGAATTATTGATAAAGAGATAACTAAGCAAATGAAAGTTGCTGGGGCAATCTTAGTTAGAGGCCCAAAATGGTGTGGCAAAACCACAACATGTAAACAACGTGCTAAAAGCTTTATTGAGCTTCAAGACGAAGAGGTTGATAATATAAATTCAAATGCTCTAAAACTTGCAGAAATAAAACCATCACTTTTACTTGAGGGTGCAAAACCAAGATTAATTGATGAGTGGCAATTGGCTCCAAAAATATGGAATACAGTTAGACATTCTGTTGACGAATCAGGCAAGAAAGGAGAATATTTTTTAACAGGTTCGGCAACACCCAATGAACTTGATACTAAGAACTTGCATTCAGGAGCTGGCAGATTTGCATTTATTAACATGAAAACAATGTCACTATTTGAAAGTGGAGAATCAAATGGAAAGATTTCTCTATCAGACATTGTAAATGGAAATAGAAGAATTGACGGAGTAACAAGTGATATTACTTACGAGAAAATGGCATTTTTAATATGCAGGGGTGGATGGCCAGATATATTCAATTTTGAAAATGAGGAGGATTCATTAGAAATATCAAAAAACTATGTGAATGCAGTTTGTGAATCAGATGTATCGAGGATTGATGGTGTATCAAGAAATCCTTTTTTAACAAGACAAATACTACAATCTTATGCAAGATTAGTATCAACTATTGAATCGAATCAAACTTTAATTGATGACGTTATTACAAATAATAATGATATATCAGATAGAACGATAATTGATTACATATCAGCATTAAAAAAACTATATATAATTGATGAAATCCCTGCATGGAACCCTAATATTAGAAGCAAAACTGCAATTAGAGCTACACCTAAAAAAAGTTTTGTAGATCCTTCGCTAGCAGCAGCATTACTTTCAATATCTCCAAAAGAATTAATGCTAGATCCAAATACGTATGGCTTATTATTTGAAAACCTTGTAGATAGGGACTTGAGTATATATATCAATTCAATTGGAGGAACATTAAGCCATTATAGAGATAGATATGGACTAGAATGTGATGAGGTTGCACACTTTAACAATGGAAAGTACGGCTTAATAGAAACTAAAATTGGAAGCGAAAAATCTATCGAAGAAGCGGAAAAACATTTACTAGAACTTAAAAAGTTAATAAGTGAAAATGATAAATTAAGAGAACCTGATTTTCTAATGATTATTACAAACACCAAAATGGCTTATACAACAGAAAATGATGTTATGGTTGTACCAATAGGATGCTTGAAGGATTGAAGTTATCAAATACGAGAAATGCATGTTACAGTTAATTATTTTCGAAAAAATGTTGACATTTTAATAAAATTTGGTATATAATAAAAACATACATAAAAGAGTTTGCAAAGAGTGGAAGTACTTCCACTCTTTGTATTTTGAAAAAAGTTTATAGGTACTACTTAAAACCTAAATAATATATGTATAGGATTTTTTTATGACAAAAATTGAAGAAAATGTAAAAACACTTCTTGAGCCAATAATCAACAATCTAGGGTACAAAGTTTATGACATTATCTATGAAAAAGAAGGCAAAGATAATTACTTACGTATTTTTATTGATAAGGAAAATGGCATAATTGATTTAAATGATTGTGAAAAGGTCAATAATGCAATTAATGATATTCTTGATGAAAAAGATTTGATCAAATCTAGCTATATGCTTGAGGTTTCGTCACCAGGATTAGAAAGAAGAATTAGAAACGATGAGCATTTAGAAATGAATATTTCAAAAGAAGTTGAAGTACATACATTTAAACCTATAGAAAACAGCAAAATAATTAAAGGTATTTTAAATTCATTTGATGATAATACTATAGAGGTTGATAGCCTTAGAATTGATAAAAGCAATATTGCTAGTATGAAAACAGTTTATAATTGGGAGGATTAATAAAAAATGAAAAAGAAAGTTGCAAAGGTTGAAAATAAGGGAATTAATACAACAGAGCTAATTGAGGCTATGGATGAACTTGAGAAAAATAATGGAATAAAAAAAGAAACATTAATGGAATCAATTGAACAAGCTCTACTTGTAGCATATAAACGTAATTTTGATAGTACTGATGAAAATATTAAAGTAGTACTTGATAAAATTGATGGTCAAATGCATGTTTATCAAGAAAAAGATATAGTTGAAAATGTTGAAGATGATAAAAAAGAAATCTCACTTGATGATGCTAAGAAAATTAATTCCTCATATATACTTGGAGATAAAGTTGAAATAGAGCTTATGCCTAAAGAATTTGGAAGAATAGCTGCACAAACTGCTCGTCAAGTTATAACACAAAAAATAAGAGAAGAGTCAAGAAACATTATATTTAATGAGTTTGCTGATAAAAAAGGAGAGATTATCACAGGACTAGTACAAAAAGCTGATGGCGGAGCGGTTATACTTGACTTAGGCAAAATTGAAGGAATAATGCCAAAAAAAGAGCAAATTCCTACTGAAGAGTATCATGTAAATGATAAAATAAAAGCTTGCATAATTAAAGTTGAAAAGGGCGTAAAAGGTTCAACACAAATAATTTTATCAAGAGCAAGTACAGAGTTTGTTAGAAGGTTATTTGAGATTGAAATTCCTGAGATTTATGAAGGAGTTATTGAAATAAAAAGCATTTCAAGGGAAGCTGGTTCAAGAAGTAAGGTTGCTGTATATTCTCCAAATCCTAATATTGATCCAGTAGGTTCATGTGTTGGTCAAAAAGGTATACGTATTCAAAACATTATAAATGAGCTTAACGGAGAAAAAATTGATGTAATTGAGTGGAACGAAGATCCATCAATATTCATATCAGCAGCACTTCTACCAGCAAGAGTACTTGCAGTTGATATTAGAGAAGATGAAAATTTTGCCCAAGTAATAGTTCCTGATGATGAATTATCACTTGCAATTGGAAAATCAGGACAAAATGCAAAACTAGCAGCTAGACTTACTAACTGGAAGATTGATATAAAGAGTGAATCACAATTCAGAGAAATGCTTGAAAAACAACAAGCAGATGAAGATGCTGATGAAAAAACAGAAGAAGAAGCTGCAAATGAAATAGAAAACGAAAACAGTGAAAAAGCAGAGCAAAATGATACTGTTGAAACTGAAGAAAATAATGAAGATTCATCTAATGAAAATGAAGAAGTAAATTCTTCTAATGATGAAAATTAAGATAAAGAATGTAAGAAATAAATACATTTAATAAGTGCAATAAAACAAATTTTGGTTATATTATATTTATTTTGTAATAAAATATAAAAGATTTAATAAGGAGTTCAAAGAATTAGGGAAAGTATGAAAAACGAAAAAACACCAAAAAAAGAAGATATTAAAACAACTGGCCAAGTTATTATCAGAAGAGAAGTTATAGTAAATGATGATGATAAGAAAAATGATGAAAAAGAACTAAAAAATAATAAGAGCGATATCGGCTTTACACAAAGAAGAAATAAAAATTATAATATTGTGTACAGAGAGAAGCCTACAAAGCCTATGACTGTAAGTGAGCTTTTTGGAATTAAGCCTAAAAAAGATGCAAAGAAAGAAAACTCGGCAAAAGTTACTACTGCGAGTGATTTAAAAGAAGATGCTAAGGTAACAAGTGAAAAAAGCGAGGAATCATCTTTACTTACAAATAAAGATGAAAAGAAGGTCGTATCTAAAAATGTTTCTGAAAGAGACGTAATAGTTGCTGAGAATAAAAATGATTTTAATGCAAACAATGAGAGCAATAAAAAAACTAGTACAAATGTTAATGAGAATTCTAATGTTAAAGTAAGTACTGTTGTTAAAGAGGCTGCTAATGCAAACGTAAATGCGAAGGCAAGTGATAATACTAGTGCAAGTAGTAATGTTAGTGTTAATGCTGATAATACTAATGCCAATTCAAATATAAAAAGCAATATAGAAGCATCTAAAATCGAAAGTGCGGATAGTAATAGTGCCAAAAATTCAAATGCAAGTCAACATTCAAATAGTAATTTGAATTTAGAAACTGATGCAAACTCAGGAATTAAAAATGAGCAAAAAACAAATTCTCAATTTAATGCAAAAAATAATACAAATTTATCTAATAGAGAATTCGGAAGAGATTCAAGAGGTAACTTTGGAAGAGGCAATGCACAAGGAAACGCCTACTCTCAAAACGGATATCAAAGAAGAGAAAATGGCTATTCTAATGGAAATTCACAATCAGGCAGAGATTTTCAAAGAAATAGGAACTCATCATTCAATAATAGAAATTCAGGCTTTAGAAGTAATGGATACAACAGAAATTCTGATTCTAATTCGTTTAATGGATCAAATTCTTCTAACGGCTTCAATAGACAGGGTGGCTTCCAAAGAAATGGCTTTAGAAATGATCAAAGACAAAGCGATAATAGACAATCTAATTTCCAATCAGGAAAAAGACCATTTGGCAATAATAATTCCTTCCAAAAACGTTCTTTTGAAAAGAATTTAAATGATATTGTGTCAACTGAATTTACTGAGAAAGATAATAAAAAAGATTATGCTACAAAAATAATTGATAAGCAAAAAGCAAATCGTAATTTTGATGATAAAAAGAAAAATTCTAAGAACAGAAGATTATCAGAGGAAGAAGATTATAGCGAAGATAAACTACGTAATTTAAAGCAAGTTGATAAGTTATCAAATATGTTTGAAGACCAAGAAGGTGGAATGCTTGATTATTATGATTTAACAACTGCTAGAGGAAAGAAGAATAAGAAAGGTAAAAAGAAAGATGAGCCAAGAAAGCAAAAGATTTTTGAGCTTAAATCAATTATAATACCTGAGCATATTTCTGTAAAAGATTTAGCAACAGAGTTAAAGAAAACTAGCGCAGAAATAATTAAAAAACTTCTTGAACTAGGAATTATGGCTAACATCAATCAAGACCTTGATTTTGATACTGCATATCTTGTTGCAGATAGCTATGGAGTAACGGCTACAAAGAAAGAAGTTGTAAAAGACGAAGATATATTATTTGATGATTCTGAAGACAAAGAAGAAGATTTATTACCACGTCCACCTGTAGTTTGTGTTATGGGTCACGTTGACCATGGTAAAACATCACTTCTTGATGCAATTAGAAAAACAAATGTTATTGAGGGAGAAGCTGGAGGAATTACTCAGCATATTGGTGCTTACAAAGTAAATGCAAATGGTAGAGAAATTACTTTCCTTGATACACCAGGTCATGAGGCTTTCACAAGCATGCGTGCTAGAGGTGCACAAATTACTGATATTGCAATACTTGTTGTTGCAGCTGATGATGGTGTAATGCCACAAACAATAGAAGCTATAAATCATGCTAAAGCAGCAGGAATACCAATAATTGTTGCCATCAATAAAATAGATTTACCAGGTGCAAATATTGAAAAAGTTAAACAAGAATTAATGAAGTATGAACTTGTTCCAGAAGAATGGGGTGGAGATACAATCTTTGTTCCTATATCAGCTAAGAAGGGAATAAACATTGATAATTTACTTGAGATGGTACTTCTTGTTGCTGATATGCAAAACCTAAGAGCAAATCCTAATAAACAATCTAAAGGTACAGTTATAGAGGCAAGACTTGATAGAACCCAAGGCCCAATTGCATCAGTACTTGTTCAAAGAGGAACATTAAATGTAGGTGATACAATTATACTTGGAACATCAATTGGTAAAATTAGAACAATGACAAATGATAAAGGCAAAAAGGTTAAAGAAGCAGGTCCATCAACTCCGGTTGAAATTACAGGTTTAAGCGCAGTGCCAGAGGCAGGAGACGTGTTCTATGAGGTTAAGAATGAAAAGGTTGCAAAACATCTAATCGAAAAGAGAAAATTAGAGAGCCGTGAGAAATCTATTGCAAATGATAATGCAGTTACACTTGATAATTTATTTGAAAAAATGGAAAGTGAAGAATTAAAACAGCTTAATGTTATTGCAAAAGCTGATGTTCAAGGTACAGCAGAGGCATTAAAATCATCACTTGAAAAATTATCAAATGATGAAGTAAGAGTAAAAGTATTACACTCAAGTGCTGGTGGTGTTACAGAATCAGATGTGGAACTTGCAAAAGCTGCAAATGCAATTATTATTGCATTCAATGTCAGACCTGTTGGTTCAGCTAAGAAAGTTGCTGAAAAAGAGGGAGTTGAAATAAAACAATACTCTGTAATTTATCAAGCATTAGAAGATGTTGAAAATGCAATGAAGGGAATGCTTGAACCAATTTACCACGAAATTACTCTTGGAAATGCAGAAGTTAGACAGACATTTAAAATCACAAATGTTGGAACAATTGCAGGTTGCTACGTTACTGATGGTAAAGTTGCAAGAAATGCTGGTGTTAGAGTAATCAGAGATGGAGTTGTAATTCATGAAGGAAAACTTGTATCATTAAAGAGATTTAAAGATGATGCTAAAGAAGTTTCAAATGGCTTCGAGTGTGGTGTTCAAATTGAAGGATTTGATGATTTACAAGTTGGAGATACAATTGAAGCATACATCAAAGAAGAAGTAAAGAGATAATTGAAAGGAATAGAAAATGCAAAAGAATTCTAATAGACTAGGCAGAGTCAATGAAGAATTAAAAAAAGAAATAAGCCACGTTATTAATTTTGAATTAGAAAATTCAAAAGTTACAGGAATGGTTTCAGTTACAAGAGTAAAAATTACACCTGATTTAAGATATGCAAAAGTGTATGTAAGCATATTTAATGCAAAGAGCAAGGAAAAAACATTAGAAGGCTTGAAAGAATCATCAAAGTTTATAAGATCAAGAGTTGCAAATACAGTAAATTTACGTATAACACCAGAGCTTGTTTTTGTATATGATGATTCAGAAGAACAAGGAGAGAGAATAGACAGAATACTTGCTGAGCTAAAAAAAGAAAGGAAATAATATGTCAACTTTAGATGAAATTTTAAAAGAAATAAATAAGGCAGAAAACATTGTACTACTTGTTCACGAGAATCCTGATGGAGATGCATTAGGCTCCGGAGTTGCAATGTATAAAGAGTTAAAACGACTTGGTAAAAATGTGGAACTAATAGTTCCAAAATATCCTAGAATATATGAGAATTTACTTGACTTAAAAGAATGTACCTCTAAAGAAGGTACCAAAAAAACTTATGATTTAGCAATGTCACTTGATTGTGCAAATATAAAACTATTAAATGGTTGGTCTAATTATTTTGAAGATGCAACAGAAAAGATAGTAATAGATCATCACTCAACAAATTCAATGTTTGGAGACTTAAATTACGTTGATTTAAGTGCTCCAGCATGCACGCAGGTTGTATACACAATGTTTAAATATTACGGATGGAAAATAGACCAAGAAATTGGAACAGCTTTAATGACAGGAATTATAACTGATACAGGTGGATTTCAATATTCAGGAGTATCAAAAGAAACATTTCATATTGCCTCAGAATTATTAGACTCTGGAGTTAACATATCAAAAATATATAAACAAGCACTTGAAACACATACAAGAACAAGTTTTGAACTAAAGAAACTTGCACTTGAAAGAATGGAATTTCTTGAAGATGGAAAAGTTACATTTACATACATAACTAAAGAAGATGAAAAAAACGTAAATGCTGAAAATGGTGATTATGAAGGAATAGTAAACGAAGGCAGAAACATTGAAGGTGTTGAAGTATCAATCTTCTTACATGAACTTGATAATGGATTTAAAGCATCATTAAGAGCAAATAACTATGTAAATGTTTCAGATGTATGTCTAATGTTTGGCGGTGGTGGACACTTAAGAGCTGCAGGAGCAACAATGCAAGGAACACCACAAGAAATTAAGAAAAAAGTATTAGCAGAAGTAAAAAGACAATTAAAATAATAAGAAAAGGAATTTGTATGGACGGCTTATTAATTGTAGATAAAAAAGAAGGAATCACATCATTTGACGTCATAAGAAATGTACGAAAAGAGTACAATATAAAAAAGGTTGGACATATCGGAACTCTTGATCCATTGGCATCAGGAGTTCTTCCTGTATTAATAGGAAAAGCAACCAAACTTTCAGACTATTTAATGATGCATGATAAAGAATATATTGCAAAAATTATCTTGGGCAAAAAAACATCAACGGGTGACAGAGAAGGAAATGTAATAGAAGAAAAAGAAATAGAAAAAAGCAAAATATCAAAAGAAAATATAGAAGCAGTTTTAAATAGCTTTCTAGGAGAGAGCTATCAGATACCACCAATGTATTCAGCAATAAAGGTAAATGGAAAAAAACTTTATGAACTTGCAAGAGAGAACAAAGAAATAGAAAGAACACCAAGAAAAATAAACATTGCAAAAATAGAACTATTAAAGATAGAAAACGTAAACGTAAATGAAAATGCAAACTTAAGTTGGCAAAGTATAGAAATAACCTACAAAGTACAATGCTCAAAGGGAACTTATATAAGAACACTTTCAGAGGACATAGCAGAGAAACTAGGCACAGTTGGTTATATGAGTTATTTAAGAAGAACAAGAGTAGGAGATTTTAAAATAGAAGATGCAGGAAAACTTATTGATATGGAAAACATTATAAACAATATACCTAAATATCAAATTAAAGAAAAAAACATAAGCCAATTAATAAATGGAGTGAAGGTAAGAAAGCAACAAGAAAACAACATAAATGTTGAAAAAAATAATAAAAACATAGAGAATAAAAAGCAAGATGCAAAGGAAAATGTAAAGGAAAATGCACTTTGCAAATTATATTGTAATAATAAATTCATAGGCTATGGAATATCAGAAGGAGAATTTGTAAAACGCGACATATTGGTGGAATGTTGCTAAACAAAAAATAACATAAACATATAAGTATAAAATCTAAATATTTATAGGCATATAATTTAAATAATCTATTACAACTAAAAATATAATATAAAGAAATATAATAGAATAAAAACAAGGAAGAACTCTAGATACTATTTGGTTCTTCCTTTATTTTAAGTTTATTGGGTTTTATTACTATTACTATTATTATTATTGTTGTTGTTACTATCATTACTATTAATATCTTCTTCACAGTGATATTTTTGTGAATCTTCAATTAGGTTATTATACATTTGCTCAGATGCTCTATTATTCAACAAAAAGTCGCACTTTTCAATCATTCTTTTCTCAAGATTGTATGAATTACAGTGAGAAGCATGGCCTCTCCAAGAATTAAATTGTTGCATCGTATGAAAAATGTTAAGCGTATGTTCTTTATATTTTTTATTCCACTTTTTAATGTTACGATGTATTTTCTTCTTTGAAGAATTACGTAAAAGCAAATGAGTGGGGAAAATTCTATATCCACAAAAATTCACACCCATTTTACATGGATAATAACGTGACTTCTGATTTAGCTCTAAATGTAAATTTTGAGCTAGAAAATCTTGAATAGTTTCTTTTAATTTTATAGCACTTTCTTTGTTTTCACATAGCAAAACAAAATCATCCATATAGCGTACATAGTAATGAATGCGAAGCGTACGTTTTATGAATTGGTCTAATTCATTTAAATAAATATTAGCAAAATATTGGCTTGTGTAGTTACCAATTGGAATGCCCACAGATGTTGGAAAAGGTCTGTTTTCAAAAATGAGTTGATAAGTAAATTTTAATAATGCCTTGTCACTTATATACTTTTTTAATATGTTAAATAAAATATTAGTATCAATGCTATAAAAGTATTTTCTTATATCACATTTTAAGATGTAATAATCTTTATGATTTACCTGATACTTTCTCATCATTTTCTGCAAACATAAGGCTGATTTGTGAGTACCTCTATCAGGTAAACACGCAAAAGTTGAACTGATAAATTTAGGCATAATATATGGCTTTACAAATTCTTCAACATACCACTGATGAACGATTCTATCTCTATAAGGTAGTGCATGAATTGTTCTTTCTTTAGGTTCATATACTTTAAATGAATGATATTTCCCAACATGGAATGTATTTTTTTTAATACTATTGACTAGATTTACAATATTACTTTCAAGGTTTAAGTCAAATCTAAGGACTTCGTTTTTATACATTTTTTGTCTTTTAGCTCTATTATGAGCGCTAACAAAGTTATCGAAGGTTAATTTATCATAAAAAATATTTTTTATCGTTTTTGACATGAATTTATCCAACCTCCTAGCATATTGCAAATATCACTTATTTCAGCGCTCCATGTTGAATAATTTTGATTAGAGATATATTTGTATCTGAATGATAGACGTACATGCACTTTAAGCAAGCTTAAATAAACATCTAGATTTTTTAAATGATGAAGCTTGTCTTGTGCATTATAAGTTTTAATTGCAAACATTAGTGAAGTTAGCCCTTTATAAAGGGTGCTTTTGATTTCATTTACAAGAGCGAAGTTTTCACGCTTAGGGTATTTCCTAACAATATCATTTGAGTAATATATAAGATCCATGTATTTTTGATAGATTAATAGATTATTATTTGTTTTTTCTTTTTTTTCCACAATTAATACTTCCTTTCATTTTTTTTATATAATACACCAATGAAACAAAAATGGTGCGAAAATTACAAAATATTGATAAATAGGAAAAATAGTAACCAATAGTATGATGCACCCAAAAAACATTGCAAAATACGCAAAAAACGAATATATATATTAATTTTTTGTAACAAAAATTGTAAAAAAAGAAAGAATTTGTTGACAAAAAATAAGGTTATGATACAATCGTCGCGTATTCAGAAATAAAAACGAAGGAAGAAAAAATATGAAAAACAGAAAAATCACGCAAACACTTGTGACTGTAGAGAGCTACTCTTTAGTAGATAGCACCTCAGTAAAATTTCGCCCATTTAATTTTAAATATATAAATATAAACATATTTTTAAGTAGTTAAAGATATGTATGTTAGTCGTGCTTTGGTTTAATATATATATCTTTTGTTGAATTAAGGAAAATTAAGTGGAAACTTAAAGAGGAGGAAAACATGAACACAAATGAAGTAAAGAATTATTTCAAAAAATCAAAATACCAAGAATGTGGAATTACATTGGTGGCACTTGTAGTAACAATCATTGTTTTATTAATTTTAGCAGGTGTAACCATAAGTATGGCAACATCAGGCTCAGGAATATTTGGAAGAGCAAAGAATGCAGCAGATGTTTATAGAGCATCAGCTAAAAATGAAAATGATGCATTAGACAGCTATTCTAGTGAAATAGAAAAAGCTAATAGAGATGCAGAAGGAACATTTAATGAGGAGCAGAAAGTAAATGCTCCAGTGTTAAAAGCAGGAATGACACCTGTAAAATTTGATAACGGAAATATAGTTAAAACATCAGCAGATGACAATAAATGGTATAACTATGAAAACAAACAATGGGCAAATGCTCAAACAGAAGATGGAAGCTTATGGGTATGGATACCAAGATATGCATACAAAATAAATAAACCAGCTTCATCTGATACAGCGAAAAAAGGAACAACCAATGTTGTGTTTTTAATTGGAACAACAGATAATTATATAGGAACAGATGGAAAAGTACATAATGATACAAAGAGATGCAAAACAGAAGATGAAAAAATAGACACAACAACAGGCTGGACAGTTCATCCAGCATTTACGAATGAAAGTTCAATAAACTATAGAAATGGTGGATGGGATTCAGAGTTATATGGAATATGGGTAGCAAAGTTTGAAGCAGCATACGCAACAACAAGCAATGTACCATCAAATAAAGTAAGAGTATCAAGTGGAATAAATTACTCACAAGCAACGGTGTGGGGACCAAACGCAGTATATAACGCAGAGGTTAATTCATCAGCAACAACAGATGGAAGTGTAAAAGCAAGAAACTATGTAGATGGAGTATATGGCTCTACAACAACATCAATAAAATACCCAACATTCCAAGGTTCAAGCTATTCAATGAACTATATAAATCATAATGATGCATATTTATTATCAAGAAAATTAACAGCAGATGGAAACATATATGGTTTATCGAGCGATGCAGATAGCCATTTAATAAAGAACAGTGAATGGGGCTCAGTATCATATTTAAGTAAGAGCGAATACGGACTAGGTTCAGTTGATATTGCAATAAATAATAAAAACTTTAATGACAATACAAATAATGTATATGCTGGAACAGGCTATAACAATCAAGGAAAAAAATGGAATGATACAAGCATAGAAGCTGGAAACTCAGCCTCAACTACAGGAAACATATATGGAATATATGACATGAGTGGAGGTACATGGGAAAGATCTGCTGCTTATGTAAACAATTCTATTGGAGCAGGAAACAGAAACACTTATGGAGCAAGCGTAGTAACAGGAGGAGCTAAGAGCACTAAATATGCAACAGTTTATCCAAGTAATGAAACGAATGATACAAATACTGATGATAAAAGAAGTCAGGCAAATTATAATGTTAACGATAAAATATACGGTGATGCGGTTAGAGAAACTTCAACAAAAGGTGTCGAAAAATCGTCATGGTACTCAGACTATTCTTGCTTTCCTGCAGGCGGCACTCCGTTCTTCGGTCGCGGTGGTCATTATTGGGACGGCGACGGTGCTGGGCGGTTCAACTTCTGTCGTGATAATGGGAATAGCAATTACAATACTGGGTTCAGGCCAGTTTTGGTGTAGGTCGAGCACTTTGAAATTGCCTTGCCACTTGCAGACCTTTGACGAAAAAATGTAGACAAAACAGACTGCAGGCAGGGCAACTCAAAGAGCTGAGAAAATAAAAAATAAAAAATACTGAAAAAACAAATAAGAAACGTAAAAAATATGAGAACGTCAAGCAATAAGAAAAGATTATGAAAAATGATAAATAAAATCGTCAGAATAATAATCAAAATAATAAGAAGAAAATAAATAAAAACATATAAAATGAATTATGATAAATTAAAAAATAATCAATAAAAGCAAAAAATAAAATACAATAAAATACAAAAAATTAGGGATTAGACTGTATGAATCTTACTTTCCTGAAGGCGGCAATCCGTTCTTCAATCGCGGTGGTAATTATTGGGACGGCGACGGTGCTGGGCTTTTCAACTTCAATCGTAATAATGGAAATAGCAATTACAATAATGGGTTCAGGCCAGTCTTGGTGTAGGTCGAGCACTCTGATACACAATGAAGAATTCAAAGGCTTCAATTCCGGAGGGGCATAGCTCAAAATGAGTATGCCGTGAGTTTTACAAAGATAGATATCTAGCACTGCAAAATGCAAAAAGTCGCTAGAGTCATGTGAATAAGTGCAACTGAATATGTATCAAAGAAGTCTAATTCCTGTGCTATAAAAAATTTTAGTATGGGCAGAATACATGTATAAATACAGATGATCTAAATAGAAAATAAATACTTAGGCTGTATGAGAAAGCATATTAAAAGCTTTGTAGCATAAACACATAAACATTTACCTGGCATGAGTAGTAAAATGGCGAAAATCCTAGATAAAAAAAGAAAACTAATTGGCAGTCAACTTTTTGTTGCAAAAGGCCTAATTGGTTTTCTTTATTTTGAAATTGAACATATTATTTTTTGGTGACAAAGTCTGAAAATTAAAGAAAAACTAGTTGATTTTTTTATTAGGGTATGATATTCTATGAATATACACAAAGTAATTTAATAACTCCTGCCTGGTGCGTGGATTTTGGAATTTTAGAACCAACAAATAGATTAAAGGGAGTCTAACTTTGAACGTGGCGTGTATGCTTGAATTTATTTAAGAAACCCAAGAGCGTTCAAGAGGGCACCCACCTGTGAAAACAGGCTCTTAAAATGTTCAAGTATTGCGGCCGAGGCGGGCTTTTTATATATTATGAGGTAAAAATATGAAAAATAGAACTACGATTGTAGTTAATGGAAATAGCAGTGTTAATGTTAGAAATAAATACTTCGTGCTAATTTCTTTGCTAATTGTTACAGTTTACTTAATGGTTCATACAGCAAGAACAATTATTATAAATAACAAGTTTGCAGATGAGGTAAATGAATTCTACAAGCTTAATTCAAAAACAGTTTTTAGTATTGATAAAATATATATGTATAGCAGTGCAAGTGCCACAGAAAATAAAGTAAATAGACCTGTATGGAATCTTAACTTGTTTGAGTATACTGATATTGCCATATATATAAACAGTAAATCAAATGATAGCCTATCAAATGAAAACACAATAAAAAGCTTATATATTGATAATATAAAATTTGGCAGTCCTAAACTTGGAGAGCAAAATTTGTATTTTAAAGATATAAATGATTTTGGAAAAAGTATAATCAAAAAGAATGAGGAGAGCGTTGATACAAAAACAACAATTAAAACAGAAGCAATTAAAGACAAGCTTGAATTTTCAATATTAAATGATGGTGATATTGATTATTCAAAACCACAATTATATGCCGATACTTCAAACCCTATATCTTTAGAATATGTTAATACTAATATAAAAAAGAATCAAATTGTGTCTGATATTTCATCAGATGTTATATATGATGGAAGCCTTTTAAGAAAGTGTGGAGTTGTTTTAAGTGACATATCATCTTATGTTTCGTTTAATATTAATATTGTAAACAATTATAATCAAAAATTTGTTGCAAATGTTTATATAGAAATACCATTAGAAGATACTGTTACAGGAGATTCAATTTACAATGGTAGATTCGTGAAGAAAATTGAAGGCACAAATTTAATAAAGTTTTTTAGAATCAAATAAAATCTAAAGATGAACTGAGAGATATAAAATAGAAAAGTAAATATATGAAATCTATTGTAATGGGCAATGTTTAAGATTGAAATAGTCAACTTCGAAACAGTCATTAGAAAAAATTTAAGAGAATTTAATAAGATTTTGATTTTATGAGGTAAAAAATGAATATTTATGAGGCACTTGAGTATGCAAAAGAGCATAAAATGGATTCGTTTGATGCGAGAGCATTACTCAGCCATTTTATAAATAAGAATGAAAGTTTTATAATTACACATACAAATGATTTTAAGTTAAGCTCAAATGAAGCCGTTTTATTTACTGATGCTTGCAGGGAAATTGAAAGTGGTAAGCCACTACAATATATTACAAACTATCAATATTTTTATGGATATAAGTTTTATGTAGATGAAAATGTTTTAATTCCTCAACCTGATACTGAAGTATTAGTTGCATCAGCCATTGAAACAATAAAAAAGATGCTAAAAAAGAAGTCAGATGATGGAGAAATTAATGTACTTGATATGTGTACAGGCAGTGGTGCAATTGCTATCTCTATAAAAAAGCAGTTTGAAGATGTTAAAAATTTGAAAGTTATGGCATCAGATATAAGCAAAAAAGCACTTGAGGTTGCAAAGAAAAATGCAAGAGAAATTTTAAAAAATGAGAATTCTATAGGTTGGCTTAATAATGATCTGTTTGATGGAATAACAGAAAAGTTTGACTTAATTGTTTCAAATCCACCATATATAAGAACAGCTGATTTAGAAAAATTACCTGATGACGTAAAGCATGAACCAATTATTGCACTTGATGGTGGAAAAGATGGACTTGATATGTATAGAAGAATAAGAGTACAAGTTCCAAACAACATGAAAGAAAATTCAATTCTTATAATGGAAATTGGCTATGATCAAAAAGAAGACATTATGAGTTTATTTGAGGACTCAAAATGTTTAAAAGATTTTGCACAAAATGATAGAGTAATTATATGGAAAAAATAAATTCAAATACAAATCTAAATTTAAACTTAAGTTTAAGTTAAATGCAACCACAAACGCAAACACAAATATAAATATAAATATAAATGAATATGCAACTATAAACGCAAATATAAATGAAAACGCTACTACAAATGTAAACTTAAATGTTAACAAAAAGGAGAAAAATATTGGTCAAATCATTCTCTTCTTTAGTAAAAGAAGAACTTAGTCAAATAAATAATTTAAATAAAAAAGACTTGGTTGTGTCTGAGCTTATGGGGTATTTGAGCACAGCAGAAAAGCTAAACATATCATCATACTCAACTCAAAATGCTCACAACATAAACAGGTTCTCTAAGCTTTTGACTAATATAGGGGAAAATGATTTCTCAATAAGCTTAAAAGGAAAAACATATACAATCAAGACTAAAAAGAATATAAATTCTAAATGTGAAATAAAAACAGAAGAACAGTTAAGAAGTTTTGTAAGGGGAGCCTTTTTAGGGTCAGGAACAATTACTAATCCGAAAAATAACTATCATTTAGAAATACTATTTACAAATGAAACAAATCAAAGCAAGATGGCAAATATATTAAATGAAAATAATATATCAGCTAAAACCTTAGTTAGAGGAAACAAGTATATTGTATATATTGAAGAGGGTGAGAGTATATCAAAAATGCTTGCTTTTATGGGAGCAAACAAGGCTGTTTTAGAGTTTGAAGAGCTAAGAGTTTTGAAAGATGTAAAAAACAATGTCAACAGAAGAGTAAATTGTGAAACTGCTAATATGACCAAGATTGCAAGTTCAGCAACAAAGCAAATAGAAGATATAAAATTTTTAAAATCTAAGCATGTATTTAATAGTTTATCTGATAAAGATAAAGAAATTGCAAACTTAAGGCTTAAAAATCCTGAGGCAAGTATAGCAGAGATATCAGAGATGACAAACCCTAAAATCACAAAATCAGGGGCATACCATAGAATGAGCATGATACAAAAAAGAGCGGATGAATTGAGGTTAAATAAAAAATGAAAGAACTCGGAATATATATACATATTCCTTTTTGCAAAAGCAAATGTTATTATTGCGATTTTTGTTCATTTGCAAATAAGGAAAAGTTAATTGAAAGATATATAAAATGTTTGAATTATGAGATAAAGTCAAAAAGAAGAGATGAATGTATGATTAAAACAATCTATATTGGTGGAGGAACTCCATCTTATATAGATGGGTCTCATATTGTAAAAATAATCAAAAACATAAAGAAATATTATAATGTATATCATAATGCAGAAATAACAATAGAGGCTAACCCGGGAACGTGCAATGAGAAAAAGTTTAAAGATTATAGAGAAGCTGGCGTAAATAGATTAAGTATAGGACTTCAAACGTCAAATAATAATTTACTAAAAGAAATCGGAAGAATACATACTTATGAACAATACGAAGAAACAATAAAAGAAGCTAAAAAAGCTGGTTTTACTAATATAAATTCTGATATTATGATAGGTTTGCCAAACCAAACTATTTATGATGTAGAAGATACACTAGATAAATTACTTAAATTAAATTTAACACATATATCTGTTTACTCTTTGATAGTTGAAGAAAATACAAGACTAAAAAAGCTTATTGATGAAGGAGAGTTAAAGTTACCTGATGATGAGATAGAAAGATACATGTACTGGTATGCTAAGAGAAGACTCGAAGAAAATGGCTTTATACATTATGAAATTTCTAACTTTGCTAAAGAGGGCTTTGCATCAAAACATAATCTAGATTGCTGGAGCCAAAAAGAATATCTAGGTTTTGGAGTTAATGCAGCATCATTTGAAAATAATGTTAGGTATTCTAATACAGATAATTTAAATACATATATGAAAAACATTGAAAAAAAGGATGTATTAAAAAATACAATTATAGAAGAAAAGATGAATAAAAAAGCTCTTATGAATGAGTACATGATGCTAGAGCTAAGAAAAATTAATGGAGTAAATTTGAATCGATTTGAAGAAAAGTTCAAAAAGATGGCTATAATTATGTATGGCGAAAAGATAAGTGATTTGTGTCAAAAAGGATTAATAGATTTCAATATACCAAAGCAAACTATAAAATTGACTAAAAAGGGAATAGATTTTGCAAATCTTGTATGGGAGGAGTTTATCTAAATGAAGAAGGCATTATTAATTGATGGAAACTCAATAATGAATAGGGCATTTTATGGTATTATGAGCAATAAAATGTTAACAACAGATGATGGAAAGTACACAAATGCGTTATATGGTTTTTTATCGATTTTATTTAAGAACCTAGACGAAGTAGACCCTAATTACATACTAATTGCATTTGATTCCAAAACAGCTGCCAATGTAAGAAAAAACATGTACGATGGTTACAAAAAGAATCGTCATGCAATGCCAGAAGAATTAAGAGAACAGATGCCAGAAATAAAAGAAATTCTAAAAGCGATGAATATATCATACCTAGAACTTGCTGATTATGAAGGTGACGATATTTTAGGCTCATTTGCTAAGAAATTTGCAGACGAAGATACGGTATGTTACATATTATCAGGAGATAGAGATTTGTTTCAACTTGTACAAAAAAACATTATAGTAAGAATTCCTAGAACAAAGATGGGAAAAACTGAAACAGAAATCTTTGACGAGGCAAATGTTGAAAAAGAATATGGGTTAAAACCAGAAGACCTTATTGAGCTTAAAGCTTTAATGGGAGATTCGTCTGATGAAATACCAGGTTGTCCAGGAGTTGGACCAAAAACTGCAACGGAATTATTAAAAAAGTTTAAAACAATAGATGGAATATATGAGGCACTAGAAGATAGCAATAAACAAAAAGAAATAAAACCAAAATTAAGAGAAAAGTTAAAAGAAAATAAAGATTTGGTTGAACTATCAAAAAAACTTGGCAGGATAAACATATATGCTCCAATAACTGACAATATAGAAGATATAAAAGTAAAAGAATGGAATTACAACGAGGTATATAGACTATTTAAATACTACAAATTCAACAGATTTATGACAAGGTTTAATTTAAGTAAAAAAATAGATGAAAATTATGTTGATATTGATAGTAAAATGTTTAAAGGTTCAAAAAACATAAAAGATGATGAAAAAAATGAAGCTACTTTAAATAGTGAAGATATTTCAAATAAAGATATCGAAGAACAAAAAAATGAAAAGGTCAAAGATCAAATTAAAATAGAGAACATAACAGATTTAAATGACATTAAAATTGATAAAAAGCTTATATATTATTTACAAAAAGAAGACAGCAAAGACAATACAAAAATAGTAAAAAAAGATATTGTAGGAGTTGGCATTAGGGAAGCGGAAACAGGAAAAAATTATTACATCAAAGATGTAAGTCAAGAAATTCTAAAAGAGATATTTGAAAATGAAGATACAGAAAAAATAGGATTTGATCTTGGAGAAGACTATGTTCTTTTAAAAGAAATGGGCATTAGTATGAAAAATATCAGATATGATGCAGAAATTGCCGCTTATGATATTGACCCAACAAATATTAAACACACTTTAAAAGAAATCGCCATGCAATATATAAACTTTGACGTAGAAAGATACATTCCAGAAAAGCAAATGAATTTGTTTGAAGAAGCGAATAATCAAAATGAAGTTGGAGTATATTTATATGCTATAAACAGACTCTATGATGAAACTATAAAAAAGCTAGAAGAAAATAATTCACTAAAATTATTTAATGAAATTGAAATTCCATTAATATATGTTTTAGGAGATATGCAATTTAAAGGGATGCTTGTAGATAAGAATGAATTAACATCATTTGGAATTACCTTAAAACAAAAAATAGAAGAGCTTACAAAAAGTATTTATGAGCTAGCTGGACAGGAGTTTAATATAAATTCTACAATTCAACTAGGTAACATATTATTTGAGAAACTAAAGCTTCCCGCTCCAAAGAAAAACAAAAAAGGTTATTCAACTGATGTTGAGACACTAGAAAAAATAGAAAGTAAGCATCCAATTGTTTCAAAAATATTGGAATATAGAGCTTTGACAAAATTAAATTCAACCTATGTTGAAGGACTAATACCATTTATAAATGAAAAAACTAAAAGAATACATTCACATTTTCATCAAACAATAACAGCAACAGGAAGAATAAGTTCAACAGATCCAAACTTACAAAACATACCAAGTAGAGAAGAATTAGGCAGAAATATTAAAAAAGCATTTAAACCTCAAGAAGGGTATAGTTATATAGATGCGGATTATTCTCAGGTAGAATTAAGAGTATTGGCACACATGTCAAATGATGAAAATATGAGAAATGCTTTTTTAAATGATGAAGACATTCACAAACAAGTTGCTTCAAGGGTATTTAATACTCCAATGGATGAAGTAACGAAAGAAGAAAGATCAAAAGCAAAAGCCGTAAACTTTGGAATAGTATATGGAATAACTGGATTTGGATTGGCAAAACAAATATCAACATCAAGAAAAGAAGCGGATGAATATATAAAAAGTTACCTAGAAAAATATAGTGGTGTAAAAACTTTCATGGATGAAACAATAAAGCAAGCCAAAGAAAGTGGATATGTTGAAACATTATTTGGTAGAAGAAGATATATCCCAGAATTAAAATCGAGCAATTATATGGTAAGAGAATTTGGAAAAAGAGCAGCAATGAATACACCAATTCAAGGTACAGCGGCAGATATCATGAAAATTGCAATGAATAAAGTTGAAAAAGCCTTGATTGAAAACCACTTAGATGCTAAAATCGTATTGCAAGTTCATGATGAACTTTTGCTAGAAGTAAATGACAATGATAAAGAAAAAGCAAAATCAATTCTAAAAGAATGCATGGAAAATGCATATAAAATGTCAATACCATTAAAAGTAGAGGTAACAGAAGCAAAATCTTGGTATGATGCAAAATAATTTTCGGAAAATTAAATATCATTGGTATGATATTTAACTATACATCGTTAATAAACATTGATATGAGTAAGCTCGAGAATTTAAAAAATAAATAGAACCAAGAATATGTTTCTTACTCATATTTTTACAAAATAAAATAAAAAGGTAAAGAAATGAAAAAAATATTCCTGTGCATAATAACTTTGATTATTATATTAATAACAATTAACTGGAAAAAAATCTTAAAACAAGTTTATAAAACAAGCTACAGCAATTATGTAGAACAATATTCAGAAGAAAATGGCGTAGACCCACTAATGGTATATGCTATAATAAAAGCAGAAAGTAATTTTAATGAGGGTGCAACATCTAGAAAAGGAGCACTTGGTCTTATGCAACTAATGGATAACACAGCTAAAGAAGTTGCAGAAAACTCGACTGTAGACTATGTATCAGGTGAAACGCTCTATAATCCTGAAAAAAACATAATGCTGGGAATAAAATATTATTCTACATTAAAAGCAGAATTAAAAAACGATGGTTTAGCGCTCGCAGCATACAATGCAGGAATAGGAAATGTGAAGATTTGGATAGAAACGGGAATATTAAAAAACGATGGTTCAAACATAGAAAATATACCATACAAAGAAACAAATATGTATGTAAGAAAAATACTGAAAGATTACAAAATATATAAAGCATTATATGAAAACTAGCAAACAGAAAAGTAAATTCAATAAATTTTTATTATACTAGAAAGAACTGTTGAAAGAAACAGAATATAAATAAGGTGATACGCATAAAGGCTAGAAATAAGGCAGTACAAATAAAAGTATGATAGAGCAAAATTTTAATTTATTAAAAAGTAAAATTCTTTAAACGTATTGATAAAAAAATAAATTGAAAATATATTGTTAAAAAATTAATTTGAAAATATATTGATAAAAAAAAATAAATAGTATATTATATAAACATAAATTCTTAAGAGCAAAGTCGAAAGGAGAAAAATATGAGCGAAAAAGATTTAGAAAATAATAACATTGATGAGGATAACAATATAGTAGTTTTAAAAGATGAAGAGGGAAAAGACGTAAAATTTGAATTTCTTGATTCAATCGAATACGAGAACGAAAATTATGTTGTATTACTTCCAGCTGATGAAAGCGAAGAAAATTCCGATGAGGTTGTAATTCTAAGAGAAGATAAAGCAGCAGAAGATCCAGAATCAGAAGAAGAATCTTATGTAAGTGTTGATGATGAAAATGTACTTAATAACGTATTTGAAATTTTCAAAGAAAAATTTAAAGATGATTTTGATTTTGAAGAATAATAAGTATGAACTGATTTATAATAAATTATACTGTATAGAAGATTTATGAAATAAATTTTCAAGCACAACAAATTATGAAATAAATTTTCAAGTACGAACAATTTTATGAAATAAATTTTCAAGCATGAACAAATTTTATGAAATAATTTTCAAGCATGAACAAATTTACTGAAAAAGAAAAAGTTTTTTGGAAATTTGTTCTTTTAGCAATTAATTATAATTAGCAAATAAAAATGCTTTATTGGAGGAAAAAATGAAATCGTTAGCAGATTGGTTAATGGTAATTTTCATGGGAATGTACTGGGCTTTTAGAGTAATAGTTGCTTATATGGCTGCAAAAGGAAGCAGCTTTATAGCAACGCCAATAAATATGCAAACTGAAGTAATGCTTTTATTTGTAACTCTATTTTGTATCATTCTCGTAATGAAAAGAAATAAAATAGGAGCTACAATATATGTTTTATCATACCTTGCTTACTTTGGAACAGAAGTTGTAAATGACATAATTCCAATGATAAAAAGCAATTCATTTGATTTTTCAATTGGAATGAATATGTTCTTCTCTGTAATAGGAGTAGTACTAGCACTTGTTGTTATGATAGACTTTTTAGCAGATCAGGTAAAACAACCAGAACAAAAAAATACAGATTGGTTTTATGAAAATAAAGAATATGATCGTAAACTAGATAGCAGAGCAGACAAAAACAATTACAGAACAATGTAATTTTATCTATAATAATGCATGTAGAAATAACATGAAAAGGAAAAGATATTAAAAATATAAATATAAGAACAAGATACTATGAATATAAAAAATACAAGAACAAATGTATACATAAGTAAAAAATGTGAATGTATAATTTTATATAAATTATTAAAAATTATGTCTTAAAATTTATAAAAAGAAAAGGAAAAGCTAAAGTTGGATAACGAATTAATTAAAATGGATGAGAATCTAAAAAAATATTTCAATATGCTTGAAAAAAACTTTCCTGAATTTTTAAAGGACTACATCAACACAAAAGAAATGCAAAGATTAGGCTATATTAGTGTGTCTTGTGGTACTATATACTCTAAATTATATGACTTAGGCTACTATTCTAGCCTAAGTCATTCTATTGGTGTTGCATTAATAATATGGCACTTTACACACGACAAAAAACAAACATTAGCAGGATTGTTTCATGATATTGCAACACCAGTTTTTAAACACACAATTGATTTTTTAAATGGTGACTACATGAAACAAGAAACAACTGAAAAGCTAACAGCAAAAATAATTAAAAATTCAACACAGATAAGAGCCCTATTGAAAAGAGACAAAATAAGATTGAAGGAAGTTGTAGACTATCATATTTATCCGATCGCAGACAACGAAACCCCAAAACTCTCAGCAGATAGACTTGAATACACAATGTCAAATGCTCTAATAGTGTATAAATGTGAAAACTTAGAAAAAATACGAGAAATTTACAATAGTATAGATGTTTTAAAAGAAGAGAAAAAAGAGGCAAATAAAACAAATGAAACAAACGAGGAAAATGAAGTAAAAGAGAAAAATGAGATAAATAAACTAAATAAGAAAAATGAGCAAAATGAGACAAGCGAAGTAGACCTAGCAGACAATGAATTAGAATTAGGATTCACTGATATAAAAAAGGCAGAAGAATTTGTAGCAATATCAAGCAAATTATCAATAAAATATAGGGATGACAAAACGAGATACTCAATGCAGTTTTTAGCAGACATTGTAAAAAAACTAAACAAAGAAAAAAAGATAACCAAAAAAGAATTATATGAGAAAAAAGAAAGTGAAATTATAGAATTGATAGAAAATTCTGATTGTAAAGAAGAATTTGAAAAATGGAAAAACGCTACAAAAATAATAACATCAAAAAACAAACCAGCAGAAACTCAAAAAAACATATATTGTGTAAACCAAAAAGCAAAAATAAGATATATTGATCCACTAGTACAAATTGAAACTAAACAATATCAAGAAGAAAAAGGAAAAATGCGAATATTAAGAACAAAAAATGAAAGAGCATCAAAGGTAAGTAACTTAGCAAAAAAACTTATAGAAGAAAACTTAAAATATGACATGGACAAATATATATCCTTAGAAGAGTGATAAATAATGGATATGTATCAAAAAAGAGAAATTAGAGCAGAAAAGAAAAATAATGATAATGATAAAAGTAAGGTCCGTCTAAATTGGTAAGTGGGGAGTTATGAAAAAACACTATTAAATCCTTGAAAATAAAAGAATTTTTAATAAATACTTTTTACATTTTGGGACATTTTTTAATAAAATTTTAATTTAAATTGATAGGTGTATGATTTATGAAAAACTAAAGGAAAGGAGAGTATTAATGGAAGATAATAAATTAATTATATATAAAAATAGTGAAGGTAATATTATAGTAGATGCTATTTATAAAGATGAAACTTTATGGTTATCACAAAAAGGTATGTCAAAAGTTTTTGAATGTTCTACAGATAATATAAGTTTACACTTGAAACATATATTTGAAGAAAAAGAATTAGATAAAAAATCAGTTACCGAGAAATGCTCATTAACTGCAGATGATGGAAAAAACTATAACACAACTATTTATAGTTTAGATGCTATAATTGCAGTTGGGTATAGAATTAATTCCAAAAAAGCAACAGAATTTAGAATATGGGCTACAAAAATTTTAAAAGAATATATGACAAAAGGTTTTGCTTTAAATGATGAACGTTTTATAAATGGAAATAAATATGATACAAAATATTTTGATGAATTATTAGAACGTATCAAAACAATTAGAGTTAGTGAAAGAATGGCATACCAAAAAATCACTGATTTATTTATTGCAACAGCAGCAGATTACAATCCAAAATCAGAAGACGCTTATACCTTCTTTAAAATAGTTCAAAATAAGTTGCATTATGCTATAAGTGGACATACTGCTGCTGAATTAATATATAGTAGAGCAAACTCAGATAAAGAACATATGGGACTAACTAATTGGAAAAATTCTCCTGATGGTTTAATATATAAATATGATGTAATTATTGCAAAGAATTATTTAAACGAAGAAGAAATGAATAATTTAAAAGATTTAACAAATTTATTTTTGGTATTTGCAGAGGATGAGGCAAAACAAAGACATGTAATGACAATGAAGGATTGGATAGATGCAACTGATGATTTGTTAAAATTTAGAAGAAAAGAAATATTAAATAATAGTGGCAGTATATCTCATAAAGAAGCAGTAGAAAAAGCAGAAAAAGAGTATGAAAAGTTTAGAGTTATACAAGATCAAAAATACATTTCTTCAATGGATGAATTTTATAATAAATATTTAAGTGAAAATAATAGTGATGAATAAGGAAGTGATAAATAATGGATATGTATCAAAGAAGAAATGCCAGCGCCTAAAAAGAATTTAAAAGAACTTGAAAGAGAAAAGAAACAATTAAAAATAAAACAACAAAAGAAACTTGAAGGAATAAAATTAGGTGATATAAATTAGTTTGTGTATTAAATAAAGGAAAGGATATTAAATATGGAAATTTTGATAGAAAAATTAAAGCAAGAGGATTTAATAGCAGCAATAAATATATATGATAAAAATCATAGTACGACTACAGACTACAATAAACTTTTAACTATATATAATAAAATTTATAATAACTCAGCATATCATAATATTGTAGCGAAAGTTAACAATGAAGTAGTAGGGTTAGCAACAGTTATAATTAATTATGATATTGTAGAACAGCTAAAACCATTTTTAACTGTTTGGAATTTCGGAGTGAAGGAAGAATATAGGAGAAATAAAATAGGAACAAAAATGTTTGAATATATATATAAATTTGCTAAGCAAAATAACTGTGATTTTATTTCTTTAATTGCGGAAAGAGATAATATTGTAGCACAATCTTTTTATGAAAAATTAGGATATATTAAAGAAGTAGGTTATGTTAAATTAATAGATAAACAAAAATAGTAATTATAAATTAAAGTAGATGAAGTGAAATTATGAACGAAGAAAATTTAAAATTAAATAAAATTTATTAAACATATTTGAACTGATTAAAAATGGTCAGTTTTTTTTATGCCAGAAATGGAATACATAGCCATCTTATTAAATTAAGGTGCCTAAATTGAAAGACAGAGGCAAGTTATAAATAAAATGATTAAATATGGTAACCTAGATAAAGGTGAAGCAGAAAAAATTATAAAATAATTATATTTAATTTTCTGAATAATTATAATTTATAAAATTAAGGTGATATAATATGAATGATTAAAAAAGCAAATTATGAAAGGAGATAAACTATGAAAAAAATATTAATTATAGAAGATGAAAAAATTATCAGAAATGAGTTAAAATCTTTGTTAGAAAACTCA
>CAKOXK010000010.1 GCA_934130085.1 uncultured Clostridia bacterium
CTTCCGAAAGTTGGTTTGACTAACGAAGAAAGAAACGAACAAGGCATGAGTAACAATATAAATTATGTCTTTTTTATCGATTTTTTGTATTTTACTGGATATTTTTTGTTTTTAATTGTATTATATATATAAAATTTACGAATGAGGAAAGGATTTGTTATGAGTAATGTTCGTTCATTGATTGCATTGCTTGCTACTGTAATAGCTGAGTCTCTTGTTTTGCTTTATATCAGGTCTCATTCTGATAGAAAGAATCAACTCGTTAAATCTTTTATGCTTCTTGGCTATTGCATGATTGGCTGGTGCGTTTCTTTAATTATTCAAATTATTGTTATTTCGGCTTTTTCTGAGAAGTATGCCGTGTATGTTGATTATTTGGTTTATTTTTGCATTGCTTTTTTGCCTGTTTGTATGTTCTTTTTTGCTCAAATTTATGCACATAAATCAATTAAGTTTAAGCTTAAGTATTGTTTACTTTTTGTAATTCCTTGTATTACAATGCTTGTTCTTCTTACAAATGATTATCATCATTTATTTTATGAGAGGTATTCTATTCGTAATGTTGATGCTGGTTTTGGTCCATATTTTTATGTCCATTCTTGCTATACTTATGGACTTTTGTTTTATGATATCTTTAAAATCTTGAGTACATCTATTAAGACTACTTCTTATAAATCAAAACAGACTTTGCTTATTTTACTTGGGGTTATTATTCCTTTATGTGTCAATATTTTAGGTATTACTAATATTATTTCTATGAGTATTTATTTGACTCCTATTTCTTTTAGTATTACTATTGTTTTATGGGGTATTGCTATTCTTAGATATAATTTCCTTAGTATTGCACCTATTGCTCTTAAAAAAATTGTTTCGCAAATGTCTGATGCTTATATCGTTCTTAATATGGACCTTATAGTCTCTGATTGTAATAAGTCATTTGAGAAAATTTTTGATGTTAATAAAAAAGATCTTATTGGTAGGAATTTTTATGAGTTGAATTTTTCTGATATTCTTGTTCTAGAAAATAAGAGCTTTGGCAATTACTTGGAAAAGGCTCAAAATTCTTCGAAAGTTTATAGGGTTAATGCTAAGCTTAAGAATGAGTCTAGGTATTTTTCTATTGAAATTAGCGGTATTGTTTCTGATGGACAATGTGTCGGTGTTCTTATTTTTATTAAGGATACTACTCAGCATATACTTGATATGGATGCTTTAAAAAATAATCAGAATATTCTTATGGAGCGTGAGCGTTTGGCTACTCTTGGTCAAATGGTTGGTGGTATTGCTCATAACTTGAAGACACCTATTATGAGTATCGCCGGTGCTATGGAGGGACTTAAAGACCTTGTTACTGAGTATGATGAGTCTATTGATGACCCTGAGGTTACTCATGAAGATCATCACGCTATTGCTCATGATATGTCTGATTGGATTACTAAGGTTAATTCTTATGATGCTTATATGAGTGATGTTATTTCTGCTGTTAAGGGGCAGGCTGTTAACTTTAATGATTCTTCTGTTGAGGCATTTACTATTGATGATCTTCTTAAGAGGGTTAATATTTTGATGCGTCATGAGCTTAAGAATTCTCTTATTGCTCTTGATGTTGATTGTGAAGTTGATAGGAATTTTACTTTGCATGGTAATGTTAATAGTTTGGTTCAGGTTGTTAATAATTTGATTTCTAATGCTATTCAGAGTTACAACGGTAAACAAAATGAAGAAATTCTATTGACTATTTATCAAAAAAATAATAATATTGTGATATCAGTAAAGGACCATGGCTCTGGCATTCCTGAGGATGTTCAGAAAAAACTATTTAATGAAATGATTACAACTAAAGGTCATAAAGGCACTGGACTCGGTTTATTTATGTCTTATTCAACTATTAAAGGGCATTTTAAAGGCGAGCTAAGTTTTACATCTAAAGTTAATGAGGGAACTACTTTTTATATTAGTTTGCCTATACAAAAGAATAATTAGTGTATATATCGTATCTTTTTAGATTAGAAAGAGGCTTTTATGAGAAAATATTTGCAAGAGAACGTTACTTCTCCATACAAAATTATGGCGGTTGATGATGATTCAGGTATTCTTGACTCTTTAAAGGTGGTTCTTCAAAGGTCTGGTTATGGGCTTGTTTGCTATACTAACCCTTTGGAAGCTATTGAGACTCTCAAGAAAGAGCATTTTGATTTGCTCTTACTTGATTTTATTATGGACCCTTTGCATGGTGACCAGGTTGTTCAAGATATTAGGGAATTTGATAAGAATCTCTATATTTTGTTACTTACAGGCCATAAGGATTTGGCTCCCCCTCTTGAGACTCTTAAAAAGCTTGATATTCAAGGTTATTGTGAAAAAAGTGATAGTTTTGAGCAACTTTTATTATTAATTCAATCTGGCTTAAAGTCTGTTGAGCAGATGCATTTGATTAGTAGTATTAATGAGGAACTTAATGAGAAGAATGAGGAACTTGAGAAGGCTTATCTTGATACTATAGGCATTCTTCGTCAAACCGTTGAGGCTAAAGATACTTACACTAGAGGCCATTCTGATAGGGTTTCTGCTTATTCGGTTCTTATTGGTGAAAAGCTTGGACTTTCTGATAAGGATATTCATACACTAAAGATCGGTGGACTTTTCCATGATATTGGAAAAATTGGAGTTCCTGATAGTATTCTTTTGAAAAGTTCAAAGCTTAGTGATGATGAGTATTCTCAGATAAAAAATCACCCATCTATTGGTGCTCATATTCTTGGTGATGTTCCAATGTTTCAGGATATTATTCCAATTGTGCTTCATCATCATGAGAGGTTTGATGGTAATGGTTATCCTTCTCAGCTTAAAGGTACAGATATTCCTTATTTTGCGAGAATTGCTGCTGTGGCTGATACTTTTGATGCCATGACTTCTAAGAGAAGTTATCGTGATTCTCTTCCAATTGATGTGGTTAAGGATGAGATTGTTAGGTGTTCTGGTACTCAGTTTGATCCTGACATTGCTAAGGTTTTCCTTGATATTCTTAATAATGAGTATGATAAAATTGAAGAAATAAAGAATGAATTTAAAGGCTAGTTTGGTTTATCTAAACTAGTTTTTATTTAGTATTATTTTATAAAATAATTGAATTTACAACATTAAAATTTGGATTTAACTAGAATCTAGGCTGCATTGGAAATTAGGCTTAATTAGAATTTAGGTTTCACTAGAATTTAGGTTTCGCCAGATTTTTCTTATATTAAAAATTGGTCTACATTAATAAAACTCTTTTTAAGAATCTTATTAATGTAGACCATCTGAATTAAATACTATTTATTGTTAATTGAAATCAATTAATTCAATTATTTGTTAACAGCATCTTTAAGTGCTTTTCCAGCTTTGAATACTGGAGCTGATGATGCAGGTATTTTCATTTCAGCACCTGTTTGTGGGTTACGTCCTTTTCTAGCTGCTCTTTTTCTTACTTCAAAAGATCCAAATCCAACTAATTGAACTTTTTCACCTTTCTTTAATGATTCTGCAATTGTTTCGATGAATGCTTCAACTTGAGCTTCAACAACCTTCTTTGTTGCTCCTGTTTTTTCAGAAATTGTTTCAACTAATTCTGCTTTATTCATTATAGTTACCTCCTAAATAATTTTATACTAACAATTTAACAAAGAAATGCTTAATTGTCAAGCTTTATCGCTAAAATAAATCAAAAAAACCGCAGAAAATCGCTGTTTTTTTCTGTTCTATCTCCTGTTTTTCTGATTAGTCCTTTTCTTTAATTTAATCTTACAAATATGTATCGTTTATAGTCATATTTTCTACTATATTTATAGCCATTTTCTAATTTTTCTACCGTATTTTTGACAAAAAAATAAAAGCCTATAACAATAGCTTTCTAAAGTTAAAGACTCTTAATGTGGAGCCACTTGTCCGATTTGAACGGACGACCTACTGATTACAGGTCAGTTGCTCTACCAGCTGAGCTAAAGTGGCATTTTGGTGACCCCGACGGGAATCGAACCCATGTCTCCGCCGTGAAAGGGCGATGTCTTAACCGCTTGACCACGGGGCCATTAATAAATGTTTAGGATTTAAGAATGCTCTTAAATCCTAAATTATGGTGAGCCATCGGGGAATCGAACCCCGGACAACTTGATTAAAAGTCAAGTGCTCTACCAACTGAGCTAATGACTCATGTAGAAATGTTTTGTGCTTAACTTGAGTACGTAGTTAATTTTACTACATTATGTTTCTTTTGTCAACTGTTTATTCATAAAATTTTCACGTTTTTGTCACTTTTTTTATTCATTTTTTGGTTTGCCTTTTATGACTACTTTTCATAATTACTTTTTTATAATTATAAACTATAAGAATTTTATGATTTTATTACAATTTAAATAAATAAAATTCACTTATGAAATTAAGACTTTAATTATAAGGTATTTAATGTTATTTATTACAGTACAAAAAAATGCACATTAACGCGCATTTTTTTAATAACTTTCGTTATGCAACCTTTATTTATGGAGGGATATCATTTTATCTTTATTATTGATTGTCTTCTTTTATTTCATTTTTTTCTTTTAAATTTCCTGATATTATTCTTGGAAAATATTTAATTATTTTGTACATTGCAAGTTTTATTTTTTTTGCCCATAAATATGTTTTTCTTAATTTTTTAGGATATACAATTTGTTGCTTAACAACAGCAAGCTCTTTTGGAGCTTTTTCAACTTGGAATGAGTAGTTCTTTCCTTCGTTGTTATCCCATTCGTTTTTATTATTTTTAAAACATAGGTTTAGTTCTTCTGCATTTTCTAGTTTTATTTCTGCTTGAAATCCTAATTCAGTTTTCTTCATTTCTATATCAGTAAGTTTGTCCCAGTTATTGCCAAATCCATAATGAACTGTAACGTTTTCACTTCCGTCTTGAAAGAATCTTCCTGTGTATGAAATTTTAACTACTGAATCTTCTATTAATTTATCTGTATTAAAAAAAATATTTTTAATTAATTCCATAATCTACTCCCGATTAATATCATATAATATATGATATATTGGTTTTATGGCAATTTCAAGCAATAATTCGAATTGTATTAAATTTGTAAAAAAATGCGTTTTTTTGTAATTTTTTAGTCATGTTTTATTCGACCTCTAACCAATATTGGATATTGTGTTCTTTTTTATTCCTCTTTGCTTTTTTCTCTATTTTTCTAGCTTTTATTATATTACCATGAAATTTTCATAGTTTTCATCGCATTTTCCCACTACTTTTCCTATTATGTTGAATTTCGAGTTTTTGTTTAAGACTATTTCTGAAATATTATCATCTTCAGCTCTTATTACTTCATCACTTTTTCTTACTATAAATTTTCTTACAAGTAGCTTGTTCTCTATTTCAAATAAACCTATATTTTTGTTTGATATTGGAGTGTTTATTTCAATAAATATATATTCGTTTTGTTTGATTTTTGGACTCATTGAGTTATCTGGCATTTTTACTGCAAATGACGCATTGTAAAATGCTCTTGGTACCTTTGTGAATGTTTCTAGATTATTGAAAACTGGAATTTGATCGTATTTTATATGTTCACATGCCTCGTATTTTTCTTGCTCTTCTGTTAGGTCCTTATCATAAGTCTGCATGATTGGTTGATATGGAATATCAAGTGCCTCACAAATTAATTTAAGTGTTTTGTGACTTGGATTTCTTTCTTCTTTTTCTATATGAGTAAGATGCCCTATATTTATATTGGTTTTTTCCGCTAGTTCTGTTTTCTGCATCTTTTTTTCTTTTCTTATTCTTGATATTAGTTCTCCTATCATTTTCTCTCTTATAATTAATTTTTAGGCCATTTTCTTATATTAATTTCCTCTATATTTATACTATTTCTTTTACTTATATAATTCTCTATAATGTATAATTTATGTATAAATA
This sequence comes from uncultured Clostridia bacterium, assembly GCA_934130085.1. GTDB lineage: Bacteria > Bacillota > Clostridia > TANB77 > CAG-508 > CAG-793. The sequence continues at coordinate 5,933 of CAKOXK010000010.1, forward strand.
TGATATTTGGAAAATAAGAGTTGCCTTTTTATTAATTATTACCTTTCTTTATTTTTTCCGAATCATTTTTATTTTAGCCTATTATATATAAACGATTTTAAAAAGTCCAGTGGTTTTTATTGTTTTTTCGGCTATTTTTTGCTATACTTGTATCAATATTTCATAATAAATTTTATTAATTTTTGTTTGGAGGATATGTATTTTATGGATAATATTGAGCCTAAAGTTGCCATTGTTACTGGTTCTTCTCGTGGAATTGGAGCAGAGATTGTTAAGATTCTTGCTTCAAATGGTTATAATGTTGTTTTGAATTATAATTCATCTTTTGAAAGTGCCAAAGAAATTTGCGATAGTTTTGATAATGTATGTATGTTTCAGGCCGATGTTTCTAGTGTTTCTGAAGTTAAGAAGCTTATTGATTTTACTTTTAACAAATTTAGAAAAATCGATTTGCTTATTAATAATGCTGGTTGTGATTTGATTAAACTGATTTCTGATACTTCTTTTGAAGAATTTGATAAATTACTTAAGACTAATCTTTATTCTGCCTATTTTGCGAGCAAGTTTGCTTCTGAAATAATGTGTAGACAAAAAAGTGGTCATATTATTAATATTTCTTCAATCTGGGGAAATACTGGTTCTTCAATGGAAACTGCCTACTCCGTAAGTAAGGCTGGAATTGATGGTTTGACAAAGTCTTTGGCGAAGGAACTTGGTCCTTCCAATATTAGAGTTAATAGTATCGCTCCCGGAATTATTGATACTTCTATGAATGCTTTTTTGAGTAATGATGAGCTTTCTTCAATTGTTGAGGATATTCCTCTTGAGAGAGTGGGTACTTGTAAAGATGTAGCTGATACTGTTATAATGCTTGAAAAGTGTTCTTATATTACTGGTCAAGTTATTGCTGTTAACGGCGGTTGGAATATATAATTTAAGGAAGGTATGACAATTTTTTATTGCCATACCTTCTTTATATTCTAATGGTTTCTTTTAACTATTACTTTTTAATTTATCTTTTAGCTGTTATTTTTCAATTTACATTTAGCTATTATTTTTTGTTGTTTTATGCATTCTAGCTGTCACTTTCTATTTTGGCTATCTCCTTATTGGTTATCGCTCTTTTTGCTATCGTTTTCTTTATTGTCATTTTCTTTGTTTAATTCTTCAAGTACTTCCTCATAATCGATTCCATGAACCATGCATGCTTCTTCTATTGTTTCTGCTTGTGATGCTGGGCAGCCGATGCAATGCATTCCTATTGATAATAATATATCAACTTTTTCTGGTGCTTTTTCAACTACTTCCCCTATTCTTGTATCTTTATTAAATTTCATGTTAAACCTTCCTTTCTCTTATTTTGTTTATTTTTTTTATTTTAATTTGTCTTGTTTATGAAATATGTCTTTCTAATACATGTCGATATATAAATTTGTAACTCATTAAAAATTTTATCATATTTTTTCAAAAAAGTATAGACATTTTGTAAACTTTGTTATATAATGCCAAAAGTTGGGAGAGGTGATTTTATTTATTTACTTACTTTATTTTTTATCATTTTAATTTTTAATTCTTTTGTATGTTTAGTATTTATATCTATTATTTTCCAAAAGGTTATATTTCATACAATACAAGGTTCAAAATTAAAATTACAACTTAAAAATGAAAAGGAGGTGTTTTAGTTAAGACATAGGTTATTTTTTTCACTTTTCTTTAGTTTGTTATTTACTATTTTCTATGTTTTTTTATTTGAAGAATTTCTTTTTTCTAGTTATATTAGTTATAATTCTGGAATTTTCTTATTTGATTTTATAGTTGATAATCAAACTTTATGGCTTTTTACAAGATTTTTATTTATATTTACTGCATTTTTTGCTTCTTTTGCAATTTCTTACAGCTTACTACGTTCTTATTTTATTTCTTCTTTTTCAAATAAAAATATTAATAAGGTCCCTGTTTTCGGTTTGTTAGCTGGAAGAGATTCAGATAATAATGATGTGTATATTGATGATAAAAGTCTTTATAAAAATATTCTTATCACTGGTTCTATTGGTTCTGGCAAGACTTCGTCTGCTATGTATCCTTTTACTAGGCAATTAATTGAATATGAGGCTACCTCATTTCAGAGTAAGCTAGGTTTTCTTATTTTGGATGTTAAAGGAAATTATTTTTCTAAGGTTTTAAGTTTTGCAAAATCTTGTAATCGTTTATCTGATGTTATAACAATTGAGGTTGGTGGTTTTTATAAGTATAATCCTCTTGATAAACCTAATCTTTCTTCTTTTGTTCTTGCTAATCGTCTAAAAACAATTTTATTGTTGTTTTCCCCTAATAACTCAGAGTCTTATTGGCTTGATAAGGCTGAACAAGTTCTGGAATGTTTAATTGATTTTTGTAGAATTTACAATGATAATTATGTTTCTTTTGATGAAATTCACCGTTTAGTAACTGATTCTTCATACTTTAATTTAATGTGTAAAAAAGCACGCACTGTTTTCGTATCTGGTAAACTTTCTAGAAAAAGTTGTTATTTATTGCTTCACGCAATTACTTTTCTCAATAATGACTTCTTTTCATTGGATGATAGAACTTTTAATTTATTGAAGTCCGAAATAACTCGTATTACCGATCTTTTTGTTTCTGATTATGCTGTTAATAAGACTTTTTGCCCTAAGAAAAGCGATGTTAATTTCTATGGTTTTAAAGATGTAATAAATAATGGGAAAATTGTTGTTCTAAATATGAATATTGCCAAATTTAAAAATTTATCTCGTGTTATTGCTGCTTACTTGAAATTAGATTTTCAGACCGATGTTTTATCTACTCTTTCTTCATCTAGATTTAACAAGTTTAAAAGGACTACTTGCTTTCTTTCTGATGAATATCAAGAATATGTTACTTCTTCCGACGCTGATTTTTTTTCTCAATCTAGAGAGGCTAAGTGTATTAATATTGTGTCTACTCAAAGCTATACTTCTATTATTAATGCTCTTCAAAATCAAAATTCTGCAAAAGTTATTATTCAAAATTTGGTTAATAAGTTTTGGTTTAGAAGCGATGATATTTTTACTATTGAGGATGCCCAAAAACAGATTGGTAAGGAAGATAAGAAAAAGGTTTCAAGAACTTTCTCTGAGAGTGCTAGGTCTAGTTCTTATTCATTTATAACTCGCAACTTTTCTTCGGATAATTCTTCTCTTTCTGAAAGCGTTAATTCATATATTCAAAATGATTATATATATGATTATAGCTATTTTACTCAGAGACTTCATACTTTTTCTTGTTTATCTTTTATTTCTGATGAGAATACTTCTAGAATTCTTCGTTTAAATATGATTCCGTATTTTAAGACACCTTTTTAGCATTTTTGAATTAGCTTTTTATTATTTTAGTTTTATTGGAGGTTTTATGAAAGTTAAAAAAATTCTATTTAAATTATTATTTATAACTTGTTTTATTTGCATTTTGTTTTTTTGCATTCAGAGCTATACTCTTGCTTTTACGCCTAAAATTGTTAATAAGCTTTCTGACGCTTTTGATGATATTCAAAGTTGGCTTATTAAATTGTCAACACCGGCTGCTGCCGTAGCTGTTGGAGTAGGATTATTTATGAAAAAGTTTAGTTTTGGTGATGAGGAACGTATGCGCATGGCTAAAAAAGTTATTCGTGGTTCTTTAGTTTCTTACGGAGTTCTACTTGCCCTTGACTTAATTTTATCAGCAATTAAATCTTTAATTGGTTAGTTCTTTAAATTTTTAATTTTTTAAGGAGGTTTTTATTTGGAGCAAAGTGAAGTTGTAAGCATTATTATTCAGACTATTAATACTATTTTTAGTAATCTCTTTTCTTCTATTGATAATAGTATGTATGATTCTTTAGATTATTATGTTTTTATTGATGATAGTATTTTGTCTAACGACATTTTTAGAGATTTGCTTGGTTTTAACGGAAAAAGTGGTTTTTTATATCTTGCAGATGCTATGTTGGTTGGTATTGCACTGTTTTATGTTGTACGTTTTTATTATTCTAATATAGTTGATTCTCGAATTGAAAAACCTAGTCAATTTATATTTAAATTACTTATTTTTGCTTTTTTTATAAATTTTTCATATTTTATTGTTGAAGAATTTTTAAAAATATTTAATTTATTTACCCTTTCGATTCAGTCTATCGGTAAAGATATTTGCCATATTGATATTAATTTTGCTGAACTTATTATTACTATTAATAATATCTTATCTTCGAATTCTGAAGAATTTAATATTTTTTCTTTTGATGGAATAATTAAGAGTTTTGTAACTTTTGGTTTAGTTAATCTTCTTATTATATATTCTATAAGATTCATTCTAGTACAAGTTCTCATTTTATTTACACCTTTTGCGTTTTTAAGTGTTATCAGCTCATCCTCTAGTTGGATTTTTAAAGCATGGTTGCATAGTATGCTTGCTCTTATGTTCGTACAATTATTCGTTCCACTTGTTTTAATTGTTATTTTTATGGTTAAAGAAACTAAGCTACTTTTTGTTGGCGGAATCTATGCTCTTTCTAAAATTAATGATTATGTTAGAGAAATGTTTGGAGGTATTTCTATTGATGTTTCATCAAATATTTCTGGAATGATATCGATGTTAAAAAAATAATTTTAGTTTAGATTGAATTTTTGATTTAAGTTTGAATTTAAAGGAGGTATAGGTTTGAAATTTATTTTTCCTAAAAATTATAATTTTAAAAATAAGTTTTTGGGCTTTATTGATTACCCTACTGCAATTTTTAATGTTATAATGTTATTTTTGCTTTGGTCATTTTCTAAAATTTTATTTAAAAGTTTAATGATTCGTTGTTTATTTATTATTTTATTGTACTTTCCTTTTCTTCTTTTTTGCATTATAGGTTTTAACGGAGAAAACGTTTTATATATACTTTACTATATACTTAAATTTTTAATTAGGCCAAAATTATATTTATATAAGTAGCTATATAAAAATCAATTATAAAACTTATATATAAATATGCAAATTACAATTGATTGTAATTATATATAAATTCATGTTGGTGACAAGTGTTTATAAATTAACATTGATATAAGTATATATAAATTGATGTTTACAACTTAAAATATATATAAATTTATATTATGTCAATTTTTTTAGATATTTTCTCAAATGATATATTAGACAAATTATCACAAGTGAAGCATAACTTATAAATATATATAAATTAATATTGTTGTAAATTGTCGTTTTTAATGGTATAATGCACATTGTATGGAGGTAAATATTTATGAAAATTGAGCAAAATGATTCATCTTTAATTCTTTCACAAACATCTATTCCTGATGTGTTTTTTACTGAATATTTATCTCAAGCAAGTGGTGATGCAATAAAGGTTTATTTATATTTATACTTTCTTTCTAAATATGGCAAAGATATAAAAATTAATGATCTTGCTAAAAAATTGGATTTATCTTTGAAAGCAATTCAAGATTCTATTAAATATTGGGAGGGTGTTGGATTACTAATCAGAAAGAATCAAGGCTTTATTATTGCAAATATTCAGGAAATTGAAATTAATAAACTCTATAAGCCAAAGGTTACAATTTCTCCAGAACATCTTGATGAAATTAAAGAGAATAAAAGTCGTGCCATGGCGATTGATACTATTAATAATGAGTTTTTTCAGGGGGTTATGTCTCCTTCATGGTACAGTGATATCGATTTATGGTTTAAAAAATATGGTTTTTCTGAAGAGGTTATGATTGCTCTTTTTAGATTCTGTTTTAATAAATCTGCCCTATATCGTAATTACATAACCACTGTTGCAGAGGGTTGGTTTAAAAATAATGTTAAAACTTTTAATGACCTTGATTTATACTTTCAAAAAGAGGAAAAGGTTAAAACTATTGAAAGTTCAATTAAGCGTAAGCTTAGACTTCCTAGAAATTTGTCTATTTATGAAGAAGCTTATGTCGAGAAGTGGAATATTACTTATGGCTACGATATGAGTATTATTGATATTGCTTTAAAACAAACTACTACAAAATATAATGTAAGTTTTGATTACTTTGATAAGCTTTTAACTGATTGGCATGAAAGAGGATTTATAAATTCTAGCCAAATTGAGTCATACATTGCGAGTCAAAAAACAAAGCCTGTTCAAAAAGTAGAGAAGAAAAGCACTACAACTTCTGGAGCTAATTTTGCTCAGAGAGAATATACAGATTTAGATAATTTTTACATAAATGTTAATAAATAAAGGAGGTTATTTTTGGACAATAATTTGAAACTTCTTTTAAGAGAATATGAACAAAAAAGAAATGCTTGCATTGCAGATGCCAATTCGAAAAAAAAGTCTGTTATGGAAAAATATCCAGAGCTTAATGAACTTGATTCTAATATGGCCAAACTTTCTATAAAGTCTATTCAATTGGTTTTAACTGGTTCTTCTAAAGATGAGATTAAAAATATAAAAGATAGAATCGAAGTTTTAAGAAAAGAAAAGTATAATTTTATAAAATCAAAACATATAGATGTTTCTGTTTTTAATCCTAAATTTGAATGTTCAAAATGCAATGATACTGGGTATATTTCAACTCCTAATGGCAATGTTTTATGCTCATGTATTAAGCAGAAACTTTATGACATTAATTACAATAATTCTAATATATATGATTTGGAAAATCAAAACTTTGATAATTTTAAGTTGGACTTTTATTCTGATATTGCTAGCCCTGAGAAATATCATTCTAAACTTTCTCCACGTGAAAATATCATGTCTATTAAAAAGACTTGTGAGAAATTTATTGAAAATTTTGATGATCCCTCAGAAAACAACTTGCTTTTTTGTGGAAATACTGGTCTTGGAAAAACTTTCTTATCAAGTTGCATAGCGAATGAATGTATAAAAAAAGGAAAGACTGTTTTATATCAAACTTCTCCTATTATGCTTGATAAAATTATTGATTATAAATTTGGAAAGACCCAAAATGATATAGTTTCAACTATTTATTCTGTTGATTTATTAATTATTGATGATTTAGGTACAGAAACTAAAAACAGTTTGAAATTGACTGAGTTATTTAACTTAATAAATTCTAGATTACTTAATCAAAATAATAAAATTACAAAAACAATAATTTCAACAAATTTAACGTTGCAAAATTTATATGATAATTATGATGAAAGAATTGTTTCAAGGATTATAGGTAATTACAATGCTTGTTACTTTTTCGGTGAAGATATAAGAATTAAGAAAAAAATTGCACTAAAAAGATAATTTTAAGAAAAGTTAAAACCTAATAATTTCTTTAAAAAACAATTATAATAATAATTAAAAGAACAATTAAAAGAATAATTAAAAAATAAGCACTAATAACTAATATTAGTGCTTATTTTTGTTATTTATCAGATTCTACATCCTCTGTTTCTTCTGATATAGTTTCTATACTTACTACTTTTCCTCCATCGTTTGTTCTCATTAATGTAACACCTTGTGTATTTCTTCCAAGAACACTTATTTCTTTTGATTTTATTCTGATAACCGTTCCTTTATCAGTAATCATCATAACGTCTTCTTCTTCATTTGCAATTTTTATTCCAACTATATCTCCTGTTTTTGGCGTAATTTTGTATGTTATAACTCCTTTGCCTCCTCTAGTTTGTACTCTGTATTCTTCAAGCTCTGTTCTCTTTCCGAATCCATTTTCTGTAATCGCAAGCAACGTACCAACTTTTCTATCGGCAATTGGCTCCATTCCTATAACTATATCATCTTTATCAAGTCTAATTCCTATTACCCCTTGTGCTGTTCTTCCCATTGGTCTTACATCGTTTTCACCAAATGTAATACACATTCCTTTTTTAGTAACAAGAACTACATCATCTTTTCCATCTGTAAGTCTTACATCTATTAATTCATCATCATCTTTTAATGTGATACCAATTAATCCTGTTTTCTTTCCAGAATCATATTCTGTAAGTTTCGTTTTCTTGATAAATCCTTTTTTTGTAGCCATTAATAAGTATTTGTCTTCTTCGAATTTCTTTATTGGAATTACTGTTGTAATTTTTTCTCCACCATCAAGTGCTAATAGGTTTACTATAGCTGTTCCTTTTGCCGTTCTACCACCTTCAGGTATTTCAAATCCTCTAAGTCTGTATAACTTACCTTTGTTGCTAAAGAACAAGATTATATCGTGAGTAGAAGCTGAGAATATTTGTTTTACAAAATCTTCTTCTCTAGTGGTTATACCCGTAATGCCCTTTCCTCCTCTTCTTTGGCTTCTGTATGTATCAACTGGCATCCTTTTAATATACCCAAAGTGAGTTAGTGCAATTATTGATTGTTCTTCTTTAATTAAATCCTCGTCTGTGAATTCTCCCTCTGCTGCAACAATTTTTGTTTTTCTTTCATCACCAAACTTTTCGATAATTTGAAGTGATTCTTCTTTTATAATATCATCAACTAATTTATCTGATGCAAGTATTTCTCTTAAATGAGCGATTAATTCCATCAATTGTTTGTATTCTTCTTCAATTTTTTCTCTTTGTAAACCTGATAGTGTTTTTAATCTCATATCAAGAATTGCTTGTGCTTGAATATCATCAAGACCAAATCTTTGCATTAATTGTTCTTTTGGATCATCATAAGAACCTCTAATTATTCTGATAACTTCATCAATATTATCAATAGCTATTCTTAATCCTTCTAATATATGCGCTCTGGCTAATGCCTTGTCTAGATCAAATTTAGTTCTACGTAGAATTACTTCTTTTCTGTGACTTATAAAGTATTCAATACATTGTCTTAGAGTAAGAATCTTTGGTTCACCGTTTACAAGTGCAAGCATTATAATTCCAAAAGAAGCTTGCATTTGTGTGTTTTTAAATAATTGATTTAGTATTACTTTTGCATTTGCGTCTCTCTTAAGTTCTATAACAACTCTTACTTTTTCTTCTCTATCAGATTCATCTCTAACCTCTGATATTCCTTCAATTTTCTTTTCTCTTGCTAGGTCATTTATATCCACTATTAATTTTGCTTTATTTACTTGATATGGTAATGATGTTACAATTATTTTTTGTCTATTTCCAGCCATTTCTTCTATTTCTGCTTCAGCTCTTAATGTGATTTTTCCTTTACCTGTAAGATATGCTTGTTTTATTCCATCTCTTCCAAGAATTGTTGCACCCGTAGGGAAATCTGGTCCTTTAACGATTTGGAATAGTTCGTCATCTGAAAGTTCTTCGCCATTTTCTCTCTTTTCAAGAATTTTAATAACAGCGTTTAATATTTCATTTAAATTATGAGGTGGTATATTTGTTGCCATACCAACTGCAATACCAGATGAACCATTTACTAATAATGCTGGAAGTCTTGTTGGTAGTACTGTTGGCTCTTGTCTTATACCATCAAAGTTTGGCATAAAGTCTACGGTATTTTTTTCAATATCAGCCAACATTGTTTCTGCAATTTTTGACATTCTTGCTTCTGTGTAACGGTATGCAGCAGCTCCATCACCATCAATTGAGCCAAAGTTTCCATGTCCATCAATTAATGGGTATCTCATTGAAAAGTCTTGAGCTAATCTTACCATTGCATCATAAACTGACGCATCACCATGTGGATGATATCTACCTAAAACGTCACCAACTGTTGTTGCTGATTTTCTGTAAGGCTTTTCAGTTGTTAAACCATCTTCGTACATGGTATAAAGAATTCTTCTATGAACTGGCTTTAGACCATCTCTAACATCTGGAAGTGCACGTTGTACAATAACGCTCATGGCATAATCAATATATGCGGTCTTCATTTCATCAACAATTTCTCTGTTAATTATTTTTCCTTCTTGGAAGTCCTCTTCGTTATTTTTGTTGTCCATTTTCTACCTCTTTTCATCGTTTTTAACCTAGATGTATTATACTAAACGGGTCAAAAAAAAGCAAGGATTTTTTCGACTTTTTCTTGCTTTTTTAGGCTTTTTCAGCTTTTTTCATACATTAAATACTAATTTTTTACTAAGCTCTAATTCTTCATTTGTAATGTTGAAATTACCTCCTTTATTTCTTACAAGTTGATGTAAATTTTTTATTTTCTCTGCTTCCAATATTGTATTTTTTATTGGTAAAATATTTTTTAATGCTTCATTTATTTTTTTATATTCTCTTTCCATTCCAGTAAGATCATGTTTTTCAAAATAACCTTTCCAATTATTTTCGTATTTTCCTAAAAGTTCTGCTGCATTTAATTGATCATTAAAATTTTTCTCTATGTTTGATTCAATTGTATTTACTATTATGTTCTTTCCGCTCTTTAATATTTTTCCAATATCGTTTGGAATAAGCTTTGTTTGAACACCTTTATTTATTCCGTAGGTTAAAGCTTCTGATATACTATCAATTATTCCTCCACTTTTTATTGCATTATGTGCTTGAGAGATATTATCAAAGTCACCTGTTACAATTCCTGTAACGCTTTTTCCTAAATCAATTGCAGAAGATATAGCCTGCTTTGCTCCTGATTTAAAACCTCCATCTATAATAGCATCTTTTATTTTTATGACTTCATCTTCTATCACGTTTGGTAACAATGCTCTTATTCCTGTATTAAGCCCCATATTTATAACTTTCCACAATGTAGAATCTAAAAATTTATTTTGTCTAACACTTAGATTTTTCTCATTTATATTAATGTCATTATTTAATGTCAGTTCCATGTTTTTTCCTTTCTTAAATTTTAATTATAAGATTATTATATTTATTTAATTAATTTTTAGCTATATTAATTTATTTGTATTTCTAATGCACCTATATTTTTAATTTATTTATATTTCTAATTTTTTTATATTTTTACTTTTTTAATAAATTTATTTTCTCTCTTTCTATTAATTTTTTTATTACCGTAACTTCTTCATTTATTTCTTTTAAACTACTTTTATTATTATTTATAATATAGTCATAATAATTATTTAATTTTATTTTTCCAATTATTTTATAATCTGAAAATGCTTTTATTATTTCTTTAAAGTCCACTGAATTTTTTGTACATTTATTAAAAATAATTTTTATTTTACTTTTTTCTATTTTCCATTCCTTATTATAAATTTCTAATAATTTTTGAGATTTTTTTATTTCTAATAAATTTGCTCCCGAAATAAATATTCCTTCATCTGATAATCTAATCATTTCTCTTGTGTAGTCAAAGAAACATTCTGATGATGTATCTATTATTATGATGTCATATTTTTTTCTTAGCTCTTTAAATATCATTCTAATTTTATCAGGAATTATTTTTTCATTTATTTTAAATATTAAATTAAGTCCTGAAATTAAATCAATATTATATTTTGTTTGAATAATATATTTTTCTATTTCAAATTCTTTATTTTGATTTGGAATAACCTTTTCATAAATTTTTTTGTTTTCTTCTTTATAATTGTTTTCATTAATTATTTTTATATCTTTTCTTATTTTATTTGGATAATTTTCTATTCCTAATAATGTATGTAAGCTATTGTTTAAAATATCAAAATCTATTATTGCTATTTTTTTATCTTTAATTTGTCGTGATATTAATATTGAAAAAATACTTTTTCCTATTCCATTTGCTCCTAGAATAGATATTATTTTTCCTTTTTTATTTTCAGTAATTAGTTGTTTTTTTTCAATATTTAATTTGGTAAAAAAATTCTTGTTTTCTTTATCATTTTTGTTTTTTTCATCTTGTAAATTTATTATTTTATTTTTTATATTTTCATTTTCCATTTTATTTTCATTTCCTATTTTTTTATTATTTTCTATTTTTTTATTATTTTCTATTTTATTTTCTATTAATTCATTTTCTAATGTTTTGTTTATTTTGTATTCTTGTATTTTTTTATTTTTAATAATTTCTTTTATTTTATTTTCATCAAAGGAATTTAATAGGATTATTTTATTATTTTTATTTATACAATTTGATAAATAATTTATTTCATTGTTTTCATTAATTTTTTTTGATAAATTATTTGCTTTATTATTTTCTTTAATTGAGTTTAATATATAATTTGTTTTGTTATTTTTATCAATTGAATTTGATAAAAATTCTGTTTTATTATTTTCGTCTATTTTATTATTTCTTATTAAAATTAATTTTATTTTATTATTTATTTTATAAATGTTTTTAATTAATTCTTGCTTTAGAATATTACCTGGTAAATTCTCGTCTATTATTATGTAGTCAATATTTTTATCTTTTTCTAAATATTCTAATATCCCTTCTTTATATTGAATATCTGGTATTTTTATTTTTATGTTTCTTTCATTTAATAATTTACTTTTTTGCGGATCTCCAATTGCTGTTATAATTTTGTTTATTTTAATATTTTCTTTCAAATTAATTTCCTCCTTGTAATATTTCATTTTCAAATTCGGCTGATTCTATTTTCACTAAAATGTGCTCCTTTGATACGAACATTACATTTTCCCCTCTTTTTAATGATTTTATCTCTATTTTTTCTTTTGCTGATAAGTTTGTATATTTTTCTAATACATTTAAATTTTCTTCTTCAAGATTAAAAAATGATTTTATTTCTGAATTATTTAATATACTTTTTCCATAAATTCCATTTTCAAGACTAAATAAATCTGATACGTCTTGTGTTATTGCAACAGCACTTCCTCCATATTTTCTTATTGTTTTAAATATTTTATAAATAAATGAAGCTACTTCTTTATTTGATGTTATTCCTATTAGCTGCCATATTTCGTCCATATAAATTGATTTTTTAATTTTTCTGTTTTTTTTAATTTTATCCCAAAATAATTCTATAAATATATACATTCCAAATTTTATATTTTCTTCACCTAGTTCATATATATCTCCTATAATTAATTTATTATTTAATTGTACATTTGTATAATTATTTAAAAATTTTAATGATCCTTTTATAAATGGAATTAATTTTATTTTTAATTTTCCATCTAAAATATTATACAAATCTTCTAGTATTGGCATTTCTTTGGTTGTTTTAAATTTTCCGTTTTTATATAATGTTTTGTCTTCAAATGTAATTCCTTTTTGATTATAAACTTCTATTATTTTTTCTTCTAAAATTGCTTTTTCTTCTTCATTCATATTTCCTAATACTAATTTTAAAAATCCAACTATTTTTTCTATTTTGGTTGCTAAATATCCTTTTTGATTTTCTTCTAGGCTCTCTTCTCTTATATCAAAAATATTTATGTGTGTTTCTGAGCTTGGCCCTAGTTTTATAATTGTTCCATTTAAATTTTTAGCTAAATTTGTGTACTCTCTATCTGGGTCTATAACATATTGATCTAGTCCAAATAAACTTAACCTTAATATCATTAATTTTGTAAAATAAGATTTTCCTGAACCAGATGTTCCAAATATACACATATTAGAATTTTTGTATTTTTCTCTATCATATTTGTCTATAAATACTAGTGATTCATTGTACATATTTGTTCCTATGAATATTCCTTTTTTATCGAATATTGATGATGAGATAAATGGGTATGTTGCTGGAATTGAACTTGTTAAAATATTTCTTCTTGATACATTTTTTATGTCGTTTGAATTAATCATCAGCGGTAAACATGCGTTAAATGTTTGCTCTTGTCTGAAATAAGCTTTTTTTGAAATAAGGCCCTGGCTTCTTAAAATTCCTTCTATTTTATTTAATTTGTTTTCCAGATCCTTTTTATTTTTTTCAAATACAGTTACGTATGTGTAAATAAAATACATTTCCTCATTATTTATTTGCATTTCTCTTCTTATGTATTTTGCATCATTATATGTAAATGCAGCTATTTCTGCATCTTGCCTTCCACTCGATATTTTTTCAAGGTCTACTGAGACATTTCCTATGTTATATGTTAAATCTTTTATAACTTTATAAGAGTCCTGCTTTTCGTAGAATATCGATACATATATATTTTCATTTGTTTCAATTAAATTTTTGAATATTAAATCATTTTGCTCTCGTAAATAATCAACTATAATTAAATTAGAATAATATAGCCCGTCTATTTCAATGTATTTTGGGTTATTTAAATTTATATATGACGGGCTAATGTAATCCTTTTTTTTGAAGATTCCCCCTATATAATTTTCTATCTTTATCACCTCTCGTTTTACTCATTTGAATTTAAGAATGAGAATAATATCTCATTAATTTCTTTTTCTTCTGTATATTCAGAAATAATATTTCCACATCTTGAAAGTGAATCTTTCAATTTCATGTAATTATTTTTTAATTGTTCAATCTTTAGTTTTTCTTCTTTTTCAGATGAGGATTCTTTTAAAATAAGATAAAAATTTTTGCTAGAAGATTTTGTTCTTTGATTTAATTGTTGAATATATTTTATGTATTTCTGCTTTATTTCTTCATGTAGGTTTGATTCATTTAACGTTTTTATATTTTCTGTTAAATCTTCTTTTTTACTTTGAATTAATATTTGTAGATCAAATCTAAGACCTTTAAATAATGTCTTATATGAGTTAAGAATTGCCTCTTTTTCTAAATCAGATTTTAGATTATAATTTATTGGATTTACTTTAATTATTTTTATATAGGAGAAATCTTTTAATTTTATTATTCCCTTTTCTAAAATCGATTCAATTGGCAGATAATCTTGAACAGATGGTATTTGTTCAACCTTCATTTAACCTCCTTCTGTTCTTACTTTAGCATGTATTCCATTTTATGTCAATATGTTTTGTAAATTTATTCCAACAATCGTGTGCCAAATTTCGATATTTTTCGACAAAAATTTGTGTCCATATCTTTCTATTATTTCTAAAAAGTCCAACAAAATCAATACAATTTCATACTTTTTTCATAAATAATTATTAATAAGTAATTACTTGCATAAAATGCTTATTGGAGTTTTGTTTAATATCCTTCCAATAGTCAAGTATTCAAATTTAGTGCGAATGTATTACTTATTTGAAAGTGATTTTTTTAGTTAAGATTACAGTAATCCAAATTTAAGAGAATATAATTTTCAAATTTCTATCTTCAAAAATAAAAAAGCAAGTTAGAAATAAATTATTCCTAACTTGCCTTTTTATTTTATACATCTAAGTTCTTTACAAACTTTGCATTTTTCTCAATAAATTCCCTTCTTGGTTCAATTTCATCTCCCATAAGTATTTGGAATATTGCATCTGCCTTTATTGCATCATCTATTGTAACTTTTACAAATATTCTATTTTGTGGGTCCATTGTTGTTTCCCATAATTGCTCTGGATTCATCTCACCAAGACCTTTGTATCTTTGTATTGATACGTTATCTCTTCCAACCTCTGTCATTGTTTGATCTAGCTGTTCATCTGTATAGCAGTATACATCTTTCATTCCTTTTTTAGAAACTTTGTATAGTGGTGGTTGAGCTAAAAATACATGTCCTTGTTCAATTAATGGTCTCATGTATCTGAAGAAGAATGTTAATAATAATGTTCTAATATGTGCACCATCAACATCGGCATCAGCCATTATTACAACTTTTCCGTATCTGATTTTTGATACATCAAAATCTGAGCCTATTCCAGCTCCAATTGCTTGAATTACTGGCTTTAATTTATCATTGTTATAGATTTTATCTGCTCTTGATTTTTCAACATTAAGCATTTTTCCCCAAAGTGGTAAAATTGCCTGATATTTTCTGTTTCTTCCCTGCTTTGCAGATCCACCAGCTGAATCACCTTCGACTATATATACTTCACATTTATCTGCATCTTTACTGCTACAGTCTGCAAGTTTTCCTGGAAGAGTTGTTACCTCTAGTGAACTCTTTTTTCTTATTAATTCTCTAGCTTTTCTAGCTGCTTCTCTTGCTCTTGAAGCACTTATACATTTTTCTAGAATTGTTTTAGCTACATTTGGATTTTCTTCTAGGAATGCTGATAATGTATCAACCACTGCTGATTGCACAATTCCTGTAACAATACTATTTCCTAGTTTTGTTTTTGTTTGTCCTTCAAATTGAGGTTCTTTTACTTTAACTGAGATTACAGCAGTTAATCCCTCTCTAATATCTTCACCTTGTAAGTTTGATTCTTTTTCTTTTAAAATTCCTTTTGACCTTGCATAATCATTAAATACTTTTGTAAGACCTCTTTTGAAACCTTCTAGGTGAGTTCCACCTTCTATTGTGTTTATGTTGTTTACAAATGATAATATATTTTCGTTATATGAAGTTGTATATTGTAACGCAATTTCAACAGGAACATCTTGAACTGTTTTTTCAATATAAATTGGAGTATCATTTATTTTTTCTTTATTTTTGTTTAAGTATTCAACAAATGATCTTAGTCCACCTTCGTAGCAAAATTCTGCCTTTTTAGGAGTTTCTCCTCTTAAATCTTCTATAGATATATATAGACCTTTTGTTAAAAATGCCATCTCTCTAAATCTATCTTCTAGTGTATCATAATCATAATTTGTTGTTTCAAATATTGTTGAATCTGCCAAAAATCTTACCTTTGTTCCGGTCTTCTTTGAATCACCTATTCTCGTAAGTTTTTCAACAGTTTTTCCTCTCTCAAATTTCATTTGAAAGATTCCACCATCTCTTTGTATTGTAACTTCTGTCCATTCTGATAATGCATTAACAACTGAAGCACCAACTCCGTGAAGACCTCCTGAAACTTTGTATCCACTATCTCCACCAAATTTTCCACCAGCGTGTAAAACAGTATATACAGTTTCAGCTGCTGAAATATGTGTTTTTGGGTGAATATCAACGGGAATTCCTCTACCATCATCTTCTACAGAAATTATATTTCCTGGTTCTATTTTAACTTCTATGTGATCACAATAACCTGCAAGAGCTTCATCTACACAGTTATCTACTATCTCATAAACTAAATGATGTAATCCTCTTATAGATACACTACCAATATACATACCTGGCCTTTTTCTTACGGCTTCTAGGCCTTCTAGTACTTGTATTTGGTTTGCTCCATACGCATGTTTGTATTTTTCCATTATTAATCCTCCAGTTCTCTTGCTATAGTTTATTTTTTATTTTTGGTTTTGTCAAGCCATATTTAAAAAATTGACCAATCAATTACATTGTATAATTGCATTTAACTTTTCACTTGACTTCAATAACATTATTAACTAGAATTTTTTATAAATATTATTGTTTTATTAATAAATTCTTTTTAGTAAGTTTAGTATTATTTTAATAATTATTTTATTAAACAATAAAATAATTATTGTTTTAACTTACCATTAATTACATTAAATGATTTACTGTTATTTATATTGATATCCTTTGTGCACGTAATGATTACTTGAATATTATTTATATTTTGTAGAAAATTTTTGATTCTTTTTTCATCTAGTTCTGACATAAAATCATCTAATAATAAAATTGGGTACTCTCCTATTTCATCGTAAATAACTTGTAGTTCTGCTAATTTTAATGAAAGAATTGAGGTTCTATTTTGACCTTGAGAACCATAAACCTTCACATCTTCTCCATTTATTAAAACACTAAAGTCATCTTTATGAACTCCTCTTGATGTAAAACCCTTAATTTTATCTATTTCTCTGTTTTTCTTTAATTCTTTAAGAAAATTTATTTTTTCTTTACAATCAGATTTATATATAATTGATATTTCTTCATTTGTGATTTCTCTATGAATGTTTACAATCTTTTCTTTTATTTTTTCAATAAATTCATTTCTGTATTGATATATTTTTATACCGTATTCTGCAAGTTTTTCATCCCAGATATCGAGCATTTCATCATTTATTCTTTTGGTTTTTAAATAATTATTTCTTTGTTCTAGTGTTTTTAAATACATATTTAAATTGTATACATAATTTGTTCTGAGCTGCCCTATCATCATGTCAAGAAATCTTCTTCTTTTTTGAGGCCCATCTCTCAAAATTTCCATATCTTCTGGAGTAAAAATGACTATATTCATATTTCCTAATAGTTCGCTTAATTTTTTTACCTTTACTCCATTTACTAAAACTTCTTTTTTTTCTGAAATTTTTACTTCGATTTTTCCCTCTCTATCTTTTTTTGAATATTCTATAATTACTCTTAAGAAGTTTTTATTTTTTTTAATTATTTCTTTTTCTTTTGTTGTTCTAAATGATTTTCCAAAAGCACATAGGAATATTGCTTCTAATATATTAGTTTTTCCTTGGGCATTATCCCCATAAATAACGTTTATATTTTTAAAGAGATTTATTTCCTCGTTTTCATAATTTCTGAAGTTTTCTACTTTAATATTTTTTATGTACATTTTCTTCGTACAACCACTATAGAAATATTAATCTATAAATGATTAATCCCTTTCTTGTGTTTTCTTGTTTAAAAGTTTTGCTCATAATTATCCACATTTTGTACAAAAAATGTGGATAACTTTTGCTATTTTTATTCTATATTTTATATAATTTAATCTGTTATTCTAGTTTTTTATTTATTAATAAATTTTATTTTCTTAATTATTTAATTTTATATTATTAAATTGATTATTCATTTTTTAATTTTATTGGAAGAATCATATATTTATAATCTCCCTCATCTTCTACACTCTTTATTATACATGGTGAAATACTTGTTCCAAAATCGATGTATACCTCTTCATCATCAATATTTCTAAATACATCTAAAAAATATTTTGGATTGAATCCTACTTCTAGGTCCTTTCCTTCTGTTGTAACATATAGCTCTTCTTTTGCATCTCCAGTTTGGTTTGTACAAGAAATTGTAACTTTTCCAACTCCTACAGAAACTTTTACTGGATATTTTTTTTCTTTTTCTATACTTGATGAAGATATTAAGCTTATTCTTTCAAAACAATTTGAAATTATATTTCTATTTACTCTTATTCTTGTGTCCCATTTATCAGGAATAACTTTTGAATAATTTAAAAACTCTCCATCTAATAATCTTGTTACTATTTTACAGTCTTCTATTTCAAATAAAGCTTGGTTTTTTGCAATTCCTATTTTTACGCTTTCAAATGAATCAACTAATATCTTATTTATTTCTGTAAGTGTTCTTCCTGGAATTACGGCTTGAAAATCATTGGTTTGCTTTTGTAAAAATTTACTCTTCCAAGCTAATCTAAAACCATCTACTGCTACTACATTCAATTTATTATTTTTAACTTCAAATAAACAACCTGTAAATATTGGTCTATTTTCTTCTGTACTTATTGCAAATATTGTTTTTCTAATCATATCTTTTAATGTATTTTGTTCAATTTCTATTGAATTTTCGATATTGATTTCTGGAAGTTCAGGAAAATCTTCTGGTTTCATTGTAGCTAATTTATATAATGAACCTTCACATTCTATAACTAATAGATTATTTTCGTTTACTTCTATTTTTATTTCTGTATCTGGTAATTTACGAATTATTTCACTAAACATTATTGCATTTACAACTGTAGCACCTTGTTCTTCTACATTACAATCTTTAATTATATATTCAATTCCTAATTCAAGGTCATAACATGTTAATTTAATATCATTATCATTTGTTTGAATTAATATTCCTTCTAATATTGGCATAGTAGTTCTAATAGCTACTGCTTTTGTTACGGAATTAAGGGCTTTAAGGATTTTTTCTTTTTCACATACAAATTTCATCATTTTATTCCTTTCTTTTTTTATATATATTAATAATATAGTAGTAGTAATAGTAGGGGGTGTGGAAACTGTTGAAAACTATATCAAACCCGCTCGTCCCTACGGAAAAGGCTGTGGATAACTTTGTGGATAACTCAAAAAGTTTTCCACATAATTAACTTTGTTATCCACAATTTTAATTATCCACATGTTTTCCACAGGTTATCCACAACAGGGGTGTGGATAACTGATGTAGCTGTTCCGTAGGAAGAGATTGCGGTTTTATAATCAAACATTGATTCTACAAACAGACATTTTTATAAAAGTTAAGTTTTGTCGAATATAGTAATAGTTTGATGTTAATTGTCTGATAGTAATAAGTTTTTCACACTTTCCACAATTAATTTTGTATTAGAGTTTGTCTTAATTTCTTTTTCAATTTTATCACATGCATGCATTACGGTTGAGTGATCTCTCTTACCAAAATCACGACCTATTTGTGGCATTGACATTTGTGCAACGTTTCTACATAAGTACATTGCAATTTGTCTTGGAAAGGTAACATCATTTGATCTCTTTGCTCCTACTAGGTCTTGAGGATCAACATTAAAATATTTTCCAACAACATCTTGTATGTATTCTGAAGAAATTACTTTTTGTTTTTGTGCAACTATGTCATCAATAGCTTTTTGAGCCATAGCCATGGTTATAGGACTTCCGGTTAAAGAAGCTTTGGCTATCAGTTTATTTAGAGTTCCTTCTAATTCCCTGATATTTGTATCAACTCTAGTTGCTATGGCAGATAAAATTTCATCATCTATAATGATGTTATCAATCTGTGTTTTCTTACGGAGAATAGCAAGACGGGTTTCATAATCAGGATTTGAAATATCTGCAATTAATCCCCATTCAAATCTTGATTTTAATCTATCTTCAAGAAGTTCAATATCTTTTGGTGGCTTATCACTTGATATTACAATTTGCTTTCCTGATTGATGTAGAGTGTTAAATGTGTGAAAAAATTCTTCCTGTGTACTCTTTTTATTTGCTATAAATTGAATATCATCTATAAGAAGAACATCTATGTTACGATATTTTTCCTTGAACTTTTCTGTTGCCTGGTCTTTTAATGCATTTATTAATTGGTTAGTAAAATCTTCAGAAGTTACATATAATACTTTTGAATTTGGGTTATTATCCAAAATTTGATTTCCAATTGAATGCATTAGGTGTGTTTTACCAAGGCCAACTCCCCCATAAATAAAAAACGGGTTATATTTTGTACCCGGATTTTCTGAAACACCCATTGCTGCTGCCTGAGCAAATTTGTTATTATTTCCTACAACGAATGTATTGAACGTGTACTTAGGATTAAGACCAGATGATGAGAAATTTTTTCCGTTTGATGTGCGAGCATCTTTCAAGGACGCAGATGTATCATCATCTTTTAACTTTATTACTACATTACATTTTTTATTGGTGATGTAATTAAAGATATTTGTAATTAGATCTAAGTATTTTGATTGCAATGTTTCTTGCTGAAATGCATTTGAAGCAATTAAAACAATAACATTGTCTGTCATACTTTTAATTTCTAATGGTTGAATCCATGTCTGGAATGCAATTATTGTTGTTTCTTGTTTTAAAAGCTCTTGAGCTTTATTCCATAATTCCGTCAAATTTTCTTTAGAAGACATTGCTACTAACCTTTCTTTATAAATAAAAAAGTTATTTACTGCCCTATTATTTGCCTTAAATAAAGCGATTAAATAACATTTTTCTTTCGTATGATAATTTCCTATATATTATCAAAAAATGGCGCAAATAGTCAAGCAATAATAAAAAATAAATTAGCTTTTTTTGCACCAAAGCTATTGACATAATAATGAAAAACGTTATATAATATAAATTACTTATTAGATTTTAAATATGTAAACACAGAGTGGAGGTGCAATAATGAAACAAACATATCAACCAAAAAAGAGACAAGCAAAAAAAGTTCATGGATTTATGAAAAGAATGTCTACTAGAGAAGGTAGAAACGTTATAAATGCAAGACGTGCTAAGGGAAGAAAAAAATTAAGTGCGTAAATATTAGGTCACGTATAGTGACCTTTTTTAAGGTATTATTATGAATGAAATTGAAACGCTTAAATTAAACTATGAATTTAAAAATGTCTTTAATAAAGGAAAATATTTTATTGGAAAGCAAGTAATTGTATACATTTATAAAAATAAGAAGAAGCAAAATAGAATTGGAATTGCTATTAGCTCTAAGATGTTTAATGCAGTGAAAAGAAATCATATTAAGAGGCTAATTAGAGAGGCTTATAGGTTTTCTGATTTTGGTAAAATTACTGGATATGATATCGTTTTTACATGGAATAAAAAATGTAAGTATGATGATGCTTCTTATTATGATATTTTAGATGATCTTAATAAAATGGTTTCTAAAAGTGGATTGTAAAATGAAAAAAATTTTTATTTTTTTTCTAAATTTTTATCAAAAGAGAATTTCTCCTATTATTTCTTCAACAGGAATTCATTGCAAATATTATCCTACGTGTTCTGAATACATGAAGCAGGCGATATTAAAATATGGATGTGTTAAAGGAATTTTCTTAGGTATATTTAGATTATTGAGATGTAACCCTTTTTCTAAGGGTGGATATGATCCGTTAAAGTGAAGGGAGAATGATATATGGGATTTATAGCTAGTTTATTTGGCTATGTTTTAAATTTTTTGTACAATCTTGTGCAAAATTATGGTTTAGCAATTATAATTTTTACATTGCTTCTTAAGGTTTTCTTATTACCTTTATCAATAAAACAGCAAAAGGCAATGAAAAAGAATTCTAAGATGCAGGAAGAAATGCAAAAACTTCAGGTTAAATATAAAAATGACCCTCAGATGTTAAATCAAGAGGTTATGCAATTATATAAGAGGGAAAAGGTAAGTCCTTTTTCTGGTTGCTTGAGTTCAATTCTTCAATTTGTAATTTTTATTTCGGTGTTTTACCTAGTAAGTAGACCTCTTTCTTATATGAAGAAAATTGATCCAGAGGTAATTAAAAATTATACTACTGAGATAACTGAAAGCGGAGAGAATTCTTCTTATCCTGAAATAAAAATAATTGAGACGAAGTCTGAAGATGATGAAAATGTAAGCATTAATATGAACTTCTTGGGGTTAGATTTGAGTAAGGTTCCTATGCAGAATTATAAAGATGTGAAAGTATTTATAATTCCTACTTTATATGTATTACTTACATTCGTAAATATTAAAATTATGAATAATATGACTAAAAAGAAGGATAAGAATTCATCAGATGTTAAGGTTCTAGGAAAGGGCAAAGATGATGAGGCTGAGAAGGAAGAGTCTGAGATGGAAAGTATGCAAAATATGACTAATAGCATGAATTGGATGATTCCTATTATGTCAGTTGCAGTTGCTTTGATTGCTCCTTTGGGATTATCATTATATTGGCTTGTAAGTAATATTTTACAATTAGGAGAAAGATTGATACTTGATTTAATTTCAAATAAGAAAGAGAAAGAAGGAAAAGCTAATGCCTAAGTCTATTATAAGTGAAGGAAGAACAACTAATGAAGCTATAAGCAAGGGATTGAAAGAGCTTAATTGCAAGGAAGAAGATGTTGAAATAAAGGTTTTGGAAAATGAAGAAAAAAAAGCTTTTTTCAGTATTTTGGATCCAAGAGTTGTTAAAGTTGAGTTAACAATAAAAGAAGGAAAAGAAAGCGAAAAGAAAAGTCATCCTATTGAAAAGAAAAATCCTTCAAAGGAGGATATTGATGAATTTAAAAAGAGTGCAGATGATTTTTTAAAGAAGTTTTCAGATGTTTATAAGAATATTAGTTATACGATTTCAGATAATGCTGAAGGTGTTAATATTGTTATAGATGGAGAAGATGCTTCGAGGTTAATTGGACACAGAGGGGATACAATTAATGCTCTACAAACTATAATTTCTTCTATTGGTAATAGAAATACTAAGGTTAAGGTTAGAGATTTTCTTGATATTGAAGGATATAGAGAAAAGAGGGAGCAAACTCTTAAAGAGCTTGCTGATAAGCTTGAGAAGACTGTTAAGAGAACTGGCAAGAAGGTTATTTTGGAACCTATGTCAGCGTATGAAAGAAAGGTTATTCATACAAGACTTCAGGATAGCAAATTTGTTACAACTTATAGTATTGGTGAGGAGCCAAGAAGAAAGGTTGTTATAGAAAAAAAATAATTTTATATTTAATTCGAAGTCAAAGTTCGATATTGTTTATGCAACAATCTTACTTTGACTTTTTATTTTATATTGATTTTACTTAAAAAATATTAGAAAAAAGATTGAAAAATTTTTAATATATATTTTTATGGATTGCCAAGAAGCCTAAAATAGTATTGGTTATACAAAATTTACAATTTAATGAGGAGGTTAATATGATAGATAATTTAGATACAATTGCTTCAATATCTACAGCAACTGGAAGTGCTGGGATTGGAATTGTTAGGCTTTCTGGAAGTGATTGTTTTAATATACTTGATAAAATTTTTGTTCCTAAAAATAAGTCAAAGGAAATAAAAGGTTATACTATGAAATATGGAAATATTGTGGTTAATAATCAAGTAATTGACGAGGTTCTAGTTTCTTATTTTGTTGGACCTAAAAGCTATACAAGGGAAAATATGTGCGAAATTAATACTCATGGTGGAATTGTTGTTGAGAAAAAAATCCTGGAGGCTTGTTTGAAGGCCGGTTCAAGGCTTGCTTCTCCTGGGGAGTTTACTAAAAGAGCTTTTTTAAATGGTAGAATTGATTTGTCACAGGCTGAGGCCATAATGGATTTAATATCGGCTAAAAGTGAAAAACAGGCAAAAGAGTCAATAAATCAGTTAGAGGGAAGATTATCAGAGAAAATAAATGCTGTTGAGAGTAAATTATTAGATACTATAACAGCAATAGAGGTTGATATTGATTATCCTGAATATGAGATTGAAGAAATAGAAAATAGAAATGCTCTGAATGAAAGTTACGAGATTTTGAAGGATTTGACTAAATTAGAGAATAGTTTTGAGCAAGGGAAACTTTTAAAAGAGGGTATTAAGACTGTAATTTTAGGAAAGCCGAATGCGGGAAAGTCTTCTCTTTTGAATACTATGCTTAATGAGGAGAGAGCGATTGTTAGTGACATTGAGGGTACAACCAGAGATACTATTGAGGAGATGTGCAATGTTAACGGGATTGTTTTGAAACTTATTGATACGGCAGGTATAAGGAAAACTAACAATGAGATTGAAAAAATTGGAGTTGAAAAGGCCAGAAAACTTGCAAATGAGGCTGATTTAGTAATTGCATTATTTGATATTAATGAATGTCTTGATGATGAAGATTTTGAAATTTTAAATTTGATTAAGGATAAGAATGCAATTATTGTTTTAAATAAAATTGATGTAAAAAATGAAAATCTTGAAATGGAACAAGTAATTAGAAAATTTAAAAAGCCTCAGATTAAGATTTCAGCCAAAAATAATCAAGGGGTAGACAAACTATATTCTGAAGTAGAAAAAATGTTTAAATTGGACAAAATAGAGCTAAATAATGATGTCGTGATTACAAATGAAAGACACAAGGAACAAATTAGACTTGCTAAAGAGGATTTGAACATGGCAATTGATTCTATGGAAAAATCTATGCCTGTGGATATGAGCAGTATATATTTGAAAAAGTGCTTAGAAGATTTGGGAGAGATTACTGGAAAAAATGTTTCTGAAGATATAATTAATGAAATTTTTAAAAATTTCTGTTTAGGAAAATAAGAAAATCTAATTTTCTTGCTTTAGAGAAAATATACTTGAAATTTTATGTTTTTAAAGAATATTGCTTTTTAATTTTCAAGGGGAAGAAAAGAATGCGTGAACTTTGTAATATAAAAATTTAAATAAAAGAATTAAAAATATATAAATCGGCTAAAAGTTTTCGACAAATTTCGACAAAATTCGACAAACCCTGTAAAATAAAGAAAAAGCGAATAAGAAAAATGAAGAAAACTTGTGAAACATTGGAAAAATAAGGAAAACGAACATAAAAACAAAACAACGAAAAAATGCTATAAACAAACAAAAAACAGCATTAAAAGTCGCTTTGAAAGCGACCTTTTTATCAAAAAAATTGTTGTGAAACATTTTGGTTTTTGTTTCACCAAAAACAGAAGAAATTATAAAATTAGGAGGAAAAGTTATGAGTTATTATGCGGGTGATTATGATATTGCTGTAATTGGTGCAGGACATGCTGGATGCGAAGCTGGTCTTGCTGCAGCGAGAATGGGATTGAAGACCTTAGTGTTTTCAATTAGTTTGGAATGCGTGGCTAACATGCCTTGTAATCCACATATAGGTGGAAGTTCAAAAGGACATATTGTAAGAGAAATTGATTGCTTAGGAGGTGAAATGGGCAAAAACATAGATAAGACGTATGTTCAATTAAAGATGCTTAATACATCTAAAGGACCTGCGGTTTATTCTTTAAGAGCTCAAGCTGACAGAAAGAAATATCAGGCTGAAATGAAGCACACATTAGAAAGACAGAAAAACTTGTATTTAAAACAGGCCGAAATAGTTAATATTAATGTTGAAAATAATGAGGTAAAGTCAATAGAAACCAACATTGGAGCAATTTATAATGTTAAAGCGGTTGTGCTTGCAACAGGTACTTATTTAAAGGGAATGATTCATATTGGGGAGGTATCATACGCAAGTGGCCCAGATGGTGTTTCAGCAGCAAATAAATTATCAGATGTACTAAGAAACCTTGGAATTAAAATAAATCGATTCAAAACAGGTACTCCTGCAAGGGTAAATAGGAGAAGCTTAGACTTTTCTAAGATGGAAGTTCAGTATGGGGATGACAAGATTGAGCCTTTTTCTATGGAAGATAATTTCGACCATGATGATAATCAGATGGAGTGTTATTTGACTTATACAAATGAAAAAACACATGAAATTATAAGAAAAAATTTGATGAGATCACCTTTATATTCTGGAAGAATACATGGTACAGGACCTAGATATTGCCCATCAATTGAGGACAAAGTTGTTAGATTTGCTGATAAAAAGAGACATCAATTGTTCATTGAGCCAATTGGAAGAAATACTGATGAGATGTATGTTCAGGGAATGAGTTCCTCTTTGCCTGAGGAGGTTCAAATTGAGATGTACAGAACGGTTCCTGGAATGGAGCATGTTGAGTTTACAAGGCCTTGCTATGCTATAGAATACGATTGTATAGACCCACAAGAGCTTAAGTTATCACTTGAACATAAGAGAATTAAAGGAATGTTTTTTGCAGGCCAAATAAATGGAACATCGGGATATGAAGAGGCTGCGTGTCAGGGATTAATTGCCGGAATAAATGCTGCTCTTGAAATAAAGAACGAGAAGCCTTTAATTTTAAACCGTTCACAGGCGTATATAGGTGTTTTAATTGATGATATTGTTACTAAAGGAACTAATGAACCGTACAGAATGATGACCTCTAGGGCTGAATATAGACTACTTTTAAGACAGGATAATGCTGATTTGAGGCTTACTGAGATTGGTCATAAAATAGGCCTGATTTCAGATGACAGATATGCTAAGTTTTTAGTAAAAAAACAAAATATTGAAAAAGAAATTGAAAGATTGAAGGAAAATATAATAAAACCAACAGATGAGGTTAATAATTTTCTTGAAGAAAATGGCTCAAGTAAAATAACAACAGGGGTAAAATTGTCAGATTTGTTAAAAAGAACTGAATTAAATTATGATAAAACCGCAAAAATCGATAAAAATCGACCAAAATTAACATATCAAGAGGAGAAAGAAGTCGAAATTCAGGTAAAATATGAGGGTTATATTAAAATGGAAGAAATGCAAGTTGAGAAGTTTAAGAGCCTTGAAGATAAAAAGATACCGGAAAACACTGATTTTTCAAAGATTGGGGGACTAAGATTGGAAGCTAGACAAAAGCTAAATAAGGTAAAGCCTGTTTCTGTTGGTCAAGCATCAAGAATATCTGGAGTTTCACCTGCAGATATATCAGTTTTATTAATTTATTTGTACAATAATAAGTAATTAGTATAATAACGAGTAATATGTAATGGAGAATAGAATGGATTTAAGAGATTTTTATGATTTAAGTGAAGAAAAATACAATAAGTTTCAAAAGTATATGAATTTATTGATTGAAAGGAACAAAAATATAAATTTAACAGCAATTACAGATAAAGATGAGATAGTTTTAAAGCATTTTGTCGATTCTTTAACAATTAACAAGTATATTGTCGATAATAGTAAAATAATTGATGTTGGTACTGGGGCTGGATTTCCGGGGATTCCTTTAAAAATATATAATGAAAGCCTTGATATTACTTTATTAGATTCATTAAATAAAAGAATTAACTTTTTAAATGACGTAATTGAGATGCTGAATCTTAACAAGATTAGGGCTGTTCATTCAAGGGCCGAAGATGCAGCTAAAAACCCTGATTATAGAGAAAGATTTGATATAGCAACATCTAGAGCAGTTGCTAATTTGAGTACTTTAGTTGAATATTTATTGCCATTTGTGAGAGTTAATGGAATTTGCATTTGTATGAAGGGACCAAATGTGGATGAGGAACTTAGTAGAGCAAAAAAGGCAATAGAAGTACTAGGTGGAAGGATTGAGCAAGTTGACAATTTAAAATTAGCTGCAGATGATGCTGAAAATGATTTAGAGAGAAATATTATTATAATAAGAAAAGTAAGAAAGTGCTCAAACAAGTATCCTAGAAAAGCTGGTATGCCTTCAAAAGAGCCAATTAACTAAGAACTATTATGAATAGAAAATCACATTTTGAGATCAAGAAATTAATACTTAAATATAAATCTAGTTTAAGAAATGAAAACAGATAAAGAATTTTTAATATAGTTTATAAAAGGATACTCCGGCAAAATAAAAAGATATAAAATGAACTTTTACTAAATAGATTCATGTAAAATGGATTAGTAAATGTAATGAAAATAATTGACTAAATAAATGTAAAATTAAGAAGAAATATGTAGAAAAATTTATTGACATATTTCTTTTTTTTCTGTATCATATATGAAGATTGGAGGGAGAATTTTGGGAAAAGTAGTTTCTATTGCAAATCAAAAGGGTGGTGTAGGAAAGACCACAACCGCTATAAATTTAGCTGCTATGTTGGCAAAAAAAGGAAAGAAAATCTTGCTTATTGATGCAGATCCTCAGGGAAATGCAACGAGTGGTCTTGGAGTAGAGAAAAATTGTGAGTTTTCAACTTATGATTTATTGATCAATGATGTTGAAATTGTTAATACATTACAAAAGGTTAACATAAAAAACTTAGAACTTTGTCCTACGAACATGAGTTTGGCAGGAGCTGAAGTAGAGCTTGTTGGGACTGTTGGTAGAGAGTATAGATTAAAGGATAAAATAGATAAAGCCAAAGATAATTACGACTTTATTTTTATTGATTGTCCTCCATCTCTTGGATTGATTACTTTAAATGCATTAACTGCATCTAATAGTGTTTTAATACCTGTTCAATGTGAATATTTTGCGCTAGAAGGTGTAGGTGAATTATTAAAAACGGTTGATTTGGTAAGAAAATATTATAATAGAAATTTGACTATTGAAGGTGCTGTTTTAACGATGTATGATTCAAGAACAAAGCTTTCTAATCAGGTTGTTAAAGAAGTAAATAAGTTTTTTGAAAATAGGGTTTTTGAAACTGTAATTCCAAGAAATGTAAGATTGAGCGAGGCTCCAAGCTTCGGAATGCCTATTGTTTCATACGATCCAAGATCAAAGGGCGCAAAAAGCTATGAGAAACTTATGAAAGAGTTTTTAAGGAAGAACAGATAACATATTTAAAATAAAGAATACTAATTTAATTAATAAGGAGTGTGAGTTTTATGGCAAAGAATTCTGGATTAGGACGTGGATTAGATGCTCTTTTTTCAGAGAGCACAGTATTACAGGATATGAACAAAGGAAATGAGGAAACGGTAAAAAATATCAAGATTGTGGATATTGAACCTAATACAACTCAAGCAAGAAAAACATTCAAAGAAGAGTCAATCGATGAACTTGCAAATTCAATTAAAAATTACGGTGTTTTGCAACCTATAATTGTTGAAAGTAAGGGAAAATATTATAGAATTATTGCAGGTGAAAGAAGATGGAGAGCGGCTAAAAAGGCAGGATTAGACACGATTCCTTGTTTAATAAGGGATGAGGATGAACAAAAAAATAAAGAGATTTCTCTTATTGAAAATATTCAAAGAGAGAACTTAAATCCTATTGAAAAGGCTCTTGGATATAAAGAATTAATTGATAATTATAACCTTAAACAACAGGAATTAGCTGATAGATTAGGAATAAGTAGATCATACGTAGCTAATACATTGAGAATTTTAAATCTTGACAAAAGGGTTATTGAATTAGCTTTAGAGGGAAAATTGACTGAAGGGCATTGTAAAACATTAATGGCAATATCCGACCCTAATAAACAGTATGCTATGGCATTGAAGATTGTTGAAAATGATGGAACTGTTGGCGATGTTGAGAGAATGGTAAAGAATGAGAAAAAGCTACCAAAGAGGGACAAGAAATACATTGCTGCCTGCAGGGATATAGAAGATAGTTTTCAAAGATTTTTTGGTACAAAAGTTAAACTTAATGCTGGTCCTAGAAGTGGAAAAATAATTATTCAATACTCTACAAATGATGAACTTGAAAGAATCTTAGAGTTAGTAAGGAAGGATATATAGTTGAATTTAGATATTGTTTTAATAATTATTACAGTAATATCAATAATTACTTCAATAATCAGCTTATATTACACTTTTCAAACTAAAAAAAGATATGAAAAAGTTGCTTTAAAATTAGGTGGAGGAATGGATTTTAGTGAATTATTAAAAGACTATATTAGTAAGGTTGATGATTTAAACGAAAAAGATAACAAAATTGTAGAATACTGTAATACACTAAACAAAAAAAATATGCAGTGTATAAATAAAATTGGATTGATAAGATATAATTCTTATGAAGACACAAAAAATAAATTAAGTTTTACACTTGCATTATTAAATTATGAGAATTCAGGAATAGTATTGAATAGTATTTACACAAAAGATGGGGGATCTAATATTTATTCAAAGGAAATAATAAAAGGAACATCAAAGCTAAATTTATCAAAAGAAGAAGAAGACGCAATAAATAAAGCAATAAATTATAAATTATAAATAATAAAGTTAAAATTAAATAAATATTAAATATAATAACATTAATTATTAAATATTTAATATTTATTTTTTATTTTAACTTTTTTATTATAATATAATTTTAATTATTATATTATAGGTTAATTAATAACATAAATTTGAATATAAATATAAATATTAATATTAATATTTATATCTATATCTATATTTGTATTTAACATCTAATACTAATATATTTTTTTATTTGAATTAATAGCGATATTTTGAAAAATAATAATATAGAAAAAAAGTAAATAATAAGTAAATAAAATAATAAGTAAATAAAATAATAAATTTATAAGGGTAAAATAATAAGTAAATAAAATAATAAGTAAATAAAATAATAAATAAAATAGTAAATAAAAATAATAAATAAAATGATAAATAAAAATAGTAAATAAAAATAATAAATAAAATGATAAATAAAAATAGTAAATAAAAATAATAAATAAAATGACAAATAAAAATAGTAAATAAAAATAATAAATAAAATAATAAATAAAATGATAAATAAAAATAATAAACAAAAATAATAAATAAAATAATAAATAAAATAATAAATAAAAATAATAAATAAAATGATAAATAAAAATGATAAATAAAGTAATAAATAAAATAATAAATAAAAATGATAAAAAAGTAATAAATAAAATAATAAATAAAAATAATAAACAAAAATAATAAATAAATAATAATAAATTAACAAGGATAAAATAAAGAAAAAAGAAAACCAAAAAACAAATCAGAAATGAATCAAAAATCGATTCAACAATATAAAAATTTTTTTAATTGACGTTGGAGACAAAGAAAGATAAAAAAGACAAAAACCATATATTGGCAATAAAGTCCTAAAGAAAAAAACGAATGTTTAAAAGTGAAAATTTAAATTAAAAAATGAGCTAAAAAAAGGTATACATAATATTAATATCTTGAAACCAAAAAGAGAAAGAAGAGTAGAAGGAAAAACATTTACAAATAAAAAAACATCAAATTTTAAGAAAGAGAAATAAACAAAAAAGTAGTCAATATGACAACATAAAAAGTAAGGGTGTAAGTGATAGCAAGACTTTGTTGATGAATTAGGCAGAAAACTAAGAATTTTAACTGCAAAATTACTAGGGAATTAAAGAAAAAAGAAAAATCGTTGAGTAATTAAAAAAACTAAGTGTTTTTTTAATTTTGCAGTATGGAATGTAAAAGTGTTACACCAAGACAAATTACGTAAACCTCAAAAATGAGAAATCGTAGATATAATAACAAGAATTAATGAGAATTAAGGAAAAATAATTTGGACACATAGAAATAAGTTGATAAAAAAGCAATTCAAAAATTGGCATAAAGACAAAACAACGCAAAAAGTCCGGTAAAGAAGTAATAATTGAAGAAGAGGATTACAAGCTATGACATGCTAAAAAGATTAAGGGGTTATTAAAATTACCTTAGGGAATAACAAAGAAAATGGGTGAAATTATCTAATGAGGTAAGTGTACTGATCTTTTGAAATAGGGAAGAAAAATAGATACAAATTTAATGTTGCTAATTTGACAATTGTCTTTTGCCGAATCAAAAAATTGAAGAAACGGAAAAATTAAGATATATACTGTTTTGAAATGTTAGAGAATTATAAGATTGTATATAAAATAAAAAAGACAAAAAAATCAAACAGGAATATTATACCAATAGAATGAGAAAACAAGAAAGCATAAAGAAGAAATCTTAAAAAAGAAAAAAGGTAAATTCTACCTTAAAATAATTTCAAATTTCTATTGAAGATATTAAAAGAGTTAATTATAAAAAATAACTATCTTAAGAAAATAAATACAAAATTATGAAAAAAAATTAGTGTTTTAGAACTTATAAATTATAATTTATAATTTATAATTTATAAGTTATAAGTTATCAGTTTATGTTTTTCAATTATATTTTTTTACAAATTATTTTTTATGATGGATAGCTTCATATTTTAATTTTAATTTTTTTTATTTAAATTATATTTCATAATTCTTTTTCAAAATTTTTATTCGATAAATTATATTTTATAATTCTTTTTTATAATTTATATTATTTAATTTTTTTATTATAATCTTTTTTATTTTAGAATTAAAATAAATTCAAAATTTTATTAAGACTATTTTTATTTATGAATTTCATTTAAAATTTTTTTTAAGTAAAATGTAAGAAATAATTTGGAAGTGTAAATGAAGAATAAAAGCAAGACTATGTTATTATTAATAACAACGATTCTATAATTTAATATTAAAAATATTTTTAAATTGATAAATTATAAAGAATGTAATAAAAGCGAATCAGGTATAAAAAGAATATAATATTAGAAGAATTAGCATTGGAAAATAATAAAATAATAAAATAATAATATAATAATATAAAACAAAATAATAATATAAAATAATACAAAATAATACAATATTATATAAATAATATAAAAAACATAAAAAAAAAATAAAATAATGATAATATTATTTTTTTTATTGAATCGGAAATAAGAACGTTTAAAAATAAAAAAAATTAAAGCAAGAACTTTAATTTTTTGGCGTAGGTGAGAGGATTTGAACCTCCGCGGCCCTAAAGCGAACCCTAGCAGTTTAGCAAACTGCCCCCTTCAACCACTTGGGTACACCTACATTTGTTATTTAATAAAAAAATGGCGGAGAGGGTGGGATTCGAACCCACGGTAAGCTCACACCTACGCCAATTTTCAAGACTGGTGCCATAAACCAACTCGACCACCTCTCCATGTGATACGTAATTCGTAACAATTGTTATAATAACATAAATGAATCTAATAGTCAATAGTTATCATAAATTTTTTAACTGTTGGTGAGTTTTTATCTGAATTTGTGAGGATTAATTGTTATTTGGTTGTTAAATTAAAATATTTCACAAAATAAAGTAGTTTATAGATGAGACTTCCTGAAGAAGGAACAAAGAATACTCTTTATTTATGGTTAATCTATATGTTTTATTCCAATGTCTTTTAAATTAAATTTTATTTTTCTTTTGAATAGAAAACTGTTTAGGTCTTGTATATAGATTGAGTACATCCCAGCTCGATTTGCTCCTAGTATATCTGAAAATCTGTTATTACCTATTACTGCAATTTTTTCGGGAGGCAATTTCATTCTTTTGGCCATATCTAAGAAAGGTTTTTTTAAAGGTTTGCATGCAAATTTTTTTGTTGTATTAATGTTTATTGTTTTTAGTACAGTATTGCTTACGTGGATATTGTTACTGACAACTGATATTTTTAGTCCGAGGTCTTTTGCTTTTTTTAAGAAATTAAGAGTGTCAACAGATACTGTTCTGTTTTGAAATAATGTCCCGTCAAAATCAAATATTAATCCTTTTATTTTTATATCATTAATTAAATAATCAAGGCTTATGTCTGATATTTTTCTGTATGTTTCTTTTGGCATAAAAGTAAACATTATAGGGTTCTCCTTTCATTTTTATAACTAAAATAATTGTAGCATAAATTTTTAACGTATGCTACAATTATTTATACATTAATTACTTTATTTTTAAGCTTTTTTTAGGATCATATTTTTGAGTACTATTATTTTTAATAATTCTAATATTATTTTAAGTTTTTAGAATTTAGATTATCTTTTGCTACTGCTAATAATAATTTTAATCTATTAGTTTGATTTGCTTCACTAGCACCTGGGTCGTAGTCAATTGGAGAAATATTTGCATTAGGATATTTTTCTCTTATTGTTTTTATTACTCCTTTACCTACTACGTGGTTGGGCAAACATGCAAATGGTTGAACACATACAATATTATCTATACCGTTTTGAATATATTCTATCATTTCTGCAGTTAAGAACCAGCCTTCACCGGTTTGATTTCCAATTGATAAAATATCTTTTACATTTTTCTCAAGTTCAAAAATATTACATGGTAGTATATAACCTTTTTTAGAATTGGATAGTGCAATTATTTCATCTTTTTCAATAATATCAATTAATTTTATTACTAACTTAAATATTTTGGCTTTTCCAGCATCAGTATTTATTAATTGATTAAATGTTATTTTATGAGTTGCAATAAATTTAACAAAACCCATAAAGTCTGGATAAATAACTTCTGCGCCTTCGTTTTCAAGTTTTTCAGCTACGTAATTGTTTCCAAAAGGTTGGTATTTTATTAATACTTCTCCTACAATTCCAACTTTAGGTTTTTCTTTGGAAAAATCAGTTTGGATTTTTTCAAAATCGTCAACCATATTGTATATACTTTGTTTAAATTCTTTCATTGAGGAATCGGCAACAAGGTTCTTACAATTACTTAACCATTTTTCATATAATTTATTGGTTTCACCTTTGTGAATTTCGAAGGCACGGTTTTTAGCTGAAAGCTTTTGCAATAAATCGCCATAAACAACACTTTTCATTAAACGTTCAATTAATTTTGGAGTAATTTTGAAACCTGGCATTTTTTCCATTCCTACTACATTAAAGGAAACAACGGGAATATTACCAAAGCCAGCGTCTTTTAAGGCTTTTCTTATAAAACCTATGTAGTTTGTTGCTCTACATCCTCCGCCTGTTTGTGACATTATAACAGCAGTTTTATTTAGGTCGTATTTTCCAGATTGAAGGGCTTCTATTAGCTGACCAGTTGTTAAAATTGATGGATAACAAGCATCATTGTTTACATATTTTAGTCCAACCTCAACTGTATGAGGAGTGCATTCTCTTAACAAATGAAAGTTATATCCACAAGATCTTACGGCTGATTCGATTAATTCAAAATGAATAGGAGCCATCTGAGGACATAGAATATTGTAATTTGCATCATTCATCTCTTTAGTGTAGATTTTTCTATTTACTTCATAGTTACCAATTTCATCTGATGAATTTGATTTGTTTTTCTCAATTCTCTTATTCATACTTGCAAGAAGAGAACGGATACGAATTCGAACAGCTCCCAGATTGTTAACTTCATCAATTTTTATTAGTGTGTACATTTTATCATAACTTGTTAGAATTTCTTCTACTTGATCAGTTGTAACTGCATCAACACCA
The DNA here is from genome assembly GCA_934130085.1 of uncultured Clostridia bacterium. Classification (GTDB taxonomy): domain Bacteria; phylum Bacillota; class Clostridia; order TANB77; family CAG-508; genus CAG-793. The sequence goes on from CAKOXK010000010.1 coordinate 41,900, forward strand.
CAACCAAATGAATTTAGTTGCACTAGTTCTAGATTATCAGAATTACCAACGAAATCAGCAGCTGCATAAAGCCTTGAATGATATACCCATTGGTTTACAACTCTTAGATGATGTCTAATGTTGCCTAGATTTGAAATACTATCTTCTGATAAAACACATAATCCTAAGCTTGTAATTAGGGTATCAATACCGTGATTTATTTCAGAGTCAACATGGTAAGGTCTCCCTGCTAAAACAATTCCCCTTAAGTTATTTTTTTTCATATAATCAAGGGTTTCTTGACCCTTTTTATGTACATCATCTTTAAAATGCTGATACTCTTTTTCTGCCAAGTTAGCGGCCTCGATTAATTCCTTTCTTGTGAAATTGTATTCATCGAATTCAGGTAAAGAAAGTATGGTTTTAGCAAGTCTCTTTGGCTCAAATGGTAAGAATGGATTTAGAAACTTAACATTTTTTAATTCTTCGACGTTATTTTTTAAAACCTCTGAATATGAAATGACAATTGGGCAATTATAGTGGTTATCGGCCTTTTCTGTTTCTTGACGAGAAAAAGGAATACATGGGTAAAAAATTGTTTTTATGCCTTGTTCAATTAGGCTTATAATATGTCCGTGAGAAAGCTTTGCAGGGTAACAAACCGACTCAGATGGCATTGATTCCATTCCTTTTTCGTAAGTTCTTCGAGTACTTTTTTCTGAAATTACAACTCTGAAACCTAAATTTGTTAGAAATGTAAACCAGAAAGGGTAGTCCTCATACATATTTAAAACTCTAGGAATTCCAATAGTTCCACGCTTGGCTTCAATTTCCGATAATGGCTTATAATAGTTAAATAATCTCTCATTTTTGTATTTGTATAAGTTAGGCAAATCTAGATTTTTATTTGCATTCCCAGCGCCTTTTTCACATCTGTTTCCTGAAATGTGAGTTTTTCCATCATTAAATTTATTTATTGTAAGTAAACAATGATTTTCGCATCCATTGCAACGAACATGGGAAGTTGTAATTTTTAGATTATCAATATCTTTTGCACTGGCTATTTTAGATCTATATTCCATATCAAGATTGGATTCATATTGTTTTCGAGCGATTATAGCAGAGCCATAGGCTCCCATAAGACCAGCAATATCAGGTCTTATAACATTTTTGCCAACGATAAGCTCGAAAGCTCTAAGTACAGCATCATTATAAAAAGTGCCACCTTGAACAACAATGTGATCACCCAAAGTTGAGACATCTCTAACCTTCATTACTTTTTGAATAGCATTTTTTATAACCGAATATGAAAGCCCAGCAGAAATATCACCAATAGTAGCGCCTTCTTTTTGAGCCTGTTTTATTTTAGAATTCATGAAAACCGTACATCTTGAGCCTAAATCAACAGGAGCTCTTGAATCTAATGCGGATTGAACAAAATCTTCTATAGATAGGTTCAAACTCTTTGCAAATGTTTCAATAAAAGAGCCACAGCCCGAAGAGCAAGCCTCATTAAGCATGATATTATTTATAGTTCCATCTTTAATTTTGATGTATTTCATATCTTGACCACCAATATCAACGATACTAGTTACATCAGGAAGAAAATATTTTGCAGCAGTATAATGAGCAATCGTTTCAATCTCACCTAAATCAACATTTAGAGCTGTTTTTATTAAGCTTTCACCATAACCAGTTACACAACTATATCTTATTTTGGCCTCTTTAGGGATAAACTTATATAATTCCTTAAGCATAGAGCAAACACTTTTTAAAGGATTACCTTCATTACTTCTATATAAAGAATATAAAAGATTATCATCAGAATCAGTTAAAACTAACTTGGTTGTAGTTGAGCCAGCATCAATTCCAATAAAACAGTCTCCATTAAATCCGTTCAAAGAATGTTTTCTTACCTTATCTTTTTCATGTCTCTTTTTGAACTCTTCGTACTCAAAATTTGTTACGAAAAGAGGTGCAAGAGGAGATGATGTAGTATCGCGAGAAGCTTTTAAAACATCAATTTTAGCCTTCAACTTTTCATTAGAAATAGGTTTATTTTCAATAGAATCTATAGCAGCTCCTTTAGCAACTAACAAATGAGCGTCTTTAGGTACAATAGTTTGGCTTGGTGTTAAGTGTAATGTTTCAATAAAACGTTTTCTTAACTCAGAAAGATAGTTCAAAGGACCGCCTAAGAATGCAACGTTGCCACGAATTGGTCTGCCACACGCCAAACCAGAAATTGTTTGGTTAACAACAGCTTGAAAAATTGATGCAGCAATATCTTCTTTATCAGCACCCTCATTAATTAAAGGCTGAACATCAGTCTTAGCAAAAACGCCACATCTTGAAGCAATTGGATAAATTATTTTATGATTTTTTGCTAATTCGTTTAATCCCTGAGAGTCAGTATTTAGTAATGATGCCATTTGGTCAATGAATGCACCGGTTCCACCGGCACAAGTACCATTCATTCTTTGCTCAATTGAATTTCCAAAATAGATAATCTTTGCATCTTCACCGCCAAGCTCAATTACAACGTCTGTTTCTGGAATATATTTTTCAACAGCTCTTTTACAAGAAACGACCTCTTGAATAAATGGAAGGTCTAAAAATTTTGCAGCTGACATGGCTCCTGAACCAGTTAGTGCGATTGTATAATTAAAATCTTTATATTTTTCAGAAAAATCTGCTAATACATTACAAACAGTATTTTTGGTATCAGAAAAATGTCTTTGGTAGTTTTCGTAAATTGTGTTTAAATCATGGTCCATAACAACGATTTTGACTGTTGTTGATCCAACATCTAAACCAACATGTAAAGTTTTTTCCATATAACCTCCTTAGTATGTAGATACTAAAAAACAAGTGTATTATAAGTGAAAAGATGAATTTTGTCAATTAAAATAAAACAAAAAATGACCAATGGTCACTAAAATCTTCGCACAAGTAAGTAAAAATTATGTGAAAATTTATTTGTGTATTATTTTACTCTTATTAAGAATTTTAACATGAAAAATAATACAGTATAGTATTTAAATTTCTATTTAAAAATACGTAGTGCAGAAACTTTATTTCATAAATTTTTGCACACGAACAAATCTAATGAAAAAATCTTTCATTTCTCGGATTAATTATTATAATAAAAGAATTTTTTATTAAGTAAAAATACGTGATAATATAGTAATAAAAAATAAATAATAATCATAAAAATTAATATGAATTTGAGTAATAAAATTATGAAAAAACAATCTTAACTAAAAAAATGAATAAGAATAAAAAAGAACAGAAAAAAATAAAATAATAAGAAATAAAAACAAGGAAAGGAGAATTCGTATAATAAAAATTATACGATAAATAAAAAATGAAAGAACAAAAAATAAATAAGGAGAATTTAAAAGAGAAAAAAATAGATTTAAATAATGAAAAAAAATGGAATAAAAATAAAATTGTGAAAAAAGTAAGTAATAATGTAAAATCTAATAACAACGAAAATAAAAAGAATAATACAAATAATAAAAAAATAAATATTAAATTAAATAAGAAAATCATTTTTTACATAATAATCGCTTTAGGAATATTATTGATAATTATTTGTAACTTTTCCACAGAAGTATTAAATAATGTGGAAAACATGAGCGAAATTCAACCGCAAGAAGAAGAAAATAATGAAGATACAAATTTAAAACTTTATTATATAGACAAAACATCAGGAATTCTAACAATTGAAAATAAAAAAATAAAAATAAAAGAATTAATAGACCAACCATACAAAAAAATATTGGAATTATTAATTTCTGGACCAGAAGATAATAATAAATTAATAAATGAAATACCAAAAGATACAAAAATAAATAATATTGAATTAAAAAAAGGAACATTAAAAATTGACTTATCAGAAAATTTTTTAAATTCAAAAGGCACAAATGCAATTTATCAAATTGTAAATACAATGACAGAATTTAATGAAATAGATAATATTCAATTTTTAATAGATGGAAAAGAACAAAATAATTTAAATGGAAAATTTGTAAGGAAATAAAAAATAATATAAACGAAATTATAAAAAAATTTTATAATAATAAAGAAAAAACAAAAAACGTATGACAAAAAGACAAAAAAGGACAGAGAATAATAAAAATAAATAAATAAAAAGTAAAGTAGAATGATATGCAAAATAATAGATAAAAGCTTAGGTAAACACGATGTTTACAAATTAAAGATGTAATTAAAATTACATTGCAAGAAAAAAACAGAAAATAAATAAAAAATCAATATGACAAAAAGTTGAAAAAACAATAAAATTAGTATATAATAAAAAACATGGAAAGAATAGATGATTTACAATATGAAAATTTGAAAATAATACAAGATACGGATGGATTCAGATTTGGTATTGATAGTGTATTACTAACAGAATTTGCAAGGGATATAAAAAAAGGAAGTAAAATAATTGATCTTGGATCTGGAACAGGAATAATAGGAATATTATTATCGAAAAAAGTTATGCCATCAAAAATCGTAGGAATTGAAAAACAAAAAGAAGTAGCAGAGATGTCTGAAAAAAGTATTTATTTAAATAATTTAAATAATTTAATTGAAATAAGAAATATAGATATAAAAGATGTGAAATATCCTAATGGTTTTTTTGATGTTGTAATAACAAATCCTCCTTATAAAAAAATAGGAACAGGAATAGATGCAAAAAATGATAAACAGCAAATATCAAGGTTTGAAACGACTGCTAATTTAAATGATTGGATAAATTGTGCAAGTAAATTATTAAACAATAATTCATCATTTTATATGGTTTATAGAACAGACAGACTCACAGAATTAATATCAATATTAAAAAAATATAAACTAGAAATAAAGAGAATGAGATTTGTTTATTCAAAAATTACAGAACAGTCAAAACTAGTACTAATAAAAGCAGTAAAAAATGCAGGTGTATTTTTAAAAGTGGAAAAGCCATTAATTATCTATAATGAAGATGGTACATATACAGATGAAATAAAAGAAGTATATAAAAATAAAAAAATATATAAATAAAGAATATAAAAATATAAAATATAAAAAAATATAAATTTATAGGAAAAGTAAAATGGAAAAAGGAAGAATATATTTAGTTGCAACTCCAATTGGAAATTTAAAAGATATAACATATAGAGCAATCGAGGTTTTAAAAAGTGTTGATGTAATAGCTGCTGAAGACACAAGGCAAACACTAAAATTACTTAATCATTATGGAATATCAAAGCCACTCATCAGTTACCACAGACATAATGAAGACGTGAAAAAAGAAATAATAATTGATAAAGTAAATAATGGACAAGATATTGCAATAGTAACAGATGCGGGAACTCCGGGAATTTCAGATCCTGGAGAAGAGGTAGTGTATGAGGCTATAAAAAATAACATAGAAGTAATCCCAATACCAGGAGCATGTGCATTAATTAATGCAATAATATCATCAGGTTTACCAACAAAGGAATTCAGCTTTTATGCATTCTTGCCATTAAATAAAAAATTGAGAAAAGAAAAATTTGAAGAAATAAAAGAAGATAAAAAGACAATAATCATATATGAGGCTCCTCACAGAATAATTGACACACTAAAAGAAATTGAAGAAGTTCTAGGTAACAGAAAAATTGTTGTTGCAAAGGAAATAACAAAAATTCATGAATCATTTTATAGAGGAAATGTAGAAGAGGTTATAGAAAAAATAGGAATTCCTAAAGGTGAATATATAATTATAATAGAAGGTAATAAAGAGAAAAAAGAAAACGAATTAAATGAATTATCATTAGAAGAGCATTATGAATTTTATAAAAACCAAGGACTAGATAAAAAAGAAATAATAAAAAAAATTGCAAAAGATAGGCAAGTAAATAAAAATGAAATATATAAACATTTTTTTAATAATGAATAAAAAACAAAAAACTTAATTTTTTAATGAAAAAATAATACAATAAATTTAATAAAAGTTATTATTATATATAAATTATTATTAATTATAAATTGAAAATTATAAATTATAAATTATTAATTATTAATTATAAATTGCAAATTATTAATTATAAATTGAAAATTATAAATTATAAATTATAAATTATTAATTATAAATTGTAAATTATAAATTATTAATTATTAATTACAAATTATAAATTGTAAATTATAAATTATTAATTATAAATTATTAATTATTAATTATAAATTGTGAATTATTAATTATAAATGAAAGAAAATATACTGTGAATTTTCATGGTATATTTTTTTATTTTATTAATATAAATTAATAAATAAAAAGGAGTAAATTAATGAATTTTATTTGGCCGATTATAATTATAATTTCATACATATATGCAATTATTAATGGAAATATAGATAAAATAAATAATTCAATTTATTCTTCAACAGAAGATGTAATAAAGTTATCAATGACTTTATTAGGAAGTATGTGCTTATGGTGTGGAATAATTAAAATAATTGAAAAAACAAAAATAATGAAAATTTTATCAGGAAGTTTAAGGCCAATTTTAAACTGGCTATTTCCTGATGCAAAAAACAATAAAAAGGCAATGGATGCAATTTCAATAAACACAATATCAAATATAATAGGAATAGGTAATGCAGCGACATCATCAGGATTAAAGGCAATGTACGAATTACAAGCAGAAAATAAAGAAAAAAATAAATTAACCAGATCAATGACAATGCTTGTAGTTCTAAATACAGCATCAATACAAATCTTACCAACAACGGTCTTAGCCATACGTTCTTCATTGGGATCAAAAAATCCGTCTGCAATAATCGTACCAATATGGATATCAACGATTGTTGGCACAGTAGTTGGAATTTTAGCGACTAAGTTAATGTTAAAGATAGGAAGAGAATAAAATATGATTTACTTATCAGCCTTAATTGTACCTTCAATAATTGCAATTGTTTTATTTGCAGGATTAATTGAAAAGAAAAATGTATATGATTTATTTTCAGAGGGGGCAAAAGAAGGAATAAAAATAACTTTAAAAATGTTTCCAACATTAATTGGTATTTTTTTAGCTGTGAATATGCTACGCGAATCTGGGCTACTTGATTTTGTAATACAGAAATTATCGGTAATTACTAGTTTTTTTTGTATACCAAAAGAAATACTTCCAATTTCAATTATAAGGTCAATTTCAGGAAGCGCATCAATTGCATTAGCGACTGATTTAATGGCAAAGTATGGAGCAGATAGTCATATAGGAATGATTGCAGGAGCTATTATGGGATCATCAGAAACAACATTATATGTGGTCGCAGTTTATTTAAATTCAGTAAAAATAAAAAAGAGTAAAAAGATATTAATTCCAGCATTATTAGCAGATTTGGCAAGTGTAATAACAGCAATATTATTACTTAAATAATCAAAAATGTATTGACAAAAAATGGATGAACGTATATACTAAGAATGTAAGCATAATTTAATTATGTTACAAAATACTCACATTTTTCAATTTTATGTTTTTATTTTTATTCGTTTTTAATTTCTCCTAAAAAGTTTTGCGGAGAAAATTGAACTTATTGCAAGCCCTTAAACGCAAAACTTATCAAATAATTCTCCGCAAAATTATTATTTTAAAAAAAGTTCTTATATTTATAAGATGAATCCAATTTTTTATTCATGTACCTAAAACGCAAAAATAGTAAATTAAGCTTTAATAATAAAGAAGTCATAAAAAGTTTTAATGATGATACTTTTCATTATTATTAATTTTAAAGGCTCTAAAAATTTGTTCTAAAATAAAAATTCTAATAAGTTGATGAGGAAAGGTCATCTGTGAAAAACAAACTTTTTCATTACAGAAATTCTTCAATTTATTATTCATACCAAGAGAACCTCCAATTACAAAAGTAATACTACTATTAGTAAGCATTATATCCTCCAAATGCTTAGCAAATTGAGTAGAACTATATTCTTTACCAGTTAAATCAAGGCAAATATTGTAATCAGAAGAATGCAACTTGGAAAGTAAGAGAGAGCTCTCAAAATCAACAATTTGTGAAATATATGAATCATTAAGTTTATCAGGTAAATTTTTATCAGGTACCTCTATAATATTAAGAACGCAATACTTTTGTAGTCTTTTGGAATACTCATCAATAGCTTCTTTAAAAAATTTCTCTTTAATTTTTCCAACACATACAACATTTATATGAATCATATAATACCCTTTCAAAATACAAAATAATCTAAATTAGTAGCTTAATAAGCACCAAAATAACTTAATTTAGTGGCTTAAAAAATAGACAAATAATTTAATTAGATAGCGAGAAAATTATTCAAATAAATTAATTAAACACCTAAAAATAATCAAATAATTTAAAATAGTAACAAATAAATTATTCGAAATAATTCTAGGCAATCTCAATAAAATTATCAGGCTTTTGTCTATTTGCAACAGTTAAATGTAAGTTATGAGTATCAACCCTATTTTCCATAAGTGATTCTACAACAGTCTTATAAGCAAGTTCAGGAAAATTATTTTGCTGACTTAAATGACCTAAACTAATATTATAAGAACCGTTTTTTACAAGTGTCGAGATGGTTTTGGCAGCATCTTCATTAGATAAGTGACCATTAGGACCTAGAATTCTTCTTTTCAAATTATATGGGTACTTAGAACACTTAAGCATTTCAGGCTCATAATTTGACTCAAGCAAAATAAAATTACTACCAATTAAATTATCAAACAAATCCTTTTCTACGTGACCAACATCTGTTGCAATAGAAACCTTCTTATCACCTTGAAAAATAGAAAAACCACAAGGATCTGCTGCATCATGAGGAATATCAAAAGGAAAAATTTTTAAATCCTTTAAATCAAATGACTCATTTGTTTTAAAGAAAATCTTTAAATCATCGGGAATAATTTGTTTAATATTATCAAAAGTCTTTTCATTAGCATAAATAGGAACATCATATTTTTTACAAAGAACCTGTAAAGCTTTTACATGGTCTAAGTGTTCATGTGTAATTAAAATCCCATCCAAATCAGAGACTGAAGAACCAATTAAAGATAAGCCTTCCTCAATTTTTTTGCATGAAACACCGCAATCAACTAGCAATTTACAATTATCACTTTCAACAAAAGAGCAATTACCAGAACTTCCACTATACAAATTACAGAATTTAAACATAAGTATACAATCCTTCCAGAAAATCAATTAATCAGCATAATCAGAAATTCTTGTAATTTTAGCTCCAAGACTTATAAATTTATCTTCGATTTGCTCATAGCCTCTATCTATATAATGAACATTATAAAGTTCACTTTGACCATTGGCAACGATTCCTGCAATAAGAAGAGCGGCACCGGCTCTTAAATCGGTTGCATAAATTGGAGCACCTACCAAATTAGAAACGCCTTCAAAAATTGCGGTAGTACCTTGAGGTGTAATATGAGCTCCCATTTTATTAAGTTCATTAGTATATTGAAAACGTGATTCCCAAATGCCTTCGTTAATAATACTCGTTCCACTTGCAAGAGCGAGGCAAACTCCAAGCTGAGGTTGCAAATCAGTAGGAAATCCTGGGTAAGGAGCTGTTTTAACATTAACTGCATTAATAGGACCATCACAAGAAACTCTTAGAGAATCTCCAAAATCCTCAATTTTACCGCCCATTTCAATTATTTTAGCTGATAAAGAATCAAGATGCTCAGGAATACAATTCTTAATTAAAATATTTCCATGAGATGCTACAGCGGCACACATAAATGTACCGGCTTCAATTTGATCTGGAACAATTGAATAAGAATGATTTCCACTCAAACTCTTAACACCATTGATTTTTATAGTATCAGTTCCTGCTCCCCTAATATCAGCGCCAACAGAATTAAGAAAGTTAGCAACATCCACAACATGAGGCTCCTTTGCAACATTATCAAGAATTGTTGTTCCTGATGCCAAAACAGAAGCTAAGATCAAATTAATTGTTGCACCAACAGAAACAACATCAAAATAGATTGAAGTTCCAACAAGTTTTGAAGCTTTTGCTGTGATTTTACCTTGCGTAACATCTACCTTAGCACCTAAAAGCTCAAAGCCCTTGATATGCTGATCAATAGGCCTTGCACCAAGATTACAACCTCCTGGAAGACCAACCTGAACATCATTACATCTACTCAAAAGAGAACCAAGTAGATAATAAGAAGCTCTAAACTTAGAAGTTTTGTCTAAAGGAGCATGAGAGCTCTTCAAATTACGAGAATCTATAGTCAAAGAATGCTTATCAAGCCAAGTAACTTTAGCTCCCAAAGTATTCAAAATATCACAAATAATTTTAACATCACTAATATTAGGAACATTTTCTAATGTGGTTATTCCATCAACTAAAAGTGTAGCTGGAAGAATTGCTACTGCGGCATTTTTTGCTCCACTAATTTCTACTTCGCCATTTAAAACGGTATTTCCATCTATAATAAATTTATCCAAAGTAATTCCCCCTAAAAACAATATCAATATAATATAATTAGAATTATAATTATATATTATAAACTAAACTATAAATACATAAAAATAATATCAACAATATTATATAACATATAACATAAAAATTTACAACAGAAAACAAGGTAAAAAAGAAATATATGTGACTTGAAAAGTAAAAATGTCAAAATCTTTTAGTTATTTTCTAAGAGAAAATATTAAAGTTTAATTCAATTAAGATAGTAATTATTGAAAGGTAGTTAGCAATAAAAATGACTCATAAATATATCTTAAAAGAAATAGGTAAAATTAATTGTTTTTAGCTGCGCGGGACGAAAAATTATTTATTAATTCAATAATTTTAAATTTAAATGTAAACGCATTATCTAAACCTTCAAGAGTTTCTTTAGAATTAGAGTTATCACAAGAAGAATCTATAGAAATAGAATTATTATTTGAAGAATTCTTAAGATTATTACCAGAAGTAATCAAATTATAATCCTCAGAAGAGAGCATATCCTCCAAAATTTTCTTGGAATCATCAGGAACGATTCCAGAAGAAACATCAACAAAACATAAGGGAGGAAACATTACACACCACCAATTATGCCCACGAGCATTGCCAATCTCTATTTTTAGGGCCTCATAAAAACCGGAAGGAAAAGAAATATCACCATAAGTCTTTGTTGGAAAATAAAAATCTCCAATTTCCACGTTCACATCATAGTCATAACCATTATCATGAATAGTTCGTAAAGACAAATCCTTTAAAACTTGTATATGATTCTTACAATAGTTAATGCATTCTTCTCTTGAAGAAAAAGAAAGATCATTAATATATGAAAGAATATTGTCACGAACTTTTAACTTTAAAGATTGATCCTCATCAGAATCACTATTTGCAATTACATGAAGTCTAAGAACCGAATTCTTTAAATCACTAAAAGAACAGGAAGCAAAAGAATAAGCAGATGAAAAAATAAAAGAAAAAAGCAAAATTGTTAAGAAAGTAGCTTTTCTTAAAGCCTTAAAAAAATAAGTAACGTTAAATTTATTTAAATTATTTAATTTTCTCATAAATGAAACCTCCTGTGAAGATTATTGACTAAAAAAACCAGGATATACATAGGAGATAAAAACTAAAAAAGCCCGAAAATCTAAGAAAAAATGAAAGTATGTCGAATTTTGACGAACGATTTTTGTGAAATTTTATTGACACAAATGTAATATCATGGTAATATTTACCACGAAAGGAGACGAAAATGAAAGAGGAAAGGCTATGTGTTTTTTATTCAAGTAATTATCATTTAAGTTTAATACTACTAGAATATCTAAAAAATGAGGAAAACAAAAAATATAACACAATAACATTTCTAGAAAACGGAATAGATGACGAAATTAGAATATTAAAAGAAAGATATCAAAATAAATTTAATAATATAGATAAAAAAATAAATTTCGAAAGAAACAACAACTATGAATGCACAGAAATAAAAGAAAATTCATTAATTATAATAGGAGGAAAAATCGAATACATTAAAAAAGTTAATAAATATGTCAATGACAAAATAATAGAAAAAGACATAAATAACATTAAGATAATAAATTGTTTTGATTTTGAAGAACAAAGAAAATATATGAGCGAAGTTTTAAAAGAAAACGACAAAATATTGTATACTACAGGAGAAAAAGTAATTGACTAATCTAACTGATTGGTGTATTATATGAAATATCTAAAGCATTTTTAGAGTGGCATGAAGTGTCTATCGTGGCCGAAGCCGTACAATTAATAATACAAAAAGGAGAAAATGATGGACGAAAAGCTAAAGCAAGTAACAGATATTTGCAATAAATACGACCAAGAGCAATTATTAGATGCTTATAAAAGAATCAAAGATGAAAAAGAAAGACAAGAATTTTTAGACAAAATACTGACAATAGATTTCAAAAAAATCAATCAATTGTATAAAGAAACAAAAAAAGAGCAGGATTTCAATGAAGAAAATGTTAAGCCAATAAGCTATATAGATAAAAGCAAATTAACAAAAGAGCAATATGATAAATATTACAAAATTGGTGAAAGAACAATTAAAGAAGGAAAGCTTGCAGTAGTTACAATGGCAGGTGGACAAGGAACCAGACTTGGACACAATGGTCCCAAAGGAACATTTGATTTAGGACTAGATAGCCATAAATCTATATTTGAAATCTTAACAGACACATTAAAAGAGGCAAGTGAAAAATATAAAGTAAATATTCCATGGTATATAATGACAAGTGAAGAAAACAACGAGGCAACAGAAAAATTCTTTAAAGATCATAATTATTTTGGTTATCCAAAAAATTGTATATCATTCTTCAAACAAGGCAGACTACCAATGGTTGATACCAATGGAAAAATACTTGTTGATGAAAACGGCAATATTAAAGAAGCAGCTGATGGGCATGGAGGAATATTTAGCTCGCTATTAAAAGACGGTGTTTTATATGATATGAAGGCAAGAAACGTAGAATGGGTATTTATTGGTGGAGTTGATAACGTATTAGTAAAACCAGTAGATCCAGTTTTAATCGGAATATCAATAGAGAAACACGTATTAGCTGCAGGAAAGAGTATAGTAAAAGCAAACCCAACCGAGAAGGTAGGTGTATTTTGCAAACACAACGGAAAACCAAGTGTTGTAGAATACACAGAAATTAGTCCAAAAATGGCAGAAGAAAAAGCAAAAAATGGAGAATTAAAATATGGAGAATCTCATATTTTATGTAACCAATTTAATATAAAAGCAATTGAACAACTAGGAAAGCAACAATTACCATACCATAAAGCATTCAAAAAAGCTAATTACACAGATAAAACAGGAAATGTTGTAATAGCTGATAAACCAAATGCATACAAGTTTGAGGCATTTTTATTTGATGCTTTTGAAAGTTTAGATGATATAGTAGTAATGAGAGTAAAAAGAGAAGATGAATTTGCTCCAGTAAAAAATAAAGAAGGAGTAGATAGTCCAGAAACAGCAAGAAAACTATATATTGACTTTCATAACAAAGAAAGAAAACTCTAAAACTTTATATATGAAGGATTAAAAAAGAAGCTAAAGAAAATAAAAAATAAATTAAGTAAAAAATATATACAAGTGAAAAGCAAATAAATCGTACATAATAAAATCATAAATAATAAAATCATACATATTCAAAAACATATATATATGTATATCTAAATATTAAAGTAGAGTATGAAAGGAATATTGGTATGGAAGAATACATGAAAAAATACGAAGAATGGATTAACAGTCCAGACTTCGATGAAGAAACAAAAGAAGAATTAAAAAAGATAAAAGAAAATAAAAAAGAGATTGAAGATAGATTTTATAAAGAACTTGAATTTGGAACAGCAGGCCTTAGAGGAACTATGGGAGCAGGAACCAACAGAATGAATAAATACACAGTAGGAAGAGCAACACAAGGACTTGCAAATTACATAATAAAAATGCATGGAGAACAAAAAGGAGTAGTAATTGCGTATGATTCAAGGCACATGTCAAAAGAATTCAGTCAAGAAGTTGCTAAAATATTAGCAGCAAACGGAATAAAAACGTACATATTTGAATCACTTAGACCAGTGCCAGAATTATCATTTTCAGTAAGAGCACTAAAATGCATATCAGGAATAATGATAACCGCAAGTCACAACCCACCAGAATATAACGGTTACAAAGTATATTGGGAGGATGGAGCACAAATAGTTCCACCAAGCGACAAAGAAATAATAGAAGAAGTTAAAAAAACTAAATTCAGCGAAATAAAGAAAATATCAAAAGAAGAAGCAATAAAAAAAGGATTATACAATGTTGTAGGAAAAGAAATAGATGATCTATTTATAAACAAATTAAAATCTTTAGTATTAAACAAAGAAGCAATAAAAGATCAAGGTGATAAAGTAAAAATTGTATACACACCATTGCACGGAACAGGAAATATACCGGTTCAAAGAGTATTACAAGAACTTGGATTCAAAAATGTATATGTAGTAAAAGAACAAGAAAAGCCAGATGGAGATTTTCCAACAGTAGAATATCCTAATCCAGAAGATAAGAACGCATTCAAACTAGCACTAGAGCTTGCAAACAAAGTAGATGCAGATTTAATCTTAGCAAATGACCCTGATGCTGATAGAATTGGAATATATGTAAGAAAAGAAAAAGGAGAATACATTCCATACACAGGAAATATGTCTGCAGAATTATTATTAGAGTACGAACTTTCACAAAAAAAATTAAAGGGAATTTTACCTGAAAATGCTTGCATAATTACAACAATAGTATCAACAGACATGGCAAAAGCAATAGCAAAAGCCTACGGAATAAAAGAATTTGAAACTCTAACAGGATTTAAATGGATAGGAAAGAAAATAAGAGAACTTGAAAATAACAAATCATACAAATTTGAATTCGGATTTGAGGAAAGTTATGGATGTATAATCAGTGATCACGCAAGAGATAAAGATGGAATATCAGCAGTAATGAGTACCTGTGAAGCACTTGCATATTACAAATCTAAAGGACTTTCTTTATATGAGCAAACTCAAAAAATATATGAACAATATGGTTATTATAAAGAAGGACAAATATCAATAGTACTAAAAGGTGCTGATGGGGCAAAAGAAATAAAAGAAAAGATGGACAACATGAGAGCAAATCCACCAAAAGAATTAGCCTCATTAAAAGTGCTAGAAGTTAGAGATTATGAAAAACATAAAATAGTTACAGAAAATGGAGAAGAAAAAGAAACAGACTTACCAACATCAAACGTGTTATACTACGACCTTGAAAACAACTCATGGGCATGTGTAAGACCATCAGGAACAGAGCCAAAAATTAAATTTTACATGGGTGTTAAAGGAAAAGATAACGAAGATGCAGAACAAAAATTAGCAAAACTAACAGAAGCAATGAAAAAATTCGTAGAATAAAGAAAAAATCTGAGAGGAGGAGCAAATGCAAAGAATAGAAGGCCTTATGAGAAGAGCTATAGAAGACTACGATATGATACAAGAAGGCGATAAAATTGCAGTTGCCCTTTCTGGAGGAAAAGACTCAATCACACTATTATACTCACTAAAAAATTTATCAAAATATTACCCAAAAAAGTTTGAAGTAATTGCAATGACCATAAATCCCGGATTTGAAGGCTTTGATGAAGAAATACTAAATCAAATATGCAAAAAAATAGATGTGGAATTAGTAATAATAAAAACAAACATAAAACAAATAGTATTTGATGAAAGAAAAGAGAAAAATCCATGCTCATTATGTGCAAATTTAAGGAGAGGAACACTAAACACAGAGGCAAAAAAACATGGATGCAATAAAATTGCTCTAGGCCATAATGAGGACGATGTACTAGAAACATTTTTAATGAACTTAATATATGCAGGAAGGATAGGAACATTCTCGCCAATAAGTTACATGGATAGATCTGAAATGACACTAATTAGACCCCTAATATATGTGCCAGAGAAACTAACAAAAAGCTTCATAAAAAAGAATGAAATAAAAATCATGCCCAAAGTATGTAAAATGGATGGAACATCAAAAAGAGAATATGCATTGAACTTATTAAAACAACTAGAAATAAATAACAAGCAAACAAGAGCAAATATGATAGGTGCGATAAAAAGAAAAGAATTAGACGGATGGAAAGAAACAGAAAACTAAGAATAAAAATAGAATAACATGCAAAGAAAGAAATAAAAAATGTGCTATTAGCTCATCTGGATAGAGCATAAGTTTCCTAAACTTACGAGGGGGGTTCGAGTCCCTCATGGCACACCAGAAAAAAAGTAGAAATGTTGAAAAAACAATATTTCTACTTTTTTAGTTTCAATTTGTACAGAAAAAATATTTGAAATAATATAACATTTAATCTTTTAATTAATTGATTAACAAAATATATAATGCTATAATCATAACTGTATAAAGAAAAAAATTAAAAACTATAGAAAATAAATAACTTATATTATAAAACCATACGCATATTATAAATTACAGAAAATAATATTTAAAGAAAATATAAAAGAATAAAAAGGAATATTTATGAGTGAAAATTTAAAAAAAGTGAAATTAGATAAAGACAAAATACCAATATCAAGAGGCACAAAAATAAAAATAGCAATTATTATTTTTATAATACTACTAATTTTTTCTACAATATTTAGCCTAATCAATATAGGAAACAATAAAATTCATCACAATATAGAAATATCAAAAATAAATATGTCTGGAAAACAAACAGAAGAAGCACAAGAAGAATTAAATAAAAAAATAAGAGAAAAAGAGCTAAGCAAAATCACACTAAAAGAAACAGAACAAAATTACGAAACGACAATATCTTTTGAACAATTAAACATATCAAGAAATATTTCAAAAGCAATACAAGAAGCATACGGAGTAGGAAGAAATTCAAACATAATTATAAACAACTACAATATCTTATCAACATATATGATAAAAAGAAACATTGAAATTGAAACTTCAATAAAAGAAGAATCAATAGACAATATTATAAACGAGATAGAATCAAAACTTCCAAACGTGAAAAAAGAAAGTACATATTCAATTGAAGGAAATACGCTACTTATAAAAAAAGGTAAAAAGGGAGTAGTTATAAAAAAAGAAGAACTAAAAAACAAAATAATTGAAACTATAAAAGACCTACAAGACACACAAAACACAATAGAAATTCCATTAGAAGAAAAAGAACCTGAACCAATAAACCTAGATAGAATAATAAATGAAATAAAAAAAGAAGCAAAAGATGCATACATAACAGAAGAACCGCTAAAAGTTCATGCGGAGGAAAATGGCATAGACTTAGACATAACAGAAGATGAAGCGAAAAAAATGCTAGAAGAAAATAAAGAAGAATATGAAATACCATTAAAAATAACAGAGCCACAAATAACAGTAGCAAGTTTAGGAGAAAAAGCATTTACAGACAAATTATCAACATTTACAACCAACTATGATGCAAGTAACATAAACAGAAACAACAACCTAGTACTTGCAGCAGAAAAGTTAAATGATACAATAGTGAACCCTGGAGAAACATTCTCATACAACCAAACAATAGGAGAAAGAACTATTTCAGCAGGATTTAAAAAAGCCAATGCTTATGCAGGAGGAAATGTAGTTTTAGATGTTGGAGGAGGAATATGTCAGTTATCTTCTACATTATATAATGCAGCGCTACTAGCAGATGTAAATATAGTGGAAAGACATAATCATTCATTCAAAACATCATACTTAGATGCTGGAAGAGATGCCACAGTATCATGGGGAGCATTAGACTTCAAATTTGAAAACAACAGAAATTACCCAATAAAAATAAAAGCAACAGCAGGAGAAGGCGTAGTAACAGTTGAATTTTACGGAATAAAAGAAGAAAAAGACCAAACGGTACTAATAGAATCAAAAGTAACAAATATAATTAAGCAAAAAGTAGAATATAAAAAAGATACAACTTTGAAGCCGGGAGAAGAAATTATTGAAAGAGCAGGAGAAGATGGTTGCACATCAGAAACATATAAAACAACATTAAAAAATGGAGTAATAACATCAAAAACACTAATCTCACAAGATACATACAACCAGCTATCTAAAATAATAAGAAAAAATTAAAGAAACAACACAAGGAGCAACTATGAACAATATTTATGGAATGATTTTTTCCATTTTATATATAGGCACAGTAATATTTATATCAACACTATTCACAAAAGCAGGAAAAGAAGCAAGCAGAAAATTTATCCACATAATGTTATCAAATTGGTGGATAATTGCCATGGTATTTTTCGATAATGCCATATCAGCAGCATTACTTCCAGCAATTTTCGTAATAGTTAATTACTTATCATATAAATATGACATAATAAAATCAATGGAAAGGGACGATGAACCAAAAAGTTCACGTACACTTGGAACAGTTTATTACGCAATCAGCCTATTAGTAATTTCAATCTTAACATTTGGAATACTTAAAAATCCACTTCTAGGACTAGTAGGAATTGCAGTTATGGGATATGGAGACGGATTTGCTGCAATAGCAGGAAAAGGAATCAAAAGTAGACACTTTAAAATATTTGGATCAGACAAAAGCCTAGCCGGAAGTACAACCATGTTCATAATCTCATTAATAATTATTGCAGGTGGAATGGTGTACATGAATATAGCTAATTGGCCAATAAAAGCCATACTAACAGCAATAGTAGCAACTTTGCTAGAAGCTATCTCACCAAAAGGAACAGACAACCTAACAGTACCAATAATAACAACGATTGTAACATGGATATGCACAATAATATAAAAAAGGAATGAAAAAACATTCCTTTTTTTATGTAAGATAGAATATTTATAAATAATTATTATGGCTAAAAAGATTTAATATTTTACTAAATATAAAATACAGTAATTTGGAAATACAAAGTACCCTCTTGAGAAGTGTCTCTATAAATTGTTACTGCACTAGAGGAGTAACTTACAGACACATTTCCAGAAGCGTAACTTCCGGTTATAAAGATTAACAATGCCTGCGCCAACAATCGTTCCAGAAATCCCAAGTTGAGATGCGGAATAAGTAATTGTGCTACCACCATTGATATATCTACGACCAGTTGATGCAGTTTTGATAGAAACACTAGATTTACCAGCATTATAACCAGAAGTATAATTTGAATCATATTGAGATTGTGTATATTTATATCCGGTAATATTATTTATATCAGAAATTGATGCACATACCTCTGGATAGTTTGATGATGCATTCGTTAAATAAGCTCCTTGAGTTGTTCTTAAATAGACATTGCTTTCATCTGAACTAACGGAAACAGCTTTCGTTATTGCTGAATGATTTACCATAGTTCCGGTCAATCCAACTCCTGCTGATGTTGAGAATGTTGCTCCTGCTAAAACCTGAGAGGCAGTTGCATTTCCTGTTGCTTGCTTTGATTTTAAGGTATTAATTTGACTTTCTAAACTCTCCTTTTCTTTGGTTAAATCAGTTATCTTATTATCCTTATTTTTTATTTGATTATTCAAATCTGATATTGTTGAATTTGTTTCGTTCTGTTGTTTTTTTAAGTCATTCACTTGTTGCTGTAATTGTTCTTTTTCTTGCTTTTCTTGTTGGATTTGAGCTGTTAGGCTATCAACCTCATTTTGCAAGTCTTCAATTTGCTTCTTCAATTCATCAGTATTTTCAGAACTCCCACTGCCTGAACCACCACTCGTTGAATTGCCACCTGTTGATTGATTCCCACCACTAGATGAACCACTTGAGCTTGAGCTATTAGATACTTTATCAATTTCTTGCTCTGCTTGATTTAAAGCAAACTGTTCTTGTAATGCCTTATTCTGATACTTTTCACTTGCTAGCTTTGATTGTTTTATGATTCCATTATCATCTAGAGCTAACTTTATTGTTACACCTGCTAAAATTAGAAGAACAATAATTGTAATGACAAGAGACATGATTGTAACGCCTCTTTCCTTAAATTTCTGGTTAGATAATTGGTGATTGTACTTATATTTATTATTCTTTATATTACTATAAATATGTTTATCTATATTGTGTTTACTATCTAATTTTGTAATTTTTTTCAAAACAAAAACCTCCTTGCAAAATCTCTTTATCCATTGATATTACTAGCTTTATTCCACTTTTTGCTTTTTAATTAATCTTTTAGATTAATTAAAAA
>CAKOXK010000011.1 GCA_934130085.1 uncultured Clostridia bacterium
CGAACACGGAAGTCAAGCTCAAATATGCCGACGATACTTGCGAGTTACCTTGCTTGGAAAATAGGTATCGCCAGATTATAATTATTCCTCGTTAGCTCAGTTGGTAGAGCGCTCGGCTGTTAACCGATAGGTCATCCGTTCAAGCCGGATACGAGGAGCCAAATAACAGTCTGGGAACTTGTACAAATAAGTTTTCAGACTGTTTTGCAATTTCAAAGTTTTTATTATAAATATTAATAAAGTACTACACAAATGTAAAAAAATATGATAAAATAATAAAAGTTGTTTAAATATTGAGTTTATTCAAAAATTAGAATTATTAAGGAGGAGTTAAATATGTCAGGACATTCAAAATGGCACAATATTCAAGCTAAAAAAGGAAAAGCTGATGCAGCAAGAGGAAAAGTATTCACAAAACTTGGTAGAGAGATTTTATTAGCAGTTAAAGCTGGTGGTCCTGATCCTACAAGTAATTCAAAGCTTAAAGATGTAATAGCTAAGTGCAAAGCAAATAACATGCCAAATGATACTATTAACAATTCAATAAGAAAGGCTTCAGGTGAAGGTAGCGATAAAGTTTACGAAGAAATTATATATGAAGGATACGGACCAAATGGTGTAGCTCTTATCGTTGAGGCTAGTACAGATAATAGAAATAGAACAGCAGCAGATGTTAGACATGTGTTTGATAAAGCTGGTGGAAATCTAGGTACAACAGGATGTGTTTCATATATGTTTAATAAAAAAGGTGTCATTGTAATTGATAAAAGTTCTACATCAATGACTGAAGATGAATTAATGATGCTTGCTCTTGATAATGGAGCTGAGGATTTTAAATCAGATGATGAGTGCTATGAGATTACAACTGCACCAGAAGATTTTTCAAAAGTTAGAGAAGCTCTTGAGAAAGAAGGTCTTGAATTTGTTGAAGCAGAAGTACAAATGGTTCCTTCTACTACAATTGAACTTTCTGATGAAGGTGCTGAAAAAATGGAACGTTTAATTGATAATTTAAATGACCTTGATGATGTAATGAATGTATATCATAACTGGGCAGAATAAGTTGTTATAGTTTGTTACGGATAAATAATTAATAGTAATATTTTATGAAAGCAAAGCATATATTTTAGTATGCTTTGTTTTTTTGTGCAATAAGAAATGTGTTAATCTTTTTAATTAATAAACTAATATTATATTGTTTAAAATATTACACGAGAGTTAAGTTAAGTGCAAATGTTTTTATCTTTCTAAGGTTTTCTTGTGCATAACATAGATTGAAAAGAACAAGGCGTTGAAAAAAATATGATATCAAATCTTGCATAAAAGATTATGAACTATAAGAGAAAATATTATAAGAAAAAGTATTATAAGAGGGAATATTATAAGAGCAAGAATATTATAAGAGTAAGAATAATGAGAGAACTTATAATAAGGGGATGTATAATGGATTTAGCTTATTTGTTTAGAATTTTGCCCAGGAGTGTATCAGCCCTAATTGACCAAGGAATGATAAATAAGATTCAAGAGATTAGAATTAGAGTTGGTAAAAGAGCAATCATTAAGTATGATGATTCTGAAAAAGATACTAATTTTGTACCAGATGAGCGTGAGATGATAGATATCTTACAAAGATTATGTGACAATTCTATTTATTCTTTTCAAAATCAGATAGCTCAAGGATATATTACTCTTGTTGGGGGTCATAGAGTAGGAATTTCCGGAAGTGTAGCGTTAAAAGATGGAAAGGTTAACAATATAAATTATATATCAGCACTTAATTTCAGAATTGCAAAAGAAATAATTGGAGTAAGTGATAAAATTGTAAGATATGTTTTAAAAGATAATGAAGTTCAGAACACACTTATTATTTCGAAGCCTGGGATGGGGAAAACTACAGTTTTAAGAGATCTTGTTAGATATATTTCAACTAATACAGAGAATGAAATTTCAGTAATAGATGAAAGAGGAGAGATTGCTGCAATGTATAAGGGTGTTCCGCAGAATAATTTGGGTCCAAGGTGTGATGTTTTCGATAATGTTACGAAAAGTATTGGAATGAAAATGGCTGTTCGAGCGATGGCTCCAAGCGTAATCGTATCTGATGAAATTGGAACTAAGGAAGACATTGAGGCAATAAATTACGCGGTTTTATCAGGTGTGAAGGGTATATTTACGGCACATGGGGATTCGATAAATGATATTAGACTGAATGAAAATTTAAATAAATTATATGAAGAAAAGATATTTAAAATGTTGATTTTCTTAGAAAGAATGGGAAAAATAAGAGATGTTTATATATTAGAAAATAATATGTATAAATTAGACGATGGAAATTTATCATAAATATTTAAAAGATGAATATATTTCTATAAAAGAGAAAAGCAAAAGGAGATAAAAAAGGGGACAGGTTTATGGAAATAATAAAATTCATCTTTTTAATTTTGATTTTCATGGTGTCTACATTTATTGGAATAACAATATCCAAGAAATATTCGTCAAGGGAAAAGGAATTGATTGATATTAGAAGAGCACTTCAAATTTTTGAAGAGAAAATTAAGTTTACATATAAGCCAATACCAGATGTGTTTTATGAGATTTCAGAGTGCATGAATAATTCGATAGGAAATATTTTTTTTGAGGCGAGCAATAACATGCAAATTATGTCAAGCTCTGAAGCATGGGAAAATGCGTGTGATGAAAGTAAAAATTCATTAACCAAGGAAGACATTACGGTGCTAAAGGGATTGGCTAAAATGCTTGGAAAAACGGATTTAGATGGACAAGTCAGTGAAATAAGGCTGACAGAAAAGTTTATTGATACCAAAATTGAAGACGCAAAGCTGGAAAGAAAAAAGAATGAAAAATTATATAAAACTTTAGGATTAACATTTGGATTGGGAATAATTATCGTACTAATTTGATAAAAATGTAAGAAAGTGCAGGTTAGAAAATGAATATTGATTTATTATTTAAGATTGCTGCAATAGGAATACTTGTTGCAGTTTTGTATCAGGTACTTGTAAGAGCTGGAAGAGAAGATCAGGCAATGATGACGACACTTGCAGGACTAATTATTGTACTTACAATGGTAATAAAAGAAGTTAGTAATTTATTCTCAACAGTAAGAACAATGTTTAATCTTTAATGCTACGACAAGAATACAAGGCTAGGGAAAAATAGAAGAAAAAAATAGAAAACGCTTGGAGAAAAAAGGATAAATATGGACATTATAAAAATAATTGGAATAGGGTTTATAGCTCTTATAATTGCAATTATACTTAAACAATATAGACCAGAATTTGCAATATATGTGTCAATTATTGCTGGAGTTCTAATATTACTGTTTCTGTCAGATAAAATAACAGAAATATTTAATTTGGTAGAAAGCATGTCAACTAAGTCAAATATAAATTCAAAATACATAATGATTTTAATAAAAATTACTGGAATTGCCATATTAACTGAATTTGCAGTAAGCGTTTGCAAAGATGCAAATGAAACATCAATTGCTTCTAAAATTGATATGGGAGGAAAAGTTTTGATAATAGCAATATCTCTTCCAATAATAAAGGCATTACTTGAGACTACAATAAAAATTTTACCATGAGTGAGATTTTTTATGAAAGAGGGATGTGATGGCAAAAAAAATAATCATAGTAATAATCAC
Organism: uncultured Clostridia bacterium; assembly: GCA_934130085.1. Taxonomy (GTDB): domain Bacteria; phylum Bacillota; class Clostridia; order TANB77; family CAG-508; genus CAG-793. Next base: position 3,668 of record CAKOXK010000011.1, read on the forward strand.
TACATATTTTTTAGCACTTCCAAAGATTGCTTATGCAGCAGACAATATTGAAAATGAAAACACAAAATTATCTGATAATAGTGAAAATGACTACCAAATGGAAAATTATTTAAAAGAAGCGGAAGATACATATAATGTTGGAGATTTTATAAATGAGTCAAAAAGATACACAAATGATATTGATATAGGGGATATATATAAGTCGAGCTTAACTGGAAAGGTTGATAATAATAAAATTATTAAGGTAGTTCTAAGAATTTGTTCTAGAACAATGAAAAAGACACTTGAAAATTTTTCTAGTATAGTTTTGATCATTTTGATAGGCGCTATTTTAAAAGCAATTTCAGAAAACTTAGGAAATGAATCAGTTTCAAAAATCGCATATTTTGTACAATTTATACTTATTGTTACGATTCTACTTAAGAATTTTTCAGATATTATCATTGAAATAAAAAGCAGTATGAGTGATTTACTTGCATTTTCAAATACACTTATTCCGTTGCTTTCAACATTGCTTATAGCGAGTGGACACATAAGTACATCAAGTATGCTGGAGCCACTGCTAATGCTAGCTGTAACTTTCTCATGTAATTTTATACAAAAAGTTGTTATTCCAATAGTTCTTATATCAACTGCAATTAATATAGTTTCGAACCTTTCAGATCAAATTCAGTTAAAAAAATTTTCTCTTTTTTTAAAAAAAGGATCTATTTGGATATTGACATGTACATTAAGTTTAATAATAAGCATGGCATCATTAGAAAGCAACCTAACTTGTAATGTTGATGGGGTCACAAAAAAAGCAAGTAAAACTATAATTTCATCAGCGGTTCCAGTTGTAGGTAATATATTATCAAATGCAATAGAGACAATAACTGGTTATGGCAATATAATAAAAAATGCAACGGGAATATGTGGAATAGTTGTAATACTAGCAATATGTTTGAAACCAATTTTAAAACTAGCAACTTACACAATTTTTTATGCAATGGCGGAGGCTTTTGTTGAACCAATTGCAGATAAGAGCATAGTAAAAGTTTTTGAAATAATGAAAGACAGTTTCAAAATATTATTAGGAGTAATGTTTGCAACATCAATGATGTCGATTATAGGACTGGCCATAGTAATAAAGATATCGAATTAATCATTATAAAAAAATAACAAATTAAAAATATTAGCTAAGATTTACAAAATGATATATGAAAATATCGGGTAGATTTATAAAAAACAATATATGAAAAAGCCTAGTATTTAAAAAAATATAAGTAAAAATTAATTGTATTTTATGAATGATTTAGTAAAGATAAATTTTGTAAGGAGAATAATAATGATAGACAAACTAAGCACTTATGCTAAAAGCTTAATTTATATAGTTATAATTATTGGAATATTAGAGCTGATAATTCCGAATGGAAAAAACAAAAAATACATAAAAGTAGTTATGGGAATGTTTGTAATATTTTCAATCATCAGCCCGGTAGTGGGAAAACGAATCAATGTAAATGAAGAAATTATAGAAAAATATATGAATTCATCCACTAGTCAAAAAAACAAAGCAAGTGAGAACGATGAAAATTTAAAAACCATATTTAAATCAAAAGTAAAAGAAAACGTTGAAGCATATCTAAGTTCAAAAGGATATGAATGCAAAAATATAATAGTAAAAGAAGAAAATTATAATATTAGTCAAATATGCATTAATGGAATAAGCAAAAATGAAAAAAATGCAATTAATAAAATTGAAATAAATATAAAAGACACAAGCAGCAAGAAAAAAGATGAGGTAAATAATGAAGAAAAAAACAAGATAATTGAATATATAGCTAAAAATTATGAAATCAATAAAGAAAATATCTTAATTAATTAAAAAATAACTAAGAAATAAATAATATGAAATATGTATATAAACAAATAAGTGAGTTGCAATGTGGACAAGTAAATAAGTTAATGTAAAAAATAAGTAAAAAAGAGAAAAGGGGAAAATTATAGAATGAACAAATTGAATGAGATGTTTAAAGGAAAGAAAAAAACAGAAAATCTTCTAGTTCTTTTAGTACTTTTAATTATTGTTGTTATTGCAATAAATTATATATGGAATTCAGATGGAAAAAAAGAAAATAATGTAAAACAAGAAAGCCAAAGTAATGAAATTAAACAAGTAAGTACTGAAAATATTAAAGATAAAACAGAAGAAAAACTTGAAAATATATTATCGAAAATATCAGGAGTAGGAAAAGTAAGAGTAATGATTACATATAGTGTAAGTAGCTCAGTAACACCTGTATATGATGAGACATCAAAAGTAAGTAATACTACAGAAAATGATGATTCAGGGGGTACAAGAACTATAACTCAAACTGAAAATGGCAAACAAATAGTGTATAAAGAAAATTCAGATGGGTCAAAAGAACCAATAACAAAAAACACAGAAAGCCCAAAGATGGAAGGAGCAATTATCGTAGCAGAAGGAGCAGAAAATATTGAGGTAAAAACAAACATTATAGAGGCAGTTGAAGCAGCAACAGGGCTTGCAACTCATAAAATACAAGTTTTTAAAATGGAGGTCTAAAATGAAAATAACTTACATAAAAATGCTAAAAGATAAAAAAGAAGCGAAAGAGAAAAACGTTTTAATGAAACATTTAAGAGAAAAAGAAGGGCATAGACCAAAGAAAACTTTTACAAATTCTCAAAAAACAAATGATTTTATGAGAAAATTATTCGAAAATGGAAAACAGAAAAACATAGCAAAAAAGAATCAAGTAGCGATGTTTGCATTATCATTAATGCTGGTAACGGCTGGATATTTAAACTATACAAATAAACTAAAAGTAGCAACATTAGGGGATGCAAAATTAGTGTCAAGCCAGAATATAGCAGAAGATGAAAGTAATAAAAACAATACAAGTAATAATAGTGAAAATAGGAATAACGGGAATACAATTAGGGATAATACTAATATTGGGGCTTACACTGATACTGACAAAAATAACATAGATAATAATGCTGATAATAGCAATAATGATAACAATAGTAGTAACATAGCAGTTGATAGTGCTAATGTGGAAGCGGTGAAAACAGAAGGTACTAGTACAAAAGAAATAGATAAAAGTTATTTTACAGAAACAAAATTGCAGAGGGAAAAAATGTACTCACAAATGATAGAAACATACACGAAAATATTGGAAAATTCGGAAATACCAAATGATCAAAAAGACATAGCATCAAATGAAATAAAAAATATAAATGATAGAAAAAATCAAATTTACACAATAGAAAATTTATTAAAAACAAAAGGAATTGAGAATGTAGTTGTGCTTACAAATGAGAATAATATAGATGTAATTGTAGATTCAAAGGAAAATTTAGAATCGCAAAAAGTTGCACAGATACAAAACATTGTATCAAGAGAAATGAATGCAAAGATAGAAGATATTCATATAACAAGTCAAGGCACATAAAAAGTAGTAATAAGATTGCACCATTTGCGCTTTAAATGTAAGCTGCGCGATATTTCAAAAACAATATAATATTTATTATTATCATAGGACCTTTTTTAGTTAATTTTATTGCTTTTTCAGCAAAATAATTGTATAATTATCTCCTGAATGAAGAAAATAAGGAAGGAAATATTTACAAAATGAAAATTGGAATTGTAGGATTGCCAAACGTGGGAAAAAGCACATTGTTTAATAGTATTACAAAGGCGGGAGCCGAGTGTGCAAATTATCCATTTTGTACTATAGAGCCCAATGTTGGTGTTGTACCTGTACCAGATGAAAGAATTGATGTTTTAACCAAGATGTTTGAGTCTGAAAAAACGACACACGCAATTGTTGAATTTGTTGATATAGCAGGATTAGTTAAAGGAGCTAGTAAAGGTGAGGGTTTAGGAAATAAGTTTTTATCACACATTAGAGAAACTGATGCTATACTTGAAGTTGTGAGATGTTTTAATGATTCAAATATTGTTCATGTTGATGGAAGTGTTGACCCTTTAAGAGATATTGATACAATAAATGTTGAGCTTGAATTAGCTGATCTTGATACAGTAAATAAAAGAATTGATAGAGCTTCAAAACTTGCTAAAGGCGATAAAAAATATATAACGGAAGAAAATGCTTTTAAAAAAATAAGAGCAGTTCTTGAAAGTGGAAAGCCAGCAAGGCAAGCTGATTTATCAGATGATGAAAAGCTTTTAGTAAAAGACGCATTCCTACTTACTATGAAGCCAATATTATATGTTGCTAATGTTTCTGAAAACGATATTTCAAAAGAAGACAATGATTATGTAAAAAAAGTTAAAGAATATGCTAAAGAAGATAATGCTGAAACTATTGTTCTTTCTTGTAAGATTGAGGAAGAGCTTTCAGAATTAGATGATGATGAAAAGAAGGAAATGCTGGAGGCAATGGGCTTAGATGAATCAGGACTTGATAAAGTTATAAAAGCAAGCTATGATTTATTAGGACTTATGTCATATTTAACTGCAGGTAAAAAAGAAACAAGGGCATGGACAATAAAAAAAGGAACGAAAGCACCTCAAGCAGCAGGAAAAATTCACTCTGATTTTGAAAGAGGATTTATAAAAGCAGAAATAGTTTCTTATGATGACCTAATAAAATCTGGTTCATACCAAAAGGCAAAGGAATCTGGCCTTGTAAGAATGGAAGGTAAAGATTACGTAATGCAAGATGGAGATATAGTTGACTTTAAGTTTAATGTATAAAAATATGAGTAGCTTGTTATATAATAATTCTAATGTTTGTAATAGCAGTCCTTTACCTAAAACTATTTTGAATAGCTAAGAAATAAATTACTTAAGATGAAAATATTTAAAATAAAGAACTTAAATAATGTAAGAATCAATTATTAAAAAAATATTACAAGCCAAAAAGACAAAAATACACGAAAAAACTTGAAAATTAAACAAAAAAATTTAGAAAATATAAAAAAATAAAAAAAGTGTCAAAAAATGTTGACTAATAAATAAAAAAAGTATATTATAAATTGTAGTTAGAAATTGTAAGATTTTTCTTGCTATATTTCAAAAGAAAAAGTTTATAATAATACAAAAAGAGTAGGAGAAGTAAAATGAAAAAATTTAGAAAATATCTTATTATATCAATGGTTATGATTTTTGCAGTATTAGCTTTAATGATGAATAGCGTTAACGCAAGTGGTGATTTCCTTTTAACACCAAATAATGGAACAGTTAAAACAAATTTAACAAATAATACAGTAGCAAACAATGTTACAAATAACACTGTAAATACAACAACACTTAATACAACAAAAAACACAGCTATTGTAAACAATATAAATCAAAATGTAACAAAAGATTTACCTCAAACTGGTGAAAATGATACTTATGTTATAGCAGGTATTGGAATACTAGCTGTAATAATTGGTGGTGTTGCATTTATCAGATCAAGAAAATATAATATGTAATTTAAAATGTTTAATATAAAAAAGGGCGGGCTTTATTTGAACCTGCCTTTTTTATTTTTTCTACGAAAATAGATTAAAAGCTAAGAATAATAGTTCTAAAATCAAAAACTTTATAAAGTTTGGTAGTAAAAAACTGAGTTATAATTGACAGTAAAAGTAAATTTAAATATGAAAAAAAGTTAAATGTATTTCTGAAAATTTGCGCCAAATAAAAAGTTAAATGCAATTCTGTAAGGTTTATAAAAATTTGCTAAATAAAATTATAAAAAGTATTTAAAATTTAAATACTTTATGATAGAATACGAATAACTTTGAACAAAATGAAGTAATAAATATAAAAAAGATTAAAAGGAGGCTATTTTGTATAAAAGAATATTACTTAAATTAAGTGGAGAAGCACTTGCAGGGGATAAAAAGGTCGGAATAGACGAAGAAACAATAAATGGAATTTGTGATGCTATAAAAGAAATACATGATGAAGGAGTTCAAATAGGAATAGTTGTTGGAGGAGGCAATTTCTGGAGAGGAAAATATGGCAAGGAAATGGTTAAGACAACAGCTGACTATATGGGAATGCTAGCAACCACAATGAATGGCCTCGCATTACAAGACGCATTGGAAAAAAGAGGTATTGAAACAAGAGTTCAAACTGCAATTGAAATGAGACAAATAGCAGAGCCTTATATTGGCAGAAGAGCACTACGTCACTTAGAGAAGAATAGAATAGTAATCTTTTCATGTGGCACAGGAAGTCCATATTTTTCAACGGACACAGCAGCTTCACTAAGAGCGTGTGAAATTCAGGCTGATGTAATTTTAGTTGCAAAAACAATTGATGGCGTGTATAATGCAGATCCTAAAATTGATAAAAATGCAACAAAATTTGATCATATTACATATCAACAAATAATTGAAGAGAATTTAAAAGTAATGGATTCTACATCGATTTCATTATGCAAAGATAATAATATACCATTGGTTGTATTTGCAATGAATGATCCTAGAAACATTGTTAGAGCAACAAATGGTGAAATAATTGGAACAAAAGTTGATAATTTAGATTAAAAATAAGCAAATAAATTGGCACAGTTAATAAAATAATTACGTGTTTAATTACCGTTAATTTAGAATAAAAGGAGTTTTTATGAGTATTGATGATATTAACAACAAAATGAATGATGTAATTGAGAATTTAGAAGAGAGATTTTCTGAAATTAGAGCTGGAAGAGCAAATCCAGCAATATTAAATAAAGTAAGCATTGAATATTATGGTACACCTACACCTATTAATCAGGTAGCAAGTATTTCAGTTCCAGAAGCAAGACTTATTGTTATACAACCATGGGATAGATCTCTACTTTCACAAGTTCAAAAAGCTATTGAAAAGGCTGATATAGGAATTAACCCATTAAATGATGGTTCAGTTATAAGATTAGTATTTCCTGAACTTACAGAAGAAAGAAGAAAGGATCTTTCAAAAGATATTAAGAAAATGTCAGAAGAAGCAAAAATTGCGATAAGAAATGTAAGACGTGATGCAATGGATGATGCTAAAGCAAAACTAAAAAACAGTGAGCTTTCAGAAGACGAGGAAAGAGCACTCGAAGATAAAATTCAAAAAACAACTGACAAATTTATAGAAAAAATTGATACAGTAACTGACAAAAAAGTAACAGATATTATGTCTGTTTAGTTATGAGGAGTTTTGAATGGAATCTGAAGTTAAACCAAAGTCTATAGCGATTATTATGGATGGGAATAGAAGATGGGCTAAAGAAAGAAAAATAAGCACAGCATTAGGACACAAAAAAGGTGCTGAAGTCCTAGAAAATACAGCAAGATACTGCAACAAAATAGGAATAGAATGTTTAACTGTATATGCATTTTCAACTGAAAATTGGAAGCGCACAGAAGAAGAAGTTAAGTCAATTCTTTTGTTACTTGATAAGTATCTTGATAAATTTCTAGAAGATGCACATCTTGATAACATTAAACTAAGAATAATAGGTGATATTTATTCTCTTCCAGAAAAATTAAAGAATAAGATGATAAAAATGGAAGAAAAAACTAAAAACAATACAGGTTTGCAATTTAATATAGCTTTTAATTATGGTGGAAGAGATGAAATTGTTAGAGCATGCAAATTAATTGCTAAAGATGTGGTTGATGGTAAAATTAAGATAGATGATATAAATGAAGATCTTTTTGCTAATAACCTTTACACTAAAGGACAACCAGATCCTGATTTAGTAATCAGAACAAGCGGAGAATTACGCACAAGTAATTTTTTGCCATGGCAAATAACTTATTCTGAGTTCTTATTTATGGATAAATATTGGCCAGATTTTAATAATGATGACATTGATAAATGCATAAAAGAATATTCGAAAAGACAACGTAGAAAAGGCAAATAATACAAACCCGAAAGGAATTAATGATGGAAAAAGAGAAGAAGAAGATAAATTATAAAAGGCTTATGTCTGGCCTAATAGGATTCCCACTTATTGCAGTTTTATTGATTTTTGCAAATAATACTGTAATGGATGTTGCAATGGCAGTTATCTCAATGGTTGGTTTATATGAGTATTATAACTGCTTCAAATCGACAAAAAAAGCAAGCCCAAGTATGTGGTATGGAATGATTGTATCATTATTGTTAATTGGAGCACACAGATGCTCAGATACTGCATTAAAAGAAATAATAATCATGATAATTCCACTTTCAATACTGATATTAATGGTTGAGATGGTTCTTTCAAAAGGAAAGAAAAATATTGTAGATATAATAGTAACATTATTTGGAATCTGCTATATTCCACTATTATTATTATTTATGAGTCTTGTAAGAGGAAGTTATGGAAAAGTACTTATTTGGTATGTGCTTTTAGCTTCTTGGGGAAGTGATATATTTGCTTATTTAATTGGAAAGAATATAGGAAAACATCATTTTACAGAAATAAGCCCAAACAAAACAATTGAAGGTTCTGTAGCTGGTATAGTTGGAGCAATTGTGATTTCTTTAATCTATACAGTAATTATGAATAATATTTATAATATGCAAATAAGTCTTGTAATGGTAGCAATAATTATATTAATACTAAGTTTTATTGGTCAAATAGGAGACTTAACAGCTTCTGCAGTTAAAAGATATTGCGGTATTAAAGATTTTAGCGAGCTAATTCCTGGTCATGGTGGAATGCTTGACAGAATAGATAGTGTAATATTAGTAGCGCCATTTGCATATATTCTTTTAGGCTTATTAATATAATATAATGGAGGAAAAGATTGATTACAGCAATAAAAATCATATTTTTATTAGGATTCTTAATTCTTATTCATGAGACTGGTCATTTTGTAGTAGCAAAAAAATTAGGAATAATAGTCAATGAATTTGCAATTGGCTTTGGTCCAAAGATTTTTTCAAAAACTAAAGGTGGAACAAATTACGAAATAAGATTAATTCCTCTTGGCGGGTTTGTCAATCTTGAAGGAGAGGAAGAGCATTCTGAAAAGGAAGGCTCTTTTAATAAAGCAAAAACAAGAGATAAATTTAAGGTGATCATTGCAGGAGCATTGGTAAACATCTTATTTGGCATAGTTTTAATATTTTTAATAGTGCAAGTTAGGTATATGATGATAATAAATTCAAACCTATTGGGGGCGCTAAAATACTCAATTAATGTAACAGAAGGTATAATAGTGGAATTTCTTAAATCACTATTTTTGCTTTTTACAGGAAATTTAGACATAAATAATTTTACAGGTCCAATAGGTATATCTCAAATGGTATCAAAAACAAGTGGTTTTGTAGAATTTGCATATTTACTTTCAATGGTGTCGATATCATTAGGCTTTACAAATTTGCTACCTATATTGCCATTAGATGGAGGAAAAGCATTGCTTATAATAATTGAGGCAATAAGAAAGAAAGAACTAAGCAAAAAAACAGAAGAAATTATAGCAACAATTGGTCTTTTGATTGTAATGACACTTACAGTTATATGCACTGTAAATGATGTAATAAGAATTTTTAATAAATAAAGCACAAAAATGTAACAAAAAATATAAAAATTAATAAAAAACATATAAAGATATGGGATTTGTATAATATAAAAAGTTAATACAAATAAAAAGATAAAGAAAATTTAATCTAGAAAATAATACAAATGATGCGAAAGATTATGTTATAAAAGGTATAATGGGGGCATATTTTGAGCGAATTAAAAGAAGTAAAAGTTGTATTTTCCGATTATAGTGCAGATAGTTTTGCACTTGCGGATGCACTAATTGCAAAAGTTAATTTATATAAAAAAACAAATGTAATGGAAATCTTTTTAAATGCAAAAGAACTAATTTCAATTAATGAACTTCAAAAGTTTAAGAAATATGTTATTAAAAGATTTAATTTGAGAGATGTAATTCTAAGAATTACAACGAGTATAGAAGATTCAGAGATATGTAAGTTTATAAATAATGAGTGGAAAGATATTTTAACATATTTATCTCAAAAAGTACCAGTTATAAAAGCATTTATGAAGAATTCAACTGCAAAAATAGAGAATAAGACAATAGAAGTTTCTTTAAATGTTAAAGGGAAAGAATTACTAGAAAAGCAAAATGTAAATCAATATATATCAAAATTTATAGAAAATATATATGGAGAGAACCTAAAAGTTAATTTTAGCGAAAATGAAATAAAAAGAGCGGAAAGCGAACTTGATGAAAAAAATAAAAAGATCATAGAGGATTTTACAAGAAATTCTATTCAAGTTATTATGAACACTTCAAAGAAACGTGTAAATTCTAATGGTGAAGAAAATGGATACCAAAATCCACAAGAGAGTGACGGAGGATTTCAACAAAACGCGAATGATAATGCAAATGCAAGTATGAACATAAATGGGAATTCTAATTTTGATGGAAACCCTAATCTAAATTCCAATGCAAGATATGTACAAGCTAATGGCTCGTATAATTCAAATCAAAACGGACAAAATGCAGGCAATTCATATAATAAAAATAGCAAATATAATGGACAATATGGAAATAAAGCACAATATGGCTCAAGTGGAAATGATAATGGCAATCACAATGGAAGTTATAATTCAAATGGCATGAATAATAAAAACAATAATTATTCATCAAATAGCGAAGCGGAAGGTCTAAAAGAAGAGGTACAAGATCCAAATAAGATTTATGGAAGATTTAATCCAAGACAACAAATGGAGAACATAAAAATAATCGATATTGGAATGGACACAACCGATGTTGAAATATCGGGTGAGGTTGTAAATATGCCAGATCCAACAGAACTTAAGAAAACAGGCAAGTTTTTATATTCATTTGATGTATATGATGGAACTAGTACAATTACTTGTAAAATATTCGTTACTCCTGATAAAAAAGATTCAATTGATAAGAATCTAAAATGTGGCATTGGTGTAACAGTCAGAGGAAAAGCAGGGTATGATAATTTTGCTAAAGAAATAACTGTACTTGCTAATTCTGTAATGAAGGCTGAAATTTCAAAAAAACAAGAAAGAATGGATAATGCTGAGACAAAAAGAGTTGAGTTACATATGCATACACAGATGAGTCAAATGGATGCAATAACGCCATGTGTAGATTTAATAAAAAGAGCGATGAAGTGGGGAATGAAATCAATAGCAATTACAGACCATGGTGTTGTACAATCATTTCCAGATGCACACAAATTACTTGATAAAATTGGATATGATAAGGCAGGAATAAAAATTATATATGGAGTTGAGGGCTACCTTGTTCCTGATAAGGAGCCTGTAGTAACGAGATATAAAGGCCAATCATTGGAAGATACAACATACTGTGTATTTGATTTAGAAACAACGGGTTTTTCTTTTAGAACTGAAAAGATTACTGAAATTGGAATAATGAAAGTAAGAAATGGTGAGGTAATTGATGAGTTTTCTAGTTTTGTAAACCCAGAAAAACCAATTCCAATGAGAGTTCAAGAGGTTACACATATAACAGACGAGATGGTAAAGGATGCGCCAAAGATTGAAGAAATCTTGCCAAAAGTAATGGAATTTTTTGGAGATTCTGTACTTGTTGCACATAATGCAAATTTTGATACGAGTTTTATAAGATATAACTGTGAAAAGCAGGGGCTAAAATTTGAAAACACATATCTTGATACGTTGCAGTTGGCAAAAGAATTATTCCCAGATTATAAAAAATACAAGCTAGGAATTATTGCAGAAAATTTAGGAATAAAAGTTGATGTAGCACATAGAGCATTAGATGATGTTGATACCACTGTAAAAGTATTTAATGTAATGACAAAAATGTTAAAAGAAAATGGAATAAAAAAGCTAGAAGATATTGACAAAAAAGAAGCAGGCAAAGCAAACTATAAGAAGTTGAAAAGTTATCACACAATAATTTTAGCAAAAGATTATGTGGGCTTAAGAAACTTATATAAATTAGTATCTATATCACATTTAGACTACTTTTATAAAAGACCATTAATAATGAAATCAATTTATAAAAAGTATTCTGAAGGTTTGATAATGGGAACTGCCTGTGATCAAGGAGAATTATACCAAGCAATATTAGGTGGAAAATCGGATGAAGAGATAGAGGATATAGCAAAAGACTACGATTATCTAGAAATTCAACCAATTGGTAATGATGAATATCTTGTAAGAAATCAAACATTAAAGAGTGATGAAGATCTAAGAAACATTGTAAGAAAAATTGTTGATCTAGGTGAAAAATTAGGAAAGCCGGTATGTGCAACTTGTGACGTTCATTTCATGGATCCACAAGACGAAATATATAGAAGAATATTACAAGCTGGACAAGGATATGATGATGCAGATTTTCAAGCACCATTATACCTAAGAACAACAGAGGAAATGCTTAAAGAATTTTCATATCTTGGAGAAGAAAAAGCTTATGAGGTTGTTGTAACAAATACAAATAAAATATCGGATATGTGTGAAAAAATAAGACCAATATCGCCTGAAAAATGTCCACCACACATTCCTGGGTGCGAGAAAACAATAGAAACAATTGCATATACTAGAGCACATGAATTATATGGAAATCCATTACCTGAAATAGTAGAAAGAAGATTGAAAAAAGAGCTTGACTCAATCATAAAAAATGGATTCTCCGTAATGTACATTATAGCTCAAAAGCTTGTATGGAAATCAAATGAAGATGGATATATAGTTGGCTCAAGAGGTTCAGTTGGTTCGTCATTTGTTGCCAATATGACAGGAATAACAGAAGTAAACTCATTGCCACCACATTACAGGTGCCCAAAATGCAAGTACTCTGATTTCTCAGACTATGGAGTAACAAATGGTTTTGATTTGCCAGATAAAAATTGCCCAAAATGCGGACATAGAATGGACAAAGATGGAATGGATATACCTTTTGAAACATTCTTAGGGTTTAACGGAGATAAAGAGCCAGATATAGACTTAAACTTCTCTGGAGATTACCAAGCAAAAGCACATAAATATACTGAAGTAATCTTTGGAAAAGGAACTACATTTAAAGCAGGAACAGTTGGCACAGTAGCAGAAAAAACAGCGTATGGATATGTAAAGAAATATTATGAAGAAAAACATATACCAATAAGTAGTGCAGAGGTAAACAGGATATCAAAAGGTTGCACAGGAATTAAAAGAACAACAGGCCAGCATCCTGGTGGAATTATAGTTGTACCAAAAGGAAGGGAAATCTATGAATTTACTCCAGTACAACACCCAGCAGATGACCCAACATCAGATATTATAACAACACACTTTGATTATCACTCGATAGACCAAAACCTATTAAAGCTTGATATACTTGGACATGATGATCCAACTGTAATACGTATGCTTTATACAATAACCGGTTTTGACCCAACGCATGTACCGCTAGATGATAAAGATACAATGTCTATTTATTCATCAACAAAAGCATTAGGATTAACTCCAGAAGAACTACATTCAGAGGTTGGAACATTTGGAATACCAGAGTCAGGAACAAAATTTGTTAGAGGAATGTTAAAAGATACTAAGCCAACCACATTTGATGAACTTCTAAGAATATCAGGATTATCACATGGTACTGATGTTTGGCTAGGAAATGCACAAGAATTAATTAATAATGGAACTGCAACACTAAGAGAGGTTATATGTACTCGTGATGATATTATGAACTACTTAATTGAAAAAGGCGAAGAGCCTAATATAGCATTCAAAACAATGGAACTTGTACGTAAAGGTAGAGTTGCAAAAATGCCAGAAAAATGGGCAGAATATAAAAAAGTAATGGAAGAACACAATGTTCCACAATGGTACATAGACTCATGTAACAAAATAAAGTATCTATTTCCAAAAGCCCATGCAGCAGCTTATGTTACAAATGCATTCAGAATAGCGTGGTTTAAAGTTCATATACCAAAGGCATATTACACAGCGTATTTTTCAATAAGGGCAGATGCGTTTGATAGTGAAGTAATGTGCCACGGAATTGAAAGAGTAAAAAACAAAATGAAAGAAATAGAACTATTAGGAAACAATGCAACAAAAACGGAGCAAGATATGTATGAAACCCTAGAAATAGTTCATGAAATGTACCTAAGAGGAATAACATTCTTACCAATTGACATATATAAATCAGAGGCTTCAAAATTTAAAATGGAAGATGATGGTATAAGACCTCCACTAAACAGTATACCAGGCTTTGGAACAGTAGCTGCACAAGGAGTAATAGAGGCTAGGAAAGATGGAGAATTTATGTCAATAGATGACTTAAAAATAAGAGCTAGAGTAGGACAAAGTGGAATAGAAATGCTAAAAAAGGCAGGTTGCTTAGAAGGAATGACACAAAGCAATCAAATGTCATTATTCGGATAAAGCAATTATCAAATATATGATTATATGGAAGGATATAAAAATATGGATACAAACACAATAAATATATTAGTTGGATATTTAATAGGAGTAAATCTTGTATCATTAGTAGCTGTATATATAAAAGGAAAAACAAATATTATAAACGTAAAAAATAGTGTATTTAACCTAATCTGTGTCATATTATCAATGGTAGGAGGAGTTATTGGAGTTATGCTTGGAGCTGAAATGTCAAGCTATGAACAAGATAACAAAATCTTTAGAAAGTGGATACCATTTATAACATTTATAGAATTGTGCATAATAATCTATATTGTTTACCAAAAGGTTTCATAAGATAGATTTCCAAAAGTCTTAAGCTTATATTGTTTTTAATTAAAAAGCTTTAACTTTATATTGTTTTTCATGCCTTGCTTGTTGCAATCTTCGTTAGTTAACTTAACTTTCGGAAGATTGCAACATTTGCGCTTCGCTTAACTCTTACGCGTCATTTTAAACAATATAAGATTAAAGCTTTTTTAGAAAATGAACATAAATTAGTTAACAATTTTAAAAAACGAACATTATATGACATGATGTGACATAATGATAAAAAATACGTAAAACTGTGGAAACTGTGGATAACCCTGTGAATAACTTTTAAATAAGGGCTGAAAATTGAAAGTTATGCACACTAAATACTGTAAAAGTTATTATGAAAACCAAAAAACAGCCATAAAAATTATGTAACTAAATTATTACAAAGGACTGTTCTTTTTACATAAAAAGAGAAATAGGTTAATGATTGGTTAGTATGTTCATGGACTAAGAAACACTTATATATAAAAAAAACATTTTTATACATTAGATTTATACATTAGATGAACTGTAAAAAATGTACTCTACAAAGTTCTAGGCTAGACTAGATTTTTAGAAAATATTATTTGGTGTTTTTTAGTTCTTCACTTGGAAGTATATAATCAGTAAGGCCATAGACCAATGCGCCTAAAATAATAGGAATAATTGATAGAATATATCCAATACTTAAGTATTGAACTAAATAAAGAGTGATTCCTGATAATATAAATCCAATAAAGAATTTTATATAAGGATGATAATAAAGTTTTGTAAATGTTCCAATTATGAAATCAACAATTGTTAAAATAATAACCGATAAAACAAGAGTCCATAAATTACTTGTAGAAAAACCAGGGGTGAAGAATGCGGTAATGCCTAAAACGATAATGCTTGCAATTAATCTCAAAATAAAACCTAAAGATTTATTTATTTTCATAAAGTTTATTTCCTTTCTTATTTATCAAGATTATTTCCAGCAAATAAAAATATATACAAAAATGGTAAAAACAAAAAATCATAAAACATAGAGAAAAAACAGAAGTGAATTACTGTAGAAGTATAGAAAAAGGAAAATTATTATCAAAAATTTAGACTGAAGATTTTAGCCAAAAGAATGAAAAGGATAATTTAAGAAATACTAAAATAGCAAGGATAATAGAAATAATAAAAGTATGTTGATAATTAGAAGATTAAATAAAAACATTGGAGGCAAAATAATAAAAAGTTTAAATAGAGATTATGTGGAGGTAAAGGATGTTAGTAAATTTTATAAGAGCAATTATTTTATATATAATTATATTAATTATAATGAGGTTAATGGGTAAAAGAGAAATAGGACAACTTCAACCATTTGAATTTGTAATATCATTAATGATTGCCAATTTGGCTACAATTCCCATGAGTGATACTGGAGTTCCGATATTAGATGGAATAGTACCAATGCTAGGTCTATTAGCAATGCATTTAATAATTACATTATTAAATTTAAAATCAGCAAGATTTAGGTTTGCAATATGTGGCAAGCCAAATATTCTAGTTTACAGAGGGAAGATTGATGAAAACGCACTGGAAAAAGAAAGATTCACAGTAAGTGAGCTAGAAGAAAGATTGAGGGAAAAAGATATATTTAGTTTTGCAGATGTAGAGTACGTAATATTAGAAACAAATGGAGATATATCTGTAATTTTAAAACCAGAAAAGAGAAATGTTACATTAGAAGATATGAATATACAAGCAGAGTACACAGGAATACCTTACAATCTTATACTTGATGGAAACGTAATGAGTGATAACTTAAGAGCAATAGGTAAAGATTACAAATGGCTTGAAAAACAAATCAAAAAATTCGGAATAAAACCAGAAAACACGCTAATCGCGACAATAGATGCAAAGGGAGATTTCTTTTGCCAAGAAAAAGAAAATAAAAAACAACAAAAGAAAGTATCAACTACTAATGGATAAAATAAAAACGTTTATGGTTTATAGGTAAAGCCAATGCAAAAACCTAAATAAAAATAATAAGGAAAAGAATGAAAAAAGAAGAGATTATAACAGCAAGTATAATGATACTAATAATTGTTTTAGAAATTTTTATACAATGTTACACCAAAAAGAGTATAGAAAAGCTAACAAGTGACTTAAAAGAATTAAAAGAGATGACATTAGAGGCACAAAAGGATCAAGAAAATTCAGAAGAAAAAGGGTCAAATAAAAACAAAGAAAGTACAAATGAAAAAAACGTAGAGAATATGGAGGAAAATGACGAGCCAAATTCAGAAAACAAATCAGAAAGCAATAAAGAAAATGATACTAAAAATTCTGATTTAAGTAAAAAAAGCCAAGAAATATTTAAAGAATGGCTAAAAAACTTTAATGTAATGGCATACTTTATAGAACACGATGAGCTAGAAAAGGTAAATACACAAATGAGACTAATAATGGCAGAGTATGAAGCAAAAAGCCTAGAAGATGCAGTACCAGAAATTGAGGAAGGAATATTTATACTAGAACATATAGAAGATAGACAAAAAATTACATGGAAGAACATATTTTAAGTTAAAAATTTTTATTAATCTAAAGAGATATATTGGTAAAAATAAAATCGAAATTTGTCAATGAGAAGTTTAGCAAAATTGCCATAAAATGTTTACAATAGGTTTAAATTTAGTATTGACAGATATGTTTCAGATTTATATAATCGAAATATCAAAAGCAAAGAAAACACTGAAAAAAGAGCCAAATAATGAATTGGCACATTATGTCTTGCTTTCATCAATTGCTCAACTACAACATCTATAAAATCTCAAACATTCCAAGGCTAAAGTTATAAGTAGTACAGATGCTAATGATAAAAGAAGAGAAGCAAAATATAATGTAAATAATAAAAATATAAAAGAAACAAGATTGCTGAGACATTAATAAAAATAGTATTGATTATAAATGCTAACAAGAATAAAATAACAAAAAAAAGGAGTAAACTATGTATAATAGAATTTCCATTATTGGTGGTTCAGGTTGTGGAAAAAGTACTTTGTGTGATATTTTAGCTAATGAGTTAAATCTTCCAGCGATACATTTAGATGCAATTAATTATAAACCTAATTGGGTAGAAATTGAAAAAAATGAAAGAGATAGAATCATATCTAATAAATCAAAAGAAAATAAATGGATAATTGATGGAAATTACAATAAAACACTTAAAGAGAGATTGAACAATGCGGATTTAATTATTTGGTTAGACTATTCAACATGGGCGCAGCTAAAAGGTGTAATAAAAAGATATCTGAAAAAGAGAAATAAAGAAAGAGATGAAATACCTGGTTGCAAAGAAAGAATAAATGCAAAATTTATAAAATACGTGTTGACATATAATAAAAAGAAAAGACCAAAAGTAAAGGAGCTTTTAAGAGGAGTTTCACAGAACAAAATACTAATTTTTAAGAAACAAAAAGACTTAAACAAATGGCTTATAGAATTTACAAATAACTATAATGTTCTTAAAAAAATTAAATAACGTAAATAATAAGAATATAAAAAAGTACAAGAGCAATTCTCGGAATGAATTGCTCTTGCTCTACATCTGGAAAAAGTAAAATTTTTTTTATTAATCTCTATTTCTGCAAAGATTAATCATATTTCGACACTACTAAAATACCAAATAAAACTTACAAAGTCAATAGTTTTTCAAGATGTTGTTGCTTTTCTTTTGAAAAGTCTACTAGTGGAAGTCTTACCACTCCAACATCATAGCCAAGTTTGGTTAAAGCGTATTTTACTGGAATAGGGTTAGGCTCTGAAAATAGTGCTTTTATTAATGGATAAGCTTTTAGCTGCATTGTTCTTGCTTTTTCTATGTTTCCTTCAAACATGCTTTTACAAATTAGATCTGTATACGATGGATAAATATTAGCTAATACTGATATTACGCCTATTCCACCACAAGCAATTGTTGGTACTATTTCTCCATCATTACCTGAGTATATATGTAAATTTTCTTCACATATACTTGAAATTTCACTAATTTGTGAGATATTTCCACTTGCTTCTTTTATGGAGTTTATGTTATCAATTTTTGAAAGTTCTAGGCAAGTTTTAGGTTCAATGTTTACGGAGGTCCTTGAAGGCACGTTATATAAAATTATTGGAAGTGATGTTGCAGATGAAATTGCTGTATAATGTTTTACTAAGCCTTCTTGAGTAGTTTTATTGTAATATGGAGTGACTATTAATGCAGCATCAACTCCAACTTTTTCAGCATATTTAGTAAGGCTTATTGAGTATGATGTGTTATTTGAACCTGTTCCAGCAATAACTTTGCATCTTTTGTTTACGTATTCTACAGTAAAGCTTATTAGGTGTTTTCTTTCTTCGTCTGAAAGTGTAGCGCTTTCACCAGTTGTTCCACAAACAATTATTGCACTTGTGTTATTTGCTATTTGAAAGTCTATCAATTTTTTAAATTCTTCATAATTAATGGTATTATCTTTTGTAAATGGTGTGACAATGGCACAGCCTGAGCCTTCAAAAATAATTTTTTTCATAATACCTCCAACTATATTTTTTTGTACTATAAAAATATTTTTTATAGTACGAGAATTAAAAAACAAGTTTGTTTCTAAATCAACCAAAAATAAATATTGTTCTTAGAGCAGTTAAAGAAAGAATCTTGTTTTTAAAATACTTTTACATTTATTCAAGTATATTGACTATTAAGCACAAATATACTATTATTCCATTAAATGGATATTAAAAAGATCTAGGGTAAAAAGGAAAGTAGTTTTATGAAATATTTTGAAATTTCAAAGGTTGATAATGATAAGGCATTAGAACTTTTAAAAACAAGCAAAGATGGATTAACTTCAAAAGAAGTTGAAAAGCGTATTGAAAGAGATGGATTAAATATTGCAACTAATGTAAAAAAGAAGAACGCGTTATATTTTATTTTTCAATCCTTTAAAGATAAATTTATATTAATTTTACTTATCTTAGCGGTAATTGATTACATTACAAGTGATTACATTGGAACAGCAATTATTGTACTTTTAAGTATTGCAAGTGCAATGCTTAGATTTGTTGAAGATTATTCTACATATAGGTTTAATGAGAAACTTAGAGCAAAAATTAAGCCAAAGGCTGATGTTATCAGAAACAAAAAGCAACAAGAAGTTTTACAAGAAAGACTTGTTCCAGGTGATATTGTAACTATAAGTGCAGGTTCAGTAATCCCGGCAGATATTTTATTGCTGGAAAGTAAAGATTTGTTTATTAATCAATCTGTCTTTACAGGAGAAAGTATTCCTGTTGAAAAAGTAGCAGAAAAAACCTCTAATACAGAAGAGGTAATTAATATTCCTAATATATGTCTAATGGGAGAGAATGTTATAAGTGGGCATGCCACAGGAGTTGTAATTACAACGGGGTTAAACACATTCATGGGTAACATGAATAAAGATACAGAAAGCAAAAGAGAACCAACCAATTTTGAAAAGGGAATGAGCAAAATCACAAATATGCTTATTAGGTATATGACAATCATAAGTGTTGCAGTTTTTGTTATTTATGGTTTTATAAGAAAAGATTTAACAGAGGCTCTATTATTCGCACTTTCGGTTGCAGTAGGCATTACACCAAGCATGCTTCCTATGATTGTAAACGTAAATTTAACAAGAGGTAGTAAGAACCTAGCCAAAAAGAAAACACTTGTAAAAAACATTCAATCTATTCAAAACATCGGCTCAATGGATATTTTGTGTACTGATAAAACCGGAACACTAACTAAAAATAATATCGAACTCCAAAAATATATTAACATTGATGGAAATGATGATGACTATGTTTTAAAGTGTGCTTATCTAAACAGCTTTTTAGGAACAGGACTTAAAAATTTGGTTGATAAGGCAGTAATCAGCTATGGAAAAGAGCATAAAGTAAATATTGAAAATTATATAAAAGTAGACGAAATTCCATTTGATTATATGAGAAAAAGAATGTCAATTGTTGTAAAAGATAATGATTATGTAATGATTACAAAAGGTGCTTTAGAAGAAATTCTTAAAATTACAACAACTGCATTGGTAAACGGTAAAAAAGTTCCGCTATCTGATGAAATAATTGAAAATGTTAACAAAAAGCAAGAAGAACTTTCAAAAAAAGGAATGCAGGTTATATCACTTGCAATAAAAAATGAATATGATGGGGTTGGAGTTTTCAATAAAGAAGACGAGTGCGATATGACATTAATTGGCCTAATAGCATTTTTAGATCCACCAAAGAAAGATGCAAAAAATACAATTAAGAATCTATCGAAACTTGGAGTAACTACAAAAATATTAACAGGTGATAATCAATTTGCAACAGAAAGCGTATGTAACGTGGTAGGCATAGATAGTAAAATTGTTCTTGGAAAAGACATCGACAAGATGAGTGATAAAGAATTAGCTAAAGTTGTTGAAGAAGTCAATGTATTTGCAAGAATGAACCCAATTCAAAAAGAAAGAGTTGTAAAAGCCTTAAAAAAGAACGGCCATGTTGTGGGGTATATGGGAGATGGCGTAAATGATGCACCATCACTTCACGTGTCAGATGTTGGAATAAGTGTAAACACAGGGTGCGATATTGCAAAAGAAGCAAGCGACATTATTTTACTAGAACAGAGTTTAGAGGTAATTTACAATGGCGTTAGAGAAGGCAGAAAAGTATATGGAAATATAATAAAATATATGAAGCTAGCATTAAGCTCTGACTTTGGAGATGTATTTAGTGTAATGATAGCAAGTATATTCTTACCATTTCTACCATTATTACCAATACAAATGTTAATACAAGACTTTATAGTTGAAATATCACAAATAGCAATTCCATCTGATAATGTAGATGAAGAATTCATTGAAAAACCTCGTAAGTGGGATACAAAAGACCTTGGAAAATTTATGAACATAATGGGCACAATCAGCTCAATAACAGATGTAATGGCATTTCTAATATTCTGGTTTATACTTGGATACAATTCAATAGAAAAACAAGCATATTTCCAAACAGCATGGTTTGTTGAATGCATAATATCAGAAACTATGATTATATACTATGTAAGAACAAACAAAATACCATTCACAAGATCAAAGCCAAGTAAATTTTTAGTTATCATGACAATATTAACAATGGCATGTACAATGATAGTACCAATACTATTTAGAAATGTAAAAGATTTTAACTTTGTTGTATTACCAGGAGTGTACTACATTTATTTAGTGTTATTGGTGGCACTATATGCACTAATAGCACAAGTAGTAAAAGCAAAATACATCAAAAAATATCATGAATGGTTATAATTAATAAATTTTCAAAATAGAATATGATATTATTTTTCTAATACTTTACTTGTTGCAATCTTCGCTAGTCAAAAATTAACTGCCTAAAGATTGCAACATTCGCGCTTAGCTTAAGCGCTACGCAGCATTTTAAACAATATAAAATTATGTGTTAAAGAAAATATTTCAAGTAAAATAGCTACATTTAGTAGCTATTTTTTTGTTTTTGTATTATAATGGCTTCATTGATGTAAAGGAGTTTTGGGGCTTATGTTACAAGGAAAGTTTGTACACTTACATGTTCATAGTGAGTTTAGTTTGCTTGATGGTGCTAATAGAATAAAAGATTTGCCGGTTCGTGCAAAAGAGCTGGGAATGGATGCTATGGCTATTACTGACCATGGTGTTATGTTTGGTGCAATTGATTTTTATAAAGCATGTAAGGCTAATGGAATTAAGCCTATTATTGGTTGTGAAGTTTATGTTGCTCCTAGGAAGTTAACTGATAAGGAGCCTGGGGTTGATAATAAATATAATCATTTAATTTTGCTTGCTAAGAATATTACTGGTTATCATAATTTGTGCAAGCTTGTGTCAATAAGTTTTGTTGATGGTTATTATTACAAGCCTCGTATTGATAAAGAAGTCCTTGAAAAGTATCATGAGGGGATTGTTTGTTCTAGTGCGTGCTTGGCTGGCGAAGTTGCTTCTAATATTTTAGCAGGAGATATTGATAAAGCAAAAGAAGCTGCATTATGGTTTAAAAATGTTTTTAAAGATGATTATTATTTAGAAATACAAAATAATGGAATTAAGGAGCAAGTTTTGGTTAATCAAAAGCTTATTCAGCTATCAAGAGAGCTTTCTATCCCGCTTGTTGCAACTAATGATTCACATTATCTAAAAAAGGAAGATGCTTATAATCATGAGGTTTTACTATGTATTCAAACTGGAAAGAAGATGTCTGATGAAGATAGAATGAAGTTTAATACGGATGAACTCTATATTAAGTCTCCAGAGGAGATGATTGAGTATTTTAAGGCTGTTCCAGAGGCAATTGAAAATACTGTAAAGATTGCAGAAGAATGTAATGTGGAATTTGAATTTGGTCATACAATATTACCTAATTATGATGTTCCTGAAGAGTTTGCTACTCATTATGATTATTTAAAAAAGCTTTCTAATGATGGAATTAAAAATAGATATGGAGAAAATCCGCCAAAAGAGATTTTAGAAAGAGCAGAGTATGAGCTTAGTGTAATTAAAAAGATGGGATATGTTGATTACTTTTTAATTGTATGGGATTATGTTCATTATGCTAAATCTCATGGAATACCAGTAGGCCCAGGTAGGGGATCTGGAGCGGGTTCCATAATTGCCTATGCAATAGAAATAACTGATATTGACCCAATAAAATATGGCTTAATTTTTGAAAGATTCTTAAATCCTGAAAGAGTTAGTATGCCTGATTTTGACATTGATTTTGACTTCGAAAAAAGACAAGATGTAATTGATTATGTATCAAGAAAGTATGGGCATGATCATGTTTCACAGATTATTACATTTGGAACGATGGCGGCTAAAATGGTTATAAGAGATGTCGCAAGAGTTCTTGATTTTCCGTATTCAGAAGCAGACAAGCTTGCTAAAATGATTCCAACTGAGGTTCATATTACAATATCAAAAGCTATGGAAATGAATAAAGAATTAAAAGATATATATGAGCAAGATGAAGAGGTTCATAAATTGCTTGATATTGCAATGAGCCTTGAAGGTATGCCAAGACAGGCTTCAACTCATGCTTGTGGAATAATAATAGCAAGAGATCCTGTTGAAACCTATGTTCCACTATATGCAAGAGATGGTGTAATATCAACTCAATATATAATGACAACACTTGAAGAATTAGGCTTACTTAAAATGGATTTTTTAGGCTTAAGAACTCTAACTGTAATTAGAAATGCATGTGAACTTGTAAAGCAGAATAGGGGAATAGATGTTGTTTTTGATAAAGAAATGAATGATCCTAAGGTATATAAATTATGGCAAGATGGAGATTCGATTGGAATATTCCAGTTTGAATCTCAAGGAATGACAAACTTCATGAAAGAACTAAAGCCTGATTGTTTAGAAGATATAATCGCTGGAGTTTCTTTATATAGACCTGGACCAATGGATCAAATTCCAAGATACATTGCGAATAAAAAAGATCCAGAGCATGCAGTCTACACAGATGACAGTCTAAAGCCAATCTTAAAGGTAACCTATGGATGTATGGTATACCAAGAACAAGTTATGCAAATTGTTAGAGATTTAGCAGGGTATTCTCTTGGAAGAGCTGATTTAGTAAGAAGAGCCATGGGAAAGAAAAAGCTTGATGTAATGGCGAAAGAAAGAGAAAACTTTGTACATGGAAAACTGGATGATAGCGGAAATGTTGAAATTCCCGGATGTATAAGAAATGGAATTGATGAAAAATCAGCTAACAAAATCTTTGATGAGATGGCTGAATTTGCAAAATACGCATTTAATAAATCACATGCAGCATGTTATGCGGTTGTATCATACAGAACAGCTTACTTAAAAGCGTACTATCCAGCAGAATTCATGGCAGCAATGTTAAACAGCTTTTTAGGTAACCTTGATAAAATACCAATCTATATAAATGAATGTAGAAGGTTAAAAATAGATATTTTGAAACCAGATGTAAATAAGAGTTTTGAAGATTTTACAGTTGAGAACAACAAAATAAGATTTGGATTAGGTTCGGTAAAGAGTGTAGGAACAACTGCGGTAGAAAATATAGTAAAAGAACGTAACGAAAATGGACCATTCAAAGATTTTACAGACTTTTGCGAAAGAACCTTCGACAAGCAAGTAAATAAGAAAAGCATAGAATGCCTAATAAAAGCAGGAGCATTTGACGAATTTAATAAAACAAGAAGTACATTGCTCGCATCATATATAAAAATAATGGATTTAGTCTCAGATGAACATAGCAAAGAATTTTCAAACCAGATAACAATGTTTGATATAGCTAATAATGAAGATGAAGTTAAAAAAATGAAATATGATTACGATGAAAAACAAGAATTTTCAGACAAAGAGCTATTATCAATGGAAAAAGAAATGCTTGGAATTTATATATCAGGTCATCCGCTTGAAAAATACAGAGAAAAGATTGAAAAAATATCAACAATAAACACTTTAATGATAGAAGAAGCAAATGAAAGTCTAGCAACAGAAGGAAAATGCAATTTAGAAGACAACAAAATGGTAATGATAGTTGGAATAATAACACAAATCAAGAAAAAATTCACCAAAACCAACAAAATAATGTGCTTTGTTACAATAGAAGATTTATATGGAAGCACAGAAATGATTGTATTTGAAAGCATATATGAAAAAGTACAAGAACTACTTTTAGAAGAAAACATTGTAGTAATATCAGGAAGAATAAGCATAAGAGAAGACCAAGATATAACAATAATAGTAAACAACATAAAAAATATATCAGATGTAAGTGAAGAAAATGCAAAAGAAATGATATATCAATCAAATTCTAAATTTGCAAGAAAGCAAGCATCAAAAAATCAAAATATTTTTACAAGAAATAATGACTTATTTGGAAAAACAATGTTAATAGATATTCAAAACTTAAACGAAGAAAAAAAGGCAAAACTAAGAGGTGCAATTAAATTCTTTAACGGAGAAAGAAATAATTTAAGAGTATCAGTAAAACAAAGTGAAGAATTGATAAGCCAATGTGGAGCAATCTTTGCAAACGAAGAAATTGTAAATGAATTTAAAAAAATTGTTGGGGAAGAGAATGTGAAAATTATTTAACATTTGATTCACTAAATAGCATTTTAAACAATAAACAATACAGTCATAAAGTTTAATATTATATTGTTTAAAATGCCGCGTTAGCGATTAAGCGAAGCGCGAATGTTTCTTTCTTCCGAAAGTTAATAATTTTTAACTAACGAAGAAAGAAACGAACAAGGCATGAAAAACAATATAATATTAAATATTGCTAACAGCATAGTAAATATTGGATAATAAAGATTGCAACGGATAATTCATTTTAAACAATATAATATTAAATCTTTATATATTTATTTTTTATGAGGTATTGAAAAAGTATTCACAAATTGGTATACTTACATTATATAATTCAAAGGAGGAATTTATAATGAGTGAAGAGAATGTTAATGAAAAAGAAGAAAAGGTAGTAGATGTAAAAGATGATTCAGTTGAAGAAAACAATAATATACAAATATCAGATGATGTAGTTGCAGTAATTGCTGGAATGGCTGCTTCAGAGGTTCCTGGAGTTGCTGAAATGGCAGGTGGGTTTGCTGGAGGTATTTCAGAAGTACTTAGTGGTAAAAAGAATAAGGCTAAAGGTATTAAGGTTGATATTCAAGATAAAAAAGTCAAAATTGATGTTAATATAATAGTTGAATATGGTTCTAGAATTCCTGATGTTGCTTTTGAAATTCAAAAGAGAGTTAAGAAATCTGTTGAGAATATGACAGGTCTTATTGCAAATGAGGTTAATGTTCATGTTCAAGGCGTTGTTACAGTTGAAGAGGAGAAGGCTAATAAAGCAGAAGAAGAAAAGTCTGATATAGCTGATGCAGAATCAACAGAAGAAAAAAAATAATAAAATTAAATAAACAAAAGAGGTAATTATAAATGAAGATTTTAAAAAAAGTTTGTTTAACCATTTTTGCAACAATTGTTTTGATTATAAGTATTCTTTTATTGCTTATAGCATTTAATATTATGGATTCAAATGTGTTTGGAATATTAATATCAAAGGTGCTTTTATCACAAGAAGGTACTTATGCACTAGTTGGAGTGAGTGTAGTACTTATTTTACTAGCTATGTGGTGCTTGTTTTTTTGTGAAGAAAATAACAAGAATGGCAAGAATTCTGGAATTGAACTTGAGAATAGCGATGGTAGACTTTTGATAACAAAAAATACTTTACAAGATTTAGTAAAGGGAGTTATTAATAATTTTCCAAGTATTGAAGATTCAGAGGCAAATGTTTTAATTGATAGAGAAAATAATGTTACAATAGATGTTACTATTACTGTATCAGATGGAGCAATTATAAAAGATGTTTCTTCTAAATTGCAAAATGATATTAAGAGTATTGTAAGAAAATCGACAGATCTTGAACTTGATAAGGTTAATATTGTTGTAAAAAAGGTTGAAAAAGAAGAAAAAAGTAAAAATAGCGTAGATGATTAGAAGAGTGAAGTGCTATTGGTGTTGCTTTTATACATATTGATATAATATAAAATAATAATACATGCAGAAAGAAAGGAAAGTTATGAATAGATCACAGTCAAGAGAAGAAGCTTTTAAATTGCTATATAGTTTGCAGTTAATTGAAGATGTTTCAGTAGAAGAGCAGATTGAAATTTTTTTAACAGAAGAAAAGATTGAAGATAAGGATGCAATTAAATATATCAAGGAGCTTATTTTAGGAATAAATGAAAATAATGAAAAAATTGAAAATGATATAAAAAATAATATTAAAGAAGACTGGTCTATTTCAAGAATTTCAAAGATTGATTTGACTTTGTTAAAGCTTGGCATTTATGAGATTTTATATTCAAAATTACCATATAAAGTTGTTATAAATGAGGTTGTTGAACTTGCAAAAAAATATGGAGATGATACATCAAAAGGTTTTGTTAATGGTGTACTAGCAAGCATTGTTAAGAAGAATAATGTAGTAGAAGAATAATAAAACTGTTAATAATAAGCTAGGTGTTTTTATGCCTAGCTTTTTATACATTATAGTATTTCTAATTAAAGAAGTAATCTAAGAGGAAGGTAATATGGATATTAAACCAATAACGGTTGAAGAGCTAAATTTATATATAAAAAATAAAGTGCAAGATGATGAATTTTTAAATAATGTATATGTGAAAGGTGAGATTTCAAATTGTAAATTACATTATACAGGTCATATTTATTTTACTTTAAAAGATGAAAAATCACTTATAAAATGTGTTATGTTCAGAAGCTACGCTACACACTTAAATTTTACCCCAAAAGATGGAATGAAAATTGTGTTACTTGGAACTGTTGCTGTTTATGAGAGAGATGGCGTTTATCAAATTTATGCAAAGGCAATGAAACAAGATGGAATAGGCTCACTTTATGAGGCTTATGAGAAACTTAAAAATGACCTTGAAAAAGAGGGGTTGTTTGATGAAGCTCATAAAAAGAAAATCCCAATGTTCCCTAAAACCATAGGAGTTTTAACTGCTTCAACAGGAGCGGTTATAAGAGATATTATTAATGTTTCAACAAGAAGAAACCCAAATGTTAGAATAAGGCTTTTACCTGTTCCTGTTCAAGGAAAGGATGCAGCACCTGAAATTGTTGAGGGCATAAAAAGAATGAATAATGAAATGCTAGCAGATGTTATAATTTTAGGAAGAGGAGGAGGCTCTTTAGAAGATCTATGGCCATTTAATGAAGAATGTGTTGCAAGAGCAATATATGATTCAAAAATTCCAATTATATCGGCAGTAGGACATGAGACGGATTTTTCAATATCAGATTTTGTTGCTGATTTAAGAGCACCAACACCATCAGCTGCGGCAGAACTTGCAGTACCAAATATATCAGATGTAATTTATACAATATCAAATTATGAGAATAGATACAAAACTGATTTAAAGAAGAAAGTTCAAATAATGAAACTAAGATACGAAAAGTGCATGACGAGAAATGTATTTATGAATCCCACTCAGAAGATAAGTGAGAAAGAAATGTTACTTGATATGAGAGTGAAAAATATTAGTAGTGCAATAAATAATATTATAAATAAGAAAAACATAATTCTTGTAAAAAATATTACAAAAATAGATTCACTGAGTCCTTTAAAAACTCTTTCAAGGGGATATTCAATAGCCGAAAAAGATGGAAAAATACTTAAATCTGTAACACAAGTAAATAAAGAAGATAGAATTGAGCTAAAAGTAACAGATGGAATTGTAAGGACAAAAGTTGAAGAAATAATAGCAAGAAAATAAAGGCCTAGCTAATAGCATTAATAGTATAGTGTTTTATAGTTACAAGTATTAGTAGAAAAACATTATGATATTTAATGCTTTAAAAACAATAAATTATTAATAATAAGATAAAAGTTTTATTATATAGGAGAGGTTATCGATGAAAGAAAAAAATAATGAAAAAGAAATCAAATTTGAAGATGCAATGAAAAGATTAGAGGAGATTGCTAATGAATTAGAGAAAGATGATTTAACATTAGATGATTCAATTGCAAAATTTGAAGAAGGAATGAACTTGTCAAAAAAATGTAAACAAATGCTTGACAGTGCAGAAAAGAAGATAACTATTTTAATTGGAAATAAGGAAGATGAGTTTAATATTCAAAAAGATGAATAATAATTAACAAAGACAACAGAGTTTTTATTATATAAGGAAAATATAAAGAAGTAATTAGCAGGGCTACTACTAACTATAAATAAAGACATTGATAGATGCGAAAAAAATAATATATAATTATGGAAGGAATAAACAAGAATGAATGAATTTGTTATAGAATACAAATATTTAATAGTACCGATGATATCATGGCTTGGAATACAATTGTTTAAATTGTTATATGATAGATTTGAAACTAAAAAATGGCACTTTGAAAGATTTATTGGAGCAGGAGGAATGCCAAGTTCTCACTCAGCAGTTGTGGTATCACTAGCAACTCTTGTTGGAAGAAACTGCGGAACAAATTCTCCGATATTTGCTGTCAGTGCAATAGTTGCATTAATTACAATGTATGATGCAGCAGGTGTTAGAAGAGCAGTCGGAAAACAAGCAAGAGTATTAAACAACATACTTAGCAACCAAAATCTATCAGGTGCAGAAAAGTTACAAGAGATGACAGGTCACACACCAATACAAGTGTTGGCTGGAGCACTTATAGGTCTTATGGTAGGATTCATAGTATAAAAATAGAACAGTTAATGGAAAAATTCTTATTAAGAATATTTGCATATAACTTATAATTAAATGGTTTATTATTTATAATTTAAATTATCTAATTATTTAATTATGTTGTTTATTATAATAATGATTGTGCATAAAATAGTAAAAGAGCAAAGAATGAAATCAAACAAGCATATAAATTTTAATGTAAAATAGAGGTGATTATGATGGAAGATATTGATATTGCAAGAAATTCAAATTTGAAAAAGATAAACGAAATAACAGAGAAGCTAAATATACCGGAAGAATATATTGACCAGTATGGTAAATATAAAGCAAAAATATCTTATAAATATTTAGAAAAGATTAAAAATAATGAAGATGGCAAGTTAATACTTGTTACATCAATAAACCCAACACCTCTTGGAGAAGGAAAAACAACAGCCTCAATTGGAATTGAAGATGGATTATGTAAAATAGGAAAAAAGTCAATCTTAACATTAAGAGAACCTTCACTTGGACCAGTATTTGGAATCAAAGGAGGTGCTACTGGAGGCGGACATTCTCAAGTAGCTCCAATGGAAGATATAAACTTGCATTTTACTGGAGACATACATGCAGTAACAAGTGCTAACAATTTATTAAGTGCATTAATTGACAATCACATTTTCCATGGAAATGAAAAAAGAATAGAAAAGGTTACATGGAAAAGATGTATAGACTTGAATGATAGAGAACTTAGAAAAGTTGAAGTAGGACTATCAAATGATAAAAATATGAAATCAAGAGAAGATGGATTTGACATAAGTGTTGCTTCAGAAATTATGGCAATTTTATGCTTAGCCAAAGATTTACAAGACTTAAAAAGAAGAATTGGAAACATAATTATAGGATATGATGCAGATGGAAAAGCGGTAACTTGCAAAGATATACATGCACAAGGAAGTTTAACTGTACTATTAAAAGATGCGATAAACCCTAATATAGTACAAACATTAGAAAATAATCCTGTAATGATACATGGAGGTCCATTTGCAAACATTGCTCATGGATGCAATAGTCTAATTGCAACGAAAATGGCTTTAAAGATGGCAGATTATGTAGTAACAGAAGCGGGCTTTGGAGCAGATTTAGGAGCAGAAAAGTTTATAAATATAAAGTGTAGAAAACTCGGAAAAGTTCCAGATGCTGTAGTAATAGTTGCAACACTTAGAGCAATCAAGTATCATGGAATGAAAAGCGAAGATGCTGAATATTCTGAAAACTTAGAAAAAGATGTAATAATTAAGGGATTGCAAAATTTAAGAAAACATATTTCAAACATGAAAAATTTTGGACTTAATGTGATAGTAGCAATAAACAAATTTGAAAATGATAGTGAAGAAGAATTAGAATTTTTGAAAGAAGAAATAAAAAAAGAATGTGATGTAAGTATTCTTGATAATTGGAAAAATGGTTCAGCTGGCTCAATTGAACTTGCAAACAAGTTAGTTCAAATCAGCAGTAATGAAAGTAAGTTAGCCTTTACATATAATTTAGATGATAAAATTGAAGATAAGATCAAGAAAATATCAACAAAAATCTATGGAGCAGATGGAGTAGAATATTCAGAAGAAGCAATAAAAGAGATAAATAAATTACAAGAAGACGAAGAAGCAAAAAAAGCCCCAATCTGTATGGCAAAAACACAATATTCTTTAACAGATGACCCTAAAAAAATTGACGAATACAATAATTTCAAAATACATGTACAAGATGTTGAATACAAAGCCGGAGCAGAATTCATAGTTGTAAAAACAGGAAAAATCATGACAATGCCAGGACTCCCTAAAAAGCCAGCTGCTGAAAAAATAGATATAGACATTGACGGAAATATAATCGGAATATTCTAAAACAAAAATGTATGAAACAAAAAATAAAAATAATACAAACTAAGATAAACAAAAAATAAAAAGAGTAAAAACTAAAATAAACGAAAAATAAAAATAGTAAGAACTAAAATAAATAAAAAAATAATGAATAGATACTAACAGAAAAATGTTTGATAAATAAATATAGTATAAAATAAGTATAAAAAACCTCGTTTGGGAAATAATCTTCCTAAGTGAGGTTTTAATTATAGAAAGGAATAAATTCCTTATGAAAAACAGATATAAGGTTATCATTTTGATAGTACTATCATTAATATTTTTTTTAGGATATAATTTATCAATTAAATCACAAGTTTCATTTGCACTTTCAAAATATGGTTCAAGAGGACAAGAAGTAAAAACAATACAAACAAAATTAAAGAATTGGGGCTATTATAGTGGAGGTATTGATGGAATATATGGTAGCGGAACATTAAAAGCAGTAAAGAAATTTCAACAAAAAAATGGCTTGAATGCAGATGGAATAGCAGGAACAAAAACATTACAAGCTATGGGTATATTTAATTCATCGGGCTCATCTGGCTCGTCAACAGGAAGCAATAGTTCATCATCACTTAACTTAATATCTAGATTTGTATATGCTGAATCAAGGGGTGAGCCATACCAGGGTCAGGTTGCGGTTGCAGCTGTTATATTAAATAGAGTAAAAGATTCGAGATTTCCAAACACTGTATCTGGAGTTGTATACCAGTCAGGAGCATTTACATGCGTAACAGATGGTCAAATAAATCTATCGCCAAATAATACTGCAAAAAAAGCAGCTCAAGATGCAATGAACGGATGGGATCCAAGCCTAGGAGCAGTTTACTATTTTAACCCTAATACAGCAACAAGCAAATGGATCTGGTCTAGACCAATGACAATAAAGATTGGAAAGCATAGGTTTTGTAAATAGCAATATGTGATAAAAAAATTTTATAATTTATAATAAAGAGATGCTGATAAATAAATCAGCATCTCTTCTAATTTCCGTACAGATTAAAAGAAATTATACTATGTCATTGATATCAGAAATATAAATGACTGAAACTACTCTCTTATCCTCAGAAACAAAGTGACAGTTATAAAGAGCCACATTATCTGTTTCAAAAACAAGAGAATATTTTTCAAATAATTTCAAGGTTCTCTCTTTACTATTAGTAAACCAATAGCTTGCAGAATCTGTTGGCAACTGCGAATCAAGCACCGTTTCAATATCATTCTTCATGACATTTAAGGCATTAACCACACTCTGTGGCGGATCATGCTTAAGCCGAAGATCAAAATAATCTGGAAACCGATGAAGAAAAACATTTGCCTCCGGGTAATCTGCAATCTTCTTAATCTGTGCTACACTCATATTGAGCCCCTCCATGGAAATTAATCCTGAAACTAAATAACAGTGACAAATTCCATTATAACATATAAAACGAAAATATCAAGACAAAATTGAGAAATGGTTTACAAAAATGATTTTAATTGTAATAATATTAGAAAAGCGTAAAGCAATAAGAAAACAAAAAGAAGAAGATAAAAAAAGGAACTGTAGAATTAAATTTTACAGTTCCTTCGATTAATTTGTGTGAGGAAATATCATTTCCTGCACTTTTATTTTATACATTGTTTCGTTAATTGTCAATATAATATTTACTAATTTAACAAATAACAAATAATATGGAGCCAATAGTGAGAGTTGAACTCGCGACCTACTGATTACGAATCAGTTGCTCTACCAACTGAGCTATATTGGCAAATCAAAACTATTATAACATAAAAAAATATTTTAGCAATATAAAATATCAAGATTTTTCAACAATTGAAAACATGACAAGTGAAAACAAAATAATTTACTATTAACTGTTTAGAACTAATAATTATTGAAAATGCTATGTTAGACTATATTTTTGCATACTATGCAAGCTAATGAGGTATTTTAAACAATATAATATTTATGCTTGATGTTTTTTTATAATCTGATGCAACTTATTCTTGTTACAGTTACTTTAAACCGCAAAGATTATTGTTGATGATTTTTTTACACCATGATACATTATAAAAAAATATGATTAAATGCGATTAGTAGATACTAAGAAATAATAAGTTAAGAGACGGAGAAAAAATGAGTTATAAAAAAATAAGTTCTGCAAAAGGGGAAGGTGGAATTACTTTACTTGCTTTAGTTGTGACAATTGTTGTTATGTTGATTTTGGCAGGAATTACGTTAAATATGTCAATTGACAATAATGGAGTAATAGGAAAAGCTGAAGAGGCAAGAAATTTGTATTTAAATGCAAGTGATGATGAGCAAGAAGGGTTTAACAGAATAAAAGAGATTGCAGAGAGAGTACATAATAATGTGACACAGGGTGATACAGCATCTGATGATGTTCAGCAACAATGTGAGATTACATTTGAAGGAAATGGTGGAATAGGAAATATTTCATCAATTCATGTAAAAAAAGGAGAACAAATATCTTTACCTGCTAATCAGTTTGAAAGAGCATACTATACTTTCAAGGGTTGGAGCACTTCAAGAGATGGTAGTGGTGTGGCATATAAGCCAGCTACTGTAATGAAGATAACTGCGGACGTAACATTTTATGCTCAATGGGAGAAAAATAAGGTAACAGTATCATTTAATGCTAATGGTGGTTCTGGTACAATGGATTCAATAAGTGTTGATCAATCTGAGACAGCCACATTGCCACAGAATGAATTTACAAAAATCGGTTATGTATTTAAGGAATGGAATACAACTCAAGATGGAAGTGGAGTAGCTTATCAAAATGGACAAGCTACAGAGGTATACGAAGATTTATCTTTATATGCAATGTGGAGCGTAAAAACATATACAATAACTTATGATTTAAATGGAGGAGAGGCTTCTGGTAATCCAACGTCATTTGATATTAATACTAATACTTTTACATTGAATAATCCTACAAAAGCAAATTATAATTTCTTAGGATGGACTGGTTCAAACAGTACAACACCAGAGTTAACAGTTACAATTGATAAAGGTAGTATTGGTGATAGATATTACAAAGCAAATTTTGGAACAAGTAGAGTTATAACTGCAAAGATTTCACGTTATTGTACAAGGTATAATACCGGTGGATATAATGATGCTTCTTGTACTATGAATATTGTACCTGCAAATTCAGCAACTTTAAATGGTTCACTTGCTTTTTCTGGGGCACAATATCAAGGTGGAGATGGAGGCTCAAGGTCATTAACAATTGGTTCATGGACCACAACAACAACAACGGCCACAATATATGGAACAATGTATGTTTACCATGGTTCATACTGTGGTGGTGCAGCGGTTGGAGAATTATCATTCTCAAATCTACCTGCCAAAACTACAATGACTGTAAGCAATATATCTTCTGGAGGAGGAGATTCAAGAACTGAAATGTATTATATAAAAAACAATCAAAAAACTTCATACACAACAACAGCAGATAATGAAACAGTAACACTCTATATGTACTATTATCGTGGAGATGAAGCTAGCAAAGGCACATCATCAATGGATTATAGAATTGATTTACCAACTGTTTGGCAATAAAATTTATTTTTTAATAAGTTAAATGACCGATAAGTAAAAAAGCTTTACAAGAATGGGCTTCTGTGTTTATAAATAAGTATTGCAAATATTACAAAATTATGTTAAATTATAATGGATTAAAACTTAGGAGAATTTTATGGGATTTTTTGATAAACTAAAAAAAGGCCTTGAAAAAACTAAAATATCACTTGGGTTTACAAAAGTTGATGAAGAGTTACTTGATACTTTAGAAGAAGAACTAATAATGGCCGATGTTGGACTTGAAACATCTGAAGAAATAATAGCTAAATTGAAAGAAAAAATAAAAAAGGAAAAAGTAGTTGAACCTGATGAGGTAAAGAAAGAAATTAAAAATATTGTCTTGGAAACCTTTAATGAAAATTCAAGTTCTCTT
This sequence comes from uncultured Clostridia bacterium, assembly GCA_934130085.1. Taxonomy (GTDB): domain Bacteria; phylum Bacillota; class Clostridia; order TANB77; family CAG-508; genus CAG-793. Next base: position 39,514 of record CAKOXK010000011.1, read on the forward strand.
AACCTAGAAGGAAAGCCAGCCGTTATATTAATGATTGGTGTAAATGGAGCAGGAAAAACTACTTCAATTGGAAAAATTGCTTATAAATTAAAAAATGAAGGTAAAAAAGTAATAGTAGCTGCAGGCGATACTTTTAGAGCAGCAGCTGTTGAACAACTTGAGGAGTGGACAAAAAGAGCAGGAGTAGAAATAGTAAAGGGTCAAGAAAATCAAGATCCATCATCCGTAATATTTGAAGCTTGCAAAAGAGCTAAAGAGGAAAATGCTGATGTTCTAATATGTGATACAGCTGGAAGACTACAAAATAAAAAATATTTAATGGAAGAATTAAAAAAGATGAAAAGGGTAATTGATAGAGAATTACCAGAATCATCAAAGGAAACCATCTTAGTATTAGATGCTTCTACAGGCCAAAATGCTATATCACAAGTTGAAGCTTTTAAGGATTGTACTGGAATTACAGGTTTAATTGTTACTAAGCTCGATGGAACATCAAAAGGTGGAATTGTTATAAGACTTGTAAAAGAAAATAAGATTCCTGTTAAATATATTGGTGTTGGTGAAAAGATTGATGATATGGAAGAGTTTAATGGTGAAGATTTTGTAAATGCCATATTTGATTAAAATAAAACAACCTGACGAATGATAAAGTAATTATAAGACAAAGAATATTGTAAATAATAATCTGCATAACTTTTTAGAAAGGAGTGTATGTTACACATACAAATTAAATGGAAGATACAAAAAAGAAAAACAAATTTAACAGAAGAACTTTAGTTTTAATCGTTACAGTAATTGCTTTAATTGTTTCTTATGTAGTAATTAGAGGAAATTATCTTGAAATGAAAGAAATTGGAGAAGAGTACATAAGCGTATTTTGGAGAAACCTTGTATATAATGTAATAATATTCGTAATAAATTTTGTGTTTATATTTTGCTCATTTTACTTTACAAATAGGCAAATAAAAAAGGCGTTACAAGTTTTTTTTGATGACGAGAAGAAAGAAATGCCTAAGTTCCCTAATAAATCAATATCATTTGTTATTGCACTTGTTGGAGGAATTAGTGTTACACAGTTTTTAATGAAAAGAGTCTTGCTAGCTTTTAGTAATTCTAAATTTGGAACTAGTGATTCAATATTTAACTTAGACATATCATTTTTTATACTCCAAAAGCCTTTTATTAAATTCATGATTATCTACCTATTAGTAGTTGTTGTTGCGACTCTTGCTTATGCAGCTATTTATACAATTATTGCCTTAAATAAGAGCTTTGATGGAGTTTCACGCGAAAGTTTCAAAAAGGTTGACTTGTTAAAGAAAATAGGCTCAAGAGTAAGAATTCTTGTAATTTTAGCAGCATTATTCGTTATGTTCTTTATGGTTATAAATATAGGTAACGAAAAATTCATGGGAATAGAGCTTAGTGATGGAACATCATATTCACTATATGGTGCTGGAAATGCTGATGTAACTGTTAAGCTATGGGGTTATGGAATACTTGCAATGTTAACTATGTTCTCGATTAGCAGGGCTTACAAACACTTAAGAATGAAAAGCATTAGAAAAGTTATTGGAGATATAATGATTGTTCCGGTTTACTTGATTTTGTTGGCAGTAGTTCTTGCGTTATATCAATTAATATATGTTGCATCAAATACACTTGCAACAAATGAAAAATATATTGAACAAAATATAAATTCAACAAGAACCGCGTATGGAATCACATCAGAAGAAAAAAACATTGAATATTCTGGTACAATCACAAGTAAGGAAATAAATGAAAATAGCAATTTGTTGTCAAATATTGATATTGTAACATCTCGAAATGTTGTAAAAGATTTACAATCATCAAAAACATCTAAAGGGTATTATACTTATAGAAATTCTCAAATTGAACAATACAATATTAACGGAGTAGAAACTTTAGTATATGTTACACCACGTGAAATAGTGAATGCTAATACAACATATTCTAACAAAACATATCAATATACGCATGGATACGGAACTATAATAACACTTGCTGGTTCAACAAATGAATATGGAAACTTAAAACATATACAAAATTCATTTGGAAATCTATCAAATTCAGCTATCAAAACAAATGAACCACGTATTTACTATGGACTTGAGAATAACAATGCTTGTGTTATTAATTCTCAAAAAGAGGAGATAGATTATGTTGATGAAGATTCAAATAAAGAAGTAACATACAATTACAAGGGAACTGCAGGTTTAACTCTTAATTTCTTTGATAGACTAATACTAGGCATAAAAGAAGGAGATCTAAAACTCGCTTTTTCTGGAAAAATGACAAGTGATAGCAAAATTATTACTAACAGAAATATAATAAACAGAGCAAAAATTGTAATGCCATATCTAGAATATGATAATGATCCATATATGGTTATAGATGATTCTGGAAACCAATATTGGGTGCTTGATGCTTATACTACATCAAATGAGTATCCATTTTCACAGAAAATCGCAATTGGACTCGAGGAAATAAATTATATTAGAAACTCGGTTAAAGTAATTGTAAATGCTTATGATGGTACAATGAAATTTTATATAACAGATAGACAAGATCCAATAGTCATGGCTTATAACAATATGTACAAAGGTTTATTTGAAGATGAATCAAACCAAGTTCCAGAAGATATAAGCAAACATTTTGTATATCCTCGTAAATTATATGATATACAATCAGAAATTCTTGAGAAATATCATAGTATTAAACCAGAAGTATTATACCGTGGAAACGATATTTGGCAAATTGCAGAAACATCTGTATCTGGTAAAGTTGAAAAAATGAATGCATATTATACAATGTGCAAGACACAAAATGGAAAAGAAACATTAGGACTTGTATTGCCTTACACTGTTTACGGAAAACAAAATTTAACATCATATATTATTGGTACTTATGAGAATGGAAAGCCAAAACTACAGGTTTATAGATTTTCATCAAACAGTAATGTTTTAGGACCAATTCAATTAGAAACGCAACTAAATGAATATGATACAATAGCATCTGATATTGCAAGCCTAAATACAACAGGAACTAAAATAACAAAGAACTTAATGGCAATACCAGTAGAAAACACAATATTATATGTAGAAACAATATACCAACAATTAATCAATGAAACAACTCAAAAACCGACATTAAAAAGAGTTATAGTAGCTTCAGGAACAAAAGTTGCAATAGGAAATAACCTAGATGAAGCATTGAAAAACTTATTATCAACTTATGCTGTTGATATTGAAGTCCAAAATAATGAAAACATTGAAAGCTTAATTAACTCAGTCATAAAAGCAAATCAAAATGTTCAAAACTCAAGTAAAAATGGAGAATGGAAGCTATTTGGAGAAGATATGCAAAAACTTACAAGCTTGATTGATGAACTACAAGTAGTTGTTCAAAAGAAAGAAAAAGAACAAAAAAATACTACAAATGAGGTATCAACAGAAATATCAAACAATACTTTTTAAAAAGATAAAGATGCATCGGTAGATACTATAGACAGTAATTTTTTTAATAAAAGAACCATTAGTGGATAGTAACCAACAATTAAAAAATTAAGGAGATATCAGCAGATATTTTAAACAGTACCTTTAAAATTTGAAAGGAAAAGATATGAATACACCTAATAAATTAACAATAGCTAGAATGATACTTGTACCTATTATTGTAATTATTTCAATGATAAATATTCCTGGCATGGTTTATCAAATACCAGTGGGATATTTAATTATAGACATATTATTTATAATCGCATCAATTACTGATAAAATAGATGGAACACTTGCAAGAAAAAATAATCAAGTAACTACATTTGGAAAGTTTCTTGATCCAATTGCTGATAAGATACTAGTTATATCAGCATTAATAATTCTAGTAGAAAGGCAAACACTTCCTGCATGGATTCCAATTATAATAATATTCAGGGAATTTGCTGTGTCAGGTTATAGAATGATAGCTGTAGAAAAGGGAAAAGTAATTGCAGCCAACAAATGGGGAAAATTAAAAACCGTTACCCAAATGATTGCAATTATACTTGCATTAATTGATACAAACCAATTTGGAGCTATATTTGTAACGAGATTAGTAGGTTTTGGGTTTGCACTAAACTTATTATCTACTTTAATGATGATAATCTGTGTCATAGCAACGATCTTTTCCGGATATGAATACTTAAAAAATGGAAAAGATTTGATTTTACAGGATAAATAAGCTTTTAATTAAGGATAAAAACTTGATTAGAAGTTGAAAGATTCCGACTATAAAAGCTAATCAAAAAACTTGATTAGAAAAAACGTTAGAGTTTAATAAAGAAATTAGACTAAAGGAAAACTTAATTAGAGGTTGAAAATGGAAGCAAAAGATAGAATCGAAGAGTTACGTAAAAAAATCAATTATTATTCAGAACTTTATTATGATGAAGATAATTCACCTATAACTGATTATGATTATGATATAATGATGAATGAATTGAAAAAACTTGAAAGAGAGAATCCTGAATTAATAACCAAGGATTCTCCAACGCAAAAAGTTGGAGGACATGCTAGAGAAGATTTAAAAAAAGTAACTCATGAGGTTCCATTAAAAAGTTTGCAAGATATATTTAACTTTGAAGAACTATATGAGTTTGATAAAAGAATAAAAGAAGCAGGGAATACCAACTATTGTGTAGAAACCAAAATTGATGGATTATCATGTGCTTTAAAATACGAAAAAGGAATATTAGTTCAAGGTGCAACAAGAGGAGATGGATTTGTAGGAGAAGATGTAACTGAAAATGTAAAAAAAATCAAAACAATTCCACATAGATTAAAAGAACCAATTGATATAACTGTCAGAGGCGAAGTATTTATGAGCAAAAAAGGATTTGAAGAGCTTAACAAGGAACAAGAAGTTCTTGGAAAGCCACTTTTTGCAAATGCAAGAAATGCTGCAGCAGGTTCTTTAAGGCAATTAGATGCAAAGATAACAGAACAAAGACCACTCGATATCTACATATTTAATGTGCAAAAATTTGCAGAAGATGAAATGTTTGAATCTCACTTTGAAGAGCTAAATTATTTAGCAAAGCTAGGTTTCAATGTGGTGCCTTTTAGAAAGTTATGTCATAATATTGATGAAGCGGTAGAAGCAATAAATGAAATAGGTGATATGCGTGAAAATTTAACATTTGGAATTGATGGTGCAGTTGTTAAAGTTGACGACCTAAAGTTAAGAGAAAGACTAGGAGACACATTCAAAGTTCCAAGATGGGCAATCGCATACAAATATCCACCAGAAAAAAAAGAAACAATTTTAAAAGATATTATCTGTCAAGTTGGAAGAACAGGGGTAATTACACCTATGGCTATATTAGAGCCAGTCAAGGTTGCAGGATCAACAATTTCAAAAACGACACTCCACAATGAAGATTTTGTAAAAGAAAAAGATCTAAGAATAGGCGATCATGTTATAATTCAAAAACAAGGGGATGTAATTCCAGAAGTTGTAGACGTATTAAAAAATAAAAGAACAGGTGAAGAAAAGATATTTAATATGCCAGAATATTGTCCTGTATGTGGAGCAAAAGCCATAAGAGAAGATGGAGAAGCAGCTGTAAGGTGTACAGGAATAGAATGCCCAGCAAAAGCATTAAGAAATATAGTTCATTTTGCATCAAAAGAAGGAATGAACATAGAAGGAATGGGATATAAAATTGTTGAGCAATTAGTTGATAGAAAACTTATAACAAATATTGCAGATATATATGATTTAAGATTAGAAGATATAGCTTCATTAAAAAAGAACGGCAAAAAATTTGCAAAGAATTTAATTGATGCCATAGAAAAAAGTAAAAATCAAGATTTATCGAATCTAATAACATCATTTGGAATTAGACATGTAGGAAAGAAAATGGCAAAAGCATTAGCTAGAAAATATAAAACACTTGATAATCTAATTGAGGCATCAGTTGAAGATTTAGTATCAAAAGATGATGTAGGAGAAGTAATCGCTAAAAGTATACATGAATTTTTCAATGAGCAACAAACAAAAGATTTAATACAAAGATTAAAAAATGCAGGAGTAAACACAGAGAGTTTAGAACAAGGTACAATAGATAACCGATTTGAAGGAATGACATTTGTTTTAACAGGAACACTTGAGAAATATTCAAGAGAACAAGCAAGTGATATAATAGAAAGCTTTGGTGGAAAAACATCAGCAAGTGTATCTAAAAAAACGAACTTTGTACTAGCTGGAGAAGAAGCTGGTTCAAAACTAGTAAAAGCTGAAAAATTAGGAGTAAGAGTAATATCAGAGCAAGAATTTGAAGATATGATTAAATAAGAGAAATATAAGAGAACGATTCTTATTTTGGTGTTATTTAATAACGAATATGGAGGAATAAAATGGAAGGCAAATACACATTTGAGAAATTCACAGATGATTTAGATTGCGGATATAAAGTACTATTTGACTATGTAAGAAACAGATATGTAGTATATAAAGTAAATGAAAACTGCTATATGCAGGAGTTAATAGAACAAAAAACAAAAAATCCTGTTCCAGCAAAATCAATGATAACATTCAAAGCTGTAAAAGAAATGTTTCCATTTATGATAGACATCGAATATAAAGAAAGCTAGATACATCAAAAGGAGGATAAAGTAATGGAAGAAGAGGAAGAAGAAAAAGAGTACATGATAGAAGATGCAGAAACAAATTCTGATAATGAAGAATTTATGCTACAAGCGTTAAAAGATAAAGCATACTGGGTTCTTGCCTATGCAAGCGATAGATTGCATTCCAAGAAAGATTTGATGATGAAGGCCTGTGAAAAAGATGGACAAACTCTATACTATGCCTCAGCAGAATTAAGAGATGATAAAGATGTAGTAATGAAAGCAATAACTAATAAATGGTTAATTGTGAAATATGCAAGTAAAAGACTAAGAGGAGACAAAGATGTAGCAATGTGCGTACTAAAGCAAAACTTAAACTCGCAAATATATTTAACAGACGAAATATTGCAAGATAAAGACATACAAGAAATATTACATCCAAAAGAGGATGAAGACAATAAACAATAAAGGAAGCAACATTTTCAATTCATTTGGATGATAAGCAACGTTTTAAACAAAAGCTTTAATATTATATTGTTTAAAATGCCGCGTTAGCTTACACGCGAAGTGCGAATGTTTCTTTTTTAGAAAATTAATTTTGACTAACGAAGAAAGAAACGAACAAGGCATTAAAGAACAATACAATATTAAAGCTTTTGCTATTATTTAAATTTTTATATAAATTGACTTGGGTCAACATATATTGTTTTGTTATTAGTATAAATTACGTATCCAGGAACAGCGCCATGTGGCTTTTTAACAAATTTCTTTAATGTATAATCTACAGGTACATGAGATGAAAATTTGGCTTTACTGTAATAAGCACAGATTTTTGCACATTTCTCAATAGTAGAAATCTTAGGAGTGATACCATTGCATTTTAAAATTAGATGGCTACCATGAATATCTTTTGTATGAAACCAATAATCATTGTCATTTGCAACCTTTAAAGTTAGGAAATCATTTTGTTTGTTGTTTTTTCCTATAAACACGTCAAATTCGTCAATTTTTAGTTTAATATAATTAGAAAGAGATGATGACATGTCAGTCTTTTTATCTTTTTTTGTTCCTCTCTTATTTTTTATAGAAATATCGCTAAAAAGGATATTGTCTGAAATTTCATTATAGACCTCATCAACATCATTGATATTTTCACAGTTATCCATTTCTTGAATTAGTGATTCAAGATAGTCTAGTTCCTTATTTGTTTCCTTTTTTTGAATGTTTACAACCTCTAATGTATTTTTCATTTTATTATATTTTTTAAAATAATTTTCGGCGTTTTTAGTAATTGAAATTGTAGGGTCGATTGGAATTTTTACATTTGTATTATCATAATAATTGAAAAGTTCAACTTCTGTCATATTTTCATAAGTTTTCAAATCCTTAAATCGATATATGTTGGCTGTTAATAGTTCTCCATAGACTTTATATAAATTTAAATTTTTACATGAGTCTATTTTTAAATTTATATTGTCCATCTTTTTTAAGATTTTATCCAGAGTTGAGTTTAATATTTTTAATAGACTATTTCTGTATTGTGTATAATTTTCAATGCTTTGCTTTTTATAATAAAAATCATCAAGATAAAAATTGTTATCTAATGATAAATCTAAAGCTGAGTTCAAGGCAACATTATTGGCATTATTAGACGAACTATTATCTGATAGTTTACTATTACTGTCAGATGGAACTGCAAATAATTTGCTTTGAATATCAATGTTACTATCTTTCATGTTGCTGATCAAATACGGATATACAGAATAATTATTCTTAAAGTTATTTAGTTTAGAATTGCCATGTAGAATAGTATTTATGTATTTATAAATATCTTTTAGTGACTTGTTTGCAATTGTGTTAGCTAAGTGCAAAGTTTCGATTGCAGATTGAATGAAAAGTTTACATATTCCATTATAAATATTAGGAATGGCAGTTTCCAGAGTTTTATAGTCAGAAGATAGAACAGTGCTTTCAAACTCATCAAATGTAGAAGTAGTGAAATCTAGCTTAGTTATTTGAGGCTCAATATATTTTCTAGCGGGCATAATATCACGAAAATTATTCTCACTATCAAACTTTTTCAAGGCATCAATAATAACACCTTTTTCATTCAACAAAATAACATTGCTGTATTTACCCATTAATTCAACAACAAGAGTTCTTTTAACTAAGTCACTCATCTCATTGTAACATTCAAATTCAATGTAGCAAATTCTTTCTAATCCTTTCATGTAAATTCTTTTTATAATTGCTGATGTTAAATATTTACGTAAGGTCATACAAAAATTAGGAGCATTAAAAGGATTCTCCTTTAAGTGAGTAGATAAATACATACTATAATTATTGGCAGTTGTATCAATATTAAGCATATAAGTATGTTTGTTATATATTGAGATTACTAAATTATTACTATTTGGTTCATATATTTTATTAACTTTACCATTGATCAAAGTAGTCTGAAACTCTGAAACAATAGTATGAAGTGTAATTCCATCAAAAGCCATTTTAAATCACCTTTACAAAAAAATCTTTTTACAATTATAAACATTATTTGCAAAAAATGCAATAAAATGTTGACAATATGCACTTTTGCCAATATAATACATATTAAGTTACATTTAAAGGAGCACAATATAAATGCCAATATCAAAAATATTTTTTTCTGATGGAAAAGAATATAGCAATATGTCTGATGAAGATTTACTTAAATTAGTGAAACAAAACAATAAGCAAGCACTTAACGTATTGATTGAACGTTATAAAGAAACAGTAAACGCAAGAGTATGCAAATACTATATAGCAGGAGCTGAAAAAGATGATATAGTTCAAGAAGGCTTAATTGGTTTGTATAAGGCAATTAGAGATTTTGATTTAAATAAAGATAATTCATTTAAAACATTTGCAAATCTTTGTATTGAAAGGCAAATAATCACGGCAATAAAAAGTTCAAATAGGCAAAAACATATACCACTTAATTCATATATATCATTAAATAATCCTAATTATGAAAATGAAGATGGTGAGGAAGAAAGCCAATTACTTGATGTGCTAAATTCACATGCAATAGAAGATCCGCTTGATACAATAACTAAAAGTGAGTATATGAAAGATGTGAAAAATTCAATAAACAGTTCATTAAGTGCATTTGAAAAAGCTGTACTAAATCAATTTGTTGAAGGAAAGAGCTACAATGAAATTGCCAAAAGTTTAAACGCACCAGTAAAGTCAGTAGATAATGCAATACAAAGAATAAGAAAAAAGACAGCTAAAAATATTGAAAATCTTACATAATTTTTTATAAGCACAACGAATATAGATATTTAAATGTAATGTAAGATTTATGCCTACATAGCTCAGTTGGTAGAGTGCAGCCTTGGTAAGGCTGAGGTCACCGGTTCAATCCCGGTTGTAGGCTCCAGTGACGAATCTGTTCGAACTTTTTTAAGAACAGATTAGATATAAGAATCAATCAGAGAAAATCTGGTTGATTTTTTTGTTGTCTAATAATAGATTTCAGCAAAACAATCATCCAAAAAAATTAGAAAGGATGATAAAAATGAAAGTTATTAAAGAAGAATTAGAATTTGAAAAAAACTTAAAACAAAGAATTGAATTTATTTGTGAATTTGCAAAGGTTACTCCTACTTTCATCAATGGAAGTATAAGAAAAATTGAAAAGACTAACCTATCTTATATTGAGCCACATAGAGTGATTATCAAAAACACTACATTTCTTGTTTTCAATTATTCAAATGATGTTTATATTTCAAATTTAACAAAGAAAATAAAATTATCCGAATTAGAAAATTATATAAAAAGCATGTAAATACTGATACTATTGACATTTGACAGAATCGTGGTATAATGATTACGTAAACTACTTCAAAAAGACAGTAGGTAATATGTCAATAGAAAAATAAAAAATTTTTCAATTATTTTTTATCAAAATAATGAAAAATTGGCACACTTAATAGAACATGCTAAAATAGCACATTTTGGTAGACATAATATATAATTAATTATTGCGATTATCTAATTTGATTGTAGAGTAAAGTTGATTATGGTGTAGCAAACCAAAAATTAACCTTACTAGTTTTCTAGCAGAAAGTGCTAAGGCACGCTTATGTGCACCTCTACTAACTTCATTGTATTTGCGAGTATAAAATTCATTAAAATCTTTAGAATGATTTTTTAAGGAAGAAACAGCTTCAATTAAATAATAACGAAGATATTTGTTCCCAGTTTTAGTCATTCTAGTAGTTTTGGCTTCAAAGTTACCAGATTGGGTTTTACGCCAAGTCAAACCAGCATATTTAGCAAGAGCATTGTTATCTTTAAAGAACTCAATAGAGCCAATTTCAGAAATAATGCCAGCAGCATAAACATCACCAATACCAGGAATTGACTTAAGTATAGTAAATTCGTTATCACAAAGACCTTTAATATTCTTCTCAATAGCTTTATCGATAACTTTAAGATTATCTTCTAAAGCTTTAATAGTATTAAAAGATGAAGAGATAGCAACATTAATAGGGTCATATGCGAGCTTGTCTAACCTGTATGAATCACGGGCAATTTTCTTAAGAAGTCTAACGTTTTCTTCAGGATTAGAAAAACGAGATTTACCTTTTTCCATAATAAAAATCCTCCGGCTTAGCCGGAGGTATTTTACTCATAATGCCCATAGGGCTATTGTTACAAGCAGAGCCTCAAGGCTCATAGCTGTTCCGACGCATGCGTCTCTTTAAGACCCGTTGAACGGGTCTTTATATTCTTTTATTGATATTTGATCTTTCATCATATCTTCCTGTAATTGATTTCTCACATATTCTGCTATTCTTTTTGCATTTTTACCCACCGTGTCTACATAGTAGCCACGGCACCAAAAACTTCGCTGGCCAAATTTGTATTTCAAATTTGACCACCTCTGGAAAATTATGAGGCTGCTTTTGCCCTTTAATATTCCCATATATTTTGAAACCGACAACTTAGGTGGTATCTCTACAAACATATGGACATGGTCAGGGCATACTTCAGCCTCTATAATTTTCACTTCTTGCCAATCTGAAATATCTCTTAATATTTTTCCAATTTCTAACCTTTTCTGCCCATAGAAAATTTTTCTTCTGTATTTAGGCGTAAATACTATATGATATTTGCAATTCCATTTTGTATGTGATAGACTTGACATTGTATCATATGTATTACTTTCTTCTTTAGTTTTTTTGCTGAATATATTATTCATTGATACGCAACTCCTTTCATTATTTTATCATTTATGCGTCGAAACATAATG
>CAKOXK010000012.1 GCA_934130085.1 uncultured Clostridia bacterium
GAATCAGAAATTCAACAAAATAGACACTTTTAAGCTTTCTATAAAAAGTTCCCCTACAAAAAATTTATACTATCGAAATAAAGAGTGCTAGTTGATTTTTTTATCAAATTATGGTATAATATTTATAGATTTGGTCTTAAAGAGAACCAGATTAGTATTATTTTTTATTAGAGGAATAAGTGTATGTTAAAAGAAGAAAAATTTAATTTTGATATTGAAAATATAAAAAAAGATTTTGCTATTGAAAATATGACTATTTCATCTGATGAAATAGATATGCTTAAAAAGTACAACAATAGTGAATTGTCTATGAATGAAATGATTAAATCAATAAAGCAATCATTTGAAGTTTAGTTTTATTCTTCAAAATAGATAACTTTAAGAAAGGGCAATTAAAATGAGTGAGAGTAAGTCCGAATTATATGAGACAAGAGATTCAATATATTGTTATAAGGGTAGCAATGTTTTGATAAATAAGCTTAATATTCATGATAATAAAATTTTAAAACAAGCAGAGGAAAAGATTGTTGCTACAAAGCTATTTATTTTGAGACAAAATACAATGATTAAGAATTTTGATGTAAATCATTTTAAGGAAATACATAAATTTTTATTTGAAGACATATATCCTTTTGCAGGTAAATTCAGAACTGAAAATATTGCAAAAGGATTTTTTAGTTTTGCAGAATGGGAATTTATTGAAGATGAATTGAGTAACCTTCTTAAAAAGCTTAATGCAAGTAATAATTTGAAAAATTTAAAAAGGGATGAATTTGTTAAAGCTATTGCATACTATTTATCAGAGCTGAATGTATTACATCCATTCAGAGAAGGAAATGGAAGAACAATAAGAGAATTTATAAGAGAGTTATGTTATGCAAATGGTTATTTGTTTGATTTGCAAAAGATTGAACCAGAAGATTTTTTAAATGCTTGTATAAAATCTGTGGTTGATACTTCAGCATTAGAAAAATTAATAGATATAAGTTTAGTAAAGATACAAACAAAATAAAGAAATAAAAATGCAAAGAAAAAAGAATGCCGACAAAAATAAGAAAACAAAGAATAAAGAATAAAAAATATTAAAAGATAAAAAAAATATAAAAAATAAATAAAAATATTAAAAGATAAGAAGAATATAAAAAATAAATAAAAATGCCAAAAGAATGTCAAAAAAAGCTTAAAAATGACAAAAAAAGAAGAAAAATGACAAAATTTGTCGAAAATTTACTAAACTTCCTTGATTTGGCAAAAACATTATGCTATAATGAAGTCGTAAAGAAATTAAATAATGTTGCTATGTAATAGCACAAGAATGGAAGGAGTTATATTATGAAAACTACTGGAGTTCAGAGAAAGATTGACGGATTAGGAAGAATCGTTATCCCAATGGAAATCAGAAACAAATTAGAAATATCTCAAAATGACCCACTTGAGATTCATGTTGAAGGAAATGCAATTGTTCTTAGAAAATGTGAACCTGATTGCACATTCTGCGGAAGTTCTAGAGGAATTATCGAATATAAAGGAAGAAAAATTTGCGATAAATGCTTAAAAGAACTTAAAGAGATGGAATAATTTAAGAAGTAAAAAATAATTAAAAAATTTTTTAAGAATAATAAAAAATAAAAAGATAATAAATTAATATAATTGTTCTTAATGAAGGCTTGTAATTTCATGTTACAAGTCTTTATTTTTTTTTACATTTTATTGACTAGAAAATTGCAGAATGTTATCATATAAATGAATATTTTGTCGAAATATATGGAGGAAGTAATGTTTAGAAAAATTAAGAATTTACATTTTAAAGTAATTGCAATGATTCTTATTTTTATAATAACTTTTAGTATAATGCAAGTTTTATTTAGCAGTTTGTCGCGTGTAAATGCAGATTCAAATAGATATGAATATAACGGAAATAATTTAGATGATGGAGTTTATCCAGGTTTCAAGAGTTTGATTGATGAATTAAAGGCAAAACATCCTGCATGGAGATTTGTAATAATGGAAACTGGGCTGGACTGGAACCAAGCTATTGTTGCAGAAAGTTCTATATTATCAAGTGGTAGTCCACTAAGTTTAATTCAAGGAAAAGTTGGAGACTGGATTTGCCAAAGTTGTGGTACAAAAACTTATGATAATGGCTCATGGTACCATGCTTCAGAATATGCAATCAAATATTATATGGATGCAAGAAATTGGCTTAAAGATAATGCCTATATTTTGCAATTCCTACAGGTTGGTTATGTTGAAACATCAGATGAAAATATCTATAATGCATTAGATGGAACGTATCTTCATAAGATGGATATAGCTAGAGCTATTAATAATGGATGTAAGGCAAAAGGTGCAAATCCATATTACATAGTTGCAAGAATTATCCAAGAGCAGGGAACTGGCAAGAGTGCTACTTATGAAATGGAAAGCGATGGGGTAAAATATTATAACTTATTTAATATAGGAGCATCAGGTAATGGAAACGGTAATATAGTTTCAGGAGCACTTGCTTATGCAAAATCACATGGTTGGACATCAGTTCAAAAATCTGTTGAAGGTGGTATTGATTTCCTATTTTCTGGATATTTAAAAAACAAACAAGATACTATGTACTTAAATAAATTTGATGTCGAATCAAAAAATGGAGTTTATAATAATCAATATATGCAAAATATTGAGGCACCAACAAGAGAAGCAACTCTAATGTACAATAAAATAAAAGATACAGAAATATTAAATCAAACATTAACATTTGTAATCCCGGTATTTTACAATATGCCAAGTGAAAGATGTGCATCACCAGATGAAACATCAGAAACTGGAGCAAAAAATATTAAACTAAGAAGTGGACACTCAAATTATAATGTAAGGGAAGCAAGAAACCAATCAAGCAAAGTAATTACAACGGTAGAGTCACCTGATACTATAGTATTATCAGATCAAAGATATAGAGATGGATGGCACAGGGTAGTTTTAACGAATGGAACAGCAGGATATATAAAGTTTAACAGTAGTATATGGGAAGAGATTGACGATGTAACAAACTGCAATGAACAAATGAGCTTGTCAGGAGATGGAGTTAACTTAAGAGCTGGACCTGGAATAGGTGAACCTATAATTACTACACTTTCAAAAGGCCAATTAGTCAATAGAATAGATAATTCAGGAATGTACAGTTATAATGGAATAACATGGGATAGAGTAATATTAGCAGATGGAAGACAAGGATTTATTTCAAGAGATTATCTT
Source organism: uncultured Clostridia bacterium (assembly GCA_934130085.1). GTDB lineage: Bacteria > Bacillota > Clostridia > TANB77 > CAG-508 > CAG-793. Next base: position 3,247 of record CAKOXK010000012.1, read on the forward strand.
GAAGCTGCATCAAATGATTCAGAAGTGTATACAATATCAGCTAATGGAGGGCTATTCTTAAGAGAAACACCAGCAGGAAATGCGATTCGTTTATTGCCAAATGGTACAACAGTTACAAGAACTGAGATTGCAGAAAACGAGCTAAACGGTAATTACTGGGATAAGGTTACAACCCCAGAAGGTGCTACTGGTTATGTAGCAAGAGCATATTTGAGAGATTCAAATGGAAATGTGCCTTCAGGAAAAAGAAAAGATAATGATGAAACTACAGAGATAAATGTTAAGAAAGATGATGAAAATAAGGCTATTTTGATGGAACCTAATGTAAAAGTTGATAATTTAAAGTCTCTTGGAAATAAAATATCTGTAAAAAATAAAAATGGTGAAGAAGTAACAGAGGCGTTAATTGGAACAGGCTATAAAATCACGATTGATGGCAAAGAATATACAGCAATTAAAAAAGGTGATGTAAATGGTGATGGCGAAGTTGATGTTATTGATCTGGCAAAGATAAAAAGAGAGCTAATTGGAAAAATAAAACTTGAAAACGAATATAAGAGTGCTGCAAAGTTAAGCAAATCAAGTGATAAAATAGACGTAATAGATCTAGCTTTATTAAAAAGATATTTAATTGGCACAAAAAATATTGAAATAAAATAATTAAAAATAACATAAAGTAACAAAGCACAGCAAAAATAACATAGAACAAAATAACAAAACATAAAATAACACAAACAAATATAAGACAATCTGAAATAACCCAAAATAAAGAAGAAAGGAGATTATCAAGTAAAATATTTTAGAGATTATTAAAAATTACTTGATAAGAGCAATATGAAAATCAATTGTTTCAAATTTAGTTTCAAGAAAATAATTGGTATAATTTTAGCATTAGTGATTTCAATGTCACTAATGCAGACCAAAGCCTTTGCAGCAACAGCAGGGGCAAGTTTAAGTGCAGGAAGTACTACTATAAGTGCAGGAGATACTACAACAATAAGTGTCTCAGTAAGTAATGCAGAGTCCTATTCTTTAAAAATTTCAGCATCAGGTGGAGTTTTATCAGGAACAACAGATGTAGCAGATGCACCAGGTTCAGAAGTATCAAAAAATGTAATGAATGCAACGTTTAAAGCAGACAGTGCTGGAACATACACAATAACACTAACGGGTGAAGCAACAAGCTCAGAGCAAGTTGATAATGATCAAAAATCAAATATTTCTAAGTCAATTAAAATTACTGTAAATAAAAAAGAAGAACCGAAAAAAGAAGAAACAAAAAATGATGAACAACAGGAAGATAATACAAAGAATGAAGATGACAATTCTAATAAAGGAGCAAACAGTGATCCTGAAAAAGAGAATGTTCCAACAGAAATAAAAAGAACAGAAGAAGAAAAGCCAAAATCAAGCAACAATTCTTTAAAATCACTATCAGTAAGTGAAGGAAAATTATCACCAAGTTTTGATAGAGCAATAACAGACTACGAAGTTGAATTTGATGATGATTTTAATATAAGAGAGTTAACAAGCATTACTGTAAACGCAACAAAAGAAGACAGCAAAGCAAAATTATCAGGAACAGGAAGTCATGATTTAACTGAAGGTGATAATTACATAAACATAGATGTAACCGCAGAAAATGGAGCAAAGAAAACATACAAAATAAAAGTAACAAAACCAGAAAAAATAGAGCAATCTGATTTAAGAATAAAAACACTAGAGGTTAACAAAATTGATAGCGACAATAATTTTATAAAAGCAACATTAGACAAAGACTTTGACCCAGAGACTTTTGATTACACTCTTAATGTTGAAAAAAACATCAAGGCACTTGATGTAGATGCAAAAGTGGAAAAAGAAGGAATTATCGTAAAAATTGATGGAATTGATAACTTAAAAGAAGGCGAAAATAAAGTTACAATAACATTAACAGCAGAAGATGATGAAAGCTTAAAAACTGTATATACAATAAATGTTAATAAAGAAAAAAGCGAAGAAAATGAAAATGTAATTGCAACTAATGAAAGCGCAGACAAAAAATTAGGGAAGGTAAATTACAAAGCAATAATAATAGGTTTTATAGCTTTAATTGCAGTTTTAGTTATTGTATTAATTACATTATTAATAATAAACAAGAAAAAGAGTAAATCAAGCCTAAAAGATGAAGAAATAGATGAAAGCGATATGAATGAAGATGATGCAAAAGCTTATTGGAGTAGCAAAGTAAATGACGAAAATACAGAAGAAACAAAGAATGTTTTTTCAAATGATACAGAATCTTCAAATAGTGAGGACACAAGTAATAGGCAAAAAGATGAAAATGATATAAGTGACAAAGAAGAAGCCAACAAACAAGAAACATTTGATTTAAACTTGGAAAATAACAATACAGAAGACGAAGAAGAGCAAGAAAGAAATGACGAAAAGCTAACCAAAAAAGGCAAACATAAAGGTAAACATTTTTAAAGCAAAAAAATAAAAATGATCACTTAAACAATAAAAATAATAAGTTAAAATATTATAAAAATTTATAAATAAAGAATGTAAAGACTATGTCAAATAGACATGGTCTTTACAAAAATAAGGAAAAAAAAGATGGATATTAATAGTATTGTAAATAGAGAAGAAAAAGAGAAAATTGCCAAAAAAATAATAGATAAAGTAAAAAACAATCAAACAATTGGATTTGGATCAGGTTCAACATCATATTTGGCTGTACTTAAAATTGCAGAAAAAGTAAAAAATGAAAATTTAAAAATAAAAGCAGTTACAACATCAGATGAAATAGAAAAATTATGCAAAGAAAACAATATTGAAACAATATCGCTTGTACAAGCTAATCTAGACTGGGCATTCGATGGAGCAGATGAAATTGACAAAGAAAATAACATGATAAAAGGAATGGGAAGAGCAATGTTTAAAGAAAAATTAAACATTTTATCATCACCTAAAACATACATACTGGCGGATGAAACAAAATTTGTAGAAAACTTAGGAGAAAAACACCCAGTACCAATTGAAGTATTTCCATCTGCCATGAAATATGTAGCAAATGAACTAACAAAAATAGGAGCGACAGAAACAGTTTTTAGAGGAATGACAGATAATAACAATGCAATTCTTGATACCAGATTTGAGAAAATAACAAAAGAACTAGAAAAACAGATAAAATTAATACCGGGTGTAATAGAATCAGGCTTATTTATGGGGTATGATGTTGAAATTTTATGTAAGTAAGTATTTACAAATAAGCATATAAATTATAAAATAGACTAGAAATTTATATTAAAACAAACTATAAAAGAGATTATAGAATTTTTAATAGATTAAAGGAGTTTATTTTGAAGAAAATATTGTTTGCTAGTTATTCGCTTGATGTTGGAGGGATTGAAACTGCATTAGTTACTTTACTTAAATATTTATCAAGTGAGTATGATATAACTCTAATGCTTGAGAGAAAACAGGGAATATTTTTAGAGCAAATACCAAGTAACGTAAACATAATTACTTATGAGGCTGATAAATCTAAGAATAAAATCGCTAGAAAACTCAAGAATTTTATTAAGCAATTAAAGTTTAAAATGAAATATAAAAACAAGTTTGATTTTTCAGCATGTTATGCTACATATAGTTTTCCATGTTCATTTGTTGCAAGAACAGCGAGCAAAAACTGTGTGCTTTGGGTTCATAATAATTATATGGATTTTTATAATAACAATATTTTTCAATATAGAAAGTTCTTTAAAGATTTACATATAGAAGATTATAGAAAGATTGTGTTTGTTTCTTCTCTTGATGAGAAGGTGTTTAAGGCACAGTTTCCTGAATACATAAAAAAAGCTGTGGTTTGTCATAATCTTATAAATTATAAAGATGTTTTGAAAAAGGCAAATGAAGATGTTGATGACTTTAAGAGGAGTGATATTACAACTTTTATTAATATTGGTCGTCATGACGAAAAGCAGAAAAAGATTTCAAGAATAATTTCGGCGACTAGAAGATTAAACAAAGAAGGATATAAGTTTAGAGTAGTGCTAGTGGGCAAAGGATCGGCAACGAAGGAGTACATGAATTTAAGTAGAGGAATCAAAAATATTGATTTTTTAGGTGCTAAGAAAAATCCTTATCCATATCTAAAAAATAGTGACTGTTTGCTTCTTTCATCTCAGTTTGAAGGTTACCCAGTAGTTTTTGTCGAGAGTTACATATTAAATAAGCCAATAGTTACAACTGATGTATCTGATGCTAAACTTGATGTTGAAAACAAACATGGTATTGTATGTGAAAATTCTGAAAAAGGTGTTTACGAGGGAATGAAGAAATTTTTAGAAGAGGGTTTTGAAACTGAAAAATTTGATCCTGAAAATTATAATAAGGAAATTGTAAAAAAAATTGAAGAACTAATTGATAACAAATAAAAGGTGAAAGATAAAGGTAATTTTGAATTTCTAAATTGAAAAATTAGAAAATAGCATTATAAAATTTGATAAAATACCAATTAAAGCAAAATAAAATTTATATAGATAAATTATTTAAAATTAATTTATAAAGTAAACAAATGAATAAGAAAGGATAATTATGGTAAGCTTTATTATACCAGCATTTAATGCTTCAAAAACAATTAAAAGAGCAATTAATTCAATATTAAATCAAAATGTACAAGATTTAGATTTTGAAATAATTATAGTTGATGATGGTTCTGATGATGATTTAAGAAAAGTAATAAACGAATATTCTCCGTCAGACTTAAAATACATTAGATATTACAAAAAGGAAAATGAAGGAGTTGCTGAAGCAAGAAATTTTGGAGTCAAAAAGGCAAAAGGTGATTACATTATTTTTGTAGATAGTGATGACTATGTTTCAAGAAAGTTATTAAAAGACATTAAAAAATACATCAAAAAAGGTTATGACTTAATAAAATGGAGTGCCATAATAGTTGATGAAAATGATGAAAAGCTTGAAGAGCCAGAAGAAAATGAGCTTGTTAGTGTAAGCGGTGAAGAAGGATTTAATCTTTTATATGGAACTGATAAACTCATGGTTTGTTTATGGAATTATGCAATTAAAAAAGATATAATGCTTGAATTTACAAAAGGTGAATTTCATGAAGATTTTGAAATTATGCCATTGATTATTTTAAAAGCTGAGAAGATGATAATTACAGATAAGAAAGAATATTTTTATGTTCAAAGTAAAAATAGTATAATGAGAAATAATGATAAGAAAAAAGAAAAGAAAAAACTACAAGATATGCTAAAACATTATGATTCATTAATAAAAAAATCATCTGAAATGGATATTGCAGATTACACAAAAGAAAATGTTGCCATATTTGCTACTTATGCGCTAATTGTCGTGGTTAACGATATAGAAGGAAAAAATAAAGAGTATTATTTATCAGAAATAAAGAAAAGAAAAGTATACAAAAACATTAAAGTAAGAGGAATTAAAAGCCTTATTAAAAGAATTCTTTATTCTATAAAGTACTAAATTTTAAAAGAAAGAGGTAAAGGTATGCCAAAGGTAAGTGTAATCGTTCCAGTTTATAATGTTGAAAAATATGTACTTAGATGTTTATCATCATTAGAAAATCAGACTTTACAAGATATTGAAATAATAGTTGTAAATGACGGCTCAAAAGATAAATCTAAAGAATTAATACTCAAATTCAAAGAGAATTATAACAACATTGTGTATGTTGAAAAAGAAAACGGAGGATTATCTGATGCGAGAAATTATGGAATGAACTTTGCCAAAGGTGAATACATAGCATTTTTAGATGCTGACGATTTTGTTGACTATACAACCTACGAAAAGATGTATAAAAAAGCAATAAAAGAGAAGGCAGATTATGTAGAATGTGATTTCTACTGGGCATATCATATTGGAAAGGATAAGTGGAATAATAAAAAAGATATAGGCTATAGATATCATGATAAAAAAGAAATGTTTGAAAAAGGTAGAGTTATAGCATGGAACAAATTAATCAAACGTACATCAATTAAACACGAATTTCCAGTTGGACTTTTATATGAGGATGTTGAATTTTTTTATAAATTGATACCAGATATAAATAAATTTGCTTTTGTTGAAGAACCGCTTATTTATTATGTTCAAAGAGAAGATTCAATAATAAAAAAGCAAAACTATAAAACCTCTCAAATTTTTAATGTGTTAAGTAATGTAATTGACTATTATAAAAAGAACAATTTATATGAAGAATATAAAGAACAAATCGAATATACATACGCACGAATACTTTTGTGTAGTTCTTTAAAAAGAGTAGCAAAAGTGGAAGATAAAGTTGCCAGAGAAAAATTATATTATGAAACTTGGCAAAATTTATATACAAAGTTTCCTGAGTGGAAAAAGAATACATTACTAAAGAAATTCTCGGGAAAAAACTTATACATGAGATGTATAAACAAATATACATATAAAATAGTATGTAAATTATTTGAAAAGACAAAAACAAATTAGAAAAAGAATATGTTAATAAAGAAAATAATGAACAAATTGAATATGATTCAATAGAAAAAAGCAAAAAAATAATACTAACAACTAAAAATAATTATAAAACAACAATTATTAAACGAAAGTTAAGAATAGAAACTAATATTGAAGAAAATTTTAGGAGGAGAAGGTTGAAGAAAGTTATTTTTGGAATAACTAGCTTACAAATTGGAGGAGCTGAAAGAGTCTTAGTTGATCTATGTAATAAGCTAAAAGATGAGTATGCTATTACAATTTTTACAATATATGATAATGGGGAACTAAAAAAACAACTATCAAACAGAATATCAGTAAAGAGTGTTTATAAAAAAAGATATGAAGATTACAGCAAAATTCAAAAAATTGCAATATCAATAAAATTGCTTTTTACAAAGATTCCAGAAGGATATGATGATTATGTAGCATTCTTGGAAGGACCAATTACTAGGCTATTTGCAAAAAATATCAAAAATAAAAGAAAAAACATAAAGAAAATTGCGTGGATACATAATGATATATCAAAAGTATTTGGTAAAGGAATAAAGAGCAAAATAAAAGAAAAAGTAGACAAGCATTTATACAAAAAATATGATAAGTTGATATTTGTAAGTGAAGAAAATAAAGATGATTTTAACAAGTTATATGGTAGTGAGAAATATAATGAAGAAGTTATAAGGAACTACCTTGATTATAAAAATGTAATTGAGAAATCAAATCAAGATGTTTATGTAGATTTTGATGAAAAAGATATTAATTTAGTTAGTGTCTGCAGGCTTGTTGACCAAAAGGCAATAGATAGATTTATAAAAATTCATAGTAAACTAGAAAATGATGGAATCCACAGTAAAGTTTATATAATAGGTGAAGGAAATCTGCATTATGCCTTACAAAAGCAAATAGATTCTTTAGGAGAAACAGAAAATTTTTATTTGTTAGGTGCAAAGCAAAATCCGTATGTTTATATGAAAAAGGCCGATTATTTTTGCTTGCTTTCATATTATGAAGGATACGGAATGGTTCTTGATGAGGCAAAAATATTAAATAAAGAAATCATAATAACAAAGACAGCGGCAGTTGAGGGAATCAAAGATTATAAAAAGAAGACAATTCTTGAGAATACCGATAAAGGAATTTATGAAGGTCTAAAAGCAATATTAACAGGCAATAATGTACAAAATGCAAACAAAGAAGAAGTAAATGATGAATACATAGCAAAGTTAGATGAATATTACAATGGAATAGTCAAAAAAGTGGAGAAAATATTAAGATGAGAGTATCAGTTTTAACAACAACATATAACAGGGAAAAAGAATTAGAAAGATTATATGCAAGTTTAGTTGTCAATAATAATTCTAATATAGAATTTGAATGGCTAATAATGGATGATGGATCAACAGATAAAACAAAAATAACAGTTGAAAACTATATAAAGCAAAATTTAATTGATATAAAATATTTCTATCAAGAAAATGCTGGGAAAATGTCAGCAATAAATGAATTAATGAAACATGTTACAGGTGATATTTGTCTTACATGTGATTCTGATGATTACCTTGTAACAGGTGCCTTTGATATAATAGAAAAATATTCAAACAAATTATTAGAAGATGAGACAGTTTATGCACTAATTTTTCTAAAAAAAGGACAAGACGGAAAAGTAAGTGGAAATATGTTCCCAGAAAACTTTCATAGAAGCGACATGTTTAGCTTGTATTTTAGAGAGGGCATAGAAGGCGAAAAGGTATTAGTATTTAAAACTGAAATAAGAAAAAAATTTAAGCATGAACTTGAGGCAGATGAAAAATTTGTTACAGAAGGCAGAATGTATTATAAAATGGACATTGATTATGATGTAATATGCATAAATGAAGCTATTGAAATAGGGGATTACCAAGAAGATGGGTATACAAAAAACATACGAAAGGTATTTAAAGAAAATCCGTTAGGGCATTATATGTATTTCAAAGAAATATTAGAAATGGACTTAACAGGAATAGGTTTCAAAAAGAAAATGTACATTTATAAGCATTATATATTATTTGCAAATTTAGCAGAAATTGAACATCCAATAAAAAATGTAACAGGATTCTTGAACAAAGTTGTTGTAGCTCTACTATGGATACCTGGAACAATAAAAACTAGGAAGATGTTTGATGTTAAGTGAAAATGTCAAGATTTTGACAAAAACAATAATTTATATTATTATAGTACTGTTTTTAAGATAAAAAACACATAATATGAAATAAATATAATGCGGATGAATATAAGCACATAAGTACGGTATGAATAAACACAGTACGAATAAATACAGTACAAGCAAATATAACACAATAAATATATATGTTACAAATAGATAAAAATAAATACAACTAAATATAAATGTATATGGTAGGAATATACATAATTTTTTAGAAAGGAAAATTCAATGGCAAAGAATCAAAAAGAAAGAATAAAAGTTGAGCATGTATACAAAGACTTTAATGTTTATTATGACAAGGCCAATAGTATAAAAGAAAAACTATTATTCTGGAATAGAAACAAAAAAGAAAAAAGAGAAGTACTAAAAGATATCAATTTAACAATCAATAATGGAGAAGCGGTTGCTTTAATTGGTGTTAATGGAAGCGGAAAGTCTACTCTTTTAAAGCTCATGACTAAAATAATCTACCCTAACAAAGGAAAGATTACTGTTAATGGAAAATTAACATCGCTTTTGGAATTAGGAGCCGGTTTTCACCCTGATTTTTCAGGAAGAGAAAATATTTATTTTAATGCATCAATATTTGGACTAAACAAAAAACAAATTGATGCTAGAATTGATAAAATTATTGAGTTTTCAGAATTACAAGATTTTATTGATAACCCAGTTAGAACATATTCATCAGGTATGTTTATGCGCTTAGCATTTGCAGTAGCAATAAATGTAGATGCAGATATACTTCTTGTTGATGAGATTCTTTCTGTAGGAGATCAACATTTTCAAGAGAAATGTATAAATAAAATGAAAGAACTAAAAAAAGAAGGAAAAACAATGGTTTTTGTAACTCATAGTTTGGGTTCAGCAAAAGAACTATGTGATAGAGCTGTATGGTTAAACCAAGGAGTAATTCAAAAAGATGGAAATACAGAAGAGGTAATTGATGAATACTTAAAAGCGACAACATAGTAAAAAAATAGTAAAATTTCAAAGAAGGAATGAAAATAATAATATGAACATATTCAAAAATTTATATAATTATAGAGAGTTAATAAAAACTAGTGTAAAAAAAGATATTGGAGGAAAGTACAAACACTCTTTTTTAGGAGTACTTTGGTCATTTTTTAATCCTTTATTACAAATAGCAGTTTATGCAATAATATTTCCATTAATAATGAGAAACCAAATACCTAATTATACATTATTTATGGTATGTGGTTTAATTCCATGGACATATTTTTCAACTGTACTTAATAGAGCATCATTTATAATGATTGAAAACGGGAATATATTAAAAAAGGTATATTTTCCGCGTGAGATTTTACCTTTATCACTGGTAATGAGTGAAACAGTAAACTTTCTAATATCAAGCATAATAATTTTAGCATTTGTAGTTATAAATGGAACAGGAATAAGTGCATATATACTATTTTACCCATTAGTACTATTAGTACAATTTACTTTCTCACTTGGAATTTCACTAATACTATCAAGTGTAACAGTATATTTTAGAGACTTGCAACATTTCATAGGAGTACTTTTACAATTATTCTTTTATGCAACACCTATTGTATATGCAGTAGATTCAATTCCTGAGAATTTTAGATGGATCTTAAAATTTAATCCAATGACATATATAATTGAAGGTTACCGTGATATTTTTTACAGTAAATCAATACCTGATTTGAAAATGCTCGGAATTATATTTTTAATTGGAATAATAATAACAATTATAGGATATTTAATCTTTAATAAATTACAAAAACGTTTTGCAGAAGAGCTATAATTTTTGGGTATTTATTAAAAAGACAAGTATTCAAAGCATAAGAATAAAAAACAAAAATAAAATGCAAACATAAAAAACAAAACATTAAAATAAATATAGAAATAATATAGGAATAACTATAAAAATAAAATAAATATAAATATAAATACAAAAATAAATATAAAAAATTATAAAAGATTAAATTTAAAAAAGCTAAAAACTTTATAGAAGGAAGGAATCAAAAATCAATGGATTTTGATTATACGTTAGAACCAGGAAAGACAATAGAAAAAAGAGAATTTGAAAACAACATAAATGAGCCTAAAATTTCAATAATAATGCCATATTATAATGATAAACTTTATATTGAACAAACTATAAATTCACTATTAAATCAAACATTTCCAATGTTTGAAATAATTATAGTTGATGATGGCTCAAAAGATGAAGAAAGTATTAAAAAACTTGCAGAAATCGAAAAAATAGATAGTAGAATAAAAGTATTTCATAAGAAAAATGAAGGAGCATCTGTTGCAAGAGACTATGCTGCAACTAAAATAAGCAAGAGCTCTAAATATTTAGTTTTTCTAGATTCAGATGATCTATTAGAAAAAACATATCTTGAATGTGCTTATTGGACACTTGAAACAAATAAAGATGCTTCATGGTGTTATACAGATTCTGTAGGATTTGAGGGAGAAAAATACACCTGGAATAAGTGGTTTGATTCTGAAAGAATGAAAAAAGAAAACACCCTTGTTATTACAGCAATGATTAGAAAAGAGGACTTTTTTGAGGTAAATGGTTTCGAACTTAAAGAAAAGAATATGTTTGAAGACTGGAATTTATGGTTGAAACTAATTGCAAAGAAAAAATATCCAGTTAGAATGAACTTTTACGGAACATGGTATAGAAGAAAGCAAAACAGCGAGCTTACGAGAGCTAGACAAAATAAACAAAGAGCAATGGAAGTTATAAATGCTACAGCTAAGAAAATAAGTCAAAGAGTAAAAGCTATTCAATATCCTTTATTTGATTTTGATTATGATTTAATAGAAGACTATAATAAAAATATTGAACAAGTAAGATATAGAAGAGATCAAAGAAAAAATATCTTAATTATAATTCCATGGATGGTAATGGGTGGAGCTGATAAATTTAATATTGACTTAATAAAAGGGCTTGATAAAGAAAAATACAATGTAATAGTTATCTGCACAGAGCCTGCAGTAAATGTATATAGAAGTCAATATGAAAAATGTGCGACAAGTATTTATGACTTAACAACATTCTTATCACAAAAATATTGGATCTCATTTATTAATTACATAATTATAAAAAATAATATAGATTTGATAATAAATACGAATAGTGAACTAGGTTATGCTATGTTGCCATATATAAAAGCTAAATACAGCAGTATTCCAATAATAGACTACATTCACATGGAAGAGTGGTATGAAAGAAAAGGTGGATATTCAAGAGATTCAAGTAGTGTTGCATCAGTTATAGATAAAACTCTAACATGTAATGCCAATAGCGAAAAGATTTTGAAAGAATATTTTGGAAGGAAACCAGATGAAACCAAAACAGTTTATATTGGTGTTGATGAAAAGAAATTCGATCCATCTAAATATAATAAAGAAGAAGAAAGAGAAAATTTTGGAATCAAAAAGAAATATGTTATTGGTTTTATATGTAGAATATCAGAACAAAAAAGACCATTTCTTTTATTAGAAATAATGAAATCTTTAAAAAAGAAGAGAGAAGATTTCGAATTTCTTATAGCAGGTGAAGGAAATCTGCTTTCAGATTTAAAAAGAAAAGTATCAAACGCTGGATTAGATGAAAATGTAAATTTTATTGGAAGTATCAGTGAAACACAAAAATTTTATATAGCATGTGATGTTACGCTTAATTGCTCAATAAAAGAAGGAGTAGCATTAACTTCTTATGAATCACTTGCAATGAATGTTCCAGTTGTAACAAGTAAGGTTGGTGGACAAGCTGAACTTGTAAACAAAGATGTTGGTTTTGTAATACCATGTATGCAAAATGAAGAAGATATATATAATTTTAATTATTCAGATGAAGAGATAAATAGCTATGTTAACGCACTAAATAGTGTTTTAGATAATTTAAATGAATACCAAAAGCATTGCAGAGAAAGAATACTTAATGGATTCACAATAGACCAAATGAAACAAAATATGAGCGAAATTATTACAAGCGAAATTGAAACTCCAAGCCAGGAAAAAATAGAGAATGGTAAGGCACTATCAAATGTAATAGATATTTGTAAAGAATTAATAACTGAAAAATTGATGAACATTGAAGAAAAGTACAAATGGGAATGTATACAATATAATAAATACTATGGTTTCAAAGAAAGTAGCATAAAATTTCAAATCTTTAAAGAAAAAATGTGGAAACATAAATGGTATAGAGCTTTTATTAGAATACTACAAAAGATGGGAATAATAAAAACAATAAAAAATCACATTCCAAAACAATAAGAAAAATAGAAAAATAAAATAATAAAATAATAAAATAATAAAACAAATATATGATTTGATGGATAATAATATAAGATTTTATAGATACATATATTGGAATGCTTTTATAAGGTGGCAATGTAAATTTTACAAACGAACTAATATGAATTTACATAATCACAAATATGAGAGATTGTAAAGGAGAGAAATGAAAAAAGTTAAGGAAGCATTAAAAGATAAAAAATTATATTTCTTTTTTATAATAGCACTATTATTTTTTGGTATGTTTGCAAAAATGGATTATGCAACAGATACTTATGCAGTAATAGGAAATGATAAATCGGAGATATTAGAAAACTTTCTACAATCAGGAAGATTTATAACAGCGTTCTTCTTTGTTATATTCAAAATGATAAACATAAAAATTTCAATAGTATATGTACTATCATTTTCACTATCAGTGATTTCAATCTCAATGGCAATGTATATTATTGATAAGATTTTAATAAGAGAAAAGGCAAATCCTGTTCTTGCAGGAGTGGCTTCAGTATTACTAATAATAAATCCGTTTTCAATAGAAGAAATGATGTATATTGAAAAAGGAATAATGACTCTTGCAATTTTATTAACAATATTTGCAGTAAAATATTTCGTGGATTACATGGAAGATAATAAAAAAGCATCAATCGTAAAATCTATGGCATTCATGCTTTTCTCAGTAATGTGTTACCAAGGAGTAGTAGGTTTATTTATAATAATTAGTGTAATATTTACTATTTTGAAAAGTAAGAATCTTAAAGAATTTATAAAAAATACGTTTATAATGCTAATGATATATGGTATTCCTGCATTTATTGATTTGATACTAATAAAAGCATTCTCATCAACATCAAGAGTTAGTGGAAAAATAGATATTGCTGAGTCATCAAAAAAGATTGTAGACGGAAGTAAGAAAATGATACAAGCATATCAAATACTTCCAACAAATACATTTATATTTTTTAATGTTTTAGTAGCTATTTTAATAGTAATTTCAAGTATTAAAGATAAAAAGACTGATAAAAAAAGTATTTTTAAAACTATAGTTAGTTTGATTTATATAATTTTGGTAGATTATGCTTTTGCAATTTTACCACAGGCAATGCAAAAAACAGATTCAATATGGTTTGTTGCAAGGTCAACATATCCATTTGCATCAATGCTTGGAGCAATAATCACTTATGAGGCATTAAAAAGAAGTAGTGCTGGAAATGCTATAAATTGCAATAACGAAAATAATAATATTAAAAATAGTAGCATTGAAAGTAACAATATTGAGAACAGAAACATTGAAAATAGCGATATTGAAAATGACAAAAAACAAGTTAGAGCAAGTCATGAAAAAATGAATAAAATATTAACTACAATAGGAATTGTATTTTTAGGAATTCAGCTTGTAAGATTTTATGAGGTTGAAATTAGCCACTATACAGTAAATTATCTTGATAAAGAAATTTCAAAATCAGTTGGACAAGAAATAATAAAATATGAAAATGAGACAGGAATCAAGGTTACCAAAATAAGTGTATATGAAGACAAGAATCCAAGGTATTCGTATAATGATTTGTTTGTTGTAGGAGATATAAATATAACAGCATTTGCAACAGAATGGTCTGATGCTAATGCAATAAATTACTACAATAAGCTCGAGTTAAAAAAGGTGGAAAATGACGAGAACATAAAGAAAAAATTTGAAAGCGTAGACTATACAAGCTTTTCAAAAGAACAAATAATTATAAAAGATGATACAGTTCATCTATGTGTATTCTAATTAATTCATTTATCAGGAGAAGAATGTGAAAGACAAATCAAAAAAGTTATTAACAAATAAATATTTTTTAGGCTCAGCATTAGTTACATTACTTTATGTAATATACCTAATAATTGCTAATATAAGTCCATTTGGAAAAAACTCAATTTTAAAAACGGACTTGTATCAGCAATATGCTGAGTTTTTATCATATTATAGAGAATGCTTATTAAACGGAAAAAGCATATTATTTTCATGGAATTTAGGACTGGGAAACAACTTCTTTACAACATTTGCTTACTACTTGGTAAGTCCATTCAATTTATTAATAGTATTTTTCAAACCAGAAAATGTATATATTTTTGTTATGTTTGTTACATATTTAAAATTAATTATGATATATAACATGGCAATGTTATATCTAAAGAAATGTATAAAAATACATGATAAGATGGATATAATTCTTGCAATCTGTTATACATTTTCATCATTCACAATCTGCTATTTATTACACATAATGTGGTTGGATGCATTGTATATGCTTCCAATAATTCTCATAATGGTAGAAAGTTATATAAAAGATAATAAGCTTCAAGGTGTAATAATAACTGTAGCTTTAAATGTTATTTTTAATTATTATTTAGGGTTTATAACTGCATTTTTCGCAGGATGCTACTATGTTGCAAGAGTTATTATTGAAACAAATTTTGAAAAGAATAATTTCAAAGAAAGCATAAAAAACATTTTAAAAAATCTTATAAAATATTTACTTGGAATGGTTATAGCCTTTGGAATAGCGATGATACTTTTCTTACCATCATTCATGCAAGTAAAAAGCACAATGGAAACAGATAAAATTTCATTAATAAAAATCGACAAAACAAAAATTTGCTTATTTTTTAATACACTATTTAATAACCATAATTATATGTATGAGCAAGAAGCGGGCATAATTTTTTCAAGCACAATAATTACAATAATGAGTATATTCTTTTTCTTAAATAAAAAAATAAAGCTTAAAGAAAAAATAATGTACTTGCTAGGTTTAATATTTATGCTGTTACCAATAATTTCTCCACTTTTAAATAAAATTTGGCATGGAATGACAACACCCAACTGTTTTAATTACAGATATGGTTTTTGCTTAATATTCTTCACAATAATAATGAGTGCTAGAACATACAAAGAAAAAGAAGGAATAGAAAAGAAACATTTTATTATTAATTTTATAGTATTTTTTGTATTATTAGGAATAGAAATATTGCTTAATGTTAAGCAAAAACTGATATTTGATAATTTTAAAATTTCATATTTATCAATTGCAATATCATGTCTAACATATATAGCAATGTTGTTTACACTATATTTAATGATCTATGGAAAAAGAAAGATAATACAAACAATAGCAAGAATTCTGCTAGTAATACTTGTAGTATTTGACATAAGTGTTTCAATAAGAAGTTATCAAACGACTAACCATGATAATTATTTTACTGTAGAAAATGTTAAGCAATATGATAATATAATGAATGAAATTGTTAAGAAAATTGAATGCGAAGAAACAGATAGAATAATATTTAAGCCAAATGATGCTTACACAATAAACTATTCTATGAAATACGGATACTCATCAATTGACTATTTTACAAGTGCAAGAAACAAAAGCACAATAAGAGGAATGTATCAATTAGGCTACAATATTCAAAGAGATGATGCTTTATGGATAACCTCAGAAAGTGGAACATCAATAAATTATTATCTTGCAGGAGTAAAATATATAGTAACTAAAGACAACTTAGATGGAAAAAACAAGCTATTTTTATATGACTATGAAGAAACAATAGATGGATTTAATGTATACAAACTAAATGTGAAACAAAATTTTGCTTATTATTTAACTGAAAACATTAATGAAAAAGAAAGTGACAATCCATTTTATGTATCAGAATATGGAGCATTAGAATATCAAAACATGATCCTACAAAATATGTTATCTAAAGACGAAAACTACATGTATGTAGTTGACCAAAAGGGTGACAGCTACAATGAGAAGAACGAAAAATATCAAACTACATCTTATAAAATGCTAAATATATCAAAAACTGTAAAAGAAGAGAAGAAGGCAACAATAATTGATAATAAATATAGCAAGGAAGAATATGAGAATAATACTACTACAGAAGAAAATGATGAAAAGAGTTATTATAGAATAGATTACAAAATAAAACCAGAATACGAGACAGATATTTATTTATACAGTGATAACAACCTGCAATTATATAAAAAAGACAAAGCAAACGAAGCAGAAAAAAATGAAGAAAATGAAAAGGGAGTATTTAAAGATTATGCTAATCTTTGGTCGAGAGAATGCGGAATAAAGCAAGTAGTTCATCTAGAAAAAGATGAGGAATATGAGTTTTATATTACAATACCAAAAGATGTATATGAAAAAGAGAACGAAAGATATGAAATTTATGCACTAGATAATAATAAAATAAAGCAAGCTCTAGCAAATTTAAATAAACAAAAAAATATAGAGATTAGTGACATGAAAATTGGCAAAAATAAAATAACCTTAAAAGTTACATCAGAAAAAGACGGATACATTGCAATGCCAATATCATTTGATGAAGGACTAAGAGCAACGGTAAATGATAAAAAACAAAACGTACAAAAAATAAATCAATGTTTCAGCGGAGTAAAAATTTCAAAAGGCACATCAAATATCACAATAACATTTATACCAAGATATTTTAAACTGGGATTAATTATGTCAATAGTATCATTAGTTTGTTTAATTATTGTGATAAGTGTTGAAAACAAAAACAATAAAATATATAATAGTGCAAAAGATTAGATATTTTATAAACATAGAAAGGAGTTCGTATAATGATATTTGTTCATTATACGGGAAAGTAAAATGAAAACAATAAGTATAATTATTCCAGCATACAATGAAGAAGAATCATTACCATATTTAATGGAAAGATTAACGAAGTTAATTGATGAAATTAAAAATTATGAATTTGAAATTTTATTTGTAAATGATGGTTCAAAAGATAAAACAACAGATTTAATAAAAGAATATAGAGAAAAAGATAATAGAGTATCTTATGTAGATTTTGCACGTAATTTTGGAAAAGAGCTTGCCATGATTGCAGGTCTAGACTATGCAAAAGGTGATGCAGTAATTTTTATGGATGCAGATTTACAAGACCCACCAGAACTTATTCCTGAAATGATCAAATATTGGGAAGAAGGTTATGATGATGTATATGCTCAAAGACGTTCAAGAAAAGGTGAAACGTGGCTAAAAAAATTCACCTCAAAAATGTATTACAGAGTTCTACAATCATTAACGAAAGTAGAAATTCAAAAAGATACAGGAGACTTCAGACTACTTGATAGAAGATGTGTAAATGCCCTAAAGCAAATGAGAGAGACAGGAAGAAACTCAAAAAGTATGTTTAGCTGGATAGGTTACAAGAAAAAAGCAATCTTATTTGATAGAGATGAAAGAGTAGCAGGAAAAACAAAATGGAACTATACAAAACTTATAAATCTTGCAATTGATGGTATAACATCATTTACAACATCACCACTAAGACTATCAACATATATAGCCATACCAACATTTATAGCTTTATTTGTATATTTTATATATGTAATTGTTAAATGTATAAGATATGGAATAGTAATGGAAGCGTTCCAAGCAATTATTCTACTTGTACTATTTTTCTCAGGAATTCAAATACTATTATTTGGAATTGTTGGAGAATATCTAGGAAGAATATTCAATGAATCTAAAAATAGACCACTATATTTAGTAAATGAGTATAATGGTGTTAGAGAAACAAATGAGAAAAAAGAAACAAGATAAATAAAGCTATAACTTACAGTAAAAGATAAAGACAAAAAAACAAGAGCAAAAAAGAAAATTGGAAAATATAAAGAACATAAAAGAAAAAGTTTAAAGAGGATTTATGGATAAAATTGCAGTACTAATACCTTGTTATAATGAGGAAAAAACTATTAGAAAAGTCATACGAGATTTTAAAAGAGAATTACCAGATGCAACAATCTATGTTTATAACAATAATTCTACGGATGACACTGAGAAAATTGCACAAGAAGAAGGTGCGATTGTTCGACGTGAAGGAAAGCAGGGAAAAGGTAACGTAATAAGAACTATGTTCAGAGAAATAGATGCCAAATGTTATATAATAACAGATGGAGACGATACCTACCCGGCTGAAGATGCAAGAAAAATGTGTGATATGATTTTGAATGAGAATGTTGATATGTGTGTAGGAGATAGATTATCATCAACATACTTTAAGCAAAACAAAAGACCCTTCCATAACATAGGAAATGTAATAGTAAGAAAGCTGATTAATAAAATTTATAAAAGTGATATAAGAGATGTAATGACAGGTTACAGAGCATTTAGTTATAGATTTGTAAAAACATTTCCAATACTTTCAAAAGGGTTTGAAGTTGAAACTGAAATGACAATTCATGCACTTGATAAAAATCTAAACATACAAAATTACATAATAGAATATAGGGATAGACCAAACGGAAGCTTTTCAAAACTTCATACTTATGCAGATGGTGCCAAAGTATTAAAAACTATTGCAATTCTTTATAAAAATTACAAACCAATGTCTTTTTTTATAAACTTGGCATTGATTTTCACAATAATTGCAACTTGTTTCTTAGTTCCAGTTTTATCAGAATACTATAAAACTGGTTTAGTACCAAGAATGCCAACATTTGTTGCAAGCATATTCTTCTATTTATGTGCAATTGAATCAACATTTTGTGGCTTAATCTTGCAAACAATTGTAAGAAAGAATAAACAAGATTTCGAGATAAAATTAAATGAATATGAGGATAAATTTAATGAAAAGAAATAAACTTGATGAAAATAAAAAAGTGAAAAAAACAATTAATAAAAAAGATGTAATAATAAGTATAGTAGTTTTTATATGTCTAATTATAATTTACTTACCATGGCTTAATGGGCATAATTCAGGAGATAACTATGTCATTGCAAATGATGGTTATATAGAATATGCGAAGCAAAACTTCCTACCATCAGGAAGAATAGTTACAGCATTATTTGCCATAATTATGAATCTTTTAAATGTAAACATAAAAGTTGCAACAAGTATTAGCCTATTCATTAGTATAATAATTCAAGTAATAACTATAATGTACTTGAAAAACATAATAAAAAAGTACAAGAAAAATGAGGAAAAAAGTTTATTTAAAGTATGTGTTAGAGATGCAGTTGAAACATTGATTCCATTATCAATAGTATCTAATTTTTTTATGGTAGACTGTGAGTGTTTTTTTGAAAGTTTTGTATTAGCTTTAAGCTTTTTACTTGCCATAATTGCAGCAAATACATTAATAAACAAGAAAAATATTAAAGGAAGCATCAATGCCTTAATATTATGTGTAGTGGCATCAATATGCTATCAAAGTTCAATAACAGTATTTATGGCATTCACATTATTGATAGGGTTATTAAACAATGAATATTGTGAAAGCGGTAAAAAACAAGAAATAATAAAGATGACTTTTAAATCTATATTAATTGCCTTTTTAGCTTTTATAATAAATTGGGGACTGATAAAGATATCAAACATAATTGTGTTAATTAATACTCCATCACTTATATCATCTGTAGGAGAAAAGAGAATTTCATTTGATATATTAGTAAACATAAAAAATATATTGCATAATATACGATATGTATTAATAAATACCTGTAATCTATTTCCTAAATATACATTGATTGCATTTATTTTTGAGATTATACTTATAATGCTATTATATATTATGAAAAGAGGACTAAACATTAAATCTATTCTTGAATTAATATTCATAGTTATATGGTTCATATTTTGTAGTCTAAGTATTTCATTAATAACTACATCAAGTTTTACAACCGGCAGAGTAAGAATTGCTATAGGAATGTTAGTTGGTGTAATGCTTATGTATGAATATATAAAATTAGATTTACCTGATTTTAACAAAGAAAAGTTATTAAGTTCATTTTTTATAATCACATTACTGGTTTATTGTATAATGAATGCTATAAGTATAAGTGGATTTATAATTGACCAAAATGAGGTAGAATTACTAGATAAAGAAAATGCAGAATTGATAAAAGAAAAAATAGAAGGATATGAAAAGGAAAATAATATCAGTGTCATACATGTTATAGAAATACCAATTACGGGAAAGCAAAGTAGTGCATATTATTTTGAAGGAGAATTGAATTCATCAGCTTTAAGAACATTGACAACAGCAGGAGCCTGCATAAATTATTATACAAAACGAAATTTAATATACAAGTCAATTCAAGATGAAGAAGAAAATGTAAAAGTGTTTATGCAAGAAGAAAACGAGGGCAAAATTAATGAAAAATATTATAAGATGGTAGGTGATACACTTTATATTGCGGTTTACAATTGGTAGAAAGATAAGAGGTAAAAGATGAAAAAGATATCAGTAATAATTCCAATGTATTATGAAGAGGATGTAGCTGAAGAATGCTATAAAAGAGTATCAATGGTACTATATTCATTAAGAGATAAATATGATTATGAAATTCTATTTGTCAATGATGGTTCAAAAGATAAAACAGGAGAAATATTAGAGCAAATAGCTAATGAAGATAATAAAATAAAAGTTATTTTCTTTTCAAGAAATTTTGGTCACCAAAACGCAGTAACCTGTGGGTTAAGATACTCTACAGGAGATGCTGTAGTAATAATGGATGCAGATTTACAAGATCCACCAGAATTGTTACCTGATATGCTAAAAAAATGGGAAGAAGGCTATGATGTAATTTATGGAAAGAGAAAATCAAGAGAGGGTGAAAGTGCTTTTAAGTTATTAACAGCCAAGGCTTTTTACTCGACATTAAATAAATTATCAGATATTGAAATCCCAAAAAACACAGGAGATTTTAGATTAGTTGATAGAAAAGTAGTAGACGTAGTAAATAATCTTCCTGAGCATAACAAATTTTTAAGAGGACTATTCAGTTGGGTTGGTTTTAAGCAATACCCCTATGAATATGAAAGAAAAGAAAGATTTGCTGGTAAAACCAAATATCCATTAAAAAAGATGTTAAAACTAGCATCAGATGGAATAATAAGCTTCTCAACCAAACCATTAAAAATAGTTGGAGGATTAGGAATAATATCAGTAGCAATATCATTTGTAATCTTGATATATTCTATATTATCATTTGCATTTAAGTGGAACAATCTAACAGCAGGTTGGACATCAATAATGTGCACAATGACATTCTTAGCAGGAACAATCTTAATTTCTCTATGGATGATAGGTGAATACGTTGCAAGAATCTATGATGAAACAAAACAAAGACCACAATACATTGTAGAAAAGACAATTAATATTCAATAAAAGTAGGTAAGAAATTCATGATTAAAATGGAAAAGCTAAAAAATTTATGATTAAAATAGAAGAAGCTAAAAAAATCATATTTAAAACAGAGAAAATTAAGAAAATTCATGATTAGAGCAGAAAAAAGTTAAAGAAATTAATAATTAGAACAGATTAAATGTTCAAAGATTTATAGAAAAATCAATAAAGGATAAAGTCTAATGAATGTGAACAAAGTACTAAAAAGGATAATTAATGTAATTGGCATAATTCTTTTATCAATAGTTGTAATTTTAAATATAATTTATACAACGAGAATAAGAGCATTTGAATATGCGGAAACGACAAAAAACAGCATTTTAATGATTGTAGTTGTTGCATTTTGTGTATTTTTAATATATAAACTACTAACAGGTAGCAAAATACAAATAAAAGACAAAAACACTAAAATATTAATCTTAGTTGGAATATCAATTTTTTATTTGATTGTTCAAATGATATGGATAAAAATAATGGATACATATCCAAATGCAGACCAATATTATGCATATAATTTTGCAAAAGTAATAGCAAATATTGATGGAACTACACCTATGAAAATTGACCTAGACTACTTTGCATTTTATCCATTTCAAATAAACCTAAGTTTCATATTTGCTATAATATTTAAAATATGTCACTCAACAAATGTAAGAATATTGCAAGTAATTAATGCAATTGCAAACACGTTAAACATATTAGCAATTTATCTAATAACAAAAGAACTTGGAAAGAAGTACAATGTAAATAAAGAAGTTTCTGTATTCATCTACTTAATATTTACACCAGTAATGATTTTATCAACATTTGTTTATGGTGATTTTCTAAGCTTAAATGCAGCATTATTTGCAATATATTTTATAATGAAATATACATCAAGCAATGATAAAAAGAGAAAATGTATATATCTTATATCATCAGGTTTAATGATGATGCTAGCTTTATTTGTAAGAAACAATTCAATAATAATTATTTTGGCAATTCTAATTTACTTATTTTTGGACTTACTAAAAAAAGAAGACAAAAAAACAACATATTTAAAAAAGATAGCTTTAATGATTTTATTTACAGTAATTGCAATCATGCCATCAAGGCTTACGCAAAGCTATTTGCTAAAAAAATACAACATTGAAAGTGGAAAAGAATGCACATTAATAAGTTATTTAGTAATGGGAATTGATAGAAGTCCCTATGGTTATGGTTGGTATGATAATAAATATGGAAGAGGCAACGTAAATGTGCCAAAGGAAGAAAGAACAAAAGAACAATTAGAAAGACTTGATAAAATTAAAAGTTATTATAAAGAAAACCCAGCAGAATTACTTAGATTTTACACATATAAAGAAGCATCAATGTGGTGCGAACCAACATTTGAATGTTTATATGATAATGTAGCAAGCTTTGGAGCAGCAAGAGAAGGACAAGAATATGAAAGTTTTCAAAAAGATGAAAAATTAATGGAAGCGGTTAAATACTATGTTCCATACATGAAAATAGTTACATCATTCATATTCGCTATTTCATTGCTTGTAATAATCAATAGAAGAAAAAATATAACAAATGAAGCAATCTTATTGATTGTAATATTTATAGGAGGTTTTTTATTCCATACAATATGGGAGGCAAAATCAAGATATATAATTTTATATGTAGTAATACTTATACCATTATGCTCAATAGAAATAGAAAAACACAAGATAAAAAAATTAGAAGAAGCAAACACTAAAAAATAAAAATGGAGGACAAGCCAATGTGGGGAGATATAGCAATAGCTTTTTTACTTGCATTCGTTACATCATTTGTAATGGTACCATATACAATAAAACTAGCCAAAAAGGTTGGGGCTATTGATATGCCAAATGATAGAAGAGTAAACAAAAGACCAGTTCCAAGAATAGGAGGAATTGCAGTAATTGCAGGTTTTTTAATATCAGCTATCTACTTAGTAATTACTATGTGTATAGAAGACAAGTTAAATCTAAATGATGCAGAACAATATGGAACCAAAATTTTAGGTTTTCTTATTGGAATAATCATAATAGGAACATTTGCATACATAGATGATGTAAAGGATTTAAAACCATGGAAGAAGCTAATAGCACAAATAGCTGCAGCATCGGTTGTTTATGCTTGTGGAATTAGAATAGACGTAATAAACGAATATGTATTACCAAACTTTTTAAGTGCAATACTTACAATAGGATGGATCGTTGGAATTACTAATGCAATAAACTTAATAGATGGACTTGATGGGCTATCATCAGGAATAACACTGATTTCATGTATTTCACTATTAATAATATTTGCAACAAACTATTCACCAGTTATATCAATAGTACTAATAACAGCACTAGCAGGTGCAATTTTTGGTTTCTTACCATACAATATAAATCCAGCAAAAACATTTATTGGAGATGTAGGAGCACAATTTCTAGGATTTGCATTAGCAGTAGTAGCAATACTAGGAGTTGCAAAAACAGTAACATTAGTTGTGTTAATTGCTCCAGTACTAGTACTAGGTCTACCAATATTCGATACAATATTTGCAATAATAAGAAGAATAATAAAGGGCAAATCAATAAAAGCAGTGTTTACTGCAGATAAAGGGCATTTGCACCACAGACTAATGGCACAGGGATTTACACAAAAACAATCTGTTGCAATCTTATATGCTGCAAGTGCAACACTCGGTATGCTTGCAATAATTCTAATAGATGATGGAATATATAAGGCATTATCATTCTTACTAGTGCTAATTGCAATAGTAGCAATAGGATTTAAAGAACTAAAAAAATATAAAGATTATCTATTAAAAGAAAACGTAAGACTTGGACTAGTAGAAGGAAAAAATACTGAAAACAAACAAGAAAGCAAACTAAATAAAAATCAAGATACTGATAAAGTAAATGCTACATCAAAAGAAGAAATAGTGGAAAGAGAAAAAAGTAAAAGTGAAGAATAATCTTAAGATATGGTCGAAAGAAAAAATGGAGCATGAAGAAACATCAAATCAAACAGAAAAAATAAATCAAAAACAGGAAATGAATCAAAAAGAAAAGAAATCAAATTGCAAGAAAGAAAAGGGCAAGAGTAAAGAACGAAAGAAGATTAACAAAAAGATATTGTTTTTTATAATAATTGCAGCATGCTATTTACCAGCCTTTATTGCATTTTGTCCAGTCATATTCAATTATGATGGACCTGATGAATTGTATGCCTTAGCAAATGATGTACAACCATATATATACACATTACTAATTAGAATTTTAGCAATGATATCTGTAAAGCTATTTAATAATGTAGATGTAGGAATGTGCATTTTAGCGATAATTCAAGAAATAGCAGCAATCTATGCATTTACGAGAATGTGTGATTTTATAGATAAAGAATTTAATAAAAAATGGCTAACAATTATGTCCTTACTATTTTTTGCATTATTCCCATACAATGCACTTATGCCTTTAATGACAACAAAGGACAGTTTATTTACATCAATGCTTATACTATCAATAATTAATATATATGAACTGATAAAAACAAAAAAAGCTAAATATGAGAAAGCAGTTCAGCTAATAATTTGTATAATAGAATTAATAATGGCACTTTTATTAAGAACTAATTTTAAATATGCGTTGGTAGTATGCACATTGATTTTAGTAGTGTATCTTCTAGCAAAAAAAATAAGAGAACGTAAAAATACTACAGATAAAAAAATTGTTATAGATAATAATAATGTTATAGATAATAAAAACACTATAAATAATAAAATTATTACAGACAACCAAAATACTGAAAAGTGTATTAATAAGAGTAAAGAACGTAATTTACAGACAATAGTAATTGCTTTTATAGTAACGATAATAATTGGAAGTATATTTAACCAGATTTTAATGGTCTTATTAAAACCAGTAAAAATGGCCGAAAGAGAAAAATACAATATATTTGCACAATCAGTTGCAAACATTATAAACAAAAGGGAAAATGACCTAACAACAGAAGAAAAGCAAAAGATAGAAAAGTACTATATTGGTGGGATAGATCAAATAAAAAGTATGTATAGCCCAAAATTGTCAGACCCAATTAAAAACAGAGTAAACTTAGAAAGTGTAGAAAAAAATAGAGCGGATTATATAAAATTTTCAATATCATTAATGATGAAATATAAAAAAGAAGCAATAGAATCATTTATAAACACAAACAAAGGTTATTTTGATTTTAATGATGAAACATTTGGAGAAATCTACCCTAATAAAATAAATAGAGGAATTTTTGAGCTATATACGGTAATGCTTAGGCCAGCAACTGAAAGAAATTTAAAGGATGAAACAAATCATGTAAGCTCTTATATAAATGAAAAGGCATTAGATGGAATGAGCATAGACACATATAGAGTGCATGAATTCAATTTGCTAGAACCAGTAAAGCATGTTTATAAAGAGATGTTTACAGAAAATAAAGTACTAAGAATACCAGTAATTAATATAATATTTAAACCAGCATTATATTTCTATTTAACATTAATAGCACTTGTATACTCAATTATTAAAAGAAAAACAGAACATGTATTAACACTAATATTAGTGTCACTTTACATGGCAACTCTATTATTAGGTCCATGTGTGCTTGTAAGATATATTTATCCAATGATTGCAATATTACCTTTAACAATATCAACATTCCTAAAAAATGCAAATAAGAATGATAACTTATAATTAATAAAATAAATACTGTACAAAAGGATGAAAATAAATATATAAGAAAATATATTTTATTACTTTGTCTGCAACAATTAAAAAATTAAGCAAGATGAAACTGATAATTTCTTATCACGTATTATAAAAAAATATTTAAATATAAAGGAGGAAGAGCATGGAAAGCACAAATTTAGTTAGCCCAGATGTAAATGATGCAAACGAAGAAAAACAAGAAAATATACTAAGACCACAAACACTAAACGAATACATTGGACAAACAAAAGTAAAAGAAAACATGAAAGTATATATAGAAGCTGCCAAAAAAAGAAAAGAATCCCTTGACCATGTTCTTTTATATGGTCCTCCAGGATTAGGAAAAACTACACTTGCGAACATAATCGCAAATGAAATGAAATCAAATATAAAAATAACATCAGGACCAGCAATAGAAAAGCCAGGAGACCTAGCATCAATCTTAACATCATTACAAGAAAATGATGTTCTATTTATAGATGAAATCCATAGAATAAACAAAAACGTTGAAGAAATTTTATATCCTGCACTTGAAGACTTTTCATTAGATATAATTATAGGAAAAGGGCCAACAGCCAAATCAATAAGACTAAAGCTTCCAAAATTCACATTAATAGGAGCTACCACAAAAGCTGGTTCGCTAACAACACCATTAAGAGATAGATTTGGAATAGTAGAAAGGTTAGAACTATATAGCCTAGAAGATTTAAATACAATAGTAAGAAGATCAGCAAATATATTAAGTATAAGTATAGACGAAGATGCTTCAATGGAAATTGCGAAACGCTCAAGAGGAACACCAAGAATTGCAAACAGATTATTAAAAAGAGTTGGGGACTACGCAATTGTATTAGCAGATGGAAACATCACTCTTGAAATTGCAAAAATAGCATTAAACAAACTTGATATAGATGATATAGGTTTAGATGCAACAGATAAGAGACTATTAAAAGCATTAATAGAGCAATATCAAGGAAGGCCAGTAGGAGTAGAAACACTTGCAACAACATTAGGAGAAGAAATATCAACAATAGAAGATGTATATGAACCATATCTAATACAGATAGGTTTTATATCAAGAACGTCAAGAGGAAGGATAGCAATGCCAGAAGCCTATAAACACTTGGGGTATAGCTACCAAGAACACTTCTAAAATGAAAGCGTAAAGAAAAAAGCACAAAGTGAAAATTCAAGGAAAATGCGCAAAGTAAAATTTGGAAGTGAAAACTTAAAGTAAAAGCTGAAAATGAAAGCGTAAAGTAAAAGCAGAAAGTGAAAACTTAAAGTAAGAGTTCAAAATGAGAGGAAAATGATGAAAAAGAAAATCTTATACATAGCATTTAACATATTATTTTGTATGGCGATATTTTCAGTTGTATTTTCAGGCATTTTAAAAGATGAAATAACAGACCTAGATGAACTATGGAACTATAACACAGCTCGTGCAATAATGCATGGGCTTATTCCATATAAAGAAATAAGCATGATAACAACACCACTATTGCCATTTATAGTATCAATAATATTAAAAATATTTGGAGATAAACTCGTGGTTTTTAGAATAGTAGGGGCAATTTTACTAACAGCAATATTTTTCTTAAGCTATGTACTATCATACAAATTAACAAAAAGAAGAATCATAGGAGTAATAACTTCACTTACACTTATATTATTGTATAAAAACGAACTTGCAATTGATTACAATTATTTCATTTTAATGATAATGATGTGTGTACAAATATTAGAAGTAAAAAAGATAGAAAGTATAGAAAAGTCAAAAATAAAAAATAAAAAAATCGACATGTATGATGTAATAATAGGAATTTTGTTAGGCCTTGCAATCTGCACAAAGCAAACTATAGGAACAATAATAAGCATCACAGTAATACTATCAGAATTAATATTAGTAGAAAATAAACAAACATTTCTAAAATATATCAAAGCAAGCATTGTAAAAATAATATCAATGCTTAGTGTGGTAATGATATTTTTTCTATACCTATTAATAACAAATTCAATGACTGACTTCATAAATTATGCAATACTAGGAATAAGAACATTTACTAATAAAATAGAATACAAAAAATTATTTATGCTAAGAAACAAAACAATAGTAGGTCTTGCAAAAGCTGAACCAATAGCAATAACATTAATGATGACAGTCATAGGAATAATCAAAACATTATCAATAATATGCAAAACAAGAATAAAAGAAGATGCGAATGATAAAAGTAAAGAAAATGCAAAAGAATGTAATACAGCAAAGAATAAAACACGTGAAGACCAAGGCAAAGAAGTAAAAGCTGAAATAAAAAAATATGAAATAACAGGAGATAAAAAACATAATAATAGACGAAGAATTTATGAAATATATGAATATTTAAAAAAATACATTGTAATTTTTATTGCAGCTTTAGGCATGCTAATAACAATGTACCCAATTTCAGATGAAATACACTTTATGATTGCAATAATGCCAATAATTGTAATAGAAATTTCAATATTTCTTGATATATTAACCAATGTAGCAAGCAAGGATAAAAGCCAAATCTCAAACTTTATGCTATATGCATTAGAAGCTTTTTTAGTATTGTTTTTGACATACAAGTTATGCTCTATAACTTATAAATGGACAAATGAATATCAATTGGCAAACAAAGAACAAGAATCATCTAATTTTGAATATATACCATTATACAAAGAAACGAGTGAAGGTAGAAAAGAAATAGCAGATTATATAAAAGATAAAAGAGAGCAGGGCTATACTGTGCATATACTAGATTCTGATGCGGTAGTATATTCAATTTTAACAAATAACTATGCTAAAAATTATGACATGCTTCTAAAAGGAAATATAGGAACTGACGGAGCAAAAAAAATTATGCAAGATATAGATAATTGTAAAGCCGGAAATGAGAAAATATTATTTTTATTAAAAAAGAGAGACAGAGCATTAAATTGGCAATCAGAAATAGAAGTTATAAACTATGCGAGAGAAAATCTAATAGAAATTGATGAAATAGGAATATATGATGTACTCTCAAAAGAGTAGAATCATGAAACATCAACTGATAAGAGAAAAAGTTAAACGTAATTTTATAAATGAAATTCAGCTTGTATTAAGGAAAGCAAATTTTAAGAAACATAATTTGTTTAGCAAAAAATCAACTGTAACTAGGGAACATAATTCGACAAAATACGACAAAATATATTTACATCAAGCACAATTTGGTATATAATAAAAAAAGACACTCATTTCGAAGTGAAATAAAGCAAGTAGTGAAGGGATGAAAAATGGTTGAAACTAAAAAAGCTCAAACAATAATAACCGCATTACCAACAATAGAGAAAAAGAGAAGCAAGGTTTCTTTAATTATATATCATATAATTAAAAGAATTTGTGATATAATAGCAGGAATAATTGGAGTAATAATACTAATCCCGTTAACAATAATAGTATACATATTAAAAATCACTAGTAATGATAATGGACCACTATTTTATGATCAACTAAGAGTTGGCAAAAACGGTAAAGTATTTAAAATATACAAATTTCGTTCAATGGTAATAGGTGCTGATGAGATACTAAAAAAATATTTAGAAGAAAACGAAGAAGAAGCGGAATATTATAAAAAATACAAAAAACTAAAGAAAGATCCAAGAGTCACAAAAGCAGGAAAAATTCTAAGAATAACTTCACTTGATGAATGGCCACAATTCTTTAACATACTAACAGGTCAAATGAGCCTAGTAGGACCTAGACCATACCTTCCTAGAGAAAAAGAAGACATTGGAGAAATAGCATATAAAGAGATAATAAAAGTAAAACCTGGATTGACAGGTCCATGGCAAATAGCAGGAAGATCAAACCTAGAATTTAAAGATAGAGTAATGCTTGACTTAGAATACATACCAAGAGCAAGTTTATTAACAGATATAAAAATAACGCTAAAAACAATAAAGAAAGTAATAAAAAAAGAAGGAGCAACATAAAGCAAGTTTGTTGGAAAAACTATGTTGAAAAAATTCAGAAAAACTATTGACAATACAATTGAAAAAGTATAAAATATAAATCGTTCTAAGTTAATAGCTTATGCGGATGTGGCGGAACTGGCAGACGCGCTGGTCTTAGGAACCAGTGTCAACGACGTGGGGGTTCAAGTCCCTTCATCCGCACCAAACACTTACGATTTTCTATAGAAATTAAGAGAAATCATAAAAAATAGAAAATCGCTAAAAGGCACTTATCAAGATACTTTGATAGGTGTTTTTCTTTTTCTGAAATTTCTATCAATTTCTCAAAAATAATCAAATTTCGTTCCAAATTAAAGCTCCAAATTTTTAGACTTTATTTCATATTAAGTTCAGAAAGACTAACTACTAAGTTTGATACAGAACTAAAATTAATTGCTCCTAAAATAAAACAATTAAATGTTGATATTCAAAATTGCTATAAAATTGAAAAACGTACTTTGTTGTGGGAACAAGAATATGAAAATGCTATGAATAAAGAAAAAGAACGAAAAAAGCAGTTACAAAAAGAAAATGAACTTATAAAAGATAAGAAGAAAACAAAAAAACATTTGAGATAAAATTTTAATTATTTATTGTTTTCTTTACTAAATATGATAAAATGTAATAGAAATATTATAAACACAAAAAGGAAAAAATATGAAATCTGAAATTATAGATAGAATATTAAGTGAAAATAGTGAACCATTACATAAAATAATAGAAACAGTAAAAAACAATGCGGTTTTTCAAGATGTAATGAGTAATATAAAAGAAGAATTTTTTATCAATGATAGCATACATGGAATTTCACATAACGAAAGAGTAGCTTTACTATCCTGTTATATTGGCATACAAGAAGGTCTTGACATTGAAGAATTAAAATTAGTCTTAGAAGCAGCTAAATATCATGATATAGGTAGAGGATATGAAGGAAATCATGGAAAATATAGTACAATTATTATAGACAGAAATAAAGAATATATTTTTTCGGATTTAAACGACAATGAAATAAATATAATAAAAGCATTATGCCATGGGCATAGTGTAGATGATAGTAGGTATGAAGAAATTGCTAAATTGTATGGTATTAGAAATATAGACCAATTTAAAAAACTACTTAACATTGTTAAAGATGCAGATGCATTAGATAGAGCGAGACTTCCAAGATTTGGCAAGCTTGATGAGAAGTATTTAAGGACAGAAACAGCACATGGAATGATTGAGCTCGCAGAAAATTTGTTTAGAGAATATAGAAATATTCAGCAAGAAATACCATCAGAAGATAAAATAGCAGAGAGCAAATATACATTTAGTGCGGAATTAAGAGAACAGTTATTATTTGATGGAGAAAATTATTACTTATTACGTTCATTAAATAAAACTGATATTGATAATTTAAATAGTGGAAATGGAATAATACCAAAGATAGATGATTTAAAGACCCACACAGTACAAGACGTTATGGGACAAATAAGAATGCAACATAGAAAGACTAATTTAATTTCTATGTCAGAAGATCCAAATATTGTATTAACATATGATAAATCTAATTTACATAGATTTGTTTTAATAAAGCTTTCTAAAGAAAAAATCGAAAATTCTCAAAAAGCATTTTCAGCAGGAGAATATTTATTAGGAGTAATGGATTCTGAAATAGAAAGAATAGCAAAAAATGCGCCAGAAAAAGTAAGAAAAATATTAGAGAATGTTGACAGAGCAACTTCAATTGACGAAATTGTTAGAATAATTAATGGTGCTGATAGGCAAGTACCAACAAGTTTAGTAGAAGTAGAACAACAATATTTAAGTAATCTAGAACAACTTAATCAAAGTAAGAAAATTGCTAAATGTAAAGTATTAAACTATTATGGCTTAATGAGAGGAATAGCTCACGATGAAAGAGGTAAATTATTAGATATAAGTGAATTTACAAGAATTATGAGAAATGGCTATTCATCTTCAGAATGGTTATATTCAGGAAAAATATCTCAAGATAAAATAATTAATATTCCAAAAATTTTAATAGATAGTTTAGCACTACTAAAACAAGCAGAATTTCAAGGTAAAGATAAAAAGCTTTTAAGAGAAATTGAACAAGCAGTTTTAAGATTAGCTATTTCTGAAGAAGAAATAAATCAAGATGATTATATGTTGGAATATTCTGCTCATAATGATTTAAAAAATGATTTAACTATTGATAGAGCTTATGAAATAACAAATGGTCAGATAAGTTATAGAGATACTAACATGCAACAAATAGCTATAAGATCTCTTGCAGAAATGACTTTAAATAAGAGAAAAATAATTGAATTATTAAAAGAAAAATTGCCTAATATTGATATAGAAGAATTACTTTCAGGCACATATTGTATAAATCAAGAAATGATAACTAAACAAAATAATAGAGGTAGTCAAATAGGAAGAAATATTAATTTCTTAATATCAGAATATGGTTATGATTTTGATGAAGAAACATCAAGACAAATTTTAGAAAGTGTAGAAAATTTAAAAGATGAGCAGTTAAATAGTATTATTTCACAAGGTGTAAATGCACAAGAAATTAGAGGATTATTAATAAAAACAAGAGAAAATGATGAAAGAATACAAACAAAGAAAAGTAAAACTATTGGTTCAAAATATATCGCAGAGGCAATTATTGAAGGATATAATTGGAAGAAAGATGGAAATACATTAACAAAAGCTGAAAAGGTATTATTAATAAATACTATACTTACGAATGTTAATACTACTAATAAATTGTATAAACTGTATGATGCTATTAGTCATATTCAAGTAGGAGAAAAAAAATTTACTCAAAATGATATCTTTGGAATTATAATTAATATAGCGATTGATAAAAAAATTGGAGATATATCATATAATGAGTTATGCCAAAAAAGTAAAAAAGAAATTCAAGAGATTTTATTAGATAATAATGCTAAGCTTCAAACAAAAGTATTACCAATATCAGTTGATTTATTACATGGTAATGGTAAAGAAGTAAATAGAATAAAAAAAACAATGCATGACTATTATGAAATTCCTAAAGAAATTATAGAAATGTGTGATATAAAGAATTTATATTATGCACAAAAAATAGTAGAGGAATTTTGTGAATATAAAAGCATTGATGATGATGTTGTTAAAAAAGCACTTTTAAAATCTTTGATTATGCCAAAATCTATGAATAAGGTCTATGCAAATTATTTATCAAGATTGGTAGATGATGTCCAATACGAAGGATTAAGTAAAATGGAGGCATATTCATTTATTTTAAATTCTGCAATAGATGGCTCTGCGGTTGAAGGTGAAAAGAATTTTTCATACGGACTTTTATTAATGAACACAGGATTTTGTTGTCAAAAAATATCTGAGCAAACAAAAATAAAAAAAGATGTCAGTGATTTAACAATAAGAAAAGCCTTAGTAAAATATAGAAAAAGTAATATTAATGATTTGATTGAAAAAGCAGAAAACTTAAAACAATCAGAAATTGATAATATGGTTGATAGCTTGATAGAGAAAAACAATATAAAAAGAGAGTTTTTTGTAGATTCGAATAATGAATTAATATATAAGCCTGAAAATATATGCATAGCATATAATATAGTCGAAAGGTTTTGTAAAAATAAGAAAATAAATGATGATAATATAACAGGAATTTTATTAAGAAAAGTATTAAATAGTTATCGTTTTTCAACTAAAAATACAGGAAAGTTTTCTACATTTTTACACAATATGGAAATGTGCAATTTATCAGAAGATGAAATATATGAAACAATTATTGCACTTAGAATAAATGAAAAAACAGATAATGGATATACAATTAGTGATTTATATAGCAATAATGATAATATATGGCAAAAAATCTTTGAAAATAATATAGATATTAGAACTTATACTAATGATTTTTCTATCCATAAATGTGTTGCAGAAGATATAGATAAAGACCTTTTAATAGAACAAATAGGAATGCCAAATGAAGCACTATCTTTTGAATATTTGAAGAATAAAGCTGCACCTAATATATATCTTTCTAAAATGATAGCTGAAGAATATTGTAAATCTAATAATATTGAAGATAATAGAGTAAAAAGAATGATAATGTATGCTGTATTATCAAATAAACAATTAGATTATATTGCTAAAGGATTAACAAATATAATAGATAATTTATTACAAAGTGGTTTTAATAAAGAACAAATAAATGAGATTATTATTAATTCAGCATTGGGAGAAGCTTTACAGTTTAATGGTAAATCATATTCATATTCTACATTTATTAATAATTCAGATGGAATTTTAAATAAAATATCTTCTGAAAATAATATAAATCTTTTAGGTAAAGTAAATTTAAAAAAATTGGAAAATTATTATGAAAATATTGAATATTCACAAATGTCTTTATTTTCATATAAAACTAATCAAATGGAAACTATATTCATATCACAAGAAGAACAAGAAAATATATATACAGAATTAGAAGATTTGGGATTAAATAGAGAGTTTATTGAAGAAAAGGAAATTAGAAATGTATATTGCACTAGATGGGCAGTTAAAACATATTGTGATAAAAACAATATAACTGATAAAGATGTAATTGGAGCTTTGATTTTTTCTATATTAGATAGAAAAGTATTAAATAAAGATCGTACCCAATACTTACATACATTAATAAATAATCTTAGTAGTATGCAATTAGAGGAAGAAGAACTATGTGCATTGATAATAAATTTAGGAGTAACCAATAGTTCAATGATTGCTGATGTTGGAGGATATAGTTTTAATTCATTGTTAGTAAATTCTAATAATTGTATTGAAAAATTAGGAGATTTCTTTGGAGATTTAAGACTTGAAGTGGAAGATAAAACTATTACTATGGCATTAGAAAGATTTAAAGGAAGTGCTCTAAAAGAAGTAATAAAAAAAAGGAAAAATTTAGATGAAACTGAAGAAATAGAAGCATTAAAAGATCATTTATCACAAATAGGAATAAGTGATGAAGTAATGAAAGGTAAGAGTAGTAGAAATATATATATTTCTAATTGGATAGTTGAGCAATATTGTGATAAACATGAAATAACTGATATTAAAATTAAAAAAATGTTTACATTAGCAGTACTTGATGTTGACTCACTAAATGAATCAACAACTTATATTTCAACTTTATTGGAAAAAATGAAGATAGAGGGACTAGAAGATGATGATATTTGTGGAATAATATTAAATTTAGCTGGAAATAGTATGGCAAGAAAAAATAATGGAATAAGTTATATAGAATTATTACAGGCACCAAATACAGTGGCAGATGTATTAAAGGATAATAATCTACCATCAGAAATATCAGAAATAAATATGGCTACTTTTATATCTGAATCTTTAGATGAAGAAGAAAAAGAAAAAATGTATGAAAAACTAAATGAATTAGAAATTCTTAAAGAGATTCAAAAAGAAAAAAGTGATAATAATTTATATATAGCTTTGTGGATTTTAGAAAAATATTGTTCAAATCATGATATAAGTGATAATAAAACAAAAAATAAGATATTAACAAAAATATTAAAGAATAAGTCATTAAATGAAGGTGGCTATATAACTTTATCAACAATATTACAAAGCTTTGAGAGAATTGAATGGAATCAAGATGAAATTGTTGAAATGCTTGTTGAATGCACAAAAACTGGTAAAATCATTATTGATGATAATAAATTTACATATTCACAATTATTAAGAACTCCATATAAAATATCAGAATCAATAAAAGGAATGGAACATATATTTAGTGGTATTGAACGCAAAATAGATGGAAAAGATATAATGGAAGCTTCTATGGAATTGCTTGCTAAAGGTAGAGGAGGCAGTCAAATTTGTGATGATGTTCAAGCTGATTATATGCGATTATTAGACGAGAAAACAAATAACAATCAAAAGGAAGGAAGTGAGCGAGGTGAATCAGACTAAATATGCAAATGCATATACAGAAGTATATGAGATATTAAGTTGCTTAAATAATGAAGAATATTTAAAAATTCCAGAAGAATTAATAGAAGTATTTGAAGAAAATAGAAATTTAGAGTACGAATATGAAATTAATGATGAACAGGATTTATCAAAGCAACCAATGCTGAAAGAATCTAAAGCAATTTTACTTAATTTATTTAGAGATTACCTTGCTACACCAGAACAAAATCAAAAAATAAAACAATGGCTACAAGCTGATAGAGTATATCTTGAAAATCAAAAACAAAAACAATATAATAATAATGTTTTTGAAAATAATAAAAAATACGAAAAGATTAATAATGAAGAGTCAAAAACAATATTACCTGTTGTAATAAAAAAACAGTCAATATTTTATAGAATTATTAATAAATTAAAAAGTTTTTTTAAAATATGAGGTATAGAGAATGAGTGATGAAGATTTGAGATTAAAAGAATGGCAAAGTTTAATGGAGATATATAATGAATTCTTTTACGCAGATGGTGGTATTTATACAGTTTCACTATTTGATAAGGAACTAGAACAATATAATTTAGATTTTGACCATATAAAAGAATTAATTCAAAAATTAAAAGAGTTTGAAAAAAAATATGGAAACTTATATAAAGATGAAATAGAAAATTTGCAAAAATATAAAGAAAAACTACTTGAATTAGATACTGGAACAAATGGAATAAAAAATATTTATAATAAAATGAGTAATATGTATTATTTTATTGAGGAATATTAGAAAAAAATGTATTAATAATTCTAAAAATATTTTCAAGAAAATTTGAATATATTTTTAAAAAGGTTTGAAAGTCCTATTGCAAAATGTATAAAGTTATGTTAAATTAATTACAGTAAATTGAATTTTATAAAATGATAAATAAATGGTGCTATTTTTCGCATACCTGTCTACGAATCGCACCAATAACGTATCTGTTCGAACTAAAGTGAACAGATGATACAAAAATCAATCAGAAATGGTTGATTTTTTCTTTTGAAAAAAATCATCCTAAAACTAGAATGAAAGGATGGTGCTTGAAATGAAGATAATTAAACAAGAACTACAATTTGAGGAATGTCTAAAACAAAGATTGGAGTTTATATGTGAGTTTTCTAAATTTACTCCTACCTTTATCAATGGTAGCATTAGGAAATCAAGACTTTTAATGAGTGTTAGCAAAAATGAAATAGAAAGAACTAGCGAAAGAAGAACAAAATCAAGTTGCTCTATTTTTATTTAATGCAGTAATTTTAGAATTTAATATGAAAAAACATTTTAGGATTATAAAAGCATTAAAATTTTCTATAATTTTATTATAAATTTAATAAAAAGAAGAAAAGGCTGACCACAGTTGTAGTTAAGCCTTTTCCCCTTTTGGGATTAAATCCCCATCAGCATCATTGCGTGAATGTACTCCTGTTCATCCGTTTTGGTCATGGAACCTTCGTAGGAGCAACAGCCACCATGGAAACTTTTGTCGAACTTGAGTTCTTTGCCAGTACTCAAAGTTACTGTGCAGTGTCTCAAGATCCGAGCAAAAATTCTTGCGATAGGGCTGGTGTAAAGAGCATACATGTTAATTGCCATAATAAAATTCTCCTTGTTTTACAAAACAGTGTTTATGTTCAAATGGTTAAAAAGAACCTACTTAAATTATAACATAAATCAATATAAAATACAAATTTCATGCTTTTAAAATTTTAAAATTTGTATTTGACAAAATAAAAAAAGTCTGTATAATAAAGATAGAAAATGAGAGCCACAGAAATGTGTGCTACCATATAAATTACGATAAAACACCACATAGCTCGGCAAAGCATAATGTGGTGCTTTTATTATTTGCTCAAAATTACTACTATTGCAATAATCAAGGCAAAAGTCAATTTACATTGGCTTATTTTTTTACTTTTTCATGAAAATTCTATAAGAATTGAAGTAAAATATATGAAATATCTAGACAAGTAGTTTTATTAACTGAAAATAAAATTGGTTCATTAGATGATTTAAATGCTTTTAGAATTAAATTAGAAGATGAAGTAAGAACATTAAAAGGAGCAAGAGAAAACTTACAAAGTAAAAAGAAATCAAGAAAATATTTGAAATAATATTATGTAAAATCGCAACAAAAATAAAAATTTATGATATAATGATGTTACTTGTAATAAAAATGGAAAGGAATATCTAATGAATAATAAATTAATAGATAATAATTATAATATTGATAGCCTATTTGATAATATTAAAGATATGGTTATTAATAGTAGGAATAGAGTATATAGTTGCTGTTAATATTGAAATGATTGATTTATATTGGAACATTGGTAAAACTATAATGGAAATTCAACAAGGAGATGAACGTGCTACATATGGAGAGACTGTATTAGAAAAATTATCTCAAAGGCTAACAAACGAATTTGGCAAGGGCTTTTCTATAATTAATTTAAGAAGAATGAGAAAGTTTTACTGCTTATTCCAAATTCGTTCAACAGTGTTGAACGAATTGAGTTGGTCACACTATTTAGAATTAATAAAAATTGAAGAAGATCCTAAACGCAAATTCTACATGAAGGAATGTATAAATTCTAGATGGAGTGTTCGTGAATTAGAAAGACAAATTGGTTCACTATTATATGAAAGACTTGCATTATCAGCAAATAAACAAAAAGTATTAGAACTTGCTGAAAAAGGTCATGAATTAAAAACAAGCAAAGATTTAGTTAAAGACCCATTTGTTTTAGAGTTTTTAGATATTAAAGAAAATACCGAATATCTTGAATCAGATTTAGAAAAAAATATATTAGAGCATTTAAAAGAATTCCTGCTAGAACTTGGAAAAGGATTTATGTTTGTTGGTTCACAAGTAAGGTTAACATTAGAAGAAGATCACTTCTACCCTGATTTAGTTTTCTATAATAGATTATTAAAATGTTTTGTAATAATTGATTTAAAAATTGGAAAAGTTACACATCAAGATATTGGTCAAATGCAAATGTATGTTAATTACTATGATAGAGAAATAAAAAAAGATGATGAAAATCCAACAGTTGGTATATTGCTTTCAACATTAAAGAACAAAACAGTAGTAAAATATACTTTACCTGAAGATAATAAAAATATCTTTTCATCTCAATATAAATTACACTTGCCAACTGAAGAAGAATTAATTGAAGCTGTAGAAGAAGAAAAGACAAATTTAAGATTGAGTAATGATGATATTTAGAATATAATTTTCAATCATAAAAAATAAATCGTTTATTTTAAATTGTAGATGGGAGAAAAAATGGATTTAGAAACAAAAAACTAATTGATAATGGAACTATAATATGTGGAAGACAACCCAGTTCTTATACAGAACTGCTGTCAAGGCAACGTTTAATGTTAAAGAAAACATTAGGGATATTATAAAAAATAGTATCACTTTAACCATAAACATCACCACCTTTCCTACGAAGATTCGTAAAATTGGTGGCAAAAACCACATCTGCTTATTCTCATTTCCTATGTCAGTTAGTATAACATACATTTTACAATAAAACAACAGAAGCAAACAAATATTTGCGAATTTTTTTTAAAAATATAGGTTTAAAATAGATATATCCTTGAATAATTTTCTCTAATATTATATAATTTTTATGATAAAAAGTAGATTATATATTATTAATAAATCACAAAGGAGATAAAGTAATGAATGAAATTGCTGTTGTAGAGGATTCAAAAGATTTTATTAAAAAAATAGTATATAATATAAGGTATGGAAGGAAGTTTAAAAAATTTAATATTGATAAAAGTTTTTCTGATACATT
>CAKOXK010000013.1 GCA_934130085.1 uncultured Clostridia bacterium
CGAACACGGAAGTCAAGCTCAAATATGCCGACGATACTTGCGAGTTACCTTGCTTGGAAAATAGGTATCGCCAGATTTTTTTTATTTTATATATTTTTTCATATTAATTAAATTCGAAATATTTTATTATTTCTTTTTTTTTATAAATCAGTAACATTAATTGTTATAAAAACTCTTTATTGTAATAAGATATTTATATATGATAGGAGTTTATTATGATTGTTAAAAGAAATACAAAAATCAGATTAAGAAATTCTTTAATCGTTGTTATAATTGTTTTTGCAGTTCTTATTGC
The DNA here is from genome assembly GCA_934130085.1 of uncultured Clostridia bacterium. Classification (GTDB taxonomy): domain Bacteria; phylum Bacillota; class Clostridia; order TANB77; family CAG-508; genus CAG-793. The sequence goes on from CAKOXK010000013.1 coordinate 296, forward strand.
GAGAGTTTGGTACTTACAAATTATTGATGGAAATAGGCTTTCAAGTATGGCTTATTCTCAGCAATCATCTGATAGAAAGATTAATCCTAAAAGAGGAACAATTTATGATGCAACTGAAAGTACAGCGCTTGCTATTAGCAGTACAGTAGAAGTGGTTACAATTAACCCAACTAATATTAAGGATAAAGATAAAGAAAAAGTTGCAAAAGAATTATCATTTCTTTTTGACTTGAATTATGAAGATACTTTAAAAAAGGTAAGTAAACGTACATCAATTGTTACAATTGCTAGAAAAGTTGAGAAAGATAAAACAAATGAGCTTAGAAATTGGATGAAGGAAAATAATATTGTTGATGGAATAAATATTGATGAGGATACAAAAAGATATTATCCATACAACAATTTGGCCTCACAGGTTATTGGATTTTGCGGAAGTGATAATCAAGGATTAAATGGTATAGAGGCTAAGTATGATAGTATCTTAAAAGGAAAAGTTGGTTCAATTAGCAAAATAACAGATGCAAGTGGTAGAAAAATTGAAAAAGGGAATGAAGAATATATTTCACCTCAAGATGGAGATGATATTGTTCTTACTATTGATGCTTCAATTCAAGGAATAGCCGAAAAGTATTTAAAAGAGGCGTGCGTTGATAATAAATGTGAAGACGGTCGGAAATGTAATTGTGATGAACCCTAAGAATGGAGATATACTAGCAATGGCAGGCTATCCGAACTATAATTTAAATGAACCGTTTAAAGTTGATGAACAATTATCAAAAGAAGAGGGAACAAAACAAATGCAAGCTCTTTGGAGAAATAAAGCAATTTCTGATACTTACGAACCTGGTTCAACATTCAAAATTGTAACAGCCTCTACGGCTCTTGAAGAAAAAATTACAACTCCAGATAAAAAGGGTGAATTTTGTTGTGTAGGTTATATTGATGTTGCAGGAGTAAAAATGAAATGTTGGAGATATTATAAACCTCACGGAAGTGAGAGTCTAAGAGAGGCTTTAATGAATTCTTGCAATCCAGTTTTTATTGGACTAGGTGAAAAAATAGGAGTAAGTAAATATTATCAGTACTTAAAAAATTTCGGATTTTTCGAAAAAACGGGTATTGATTTACCAGGAGAAGCATCATCAATATTTTTAAAAGAAAACAAAGTAGGACCTGTTGAACTTGGAACAATTAGCTTTGGGCAAAGATTTGAAGTAACACCAATTCAAATGGCAACAATGCTCTCAACTATAGGAAATGGTGGAAAATATATAAAACCGAGACTAGTTAAAAAAATAATAAGCAACAGTGAAAAGGATGAAAACGGAAATAAAAAAATCACAGAAATTAAAAAGGTAGAAAAAGAACAGGTGGTATCAAATGAAACAGCGAAAAATGTTTTAAGCATGATGCAGACTGTAGTTGATATTGGAACAGGAAAAAAGGCTCAGGTTGAAGGAATAAGTGTTGGAGGAAAAACAGGTACTAGTGAGGACGGTGTAAATACGGGAAAATACATAGCTTCATTTATTGGAATAGCACCTGTAGAGGATCCAACAGTAGTAGTTCTAGTTGTTTTGTACAATCCAAAAGGAGATGGCGGTCACTCTGGAGGTGGGATAGGCGCACCACTTGCAGGAAAAATACTGGGAGAAACATTAGACTATTTGAATATAGAGCCGAAACAAGGTGAAAATTAGAAAAAATACAAAAAAATACAAACAAATATGAAACAAATAAAAAACAAAGAAAAAAACAGAGAACAAATAGAAAACAAATAAGAAATAGAAAAAAACAAATAGAGAACAAATAAAAAACAAAGAAGAAATAGAAAAAAATAGATAACAAATAAAAACAAATAAGAAACAGAAAAAAACAAATAAAAAAACAAAGAAAGATAAGTAAAGAAAAAATAAAACATAATAATGTGAAAGATAAGTTTATAAAAAATGTAAAAAAATGTAAAATAATGTTGCAAAAATAAAAAACATGGTATAAAATGGAATCGACGGGGAGATTTTTAGAAAATAAAAGGAGTATAAAATGAACAAGAGAAGAAAATGGATAATAATTTCAAATATTATCGTAACTATAGTTTTTACTTTAATATTGCTTTTTTCAAATTTTTATGATGGAGATTTAATGGACTATCCGATACTTGTGTGCGATTTTTTAATTATATTAAATTGTTCATCAATTATTGTTAATATTAGGAGTAAAAAAGATTTAAAAAGAGAGGAAGAGAGGATTGAAAATCTCGAAATAAGAAATCAAAATTTAAAAGAAAATTTTGATGATATAAGGGCATTCAGACATGATTTTTCAAATATTATTCAGTCAATGGGTGGTTATATAAAAACTAATGATATGGCAGGCCTAAACAATATGTATGAATCCATAATTGGGGAAGTTGAACAAATAAAAGGAGCACAGCAATTAAACTATGAGATTGTTAATAACCCCGCTGTATACAATCTGCTAAATAGTAAATATAAAGTAGCTAGTGATCTTGAAATTAAGATGGATATTAATGTGCTTAACAATATCAGCATGCTAAATATTAAAGACTTAGAACTTTGCAGAATTCTCGGAATATTGCTAGATAATGCAATAGAAGCTAGTAAAGGCGCTGATGAAAAGTTTGTAAGCTTAACTTTTAAGTATGATCCCGTGAATAATAGAGATTTAGTGATTGTGAAAAATACATATTCAAATAAGGATGTTGATATCAATAAGATTTATGATAATGGTTATACTACTAAGAAACAATCAAAAAATCATGGATTAGGTTTATGGGAAGTTATGAAGATTGTTAAAAGGTATAAGAATTTGCAGATATATACTGCAAAAAATAAGTGCTTTATGCAACAGCTAGAAATATACAGGTAATGAATTATTAAATGTCAAGTAAAAAGTTAAATGCAATTTTATTAAAACAAGAAAAAAGTTAAATGCAATTTTATTAAAACAAGAAAAAAGTTAAATGCAATTTTATTAAAACAAGATTATTTTCATATAATCTTGTTTTTTTCATAAACTTAGGTATATAATATAAAATGTTATATTAGACGAAGGCCTATAAAGCAAGAAAAATAATTTTTTCATGTTCGGCTAAATGTTTAAAGAGAGTTGTTTTAGAAGATTTTTTAATCTTTTATTACAATAAATTCCTTTAAACTACGTTAGAGAGGAATTTTTTAAAATGAAGTTAAAAGAAATTTTAACAGGAATTAATGATTTAAAAGCTAAAGGAAATCTTGATATTGATGTTAATAAGATTACATCTGATTCAAGAAGTGTAGAGAGTGGAGATATGTTTGTTGCCATTAAGGGGTTTGATGTTGACGGACATAAATTTGTAAAAAGTGCTATTGATAATGGTGCTAAGGTTGTTCTTGTAAATGAAGATATGGCAAAAGATATGCTTCAATATATAACTGAAAATGTTACATTAATTACAGCAAAAGATACAAGAGAAGCAATAGCAATTTGCGCTTGTAATTTTTATCAGAATCCTTCAAGAAAGGTTAAATTAATTGGTGTTACAGGTACAAAGGGTAAAACTACAACTACTTTTATGATTAAAAGAATTTTAGAAAAGCAAGGTATAAAAACAGGTTTAATTGGAACAATTGCTTCATATAGTGGTGAGAAAAAGCTAGAAGATAGTGATAGAACTACACCTGATAGCTTGAAATTGCAACAGTTATTCTCTACAATGTATAATGATGGTTGCCAGGCAATTGTAATGGAAGTTTCATCTCAAAGTTTGAAATTACATAGAGTTGATGGATGCGATTTTGATATTGGAATATTTACTAATTTCTCAGAGGATCATATTTCAGAAAAAGAACATCCTAATATGGAAGACTATTTTGCATCAAAAGTTATGCTATTTAAAATGTGCAAAGTTGGATTTATAAATGTTGATGATGTGAATACAATAAGAGTTCCATCAATAGTTAAAACGTGCGAATTTAAGACTTATGGAATTGATAATGAATGTGATTTGCTTGCTAAAGATATTACTATAACAAATTCTTATGTTGATTTTAGAGTTAAAATTAACGGAAAAAACGAGAGAATCAAGACTGATATACCAGGAAGATTTAGTGTTTATAATAGTTTGGCAGCTATAAGTGTTGCTCTAAAAATGGGAGTTTCGGTAGATAATATTAAAGAAGCTCTTAAAGATGTGAAAGTTCCTGGTAGAAGTGAGCTTGTTGATAATAAACTTGGTCTTACTATAATGATAGATTATGCTCATTCGCCTGAGAGTTTACAAAGTATTTTACAAGCTGTTAAATCATATACTAGGGGTAGAGTAATTTCTGTATTTGGATGTGGTGGAGATAGAGATCATGCAAAAAGACCACAGATGGGGGAAATATCAGGTAGAATTGCTTCATATACTATAATAACATCTGATAATCCAAGAACAGAAAACAAAGAAGAAATTGTTAGAGAGATTGAAGAAGGAATTAAAAAAACAAAAGGAAAATATGAGTGCATAGTGGATAGAACTGAGGCTATAAAGAAGGCTATATCTATGTGCGAAAAAACTGATATAATAGTTCTTGCTGGAAAAGGACACGAAACATATCAAGAAATTAATCATGTTAAATATCCTTATGATGAAAGAGTTATTATAAAAAATATAATTGATGAAATTGAATCTAAAAAGAGTGAATGACAATAAATTAAAGCGAAAAACTAGAATGAAAAGCTAAGATAAATAGTAAAAATAAAAAGCTAAAATTGAAGGCTAAGATAAATAACTGAAGTAAAAAGCTAAAATTGAAAGCTAAGATAAATAACTAAAATAAATAGCAAAAAATGTATAAAACATAAATAAAACAGGAGGAAATTTTAATAATGAGTTTTCAAGTGAAGATATTATTATTATCTTTTGCAACTAGTGTTATAATTTCAATGATAATAATACCAATGTTAAGAAAACTAAAAGTTGGGCAATCTGAGAGAGAAGATGGCCCAGAAACTCACCTGAAAAAGTCAGGTACGCCTACAATGGGTGGAATTATTCTTATAGTATCTACTCTTTGTTTGAGTGCATTTTTATATTTTGATTATTCAGCAGATGAGCCAGAAATTGCAACAAGGCTACTTCCAATGATTTTTGTAACTATTGGTTTTGGAATAGTAGGATTTATAGATGATTTGAAAAAGGTTGTATTTCATAATACTGATGGCCTTAGCCCTAAAGCGAAGATGGGTGGACTTTTGATAATTGCAATAGTATATGTATGTTTACTTGTTTTTGCCTTTAAAAACGGAACTGATATTTATATCCCATTTATAGATAAATATATTGTTTTGCCAACGTGGCTTTATATACCATTTGCAGTTCTTGTAATATTGGCTACAACTAATGCTGTAAATTTGACTGATGGAATTGATGGATTATCTCCAAGTGTAACTACAATAATATTAACTTGTTTGACTGTTATATCAATTATATGGAAAGTAAAAGAAACTACAATATTTGGTTGCATAGTAATTGGCTCAATACTTGGATTTTTATTATTTAATTTGCATCCAGCTCATATTTTTATGGGTGATACAGGGTCATTATTACTAGGAGGAGCAATAGCTGGAATCGCATTATATTTGAAATTACCTTTATTATTAATAATTATAGCAATAGTTCCAGTAATGGAAACTCTATCTGTAATAATTCAAGTTGTTTACTATAAAAAGACTAAAAAAAGATTTTTTAAGATGGCACCTATACATCATCATTTTGAACTTTGTGGTTGGAATGAAGATAAGATAGTGTCAGTATTTAGTGTTATTACACTAATTGCATCAATTGTGGGAATATTGGCAATATAACTTAATTTGCAAAAATAAACAATATATAATTTATTTGCAAAAATGAATATTATCAACATAGCTTTGTGCTATAAGAATATTAATATAATAGAGAATATTAATAATAAATTTTAAATTTTTAGAAAGGATTTTGACTGTCGTATGAAGAAAGATGTTTCTAATGCAAGGGCAAAAAGTAAAAGCGTAACACCAAGAATCAAAACTAGAAAAATTGAAAAAGTTAAAAATGTAAGTCAAATAGATATGCCATTACTAATTACTGTATTAATGCTACTTGCAATAGGAATAATAATGGTGCTTTCAGCGAGTGCTCCATCGGCGTTAGCAGCATTCGGAGATAGTTATAAATATGCAAAAACACAGGGAATTGCTTCAATAGCAGGAATATGTTGCATGATATTTTTCTCTATATTTGATCATAAGCATTTAAAAAAATGGTATAAAGTATTTTATGTAATTGGAGTTTTACTACTATTTACTGTAAAAATACCTGGACTTGGAGTATCTTCTAATGGTGCTACAAGATGGATAAAGATTGGTTTACAAATACAGCCTTCAGAGATAACGAAGATTTGTATGATTCTGTTCTTTGCAGGCTATTTTACTGATGAAAAAAATGATACTTCAGGGTTATGGAAGGGTTATTTGCTACCCTTATTATTGATTGGGTTACCAGTGCTTATTTTATATAAGGTTCAAAATCACATGAGTGCCGGAATTTTGTTAGTAATAATTACACTTGCTATAATGATAATGGCAGGTTGTAAGATGAAATATATAATGACGACTATAGCTGCTGCTGGTGGAGTTGGAGTTTTAGCTCTTATATTTTTCAGGGATAAATTAACAGGAAGTTTTAGAACAGACAGAATTCAAGCATGGCTTAATACGGAAGAAAATGCAAGAGGCTCAGGATACCAAACTTTGCAAAGTTTATATGCAATAGGTTCCGGAGGTTTATTTGGAGTAGGACTTGGAGAGAGTAAGCAAAAATATTTATATATACCAGAGGCACATAATGATTTTATATTTGCTATATTGGCAGAAGAGCTTGGATTTGTGGGTTGCTTAATTGTATTAATATTATTTGCAATATTTACAATAAGAGGTGTATTAATCTCAATGAAAGCTGATGATATGTTTGGAAGCCTGGTGGCTATTGGCATAACAACTCTTATATCTTCACAAGCAATATTAAACATTGCCGTAGTAACAAATACAATTCCAAATACCGGTATATCATTACCATTCTTAAGCTATGGTGGAAGTTCAATAATAATATTACTTTCATGTGTTGGAATATTGCTTAATATTTCAAAAACAACTAAAAAAATATAGTTAAAGGAAGGATTTTAAATTGAGAGCAATAATAGCAGCAGCAGGAACTGGAGGGCATATTAACCCAGCAATTGCAATAGCTAATAAAATAAGAGAAGAAGAGAAAGATTCAGAAATAATTTTTATTGGGACAAAAAGAGGGCTTGAAACTGATTTAGTGCCAAGGGCTGGATATGAATTAAAAACAATAGATAGTTATGGATTAACAAGACATATTAATTTAGAAAATTTAAAAAGACTTAACAAAACTATTCATTCAATAAAACAAGCACAGAAAATAATAAGGGAATTTAAACCTGACATTGTAATAGGAACAGGTGGATATATTTGCGTATCTGTAATGAGGGCTGCTCAAAAAGAAAAGGTAAAATACATAATGCATGAAAGCAATGTGCTACCAGGAGTGGCGACAAAATTATTTGCAAAAAAGGCAAGTAAGGTTTTACTTGGGTTTGAAGAAGCAAAAGAAAGATTACCTAAAGAGGCAAAAACTGTTGTAACCGGAACACCAACAAAAGTTAAAAAGATTGATTATACAAAGGAACAAATTATTGAAAAGAAAAAAGAACTAGGTTTAGATATTGACAAAAAACTTATTCTTATTTTTGGTGGTAGTCAAGGTGCCAAAAGTATAAACGAAGCGGTTAAGAATTTGATTATAAACAATGAAGAACAAAAACATGCAAATACAATTACAACAATGAATGAAAAAAAACAAATGAATGAAATATCATTTAATAAAGATAAAAATTATGAAATTATGTGGGCTGTTGGCAAGAAACAATATGATAGCATAAAAGAAGAATTGAAATGTAATCAAATAGATATTGATAATATTAAAGATGTAAAAGCATATCCATACATATACAATATGGAAGAGGTTATGAATATTTCAGATCTAATAGTATCAAGAAGCGGTGCAATGACAATTACAGAAATTGAAAAGATAGGAAAAGGAGCAATTTTTATTCCATATCCTTATGCAGCAGAAAATCATCAAGAATACAATGCTAGAGCATTAGAAAAAAAGGGAGCAGCAGAAGTAATATTAGATAAAGACTTGAATGCTGACGTATTAGAAAAAAGTATTGAAGATCTATGCAATGATGAAAAGAAATTAAAAGAAATGGGAGAAATATCAAACTCACTTTCTATAAAAAATGTTGAAGATAAAATTTATGCAGAAATCAAACATGCGTTAAAATAAATATGAGTTTATTTAATAAGTATAAATAAACATATAAATAAACATATAAATAAACAAACATAAAGCATTATCAATTTATAACAGTAAATAGTACGTAAATATACTATAAATTATAAAACGTAACAATAATATAGAAAAAAGGTTTATAGGTTGACCTCAACAAATCTAAATAATGTAAAACAAGGGAATATTATGGCAGACAAATTAATAATTGTGGAATCACCATCAAAAGCAAATACTATAAAAAAGTTCTTAGGAAGTAACTATAAAGTTGTAGCCTCAAAAGGACATGTTAGAGATTTGCCAAAATCGAAGCTTGGAATAGATATAGAGCATGACTTTGAAGTTCAATATATTAATATTAGAGGAAAAGCATCATTAATAAATGAATTAAAAAAAGATGCAAGCAAAGTTAAAAGTGTATACCTTGCAACCGACCCTGATCGTGAAGGAGAAGCTATAGCATGGCATTTAGCATACATTTTAGGCATACCACTTGACAAAGAATGCAGGGTAACGTTTAATGAAATTACAAAAGAAACAGTTAAGAAATGTATAAAAGAGCCTAGAAAAATCGACTTGAATTTAACAGATGCGCAACAAGCAAGAAGAGTAATGGACAGAATAGTAGGCTATAAAATAAGTCCTATTTTATGGAAAAAAGTAAAAAGAGGCTTGTCGGCTGGAAGAGTACAATCAGTGGCTGTAAAATTAATAGTTGATAGAGAAAACGAGATATTAGCATTTGTACCAGAAGAGTATTGGAATATTTACGCAAAGCTTGAAAAAGGTGGAGAAAAGTTTACCGCAAAATTTGCAACAGTAAATGATAAAAAAATCGAACTTCATAAAAAAGAAGAAGTTGATGATATACTAGAAAAGATTAAGGATGCAGAGTATGTTGTAAAGGAAGTAAAAAAAGGAACTAAAAAGAGAACTCCAGCACCACCATTTACAACAAGCACAATGCAACAAGAAGCTTCTAGAAAATTAGGATTTCCAATCAAAAAAACAATGTCAGTAGCACAAGGTTTATATGAAGGCGTAAAAGTATTAGATAGAGGAACAATTGGTTTAATTACCTACATGAGAACAGACTCTACTAGAATTTCAGAAGAAGCCAGAGAGGCTGCAAAAAATCAAATCACAAAGAAATATGGTGAGAAATATTACGAGAATCGTTATTATAAAAAATCAACAAATGCGCAAGATGCTCACGAAGGTATAAGACCAACATATATTGATTTAGAGCCGGGATTGTTAAAAAGTTCTTTAACACCAGACCAATATAAATTATACAACTTAATATACAATAGATTTATTGCAAGCCAAATGTCACAAGCAGTTTTTGATACATGCCAGGCGGTAATTGAAGCAAATGGAACTGACAAGAAAAGATACGGCTTTAAAGTAAGCGGACAAACTATAAAATTCAAGGGCTTTATGACATTATACGTTGAAGATAAAGACGATAAAAAAGATAACCAAGATGATGAAGAAAGCTTACCAGAGCTTGTGGAAAACGAAATTGTAAAAAAAGACAAAATAGAATCAAAGCAAAGTTTTACAGAACCTCCAGCAAGATATACGGAAGCAAGTCTTGTAAAAGAGTTAGAAGAAAAAGGAATAGGAAGGCCAAGTACTTATGCAACAATCATGTCAACAATAATTGACAGACACTATGTAAAAAAAGAACAAAAACAACTTCACCCAACTGATCTTGGAAAAGTTGTAAATGACTTACTTGTAAATAACTTTAAAGACGTAATAAACGTAGAATTTACTGCTAAAATTGAAAATGAATTTGATGCAATAGCGGAAGGAAAAGAAGAATGGAAACAAGTAATTAGAGAATTCTATGGACCATTTGAGACAGAAGTAGAAAAAGCAGATAAAGAATTAGAACATGTACAAATAAAAGAAGAAGTTAGTGACATAAAGTGTGAAAAATGTGGAAGAATGATGGTAGTAAAAGAAGGAAGATATGGAAAATTCTTAGCCTGCCCAGGATACCCAGATTGTAGAAATATAAAACCATTAGTTCAAAAGGTTGAAGTACCATGCCCGGTTTGCGGAAGCGAAGTATATGTAAGAAAAACAAAAAGAGGAAAGAAGTACTATATATGCTCAAATAATACAAAAACAGCTGAAAAGCCTTGCCCATATATTTCATGGGATAAACCAAAAATAGGGGAAAAATGGGAGAAAGAAGAGACAACTAAAAAAAGTAAAACATTAAGGAAAACGAAATCAACCAAAGAAGCCAAAGAAGCCAAAGAAGCCAAAGCAACAAAAGCAACAAAAGCAACCAAAGCAGCAAAAACAGCCAAAGCAGCAAAAACAGTCAAAGCAACAAAAGTAGCAAAAGCAACAAAAAAAGCATAGAGAAAAACTGAAACATCAAAAGCACAATTAAATAATCAATAGAACAAAAGATGAAAAAATAAATATTAATAGGAGAAAAACATTATGAAAAATAAAGAAAAAGGTTCATCAACAATAATTGTATTTGTATCAGTAATGTTTTTATTGATAATGCTTGGAACCATTCTGACAGCACTTGCAATGAAAAGTAAATCACAGTTGGTTGAACTTGACACATTAAGAAACGTATATGATGGAAACATGGCGGAAATATATCAAAATTACAATAATACATAAATTATCAAAGGGAGTTTAATATGGAAGGTGTAACCATGCTAGAACAGTATTTTTTACTATTTATAATTTATTCAATTGGTGGATGGATTATAGAAGAAATAAACTGTTCAATTAAAGAAAGAAAAATAGTAGATAGAGGTTTTTTGATAGGCCCAGTTTGTCCAATATATGGATTTGGTGGAATAATAATGACAATTTACCTAACACAATTTCATGAACATCCATTAGTGGTATTTGTTATGGCTGTTGCAGCAAGCGCTATACTAGAATATTTAACAAGTTATATAATGGAAAAAGTATTTAATGCAAGATGGTGGGACTATTCAAAAGAGAAAGTTAACTTAAACGGAAGAATCTGCATAAGAACCTTAATACCATTTGGAATCTTTGGACTAATTATCGTATATATACTAAATCCTCTTCTTTTCTCAATGATAGATATGATGAGTAAAAAAATACTTGCAATAGTATCATGGACAAGCATAGGAATAATGCTAATTGACTTCTTTATATCAATGAATGTAGTTTCAAAAGTAACTTCAACTGCGAAGAAAATGAGTAGAGAAAATCCAAAAGATGATACAGATGAGATTACAAAGAAGGTGAAGAAGGAATTAAAGAAATCTATTGCTGGAAAACGTTTACTAAATGCATTCCCAGACCTAAAAGCATTTAAAATTAAAATAAAAGAGGTTGCAGAAAAAGGAAAAGAGGCATTGGAACATATAAAAAAATGATGCAATCTTCGTTATCCGACTTAACTGTCGGAAGATTGCACCATTCGTGCGTGCGCTTGATCGCTGCGTGGCATTTTAAATAATAGGAACCAAAACAACAAATATTATATTGTTTTTCATGCCTTGCTCGCTGCAATCTTCGTTATCCGACTTAACTGTCGGAAGATTGCACCATTCGCGCGTGCGCTTGATCACTGCGTGGCATTTTAAATAATAGGTACCCAAAAAACAAATATTATATTGTTTTTCATGCCTTGCTCGCTGCAATCTTCGTTATCCGACTTAACTGTCGGAAGATTGCACCATTCGCGCTGCGCTTGATCGCTGCGCGGCATTTTAAACAATATAATATTTTTTTTAGATTTATTTAAATAAAATTTCAAAAAGCCTTGTCAAATGGCTTTTTTTTTGCTATAATTATTTCTGTTGAAAAATACACACATGAAATTAGTTTTACATAAGTGCTTTTTGAGTTGTGTAAAGCGTTGACTTTCATGGAGGATTTAACTAAAAGGAGGAAACAAAAATGGCAGTAGTTGCAATGAAACAATTACTAGAAGCAGGTGTTCATTTTGGACATCAAACAAGAAGATGGAATCCTAGAATGGCTGAATATATATTTCAAGCTAGAAATGGAATTCACATCATCGATTTACAAAAAACATCTAATAAGTTAGATGAGGCTTATGAATTTTTAAAGGAACAAGCCGAAGAAGGAAAAACAGTTCTATTCGTAGGAACAAAAAAGCAAGCTCAAGAGTGTGTTAAAGAGGCTGCTGAAAAGAGTCAAATGTACTATGTAAATCAAAGATGGTTAGGTGGTACTTTAACAAACTTTAAAACTATCAGAAGAAGAATTGAAAGATTACAAGAACTTGAGGCTATGGAAACTGATGGTACTTTTGATGTTCTACCAAAGAAAGAAGTTGTTTTATTAAAGAAAGAAATGGATAAATTAAACAAAAATCTTGGAGGCATCAAAGAAATGACAGAGCTTCCTGGAGTAATATTTGTTGTTGATCCTAAGAAAGAACATATAGCAATACTTGAGGCTAGAAAGTTAAACATCCCAGTTATAGGTTTAGTTGATACAAACTGTGATCCTGATGATGTTGATTATGTAATTCCAGGAAATGATGATGCTATAAGAGCTGTTAAGTTAATTACAGATGTTATGGCAAATGCAATCATTGAGGGTAGACAAGGTGAGAGCCTTGATTCTGATTCAGAATCTGAAGAACAACAAGTTCAAGAGTCTTCAAATGATTCAATTGAAGAAGTTGTAGCCAACGAAGAAAAATAATTTAAAGAAAGAAGGTATTGACAGATGGTAACAGCACAACAAGTTATGGAATTAAGAAAGAAAACAGGTGCAGGAATGATGGAATGCAAGAAGGTTTTGACTGAGGCTGAAGGTGATGAGGCTAAGGCAATCGAATTGCTTCAAGAAAGAGGAATTTTAAAGGCTGCTAAAAAGGCTGATAGAATTGCTTCTGAAGGTTTAGTTCTATCATATTTATCTGATGATAAAAAAGTTGCTTCATTGGTTGAAGTAAATAGTGAAACAGACTTTGTTAGTCAAAATGAAGAATTCAGATCTTTTGTTAATGATGTTGCAAAGCAAGTAGCTCTTAACAATCCAAAAGATGTAGAAAGCTTACTTGATGAAAAATCAATTGTTGAACCTGATAAAACAGTTAGAGAAGTTTTAACTGCTAAAATTGCTAAAATTGGTGAAAATCTTACAATAAGAAGATTTGAAAGATTTGAAACAAATGGTATTGTTGCAAGCTATATTCATGGTGAAGGAAAAATCGGTGTTATAGTTGATATGGAAAATGCTGATGATGTTCTAGCAAAAGATATATGCATGCAAATAGCAGCTGCTAAACCAGAATATTTGAATGAATCTGATGTACCAGCTGACAGACTTGAGAAAGAAAAAGAAATTCTTAAGGCTCAAGTTATAAATGAAGGCAGACCTGAGAATATTGCTGAAAAGATAGTTATGGGTAGACTTGGAAAATTCTATGGTGAATTATGCTTAGTTGACCAAGCGTTTGTTAAGGATCCTAACATGAAGGTTAAAGATTTATTAGCATCAAAGAAAGCAACTATAAATAGATTTGCTAGATTTGAAAAAGGCGAAGGTATCGAAAAGAAAGAAGAGAACTTTGCTGAAGAAGTTGCAAAACAACTAAAATAAAGAATATAAAAACTTTAAGTTTTTATTTGGAGGTGTAAAGAATGGCAGCAAAAGGTGCAAGAGAACATATAACTCTAGAATGTACAGAATGTCATAATAGAAATTATGTTACAGAAAAGAATAAAAAGAATAATGCTGATAGACTTGAAATAAAGAAATATTGCAAGTTCTGCAAAAAGACAACAGCACATAAAGAAACAAAATAATAACCTTTGGGGGTAAATTTAAAATGCCAAAAAAGAATAAGAAAAAACAGGCAAATAGCAAGAAAAGTGCTATTAATAAGGCAGAAGAAATCAAAAAAGTTGAACCTACTGAAGAAACAGAGAATAGTAATGTAGAAGAGGTTTCTACAACAAGTGTACAAAAAGTGGATAATAATGCCAAAACTTCAGATGTTAAGTCTGAAAAAAAAGCAGATAAAAAGGCTGAAAAGAAGGCTAAAAAACAAGCAAAAAATGCTGATAAAAAACATAGAGTCAGAGAATTTAATGCTGAACTTAAAAAAATAACATGGCCTACAAAGCACGAACTATTGGAAAATACAGTAGTTGTAATATCAATGGTTGTTATTGTTTCTTTAATTATTTTCTTACTTGATTTAGGTTTTAAAGCCTTAAGTAATGCCGAAATAAAAGGTGTTGATAAAATAAAAAATAGCATAGAAGCAAGCAATGTAAGCGCATCGAATGACACTGAAAATACTTCTTCAAATGATGTTGAAAATGGGGCATCAAATGAAGTTGATACAAACTCTACAAGTGAGAATGCACAATAGCTAAAAGCATAAAATTAAAAAGGGAGGCTCAATAATGTCTCAAAAAGATTATGATTTAAGACCAAGATGGTATGTTGTTCATACTTATTCAGGTTATGAAAACAAAGTAAAAACTGATCTTGAAAAAACCATAAAAAATAGAGAATTGCAAGATTTCTTTTTTGATATAATTGTTCCAATGGAGGAACAAATTGAGATAAAAGATGGAAAGAGAAAAACTAATTTAAAAAAGGTTTTTCCTGGTTATGTTCTAATTAAAATGATAGTAACAGAGGAAACTTGGTATATTGTTAGAAATACAAGAGGAGTTACTGGATTTGTTGGATCAGGAACAGATCCTATACCTCTTACAGAGTCTGAAATCAGAAAGATGGGATTTGATGTTCAATCAATTAACATTGATTATGGTGTAAATGATGAAGTAAAGGTTATAAATGGACCTTTCACTGATTTTACAGGTACTGTTACAGAAATAAATAAAGATAAAAGAAAAGTAAAAGTATTAGTTTCCATGTTTGGCAGGGAAACTCCTGTTGAACTTGATTTCGCGGAAGTAGAAAGAGCATAAAATTAGTACTTGCAATAAATCTTAAAATGTGATAAAATAACAAACTGTTATGAGTTTCACATAAATATTGAATAAAACGAGTGGTAAAACATTCATTTTATATAAATTATTTTTAAATATACAAACCAAAGGAGGTGCTACAAATGGCAGGAAAAGATAACAAAAAAGAAGCAAAAGAAGTTATCATTAAGTTACAAATTCCAGCAGGAAAGGCAACACCAGCTCCACCAGTTGGACCAGCTTTAGGTGGTAGTGGCGTTAATATTATGGATTTTGTAAAGCAATTTAATGATAGAACTGCAAAACAAGCAGGATTAATAATCCCAGTTGTTATTACAGTTCATAAAGACAAGTCTTTCGACTTCATAACAAAGGAACCACCAATGGCTGTTTTAATTAAAAAATCAGCAAAAATTGAAAAAGGTTCTGGTAAGCCAAATAGAGAAAAAGTTGCAAAACTTTCAAAGGCACAAGTTGAAGAAATTGCTAAAACAAAAATGCCAGACTTAAATGCTGCATCATTAGAAACAGCAATGAGTATGGTAAAAGGTACTGCTCGTTCAATGGGCGTTACTGTTGAAGAATAATTTTATTCTTAAAAAATATGGGAGAGAGTTAAATCTCGTTAAAACCAAAGGAGGTAAAAATGAAGAGAGGAAAAAGATATCAAGAGAGTGCAAAACTAGTTGATTCAAAGAAACTATACGGCGCAAAAGAAGCAATTGAAATAATTGAAAAAATGCCTAAAACAAAATTTGATGAAACAGTTGAATTACATGTTAAATTAGGTGTAGATTCAAAGCACGCTGATCAACAAGTTAGAGGTACAGTTGTACTTCCTAACGGTACAGGTAAAACACAAAAAGTATTGGTATTTGCTAAAGGTCCAAAGGCTGATGAAGCAAAAGCAGCTGGAGCTGATTTTGTTGGAGCAGAAGAATTAATACCAAAAATTCAAAAAGAGAACTGGTTTGACTACGATGTAGTAGTTGCTACACCTGATATGATGGGTGTTGTTGGTAGATTAGGTAAAGTATTAGGACCAAAAGGATTAATGCCAAACCCTAAATCTGGAACAGTTACAATGGATGTTACAAAAGCAATAAATGAAATTAAATCTGGTAAAGTTGAGTATAGACTTGACAAAAACAATATAATTCACTTAGGCTTTGGTAAAATTTCATTCGGAGCTGACAAATTATTAGAAAACTACGATGTTGTTATGAACGCAATTATTAAAGCAAAACCAGCAGCAGCAAAAGGTCAATACATTAAGAGTGTTTCAATAGCTCCTACAATGGGACCTGGTTTGTATATAAACCAAAAATAATTTATATAGCCATAGATAGCAGGCATAAAAATAAGTCCTACCGAGGCATTTAGAGAGATTAATCAATCTAAAGAGCCTCAGGCTATTTAGATTGATTTTATATTTAGGAGGTGAAAAAGAAAAATGGCAAACAAAAATGTTATTGCACAAAAAGAAGCAAAAGTAAAAGAATTATCAGAAATAATTAAGAATTCAAAATTAGTTCTTTTAGTTGATTACAGAGGAACAACAGTTGAGGATGACACAAAATTAAGAAAAAATTTAAGAGAAGCTAAAGGTTCTTGCAAAGTTGTAAAAAATAATATTTTAAAAAGAGCACTTGATATGAACAAGGAGTCAGCTCTTGATGATGTATTAGAAGGACCAATAGCAGTTGTAACTTCAGAAGAAGATTACTTAGCACCATTAAAAGTTGCATACAAGTTCTCAAAAGAACACGAAAACTATAAAATTAAAGGTGGAGTAATTGATGGAAAAGTAATGAGTGTTGATGAAATTATTACACTTGCAAAATTACCATCAAGAGAAGAACTTTTATCAAAACTTGCTGGATCATTATTACAAACAATTGCAAAAGTTGCAGTTGCACTTGATCAAGTTAGAATTCAAAAAGAAGCAGGAGCAGAAGCTCCAGCAACAGTTGCTACAGAAGGCGCAGCTGAATAATTAATAATATTAATATTTTAGTAAGGTAAAACCTTACAATTTATAAGGAGGAAATTTAAAATGGCAAAAGTTGATGAAATTTTAGAGTCAATTGACAGCTTAACAGTAGTAGAGTTAGCTGATTTAGTTAAGAAAATCGAAGAAAAATACGGAGTATCTGCAGCAGCAGTTGCAGCACCAGTAGCTGGTGGAGCAGCAGGAGCAGCTGAAGAAAAGAGCAGCTTCAATGTTGTATTAAAAGAAGCAGGAGCACAAAAAATCCAAGTAATTAAAGTTGTTAGAGATGTTACAGGATTAGGATTAAAAGAGGCTAAGGATTTAGTTGATGGAGCTCCTAAAACAGTTAAAGAAAACGTTGCAAAAGATGCAGCTGAAGAATTAAAGAAGAAATTAGAAGAAGTTGGAGCAAAAGTAGAATTACAATAATTGTTTGAACAATGAATGTATTTACTTTACTTAATATCTATCTAAGTATTGTTAATAAAGTAAGATGTAGCGATTATACTATATCTTACTTTTATTTTATTCTTATTTATATTATTCGTATTATTCGTATTATTCGTATTATTCGTATTATTCGTATTATTCGTATTATTCGTATTATTAGTATTATTAGTGCTTTGCTTATTTTAATTTTAGAGATATTTTAAACAATATAATATTTATTAGTTTTAGTCACTTGATTAATTACAAAAATAATTTCGTCAAGTGAAAAATAAAATGCGATTCTGTACAAAAATAATTCTGTTAAGTAAAAATGTAATTGCAATTCTGTATGGTAAATGCAATTTGTATGAAAACAATTTAATCAACTGTAATAACATAATATTGACAAATAGCTGCATAAAGTAATATTATAAATAATATAATTATACTTAAAAAGGAAAGGAGAGCATAGTAACAAAATGTTATTGTGCGAACAAGAATGAAAATATTAGTTGATGCAATGGGAGGAGATAATGCTCCTGATGCGGTTATAAAAGGTGCAGCTGCTGCAATAAATCAAATAGATGCAGAGGTTTGTTTAATAGGCCAGGAAGCTGTAATAAATACTAGATCAAGAGAATTATTAGGAAAACAAATAAAAGATATATCTGATAGGCTTTCAATTTATAATGCAAAAGAGAAAATAGAGATGGAAGATATTCCAACACAAGCTATAAAGAATAAGAAAGATTCGTCAATGGTTGTAGGCTTTAATTTGTTAAAGGAAGGCAAAGGAGATGTTTTCATATCTGCTGGAAATTCTGGAGCGTTATTAACAGGAGCAACCTTACTTGTTGGAAGAATTAGAGGAATTGATAGACCGGCTTTAGCTGGAATTTTACCAGCGTATCATGGTAGACTTGTTTTAATGGATTGCGGTGCCAATACTAATTGTAAACCTTTAAACTTATTACAATTTGCACAAATGGCAAGTATTTATATGCATAATACTATTGGAATTGAAAAGCCTAAGATAGGACTATTAAATATTGGAACAGAAGAAACAAAGGGTAATGAATTAGTAAGAGAGTCATATCAATTACTAAAAAAATACTCCGATGATCTTAATGTTAATTTTATTGGAAATGTTGAAGGAAGAGAAGCTTTTCTAGGAGCAGTTGATGTTATAATTGCAGATGGTTTTACTGGAAATGTATTCTTAAAATCTGTTGAAGGACTTGGAAAATTTGTTAAAAAATCATTAACAGAGAGTTTAACAAGCAGTTTACTAAGTAAAATAGCAGCTGTGCCAAGCTTACCAGCTATTAAAAGATTTTCAAAAACAATGGATTATAAAGAATATGGAGGAGCACTATTCTTAGGTGTTCAAAAACCGGTAGTTAAAGCCCATGGAAGTAGTGATGAAAAACTATTTGAGTTTACAATAAAGCAGGCTGAAGAATTTGTAAGAAATAAAGCTGTTGATAAACTTACAGAAGTATATGAGTCAGAACTTAATAAAGAGAAGATGATTGAGATTAAAGAATATATAAAAACACTTGATACACCAAGGCACTAATTACAAAAAGGTATTCACTTTAAAATAGATTCATAAAAGAAAGTCTTACAAATAGTTAAAGTCAGGTGACCAACTTATATAAATATAAAATTAAATGATGCACTTGTAAATAAAAATTATAAATAGTAAAATTAAGTGACGTACTTGTAAATAAAAATTATAAATAGTAAAATTAAGTGACGTACTTGTAAATAAAAATTGCAAATAGTAAAATTAAGTGATGCACTTATAAATAAAAATATAAAAAAATCTTGACAATTAAATAACAATGTATTATCTTATGAGTAAGTTAAATTTAGGAGGAAAACAAATGAGTTCAGAAGAAATATTTGACAAAGTAAAGAGCATAATAGTAGAACAATTGGGAGTAAATGAATCAACAATTACATTAGAGGCTTCATTTATCGACGACTTAGGAGCTGATTCACTTGATATAGTAGAATTAATAATGGCTCTAGAAGAAGCTTTTGATATTGAAATACCAGATGCTGATGCTGAAAAAGTTGTTACAGTTGGAGATGTTGTTGATTATATAAAAGATCACGTAGCTTAATAAAAATACACACGTGGGAGTTTTAGCAAAATATGAATTCTTATGAAGATGACGATGAATTTTTAAGCATTATACGAGATTTAATTACAAATGATAAAGTAAAGCAAATGATGAGGTACAGGCATCATTGTGATGTCAGCACATATAAACATTGTATAAATGTTTCGTATATAAGCTATTTAATTTGCAAAAAGTTGAGATTAGATTATGTATCAGTAGCAAGAGCTGGAATGTTACATGATTTATTCCTGTATGATTGGAGAGAAAAAAGACCATTTAAAGGAATTCTTAAAATGCATGCATTTACTCATCCAAAAGTTGCACTAGAGAATGCAGAGAAAATCTGCAATTTAAATGAAAAAGAGAAAGACATAATTGTAAAGCACATGTGGCCTGTAACTTTTTTTCTAATTCCAAGGTACGCAGAGAGTTTTATAGTTACAATTGCTGATAAATATTGTGCTTTATCAGAAACGAAAGAATATATTATAAAGAAAAGAAGAATAAGAAAAGCTTATATAATATCATGCTTAATCAGCGAGGCTCTAATGAATGCAACAGTAATATTTGAATAAAAGTAAAATGAAAGTAGAGTTAAATAATCTACTTTTATTTTTTGAATAATAGAAAATTCAAAAAAGTGAAAAACACATAGTTATATGGTGTAAAATATTGTAAAATCAAGTAATTTATTGTATAATTCAATATGTAATCAGAAAAAAGATGTTAGAAAACAAAACAATAAAATGATAAATCGACAAAGCAACAAAACAACAAAGCAACAAAACAACAAAATGATATGATGATAAAATGAGAAAATAATAAAACAATAAAACGACCAAATGATTAAATAATTGAACTATTGAAGTAAGTAGTTTTGTTAATTAAAACAGATAATTGATATGTTAAATAATTAATTAGAGAATAAGTAATTGAATATTAAAGATTGGTGAGGAGGAAATAAGGTTTATTTTGCAAACAACAAAATAAATTATAAAAAGATGGGAATAGAAGACAATATAAATTATGAATTTAAAAACAAAAATTTGTTAAAAGAGGCTTTATGCCATACATCCTATGCACATGAGCGTGGAGTAAAAGATAATGAAAAGCTTGAGTTTTTAGGTGATAGTATTTTAGAGTTTGTTTCTAGCAAGTACCTATATTTGAATTATCCAAGACTACATGAGGGAGAACTCACAAAAGCAAGAGCAGCAGTTGTCTGCGAAGACAGTTTATATGAGGTTGCAAAGAAAATTGATATGCCATCATATATTAAAGTGAGTGCTGGTGAAATGGCTACTAACGGAAATCATAATAAGGCTATTCTTGCAGATAGTATTGAAGCATTAATTGCTGCTATTTATTTTGATGGAGGGCTTGAAGTAGCTGAAAAGTTTATTATAAATAATTTAAAAGATGCGATAGGTATTGCTACTAAAAATGTAGGACTAAAAGACTATAAAACCGTGTTACAAGAGAAGTTGCAAGTCAACGGAGAGGTACTTATAGAGTATAGAGTTATAAGTGAAAATGGACCAGCGCATGATAAAACGTTTGAGGTTGAAGTGCTTTTAAATGGCAAGGTACTTGCAAAAGGTGTGGGCAAAAATAAAAAACATGCTGAAATGAATGCAGCTAAAAATGCACTAGATAATTTAAAATAAACTATACAATAAAGTTTAAAACTATATAATAAAATTTATCTATTATGTAGAAACAAATGAAAAGATACAAAAAGCATATAAGCAACAAACGAAAAATGCAACTATATAGGCAATATGTATAAGAATATCTACAAATGATGATTATTAAAAATAATGGAGATGGTAAATATGAAAAAAGAATATATAATTCCAATTTTCGTACCTAATTTGGGATGCCCCAATGACTGTACTTTTTGTAATCAAAAGAAAATAAGTGGTGAGCAAAAACAGGTAACTGCAGATGATGTGAGGAAAACTGTAGAATATTATTTAAGTAATTTTAAAGATGAAAGTAAGTATGTTGAAATTGCTTTTTTTGGAGGAAGTTTTACAGGTATTGATAAAGGAAAGCAACAAGAGCTATTAGAAGCTGCAAATGAGTACATAAAAGAGGGCAAGGTAGGAAGTATTAGAATTTCTACAAGGCCTGATTATATTGATAGAAAAACTCTAAAAATGCTAAAAAAGTATCATGTTAAAACTATAGAATTAGGTGTACAATCATCAAATGATTACATACTAAATAAGAGCAAACGTGGTCATACGTTTAAAGATGTTGTAAAAGCATCAAGATTAATAAGATTTTATGGTTTTATTTTGGGTCATCAAATGATGGTTGGTATGCCTGATAGTACAGAATTAGATGAAATGAAAACAGCAAGAGATCTAATAAAACTAAAACCTAAGATAGTAAGAATTTATCCCGTACTAGTAATAAAAGGAACAGAACTTGCAAGAGAATATAGTAAGGGAGAATATGTTCCACTAACAGTTGAGCAGGCTGTTCAAAGATGCAAAGAAATAACATATATGTTTAGAAAAAAGAAGATAAATGTTATAAGAATTGGCTTACAAAATACAGATGAGATTACTTCACCTGAAGAAGATGGTTCTGAGGTTTTAGCTGGACCTTTTCATCCAGCATTCAGGCAACTTGTTGAAGGTGCAATGTGGTATGATAGCATAGCAGAGAAAATCAAAAAAATCAATGCAAAGGTAAAAAGAGTTCAGATTGAGGTAAATCCACAAAATGTAAATGATGTTATTGGACATAAAAAAGTAAATATTCAAAAGTTAAAAGACTTTTATGATCTAGATGTTGATATAAAACCAAATGATGATATTGAAGTTGGAAACTTTAACATTGAGGTTATTGAAACCTATTAGATAACAAACAAAATAATAATGCTAAAAGTAATAAATATAATAGCTAAGATTCTATAGTAGGAGAGAAAATGCAGTATATAAAAAAGATTGATTCATTTGAATTAAAAGATATTTTTGAGTGTGGTCAGTGCTTTAGGTGGAACAAAGATGCTGATGATAGTTATACAGGGATATTTAATAAACGAATTTTAAATGTAAGAAAAGATACTAATGGAAATATTGTATTTACAGGCAATGCTACTGAAAATGAGATTGATAATTACTTTGATTTAAAAAGAGATTATACAAAAATTAAAAATGACCTTTCGCTAATTGATGATTATTTAAAACAGAGTATCGAATATGGAAGCGGAATTAGAATTCTTAATCAAGATTTATTTGAAACAATAATTTCTTTTATAATTTCAGCTAACAATAATATTCCAAGAATCAAAGGAATTATAGAAAGAATATGTAAAGAATACGGTGAAAAGCTTGAGTTTGAGGGAAAGGAATACTATTCGTTTCCAGATGCGGAAGAATTATCAAAAGCAAGTATAGAAGATTTAAGAAGCCTAGGTTTAGGCTTTAGAGATGAAAGAGTTTACGAAACTACTAGAATGATAAAATCAAAAGAATTCAATTTATTAGAATTGAGTAGTTTGAATACAGAAACTGTTAGAGATAAAATGATGAATCTTCCTGGTGTTGGTCCAAAAGTTTGTGATTGCATATTACTATTTTCAACATTGAAAAGATTTGATGTGTTTCCAATAGATGTTTGGGTTAGAAGAGTGATGAATGAACTTTATATAAAAAACGTAGATGAGTCAAAAGTAAATAAAAAAGAAATAAAAAGAATTGCGGATGAGAAATTTGGAAGTCTTGAGGGAATAGCTCAGCAGTACCTATTCTACTGGAAGAGGGAAACATCAGCATAAAATACTTATGTGATAAATAAAAAAATTAATACGTAAAAAAGACATTAAAAAAGTAAATATAATATGTTGTACGTATGGCAATTTTTTATAGAAGTATTATTACATAGACAAAGATTATATTGAAAGCATATAAAATGGTTTTATAAATAAAGGAGAAATATTTTGAAATTAATATATGGAAGAGCAGGAACTGGTAAAACAGAATATATATTTAACGATATTAGTAAGAAGATAAATGAAGATAAAGTAAAAAATAAAATATATATAATTACACCAGAGCAGTTCTCATTTACAGCAGAAAAAAAGTTAATTGAAACATTAAAAGAAGGCGCTACAACAAATGTTGAAGTGCTTTCTTTTGAAAGAATGGCATATAGAGTAATAAAAGAAGTTTGTACATCTAATATAAAGAAGCTCGAAAAGTCATCAAAGACTATGATTGTTTTTGATGCGATAAACAGTAATGCAAAGAAGCTAAAATTCTTGGGCAAGTCGCAGGAAAATGCTAAAATGATAATCACTGAGATAACCGAATTTAAAAAACATAATATATCAATAGAAATGCTAGAAAAACAGGTTAATGAGACTAAAGACGAATATTTAAAATCAAAGTTAAACGATATGCTTATAATGTATAAAGCTTTTGAAAGTAAAATACCAGAGAACTTTATTGATGAAAATGATGTTTTAACACTTCTTGCAGAGAATATAGAAAAAAGCAAATTGTTTAACGATGCATATTTTTATATAGATGAATTTGCTGGATTTACAAAACAAGAATATAGTGTAATTGAAAAGTTAAATAGGATTGCAAAAGAACTATACATTACTGTATGTACAGATTCTATAGAAGATAATTATGAAGAAAATAATTATTTAGAAAATGGTTTGGCAAGGAATAATTATTCAAAAAACAGTAATGAAGAGAGAGCTTATGCAAATAATAATAATGAGAAGCATAATTTTCAAAAAAATATTTATGCAGATTCTGATATATTTTACGATAATAAGCAAACTATTAAGAGTTTATCAAAGATATGCAAAATCAGCGAAAAGAATTCAATAAAACTAGAAAATACATACAGATTTAAAAATGCAGAATTAAAGCACTTAGAGCAGAACATATTTTCAATGCCATATAAAGTATATAAAGAAGAAGTTAAAAATATAAAGCTATATTTAGCAGAGAATCAATATAATGAGATTGAAAATGTTGCAACCCAGATTGTAAAACTAGTACGAGATGAAAAATACGATTATTCAGATATTGCTGTAATTTGCAACAATATTGAAGCATATTCATCTTTATTTAAAGCTATATTTGATGAATATAACATACCAGTTTTTATTGATGAAAATAAAGATATTACTCAAAATTTGATAATAAAATACGTGCTTGCTATATTGGACGTGTTTTCAAAGAATTTCTCGTATGAAGCAGTGTTTAACTATTTGAAAACAGGTTTCTCGAAAGTTAAAGATGTTTATGAAGTTGAAAATTATTGTTTAAAGTGGGGAATTCAGGGAAATAAATTTTATAAAGATAAGTGGGAGTATGAACGAAGTGAGAGCCTACAAAATAGCAATCAAGAATATTACAGCCAAAAATATGATAATCAAGAATGCTATATGCAAGATGGTATTAAAAATAGTAAAAAAGAATACTTAAAAACTGCAAATTTTCAAGATGATCAACAAATAATTATTGATGAGCTTTTTGAACTTAAAAACAAACTAAGTAAAACTAAGAAGGCTTCAGAAACATGTAAAATATTGTATGATTATTTAATAAGCAAAGATATTGCGAAAACAGATGAACAAATAGAGGCCTTGAATTTAGTAATTGATATATTAAATGAAATTTCTGAAATATTTAAAGAAAGAAATATGGGAATTGACGAATTTTCTAAAATTTTAAAAGTTGGATTATCTACAAAAGAATTGGGGCAGATTCCATCATTAAATAACAAGGTAATTGTAGGAGACGTAAACAGAAGCAAGACTCATAAGGTAAAGGCTATGTTTATAATTGGAGTAAATGATGGAGTGTTTCCTAGTCTAAACACTAATGAAGGATTCTTTAATGATAAAGATAGGGAAAAGTTAAAAGAAATGGACTTTGAACTTGCTAAGGGAACAAAAGAAAAATCTTATGAAGAAAATTTCAATATATATAAGGCAATGTCAACAGCAGAAGAAAGAATGTACATATCATATTCATCAAGTGATGCTGATGGAAAAGCTTTAAGAAAGTCTCTTATAATATCAAAATTAAATAGAATATTTAAAAACCTAAAAGAAGAAAATTTTGAGGAGAAAAAAGATGAGATATTAGGAGAGAAAATTACATTCACTAAACTTTTAAATAATATTGAAAACGAGAATTGGAAAGAAGTTCTTGTATGGTATGAAAAACATTATAATGCAAAGCTAAATAGTGCACTAAAAGGGCTTGAATATACAAATGTACCAGAGAAAATAGACGAAAGACTAATTAAAAAATTGTATGGAAATAATTTTAAAACAAATATATCGAAACTTGAAAGTTATAGGGCATGCCCTTTTTCATATTACTTAAAATATGGACTAAAGTTATCAGAAAAAGAAAAGCTTGATATAAAGCCAATAGATACGGGTTCATTCATGCATGAAGTAATTGATGAATTTTTCAAAGTACTTGCAGAAGAACATAAAAATGTTAAAGAGATATCAGATGAGGAAATTGAAATAATAGTTGAAAAGATTATTAACGGAAGAATGACCAAAGGTGGAAAGTTTGGATTAACTGCCAAATACAGAAACTTAGTTCAAAGGCTAAAAAGGGTAGTTACATTATCATTAAAATATATAGTTGAGAGTCTAAGAAAAAGTGATTTTGATGTGCTGGGAACAGAGATTAAATTTGATGATACTGATGATTCAAATTATATGCCAATTGAAATTACACTTGATGATGGAAAAAAAGTATCGATTGTTGGAAAAATAGATAGAGTTGATATTGCAAAAATGCCAGATGGAAAATACATTAGAATAATTGATTATAAATCATCAACAAAAGACATTGATTTAAACAAATTTGTTGCAGGCCTACAATTACAACTAATAACTTATGTAGATGCAATGTGCAAAAATGAAAATGTAAATCCTGCAGGAGCATTGTATTTTACGCTACTTGAACCTAAAATAGCAAATACAAAAAGAAAAGATCTAGATGAAGCAAAAATTAGAGAGCTAATAGAAGAAAACTACAAAATGAATGGTTTAGTTTTGGCAAATGTTGATGTAATAAGAGCAATGGATAATGAAATAGAGCAAAAATCAAATAAAATCCCAGTAACTCTTAACAAAAGTGGGGAGATAAATTATTCAAAATCAAAAACCGTAACAAGAGAAGAATTTGAAAAATTGCAGAAATACGCTTTAACATTGATAAAAAAAATATCAAAAGAAATTGCTTCTGGAAATATAGAATTAAGACCATATTATAGTGCAAAAAGCAAAAGCACACCTTGCGAGTTATGCGAATATAAAACAATCTGCCAATTTAACCCAAAATTTAGAAACAACAATTACAGGTACATTCCTAATGACTCAAGGCAGGACATACTTGACAGAATATAAGATAATGTTGTATAATTAACGAAGTTGTTACTTGAGAGATAGTAAAGAAGAGATTTAAATTTTTATTTAAAATGATTAATAATGAGAAAAAAGTTAATAATTTGTAAAAAAGTACTTAGCAAATAGGTGCGTCTTTTTAGACATGAAAAAAGTAACATAAAATAAAAAGGATTGGAGAAGATTTATAATATGGAAAACGAAACAAAAGAGGCTTTTCATGGTGCAGAAGAGAATAAGGAAAAGCCTAACAAAAGAAACTATGTAAAAAGAAATTATCAAAAAAGGATAAGCAAAAAAGAAAATAGTGAAAGAGAAGATAGAAAAAATAATGATGTTGCAAAAAAAGTAAATAATATTGAAGTTGCAACAAAAGAATACAGAGTAAGCAAGGATGAATCTATAACAAGAGAAAAAGTAGCAAATAAAAGTGAAAATAATGTAAGAGAAGGAAGAACATCAGATAGAAGAGAAAAAAATGTTCTAACAGAAAAGAAAAGAAACTCAAGAATGAAATTTAATTTCAAAAAAAGTAATTTAAAGATTATTGCTTTAGGTGGTCTTGATGAAATTGGAAAGAATATTACAATTTTTGAGTATGAAGATGAGATTATACTTGTAGATTGCGGTCTAGAGTTTCCTGATGATGATATGCTTGGAGTTGATTTAGTAATTCCTGATTTCACATATTTAATAAAAAATCAACAAAAAATAAAGGGGTTATTTGTAACACATGGTCATGAAGACCATATAGGCTCGATACCATATCTGTTAAAGCAAATAAATATTCCAATTTATGCTACAAGATTAACAGCAAAGTTAATTGAGCATAAGCTTGAAGAACATCACTTATTAAGCTCTGCAAAATTAAATATAGTTGAGCAGGGTCAAACAATTGATGCAGGAAAAATGCAAGTTGAATTTATAAGAAGTTCTCACTCTATACCTGATGCATGTATGCTTGCTATACACACTCCTCAAGGAGTAGTAATTCATACAGGTGACTTTAAGGTGGATTATACACCAATTGATGGTCAGATGATGGATTTATGTAGGTTAGCTGAGCTTGGAGAAAAAGGAGTTCTTGCTCTACTTGCTGATAGTACAAATGCAGAAAGAAAAGGCTTTACAATGTCTGAAAAATCAGTTGGACCTGTATTTGATAAATTATTTGATGGATGCAATAAAAGAATTGTAGTTGCAACATTCGCATCAAATGTACACAGAGTTCAGCAAATTGTAAACTCAGCAGTTAAATATGGCAGAAAGATTGCGGTATCAGGAAGAAGCATGATGAACATGATTGATGCAGCAAGAGAATTAAATTATATTGATGCCCCAGATGATTTATTTATTGATATTGATCTAATAAAGAATTATAATGATAATCAATTAGTTATAATTACAACTGGAAGCCAAGGAGAGACAATGTCTGCTTTAACAAGAATGGCTAATGGTGAGCATAAAAAGGTTACTATTACTGGAAACGATTTAGTAATAATATCAGCAAACCCAATACCAGGAAATGAAAAAGCCGTATCAAAAGTAATAGACCAATTAATGAAAATTGGAGCAGAGGTTGTTTATAGTGCTTTAGCAGATGTGCACGTTTCAGGTCACGCGTGTCAAGAAGAGCAAAAACTTATAATGGCATTAACAAAACCAAAATACTTCATACCAGTACATGGAGAGTATCGTCAATTAATGGCTCACAGAGATACAGCAATTGAAATGGGTATCCCAAAAGAAAACATATTTATAACAGCAAATGGTAGAGTTCTTGAACTAAACCAAGAGAAGGCTGAATTTACATCATCAGTTGTATCAGGTAGAGTAATGGTTGATGGACTTGGTGTAGGTGATGTTGGAAATGTGGTTTTACGTGATAGACAACACTTATCGCAAGATGGTTTAATAGTTATTGTTATGACAATGGATTCACAATCAGGAGAAATAGTATCAGGACCTGATGTTATTTCAAGAGGATTTGTATATGTACGTGAATCTGAAAACTTGATGGAACAAGTAAAATCATTTATAAGAGATGAAATTCATGACTTGGAAAATAGCCATGTAACAGATTGGTCAACAATAAAGTCAACATTAAAAGATGATGTAAGAGACTTTGTATTTACAAAAACAAAACGTAATCCAATGATATTACCAATTATAATGGAAGTATAAAATAACTATAATAAAAAATGTGATTATTATAAAATAACAAGTATAATTTCTTTAAAATTATAGTTATGAGAATAGTGAAATATTCTTAGAAAAATACTATTATAATTTGAAGTATAATTAGATTTTACGTTAATAAAAGAAAAGGAACGTAAAAATATGAATTATAAAGAGTTAGCTGATTTGATTTTTCCAGATGCAAAACCAATAGAATTCTATGAAAAATTATATCCTGAAAGAAACCTAAAAGAAGGAGCAATTGTTACAAGATTTGCTCCTAGTCCTACAGGATTTGTACATATAGGAGGTCTTTACCAAGCAATTTGTGCAAGCCTAAGTGCTAAAAGAACGGGAGGAGTATTCTTCTTAAGAATTGAAGATACTGACCAAAAAAGAGAAATAGAAAATGGTATAACAGGAATAATTAAATCATTAAATGATTTTGATATAATTGCAGATGAGGGAATGATTTCTGAAGATAAATGGAAAGGAAATTATGGACCTTACCGTCAATCGCTCAGAAAAGAAATATACGAATCTTATGCAAAATATATGATTGAACTAGGAAAAGCATATCCATGTTTTTGCACACCAGAGGAATTAGAAGAAGAACGTAAAAAGCAAGAAGATGCAAAAATAAGACCAGGTTATTATGGAGTATGGGCAAAATGCAGAAATTTAAGTCTAGATGAAATGGCAGAAAAAATTAAAGCAGGAGTACCTTACATAATAAGATTTAAATCACCAGGGAGAGAAGACAGAAAAATTCAAATACATGATTTAATTAAAGGAAAGGTTACATTCCCTGAGAATGACCTAGACATACCAATTATTAAATCAGACGGACTCCCAACATATCACTTTGCACACTTAGTTGATGATCATTTAATGAGAACTACTCATGTAATTAGAAGCGATGAATGGCTATCATCAGTTCCACTTCATGTTCAATTATTTCAAGAGGCAGGATTTAAAGCACCAAAATATTGTCATATATCACCAATCATGAAAAATGATAATGGCAACAAACGTAAACTAAGCAAGCGTAAGGATCCTGAAGCAGCAGTATCATATTATGAAGAAATGGGAGTTCCACCAGATGCAGTAAAGGAATATTTAATAAATATTGCAAACTCAACATTTGAAAATTGGAGAAGAGCTAACAAAGAAGCTAAAATAACAGATTTTGATTTTCAACTAAACAAGATGAGTGTAAGTGGCGCATTATTTGATATGGTAAAATTACTTGATGTTTCAAAATCAGTAATATCAAGATACTCAGCTCAAAAAGTTTACGATGAAAGCTACAAATGGGCTACAAGACATGATGAAGAATTAAAAAAATTGCTTGATAATAAAGAATACAGTATGAAGGTTTTAGGAATTGAAAGAGGAAACCAAAAGCCAAGAAAAGACATATCAAAATGGTCAGATGTAAAAGAAAACATATTATATATGTTTGAGAAACCAGAAGAATTTGATTTTGATAAAATCACAGGTGACGATGTTAAGAAAATTGCAAAAGAATACTTGAAATTATATGATGAAGACGATGAAAAAGACGTATGGTTCAATAAGATCAAAGATGTAGCCGAAAAATGCGGATATGCAAGAGAAGTAAAAGAGTACAAGCAAAATCCTGAAAAATGGCCAGCACATGTTGGAGATGTAAGCACAGTACTAAGAGTAATTTTAACAGGTAGAAGAAATACACCAGATTTATATGAAATAATGAAAGTACTAGGAAAAGAAGAAGTTACAAAGAGAATCGCAAAATTCGAATAAAAAAACAAAACAACTACAAATCCGAAATAAAAATTAAAGTGAGCGTAAAAACAATTGCAAAAATTGTTAAATGCAGTTAAGATAAGCTAATTAAAAAACAAGATGCTCGAAAAAATTAAATAGAAAAGAGAAGTCGAAGTTATGATTGATATTAAATTTTTAAGAGAAAATCCTGAAATAGTAAAAGAAAATATAAGAAAAAAATTTCAAGATCAAAAATTACCAATGGTTGATGAAGTAATTGAATTTGATAAAAAAAAGAAAGAAGTCACAATTAAAGGTGATGAACTAAGAAATAAGCGTAATTCTTTAAGCCAAGAAATAGGAATTCTTATGAAGAATGGAAAGAAAGAAGAAGCTGAAAAAATAAAAAATGAAGTTAAAGAAATCAATGATGAACTTGAAAAAAATGAAAAGCTTGAAGAAAAATATGCTGAAGAAATAAAATCTAGAATGATGAAAATACCAAACATAATGGATCCGTCTGTCCCAATTGGAAAAGATGATTCAGAAAATGTTGAAGTACAAAGATTTGGAGAGCCAAAAGTTCCATTATATGATATTCCGCATCATGCAGACATAATTGCAAGATTCGACGGACTTGATAAAGAATCAGCAGGACGTACAAGTGGTGTAGGATTTTACTATTTAATAGGAGACATAGCACGCCTTCATGAGGCTATGCTTGCTTATGCAAGAGACTATATGATTGATAATGGATTTACTTATGCTATACCACCATTTATGATTCATGGAGATATAGTAAATGGGGTAATGTCATTTGAAGAAATGGATGCAATGATGTACAAAATAGAAGGTGAAGACCTTTATTTAATAGGAACATCAGAGCATTCAATGATAGGAAGATTTAAAGGACAATTAATAAAGAAAGAACAATTGCCTATAAAAATGACATCATATTCACCATGCTTTAGAAAAGAAATAGGTTCACACGGCTTAGAAGAAAGAGGACTTTACAGAGTTCATCAATTTGAAAAACAAGAAATGATAGTACTTTGCGAGCCAGAAGAATCAATGGAATGGTACAATAAAATGTGGAAACTAAGTGTTGATTTATTCAGAAGCTTCAATGTACCAGTTAGACAACTTGACTGTTGCTCAGGAGATTTAGCAGACTTAAAAGTTAAATCATGTGATATTGAGGCATGGAGCCCACGTCAAAAGAAATACTTTGAAGTATGTAGCTGCTCTAATTTAGGTGATGCACAAGCAAGAAGATTAGGAATACGTGTAAAAGGTGAAAAAGGAAACTATTTCTTACATACATTAAATAACACGGTGGTTGCAACACCAAGAGGATTAATAGCAGTGCTAGAAAACAATTATAATGAAGACGGTTCAGTAACAGTACCAGAAGTATTAAGAAAATACATGGGTGGCAAAGATAAAATAGTGCCAAAACACTAAAAAGGTCCAAATCAATAAAAGGTAAAAAATAAAGCACACAATAAAAAGTTTAGATTTTGAACTAGAAAATAGTGAACCAGAATAAAAGTAAATAATAAACAAAGAAAGAAAAATAGAAGAAAAAAGCAAATATTTTTAGGGAGAAAGAAAAAAGAGTGAGAATAAAAAACGCAGAATTTACAATATCGGCTGTAAAAGAAAGCCAATATCCTAAAGATGCATTTAAACAAGTAGTACTTGTTGGTAAATCAAACGTTGGCAAATCATCTTTTATAAATACAATTGTAAATAGAAAGAAATTAGCAAGAACAAGTAGCGAGCCAGGAAAAACAAGGTTAATCAACTTTTATAAAGTAAGGGCAGAATTTGACAATGAAGATGACAACTTTTATTTTGTAGACCTTCCTGGTTACGGCTTCAGCAAAATGTCAAAGGAAGAGCAAGCAAGGGTAGGCAGATTTATAGAAGAATACTTAAAAAAATGTAACGAAATATCACTTGTACTTTTCTTAATAGATATTAGACATGAACCAACAGCAGATGATAAACTAATGTACAAATACATAATTAGTCAAAATCTTCCCTGCATAGTGATTGCAAACAAAGCTGATAAAATTGCGGTAACAAAAGTAGACTCTAAAGTAACAGAACTACAACAAATATTAAACCCTTTAAAAGACCTAGACTTTGTACCATTCTCATCAGAAAGAAAAATATATACTGAAAAGGTACTAGAAAAACTAGAAGAATATTTTATTTAAAAAAAGGCAGTCTAATTGAAGTGAACCCAAAATGTTAGACAAAAAGTTTAACAAGGAGGGTTCATTTTTTATGTCAAAATATTCAAAAGAATT
>CAKOXK010000014.1 GCA_934130085.1 uncultured Clostridia bacterium
TTATCTATTATCTCATATCCATTATCTTCAATGTATTTTAAAATAATATTATAAGAATCTCTTAAATTATTATAAGATCCTTTATGATAAATACATACTTTTTAAATATAATAAAAAATTATTATATAAAAAAGAAAGTTTACTTTTGAAGTAAACTTCCTTCTTCCTTATAATTATTCCAAGCATTTAAACTAATTAGAGTTTGTGAATGTTTTTTCACGTATTTCTTGACCTCTACAAAAAGATTTTAAAATGTAACATCTTGGAATGCAATTAATGATTTTATATCTTATTATATTAATTTTATTGGTTATTGTTTTCTTGATTGTTACTTGTTTGATTGCTATCCTTCTCACTTAAATCTATTTTGCTTGCTTCATTGTTTTGCGTCCATGGTGCTGTTGTTGCTCCTTGTGTCATTCCTCCTGTTGCCATATTCATCATGCCAACTCCCATAAAGCCATTTGCGGCTCCATTTGCGTTTTTCGCTGCTTCTTCAACTGCATTTGAGTATGCACCAACCATTCTGCCTTGTTGCATAAATGAGTTTGAGCTTAGTTCGTAGTCATCTATTTTCTTCTTTGATTCATCTGTTAGAGTGACTGATTCAACTGCGAAACCTACAATTTCTATTCCTCTTTCTCTGATTTTAGCGTCAAATACTTTTTCATCCATCATTTCTCTGATTTCATCAGTTTGACTTGGTACTTCTAATACTGGAACTTTGTATTTTGCTGTTCCGAGCTCATTTACAATGTTTTGGAATACTGCCATTACTTCTGTTCTTAGTTGTTCAACCAATTCATCTTTTCTATATACATCTGCAGTTCCAGCTAATGTATTCATAAATAATGCAGGATTTGATATCTTAAATGTGTATTTTCCAAAGCATTTGATTTCAACTCTTAAAGGTGTAATTGTATTTGTCATTTGATTTGGTATTGGATGTGACCAATCTTGAAATGGGATTGGTGCTGGTGTTCCAAATTTATTATCAATTATTTCTTTTATATTAAAGAAGAATACTGCTTGTTCCTTTGCACTTGCACCATTATATGTAAAACGTTGCCACATTTCCTTAAACACTGAACCAAATTGTCCTGCAAAAAATGATGGTGTAGATGATTCATCAAATGTATAAAATCCATCTTCTGCTGTTGCGTCAATAACTCTACCGTTATCGTAAATTACCGCGCATTGACCTGGAGCAACTATAATTGTACTCTTATTTGAAATTACTCCAGATGGAGTTGTTCTTTTTACCATCAAGATGTCATTTGACATATCATCACATCTTATGGCTTCCTTCCATTGATCTCCTAATGTGCTTCCTATTGCACTTACTGCTGATTTAATTAGTCCCATAAATTCCTCCTATATATTATTTTTTTCTTCATCTTTTGTACGTTATTAATATAATTTCTGTAAATTTGCTAAAGCCCAATCATGAGATGATGTTGTAATAACACTTCCACAATATTCGCATTTACCTGATGATGTAATTTGTGTTGGTGCTCCGCAATTTGGACAGTTTGTTGTATTTACTTTCTCTGTTGCTGGTTTTGTTTTAACGCCAGTTTTTCTAATAAAATCTAATCGATATGTGCTATATCTATCAGTTGTTTTATCACCTTTTACGACAGCCCCAGTATTTTCATCTATAATATAATCAACCATTCTTGATTTCAATTCAACAGATATGATGTCTTTATCACCTGTTTGCTTGAAATCCATTAATTTAGCTGATAATACGCAGATTCTTTCTAATTTGTTTATTTGCTTTCTGTTTATATAATCCTGTAATTGTTTTTGATGTTGTTCAAATAATTCATTTGTTTCAAATACTCTTATTGTGCTCCAATCACGTGCAGACCAAGCCTCTTGCAATTTGATAAATAAGTTTCTAGTCCATGCTAAGAATTCATCTTTGTTAAATAATTCATCAACAGCTTTTACTTCTTTTTCAACATCATCTTCTGTTTTCTTTTGGTTCATTTGCGATGTATATACTACATTACCACTATCTGAAATATTTGAAGAGCCGTCATTTTTAAACTTCTGAGCAGCCTTATATATAAATACTATAATAAGAAATGCTATTCCACCTGGTCCAAAAAATTTAACAATAACGTAAATATCTCCTAAAGTAAGAGGTGAACTTGAATAACCATCACCTGATTTATCAAAAAAACTACTACTTGATGAATCACTAGCCCACTCATGGCTACTGCTACCAAATCCACTGCTTGAGCCCCCACTATCATAACTTTCAAAGCTACCAACATCAGCGAAACACTTACTACACAAAAATACGCAAAGTATAATTACTAAAGAAATAACAAGCCTTAGTGGCTTTGAAAAACTATACTTCTCGCATTCTTTCCTGCCATTTTCCATCAATACTTCTCCTTCTATTTTATTTACTATGTTTAAATTACAATTTATATGTATAATAAAACTAAACAAAACACAAGTTTCTTGTTTATTTTAACATTTTTTTGTCATATATTGACGAATGATTGTTGTTATATTATTCAAGAATTATGTACCGTAGTTTTAATAATGTTATACATTTTGGAAATTCTCTTACTCTGACCTCAATGCTAAGACAGGATCTTCTTTTGCTGCTTTTCTTGATGGTATAATCCCACCAATTAATGTTAGAATTGTGCTTAGAACTATTAACATAATTCCGCCTGTGATTGGTAATGAGGCTCTTACGTTTGCACCGTTTGAAACTTTATATATAATTTGATTTGTTGGTATTAATAAAATTAGAGTAATTCCTATTCCCATTAAACCAGCCAGCAATCCTATTATAAATGTTTCAGCATTAAATACATTTGCTACGTCATGTTTGGATGCGCCCATTGCTCTAAGTATTCCAATCTCTTTCTTTCTTTCAAGAACACTTATATATGTAATAACCCCTATCATGATTGATGATACTACAAGTGATATTGAAACAAAA
Source organism: uncultured Clostridia bacterium (assembly GCA_934130085.1). Classification (GTDB taxonomy): domain Bacteria; phylum Bacillota; class Clostridia; order TANB77; family CAG-508; genus CAG-793. Next base: position 2,972 of record CAKOXK010000014.1, read on the forward strand.
GCAATAAGTGTGTAGCTTACAACATTTATAATTGTTGTTACAGAGCTCATTAATGTTCCAACCATATCTGTATATGAAATTACCTTGTCACTTTCATTGTTTGCTTTCACTTTTTCATTATATGCTGTCAAAATATTGGTTATTGCTTCGTTTCCTTCAAAATCTTTAGGATAAATTGATATTTCTGATGGTTCATCATCTTTGGCATAGTTTAGCTTCTTTAAATTACCATCATAACTGCTTCTTTCTTTTTGCATAAAAGTAGCTAAAAGTTCGGTTAGCTCCTCTTCATTCATTTTCATTTTAAACGCTTTTACAAAAGATGTTTGGTCTATACTAATTGCCTTTGCCATTGACTTACTTAAAGTTCCAATACTTTTAGTAATTTCTTTTTGAAGGCTATTACTCACCTCTGTCATTGCTGATTTAACATAATTATTCATTATATTAGTAATTTGTTTATCAATATTTTGAGATTGAATTACTTTGGTTATATCATTACTTATAATCTCTTTCAATTCCTCAGATTGCATATATTCTTCAAGATATTCTTGTAAGTTTTCCACATCAGGTATATTATTCTTTTTTGCATAATTTTCAAAGCTTTTTAAAACTTTATTCATTATTTCTTGTAATTGGTCTTGTGTGATTAATATTTTACCATTTTCTTTTATTATATTTTCTATTTCTTTTCTAATTATCTCCTGAGCTTCTTTTGATTTCATATATTCCATTAGTTTGTTACTTATATTATCAAAATTTGCTTCAGGATGATGCTTTTTTAAATAACTATTGTATCCTTGCAATATATCGTTTATTAAATTCTTTACCTCTTTATCTGAATACGAAAAGTTTATTTGACTAATCACATCTTTCAAATCTAAAGTTGGTAAAGATGTTTTACTTATTAAGTTATTTACGTTTCCAAAGTCAACTTTAACTTTTGATTGATCAATTCTAAATGCTGATTTTATCGCATTAGTATCTACATCGATTAAAGAGCTCATATCGAAATTATCATTTTTTTCTGTATCATTGAAATTCTTTCCAGTAAAAACATTAACCTCTGGACTTTCTATTTGAGCTTTTACAATTTCACTTTCGCTAGCTTTTTGCATTATATGTTTTGTAAGTGACAATGTGTATCCAATTCCAGATTGTAACATTGGAGCTGTTGCATCATCTTTAGGCTTTATTACTCCAACAATCTTTAGCTCTTCCCCATTTTCAACTAAGTTTTTCATATATTCAGTGTTATCAGATTTATCTCTCCAAATGTTATATTCTGAATCATATTCATAGCAATCTGAATTATTAACTAGCTTAAATGTTTTTCCTATCATATCATTATAAGAATAGGTTTCATCATACTCTGGAGCCTCAGAACTCTTGCCTGATGCAAACTGCTCAATCATATTGCTTAATTCAGAATAATCTCTCAAATCAAGTGCATATAAAACAAAATCGCTTATATTGCCTCTTGGAGTTAATACTAAGACACATTCGTTATAACTTGTAGGAAGCTTACCAGCTTTAATATCATATTGTTCTTCAAAAAGAGAATAATCATTTGGAATTTGATAAAACACATCTGAGCTCATCATACTGGACATTAAGCTATTTGAAGTACTATTTGAACTTATGCCAAGAGATGCAAATGAATTATCAGGGTTAATCTGCCTTAGTTTTTCAGTATTACTACTATAAATTCTAGGAGTTACTGCATATCCATACTCCACATCCTTTGCATAATCTTTTATATTGCAATTATCACTTTCAAGATATGTTCTTAATGAAGCTAAATCATTCGATCCCATTTTTGAAAACATATTTGTAATCTGAGAAGAAACTTTTATATCATTTTCGTTTTTAGTCTTATTTTTTATATTATCTGTTGAGAGCATTGAAGTAATGTCAAAACCTGTACTCTGAATTTGAATTGGATATTCAGAAAGAGTTTCTTCTTCAATTGATCTGATATAATTATTCACCCCATTTGATAAAGATAAAATAAGTGCAATTCCGATTATTCCTATACTTCCAGCAAATGAAACTAAAGCAGTTCTTGCTTTTTTGGTTTTCAAATTATTAAAGCTTAATGCTAATGATGTAAAAAAAGACATAGAAGTTTTGCCCATATTCTTATGTAAAACCTTCTTTTCTTTTTCTTCATCTTTTGTAGAATAAGGATTTGAATCAGAGAGAATAACGCCATCTTTTAATTTAACAATCCTCGTAGCATATTCTTCTGCAAGCTCTGGATTATGGGTAACCATTACAACCAATCTATCTTTAGCAACTTCCTTTAAAAGATCCATTACCTGAATACTAGTTTCACTATCAAGTGCCCCAGTTGGTTCATCTGCAAGAACAATTTTAGGATTATTTACAAGAGCTCTTGCAATAGCAACCCTTTGCATTTGTCCACCGGAAAGTTGATTTGGCTTTTTATGAGCCTGATTTGCAAGGCCAACCTTTTCTAAAGCCTGCATTGCTCTTTCTTTCTTTTCACTTCTTGACACTCCCGAAATAGTTAGTGCAAGTTCAACATTTGATAAAATAGTTTGATGAGGAATTAAATTATAACTTTGAAAAACAAAACCAACAGTATGATTACGATAGGAATCCCAGTCTCTATCTTTGTAATGCTTTGTAGAAATTTCATTAATAATTAAATCGCCTTTATCATAGCGGTCTAGCCCACCAATTATATTTAAAAGTGTAGTCTTACCAGAACCGCTTGGACCAAGAATAGCCACAAATTCATTATCTCTTAAATTTAAACTGACATCATCAAGAGCCTTTTGAACAAGATTATCCGTTTTATATTCTTTACAAATTTTTTTTATTCTAAGCATATAAAAACCTTTCATATTATATTATTCTAATACCTTTAAATTTAGTAGAGAATTATCTATATGAAAGGTATTATACAGCTCTACACAGGTAAAATCAAGTAAATAATAATCGTTAAGTTACTTACTTGACGATTTTTTCTTATTATATTTATCTTCTATTTTTAAATTTTATCTAGATATTTTCTCTTTATTTTATCTGATGAATGAACATATATGTTTAATGTTACGCTCACATCTGCATGGCCTAATATCTCACTTAAAGATTTTATATCCATACCCGCTTCAATACAATTTGTCGCAAATGTATGTCTTAATGTGTGAAATTTCAATTTCCTCAAATTATTCTTTTTTAGTATTGCTTTGAAATTATATTGATAATTTCTTGGTTCAAGATATCTCTTTTCTGAGCCTGTTAGTATAAAGCAATCATCATTACACTTTCCTTTTTCTCTTTTTAGCCAACTATACAACTTCTTGTTTATTGGTATTTCTCTTACTGACGAACGTGACTTTGGCGTATCTATTATAATTTTGGATTTTCTTTTCCTTTTTATATACACACGCTCTATTGTTTTTCTGACGTAGATCTTTCTTTCATTTAAATTTATATCTTCCCATTTTAATGCACATACCTCCCCTATTCTTAAACCCGTGTTTAAACAAATCATTATTCCTAATGCTTGTAATGTATTTTGTGATTTGCAATAATCTTCAAGACTCTCTTTTTCTTTTTTATTTAATATTTGTATCTCTTTTCTTTTTATTTTTGGTAAACTAATCTTTTTTATATTTAATTTTACATTATTCTCTTCTTCATAGTATTTTATAATTTCTTTTAACTTTGCTATTATATCTCTAACAGTCTTTGAAGCAAGCGAGCCAGATAACCTAGTTACAAAATCATTAATATTTCTTATCTTTGTTATATCTTTTCCTTCAAACTCTGGATATAAATACCTTTCCACACTATATGTATAATTATAATAAGTTGATTTCTTAACATTATTTTTTACATACTTTAACCACTCCTCAGTAACACTTTTAAATTCACTTTTGCACCTTTTAAACCTCAAGTTACTTATTTTAAGAAGAATCCTTTTTTTCTTTTCAATCTTTTTCATTAAAGTAATCATTTCTATTATTCCTTCTTTCCTACAATATTTAAAAATATTATAAGACTAAAAAAAGAACTAAAATCAATTAAGACTTCAGTTCTTTATATAACAATAAAAGTTTTAATTTATCTACTTATTAGCTAAATTACAAATTAGCTCTACTGCATTATCTATTCCGATTGAATCACTGTTTATGCATAAATCATAATTCTCTGGATTCTTCCATTCCTTCTCCGTATAATAGTTATAGTGATTTTCTCTTAGCTTATTTTCTTTCACTATTTCTTTTTCCGCTTCTTCTTTATTAATCTTATAATATTTAACCACTCTATTAATCTTATCTTTCATGTTAGAGTTTATAAATATTTTTAGTACATTTTTATTATCCTTTAAAATAAAGTCAGCGCATCTACCAACTATTACGCAAGATTCCTTATTAGCTACCTCTTTTATAAATTTTGCTTCTTTTATGAATAATTCATCTGCATTGCTTAATCCTGAATAATAGCCATTATTAAACACATCAAAAATATTTCTCTTTTGTTCAGTTTCTTTTATGTATTCTGTAGATAGACCTGTATCAAGTGCCATTTTTTCTATGAATTCTTTATCATATAAATTGATACCAAGCTTTTTCGCTACTAGCTTTCCAATATATCTTCCACCTGAGCCATATTCTCTAGCAATTGTAATAACAATTCTTTTATTTGATTTTGCATAGTTAGATTGTTTATTACTATCAGTTTCATTTTCTGCTTTATTACTAAGTGATACCTCATATTTTTTGAGGTTCTTAACTTCTATTACCAAAAATGTTGTTGCTAGTAAAAATGCTAGTCCATCAGCTACTGGTCCTGCTGCAAGAACACCTGTTACTCCATAGAAGTGACTTAATATTAGCATTACAGGTATTAATATTACAATTTGTCTTGATAACGATAGTATAGCACTTATTGTGCTCTTTCCAATAGCTTGAAAAAATATGCCTGATGGTATTTGAATACCATTAAATATGCAAAGTAATAGGTATATTCTAAATGCTAAGCATGCGAATTCCATATAATTTGCATCACCACTACCAAATATTAATATAAGTTTATCAGGTATTGTTTGGAATAGTATAAATGCTATTATGCTTATTACTAAGCTAGAGGCTAATACTAGCTTTAGAGTTTTCTTTACTCTATCAAATTTCTTTGCACCATAGTTATATCCTAATATTGGTTGACTACCTGCAGCTATTCCTATAATAATACTATTAAGAATTTGATTAATCTTCATTACAATTCCTAATACTGTTATAGGAATTTCTGAACCGAATTTACTATTTGCTCCATATTTTCCAAGCAAATTATTTTCTGCCGTCATAACACAAACAATACTCATTTGAGTTATAAAACTGCTTATTCCTAATAAAGATATTCTTTTACATACATTAAAATGTAGTTTAAAACAATCTCTTGATAATTTGATTGACTTAAATCTTTTTAAATACAAAATGTTCAAAACAAATGTAACAAATTGACTTATTACAGTTGCAATAGCTGCTCCTTGAACTCCTTTATTAAATACTGAAATAAATATTGGGTCAAGTATTGTATTTAAAATAGCGCCAGTGCACATAGATGTCATTGCATATTTTGGATTACCATCGGCTCTTATAATTGAATTAAGAGTTGTTCCAATCATTGAAAATGGAAAACCAATTGCAATTATTCCACCATAAGCAAGGGCAAAACTTTTTAAATTCTCTGTACATCCAAAGATTTTTAAAAATTGTGGTAAAAGTATTAATGTTATAACACAAAATATAATTGATACTATAGTTGATATTAATATGCCATTACCTATTCCTATCTCTGCATCTTTTTTCTTCTTTTCTCCTAATTTTAAACTTAAATATGCAGAAGCCCCATCACCAAACATTAGAGAGAATGCAAGTCCAATCATTACAAGTGGAAACACAACATTTGTTGCACCATTGCCTAAATAGCCAACACTTTGACCTATAAATATTTGGTCCACAATGTTATAAAGTGAATTGACTAGCATTGAGATTATGCATGGTATTGAAAATTTTCTTATTAATTTTCCTATCCTCTCAGTTCCTAAAATGTTCTCTTCTTGTTCCATGTTTTCTCCTATTCTATATGTTATTTTTTTGTATTTTAGGTTGAATACAGGATAATTCTTTACTCCCTTCTTACACCATAAATAAAAGTTGGTAGTATTACCAACTTTTCTATTTTACAATATTTGCTTAAAAATGTCAAAACAAATTTGCAAAAAAGTTATGAAAAATTTACAAATTTATATATAAAGATTGAATAATATATTGTTTAAAATGCCGCGTTTAGCGTTCAAGCGAAGAGCGAATGTTTCTTTCTTCCGACAGTTGATTTTGACTAGTGAAGAAAGAAACGAACAATGCATTGAAAAACAATATATCATTCAATCTTTTAGATTTGTGCTTTTTATTCTTTATTTACTCTTTTCTTTTTGTATGTATTCTACTACATCTCTTACAGTTGTAATTTTTTCTGCTGTACTATCTGGTATATCTATTTCAAACTCCTCTTCTATGCTCATTACTAGTTCTACTATATCTAATGAGTCAGCAGATAAATCATCTACGAATGTTGCATCTAATGTAACATCTTCTTCCTTTGAACCTAATTCCTCAACAATTATTTTCTTTAACTTTTCAAATATTTCATTTTCACTCATTTTATTCTTCTCCTTTTTAATATTTAAATTTTATTATATTTTATCAAATTTTTATATACACACTTACTTATATTTGCATATTCCTATGTTTTAACTTATATATTATTTTTAATGTACTAATGATGAACATACCTGTTTAAATTCATTGTTCTTTCTATACACCCATAATGTTATAGCCCATGTCTGCATATATTACTTGTCCTGTTATTGAACTTGCCATACCGCTTAGTAAGAATGTTGCTACATTTCCTACCTCTTCTTGAGTTACATTTTTATGAAGTGGAGCCTTCTCTTCTACAATTGTTAATACAGATGAGAAATCTTTTATGCCCTTTGCTGATAATGTTTTTATAGGTCCTGCAGAAACAGCATTAACTCTTATTCCTTCTTTTCCAAGGTTTTCGGCAAGATATCTTACACTTGCTTCTAATGCAGCTTTAGCAACTCCCATTATGTTGTATCCTTCAATTACTTTTGTTGAACCATGATATGTTAATGTAACCAAACTTGTATTGTCATTTAACATATCAAGATCCTTTGCTGTTCTTGCAGCTAAAACAAACGAATAACTGCTTACGTCTATTGCATGTAAATAACCATCCTTTCCTGTATTTATAAAATCATTATGTAAATCCTCTGTAAAAGCATGTGCAATTGCATGAACTAGACCATCAATTTTACCATTTTCATTCTTAATACGTTCAAATGTTTGCTTTACCTCATCATCTTGAGATGCATCATTTAAAATATATGCCTTACTTCCCTTAAAATCAGTAATAAGCTTCTCAATCTTATCCTTATTTTCCTCACCTGAATAAGTAAATATAAGCTTTGCACCATTATCGTAAGCTGACTTCGCAATACCATAAGCAATACTCCATTTGTTTCTTATTCCCATGATTAAAATCTGTTTGTTTTCCAGAATCATAATAACTTACCTCCTTATAAAACCTTCAATTTTTCTAAATTTCATATATCTATCTTCTTTAATATCATCACCTGACATTTTAGAATACCTATTTATATCATCAATTATAGAATTCCTAATAATTGATGCAGTGCTTAAACTATTCTTTTTTGAAAACTTTTTCATTAAGTTGTCTTTTGGCAAACCATCTTTTTTTAAACACTCTTGATTCAAAAAATCTTGCTCAATATTTTCATCTTCAGAATTTTCAGGAATTATTTTATCAATAATCCTCATTTTATATAAATCATCAGCCGTAAGTTTCATTTTCTCGGCTGCTTCCTTTACCCTTGATGAATCTTTCCACAAAATACTACTATAACCTTCAGGTGACAAAATTGAATAAATTGCATTTTCTAGCATATATATTTTATTTGTAACACCAATAGCCAAAGCCCCTCCAGAAGAACCTTCACCAATAACAATGGAAATAGATGGAACCTCGAGCTTAGACATCTCAAGCATAGACTCTGCAATTGCTTCCCCTTGGCCTCTTTCCTCCGCCTCAATACCAGGGTATGCTCCCTTAGTATCAATAAACGTAATAACTGGCCTTTTAAACTTATTAGATTGCTTGATAAATCTTATCGCTTTTCTATAACTCTCAGGGTTTGGCATACCAAAATTTCTTTCAATATTTTCCTTTGTATTTCTACCCTTCTGTTCAGCTATAATCGTAAAGCTTAGATCATCAATCTTTCCAACTCCACAAACAATAGCCTTATCATCTTTTGATATCCTATCTCCATGAAGCTCAATAAATTCGTCGAAAACCTCATCAATATATTCAAGAGAAGTCTTTCTATTAGGATCTCTTGCAATCTCAACCTTTTCCCAAGCAGTCATAACACACCTCCTTTCTATAAATTATTCTATATATTATATATTTTAATATTATATTGTTTAAGAAAGCCGCGTTAGCGAACAAGCGAAGCGCGAATGTTTTTTTCTTCCGAAAGTCAATTTTGACTAACGAAGAAAAAAACGAACAAGTACAGTTTTTACTAACAAAGAATGTCATTCATAATACCCAATCAATTTTGAAATCATATCCTTCATATCTTTTCTTTCAACAATTTTATCAATGAAACCATGTTCTAATTGAAATTCTGCTGTTTGAAAGTTTGGCGGAAGTTCTTGTTTTATAGTTTGCTCTATTACTCTTTTTCCTGCAAATCCAATCATCGCATTAGGTTCTGCTAAAATAATATCTCCTAAGCTTGCAAATGATGCGCTGACTCCCCCATACGTTGGATCTGTCAATACTGATATATATAACAAGCCCGCTTCGCCTAATTTGTTTAACGCTTCAACTGTTTTTGCCATTTGCATTAAAGATATCATTCCTTCTTGCATTCTTGCTCCACCTGAGACACAAAAAATTACTAAAGGATATTTTAATTTTATTGCTTGTTCTATACTATATGTGATTTTTTCACCCACAACTGCTCCCATGCTTCCCATTAAGAATGCACTATCCATTACACATATTACAACATCTTTTCCATTAATTTTGCCTACTCCGGCAAGAAACGGCTTCATTTAGGCCTGTCTTTTCTCTTAAATTTTCAATTTTCTTTGGGTAATCTTCAATATTAAGTGGATTTGTTGTTTCTAAATCTATGTCAAATCTTTTATATGTTCCTTTGTCTATTGTAATTTCTAATCTTCTACCAATATGCATTCTAAAATAATGACCACAGTTAGGGCATATATTATAATTATCTTTTACTGTTTCCTTGTATAAAATTTCTTTACAATTTTCACATTTTACCCATTTTCCAATAGGAATATCAATGTGGTTTTTACTTTTATAAAGAACTGTATTGGTCCTTTTCTTAATTTTGTCAACAATCATTTCAATATCTCCTTTTCAATAAAAGATGTGTCATAATTGCCTCTTATGAAATTATGATTTGTGATTATGCTATAGATGAAATCTTGATTTGTATCGACTCCCTCAATTACAAGCTCTTCCAATGCTCTTTTCATTTTACTTATAGCTTCATTTCTATTAGCTCCTAGAACCAGAATCTTTGCAATCATTGAATCATAGTATGGAGGAATTGTATACCCTGAATACATAGCCGTATCTATTCTAATTCCATTACCACCTGGAAGGTTCAGTCCTTTTATAGTTCCTGGGCATGGCCTAAAATTTTTTAATGGATTTTCAGCATTAACTCTGCACTCTATTGAATGCCCTTTAAATTCAATATCTTTTTGTCTAATTTTTAGTTCTTCACCAGCAGCGATTCTAATTTGTTCCTTTACTAGGTCGATTCCTGTTCTCATCTCAGTAATACCATGTTCAACTTGAATTCTTGTATTCATTTCCATAAAATAAAAATTTTTATCTTTATCAACTAAGAATTCAACTGTTCCACAGTTGGTATAATTGGCAACTTTTACAGCTTTTATAGCAGCATGAAACATCTTACTTCTTGTCTTCTCATCAATGAAATTGGAAGGTGTTTCTTCTATAATCTTTTGATGATTTCTTTGAATGGTGCAATCACGTTCTCCTAAGGTAATAGTGTTTTGATGCTCATCCGCCAAAATTTGTACTTCAACATGCCTTGGATTTTCTATAAACTTTTCTATATAGATTTCATCATCATTGAATGCATTTTTCGCCTCTGATTTAACAATATTATAGTTAGTTTCTAATTCATCAAATGAATTAACCTGTCTAATTCCTTTTCCCCCACCTCCAGCAGAGGCTTTAAGTAATACTGGGTATCCAATTTTTTCACAAACAAGAATTGCGTCTTTTAGATTTGTTATTTTGCCATCTGAACCAGGAATAACGGGAATTCCAGCTTTTTTCATGAGTTCTTTGCTATTGGATTTATTACCAAGCATTCTAATTACATTTGAAGTGGGTCCAACAAATTTAATATTTGATTCTTCACAAATTTTTGCAAATTCGGGATTTTCAGATAAAAAACCAAAACCAGGATGAATACTGTCAGCATTGGTTATATTTGCAGCTTCAATAATGTTTTTAATATTTAAATAACTATCCTTTGGACTACTTTTTCCAACACAAACAGCTTCATCTGCGAGTCTTGTATGTAAAGCATCTTTATCAGCTTCGGAATAAATCGCAACCGTTTTTATATTCATTTCTTTGCATGCTCTTATAATTCTTACAGCAATTTCGCCCCTATTTGCAATTAAAATTTTATTCAATTTTCATTCCTTTCATTTACATGTTTATTTGAACTATATGTTTATTTAATGTCTTTACTATAATGATACTTTTTAAGTTATATAACTCAATTTCTCATACATAATTGTATCCTTTATATTTTATTTGGTATTTTTAATCTTTAAATAAGAGAGTAATTTATTTATCAATTATAGCAAATGTGAATTCGCCTTTTGCGGCTATTTCTCCATTTACACTTGCAATTCCTTCTCCTATACCAATAGGTCCTTTTCTCTTTATTATATTTACCTCAAGTTTTAGTCTATCTCCAGGCACAACCATTCTTTTGAATCTCATTTTTTCAATTCCACCAAAAATGGCATTCTTTCCTTTATTTTCTTCTTCAGATAAGATTGCATAAGCTCCTGTCTGCGCAAGACTCTCTACTATTAATACCCCTGGCATTACCGGATTTCCTGGGAAATGTCCTTTAAAATAATATTCATCATTATTTACGTTTTTGTAACCAATTGCACTTTGACCTGGAATGCAACTTTCTATTTCATCAACCATCAAGAATGGCTCTCTTTGTGGTATTATTTTCTTTATTTCATCTTTATTCTTCAATGATAAACAATTCTTTTCCATAATCTACTGCCTCTCCATCTTTTACGAGAATTTCTTTAATTTTTCCTGAATAATCAGACTCTATTTCATTCATTAATTTCATTGCTTCTATTATACAAAGCACCTCACCTTTTTTTACTTCTTGTCCAACTTCAACAAAGCTTTGAGCATCTGGAGAAGGCTTTAAATAGAAAGTTCCAACCATTGGTGATTTAATTATTTTTTCATTGTTTTTTCTTTCATCTTGTGACATCTCTGAATTAGAGTTCATTGATGTTTTTACTGTTTTTTCATTTGAACTATCTATAAAGTTACTGCCTAATGTTTCATTTAATTTTTTTAATGTTTCGATATCTAAGGTATTAGAGCTTTCTTTTCTTGGATTTTGATTTAGAAAAGAAGCGGATATAATATCATTAACCCTTTCATCTCCTTCATGATTATTATGTTTCTCCATCGTTATTTTTGTTCCATCGGGAAATGTAATATCTAAATTAGTTAATTTTGAATTACACATGTCGTCCATTAATTCTTTAATTTTTTCGTATTCCATTTTTTCCTCGTTTCTTATAATAATTTTCATTATATTTTTAGGTTAGAAATATTTTATGAATTTTATAACACTTTTTAACCTTTATAATTCCCACTTTTTCATAATAATGCTTGCATTGTGTCCACCAAATCCTAATGAGTTTGACATTGCAATTTTGATATCTTTTTTTATTGGCACATTTGGTACTATATTTAAGTCACATTCTTCATCTTTGACCTTATAATTGATTGTAGGAGGTATTATTCCATCCTCTAATGCTTTTAGTGTAATAATTGCTTCTACTCCACCTGCTGCTCCTAATAAATGACCTGTATTTCCTTTTGTTGAGCTTACAAATACTGAGTTAATATCTTTACCTAACTCATCTTTAAACAAATTTTTTATTGCTAATGTTTCTATAGAGTCATTTAAATGAGTAGATGTTCCATGTGCATTTATGTATTCAATATCTTTGGCATTAATTCTTGCATCATTTAATGCTCTTTTCATTGTATTTGTTGCTCCCTCACCTGTAGGGTCTGGTGATGTTATATGGAATGCATCGGTTGTTGAACCAAAACCTATAATTTCGCCATAAATCTTTGCATTCCTTTTTAATGCATGTTCTAGTTCTTCAATTACAAGCACTCCAGCACCTTCACCCATTACAAAACCACTTCTTTCTTTGTCAAAAGGAATACTTGCTCTTGTTTTATTTGTCTCAGATGATAAAGCTTTCATATTTTCAAAACCTGCAATTCCTATATTACATATAGCAGCTTCTGTTCCACCTGCAAATATTATATCTTCTTGACCTAGTTTGATTGTTTTGTAAGCTTCTCCAATAGAATGGGTTGAACTACTACATGCCGTTAATATACTCATTGATTCTCCTTTTAGGCCCAAGTCAATAGCAACATTACCAGCTGGCATATTTGCAATTGACATTGGAATAAATAGTGGAGAAACTCTCTTGTTACCTTTTTCAAAATCTATGTAACATTCTTTTTCTATTGTTGAGAGACCAGCAATTCCAGAACTTATGTAAATACCAATTCTATTGAAATCCGAATTATCTTTTGTAATTTTTGAATCTTTCATTGCTTCTCTAGCAGCAATTATTGCAAACTGTGATGACCTGTCTAATCTCTTTGCTTGTTTCATATCAAAATAATCAAGAGGATCATAACTCTTTACTTCTGCATCTAGTTTTGTTCTAAAATTAGATGTATCAAATAAAGTAATTTCATCAATTCCACATTTCTTATTTTTTATTCCATCCCACATTTCACATACATTATTTCCAATTGGAGTAATTGCTCCTATTCCTGTAACTACAACTCTTTTTTCTTCCATCATTTTTTCCTCGTTATCTATTAAATCATTCCACCATCTACTTGAATAACTTGTCCTGTTATATATGAACTATCATCTGATGCTAGAAACTTCACAACATTTGCTACGTCTCTAGCCTCTCCCATTCTTTTTAGTGTAATGCTTTTTTGTATTTCAATCTTAAGCTCCTCTTTTAGTATATCTGTCATATCTGTTTTGATAAAACCAGGAGCAACCGCATTTACTAGAATGTTTCTACTTCCAACTTCTTTAGCCAAACTTTTAGTAAATCCAATTATTCCTGCTTTTGACGAACTATAATTTGTCTGGCCAGCATTCCCTGTTATTCCAACAATTGATGATATATTTATAATTCTTCCTTCTTTCTGTTTTATCATATAATTAATTACATTTCTCGTGATATTAAATGTACCAACTAAGTTTACGTTTATTACACTTGTAAAGTCATCTTCTTTCATTCTCATTAAAAGCATATCGTTTGTAATACCTGCATTATTTACAAGAACGTCAATTCTTTTAAACTCTGCAATTATTTTTTCACACATATTCTTGCAATCTTCAAAATTTGTAACATCACCCTTAATAGCCAAACACTTTACATTCATATTTTGAATTTGTGCTTTAAGGTCAAGAATCTCATCAGTTTCTTTTCTATAATTTAGTGCAATATCATAACCTTCCTTTGCAAGTACTAATGCAACCTCTTTGCCAATTCCTCTTGAAGCACCTGTTACAAAACAAACCTTATTCAACTATAATTCCTCCTTTATTTTTATTTTGCTTAACTGCTTTAGTTTTTTATCTTACATACTTCTAACATTTATAAAAAGCTATCTATTTTTATTTCATTTTTTCTTAATTTTTTCTAATATTCATTTAAATTTTATTATTTTTATTCAGTGAGTTAATTAGGTTGTCTAATGTTTCTACACTGTTAACATTAAAAATTGATATTTCTTTTTCAAATTTCATTCTTTTGACAAATGAACTTAAAGTTTTTCCTGGTCCAACTTCTATAAATGTATCAACATTAGACTCATACATTGTTTGCATTCCTTTTACAAATTGAACTGGATTCATTATATGTTTTGATAATATCTCTGCTATATTATCTTTAGAAAAATCATACAGTTGTCCATCAATATTTTTTATAACCTTACATTCTTTTTTATTAATTTTAATCTTTTCAATCTCACTTTTTAGCACTGATGCGCATCTTTCTAATTTTTCTGTATGAAATGGTCCACTAGTATTAAGAATTGATACTTTCTTTGCTCCAAGTTCTTTTGCATATTCTGATGCCTCTATTACAGCTTCTTCATCTCCTGAAATAACAGTTTGTCCTATTGTATTATAATTTGATATACTGCAAAAACCTTTAGTTACTTTTGATACAGCTTCTTCTACTTTTTTGCTATCTAACCCAAGAATTGCACACATTTTATAACATCCTTTAGGTGTTAAATCTTGCATTATTTCTCCTCTTGTTTTTACAAGCTTAACTCCATCTTCAAATGATAAAATATTATCATCAATCAAAGCTGTATATTCACCTAGACTTAACCCCAATGATATTTCAGATTCTATTTTATAGTCTTTTAATATGCTTAATGTGGCTAAACTTTGTGTTAAGATTGCAAGCTGAGTATTTTCTGTCTTATTTAAAGTTTCATCACATCCATCAAAGGAAATTCCCTTTATATCAATATTGGTTATTTGACACACTTTATTATAAATTTCTTGTACGCCTTTATAATTATCATACAAATCTTTCCCCATACCAACATATTGCGTACCCTGGCCAGGAAATAAAAATCCTATTTTCATTTTTCTATTCCTTTATTATAATTCTCTTTCAGACATATTTTTGGTATATTAAATACATTTATTATTCAATTATGTACTGTTTAATTATTATTTGTTTTTTGCTGTTTTATTTGCCTCTTAAATTATTTATTTACTATTTGACAACCTATTTACCTTTTAATCTTCTATGTGTTTTTTAATCATTTATTTGTTTTTCGATTATTTTCTCGAAGCGGTTACAAAATTCGCCTATAATTTTTACTCTATCAACATCTATTTCATATTCATTTTTAATCGACGTAGCTATTGTTTTTATTTCATCATCAAATGAAGTTTTTGATGTATTTATGCCTATTCCAATTACAAGATACCTTGTAGTGGCAACCTTTTCTAAAACATCTGATCCTAAATCCACTCTTGCTTCTGTTAAAATTCCACCAATTTTTTTTCCATTAATGTAAAGGTCATTTGGCAATTTTACATCTATTGAAATATTATAAAATTCTCTAAAAATTTCAACTAAAATTCGTGCTATTTTTGTAGTTATATTTTCTAGTTTACTTGATAAGCAGTTAGTTTCAACAAACATAGAAAATGCAATATTTCCTCCTTCGTCTGTAATCCACTTTCTTCCGTGCGTTCCTTTTCCTTTTTCCTGAATATCACACATAACAAGAGTTCCATTTTTTAATTTCGTACCTTGCTCTTTGCAATTATTAATCATTCTGAAAATTTCATTTTGAGTAGAATCTATTTTTTTATAAAATATAAAATTTCTTCCTAAATACTTAGTATTCAAATTGATTAATTTCATCTAAATTATCCTGTCTTTTTATTTTATTTGTTGTTGTTTTTATTAAAGGTTTTTTTGTTAGGATGAATCCTCTGATTGCTTTATACCTTGGAATACTTTTGTTTACATCTTTTATTGCTTTAGCAAATACCTTGCGTATTTCTTCTTCCGTCTTTGCACCGTATTTATCATTCATTATTTCTTCATCATAAACAATTTTTACATTGATTTTAATATCATTTTTATCATCTGATTGTTCTTTTCCAAATATAAATGATTCTCTAACGCCATCTATCTTATTAATAATTGATTCCATTTCTTCCGGAAAAATATTTTTTCCGTTTTTCAAAACAATTACACTCTTCTTTCTTCCGCAGATGAATATAAAACCTTCATTATCAATTTTAGCTAAATCACCTGTGTAAAACCATCCATCTTTGAATGATTCTTTGGTTGCAATTTCGTCATTGTAGTATCCTAATGCAACATTTGGTCCTTTTACAACAAGCTCTCCAATTCCATCTTTATTTACATCCACAAGCTTAGCCTCAACACTTGGAACAGTTTTACCTATCGAGCCTGTTTTGTATGCACTATCAGTTCCAACTGCAACTACCGGAGAAGTTTCTGTTAGACCATATCCTTGTACTAAATTAATTCCTAACAATCTGTATCTTTCCTCAATTTTAGCATCAAGAGCTGCAGCACCTGATATAAATAATTTAACCTTACCACCAAGCATATTATGAATATCCTTAAAAGCTTCTTTTTTTACCTGCATAGATTCGCCTTTAAGTTCTTCTTCTTCTCTTAGTATTTCGTCAAGTCTTCCTTGTTTTTCTAATCTTTTTCTGATTATTTCAAACATTCTTTCATATATACCAGGCACACAAGCCATTATTGTTGCATGATACTCATTTAAATTATCTATTATATGTACCAAACCACTGCAAAATACGGTAGTAGCTCCCTTATAAAGAGAAAACAGAAATCCAACTGTACATTCAAACACATGGTGCACAGGTAAAACCGACAAGAAAGTATCGTCTGATGTTACATTTAATGATTTGTCCATGGCCATTAAGTTCGAGCAGATATTCTTGTGTGATAAAGCAACAACTTTTGATTTTGATGTAGTACCAGATGTAAAGAGCATTATACTCATTTTTTCATTGTCGATTTTGGCATCTATAAAACTCTTATCTCCATTAGAAATTAGCTTATTTCCTTCCTCTATCAATTCTTGCTCAGAATAAATATCCCTCTCTTTGCTACTCCTATCCATTGAAATTAGGTATTTTAATTTGTTAGATGGATTATCTTTGATTTTTTTTAAAACTTCCTCATATTTGCCAGAAAAGAATATTGCCTCAACATCTGAACGCTCAATTAAAGACTCTAGTTCCTTTTCAGGTAAAAGCTTATCCAGTGGAACAATAACGCCAGTTCCACAGCAAGTAGCTAAATATGCGATTTCCCATTCATATCTATTCTCACCAATTACAGCAATTCGTTTATCTTTAAGTCCTAAACTAATTAAAGCCGTTCCAAGAGAATTAATCATGTCCCTTACTTGTTTATGAGTTATCTCAATATAGTTATTGTCTGTTCCATTTAAACTTATATTCATATTTCTATTGCTATTATTTTCGGCATTACCATTGCCACTGTTATAAGTTGATTCATTCTTATCTCCACTGGTCTTTGTATTACATTCATTATTTAAATCTTTATTTATTTTAATCTTATAGGCGACCTTATTATTATAAATTTCGCCAGTTTTATAAAGCATCTCCTTTAAATTATTTATATATAAAGTTTCATTCATTAGTCTAAAAACTTTCCTTCCAATTAATTTAACAAACTAATTTATAACATATATTCTTTTGAAAGTCTTTAGACTGAGAGGTCAGTATAATGTGATTTAAGGATTTGTTAGTAAAAAAATTTTCGATTTAAAAGATTCATAAGATTAAAAAATTGAAAGATTAAATGATTAAAAGATTGAAAATTTAGAAATTAAAGAATTAAAAATTAAAAATCAAAAATTAGAAATTAATATAATTAAAATTTGAATTAAGTAAAGATATTATTAAACTCTTCATTAAATTTTATTAATCTAAATTATACAAAATAAAGTTTAATATTATATTTTTTTCGATACATTGCTCTTTGCAATCTTCGTTAGCTGAACCTGACTGTCGGAAGATTACACCATTCGCGCTTCGAATGTAAGATGTGCGATATCTTAAACAATATAATATTAAACTTCATTTTCTAACTATCTATATCGTTATTTTTTGGTTATTATTTTGTTATTATTTTGTTATTGTTTATATAGTAATATTTATTTTTCTGCAACTATAATTTTTTATTAAATCGTTTTTTATCATGTTTTTTATTTATCATTTTCTTTTGCATATTGCTCTAGTAATATAATCTTCAAACCCTTTATATATTGTTTTAACATCAACTTCTCTGTTCTTTTTTAATCTATAAATAAGGCTTGAGCAAGTTACACCAAAGATTCCAGCAGAAATGGCCTCATTATCTCCATCATAGAATTCACCATTTTCAATGCCTTCTTTTACAATCTTTTCAATTATTTTGATATATTCAAACACTGCCTTTTTACACTTTTTATTTTTTTCTTCTTCTCCCCATATTTGTGAAAGCACAACATTTAAAAAATCCTCATATTTAACAATAACTTTTATCTCAACAAGAAGAATAGCTTTTATTTTCTCTTCTGATGTTTTACAATCTTTTGTTTTTAGCTCAATACTATTTCTCAAAAGCTTCATTCCCTCATCAAGCATCATATCAAAAATATCTTCTTTTTTTGCAAAATGATAGTATAAAGATCCTTTTGCAACTCCTGCAACTGCCGTAATTTCTTCAACTGATGCGTTATCATAACCTTTATCAGAAAAAAGTTTAACTGCAGTATTGAAAATTCTTCTTTTTGTTTTGTTCATTATCTTATATACCTCTTATATATTTTTTATATCTTAAAAGACCTCACTATTATAAATCAAATTTTGCAAAAATAAAAGAGATGTGTGCTAATTGATTTATATGTATGAATATAAAACACTAAAAAAGGGTCATTAAGCACGCAAATACTTAATGACTCAAAAACAAGTCTAATAAAAATATAACATTAATATAAAAACTCCTATTATTTATGAGTTCTTTATTTTTAATCTTTATTAAATATTAACTTAATTCCCCATAAACCTGAAATTCCGACCAAAATATAAATTATTCTAGTTATAACTGATAATCCACCAAATATTGCTTCTACTAAATTAAAGTTAAATATTCCTACTAATCCCCAGTTTATAGCACCAATAATGATTAAAACAAGTGCAATTGTATCTATTGCCTTCATAACGCTTTCCTTCCTTTTTCTTTTTTATTTTATCATTATTGTATTCAATTTTTTATTTTTTATACAAAAAAACATTTATAAAAATTACTTTTATATAAATTAAAATTATTGTTGATATTGCCAAAATTATTGTTATTGATGTTAAAATTTCATAACTCCATTTAGAATATCACTATATATTTTCGACATATCCATAGCTTGTTTATTCTCTATAATTACATCTTCTAGTATATCTTCGTCTTTCTCGTATAATTTTATTGTTTTTTTCTTTCTCATTTTTTACCATTTTGTGACATATCTATTTTAAGCCTACAAACCTCAAATTTTTATAACCAAAGATTTTATTCATCAATTGTAAATGATTCAATTACAACATCTGCAATATTTGCATTTATATAATAATCTCCATTCCATTTCTCTGTTCTACTTACTATTGAGCCTCCATCATTTGATATAGTTCTTACACCATCTTTATTTTTTATAGTTGTCCTTCCTGTAGTATACCCATACTCAGTATTTCCATCCCAGCCCAAATAAATTTTATATGATATTACCAATGTCCAGTTTTTTTCTAAGTTTAACTTACCATTAATCAATTTTCCATTGCTGTATGCTACTTTTCCATTTACGATATCATTTTCAGTTGCATTAGTTTGACTTTCTATACTCTCCTTTTCTTTGGTTAAATCACTTATCTTATTATCTTTATTTTTAATTTGATTATTCAAATCTGATATTGTTGCATTTGTTTCGTTCTGTTGTTTTTTTAAGTCATTTACTTGTTGCTGTAATTGTTCTTTTTCCTGTTGTTCTTGTTGGATTTGAGCTGTTAGGCTATCAACCTCATTTTGCAAGTCTTCAATTTGCTTCTTTAATTCATCAGTATTCTCAGAACTTCCACTGCCTGAGCCACCACTAGTTGAATTGCCACCTGTTGATTGATTCCCACCACCAGATGAACCACTTGAGCTTGAGCTATTAGATGCTTTCTCAATTTCTTGTTCTGCTTGATTTAAAGCAAACTGTTCTTGTAATGCCTTGTTCTGATACTTTTCACTTGCAAGCTTTGATTGTTTTATGATTCCATTATCATCTAAAGCTAATTTTATTGTTATTCCTGCTAAAATTAGAAGAACAATAATTGTGATGACAAGAGACATGATTGTAACGCCTCTTTCCTTAAATTTCTGGTTAGATAATTGGTGATTGTACTTATATCTATTATTCTTTATATTACTATAAATATGTTTATCTATATTGTATTTACTATCTAATTGTGTAATTTTTCTCAAAACAAAAACCTCCTTGCAAAATTTCTCTATCCATTGATATTACTCGTTTTATTCAACTTTTTGCTTTTTAATTAATCTTTTAGATTAATTAAAAAATAAAAATCGAGGAATGCTTACTCTAAGTAAGTTTTTCCTCGATTTGGTGGTTTAAAAGCTAAAGCTTTTTTCTTGTTACACAAATTTTACGTAGGTTCAAAAAGTGTTGATTTTACTAGCCTTTCATGGTATTTTTAAATTATCAATTTTTAATTAATCTAAAAGATTAATTAAAATAAATATTTAAATTTTGATTATGTATTTTTTTGGATTAATTTTTGTAATATTTTTTATATTAAATATCTAAACTAACTTTTCTTATCTTTTTACTAGATTTGTTTTCTAGTTCATAACATTATTATTAGCTATATATTTGTCTTTAATTCTTCTATCTCAGCTTGGCTCAATGGTATTAGACTCTGAATCTCCTCTATTGAGAAATTCTTCTCTAGCATTTTCTTTGCAATTTCTTTTTGAGTCTCCTTTTGTTACCTCTGTATGATTCATTTATGATAATGTCTTAATATATCATTTGAGAAAATGTCTTAATTTAAAAAGTATGATATAAGTGAATCTGATAAAAATATCGGAGGTACTTATGAGAAAGGTAAAATTAAGAATGAATGAAGAATATACATATAAGATAATAAAAAAATTAATTGAAACAAATGGAAATAAACAAAGAGCTTCCGTTACCCTAAAAAGATCTATAAGACAAATTGATAGAATGATTGCTGGATACAAAGAATATGGAAAAGAATTTTTTGTACATGGTAATCGTGATAGAAAGCCTAAACTGCTCTTACAGATGATTTTAAAACAGAAATAGAGTTATTATATACTAATCTCTAAAAATTTAGTACTAATAAATAAAATTTTTTAAGACATTTTCAAAAATGATTGACACAAAGCTAAAGCTATCTTTACTACCGGCATAGCCGGAAGTTTATTTCACAAAAAAATAAAGCACCTTATAGGTACTTTATCTACTCGTATCTTCTATCGAAGTATCTCTACTAACTAAATGTAATTGTTCTAATTGTTTTTCAGTAATATTTATAACCTTACCACAACATGGATTAAAGGCTTTATTTCCATATACTAACCAAATAATATTTTCTCGCTTTAAATCATCTTTTGGCATTGTACCAGGACATGGATAACCATCAGTAAATACTATTTTATTTATTTCTCTCTTTTTTGTAAAACTTCTTACTGCCAAATCCCAATCTTCTGTCCACGCAGAATCTCCTCTTGCTCCTCTAGGTATTGTAAAATTATCTATATCTCTGACACTTTTAATATCTACAAGTCCCCAAAACTTCTCATTAAAGCATCCTACTTTTAATTTTGAGTGCTTTAATATAGGTTTTATTTGTCTTAAAAATGCTTTTACTAAATCTAAATCTACTGATCCAGAAACATCTATCATAATTTCAGTTTCTGCCTCATCTTCTATATCGTTTTCCTCTAATCTATAAGCATAATTATTTTCTGCAATAGAACGTCTTTGGCTCCATATTGTTTCTGTTTTCTCTACTTCCCTTCGTAATAAGACTTTCCAATCAATAGCTTCTTTACTTTCGCCAATACTTCCGAGTTCTATCACACCTTCTTGTGCTCCTCTTATATCTTGTTGCGTTTTTTCACGTCTGGCTTTAAATCTTTCTCTTTTTTCCTGTCTATTATCCTCAAATTCAGTTCTTTCATCAAAATCTGATTGTGGTTGTTCTTGTGTTATTGTTCTTTGTTTTGTTCCATCACTTTGTTGCTTTTGGCTACTGCCTTTTTGCTTTTGTCCCTGCTGTTGTTGGTTATTAAATGCTTCTTCCCATAAGCTGTGATCATCTCCTTGATGTGATGGTTTTCCATTTTCTCCTTTTCCTTCTTCTTCGCCTTCTTCTTTGTCTTTGCCTTCTCCATCTCCGTCATTCTGATTTTCATCTTGTCCCTGTTCACCACTTTGTTTACCTTTTTGTTCTCCTTGTTCGCCCATATCGTTTTGGCTACTATCTTTACCTTCACTATTTTCGCTTTGTTCTCCACTATCACCTTGATTTCCTTGACCATTTTGTTGTTGTTGCTGCTTTTCTTTTTCTTCCTTTTCTCTTAATAAGATTTCATAAAATTCTTCTGCCGAATAATTTAATGCCTCTGGCATATTAACATATCCTTCTTTTATAGTAAAACCATCTCTTTCTAAATTTGCATTTATAATAGCATCAGTTGCAATATTCCATAGCTCTGGATCTCTTTTTTTACCATCCTTATCTGCTAATCTATACATGTGCATAAATTTAATGTGCATTATTTCGTGAGCAATCGTAAGCAATCTATCATTTTCGCTTAAACTAGCAAAGTATTCAGGATCAACATATATATTTTTCCCATCTGTTGCTGCAGTATGAAATGGCAAATCATCTCTAAACTCTATATTTGCAACTGCAATTTCACTACCGAATCTAGGATATTTTGTAAGCATTTTTCTTTTAATATCATAAATCATATCTACACTAGGATTCATTTATGCCACTCCTTTTCAAACTAAAATGCAACCACGCAAAGATGATAAAGTTCTGGTAATATATTTATTAACCCCTCTTTATTTTCAACTGTTAAAGCAATAATAACATCCTCTGGCAATGAAATTCCATTATATTCTCTATCTTTCACTATTTGATATATTCTATTTTGTTTGTTAGTTTCTAATTTATCAATTTCTTCTATAACTAAATAATTAAATTTGTTATCAGCATTAGATATTTTTTCTTTAAAAGTTTTAAATAATTCGACATCTTCGCAATTTGATTTTATTACAATATTTGAATCTAATTCTTTAATATCTGTATTTTCAATTATCGCACAAGTTGATTTGCATCCTTTTTGTAATTCAACTAATTCCTTATTTATCATTTTTCTTTTAGCTCCTTTCCTTTTTATTTGTAAAGAAACTTAATATTTTATTTATGATCTTTTTAAATATGTTTTCTTCTTTAGCAATGTCTTGAGTAATTACATTTGATTTTAGTTCTTTTTTATTTTTAAATATATCATCTATATTGTAATTTTCCATTTTTTCTGTTTTCTCTATTTTTGAATTATCAGATTGAATAACGCTTTTAAATTTATTTCTATCTTTTTCATCGCACCACCAAGTAATATAAATAAAACCTAAAAGCTCTCTAGTCTGTTTCCTTAAATTAAGCCCACTTATTGGCCCATTATGATTAAAGTTCGCCTTATAATTTTTGTTTGCAATCTCTGATAAAAATTTTATAAAACTTTGTGGTATCTTTTTAACATCTTCCTTATCTGTATAATTTAATATATCTAAAACTTCAACAGCAGCCTCACTATATTTGGCTTCTATCATCTTCTTCACCTCTCACTTCTTTAGTACCTCTGCCTAAATATCCACTATACATTTGTCCTATACCTGTATAAGCATCTAAACCATCTTGTGCATATTGTCCTGCTTCCATTCCAGTATGTAAAGATAATGCTTGCTCTTGTAATTCTGCAATTCTTTCCATTTTTCTTTCATCATTTCCAGCCCAATATATATCATATATTGCTAAATATTCTGGCTCACAATGTTTTCTAATGAAATCTCTACAAGCTTCAACTTGACTTTCATCCGCTGTTATCAATGCAGTCATATATGCAAATCTTTCACTTGTATCTCTTGGCAAATCTGCTTGTGTATATCCTTTTCCCAAGCCTTGTACTATTTCTTCTGGTGTTAATGTAGGTAAATTATAAAAATCGAAAAATTCACTAGCCCATTCCATACGAAGTTTTGATTCTATTGACCTTTGAATTATATCTTCAACATTTTTTCCTTCATATCTACCAGCTTCTAAATTTCTTTCAAAATTATATAAAGTATTTGAAACTGAAGTCCAACCACGAGGATCATTTGTTCTGCCTTTACAACCATTTGCGTCTAAATGTTGTTCTCCAACTTCTGGTTCCTCATAAAAATATCCTATATCTTGTAGAGCTTCACTTTTACCAGAACTATTATATTTTGAAAGCATATATCCTATTACTGCTGGATGTATCTTATGTGGAATAGCATATTCTGTTAGCCATTCTCCAACCTTTGGTTCCATATCTAATATATGGTCAAATCTTTTTTCTAGTGGTTCTGCCAAATCTTCTGCTACACTTGAATATTTCTTTTGATTTCCTGTTGCTACCACAACAACATTATCTGGTAGTTTAAGTCCTTTTCCTATCTCTACCATTCTATTTAAAACTAAAGTATATACCAAACTTTGAACTGCTGGTTTAACATTCAAAAGCTCATCTAGCATTATTACAACTTTTTTATCACTCTCTTTTGATCTCTCATAAATTGTATCTGCTATATCAAATATACTTTGTAAATTTTCTTCCACCATTTTTCTTTCTTCTTCTGTTGCTTCTTGTAAAATAGCTGTTTTTGCAAAATCTGGTGGTATGCTTTGTCCTGTTTGTAAATTAACTGAACCTACAACTTTTTCTGGGAACATATTATTCGTTAATTTTATATAGATTAAATCTGGATATAAAGATTTAATTCTTTCTGTTTTTCCTATTCCAGATGGACCTCTTAATAAGACTGATTCACCTGATTCAATCCAATTTTGTATTATTTCTGTATCTGTCATCCTTGCTCTGCTAGCTTCTTTTGTTTTATCTGGATTTAATTTTTGCAATCTTGATTTTTTAGGTTGAACTTCTGGTATTTCTTCGCTTTGTTCACCTACTTCTATTGTCCCTCTTGACTGTTCTAATTCTTTAGATAAATATCTATCCATAAATGTTTTAATGTTTGTTTTGTCAAAATCTTCTGTGTAATAATCTCTTGTATTTTTAAATTGAACACCAGCAAAAATTAGTTTATCTGTAAGCATCATTTTTGCTCTTTCATCAACTAACCATTTTACTGGAGCAACTTCTACCCATACAGGATCACCATCTCTATAACTCTCGCCATTTGAAAGTTTAAATTCACTACCATCAAAGCAAGAATTTGCTTCTACTCTTACATATCTCTTTCCATCTAATTGAAATTCCTCGTGTTGTTTTGATGAAAATTCTTCATCGTATTCATCATATTTTCTTGAATCTGTTGTATATTTCTTTCCAGTTCTTGATAAACTTCTTCTTTGAAAAGCTCTTTCTAGTTTTTGTTGAATATCTCTTGATACTGCTTTTTGTGGATAGTACCCATATTCTACTTCAAGAATCCCATCACTAGCTCTGCGCCCACTCACTCCGTTCGTGGGAATGCTAGAGATTGATGAGAACGGTAAAGCTGGGCGAGCCCCATCATCGCGTTCGTGAACAAAGCAGTAATTCCTAATACCATCTTCGCTAACCACGCGCGCGTCATTATCTCCATCATCTGTTCTCATCCAATAATATCCAGTTCTTCCCTCTAATGAGTCATCACTAGGTATATGACAATAATTTGTATCTATATCAACCCATCCTCCTAGTAATATAGAAAAATCAGTTATTGCTGCTTGTGTGCCTCTTTTTTTCAATATATCTAATTTATCACTTTCAAAACACTGCTCTTTTGTCAAAAAAGTTAGTTTACTCATAATAAAATTCACTCCTTAAATAATCATATTTATCTCAAATAAATACAAAAATAATTATCTAAAAGTATTTTACCATAACAACATTTTTTAGACAATTTATTTACAAATATTTTTCAAACTTTTTTTGGAAATGAATCTACTTTTAATTTTTTACTTTCTTTTGTATCTTTTATATGATTATAAAAAGCATTTTTTCTAATATAAACATAGTCGTCATCAACTATTTCTTTATTCCTTAATTTTTTGAGTGTTTTTTTAATCTATCTGTGATATTATTACCCATAAGAGAGCACCTCCGATATGTTTGTATTTTGTCATTTAAACAATATCATTTTTGTGCTCTCTTTTCAATATTTTATTTTTAATGTTCTTGTGACATATCTATTTTAAACCTATATGTGTGCTAATTGATTTACTACAATTCATAAAAACCTTTTAAACCTATATTAAATTATCATATAAATAAATTTAATAAATAAATTTATTTTCATTTATATCTAGAATAAATTCATTACATGTTTCAAATATTATTTTTAATTTTTTTTCATTTTTATCATAAAAGTATAAATCAGATGGACAAATCCAGTTAGTATTCAAACATACACTAACATAATAATTGTTCTTTTTTGTACATATTATTTTAACATCAAACAAATCATGTTTAAGATTTGCAATTTCATTTATTATATTTAATAATTCTGAGTCTTTATTGTTTTCAATGAATATATTACAATTTTCTTGATTGATTTTATTTAGCACTTCATTTTTATTACGATCAATATATGATTCAAAACAATTTGTGATAGAATATATTTTGTTATTTGTTTCAACAAATTCATCATTCTCTATTTTTTTTGAATTTCCATATTTATTAACTTTGTAACAGGTCTTTTCTGCTTTTATAAACATACTATTACTATAATCATTTTCCTGTAAAAAAATAAAAGTAATAGTCCCAATAATAAAAATTATACTGATTATAAATATAAACAAAAGCTTTTTATTCATTTTATAATAAATCCTTTCTTCTTTATTATTGCTGATAATAATCTTTCATATAACAATGAACCTATTTGTCTTTGGAGTTCACGAACACTCCATCTTGAATTTATAGTTTCTTTCATATAGAATTTTCTCTTTGACTCTTCATCTACTTTTAATAATTCAAGGTAATGTGACCAGTTCAATTGCGACGACAGTGTTGTCGCAATTGGAAAATAAATATAAAATTTTCTCATTCTTTCTAAATTTCTTTTTGAAAACCTTTTCCAAATTCAGCTGTTAATTTATGTGATAGTTTTTCAAGTACAGTTTCACCATATGAAGCTCTTTCATCACCTTGTTGTATTTCCATAATTGCTTTTCCAATATTCCAATATAAATTAAGCATTTCTGTATTAATAGTAGTATAAACTCTATTTGTACTACTAATTACTAATTCTTTAATATTATCAAATATATTATTAATTTCATCTTCATTTTTTATTAATTTGTTATTCATATATGCACCTCCTAAAATGCGTTTACGAACATTTGTATTGTATCATATCTATATTATTTCCTTCCTTTTGAACTGTCAAGAATTCCTTGACAGTTCAATTTATGTCTGATTCTTCTTCCTCAAAGATATTTTTAATATTTTGTGGACATTGTCCACATCCGTTCATCTAATATGATTATATCAATTTTTACTTTTTTATCCAATGTGCAATTTATTTATTTTCAATTTGCTTTGTTTCACTTAATAATCTATCAAAATCTGACACATAATTCTTATCCTGTATAACTTTATATTTTTCATATTCGTTTTCCGCTTTTTCGACTGCTTGTTTATGTGAGATTTTTCCTTTTCCTTCTAAAACTTCATAATGGAAAACTTTTAGGGCATTTTCTACTTCATCTTTCCAATCTTCCATATACATTGTTATACTTCTTTCTGCATTATTTTCAGCAATATCCAAAAATAAGTTTACTAAATTATTTAAATTCTTAATTTCTTGTTCATTTAAATAGTTCTTAGCAATAATTACATCAGATTTTAAAATTTTCCCATCAGGTGAATTTTCCCAGGTAGTAAGTCCCATATTTTCTTTTTTAGAATTCACTCTTTTATAAACTATTTCAGCAGCAGTGTTTCCAGTAATTGCATAATGAAATTTATTTTGAATTGTTTTATAAAAAGTTATTGCAGTATCACTATTTTTATCATAATCTATAGAACATTCAGCAAATATATCAGTAATTTTTTGATAAAACATTCTCTCGCTTGTACGAATTAATTTAATTCTTTCAAGTAATCTTTTAAAATACTCTTGATCAGATTTTTTTGCTTTTAAAAATCTTTCATCATTTAATGCAAAACCTTGAACCATATAATCTTTAATTATTTTATTTGCCCAAGTTCTAAATTTAATTGCTTTTTTGGAGTTAATTCTAAAACCTATTGAAATGATCATATCAAGATTATAATATGGATAAATTCTTTTAACTTCACGATTTCCCTCTTTCTGAACTTGTGCAATTTTTGCACAAGTTGAATTTTCATCTAATTCTTCATCTTTATAAATGTTATTTATATGTCTTACAATTCCACTTCTATCAATATTAAAAAGTGATGCTAAAGCTTCAGTATTTAGCCATACATCTTCATTTTCTAATAGTACTTCTACTTTTGTATTGCCTTCTTCATCATTATAAAATAAAATATTTTTCTCATTTCCAATTAATTTATTATCCATGTTTTATCCTCCTTTTCAAAATATTTTTTAGTTAATTTATAGTAGACATTATACTATTTTTTACATTCTTAAACAATCATTTTGCTCGAATTCGACCAAGTTAAATCTTATTCAATTCATCTTCAAAAACTTCAGTAACTTTTTTCTTATTTTCTTCTAAACTTAATATATAATATTTTTGAGTTGTTTCTATTCTTTTATGACCTAATACTTCTGCAACATCTTTTATCTCACATCCGTTTCTTAAACTAATAGTAGCAAAACTCCCTCTTAAATCGTAAAATCTGCATTGTATCCCTAATTCATGATGAATTATTCTAAATGGATACCTAATAATATCAGTTTCTGAATAAGTTCCATCTTTTCTAGTAAACACCATTTATGAATTCATCGTATGCTTTTTGTCCTGCTATATATGCTTCATTCTTCGTCTTAAAACCACTTTTTGTTATTTGTTTTCTCTTTCCATTTACCTTTCCTGCTTCAAAGCAATATTGATATACATTACCTCTTTTTCTTATTCTAATCATTTTATCACTTTCCTCATCTTTGATATACATATAAAAATAGAGTATACCTACATGATACGCTCTATTCACTTTTTGCTTTATCATCAATTTTATTCTATATCCTAAAGAAATTATCATATCTAAATTATAAAAAGGAATTTCTCTTGTAACACTTCTATTTCCTTCTTTTTGAACTTGTCGGAAATTCTGACAGGTTGGAATTTTATCTAATTCTTCCTCGGCATATATATTATTTATATGCTCTATTACGTTTGTTCTTGAAGTTTGGAACAGCTCTACCATTTGTTGTTGAGAATTCCTAAGCATTTAGGTCTTTTTCACTTTTAGTATTTATAGTATTATAAGTATTATTGTTACTATTAGATATTTATAATCTGTGTACATTTTGTGTACACTTTTTTCTGACTTTTCGTTACATTTTTATTATAATAGATATTACTAAGTTTTGTTAAAATTTTAAGTTTTTAGTAATATAAAACTATTATGCATATCTTAATAAATTGACTATCTAATTTTTGTCAAGCTCTTTTTTATGAATTTATTATATTATTTTTTTGTATGGCAAACAAGCGAA
>CAKOXK010000015.1 GCA_934130085.1 uncultured Clostridia bacterium
TTTTTAATTAATCTAAAAGATTAATTAAAAAATAATAATAAGCTAGAGAAGAATTTCTCAATAGAGGAGATTCAGAGTCTAATACCATTGAGCCAAGCTGAGATAAAAGAATCAAAAACAAATATATAGCTAATAATAATGTTATGAACTAGAAAACAAATCTAGTAAAAAGATAAGAAAAGTTAGTTTAGATATTTAATATAAAAAATATTACAAAAATTAATCCAAAAAAATGCATAATCAAAATTTAAATATTTATTTTAATTAATCTTTTAGATTAATTAAAATTTGATAAATAAAAAGTATCATGAAAACCTTGTAAAATCAACGCTTTTTAATCTTTAGTAAAATTCATGTAATAAGAAAAAAAGCTTTAGCTTTTAAACCACCAAATCGAGGAAGAACTTACTTAGAGTAAGCATTCCTCGATTTTTATTTTTTAATTAATCTAAAAGCTTAATGAAAAAGCAAAAAGTCGAATAAAGCTAGTAATATCAATGGATAGAGAGATTTTGCAAGGAGGGTTTAGTTTTGAAAAGCAGAAAAAATGCAAATATTAAATGTAAATTTAACAAGAATTCATATAATAATTTGAACAATAAATATGATTGTAATTATAATTATCAACGTTGTTATAACAACAACAATTACTTATCTAAACAAGAGTTTAAGGAAAGAGGCGTTACAATCATGTCTCTTGTTATCACAATTATTGTTCTTCTAATTTTAGCAGGCATAACAATAAAATTAGCTTTAGATGATAATGGAATCATAAGACAATCAAAGCTAGCAAGTGAAAAGTATCAGAATAAAGCATTACAAGAACAGTTTGCTTTAAATCAAGCAGAGCAAGAAATTGATAAAGTATCTAATAGCTCAAGCTCAAGTGGTTCATCTAGTGGTGGGAATCAATCAACAGGTGGCAATTCAACGAGTGGTGGTTCAGGCAGTGGGAGTTCTGAAAATACTGATGAATTGAAGAAGCAAATTGAAGACTTGCAAAATGAGGTTGATAGCCTAACAGCTCAAATCCAACAAGAAAAGCAAGAAAAAGAACAATTACAGCAACAAGTGAATGACTTAAAAAAACAACAGAACGAAACAAATTCAACAATATCAGATTTGAATAATCAAATAAAAAATAAGGATAATAAGATAACTGATTTAACCAAAGAAAAGGAGAGTTTAGAAAGTCAAATTAATACCTTAAAATCAAAGCAAGCAACAGGAAATGCAACTACCTCTCAAGTTTTAGCAGGAGCAACGTTCTCAACATCAGCAGGAGTCGGTTTAACAGGAACTATGGTAAATAGACAAATAAAGACAGATGATGTAGCAGGGTTGAATAGTTCATACGCATCTGTGCCAATCTGGAATGGAACATCGCTTCAATATACACAAGCCACAGATGGAACAAATAGAATTTCTATCTGTCCACCAGAAGGATATTATCCAGGTAATGGTCAATCTTATGTAGGCGCAGAAGCATCAGAATTTGGAGATGCAACTGCAGCAGATGTAACATCAGGTAAAACATTTACATCAAAGGATGGTTTGAAAATTACAGGAAATGGCTCTGCACAATCTAATAGTTATAATTCGGGTTATAATGCTGGCTATAGTGCAGGTAAAAGCGCAAGTTCTGGAACTAAAACCGTTGCAGTAACTGTTAGTGGTTCAATTAACAATTATGGTGATTATAGTTTTACAGTATATGTTGATGGAAAGTCAGCAGTATATTGTTCAGGGTCAAAGCCTTATCCAGCAGGAAGTAGCTCAGGAATATCAGGCTCAGGATCTGCACAATTGACATTTAATTAAATCCAGAGGGACCAATAAACAATGAAAAACCCCCTGGTTAGTATAAATTTTTAGAAGTATTATAATAAAATAAATATTACTACGCTTAAAAATTTTCATTAATCTTTTAGATTAATAAAAAAGTAAAAATCGAGGAAGACCTACTCTAAGTAAGTTCTTCTTCGATTTACTAATTTAAAAACTAAAGCTTTTTTCTTATTACATGAATTTTACCAAACATTAAAAAACGTTGATTTTACAAGGCTTTCATGATACCTTTTATTAATCTAAAAGCTTAATAAAAAAATAATAAGTCAAATAAAGCTAGTAATTTCAATGGATAGAGAGAGTTTACAAGGAGGGTTTTGTTTTGAGAAAAACTACAAAATTAGATAGTAAACACAATATAGATAAACATATTTATAATAATAAATATAAGTACAATCACAAGTTAATTGACCAAAAATTTAAGGAAAGAGGCGTTACAAT
Source organism: uncultured Clostridia bacterium (assembly GCA_934130085.1). GTDB lineage: Bacteria > Bacillota > Clostridia > TANB77 > CAG-508 > CAG-793. The sequence goes on from CAKOXK010000015.1 coordinate 2,290, forward strand.
CATGTCTCTTGTTATCACAATTATTGTTCTTCTAATTTTAGCAGGTATAACAATAAAATTAGCTTTAGATGATAATGGGATTATAAAACAATCAAGACTAGCAAGTGAAGAATATCAGAATAAAGCATTACAAGAACAATTCGCCTTAAATCAGATTTCAAAGGAAATTGAAAACGCTTCTAACAAGGTGAGCTCTGGAAACCAATCAAGCAGTGGAGGATCAACGAGTGGAGGCACAACTAGTGGAAGTTCAGAAAATGTGGATAAATTAAAAAAGCAAATTGATGAGCTGCAAGCTCAGATTGCTACTTTAGAAGCAAACCAAGCAACAGGAAATGCGACTGCCTCTCAGGTTTTAGCAGGAGCAACGTTCTCAACATCTGAAGGAGTTGGATTAACAGGAATAATGGTAAACAGAAAAATAAAGCCAGATGATGTAGCAGGAATGAGTAGTTCATACGCATCCTTGCCAACCTGGAATGGAACGTGGCTTCAATATACACAAGCTACAGATGGAACGAATAGAATCTCTATCTGTCCACCAGAAGGATATTATCCTGGTAATGGCCAAGCTTATGTAGGTGCAGACGCATCAGAATTCGGAGACGCAACTGCAGCAGATGTAACATCAGGTAAAACATTTACATCAAAAGATGGTTTGAAAATTACAGGTAACGGTTCTGCACAATCCAATAGTTATAATAATGGCTATACGGATGGAAAAAATTCAGTTCAACAGACATTGCTAACCGGTGCAAAAACAGAGCTACCAACTAGTGGCACATTTTCAGGGTATTCGTTTTACGTAGCAACAGCAATAACATACAATAGAAATCAATATAGTGTGGCAAGTATGCAAGCAAGCTTAAATTGTTCGGCACAAAACGCATCTATGGTTTTAGTAGGAGATACAGGAAGTTCACAGGAAGACAAGTCCGCATGGTGTAGAACATGGGTTATAATTCCTACTAGCCCAAGCAATGGGGTATATGTCTCAGTTTCAGGAAAAAAAGCAGCATTAGTTGGAATAAAATAAAAAGGCAAAAAAATAAATATTATACTGTTAAATTACGCAAAAATTCCAGCTGAAAAACTCCAAAAACTAGTTGACATAGTAGAAAAAGCGGTGTATAATAACAAAGTACTCAGTAAATGCACCACTAGCTCAGTTGGTAGAGCAGCTGACTCTTAATCAGAAGGTCCGGGGTTCGACCCCCCGGTGGTGCACCACCAATATTTATAGTCATTAAGCAGTTTTAAACTGCTTTTTATTTTGTGCTAGAAACAATGAAAGAATTTAAATTTGTATTATTATCAATATTTCTTAACTAGTTCACTCTAAAATAGCAATTTGCTCTATTAACTCAACTTTATTACTTGACAAATATTCTTATAAATTATAAAACATAATTAGTCACATTAAATACGTCATTTTCTTAATAGAAAGGATGGCAAGCAAAAGATGAATGTACAGAAGAAGGATTTATCAAAATGGTATTCAAGAACAGCATATCAATTGATGCCTGATAGATTTTCAAACTTCGGAGGACTTCCTCCAAAAATGCAAGGTCGCACCTTAAAATCTTGGCAAGATAGAATGCCAAATTGGGAGCCAAACAACAAGGGAATCTATCTTAACGACTATTATTATGGTGGAAATTTGAAAGGAGTTACAAGTAAGCTCAAATATTTAAAGTCTTTAGGCTTTGATATGATTTACATGACGCCAATCGAGCAAAGTTCATCGTATCATCATTATGATGTTGGAAATCAAGAAGAGATCGATCCGTGGCTAGGCTCTTGGGATGATTTGAAAGAATTATGTAAGAGAGCTCATGAGCTTGATATTCTAATAATGTGTGATTTAGTATTTAACCACACAGGTATTGAGAGCAAGTATTACAATGATTCAAAGTACAAAAATTGGTACAAGTATGACCAAAACGGTAAAAATGTTTTTTGGTGGGGCTTTACTAACATGCCAGAGTGCAATACCCTGAATAAGGAATATCAAGAGGCAATGAAAAATGTTGCTCTTAAGTATCTTTCAAATGGAGTTGATGGCCTAAGGTTGGATCTAGGAGAGAATCTACCCAAAAGCTTTTTGATGAAAATTCAAGAAATAAAAGAACAGTTTCCTGAGGCACTAATTGTGGGTGAAATGTGGGAAATTGCAACTGATAAATTTGGAGATGATGTCAAAATAAATAATGGGCAGCTTGATTCTGTTATGAACTATCCAATGTCAGACGCAACCTTAAGGTGGACAAGATGGGGATTCGCTAAGCACTTCGAGTATAACTTTAGGAGAGTATTTGAAGAATATCCCGAAAATGTTCAAAAAGTCTTATTAAACAACATCGGTTCGCATGACACTCCTACAACATTAACCATGCTTGCGGGTGAAAAAATGAATGGAAATGTGTTTGATAAACAGATTTGGGACATTGAATCGCCATGGAGAAATAACAATGGATTTAATACATACAAGTTTAGACAGTATGAGGCAGAAAACGACAAATTAGCACCTGAATCTTTCAGAAATGCTAAAAATCTGACAAAAATCGCCTCTGCAATAATGTATGTACTTCCAGGAATTCCAACTACATACCAGGGCACAGAAATTGCTGAAACAGGTTATAAAGATCCATTTAACAGAAAACCTTATGATTGGTCAAGAGAAGAACAAGAGATGAAAGACTTTTTTACGGGATTAGGTATATTCAGAAAGAACAATTCCGATATATTAAAAAGTGGAAAGTCCGAACTTATTAGAGCTGATGAGAATGTTATAATTATTGAGAGATACACCGATTCTTCAAGCTTATGTTTAGCTGTAAATAGAAGTTCGCAAGCTCAAAAATTATCATTTGATGAAGCTTACCACGAGATTTACGGAATAAATGATAGCAACAAATATAACCTAAATCCGTACGGAATAGTAATAGTAAGAAAGTAGAAAACAGAGAAATCTCATCTACAAAAGATTTCCACTGAATAAACTACGATAACTTACTTAAGTATTAAAAAAGACCTTTATACATTAGCATTTGTATAAGGTCTTTTAAATTTTGAAATCATATAACTAAGCCAAATAGTATATTAAAATAATATAGGCTAATTACAAACAAGAGTACTATGGCAATATTGCGAGTACAGCTCCACAATTAGCAGAATAACCGTCTAAAACATCTTTATAAGCTGTATATGGTCGTTTAGGACATGAGCCCCAGGTACAGGTACCTCCAGATTGACCATCAACTTTTTCAGCATCACAATAATCACACCACCACTTATTATGCCCAGCCACTCCATCATATTGGCATCTAACATGAGTTGAACTATGTTGATAATATGCGATATATGCTTCTTTACCATAATGTTCTTTTGTATAACAACCACCTTTAGTTGCATTTACTTCATCATCTGATTGAGTTCCATCAGCAGTTACGTGGTGGTGTATTGTTAGTTTAGACTTATAATCATTATAGCCTGTACTATAATTTGCATCATATTGTTCTTTTGTATATTTATAACCGGTTGCATTGTTTATATCAGAAATGTTAGCACATATTTCAGGATAACCACTTGTAGCGTTTGTTAAATAGGCTCCAGGTGAGGTTCTTAAATAAACCTTGTTTTCATCTGTTCCAACAGAAATTGCATTAGTTATGGCTGAATGATTTACCATTGTTCCTGTTAATCCAACTCTTTCAGATGTTGAGAACGTTGCTCCTGCTAAAACTTGAGATGCAGTTGCATTTCCTGTTGCTTGGTTTGCTTCTAAAGCAGCAACCTGAGCTTGCAGCTCATCAATTTGCCTTTTTAATTCATCCACATTTTCTGAACTTCCACTAGTTGTGCCTCCACTCGTTGATCCTCCACTACCTGATTGGTTGCCAGAACCCACATTATTAGAAGCGTTTTCAATTTCCTTTGAAATCTGATTTAAGGCAAATTGTTCTTGTAATGCTTTATTCTGATATTCTTCACTTGCTAGTTTTGATTGTTTTATGATTCCATTGTCATTTAAAGCTAATTTTATTGTTATACCTGCTAAAATTAGAAGAACAATAATTGTGATAACAAGAGACATGATTGTAACGCCTCTTTCCCTAAATTCTTGTTTAGATAAGTAATTGTTGTAGTTATAACAACGTTGATAATTATAATTACAACCATATTTATTGTTCAAATTATTATATGAATTCTTGTTAAATTTACATTTAATATTTACATTTTTTCTGCTTTTCAAAACTAAACCCTCCTTGCAAAATCGCTCTATCCATTGATATTACTAGCTTTATTCGACTTTTTGCTTTTTCATTAAGCTTTTAGATTAATGAAAAAATAAAAATCGAGGAATACTTACTCTAAGTAAGTTCTTCTTCGATTTATTAATTTAAAAAGTAAAGCTTTTTTCTTATTACATGAATTTTACTAAAGATTAAAAAGTGTTGATTATTCTAGCATTTCATGGTATTTTTAAATTATCAAATTTTCATTAATCTAAAAGCTTAATAAAAAAGTAATAATAAATTTGTATTATTGATTATATTAGAAAAAGATTATTTTAACGCGTAAATAAATATACGTTAATAAAAATAAAGTCGAATTTTGTCAGTCGAAATTTTAATAAAATTACCATAAAATGTTTACAATGAGTACAAAATATGTTATAAACAGTACATCTATTTAGCACATTTTTTGCTTAAATTATTTCAAGATTTCAAGACGAAATTAGTTATAATATATTTTCTTAGTAATATTAAATTGATTTATTTATTCAAATTGTTAAATCTAAAAATCAAAAATCCAGAAATTATTAAATCGAAAAATTTTTCAAACAAAAAAAATTAATTTTAAACAAAATATTAGAAAGGAGGTACATTCTATATACGTTCCGTTATTTAGATTCTTTTATTTCATTTTATATGTGTTATTAAATAGTAGCAAATAATATGGAACATTGTGGTTCATAAACTTAATTTAGATAAATCTGAATCGGAGTAATGTCAACATATTTTGAAATATTTAAGGCAAATTGTACAGGTAGAAAATTAAACAAGGAGATCTTTTTTTATGAATAAAAAACAAAATCTAATCAAAAAGAAAAAAAGTAATAATGAAAAAGGAAAAGAAACCAAAGAAAATCTATTAAAACCAAAAATTGACGTTGTGTTTCATTCACTATTTAGAGAAGGAAATGAAGGCATTACAAAAGCATTGATATCGTCAGTAATAAAGGAAAAAATAAACGATATAAAGCTTGATAATGACAGATATGTTTTTGGTAAATATCCAGAAGAGAAGCTAGGAATCTTAGATTTAAAAGCAACATTAGGAGATGGCAAAATATGTGATGTAGAGATACAATTAGTTGATAACAAAGATACAGAGGCTAGATTTTTATATTACTGGAGTAGAATATACTCAAGCCAATTAACGAAAGGAAATATTTATAAAGACTTAAATAAAGTAATTGGCATAATAATACTAGATTTTCAATTAGAGAAAACAAAAGCATTGGAAAATATATGTACAGAATGGAAAATAACAGAGGTAACAACAGGCTTAAATTTAGTATTGACAGAGATGCTTCAGATTTATATAATTGAAATATCAAAAGCAAAGAGAACCCTAGAAAAAGAGCCCAATAATGAATTAGCACAATGGGTATTGTTTTTAGATAATCCTAATCAAGAGGAGGTTTTTAAAGCAATGGAAACCAATAAAGAATTAAAAGAAGCTATGAAAAATTTAGATGAAATAAGCCAGCAAGAAGAATTAAGAAGGGTAGCAGAACTAAGAGAAAAAGCAATAATGGATGAAAAGAATGCTCTTACTCATGCACTTGAAGATGGAAAAAAAGAAGGCTTAAAAAAAGGAATGGAAATAGGAAGAGCAGAAGGTAAGGCGGAAGGACAAATACTTGGAAAAAAGGAAACTCAAAAAGAGATTGCAAGGAAAATGCTAGAGAAAAATTTCTCAATAGAGGAGATTCAGAGTCTAATACCATTGAACCAAGCTGAGATAGAAGAATTGAAAGCAACTATATAGCTAATAATGATGTTATGAATTAGAAAATAAATCTGGTAAAAAGATAATAAAAGTTAGTTTAGATATTAATATAAAAAATATTACGAAAATTAATCCAAGAAAAAATGCTTAATCAAAATTTAAATATCTATTTTCATTAAGCTTTTAGATTAATGAAAATTTGATAATCTAAAAATACCATGAAACCCTTGTGAAATCAACACTTATAAAGCTAGTGTAAAATTTGTGTAATAAGAAAAAAGCTAAATCTTTTCAAATAAGAAACCGAAGAATAACTTACAGAGAGTAAGAATTCCTCGATTTTTTATTTTTTAATTAATCTAAAAGATTAATTAAAAAGTAAAAAATAACGCAAACACAGGTGTATCAACGCTTTGCGAGATTTTAAAGGAGAAAAAGCAAAAATGAGGTATGATCAAAAAAGCTTAAAATTAAGTGAAAACAGGTGTATGAAAAATTCTATAAAAAAAGTTCAAGAAAAACATTATAAACAAAATTATAAAAATGAATTAAAATTTAAAAAGTATAAATTGAAAAACTATAAATTAAAACAAGCAGGAATTACAATAATAGCCTTAGTTGTGACGATTATAATTTTATTAATTCTGGCAGGTATAACGATAAGTATGGTAAGCAATGATGGTATTCTTGGAAAAGCAAAGAATGTTGCAGCAGTTTCAGACAGATCTTCTGCTGAAGAAGAGATGAGCATGTATTTAGCAGGTATAGACATTCAAAGAGAGCAAGAAGGAAATACCGGAAGACTTGCAGATTATTTAAGTTCAAATGTAGGAAACAATGGTCTAGAAGACTTCTTAAATAATGGAGATGGTTACGCTCAGGTAGCTTATAATGGACACAATTTCTTAGTAAACTTAGATGATGGAACTTTCACATATATAGGTAAAAGTACAGGAACAGGAGTAAACAGACATTTAAAACAAATACTAAACAGTAATAATCAAGATGTACCAGGTGTAGCAATGGTAGAAGCAGGGGAGATTGAAACAGAAGATCTAGGATGGAAGGTACTAAGTACAAATGAAGATGGAACAGTCAACCTAATAGCAAATACCAATACAGGTTTTGAAGTTTCAATATCAGGAATTAATGGTTATACAAATGGTGTAAAAGCATTAAATGAAATATGCTCAAAATTATATGGAAGTCTTGAAATAAACGGTAAAAAAGTACTATCAGCAAGAAGTGCAAATGCAGAAGATTTTTATAATATTACTTATACAGTATCAAGAAAATATGAAAATGGAAAAAAGATAGAGCCAATAATCAATCAATTAGATACAGCAAACAATGGATATTCAACAAATCAAATAAGTGATTATATTGATATAGCGAATACATCAGGAGCACAATCAAGTAACACACAAATGTTAGTAGCAAATACATCTCCAACAATTAAAAATCAAAACAGAACCAATAAATCAACAGTAAGTTTGATGAATACAGGAAACAATTATTGGCTTGCAACAAGGTATGCCAATTCTGATTGGAATAAGGGCACCGATGGAAAAACACCATATTCTGAAGAGTTGTCAAATGAATACTATCAATTAGCTTTTGCAAGAACGGATGGAGCATATTCAAAATGTACAATGTTTCAAACAAATCAAAATTATAGTACATCAGGTTCTAATGAAGGTGGAAGCTGTTCATTACGTCCAGTAATAACAGTTTCAGCAAACAGTGTATCAGACGCATCAGTAGGTGCAACAGTAAATGTAGATAAATTTTATAAGAACAAGAGTGGAAGTGAAGCACATGGATATATAAAAGCTGATTCAATAGCAGCTTTACTTGGAAAAGACATAAAGTCAATAAATAAGGTAAATTCAGGTCTGCCAACAGTAGAATCAGATATGACATGGTCAAAGTTAACAGATGGAGGATATGATTTACAATCAGGTTCATTTGATACAAGTAAATATGATTATTATATAGCAGATAGAGCAACAAAATTACAGGTAAGATTAACAGGTGCTCCAGCATATAATAATGGGGTTTTAGCTTTAGATACAATTTGCAATAATTTATATGGAAATCTAACAGAAATAAAGCTAAAGAACGGAAAAACCAAAAAAGTAAAAGTAGTGTTAGCACGTGATGCAAAATGGGAAGACTTCATAGATGAGAGTAAAATAAATAACAGTTCGTATGGAAATCTATGGACAACAAATGCAGATGATACAAGTGCGCCTAGCAAAATAACGTCAACATATAATAGTTTCGCTCCAACACTATTTACGCAATATGAAAATATCGATAGAACGAAAGGAGCTAGCAAAGGATATTCTGATGCAAAAATATCATCATATAATATGAACACAAAAGGAACAAGCAACTGGCTTTCAACAGACAAAAAAGAAAATTATGCTTACGAAAGATATAATAACGATAAAAAATCAAGTAATCCTTGGTTAAAAGTTATATACAATGCTTATTGGAGAGGTTCAAACAGAAATACAAGTAATATCAGGGGTGGCGCTGAATTTTGGCTTTCGTCTCGCTGCGTTAATGCGTATTGGAACCGCGCATACTTCAGCTTGCGCTTTGTTTCGAGCAGTGGCTCGATTACGGCGGGATATGTGTTCGACTCTGGCACTGGCGTCTTCTCTTCATGCCATGGGCTTCGTCCAGTCTTGCAAGTTGCTAAATAAAATATAAAGAAAGGACATATCACTTCAAAAATGGTATGTCTTTTGTATTGAAATACGACTCTTAAATTTTTTAATTAATCTTTTAGATTAATTAAAATTTGATAATCTAAAAATACCATGAAACCCTTGTAAAATCAACGATTATAAAGCTAGTGTAAAATTTGTGTAATAAGAAAAAAGCTAAATCTTTTCAAATAAGAAATCAAAGAATAAATTACTTAGAGTAAGAATTCCTCGATTTTTATTTTTTCATTAATCTAAAAGCTTAATGAAAAAGTAAAAAGTCGAATAAAGCTAGTAATATCAATGGATAGAGAGATTTTGCAAGGAGGTTTTAGTTTTGAAAAAGAGAAAAAATACGGATGTTAAATTTAATAAGAATTTATATAACAACATGAACAATACATATAATTATCAACGTTGTTATAGCTACAACAATTACTTATCTAAACAAGAGTTTAGGGAAAGAGGCGTTACAATCATGTCTCTTGTTATCACAATTATTGTTCTTCTAATTTTAGCAGGCATAACAATAAAATTAGCTTTAAATGATAATGGAATCATAAAACAATCAAAACTAGCAAGTGAAGAATATCAGAATAAAGCATTACAAGAACAATTTGCCTTAAATCAGATTTCAAAGGAAATTGAAAACGCTTCTAATAATGTGGGTTCTGGCAACCAATCAGGTAGTGGAGGATCAACGAGTGGAGGCACAACTAGTGGAAGTTCAGAAAATGTGGATGAATTAAAAAGGCAAATTGATGAGCTGCAAGCTCAGGTTGCTGCTTTAGAAGCAAACCAAGCAACAGGAAATGCAACTGCATCTCAAGTTTTAGCAGGAGCAACGTTCTCAACATCTGAAAGAGTTGGATTAACAGGAACAATGGTAAATCATTCAGCCATAACTAATGCAATTTCTGTTGGAACAGATGAAAACAAGGTTTATTTAAGAACCTCACCTGGAGCCTATTTAACAAACGCTACAAGTGGTTATCCTGAAATATGTGCTAACATTTCTGATATAAACAATGCAACCGGTTATAAATATACAAAAGAACAATATGATGCAAATTATAACACCGGCTATAATGAGGGAAAAAACGGAAAAGCTACTATAGTGAACCTAGGGAAAGGAAAATCCTTTGATGTATCAGATGTATGTGCTAAATATGGAATTGACCCTACAAAACTGTCAACAGATAACTTTTTGGTGACGTTAGCAAGTGAATTTAAAGGAGGAGCTCCATCAAAGAGAGAATCCGGGGGAACGGTATATAATGTAAACACGACATCTATAGTAGCAGCCTATTCATCACCAGTTCTTACAGCAAAATTCGCAAATAGCGCAACAAGTTATGGCGATCATTGTAGCACGAGTAGTAACGTTGTTTATGGAGACGCAATTGCATTTTTAATTATATATAATTAAAACGTCCAGAATAATATTCAATACTATCCAGCAATTATAAATTTATATATTATTTTTACAGCAATGATAAATTTATATATTTAAACTTCTATTATAATAAACTATACAAAAAAGTTCCACAAACTAAAAAAATGTGGAACTTTTTTACGATAGTCTTTAAATTAAAAATGTACTTCTTACATATTAAACTCAGTTTTTATGCTATCTTTAGCTGAATTTACAAGAGCGAAAACAACCTCAGAAATCATTTTTTTATCTTCTTCATCCAAAGTTTTATACTGCTTTAAAACCTCGTTAATATTTTTAAACCTACTTTTGCTAAACTCTCTGCAGGTTGTAGCATCGGTTGTAATTATCAAAGAATAAATAACATCAATAACCTGTTTTCTCTGCTCTCTTGATGTGTTTTTAAGCCAATTGCACAAAGTTTGATTAATAAAATCACTACCATTTGTAAGCTCTTGAGACTGAATGATCTTAGAACCCATAACTTGCCAAGAGTAAATATCATGCTGCATAATACCCTTTTCAGTGCTCTCAACGATCTTATATTTTTCCTTATGTTCAAGCAATCTACCAATAATTGATGATTGAGGAATATATGTAAAAATCTTATTTAAGATACGCTTATACTCACTTAATTCGATAATAGACTCATCAAAACCAGGGCCATCGTGGTTAGTTACGTCTATAATTCTATCTTGAATATCATTACCCGCAAAAACAGCGGAGTAAACTGCTACATTTCCACCCTTAGAGTGCCCACCAATGTGAAAGTTCTTTTCAGGATATTTAGAAGCGACCCTTTTAAGATATTTAACACCCTCAAGTTGAGCCGGAATATGTGTCATAAAACTCAAATTAAAATCCTCTTTCCAACCAACAATAGTATTATCAGTTCCGCAATATGAAACGTAAATTTCATTATTAGGAAGATGAACACAAATAGCAGCAAATTGCTTTTCAACTTCGTTATCAACAATTGAGTAATAATCAGAAACTCTTAAGTTTCTAAAACGTACATATTTCAAAAGCTTTTGACTTAGGGGAAAATCACCAGCAATATTAAACTCTTCCTGTTGAAAATTTTTAAATTTTTCCATGATACTACCAACAGTCTCATCATTGCCTAAACTGATTTTTGAAAATGGAAGATATGAGAATCGTGATAAAATCATATTATCAACTTCATTCAATCCTTTTTCTTCTAAAGTAATATCCCCTCTCCAATCAAGATAATCATTTATATTAGCCATAGAACAACAACCTTTAAAAATATTTAGGTTTTTCAGGAACCCATAAACCTTATTTAAATTATATAAAATAATATTATTATTTGAAAATATTATAACATAATAAAACATAAAAAATAAATAGAATATAAAAATAGAAGTACATAAAATAAATAGGAATAACCGCAACATAAAAAATAGGGAGACTTCAATATGGAAAATGAAAATAAACATAAGTATAAGTACAAAGAGTAAAAAAAATAGGGAGGAGCAAATTTCTGCTCCTCCTTGTTACTGTGCCCATATTAAGTTTTAAAATTATTTTACATAAACCTTAATATAGGCTTTTGCTTTTTTTGGTTCCTCTTGCACTGCATTATAATTAACACAGTGCTCTTTCTCCATCGCAGTTGAAATGCGTTCTTTCAGATCTTTCGATGTCACTAATTTCGGACATCTCCGCATTAGCCTTTCAATGTCTTCAATATCGCATTTTACATACTGACTAATCATAACATGAACCTCCAAAAAAATTATAAAAAATAACAGTTACACATTTATGTTAACACAATATTTAAAAAAATGCAAATATTTTTTTATTTTTGTAAAATTAAAGAGATTCGTATATTAGTTTGTCAAGTAAAGAGTCATCATTTATTAGTTTATAACAGTTTCTATAAATAGTAAAATTAAGTGACGAACTGTGAGTTAGTATAAACTTTTAGGTGGGATTTTAATAAGAAAAATATAAAAGAAATAAGAAAAAAATTGAATAAGAGAT
>CAKOXK010000016.1 GCA_934130085.1 uncultured Clostridia bacterium
ATATTAAATGGAATCATATTATTTATTGTCAGTATAATATTTGGTATAACCATAATTGCTAATAACAATATAAGGATCATTTCATAAACATAGTAGTTCTTAAATGCCTTATTTTCTTTTTTCATCATTTTTTTAAATTCATTTTTCTTCATCATTTCCTCTAATTTTCTGTTTTTAACAAACTATAAAATTATAATTTATTAATTATTACAATCTCCTTCAGTATATTCCATAGAATAATCACCAATTAATATATTTTTATCATTTTTAGTAGTATTACATACTATCATAGTTATATCTTTATTTTTAGATTTGTAAATTTTTGTTCCTCCATCTTTCAATGTGGCTTTTAACTCTAATTTATCAGTAATATGTTTTATACCATCATCAAGTGTTTGAAATGCAGTTGAAAGATAAGTTTTCAAAGTAATATATTTACCTTGATCTTTAATATAAAACTCGCCAAGATTTCCTGCCAAATAAATTGTACGATCATTAGCAGTATAATAATCATTAAATCTAATATCAGTGTGACTTTCTGGTTTTGTTATATAAAAATCGTTAATCTCAATATTTGTTGTTCCTACTTGTGCTGGATAACTTTCATTAATCATACCTTTATAAGTAATAGTTACCTTATCACCAATTTTACAAGAATTAAAACCACCAACATATTCAATTCTAAATTTATCACTAGACTTATATTCTTCTTCATTTTCATTTGGGCTAACAATCATAGTTTTTTCTTCACAATCTATTATAGTTCCCGCAAAAGTATGAATATCATCTTGATTATTTTGTTTTGACTTTCCACATCCAGTCATTCCTAATACCATAACCCCACACACTAAAATAGCAAATAATGTTTTTTTCATAATCAATCCTCCATTTCAACAAATTACTATTTGTCTTTCAATATATATTATATCATACTTCTAAAATATTTCATAAAAAAATAGTCCTGATACTGCATTGGACTATAACTTCTTTGTTCTACACATTTATATGTAGAAATTCACTGCTTCTAATACTACGGTTGAGCGAAAAAACAATTTGTAGGAAAGTAGTATTTTGAAAGGAACAGTAAAGTGGTTTAAGTTAGTATCTCTACTAACAATTAAATTATATCATATAGATCTATTTAACACAACCTATTTTGATAGGTTTACATCATCTTTTGATAACATTTCATAAAATTGTTCTGCAATTTTATCTTGATTGTATTTTAGTCTTTTGAAAGCATTGGCAACAGAACTTCTATTATAGTAATATTCATTTTCAAAATGATTTTTTAAAACTTTTTTATACAAATTATTTTTTTGTTTCTTTTTTTCTTTTTTATAATGCAATAAAACTGCTTCATTAATCAAATCGTTCATTGTTATAATTTCTTTTGATTTTGTCTTAATTCTATATGTATAAAGCGAGTGATTAACAATAGCATTTAATACATAATTATCATACTTTTCTAATTTATTTTGTACTAACTTACTATCAATCGCTTTTTCAAATCCAACATTAGATATTTTGTTTTCTTTATCTACTTTCAAAAATATATTATTTATTTCTTCAATGCTTTTATTTATATCTTTTGTTGAAGAAAATATATTTTTATCTTTCAATATTTCTTCTTTAATTTCTTTAGTTAAGTTTCTAATTTCTTTACCAACTGAATTTTTAGGTAATGAATTATATTTAATATATTTTGAATTACTACGAACTTCATCTAATAGTTTTCCTAATCTTAATATTTTATATTCTAAATCCAAACTATTAAAATTTTTAAGTGAGAAACTTTTATCTTTGTAATTAAAATATTTTTTGTATTCTTCTAAACTATTATTTAATTCAATTATAGCAGGTTTAAAAAGTTTTTCTCTTTCTATTGCTAAAACTGATTGTCTTTTCATAAAGTTAATTTCAGTATCATTTAAGTTTAATCTTTGCTTATATACTAATTTATTTGTAGTAGATAAATAAGATGGTCTTTTTTCTATGAATCCTATATGAAAGTGATAATTGTTTCTATTAAGTTTAGAGTGTAAAGCAACAACCCAATCCAAATTTTTTTTAGGATCTACATAACCACATTTTTTTAAAAACATTGGCATAATTTTTGTTGTAAATTCTTCTTGAAATTTATCAATACCAATATTTTCATCTATATATGTTTTATCAAATGAAAGTACCATTAAGTTAATATTACTATTATCAAAATATTTAGACCACAGGTAATTTTTTTTAATGGCTTCCTCATCGGTTGCAAATTTTCCATTAGATAGCATCATCATTTTTTCTCTAATCATATTATTGGCTTTCATTGAAGAAATATCTTTTGTTTCGCCTAACATATATTCAAAAAGATTCATATTTTTTTCTGTTAATGTTATATTGGCTTTTTTCTCATCTCTACTATAAGTAAAAAATCCATTTGTACCAAATAAGTATTGTTTAACTTCTTTGGCATAATGTGTTTTATCTTTACATTGTTTATATATTCTTTTACCATTAGCATCTTTACCTTTATAAAATCTATAATTATTATCTTTATTTTTTACTGCAAAATATGGATGGTCTATGAATATTATTTTAGGACTATTACTCATTTTTACCCTCACCTAGTAGGGTAATAAGATTATCTATTTTAGAAAGAATTTCTTCTTCTTTTGTATCTTTATATTTTAATTCTTCATATTTTAAAATACCTAAACTTAAAATATATTCCAAAGTTTGATAAGCATAAGGATTATCAATTTCTTTACTAATAATATCAATTTTATCATTAAGACTTTTTTTAATTCTTACATATTTTTTTATAAACTTATCCATAACAGACACCAATTATTTCATAATTATAAAATTTATTTTTCTAAAGTTATCATAAAATTCTTGTAAAGTTTTATTATCTTTAGGATTAACATTTTCCCTTATACCCATACCAATATATATTTGTTCTTCTAAACTTTTAATGATATTAGATAACTGAACTATGACATCTAATTTTTTTGATACTTCTTTAAAATCTTCGTAAGAACTTTCATATTGAAAATAATTTTTTACAATTTCACGAATGGCTTTTGATTTTAATTTAATATTTTTCTTTTGCATATATCTTTTAATATCTACTTCTAAACTATCTTCAAATGTAATCGTACATCTACTCATAATTCCTCCTAAATTTTAACTTATACTAAAAAAACGGGATATGATAATTGCCACCTTATAACAAAATAACCTTATAAATATAAGGCTTTTGTTGGTGGCAAAACATTTTTCGCACTTGCGAAAAGTACACCATTTATAAAATAAATTACACCACAGTATTAATTTTAACTAGTAATATAAATAAATATGGTGGTGCAATAATGGTGTATTTATTCATTTTTAGGATAAGTTTTATTTTTATAGTTTTTTTCTAATTCTATATCTTGTTTATTTAATTCTTCATACTTTGTATCTATTTTTTTCAATTCTTCTTTATATAAATTATTTGCTTGTCTAATTTCAGTTATAACTAAATCTAATTTATAATTTTTATTAAAATAATTTTTCTTTGTATTATAATCTTCATTAGTCATAGTTTTATTTTTATTGATAGTATAGATATATGCACCATAATAACTGTTTTCATTATCAAAAACTATACTGACATCTCTAGCAATATTTTTATATTTTAGATTATAAAATTTAATCTTATCAATATTATTGTTTTCTAATAAATCTACATCAAAATCTATTCCATAATCTTGCATTATATTAGATAACTTTCTTTTAAATTCAAGTTTGGCTTTGTCTTGTTCTTTAATTTTTTTCTTTATGTTTTCATCATATTTAGAGTTATACATAATCTAGTTCTTGTTCCTTTCTTAAATTTGTTTTTTCAACTATTATTTGATATTGTTCGTTAAAATATTTTATATTTCTTTCTAATTTTTCTTTATTTTTTATTAGTGCTTCGTTAATATCTTTAGCACCATCAACGGTAGATATTAAAGAATTTACATAACTAGGAATATTTAAACTATTTAATTGTAATTTTAAAAGTTCCGATGTAGTTTTACCAACAGAATCATTATCTAATGCAATTATAAAACTACCTTTATAATTATTTTCTTTAGCAAGTAATAATAATCTTTTGATATTAGTAGTACCATTTAAACTAATTACCTTTAAGTCAGAATTTATTGTTTCTAAAGAAAGAGCATCAATTATACTTTCTGTTATATAAATTAAAGTATTAGGAGTGCTTTCTTGTAAAAGTTTTTCATTAAATAAATAACTTGTTCCTTTAGATTTATATTTGCCTTTATTGATAGTAGAACGAGCAAAATAACTTTTTTCATTGATAGGAAAAATTATTAAACTTCTTTCTTCATCATAACCAATACGATATTTAATTTGTAAATGTTCTGCTATACCACGAGTAGAAATAAGATAGGAAGTATTACCAATCTTTCTAAAACAATAATTAAAATATGAAGAATAGTCTTTTTCTACATAATTATCATTTAAAATAATTTCTGTATTAACTTGTTTATATTCTTCATTAAATAATTCTGCAAGTTTATTATATTGCTCTCTAAAATTTGTCAGTCCATAATCTATTTTTATTAGATCAAAAATATCATAACTTTTGCCACAAGAAAAACATTTACAGATATTATATTTTGTTGAATAATACATACTTGGATGTCTATCTTCGTGATTTGGATTTAAACAACGAAATGCTTTTCTAAAATCACTAATATTATGATAACGATTTAGATACTCTTTTAAATAATATTTATATCTAGTAATATCAACTTCATCTATCATTTAGACCAACTTCTTCAATACAAAATACTTCATTTAGAATATTCATAAGTTTTATTTCATCATTAAAATAATTATTATCAAAATATCCTTCAAAAGTTATACCAATAATTTCATTTAAAGAATTATAATATTCTTTAATAGCACCAAAACTACCATTATCAGTTTTAATATTTTGCAGATTATTATTTATTCCAATGTTTATAGAATTAGTACAAACTGTAATATCATACTCTTTAATTTTTAAACTATCATCAGTTTCTACTAAAGTGTTATTTAATATATTTATAAGATTATTAAATTCTTTATCTTTAATTATTTTTATAGTAAAAAATAATGTGCCATTATCATTATTTATAACAATTTCATAATTACATTTGCCATTAAATAAATATTTATTATAGCGATAAGGAATAGCATCTGTATAACTAGGATCTGATACAAAGATATGATTTAAGTTTGAGATATAACTATTGTGTCTTATCATTTTTTGACACCTCTTTAGTAGAATTAAAATTAAAGATAGAGTTGATTGTATCTACAAAATATTTATTACTAACTATTTTAGATTTATATAATGATTTCAATACTGAATCTGATTCCTTTTTAATTTTATCTTCTAATTTTTTTGTATCTTTATCTAAATTTTTTATTATGACTTGTAATTTATTTCTTTCATCTTCATAAGAAGTTATTTTTTTATTTAGAATTTGAAAATTATCAATCATTTTATTAAAGTCCATAATATACCTCCTTACTTTTTACCTTTTAATGTTTTAGATTCTAAATCGGCTTTTCGCAATTTTATAACCCTTATAGTTTCTTTTAAAGTATCATTTTGATATTCAGTATCTTTAATATATTCATTTACAATATCTTTATGTACTTCACAAAAATTTTGATTTTCCATTTCTTTTTTTAATATAGAAATAGTTTCTTTATTTATTTTTAAAATATTAGTAAGATTTCTTTTTGCTTCAGTAAGTTCTTTAGAATTTAATTTTAAATAATGCGATAGTAAAAAAGGATTAAGTGTACTATCGTATGGATCAGATAATATTTTTTGTTTTATCTTTTTAAAAAACTCTTTTATTTTATTAAACATATAAATTGTCCTTTCTTATTTTTTATCATTTGTATTTGATTCATATTTAATCTTAAATACAACTTCAAAATATCCTGCTAATACCATCATTTTGCAAAAATCTAATTTTAAACAATTTGATATTCTTGCAAGTATTAGGGGATCTATCTTCTTTATTTTTGCAGTTTCAATTTTATAAACAGTAGCATAATTAACACCAATTAAAGCATTTAATTCTCTTAATGACATATTATTATCAGTTCTTGCTTTTTTTATCATATTGCCAAGTTTTATAAAATTTTCATCTCTAAATGTTGTATTACATTTCAATTTCTTTCCCCCTCTCAATAGGGATTTCTGTTTTTATTTCTTCAACCTTATAAAAGTTTTTAATATAATCAAAATCTTTACCATATAAAAAATGATTATTTAAAGCATCAACTCTAAATAATCCATTTTTAGTAGTCATATAAGTATTAAGATTATTGTATTTTTCAAAATTCCATTTGTCAGGTCGTGAAGTCATAAAACATATATTATTATGTAAAAAAACAGTTATGTATTTTGAAACATAACCGTTATCCCATAAACTTTTACCACGAAGATATATTTTTCTAAAATTATCTTCATTTAGATTTAAAATAATTGCTTCTGATTTATTATTTTCATTTGTACCCTCTAGGGTAATACTAACTAATTTCATATCATTAGTAGGTATAATTTTATTTTCATTATCTATATAAACATCTAAATCACTATTATAATCTTTTATTGTATAAGATTTAATATTTATATATTCTTCAGGAAACATATCACTATGACATTTATTACAAATTTCCATTTTTTTGCTTGTATAATAATTATCATAATATTCCTCAATATTTTTCTTTGACATTTTTTCTTTTGTAAATAATTCTTTAATATCAATAAATTCATTAGTGCAACATTCACATTTAATTTTTAATTTAGTTTTGTGAAAGTAATTGTTTTTAATATTATACACCTCCAATTCTTAATCTATATACTCATTAAAATTAAAATCAATAAAATATAAAGCATCTAATCTAATTCCTGTTGTTGTATTCAATCCTAAATGTAAGTGATTTCCTGTGCTTCGACCTGTTGTACCAACCTTTGCTAAAAATTGTCCTTTTTTAATTACAGAATTTTCTTTTATTTTGGTTGATGCACTATTAGGAAATAAATGACCGTAATAAACAATATCATTTGTAAGATCACATTTAACCTTTATATAATTACCAACTGAATTTTTAGGATCAGGTTGATTATTAAAAATAATATTTTCGTTTTGAGTAAATACGATTGATTCTACTATACCATCACAAATAGAATAAATATTTGTTTCAGCATTTGCAGAAAAATCCCAACCTGAATGAAAATTAGTTGATACTAATTCTTCCTCTGACAAATCTAATTTAACATCTCTTTTTTCGTTTACCATAGAGGTAGTGCTAATATAATCTGCTCTTTTAAGTGGGAACATATACGGTAAATAAACTAATGATTCTGTATATACTGAATTATGTTCTTTTCTAAAATCTTCATCGCATAAATCAACTATGTAATAATTATTATTAAAATCAGTTTGAAATTTATTATAAAAATCTTGTCTATTTAAAAGAGGGGGAAGTAAGTTAATCAACTCAACCTTTTTACACATATCCTTTGTTGGTATCATTTGCTTTGATTCTGTATCAATGTTTTTCAAATAAGCATCATCCCATAAATTATCAGGCAAAGTATTAGGATTTAATACATTATTAGTTGCCTGTAAGTACCAAACAATTCTTTCTAACGATACATAACCATAATCAAATAAATACTTATTAAGTAAAGAACGATATTTTGTAGCATAGGCATCATTATTTAAAACATAACTATCTTTTTTGATTGTTTCTAAACTTCTAACTTGATTTTCTGTTGCAACTGAATAACCTAAAACTGCAACTACACAAACTATAATAAAGAAAAATAAAAGGAAGAAAAGAGAAACTATTGCAAGTTTAAATGCTAATAACTTCTTCATTTTCTATCCTTTATTAAATTATTCTTTGGAAATATTTTGTTCTTCATCGCCCATATAATATCTTTCAAGTGGAGTTGCAAAGACTTTTATACGAAGTCTATTTTTGTTAGTTATGTTTAATAAAAAATCGCCAAGTTCTGCTTTGTTCAAAAATGCTTTTTGAGTTTCTGTAAGTGGCTCGGTAGAATAAATACTATCTATTGCTTTTAAGTCATCACTTTTTAACATACCAATAAGATTATATTGACAATTATTAAAAATTGCACTTGCATTACTTATATTTCTATTTTCACTTATTAAATCTTTTGGACTTTGACTTGCTAAAACAAAAGAAGTTTTATATTTTCTACTTTTTCTTGTAATTTGATCGAAGTATTTTAAAATAGCAGGATTATCTCCATTTAAGTAGTGATGAAATTCATCTGCTATAATCATAGTAGGTTGTGGCATAGAAGTAGCATTAACATCATTTCTACCAATAATCTCATTATTTAAAAATGTAAGTAAATTTAATATTTGTGCTTCTGCTATTCTTTTGTTATCAGTAGCAAGTAATGTTTTTAAATTAAAACACATTAGTTGACTATCTAAAGAAATAGAAGTATGTCCGTTGAATATTGTATCTTGACCTACAATAAATCTTTTTAATAATATTTCTAAATTAGTAATTATCTTTAATTCTTCCTCATTAGTAGAATTATTTTTATATTCACTAATGAAAACATATAAATCAGAAAATATTGGATAGTCATTACTTGATAAATTCATAAACTCATTTATTGTTGTATTTGAATTTATACCTTTAGAATTATATAACTTTTCTGTTAAGTCTAATAATACAACTTTTTCTTTTTCTGTTATTTCTTCAAATATACTAGAATAAAATGCTTCCAAGAAACCCAAATGTCTATTTAAGATACTTGATTGTTCTTCTTCATCTTCAGGAAGAAAACGAACTTGTAAAGGATTGATTAAAGACTTATTAGCAAGATTTATATAACTACTATTAGCATATCTTTGAGTTAGTTTTTTAAATTCATTTTCTACATCCCAAACAAATACTTTAGTACCTCTAATAAGTTCATTAACAACTAGTTTTTTCAAAAAGAAAGATTTACCTGATCCTGTCGATCCAACTACTGATAAATTATAACTTGTTCTTTTTCTTTTATCAGAGTAGAAAATATCAAAAAACACAGGTAAACCATATAAAGCATCTTCGCCAATTAAAAAACCATTTGTATCATTATGATAACTTTTAGTGAAAGCAAAACCACTTGCTAAAGTCATTGTTGGTAAATACATACTATATTCAGGAACAGTTAGATTTGTTATATCATAAGATTGCCATAATTCCATTTGTCGTAATTTTGGGACATCAACTTTAATTGATTTAGGAGTAGCATTTTCTCTAATTTGTTTTATGATAGATTCTCGTTCTGTTTTAGTACCACTTATAGCAAAGATAATAGTTATTTCCTTAATCTTTTCATCATTATTAGATAATTGTTCTATTAACAATCTATAATTTTCTAAAGTCAACTTTAATTGATTAACATCAGATACATTTTTAGTAGAGTTGTAATCTGCCAATAATGATTTATAATTTGAATTTAGTGTTTTAATGATTTTTTCTTTCTCTAAAGTTTCTTTGATAGTGAAACTAACATTAACATTAGGAAGATTTACCATCGTATTTAAAAAGTCTTTTTCAATAAATGGGGGATAATTTTTTATTGCTACTAATTGTATGTTAGTATGATCGGCTTTAATAAGAGATGGTGTTTCTTTTAATCTCATTGGAACTATTAAATCAAATAAATCATAATACATAAGATGATCTAAAGTAGTTTCTGAAAAATATAATTTAGTTAATATTTTATATATTTCTTTCTTATTATCAATTTGTGATACATAAAGTTTTGGATTAGTAGAATTACATAATATTTCAAATTCATTTATTGAATTTTGTAGTTCTTCTTTAGTCTTACAAATTATAGCATAAAAATAAGAACTAGCATAAGTTAAATTTTCTTTTTCTATATATTCTATAAATTCTTTATTGCTAGTAAGTAATTCTTTTTGAATATTATTACTAGAATTTTTAATAAGTCTATCATAATTAACTTTGTTAGAATTAAGATTTATTCTTTCATCATACTTGTATGCTTTGATAGTTATTTTTAATTTATATAACTGTGAAAGTGTATAGAAAAATATTTCTTGTTCTTCTTTGTTAGTAAGTGATAAATCAATAGGATTTACACGAAATAATTTAGCATAAGTATTATCTTTTAAAACTAATATACCATTATCAATATCTTTTATATTTGTAAAAACTTGTGAATTAGCAAGTTTACTTTTTAACATACCTTTTTTTATGTATTGTCTATTTTTAATTGAATATATTTTTTTTATAATTTTATTTTCTTTAATTTTGATTTTTTCTTGTTTTGTTTTTTTAAAGTCTTTAAATAATTGAATTATTTTAATCCCTCCTTATCTCTTTATGATAATAAAAAGTTTTTGTTCTTAATAAAAACTTTGATACCAAGATTATTAATTTATACATTCTGTTTTGTTGACTAAATGAAACAGGTACAAGTAAAAATATACCTGTACCTACAAATATTAAACCAAGTTGATATTTTTCTATTATAAAAGATATAACAAACAATATTGAAAAAATACTACCAACTATAATGTCTTGAAATTCTAAATTAAATAGTCCTAATTTTCTTTTCGGACTTTCTAATGTTATATACATATTTTTTCCTCCTATAATTTATCTCCATCACTACCAAAGTCAGATAGTGGGATTTTTCTAGTACCTTTTAATTTTCCTAAATTAGAACTCATACCAAAAGTTTCTTTCATACCTGATTTAATATTAGCAAGTCCATTATATGCTAAATTTTTTCCATTACTAAAATAATCAGGATTTAAAGAATTTGAGGCAAAGTCCCATTTACTACCGAGTGTAGTAAGACCTTTTGTTCCTTTTCTTTCTTGCATTTTACCATAGGCTTTTACTAAAGCATTTTTACTTTGTTGATTAACATTACCACCTAATATATTTGATAAATTCTTTCCAAGTGTACCCTCCATATTTTTTGCAACGGCATCATTTAATTTAGAGTTTTTACTTGCTAGGTTAATTATACCTGCTTCTCCCATTTGTTTGATACCTTTACCTAATTGAGAGATTCCTTTACCTGTTCTAAAACCACCTTTAGCAACATTTTTAGCAGTTTTTAAGGCACCAATTCCCATAGCACCTGCACCAACTATACCTCCAAACATACCTCTCATTGCTAACATCATATCTCTACCTGAATTGGCAGAAACATTTTCGCCAATAAATCTATTTAGAGTAGTTGAGCCTGTTAATAACATCATAGCACAACCAAGATATAAAACTGATTGTGAAACCAACTTTGTAAAATATGGTAATTTATTTATATCTGAACTATTTTGAATTGCATTAAACATAATAGAAGTAAGTCCAATCAAAAGTAGTAAAGCACCTGCTTGTAAAACTAAACTAACTAATTGCTGATATAATGCTGACCTTTGTTCTTTTCTACCAACACTAGTAGCAAATACTAAAGGGGCAATCAACATTAGAAAAGCAAGTTCTAATTGCCTACGACCTAGCATTATGACACTAAATCCAATAGCGAATAAAAATATAGCACCAATTAAGACACCGAATACCCAATTATAATTAAAAAAGTAATCTTCGCCATCGTTCCATATACCTGGCTTATAAATTTGACAAGTAGAACTAAATGCACCTGAATCTACTACACTAGTAGCAGTAAGACTACCATTTCTTATTAGTGTATTAAAATCTTCAACCGTTTTAACAGTATCAGGAATAGTTGCATAACCACTTAAAATTTCTTTTAAACTCTTTACATTTTCCTTATCAACCTTATCAATGTCTTTATGATAAGAATAATTGCCTGAATTATAATAACAACTTTCATTTATTGATAGATAGGCAGTTTTCATATTATTACCAATAGTAGAACTTTCATTAGTAAAATTATTATAAATAGCATTTGATAAACCGATTCCTATATCTATACTTTGATTAAATATTAGTGAAACACAAAATATTAAAAAACCACATTTAAAAATTTCTTTTATTATGACAATTAAAGATTGATCTTGATTTTCATCTGCATCAAATATTTTAAATGTTATTTTCCAAACAGAAAATAGAAATAGGATAGCAAAGGCAAGTATAAAGAAAGCATTAAAAATTTTAGTAAAGGGGGAATTATCTACCCCCTCTAATATCTTTATAAAATTTAAACTATTAATTTTATATGCAACATCATATAAAACATCTATTGTATTAAATATGATATTTACAAGTCCCATACCAATAGAACGAAGAATATCTAAAACACTAAATTTTATATCGCTAGTAATACTTAATACTGAAAACATCTAGCACCTCTAATTAGATTCTAATGTACTGATTATTAAGTTTATTAAAGATGGTACTAAAATTAAAATTGCTACACCTACTAGAGTATATATAATAGTTTTTTTCTTTCTTTGTTTTGTTTCATCATCGCCAATAATAAATTGAATTACAAATACAGTCAAAGCAATAAAAGATAAAATTATTCCAAATACTTGAATCTGTCTTGCTAAATTCTTAATGATAGTTCCTAAATAACTAATTGTAATGTCGCCACCCTCTATTTTTTCTACGGCATATACAGGTTGTGAAATAAGCGACACAAAAAAGGCAAATAGAATTGCCTTTAACTTATTATGTTTTTTTATGATTTTGTGATAAAATGGTAATAACCTACTTTTAGTAGGGGATTTGCGATCAAGTGTATTTTGTTTAGCGACAATCACTTGGTCTTTTTTTCTTCTTCTCATAGTGAATCTAACTCTAAATCCTTTTCTTTATATAAATTTAAAATTTCTTTTATATTAGCAACTGCTATTTTATTTTTGGCTTCTTTATATTGTGGAAGTAGTGTACTTTCTAAATCATTTAAGAATCCACCCTTACCAAATTCATAGATACCTGAAAATAAAGTAGTGTTGCTATTTTTTTCTACTACTATGTAAGCAATACCATTTATTTGATCCTCATTAAGTTCTTTATTTACAAAATCATCATTATCTTTAGTTAATTTATCAATAGTTGTAATTGAATATCTTCCACTAGGTATATTTTCATTAGTGGAAGTATTTACTATAACATTTATATTATAATCTTGCATTTCAACCTCACTTTCATATTTGAATTTTAATGTTTCAATATCTTTTAATTCATATTGTAAATATTCTTCTTTTGATTTTCCATTATTATTGCTAGTGAAAATAAATATTTTATTATCTTTAGTCATTAAGTAAAGTAGTAAATTTCCTTTATCATTTTGACCGTAAAATTTAAACTCAATATTTAGCATAGAATAATTATCTAATAATTCTTTATAAGAATATAACTTGTTTTTATCAAACATAATTATTTTTCCTTTTCAATTTCTTTTGATTCAGTTTCTTTTTGTTTTTCTAACTCATAGTTGATACTATCAATTATGTATTCAGAACTATATACTTTTTTGCCATCTTTTTCATAACTGCTTGTCTTTAAATGGGCTTCAATTTCTACTTTGTTTCCCTTATCTAATTCATTAATGATTTTTTCAGGATCTTTCCAAAGTTTTAGTGTAATAAAGTCTGCTTCAAATTTGCCATCTTTATTTTGATAACCACGATTACAAGCAATATTAAGTAGAGCATACTTTTTGTCATTACCTTTTAATTCAGGTTTTCTTGTTAGATTACCTCTAAACTTACTATAATTTATATCCTTTTCCATATAATCCATCCTTTCTTAAAGATATTTGCTAAATATTGATTATTTAATAATAATGAACTGCACCACCTCCTTAAATTATTGTATAAAAAAAGATTAGTCGTATCTCAAACTAATCTAATTAATAAATTGTAATTTAGCGAATAGTAACTTAATTTTCTTTTTTATTAAACATATGGCGTACTTTATCTATTCGATTA
>CAKOXK010000017.1 GCA_934130085.1 uncultured Clostridia bacterium
GTATTATATTTATGATAGTTTTCAACTTACAATTTTAGGAATGATTTACTTGGTTGAAAAAGAAAATGCTTAAAAGAAGAAAGATTAGTTTGAAATATAACTAATCTTTTTTGTGAAAAATCACAAAATGAAATTTAGAGATTTTTAGCAAAATTATCGTAATTGTTAAAATTTATGATATACTATTAATAAATAGATTGATATTTGTATCAATCGTCAAGAGAGCCAAAAGTTGTAGATAACTACGTCAACGGCACCATTTTTTTTTAACGTAGAGATAATGAGAAATCAATATTTCTACGTTATTTTTATGCTATTTTATTTTAATGCAACTTGTTGAGTCAAATAGCACTAACTCTCTGGCTAAAATTTCATTTATAAGTATAATTTTGTAAAAAATAATGCAAATGGATAACATATATGATATAATGTGCTTGAAAATTTATTTTTAGAAAGGAATGTATTATGAAAAGAAGAGTTTTTAGTACATTAATGATAATAGCTATTACATTTATTTTAGCTACAAACTACGTTAGTGCTACAGAAGCTTTAGTTGTAAAGCAAAATGGTGTAAATAAGGAGATTACATACAATTCTATTCAACCACGTGGTGTAAAAGAGGGAAATCAAATTATTGCGGAAAATGAATATGATGCAATGCCTATTTCATTGGAGAACGAAGAAGATCCAGCTGTAGATGCAACATCTAGTGCATCTAGTGAAGTCGTTGCAATTAAAGAAGACAATGTAACTTCAAATGGAACGGCAACCAGCAAAGAAGATAATGTAAATAAAGTAGGCAACGAGATAGTAAGTGAAAAGACGGCAATTGATCCAATCTCAGGAAGAGTAATTATATTAGATGATAAATATGATGCTTCTGAATCAACAAAAAAGTATGCAGATTCTGTAGTCAATGGAAATGTTTTTCTAGTAAATGGAGAAAGTGTTTCATATATTGATTCGGAAATAAATGGTAATGTATTTATAGCAGCTCCTGAGGTAAGCTTTGATAATGTTACAATAAACGGAAGCTTGTTTATATGTGCAAAAAGTTTGAATGTAAAAGACACAAAGATTCAATCAGTATATGCTTGGTGTGAAGAAATCAATATGGATAAATATACACAAATTGTATACGATGCAAGACTTGGAGGAGAAAATATCAATATTGCAGGTAGAATTCAGAGAGACCTATATGCTGGTGGTAATGTTATTAATGTTACTGATGATGCAATTATTGGACGTGATGCAAATATTGACGGAAAAGAAATTAGTATCAATTCAAATTCAGTTAATGGCAAATTAACAAAGCAAATAATTCAAGAAAATGAAAATGAAGACAAAAATACGCAAAAAGAATTTGTAAAATACTTAATAGCTAAGGTAATTGAGATAATTATAATAGCTTTATTAGCACTATTAGTTATTTCAACATCACCTGCTAAATTTGTAGAAGATAACAGAAAGTTAAAATTTTCAAATTTTATAAAATCATTCTTTATAGGTTTGGTTGCAATATTAGCTCTAGTTATTGCAGTAACGTTACTGTTTGTAGTAGGAGCTCCACTATATGCATGTGCCATACTATTTATAGGATTAGCATTAATAATGCTTGGAAGATTTGCATTTATTATTTCAGCTGGTCTTAGAATTGCAAATAAATCTGATAAATCAAGCAAAGGAAAAGATATATTAACAACAGTATTAGTTGTATTGGCATTAGATATTATTGGAATACTTTCTTTTGCAGGAAGCTTTGGGACAGCAATCGTTTCAATTGTTAACACTCTAGTCTGCTTAAGTGGATTTGGTACAATATTCGAAGTATTGTTTGCTAAAAAGAATAAAGAAAAGAAGATTGAAAGCAAAAAAGAAATTACAAAAAAAGAAGCTGTAAAAGAAGAAGAAAATAAAGTTGAGTCTAATAAAAAGACAGAAGAAATAGATGATTCAAAAAAGGCTGATGAAAAACAAGAAATAGCTAATAAAGCAGATGCAGAATCTAAAGATTTAGATGCAAATAAGGTTGAAACAGAAGAAGGTACTACAACAAAAGATGAAGAAAACAACAAGGAATAGAAACTAAAATATGCAGTAAATTTAAATTTTCATTTACTTTTTATGGAGCATAATATTAAGGGAAAAATAGAAACTTAAGACCATAAAAATTAATAAGGAAGCTTCATTTGCTTCCTTATTAATTTTTTGATATAGTTTGCTTAATTTAAAAAATTAATATTATAGTTAAAAGTTGTCTTTGAAAATTGGGAATTTACTTTTTTAAGATTTATTTTTTAATTCACCACTTTTTTAAGAATTTACTTTTTTAAGAATTTACTTTTTTAAGAATTTCTATTGATTATATAATTTTTTTGTGTTAAGATAAATATGTTATCAGTTAGGGGTATGATGTTAATGGTAGCATTCCGGTCTCCAAAACCGTGCGTGTGGGTTCAAATCCTACTACCCCTGCCATACTTTTAATACAGAACTTTCATGGAGGTATATGAAAAGTTCTTTTTTTAAGTTATATGAGAAAATTTTTATTGTAATTTTCATTTTTACATTGTTATTTGTACCGGCAATTTATGCAAATGATTTAAGCAAAGTAGTATCGGATGATGTTTATTTATCCGATAAGTTCTGTTGGCCAATACCAGGTTATACTAATATATCATCTAAATATGGTAAAAGAGATTCGCCTACAGGTGGAGCCTCGTCATTTCACCAGGGAATTGATATTCCAGCTCCTGAGGGAACTAAATTATACGCTATTGATGATGCAATTATAATTTTTGCTTCATGGGGAGCGGGTGGTGGTTACACTGTAACAGGAGAGTGTATTAATTATCCGGAAGTCAAGTTTTCATATTGTCATGTTTCACCAATTTTTTTAGTTGAGAAAGATGATACGGTGAAAAAGGGGCAATTAATTGCAAATGTTGGTCCAAAAAATGTTTATGGAATTAACGGGAATCCTTATAAAGATGCAAATGGCTTACCTACAAATGGGGCAACTACAGGTTGTCATTTACACTTAGCTATAAAAGTTAATAATAAAAATGTAAATCCTTTAAACTACTATGAAATATATTGAAAAAATCAATTAGCTATGTTATATAATAGTAAAATAGAAAAAATTTTTATCTTAAAAAAATAGAAATTTAAAAAGATAATGAATAAAGAAGGAAAGATATTATGAGTGAAGAGAAAAATAATAAAATAAAGAATGAAAAGACTTCTTACAAAAATGCTAATAAAAAGACTGAATTTATTAGTAAATTATTATCAAAAGAAGTAATTTTATATATAGTTTTCGGAGTTGTAACTACTCTTGTTAATTGGGTATCATTTTATATATTAAATAAGTTTCTTAATATAAATGAAAATGTTGCAAATATTATTGCCATTACATTATCTGTTCTTGTTGCATATTTTACAAATAGAACCCTTGTATTTAATTCACAGGCAAAAGGAATAAAAGAAAAGACAGCTGAATTTGTAAAGTTTATGGGTGGAAGAGCGTTTACAATGATCCTTGAGTTTGGTCTAGATGCATTATTATTTTTAACACCAATTCCACAAATGGTAACCAAAGTTGTTGTAACAATAATAGTTGTAATATTAAATTATTTCATAAGTAAATTTTTTGCATTTAAAAATAAATAAAAAATTTAAACATCAAGTTTTATATTGAATATTATTTTAGAAAATGGTATAATCTACTTATTAAGTTAAGGGGGCGTAATGGCTTCGACAATAATCCAGAAGTATTAATAGCGAGTAGTGGATGGTTGCTTTGGCCACTTTAAATCAAGCAAACTAAATATAAAAGCAGATAACAAAGAATTTGCTTACGCTGCCTAATTAACGGCAGTGTCGTTCTAAATAAATAGCCTACTGATTTAATTAGAACGTCGACTAAAGTAGGAAACAAAGTTGCCTTTTCCATGAAGGCAATGGGTATTTTAATGGATATAGTAAAATAAGTTTGTCTATTTAACTTATTTTATTGAATGCTAATAAATAGACTGCACTCGGAGAAGTTAATGTGGAAAGATTATTGGACATGAGTTCAATTCTCATCGCCTCCACCAAAAAACAGGTTATATTGTTTAAAATATAACCTGCATTTTTTATTCAATAATATTTTTTTTATCTATGATAAAAACAAACTACACAAACTTAAACTACATGATGAGTTTATAATAAAGCCACACGTCAAAGCTAAAATAAAAGATACACGCTAAAACTAAAATAAAAGCTATACTTCAAGTTCTGGAAGTACTGGGCATATAATTTTATATTTGTTTAAACTATCAGCAAGAAGATACATGTGAGCTTTTCTAATATTAGAGTAAAATTTTACAATGTCGTCATCACTGTCTTTTACAATTTTTAAGAACATTTCATATAATTTTTGTTCATCTGGAATTGGCTTGTTATTACATATATCATTATAGAATTCATTTTGAATTGCCTTTACAATATTGCATTTACAGAATACTTCTAGTTCTGGATGAACAGTCATAATTGTAGTATCGCGGTTTAAAATCGAATTTAAGTAGAAGTCATCATTTAATGTAGATATTCTATACAAAGATTTATTCATAAAAGCAATTTTATTGCATCTTTCAAATATACTATAAATTGTTTCAGAGCTTCCATTTGAAAAGCTAATTGAATTAAATAGGTTTCTATCAAATAGTTTTGCATAAGGATTATTTTGTATTAGATCTGATATTAATAATTGACGAATTGCATCAGTTTTATCAAATGTTATTACTTGGTCAGACTTAAAAGAAGGTGAATTTGTATATGTTCTGCAAATTGATACTTCTACAGAATAGTCATCCATCATATTATTCAAATTTTCAAGCAAAGTATTAGACATTGAATCAGTTGCATTTAAAAATGTTATATATTTTCCACTTGACATCTGAATTCCTTTATTTCTGGCACCTGATATTCCTAAATGTATTTGATGATGTACTTTTAATCTTGCATTTGAAAGTAGTAATTCATCACATATTCTTGAAGAGTTATCTGTTGAACCATCATCAATAATTATTATTTCAATATTTCTATACGTTTGTCCTATTACTGACAAAATTGAATCACGTAAAGTATTTTCATTATTATAAACTGTAATAATTACACTAATTAAATTTTCCATAAAAATCCTTTCGATTAATAATGCATAATGAGATTTATATTAACTCATTAAATAACACATTAATATTATAATAGTACTTTAATTTTGAACAAATGATATCATTTAAAAAATAAAATATCAATAAGGGGGTGATATTTAAATTGAATTCTTTTAATAATAATAATTTTTCCGATAATAGTGATTTTAAAGGTCAAGGCTCTAGCAATGGTAATTTCAAAAACAATGATTTTAGAAGAAAAGCTTTTAATAATAAAATTGCTAATAATAAAACTAATAATAATGATAAGACTTATAATAATGATAAGACTTATAATAATGACAAGTCCTATAACAATGATGAAGCCTATAATAGTAATATAACTTATCATAGTGGTCATGACGATGATAAAAGAAATAATGAAACAATTATTGATGAACTAATAAATTCCTTATTTTCACAAGAATATGACTTACAACAAAATTTAAAAAAGAAACAGAAACAAGAAGATATGTATTCCAATAAAAAAATTGAGTATGAAATAATTATGGATTGCTCTAATAAATCTGATTACATAATTTACTACAGAAAATAAAATATAATATCTGGCAAGAAAGCACAAATTGTAAAAAATTTCCGATTTAAATTTATAAGATTTTTATGGAAATATACTTGAAAATATCATTATTTATTGATATTATATCAAAAAATAAGATTAAATCTACTAATTTGCCATAAACAAGAGCTTTTGGAGGAAATATTACAATGATAGAGTTTAGAAATGTAAGCAAGAAGTATGATACAGGTACTGAAGAAGCTGTACATAATATTAATTTTAAAATAAATAAAGGTGAATTTGCTTTCTTAGTTGGAAGTTCAGGTTCAGGTAAATCAACCATTATAAAAATGATTCTCAAAGAGGAGGAACCTACTTCAGGAAATATTATTATAAATGGCAAAGATACTACATTTTTGAAGCCAAGCAAAGTTCCTTATTTACGTAGAAGTATGGGAATTGTTTTTCAAGATTTTAGGCTTTTACCTGATAAAACTGTATACGAGAATGTTGCATTTGCAATGTATGTAGTTAAGGCTACACCTAAACATATAAGAAGACAGGTGCCAATGGTTTTATCATTGGTTGGACTTTCTGACAAAGCTAAGGTTTACCCAAATGAGCTATCAGGTGGTGAGCAGCAAAGAGTTGCATTAGCTAGAGCAATAGTAAATAATCCATCTATGCTAATTGCAGATGAGCCTACAGGTAATCTTGACCCTAATACTGCATGGGATATTATGGAGTTATTAAATGATATCAATCTTAGGGGAACTACAGTACTTGTTGCTACACATGCTAAAGATATTGTTGATAGGATGAATAAAAGGGTTATACGTATAGACAGAGGAAATATAGTTAGAGATAAAAAAGGTGGGTATGACAGTGAAATTTAATGGTATAGGTTATGTAATATCTGAGGGTATAAAGAGTGTATTTAAACAAAAGAAAATGACTGGTGCTTCTATAATCATTATGTGTGCAACAATGTTTATGTTTGGAATATTCTTTTTAATTGGAGAAAATATCAACTTTGCAATGAAGCAGCTTGAGAGTCAACAAGGTATTCGTGTAATGATTAAAGATGAAGTTATTTCAGATGGCAAAGAAGAGACTTTAAAAGCTAAGATTAATCAAATTTCAGGGGTAAACAAGGTTGAATTTATTTCAAAAGAAGATGCTTTATCAACTGTAAGAACGTGGATTGCAGGTAATAAGAATTCAGAAGAGATTTTATCAGGTTATGATGAAGACAACCCTTTTCCGGCATCATTCTTTGTTACTTTAACGGATTTGACTAAAAATGATGAGGTTCAAAAACAAATTTTAAAGCTTGACGGAGTTGATGAAATTTCAAGTAATAATGATTTATTATCAAAGCTTGCATCAATTGCAAAGTCTGTTCAGATGATAACATTAGGTCTACTTGCAATACTAGTTTTAATATCAATTTTCATAATATCTTATACAATCAAGTTAACTGTATATGCAAGAAGAAAAGAGATTTCAATAATGAAATATGTTGGTGCAACGAACAGCTTTATAAGAGGACCATTTATTGTAGAAGGTATTATTATAGGTATTATTTCAGCAATAATTACTATAGGAATAATAGGAGTTGCATATACAAGTGTACTTAATAAAATGCTTGCATCATCTGTTATGCAATCATTAACAATTTCTCTTTATACATTTAATCAATTATTTGTAAGAATACTAATTGTTTACTTAATACTTGGAATTGGAATAGGTGTTTTAGGTAGTGTTATTTCAATGAGAAAATATTTAAAGGTATAAAATGTACCAGTAGGAGGTAAAATGAGAAAAAAGATATTAACTATTTTTATAGTGATATTCTTATTTGGAGGGTATGTGGCAAATAGCGTATATGCGGTTACCCAGAAGGATGTAAATAATTTAAAAAATCAAAAACAAGAGAAAGAGGAAGAACTAAATAACATAAAAGAAGAAAAACAGTCAGCACAAGATGAGGTTTCTTTAATTAGTAGTCAGATAAATACAGTGCAAGACGAACTAGACAAGCTTCAAAGTCAACTTGACGAAATAAATTCTGCTATTTCTGAAAAAGAGGCGGAGATAACCGCCAAAGAGCAGGAATTGAAAGAAAAAGATGATTTACTAAAGAAAAGATTAGTTGCAATGTATAAAACGGGTGGAACATCATACCTAGATGTTTTATTAGGTACTTCTGGAGCTCTTGATATGCTTGTTACTTATGATGCTGTTAAAGAGATTACTGATGCAGATCAAAAGCTAATAGAACAGGTTTCAAATCAAAAAGATGAACTTGAAAATGATAAGAAAGATCTTGTAACTAAAAAGAATGAGGTTGATTCTCTAAAATCAAAACAACAAGCTAAAAATCAAGAACTCTCAGAGAAAAAGAGTGAAAAAGCTAAAAAGGTAACTCAATTATCTAACGAGGAGAAAGCCAAACAAGCAGAGATTGATAAATTTGAACAAGATATAAGAAATGCTCAGGCTGATATTGAAAGGGCAAAGCAAGAGGCTATAAGAAAAGCAGCAATAAATGGAAGTAAACCAAGTACAAGCTCAGGACACATTAATAATTCAAATGGCACCTTGGGATGGCCACTTGCATCTAATTATGCAAGATATTCTTACATAACAT
This sequence comes from uncultured Clostridia bacterium, assembly GCA_934130085.1. Classification (GTDB taxonomy): domain Bacteria; phylum Bacillota; class Clostridia; order TANB77; family CAG-508; genus CAG-793. The sequence goes on from CAKOXK010000017.1 coordinate 8,366, forward strand.
CATATTTTGGAAAGAGAGCGAGACCTACAGCGGGAGCTTCTACAAATCATGGAGCAATAGATATAGGAGTATCATATCAACCTGTATATGCTGCAGAAGCGGGCTTAGTTGTTACAGCACAATATGTATCAGGATATGGCAATTTTATAATGATATGGCATAAAGAGAAAGGACAACTATATACATGTTACGGACATTTATCACAATATTGTGTAAGCTTGGGTGAGACAGTAAGTCGTGGACAGCAAATTGCTGTTTCTGGAAACACTGGAGTTTCAACTGGTCCACACCTTCACTTTGAGGTTAGAACAGGAGGAAGCGGTAAAGCTTGTAGAGTGGATCCACTAGGTTATGTATCAATTAGTTAAAGAGACATGAACTAAGAATTATATAAATTTTTACAAACGAATAATTAGTAGCCAATAACTAACACCAAATAATTATTGGTCAATAATCTGAAACTACAAGGATAATAAAAGAAAAGAGGTTAAAATGAGTAACAAAACACTATTACGTACTATATTAACAATAATAATTACAATGTTACTAATATTAGCCTCTTTTTCACATGCATTAGCCTCTAGTCAAATAGCAAGTAATGCTTTATCAAATAATGAAAATGCACCAATTTCCGAAAACATTACATCGAATACAAACAATAGAAACACAACAAATTCTGTAAAATCGTTATCCTTAAATGAACAAAAAAATCAGGTTCAAGAACAATTAAATAATGCAAATGATCAATTGTCTTATGTTGAAGACGAATTATCAGAAAAAATGGTTTCTATTCAAAAGATTGAAGATAGAATAGCTGAATATAAATCGAAGCTAGACAAAGTAAATGGCGAATATGATAAAATTGAAAAAGAAGTAAATGAGGCAGAAGAAAGTTTACAAAAAGTCGAGGCAGAGTATAATAAAAAAGACAAAATTCTAAAAAAAAGACTGGTTGATCTATACAAACGTGGTCAAACAAGCTATTTGGCGGTTTTACTTGGTTCAAGGGATATACTTGAATTTATTTCAAACTATTTTGTTATACAAGCAATTGTAAAGTATGATTCAAAAGAAATAAAGGCTGTAGATGATGCAAAAAAACAGATCGAGAAAACAACAAACGAGCTAAAAGAGAAAAAGGCTAACATGAAGCTTATAAAGGCTGAAGCGGAAAAACAAACTGTAATATATACAAATACCAAAACTATACTCGAAAATGAAAAAGCAAGTTTAAATGATAGCGAACAAGCATTATTAGCAGAAATTGATTCATATAAAAAACAACAAGAAGAAATCAATAATTTAATACAATATCAAATTAAGAGCTCAACGTATGAATTGCAGTACTCTGGCGGAATTATGGCATGGCCAACACTAAGTTCTTCATATATAACATCACCATTTGGAACAAGAATGCATCCAATTCAGGGAATAATAAAAAATCATGCTGGAATTGATATTGGAGGAAAAATGAGTGATCCAATCTATGCAGCAGCAGATGGAATAATAATATATTCTAATTTCAACAATGGTGGATATGGAAATATGGTAATGATTGACCATGGATATGATTCAAATGGAAATCATATAGTTACATTATATGGTCATGGTAGCAAATTACTCAAGAATGTAGGAGATGCTGTAAAAAAAGGTGATATAATCATGGAGGTTGGTTCAACAGGAAATTCAACAGGACCTCATGTTCACTTTGAGGTAAGAGAGAACGGAGTGGCAGTTGACCCTAAAAAATATTTGGACTCAAATAGCAATTAATATAAATTTATTGTTAAGTAAAAAAATAAAATGTCAAGTAATAAAGTAACTAAAATATTTTATGTTGACATGAAATGAAAAAATAATACTTACTAATTAAAAATTCTTATAAAAAATTAACAAATCAAAAGAAAAGGAGAGCAAAAATGAAAAAAGACGTGATTTTAAAAACTATACTAACAATAGTTATAACAGGAATTGTTACTTTTACGGTTACTTATGTGTGGATATATAGTGGTGGAAGTTTAAAGGGAATATCATCGAATTCATCTTCAACAAGCACTATAGGAGCAGCTATAAAGTCAGATGCCTTAAATGTAAAGTTACAAAAGATTAAATCAAAAATCTATTCAGATTATTTAGGCGATATTGACGAAAATAAATTACAAGAATATGCAATAAAAGGATATGTAGCAGGTTTAGGAGACCAATATAGTCAATATTACACAGTAGATGAAATGACTGAATTAACATCAGACACATTAGGAAAATATGTAGGAATAGGAATCTACATGACTTTAGACACAGAAAAAAACAAAATACAAGTGTATAGTGTAATGGAAAACTCACCAGCAGAAAAATCAGGGCTAAAAGCTGGAGATTACATTGTTGGAATTGATGGAAATGAAGTAAGTGGAGATGATTATGACCAGATTTCAAGTAAAATAAAAGGCAAAGCTGGCTCAAGCGTAAAAATAACAATTGAACGTAATAATGATAAAAAAGAATTTGAAGTAAAAAGAGAAAATATATCAATAATAAGAGTTACAGGACAAATGCTTGATAATAATATAGGCTACATTTATATTTCAAGTTTTGATGGAGAAATTAAAAAGCAATTTGAAGAAAAATATAATGAACTTGTAAAAAATGGCGCTACATCATTAATCATAGATTTAAGAAACAATGGCGGAGGAATTGTAGATGAAGCAACTGAAATAGGAGACATGTTCACAGACAAGGGAACAACACTCTTAATTGAAGAAAATAATAAGAAAAAACAAACTAAAGTAGTTGCAAAAACAGATAAAAAAATAACAATGAAAACCTGTGTATTAGTAAATAAATACAGTGCAAGTGCTTCGGAAATATTAGCAGGAATTTTCAAAGATGTTGTTGATAATGTAACAGTAATAGGTGAAACAACATACGGCAAAGGAGTAATTCAAGCATTATATCAATTAGCAGATGGAAGTGGTTTGAAGCTAACAATAGAAGAGTATTTAACTCCAAATGGCAATAAAATAAACAAAGTAGGAGTTACACCAGATATAGAAGTAAAGGGATATACATTTAAAGAAACACTAGAAAAAGACAAAGATACACAATTAAAAAAAGCAATTGATGTGCTAACAAACAAATAGTAATTTGTATTTATAAATTAGAAAGAGAGGAATATTTATGAGTAGTAAACAAAAAGTCTTTATTGTAATAGGAATGATAATAATTATAGGAGTAAGTTTTGTAGTTGGTTTATTTATAGGGCAACAAAATGCTCCAAAGAATGATTTAGCAATTAGGAAAGTAGTTGGGCAAACATTTTATGCAAATATTGAAAGTATAAAGCAATACAATGATGGTAGTATTCATCTTAATGTAAAGGGTTTAGAAATAAATGATATAAATTATAGGGGAAATTTTACATTTAAAGTAGATGACAGTATTGATATGACTTGGAGAGGAGAGAAAATTAATATTTCAGACTTAAAAGAAGGAGATAATATATCAATTACATTTACTGATGAAATAATTAATGACATTAGTCCAACACCCTTGGAAGAAGTTGTAAAGGTTCAACTTTTAAGAGATGATGTAGAAAAACAAGAAAATGAAATTAACAATAAAGTTACTACAATAGATATTCAAGAAACAGGTTTAAGTTCCGTAACACCACCAAAAAAATATACTTTAAACCAAGAAGAAATATATACAATTTTCAGTATTATAGATAATTTGACTTTTTCAAAAGAAACCTGTGATGGAATTCCAACCTATTTCATTAAGTATAATAGTGAAGAAAAAGAAGGCTTTATAACTTATGGAATTGAAATATTTGAGAATGAATACCATATTACATCAGAAGAAAAAGGTGAAGCTATATTATCTAATGAACAACAAAAACAATTAGATGAAATAATAAACAAAATGCATAATTAGACAAACAAATTACAGGTATACTGTTAGATGTAAATAAATGAGTTTACATCTAATTTTTTTGGTTGTAAAATTATTTACATTAG
>CAKOXK010000018.1 GCA_934130085.1 uncultured Clostridia bacterium
GAATCAGAAATTCAACAAAATAGACACTTTTAAGCTTTCTATAAAAAGTTCCCCTACAAAAAATTTATACTATCGAATTAGAACAACTACTTGAATAATCAGTCGAAATATAATATAATTCAAGTGTAAAAAACGTAAAAGATTGGAGAAGGTACTCATGCAAGAAATACTATGTAACAACGAAAATGTTACAAAAATGTTTGCAAGCAATTTAGCATCAGTTTTAAAAAAAGGGGACGTAATTGTTTTATCAGGTGAATTAGGTTCTGGCAAAACAAAATTTACAGAAGGCGTACTTAATCACTTTGACCTGCAAGATGAAATCTCAAGTCCTACATTTACAATTGTAAATGAGTACCATAATAACAAGGCTGATATTTATCATTTTGATTTGTACAGAGTGTCTGATATATATGAATTTGAAAACATAGGCGGGGAAGAGTATTTTTCTAAAGGAATCTGCATATTTGAATGGGGGGAACTTATTGAAGATATTTTACCTAACAGCTATTTAAAGATATCTTTTGAAAAAGATGATAAAGATTTAAATACTAGAAAACTTAAGATTGAATGTTTTGGTGACAGATTTAATGATATAGATTTTACTACTTTTTTACCTAAAAATTAGAGATAATTTTATGTAGTATATGAAAACGAAGAAAGGGAGGTTAAAATATGAATGTATTAGCAGTTGACACATCATCAAAAGTTTGCTCTGTTGCGATTGCAAGCGAGAATAAGATTCTAATTGAGAAGCATAACGCAAGTGAAAGAGAACACTCTCAAACATTAATGCCAATGATTAAGCAATCATTAGAAGATGTTAAAATGAAACTAAATGATATTGACTTGCTTTCATGTGCAATAGGACCACGGGTCATTTACGGGAATTAGAATTGGAATTGCTACAATAAAGGCTTTCTCAGATGCTAAGAAGATACCGGTTGTAGGAATAAATTCATTAGAAGCTCAGGCATATACAGTTATTTTAAAAAATGGTTATGAGGATTGCAAGATATTATCAATCATTAAAGCTAAGGATGATTATGCATATTTTGCTGTATACAGAATACATAATAAAAATTTTTCAGTATATAAAAATCCAGATGTAATGAGTATATCTGATATAATTGAATTCCTAAATTTTCAAGAAAAAGTATACATAGTTGGAAATATTGAAATGCCAAATATTGAATCTTTAATACAAGCAAAAATTTCAAAAGAGATGGCTCAGGCAAGAGATATAAAAGAACATGAGTACATTGATTTTGAAGATAGACTTGCAAAAGAAGTTTGCATAGCAGCTGTTAACAAATTTAATAGAAAGATTTTTGGAGATTCATCAACATTAATGCCAATGTATTTGAGAAAGCCTCAAGCTGAAAGACAAAGACTTGGTTTAAATGATGAACGCATATACATGCTGGAGATGATTGACAAAGATTCTGAGGAGATTAGATCAAATTATAATAAATTTCCTAATTTATGGGATGAAAAAACTTTTTTGGATGATGTAAAGAACTCAAAATATATTGTCGCAAAACAGAATAATGAGATAATTGGTTTCGCAAGTATAAAAAATATATTAGATGAAGTTGAAATAAACAATATTGTTACTAGAGTAGATAAAAGATGTCAAGGGGTTGCATCAAACTTATTAAGCTATATTATAAGAAAAGAAAAAGCAAATAAAATAAATCTTGAAGTAAATGAGAATAATATTACTGCAAGAAATTTATATAGAAAATTTGGTTTTAGAGAAGTAGGCGAAAGAAAGAAATATTATGATGGTAAAGAAAATGCTATTCTTATGACCATGTAAGTATTTATACAAAAGATTTGGAGGAACTATTAAAAATGAGAAGAACAAATGAGGTATCATATAAAGATCTTAAATATACATGCAACGAAAATTTATTTGATTTTGATACAACAGAGGAGCTTGTAAATAATTATAAAGGAATAGGCCAAGAAAGAGCTATTGCTTCACTTGAGTTTGGCTTAAGGGTTGATACAAAAGGATACAACTTGTATTTGGAAGGACCAACTGGTTCAGGAAAAACAACTTACACTAAAAATTATCTAGATAAGCTTTCAAAAACTAAAAAAACACCGCCTGATTGGTGCTATATATATAATTTTGAAAATCCAAATGAACCAATTGCGGTATCCTTGCCAGCAGGTGATGGAAATAAATTCAAAGATGTAATGGAAAAATTCATCAAAGAGATTAGAACAGATATAACAAATACTTTTAAGAATGAAGACTTTGAAAAAGAAAAAAATATTATTTCCAAAAAATATCAAGATAAACGTGATGCCTTACTTGAAAATTTAAATAAGCAATCAGCCAAATATGGTTTTCAAGTTAAATCAGCTGATAATGGCATTTACATGATGCCTGTTGTAGATGGGAAGGTTATAAAAGAAGAAGATTTTGATAAACTTGATGAAGAAATAAAGAAAGAGTATGAAGATAAATCAACAATAGTACAACAAAAGATAATTGAGGTAATAGCGCAAATAAAATCATTAGATGAAGAATCTGAAAAGAAAATTTCAGAGTGGCAATCAAATATTGCACTTCTTACAATAGAAGGTCATATATCTTATGTTAAATCAAATTTTAAGAGAAATAAAAAGATTTCAAGTTTTCTTGATGGTGTAAAAAAAGATATCCTAAGAAATATTTCAGATTTTGTTGAAGATAATTCAAATCAAAAAAATCAAAATATTCAAGATCCAAGGCAAGTTCAAAAGAAACCATGGGAAAATTATAGAGTAAATGTTTTTGTTGATAATTCTAATACCGAGGGTGCTCCTGTAATAATGGACTCAAATTATAGCTTTAACAACTTATTTGGAAGACTTGAGTATGAAAATTATTATGGAATGTTAAAAACAGATTACACAATGTTAAGACCAGGCTTATTGCAAGAGGCTAATGGTGGATATATCATGTTTCAGGCAAATGATTTATTATCAAACCCAGCATGTTATGAATATTTAAAAAGAGTACTAAGAAACAAGGAAATTGGAATAGACAATTCAAATGATCAAAAATCGTCAATGGTACTTGTATCTTTAAAACCAGAGCCAATACCACTTGATTTAAAAGTAATTTTAATTGGAAATGAAAATGTTTATCAAACGCTTTTATCAGTTGATGAAGAATTTAGAAAATTGTTTAAAATCAAAGTGGAGTTTGAAGATTTTGCACCACTTGATAACAAAAATCTAAATGATTTAGCGGGCTTTGTACACGGTTTTTGCACAGAACAAGGATTGCCTCATCTTGATAAAGGCGCAGTAGCACGTTTAGCAGAATACTCATCACGTTTAGCAGAAAATAAACAAAAGCTATCAACACAATTTGGTGAATTATCACAGGTAATAGTTGAAGCTGCTACATGGGCTAAATTAGATAAATCTAAAGTAGTTACAAGAGAAATACTAGAAAGAGCATTAGTAGAGAGAAAAAAGAGAACACTTAAATATGACGAAAAATTCACTGAAATGATAGCAGATGGAACATTGCTAATAGATACAAAAGGTTCAAAGGTTGGAGAAATTAATGGTTTAACAGTGCTTACAATGGGTGAATATTCATTTGGAAAACCAGCAAGAATTACAGCAAATACCTATATTGGAAAAAAAGGTGTTGTAAATGTAGAAAGAGAAGTTAACCTATCAGGCTCAACTCACTCAAAAGGAATAATGATTTTAAATGGATATATAGGTGAAAAATTTGGAAAAGAAATCCCATTATCATTAACAGCAAGTATATGTTTTGAACAGTTATATAGCGGAGTCGATGGGGACAGTGCATCAAGTACGGAATTATATGCAATACTTTCGAGTTTGGCCAATATTCCAATAAATCAAGCAATTGCTGTAACCGGATCAGTAAATCAAAAAGGAGAAATACAAGCGATAGGCGGAGTGAATGAAAAAATAGAAGGTTACTTTGAAATTTGCAAATTAAGAGGCTTAACAGGGGAACAAGGTGTAATGATACCAAAGGAAAATATAGAAAATCTTAATTTAAATAATGAAGTAATAGATGCAGTAAAAAATAACAAGTTTCATATTTATGCAATTTCTACAATTGATGAGGGAATTGAAGTACTAACAGGTGTGCCAGCAGGAGAAATTAATATTCCAGGAACTATAAACTATTTGGCTTATCAAACCTTAAAGAAATTTTCAAAAATATCATCAAAAGAGGACTAATGGTGCGAAATTTTTGCCACATTCGTTCGTCACTTAACTCTTATGCGGTATTTCAGAAATAATACAATATTAAATATAAATTTAGAAAGGATTTTCATGAAAGATCAGTCGCTTATAAGAAATTTTAGTATAATTGCTCATATTGATCACGGTAAGACTACATTGTCTGATAGATTAATTGAAATGACGGGAGCGTTGTCTAAACGTGAAATGACGTCACAGGTTCTTGATAATATGGATATCGAGAAGGAAAGAGGTATTACCATTAAGTCACAAGCTGTGAGGATGAATTATAAAGCAAAGGATGGTAAGGTGTACGAGCTTAATTTAATTGATACTCCTGGTCATGTGGATTTTAATTATGAGGTTTCAAGGAGTCTTGCAGCTTGCGAGGGGGCTGTGCTTGTTGTTGATTCTACCCAGGGGGTAGAGGCTCAAACTCTTGCTAATGTTTATTTAGCTCTTGATAATGATTTGGAAATTATTCCTGTAATTAATAAAATTGATTTGCCAAGTGCGAGAGTTCAAGAGACAAAGAAAGAGATTGAAGATATTATTGGTTTAGATACGACTTCGTCTCCTTGTATTTCGGCTAAAACTGGGTTAAATGTCGAACAGGTTTTGGAGAAAATTGTAACTGATATACCTGCTCCTAATGGAGATATTCATGGAAAGTTAAAGGCTCTTATTTTTGATTCGATTTATAATGACTACAAGGGTGCATTGGCTTATGTGAAGGTTAAAGAGGGAGCAGTAAAGGTTGGAGATGTTATAAGATTAATGTCTAATGGAGATACTTTTACTGTGACTGAGGTTGGTTACTTTGTTCCTGGAAATTATAAGGCCACAAACGAATTAATTGCTGGCGAGGTTGGATACATTGCTGCGAGCATAAAGAGTTTGTCTGATATCAGAGTAGGAGATACTATTACGAATAATGAAGATCCTGCTGATAATGCTCTTCCTGGGTATAAAAAGGTAAATCCAATGGTGTTTTGTGGTTTGTATCCAATGGATGGTGCTGATTATGAAAATTTGAAGCTTGCTCTTGAGAAGTTACAATTAAATGATGCTGCTTTGCAATTTGAACCTGAGACTTCAAGAGCATTGGGGTCTGGATTTAGATGTGGCTTTTTAGGCTTATTACATTTAGAAATAATTGAAGAAAGATTAGACAGAGAGTTTGATCTAAGTTTAATTACAACTGCTCCTTCTGTTATATACAAAGTACATAAAACAGATGACACTATAGAAGAACTTTATAATCCTTCTGATTTACCTGAAAGTTCAAAAATAAAATTTATTGAGGAGCCTTATGTAGATGCTAACATAATGGTTCCAAAAGATTATGTTGGAAATGTAATGGAACTTTGCCAGAATAGAAGAGGCATTTATATTGATATGCAATATCTTGATGAAACTAGAGTTTCGATAAAATATGAACTTCCATTAAACGAAATAATTTATGATTTTTTTGATACTTTAAAATCGAAAACAAAAGGATATGCTTCGCTGGATTATTCATTAAAGGAATATAAAGAATCACAATTGGTAAAACTCGACATATATGTAAATAATGAACCGGTTGATGCTTTATCATTTATTGTATTTAAAGGAAATGCTTATAATAGGGGTAGAACATTGGTTGAAAGATTAAAAGAAGAGATTCCAAGACAATTATTTGCCATTCCTATACAAGCTGTTATAGGTGGAACTGTAATTGCAAGAGAAACTATTTCAGCATTACGTAAAGATGTATTGGCAAAATGTTATGGAGGAGATATTACGCGTAAGAAAAAGCTATTAGAAAAGCAGAAAAAAGGTAAAAAGAGAATGAGGGAGTTTGGAAATGTTGCAATACCACAAGAAGCATTTTTAAACGTACTAAAGGCAGATACTGATGGAAAAACTTTAAATTAAAATTATATACTTATTATATAAAAAGGTTTAAAGGCAATAAAATTATATACTCATTATATAACAAGGTTTAACAGCAATAAAATTATATACTTATTATATAACAAGGCTTAACAGCAAAATTTGTAAAAATTGAAGAAATCAAGAAAAGATTAAGCAATTAATCTTTAAAGAGGAGAAAATGGAAGAAAATTATGATGATAAAGTAGTCGGAAGAAACAGTGTTTTGGAGCTACTAAAAGCAAAAAAAGATATTAACAAATTATATGTTCAAAAGGGCGAAAAGAATGGATCTATAAGAGAGATTATTGCTAAAGCAAAAGAAAATAAGGTTGTTATTCAAGAAGTTGACAAATATAAACTAGATCAAATGATAGATGAAGGAATAAATCATCAAGGCGTTATTGCGATAGTTCCACCATTTGATTATTCAACTGTAGATGATATATTAAATTTAGCAAAAGAAAAAAATGAATTACCTTTTATAGTTATGCTTGATGGAATAGAAGATACGCATAACTTGGGGTCAATAATAAGAACTGCGGAATGTTCAGGAGTTCATGGAATAATTATACCAAAAAGAAGAGCAGCACAAGTAAATGCAACAGTGAATAAAACATCAGCTGGAGCTGCAAGCTATGTAAAGGTTGCCAGAGTGAACAATCTAAATGATACAATTAAATATTTAAAAGAAAATGATGTCTGGATATATGGAACCGATATGAATGCAAAGAACTATTATAATCAAGAAAAATATGATAGAGGGGTATGCCTTGTAATTGGCTCTGAAGGCTTTGGCATCAGTAGACTAGTAAAAGAAAACTGCGATTTCCTAATCAAAATACCAATGAAGGGTAAAATAAATTCATTAAATGCGTCAGTATCAGCGGGAATTGTTATGTATGAAGTATTTAATCAAAGAGAGAAAATAGATAAAAACTAAAATAATCATCAAAGAATATTTATATTTAAGCATCATTAAGCAGACGTACTGAAAAAGACGAAAAGATAAAAATGTTAAGAAAATAATAAATTATACTAAAATTATATTAAAAGAAGAATATTAAAAAGAACATATATATTAAAAGAAGAATATAAAAAAAGAACACACATATTAAAGGAAGAATATTAAAGCGAACATATACATTAAAAGAAGAATATAAAAAAAGAACACGTATATTAAAGGAAGAATATTAAAACGAACATATTAGATGATTCGATTGGAGATAAGATATAAAAATGAAAAGAAAAAGATTAAAAATAATAATTATAATCATAACAATTATAGCCATATTAGTAGCGACATTTTTATGGATATTCTTTAACACGGATTTTTTCAGAACAAAAAGAAGCGCATTTCATAGATATTTCGAAACAATTCCCGAGGCACTAGATATAGTTGAAAAAGAAGAAAAAGAATTTGCAAAATATCGCGAAAAGAAAGAAGAAACTCCATACATTAGAAAATCAAATATCAGTATTGAATCATCATCTAATATAGCAGATAGTAATATCCTTGATAAAATTAAAACAACAGTTATAGAAAAAAATGATGTTCAAAACGAGAAGATGTCAGTGGACATATCAATAAACAACGCAAAAGATACAATAGAAAATATATCGATATTAAGAAATAAAAACATTATAGGAGCTAAGTGCACAGATGTTGTAACAGGATATGTGTGCATAAAAAATGAAAATTTTCCTAAAATAATAGAAGATCTTAGTAAGAAAAAAACAATTATTGCTAATGAAATAAATAGAGTAAATCTATCGAAAGTATTAGAAACAACGAAAGTTGAAAAGAATAAAATTGAAAATCTAAACGAGATAATAAAAAATAACATTCCTGTAACTGCATATAATAAAGAAAAGAGAAACAAAGTAAAAATAGGTGAAAAAATTTATACAACAACTGCGTATTCGATAGAATTAAACCAAGATGAAAGTGCAACATTACAAATAAATCTTTTAACAAAAATATCACAAGACAGTATATTAATGGATTATATAACATCAAAATTAAAATTGCTTAATATAAATGAGGACTATGCATCAATTAATAGCCTAAATGCTAAGCTAAAGAGTAGAATAAATGAATTAAAACAAAATCCCAAAACTGCAAAAAAATTAAAAGTAATACTTCATGAATACAAACAAAAAAATATAAAAACTGAAATAATATATGGAGAACATCAAATCTCAATTACCCATTTAACAAACGCAGAAAATGAATTATCAGCAATAAAAATTCAAAATAAAGAATACTCCTTAGAAAAGAAAGATGGAAAATACATTGTATTATATGCAGATGATAGTGAAGAAAAGTCATTAAAAATAGAATACAACCAAACTGGAACATTAGAAAATAATGATCTAAAAAATTATATGACAATAAGTAAAAAGGATGGAATAAAAAGCATAACATATAAATATGAGGATAGCATAAACTTTACAAACGATATAGGAACAATTAAGGATTTAACAAATGAGAGTAGAGCAGTGCTAAATGATTATTCAGATGACGAGGTAAAATCATTTGTTGAGGCCTTGAAAAACAAAATAAATCAAACCTATATAAATAAAGGAGCTACAATAGGAATAAACTTAGATCCAATTTTTGAAATGAGCAATAATGGGTAGAGGAGACTATTTAACACAAAAAATGTAAAGCAAAATGTAAATGCAAGCCTGAAAAGTAAATGCTTTTTTGCGTCAAAAAAGTCAACTTAAAAAGTGAATTTTAGCTAACAGATAAATGCTACAAAAAAAACGTCAAGTAAAAAGTTAAATGCAATTTTGCAGGGTAAAAGCAATTTGTACGAAAAAAACAAAAAAAATAAAAAAAGTTGAAAAAATGTGTTGACATTTTAAAACTTCCATTGTATAATAAGTATCGTTCCAGTCAGGAAGAAAAACAAGACTGAAACAAGCTTAATAACAAGCATTAAGTACATTGAAAAGTAAACAATGAATCTTTTGAGAAACCAATAAAATTGCGGTAGTTAATTGTACTACCAAGCAAT
>CAKOXK010000019.1 GCA_934130085.1 uncultured Clostridia bacterium
AAATGCGTTTCGTTCGCAGATTTCAGAAATTTCCCGATTGCAGTCCTTGTATTTTTCAAAGGTTTCTTTCTGCTCATCAGAAAGAGTTGCTGTGAGTTTTTCTTCATTCCTGTTGAGCAATCCAATCAACTCTTTCATTTCATTATCAAACTTTGCACATTTTTCTTGAGGTAATAAATTCCCGTAATATAAATCTTCAAGTATATCCATAGTTTATGCCACCTTTCGTAGCACAAACATATACCACATATCTTTACAAAAGTCCAGCGTTAATACAAAAATCCAACTGTAAACCGTAATTATGAATTTCCCAGATTGTTTTTACAAACAAACTGTGATATAATTTTAAATATACAATGTATATTCGGAGGATAATATGGCAAAAAGTTTTGGAATTGAGGAAAGATAAATCAAAGAAATACTTTCCGTAGGAACAGCTTTTATATATAAGAACACACCTTATACTGTACTTGAATCTGGAAAACCTACTTGTTACAAGGGTGAACCTAAAACAGATATTTATGTAAAATGGTGTTGAGGAATTTAAAATTTCCTACAAAAAAGAGAATGCAGATTTCATTGAAAATAAAATGAACAGTGAGCGTGCGCAATTATTATTTGGTGATATCTGGAAAAAGATTATTGAAAGTTCAACTTTAAGAATAAAATCAGCTTTTTTAAAAAAGCCCTTGATATATAAAAAGAAAAGTGGCAGAACAGATAAAGGTGCATTCACATTAGGTTAGAAGTATGAACTACTGAATAAATCGAACGGAGATTTTTCAGATATAATAACTCTTTCATGCGAACAAGTTATTGATGTTTATGCCGGCACTAATCTTCCTGATGATAAGAAAAATGCTTTTGTAAATGGAAACATTATAGAAAACTCAGGTATAGCTAATTGCGTTTTATTTCATGATAACATTTCATCTGCAGAAGATATTTTCAGCAATCTATATACTATTGAGGAATATGTAGATAAATATCCTCAAGTTTACTTTGCCTGCAAAGCATTAAATTGCAGATCAGCAAAAGGGAAGTGGGATGGCGATAGACCTTTATCGGTATATGTTGATTGGTTTGTAACCGACGGAAAGCTTGATTGCAATCTAGTTTTTGATAAACCTCTCATAACCAAGGGTAATGCTGTAGCAGAAAACCTTATTTCCGTGCTTAAAAAACTTGGCATTAATACGGATGAGGATGAGGATGTTAATGTAACAAATATCACAGATTATGGCATAGTTTTTGAATAATTCACTTGCATTTATATTTTAAAGAGTTAAAATGCAAACTGAATGGAGATGATTATATTGAAATTGATTAGTTTGTTCTCCGGTGCAGGTGGATTAGACTTAGGTTTTGAAAAAGCTGGTTACGAAATAGTTATTGTTAATGAATTTGATAAGGGAATATGTGAAACATATGAAAAGAATAATAAGGCAAAGCTAATTAAAGGAGACATCAGGAGCATAACAGAAGCTGATTTTCCTAACAATATTGACGGTATTATCGGGGGACCACCGTGCCAAAGCTGGAGCGAAGCCGGAGCTTTAAGAGGAATTAACGATGACCGTGGAAAACTTTTTTATGACTATATCAGAATTTTAAAAAGTAAACAGCCTAAATTTTTCCTAGCCGAAAATGTTTCCGGTATGCTGGCTAATCGACATTCTGAGGCTGTAAAAAACATTATTTCACAATTTGAATCTTGTTGATATGATGTAACTATAAATCTTGTGAATGCTGCTGATTATGGTGTCCCACAAGACAGAAAAAGAGTGTTTTATATTGGATTCAGGAAAGATTTGCATATTAATTTCAGATTTCCTGAACAAACCACACCATACAGATATCAGAAAACCACACTAAAACAAGCCATTGGTGATTTAGCCACTTCTGCAATACTTGCATTATCCAGAAACAAAACAAACGGACGATTACCTATACTCAATCACGAGTTTTTTGTCGGGGCTTATTCAACTATCTTTATGAGTTGTAATCGTGTTCGTTCCTGGGATGAGCAAGGATTTACCGTTCAGGCGAGCGGTAGACAGTGTCAACTACATCCGCAAGCTCCTAAAATGCTTTTTGTCGAAAAAAACAAGAGAATATTCGTTCCCGGGAAAGAGAACTTGTATCGCCGACTTACAGTAAGAGAATGCGCAAGACTTCAAGGATTTCCTGATGATTTTGAATTTTTTTATACTGATGTTGATTACGGATATAAAATGATAGGTAATGCGGTTCCTGTTGATTTGGCATATATAATAGCCAAAAGAATAAAAGAAACCTTAGTTTAAGAAAAAAGTGTTCGCCAAAAACTTCCAGCGAACACTTTTTATTTTAAATATTTAATGAATCTGCGTTTTTAAGTATAGTATGAAGTTTATTTGACATAATTTTATGGAGAAAATTTGGCACTGTCACATTAACGAGCCTTCTCTGGTCAATTATACTTTGGATTACCATGCAATCAATTTTTTCGTTATTAACCAATTGAGATGTAAGGTTATTTGCAACGGACAGCTTGCCTATACTATAAAATTCTGATACTATCTTTTTAATTAAGGCGAATATTGAACATAAATTTATCACAATTGTAAAAACTGGTGTATTTGCGTTTATTATAATAAACCAAACAAATACAAGCACAAGTAGAATCACATATAAAAATAATGTTTTTTTGATTAAGTTGTTATCAAAAAACATATTTTGATCTTGACATTTTCGAATAGCTTTATCAATAGGTAAATCCGATGAAATATTATAATACCAGTCTTTCACGCCCTTAGTTTTTGATTCTCCGTTATTCTCAACTTGTTTTTTATAACTTTTAGGATATCGATTAATTATATTAGCTATTGTGCGTTTGATTTCTGACAAAGATAAGCCGTTGTATCTATCTTTGTCAGTAAATCCGAACAGCTTATAATCAAATAGCATTTTGAATGTAGCTCCTGCTTTTATAAATCTTTTATATAAATAATCAACAACAAGAGCAATAATATTAAAAATTAGAGCAGCTATTATTTTTTTCTCGCCTAAGAATGAAGATACTGTAGGCAAACTCAATATAATCGTAGTTACAATACATATTGCCCATGAAGTGTAATTTAGGTATTCTGCAAAATTGTAATAGTGACGGGCACAGTATTGAATAGCTAACATATCCTTTTCGTTTTGTTTTTCTGAAATTTTATTAATAATTATTCATCCTTCCAAAGTTTTTTAAATCAACTAATATTCTTTCTTTTATGTACGGATCAAATGTTTTCATTAATTCGTTTTTATGACAATTTCTGATTTTTTTCATACTACCGCATGGACAAAGAAAATGTCCTCTGTATTGTTTGAGTGTGGATGCATATTTTATAAAATGATATGCTTGATTAATATTTTGCAAATTAAATATATCCATATAATATTCTAAAATTCCTTGATTTCCATGAGAACGTTCACCGAAGGGATATTCACCTGTCAGATTATAGTATTCGTATGAAAAGAAATATGGAATTACAAAGTCTTCAAACCAGATAAATAAATCAAAAATATTGTTAGTACAGCACTTCATTAATATTTCAGTAGTTATACCTAAACAAAGTCCATTATCACAATATTTGTGCGGATATTTCTTACTTATGTGTCCACCTGTTTCTGTAATAAACGGAGCCTCATAATTTACCAAATCAATTTTAATGTAGTATTCCTCAACAAAATGAACGCCATTGTGAGATGCATCCATGATGAATGTCCCCTGTATGAATTTCGGAATATGATTGCAATCATATTCCGAAATGTATAAATTAGAATACTTGGATAACAATTTATCTAAGTTGGTATATTCAATCATATTAATATCCCCACGGTTTTACAGGATTAATTGATAAAGGTTTCGTGTTTGCTTGACATTTTCTATAGTCTTCAAAAAGTGAACTGCTTCTCACATAATTATTTTCAAAGGCATTTTCCATTGCGGCAAAAAACTTTGCATCACTTCCTGTAGTTATAGTATTGAAATCATTAATAACAACTGATAACCATTTAAAGAATTCAGGAGCCTTGTCCGGATTCTCATTCCAAGAATCAAGTAAATTATCGTTAGGATTTGCCGGATTCATTAGTACCCACTTTCCTTTTTCACGTGTAATTAAATTCTTTTGTGCATATTTTTGAGTAAAACGAATTTGTTCCATATTACTTAATTCAGAATATATTTTAAGCTCATTAGTGATAAAATCCAATAATTCAAATGGATTGTACTCTTTCGGAGCATTTTCAGCAATACTTGCAGCTAAAGTACAAATAACTGCTGATATAGGTCTTAATTCTTTACCGTTTTTTCTCCTGTTAAAATAAACATCACGATGTCGCTTAAGTATTTGAACAACAATTTGCAATGATGAGCGTTCTAACATTTCTGGTATTTCTTCTACAGAATTAAACAAAGCTCTATTCTGTTCAAGAATTATCAATCGTCTATTGTTACGATCATAGTTTTTAAATGGTTCATTAATTTTATTGAACCATTTAATGTATCCCTTAGGATTGCTTGTTGACCAACGATAAGTCTCATCGGTTTTTTTAGTAATAGCAATAGATGTATCTATTAATTCGGTGTGTGATGAACTTTTGCTAACAAGAATATTTTTAGTGTCTGAATCTTCATCGACTGCAGGTACTATATCTATGCCGAATTCACAATTGCTTATATCTGCATAATTTATTGTCCAGCATTTATCGTATTCTATTGCGTTTTTATAGCGTTCACTTTCTGCAAATACATTACCTACAGAAGTTTTTACATTCTTAGCTGTTGTTTCTGATTTTTCAGTAAACAACTCACAAATAGTATCTAAATCATAGCCACTTTTGTTAATCGGTTTTACAACTGTACCCAACGCAAAAGAGCCTTGAGGATAAATATCGCATTTTATACCGTGATCTTGAAGATAATTTGCCACGGCTTGATACTTTTCTACTGCATTAATATGCATTGATGGAGTAATATCAAGCGACTTTACCAACTTAAGAATATCAGAACGTCTTTTTTCAATATTTGTCATATATTTCCTCTCTCAAAATTGTAATCATAACTTACAAATGATTACAATTTTGTTTGTTGCATTTACAAGGATAACGTGATATCATTTAGTTGCTATACTATGGATATGTAAGTTCACCGTCAACCTGTACTTCAAAATTTGTGATTAGTTACTTAATTTGGCGTTGAACGACGATGTCCTTTTACTGTTGTTCCATCAGCCTTTTTGTTGGGCTTGACTGGAACAATTTTTTTATTTTGAACACCGCTTTTGCTTGATTTTGTTTTTGCCATAAAACCACCTCCTTGTAATATACAGAAAACATTCCGGATTGTTTCTGGCACTCTTATATCTCGAGTGCTAAAATTATTCTATATCAAATAAAGCGAAAAGTCAATAGTTATCGTAAATTAATTTACTGTTAATATTTTTTACTACATCTATTGACTTTTTGATAAAAATATTTATAATGCTTTTTAGGTGATAATATGGCTAAATATGATGTAACTTCTGAACTTGCTTCAGTTATCAAATCAACAAGGATTGCAAATAATGTAACTGCTAAATCGATTGCAGAACATGTTGGAAAAAGTCAGTCCTATATTTCGAAATTGGAAAAAGGCGATATAAAATCAATTGAGCAAAGCAAATTAATCAGTATTTTTAGATTTATACTCGGAAGTGAGGAAGCATTTCAAGATTTTCTTAATAAATCTTTATCAAAAATAATCTCTTCTGTCGCTTTGAGATATAATGATGATGAAATTAATGAACAATTTTGGTACTTAAATTTTGATCAAGTCTTGAGACTTATCCCTATACCTGAAAAAATGATAGATGACTTGTCTGAAAAGATTAAAGATAATAATATTTCAATTGAATATCTTTGTGAAAGAATAAACGGAAATGAAAGTATAAGTCCGGAAGTTGCAGATTTGGATTCTTATCCATATAATACATGGTTCCCGCTTGTAGAAGATGGAGAAATAAAGTCTAGATCTATTAAAATGAAAGTGTCAAAATCTGAGATTTATGATATTCTTAATAAAGATAAGTTAAGCACTAATTATGTGACAATGTTATCTATTGTATATTACATTATTATAATAATTAAACATGGTCATTCCACCGAAATATCGAAAGAAAAATATAAAGAAATAATGACATATTCTATAGAGTATCTAAATGGTCATCACTTTTTTTCATTAGAAGAAAAACATTATCTCGAAATGAGTGCTAAAAGCGAAAAAGACCGCAATGCCTTGCTTTCTGAATTTGACAAGGATAATGCTCAAACTATTAATATGATTATTAATACTTTTCGAGTGTTCTCTGATATTGACATTTTGAAAACAACCGAATATCTTAACCAGTTTAAGAATAATTTAGATTGGGATAGTGGATTCATGTTAAGATTGATTAGCTTCAACTTTTATGAAATCATAAATATCGAAACCGAGCAAAAACAACAGTTATTATACGAAATTAAAAAGTTAATCGAAAAATATAAAGATATTCCGGATACAGAAAATCAAATTAAAATATATGATTAATTTTATATAAAAACAAGAAGCTCAATTCATCGAGCTTCTTTCTTTTTTATATTGATTGAAACAAAAATCAATGGTAATATTATATTGTAATAAATTATCTGAAAAGAGGTGAATAGTTTTGAACAAGTATACTGATGATGAAATTAGGAATATGAAGAAAATCACTTGTCAGATAGCAGCAGATTATCTCGGCATCTCTGTTATCGCTGTCAGAACAGGAATGAGATATGAAAAACTGCCTATCGGTTTTGCTATAAAAAATGAAGACAGCTATACAGACAGTTGGAGCTATAATATTATTCCCGAAAGATTAATTGCCTATAAATACGGTAAAATCAATGAAGTTCAGGTTCGAGGAATTGAACAAAATCTTGAGAATATCATTAAAGAATTTACTGAAATGAAAAGCGATTTAAGTTTTTTATTGCGTGGCGACGAATAATTAGGGAGGTGAAACAATCACAAATAATATATGAAAATGAAATAAAACAAATTCAAGCAACAAAAATCTTGATAGAAGAATCGTTAATTAATTTACGAAGGGAGGTTATTATCTTGGCAAAATATAAAATGACAGCTTTTTCAAGGCAGAAAATATATGATGAGATATGGCTAAACTCTACCTCACGAACAGCGAAAAAATATGATGTACCATATCAAAAGTTTAAGGAGTCATGTGAAAAATATAACATTCCACTTCCGTCAAACTCGTATTGGGCAAGTCTTTCTGTTGGAAAGAAAGTTGAGAAAACACCATTACCGGAATCCGAAATCACAGCAATACTTTTGCCAGTAACTGATAGAAGTAAACCAGTAACCGTTCAAAATAAGACTCAACAAAAACCATTCAAACCTTTAGAAGTGGAGCAAACAACTATTTCTACTGAAAAGCAAAAATTAATGCTTGAAGAAGAATACGGTATAAAAACTAACACAGAAAATGGAATCAATACATATGACAGAAATACCCTTTATGAGGAAATATGGAATGAACCCATAACGAAGGTAGCAAAAAAATATGGAGTTTCTGATGTAATGATACACAAAATCTGTAAATCATTAAATATTCCAAAACCTCCTGTAGGATACTGGCGCAAAATTGAAACAGGTCACCATGTACCCCAAATACCATTGCCGCCTTCTGATGATGTTACAACAAAAACAGGTTTGAGAAGTACTGACACTGTTATTGACGGTTCACCTAATAAAGCAATACTTGACTTTTTATCTGACGATGAAAAGCAAAAAGTAATTTCTGCTGCTCAGAAAATTATATTCAATTTATCTGATGAATCTACGATTCTGCATTCTGTATTAAAAGCAAATAAAGCTAAAATAAATTCATGGAAAAAGGATCATAAGCGAGATATTTCTGCCTCACGCAAGAGAGATAGATATTATTCTATTCCTAAAGGGGAACCTCCACTTTATTATGATATTTCCGATGAAAGTCTACCCAGAGTGCATTGTTTGGTTGATACACTATTCAAATGTGTAGAGTCATTAGGCGGAAAAACTAACGATGATCTGTCGCTTGAAATCAGGGATGAAACTGTTACTTTTAAGGTTATTGAGAGCGAGAGCAAAATCGTTCATGTAAAAACAAAAGAAGAATTGAGAGAACTTGAGAAATACGAAAAGGAAAAGCAGAAATACAAATGGGCATCTAAACCGCAAATCAGAAGTTGGGACTACATTTTTAACGGAAAAATCAAGCTCTGTGTATTTGAAGGAAAATATTATAAAGACACCAATACTTCATTAATTGAGAATCAACTCGGTAATATTCTTATTGATTTATATGAGAAATCAGAGATAATAAAAGTTGAGCGAAAAAAACGTGAAGAAGAAGAGCGACTTCGTGAAGAAAAAAGGCGCAAAGAAGAAGAATTAATACAAAGGCGGGATATTGAAATTGATAGAACAATCGCGTTGGTTAATGAAGCAGAAGATTTTGCAGTTGCCTGTAAAATACGTAAGTATATTGAAGCCGTTTCTTCAAAACCAAACTTAACTGATGAAGACAAGAAATGGATAGAATGGGCTAAAAATAAGGCTGATTGGTATGATCCCACTGTAAAGCTTAATGATGACTTACTTGGAGAAAGAGAACATTCAAAGGATGAAGAATCAAAAAAGCTTAAAAAGTCAAGATATAGCTGGTGGTAGTAATACATAATTATTTATGTATTAGGTCATATGAGAGATAATACACCATTTTCTATCAATAAATTAATTAATTCACCAAGGTGTCGTCACCATTAGGTTCTAGTTTCGAGAGGAGTGCAGGTTCAAGTCCTGTCACCCGCACCAAAGAAGAATCGATACTTTTGTATCGGTTCTTTTTTATTGACAGGAATATTTTTTGATTTATCCTGATACTAATTGATATCAATTAGTATCAGTTACTCAAATAAATACAACTACAATAAACACATAAAAAAATCCCCCG
>CAKOXK010000020.1 GCA_934130085.1 uncultured Clostridia bacterium
CTCTTTTGTAACTCTCGCTATATCTTATACAGTATAACTCATAGTCTGTGGATTTTCAACCTCACCAGAATATGGACGACATTTTATTTTTCCTGTTTTTCCAAATACGGAAGAACATTATCATAAATATCTCTTAGTACCGGAGCTGCAATTGTACCTCCATAATAGATTCCCTTTGGATTATATATAATCACCATTCCAATCACTTTCGGATCATTTGCCGGGGCAAATCCGACAAATGAAGAAATATATTTATTTGCACTTCGCGGAAGCGTCTGTGAAGTCGCAGTCTTTCCTCCTATACGATATCCTTCCAAATATGCATTATGTCCGGACCCCTCTGAAACAACACTTTCCAGCAGCATTTTCATAGTTTCTGAAGTTTCTTTTGATACGATTTCCTTTTGCTTTTGATATGTCAGTGTTTTTATTTCCTTTCCATCTGAATTATAAACTTTCTTTCCAAAATGAGGCGTAATACGGGTTCCACCATTTATAATTGAACTTATTGTTGTAAGTAGTTGTATCGGTGTGATTTGAAATGATTGTCCGAATGTCATCGTCGCCAGTTCTACTAATCCAATATCTTCTTTTTTATGCATGATCGTTCCTGCTTCTCCCGGCAAATCTACATTTGTCAACTTTAACAGCCCAAACTTTTGAAAATAATCATAAAATTTATCAGCACCTAATCGCAAACCTATTTCCATAAATACCGGATTACATGAATTTTGAATTCCTTGTGTAAATGTTTCCAGACCATGTCCTCCCACTTTGTGGCATCTGATTTTTCTATCCTCTACTATTTTGTACCCCGGACACGAAAAGGTATCATTTACTGTTACAACACCTTCTTCCAGACATGCTGCTGAAGTAATTACCTTAAAAGTTGAGCCAGGCTCATAGGTATCATTAATACACCGATTTCTCCACATCTGATTTAATAAATCTTGCTTTTTTTCATCTGTAAGCTCACTTGTATCAATCTTTGAAGACAATGTGAACGGGTCATTCAAATTAAATTCCGGAACATTTGCCATCGCATAAATCTCTCCATTTTGAGGATCCATCAAAATAATTGCCACCGCATCAGCTTCTTTTTCTTCCATTACTCTCTTTGCCGCCTGCTCACAGTAAGATTGTATATTATAATCCATCGTAATCTCTAATGTATTTCCCGGTTTCGGCTCCATACGGTCTTCTGCCACTCCTTCCAATTCTATTCCCCTTGCATCTGTCATTGTAAGAATTGTCCCATTAACTCCTTTTAGATATTCTTCATATTTCACTTCAAGTCCGATAATTCCCTGATTATCACCGCCTGTAAATCCCAGTACTTGCGATGCCAGTTCTCCATATGGATAATAACGTTTAAAATCCTCATCCACTTTTACTCCGTCTAAATCCAGATTGCGTATTCTGTCTCCAACCTCTTTTTCTACATTTGTTTTTATTTTTTCCATAGAAGAAATTTTCTCTACTCTCTTCCGTACATATGCTTCTTCCAGCCCCAACTCTTTTGAAAGCATTTGTATTGTCTGTTCCTTATTTTTTATCTGATTATGTATCACCGATATTGTACAAACTGTTTTATTTGTTGCAAGAACCACCCCGTTCCGGTCTAAAATCTCTCCTCTGGCCGCTTTGATCTTACGTTCTCTTTCATGTAATTCTTTTGCTCTTTTCTGATAATATTCTGCATCAAATATCATCAAAAAAATCATTCGTCCAAGCAATGCTATGATCATAATAACAGCAGCGAAAAAAACAATCATTATTTTTTTCTTATTATAAGTACGATTTTTCATAAAAAAACCTTACAAAAGACAGTTTATATAAAATATTATGTCTTCTGTAAGGTTATGCTTCTTCGTTCACATCTCATGAACGAATCTATTTTATTCTGTATAATAGTCCGAAGTCCAGTCTGTGAAATCCGGTGTATATGTATCATCTACATATGCCCCATCCCAATTGCTATAGGTGTCTGTATATGATTCATCATAATCTGTATAATCATAATCCCCTGTTTCCTCATTGCTATTTGATGTATCCGATGAATCCTCTGTTTCCTGTACTGCAGCAGGATCATATCCTTCCACAGTGGTAACGTTTAAATACGGAAATGCTTGTGACATGATTTTTTTTGCCAGCCCAAGCACAAGTGAACTGTCATCCTGGGCCGCAGTATTTGGCTCATCGATTACCACATACACTACTACTTCCGGATTATCGAGTGGGGCACATCCGATAAAGGATAATACATACTTTCCATTATTACGCGGAAGCTTCTCCGCAGTACCTGTCTTTGCCCCAATATTGTATCCTTCCACTGCTGCTGTTTTACCTGTACCATAATCCATAACAGCTTTCAAATACGTCTTTACCTGTTCTGACGTTTGCTCTGAAATAGTTTTTCGAAGCAAAACCGGATTCTTTGTTTCTATAACTTTTCCATTTTCATCCTGGATTTGTTTTACAATATGTGGCTCATAGTAATTACCGCCATTTACCAGAGATGAGAATGCTGTTATCACCTGCGTCATTGTAACATTAAAACTCTGTCCAAATGAACTGGTCGCAAGATCCGTATCCCCCATTGTATCTTTGGTAAATAATAATCCTGCTGTCGAAGCTTCTCCCGGAAGATCAATTCCGGTATATTCCCCAAAGCCGAAAATATGCTGATATCGAATAAAGTCTTCAACACCTATCGATTCGGCAATTTCCATCAGTGCAACGTTACAGGAATTTGCTATAGCATCCGCAACTGTCTCTGTTCCATGTCCTGAAGTAAGATGACATCGGATATCCCAGTCTCCCACATGCAGATATCCTCCACACACATAGGTTTCATCCCCTTTGATTGCTCCTGTATCCAGACCTGTTGCCACTGTAAATGGTTTGATCGTCGAGCCTGGTTCAAATGCATCACTAACGCAAAAATTACGCCACAATTCATTCATTGCCTCAAACTGCTCATCCTCTGTTTTTGCATTCCAGTCTTCCGTCGAATAAATAGCAGACAAATCTCTTGGCTTATTTAAATCAAAATTAGGATAAGAAGCCTCTGCAAGAATTTCTCCGGTATTTGGATTCATGATCATCACTGCTGTATTCTTACTTCCCAGCTCATCTTCCCGTTCTTCACCGGTATGTTCTTCATTAAATTCTTTAATACACTGCTCTACAATGCTCTGTAATGTCACATCAATCGTCGAAACAACCGTGTTTCCATTTTTTGCATCTTTTACAGTTCTCTCTAATGATGCATTATCAGAAAAATAGCCATACTCTCTTCCATTCAATCCATTTAAAACATCATTATATGCACTTTCAATCCCCAGTGCTCCAATATTATCTACTGTAGCAAATCCAATCACATCACTCGCCAATGTAGCATATGGATAATTACGCTTATAATCATCCTCAAGCCAGATTCCTTTTACATTTGGATAGTTTTCTGTATCTTCCTCAATTGCCCTAAATTTCTGTGCTTTTTCATAAGTTACATTTTCTGCAAGTATCTGGTATCTGCTATCCGGGTTATCAGAAATGATTTGATCTACATCCCCTTCATTTATCCCAAAACAATCCGACAATACTTTCTTTGTAGGATTGATGTATTCTTCTTTGGAAGTCATAACATAAACATCGAGTATTACATTATATACTCTCTCGCTTGTCGCAATCTTAGTTCCGTTTCGATCGACAATATCTCCTCGTTTATATGGAATTACCCTGCTGTCATATGTCTGCTGATCCAAAACAATTTTTGTAAATTTGCTTCCTTTGGAAGCATTGATATATGTAATTTTTGCTATAAGAACAACAAAAGCCAGTATAACTGCCATAAATAGCATTACCAGCTTCTTTTGCATTCTTTTTGGAAATTTTCTTGTTAAAAATTGATAATTGTTTTTTTTATTCTTTTTGACTGCCATCTTCTTACCTTATTCTGACACATCTTTCGATTTTGCTAACACACCATCTTTTGGTATATCACTATACTGCTTTACACTATCACTCTCTGGACCTGTATATTCCACCACGCTCCCCTGGTCTGCATATACCATTCCAAATTCGTTGATTGCTTTATCGCGAACCTCTTCCAGATTCACAGCATCTTCTGCACTTCGGTAAGCTGTATCATTTTCTTCTGTCAGATTTGAAAGTTCTTCTTGTAATGCCGTAATATTTTCCGAACGACTTACAACCTCTGCCTGCAACTGCAAAAACATAACACTGATACATACTGCAAAAATTGCTGCTCCTGTCAGAAAGACAGCATATACAGGACTTATACTCTGTGCACGTTTTCGATTTTTACGCACCTGACGACTAGCTTTCGCACTCTGCTTTTTCGGCTTTTCTATCTGCTTTGGCACTGTTTCCGGCTGCAAAGCTGCACTTCCATAGACATACATTCTTCTGTGCTGTCCAGCATAATATTCTGCTTTACTATACGTCTTCATACGTCCTATATCTGCCATTGCTTTTTGCCTTTCTCTTTCACCAGGCTCTCCCCTCCTGATGAAATTCTATTTGATATACTCCCTTTATTTTGCTAACAGCGTTCAAAAATACGTAATTTTGCACTTTTAGAACGGCTGTTATACTCTAATTCCTCTTCACTTGGAAGAATTGGTTTCCTTGTAATGACCTTTCCTTTTGAAACATTTCCACATACACATACCGGAAAATGCGATGGACATATGCAAGGATTTTCATTTTTTCGAAATGCACTTTTCACAATTCTGTCTTCCAAAGAATGAAATGTGATAATGCATATTCTTCCACCAGGATTAAGCATCTCGATCATATCATCAAGCGATTCCCTTAAAACATCCAATTCTCTGTTCAACTCAATACGAATTGCCTGAAATGTTCTCTTTGATGGGTGTCCTGCTGTCTTTTGAAATTTCATTGGGATTGCATGACGAATAATCTCGTTAAGCTGTCCCGTTGTCTCAATCGGTGCTTTTTGACGCTCTATTACGATATGCTTTGCAATATTTTTCGCAAACTTGTCCTCTCCATAGTCACGAATCACCCTGAAAAGATCTGCTTCGCTATACGTATTCACGATTTCTCGTGCTGTCAGTTGCTGTCTTTGATCCATTCGCATATCTAACGGAGCATCTACTCGATAAGAAAATCCTCTTTCTGCAGTATCCAGCTGATATGACGATACTCCCAGATCGATCACAATACCATCAACTTTATCTACACCAATTTCATGAAGCCGTGACTTCATCTCACAATAATTGCTTCTTATTATTGTAACCTTCTCCCCAAAGTCACGTAATCTTTCGCTTGCAGCTTCTATTGCTGCTGCATCTTGATCTATACCTATAAATCTCCCCTGTTCGTTCAGACGACTGCAAACTTCAAATGCATGTCCACCTCCGCCTAACGTTCCGTCTACATAGATTCCGTCTGGTTTAATTGCCAGACCATCTACTGTTTCTTCAAGTAATACTGATTTGTGTTTAAATGCCATATCTTCCTCCATCTTTTCGCATTATATTACCAGCTCTTATGATCGCCGTTCGTCATAACCGTGCAAACACGCTCCTGACTCACTACTACTCATTATATCCTGATTCCAATTGCTTCCATTCGTTCTGCAATTGCATCCAAATCTTCTTCGCTGACCATACTGCGTTCTTCCCAAAGTCCTTTATCCCAGATTTCTACACGATCTTGAACTCCCACAAGAACAACGTCCTTTTCAAGATGTGCTGCTTTTCTGAGTGACGGCGGTACTAAAACTCTCCCTTGTTTATCGAAACTGCCCTCTGAAGCACTTCCAAAGAAATATCTCTTGAATATTCTGGCATCCTTATTCATCCGTGGTAAGGTTTCCAGTTCTGCTACAAATTTGTTCCACTCATCTTGAGAGTACACAAATAAACAGCCTTCCAGTCCATTGCAGATTACAAAGCTATCGCCCAAATCTTCACGTAACTTGGCTGGTATAATCAATCGGCCTTTTTCATCTATGCTGTGATTAAACTCTCCTAGTAACATTCAGAACTCCTTTTTAGAATTTATGGGCTCCACTTTTCTCCCACTTTATTCCACAATTCACCACTTCCTACCACTTAGAACCATTGTAAACCACTTCCCACCCTTTTTCAACCCCTTATTTTGTGAAAAAAATTAGAACTAAAAAAATCCACTGGACCTTTTTGTCGTATACACGGCAATAAAAAAAGAGACAGAAAAGATTTTTTTCTTCTCTGTCTCTTCTTTACTTCTTATCTTACTGAGAAATCGTTGATAAATAACTGTTAATCGCATCATAATTAACTGAAGCAACTTCTCTTTCCTGCTTTGACTCATATGTATCATATGCAGAATATCCTAACCATCCGACTAATGCCAAGCCTGCCAGCGACAATACACAGGTTCTTACAACACCCATAACTCTCTGTTTGCGGATATTCTTTTTTCTATTTGCTTTTTCCTGTTTATATCGATCTACTTTCTCCTGACTCATATAAACCTTCCTTTCATCTATTAAATCGCAACGATGATACCACCATCATTTGCATACATAGAACTTATTCCGGCTGTATCCACGATGATGCTCTTCTTTACTTCCATCTTCTCTAATAATATTTTTTCAAAATCTTTTGCTCTCTGTTCACAATTACAATGTGAAATTACCAGCACTTTTTCTCTTGCATTCTCTGTTTCCTGTTCAACATAATCTGCCATCTTAACTAATGCTTTCTTCATTCCACGAGCCTTCGCTTTCTGACAAATCGTACCTTCCGGTGTTGATCCCATAACCGGTTTTATGTTCAATGCGCCTGCAACCAGTGCTTTGATTCCTGTTAATCTTCCATTCTTACGAAGTGTATCCAGATTCTCCAGTACAAAATAAGTATGCTGCCCTTCTATATAAGCTTCTACTGTATCGATCACTGTCTGAAAATCCATTCCGGCCTCTTCGCACTCCTGGATTTTTAATGCGATCAATGTCTCACCTATGGATGCTGAACGAGAATTAAATACATAGATGTCTTTTTCTCCATACTCTTCAAAGTACAAATTTCTTCCTAACTGAGCACTGTTATAAGAACCACTGAGCTCTGCCGATAATGTAACTACATAAATATGATCTGCATCACAATTATACTTCGCCAGATATTGCTCCGGTGAAGGACAAGAAGACTTTGGACTTTCCGGACATTCAGCAACTTTCTTTAAAAAATCTGCCTGATCAAATGTCTCATCATCTATAATATGGTATTCTCCCACCTGCATAGTCAATGCGGCTGATACGAACATTCCGCTCTGTTTCATCTCATCTGTCAGTTCTCCGCAACTGTCAACAATCACTCTATAACTCATTGTAGTTCCTCCCAAATCACACTGTGTGTGATAAATTTCTATCACATGTAGTTTTTAATACTACATTATAATATACCATACTTTTGAGTGATTGAAAAGAGCTTTTTCATTCCATTTTGGGAAATCCTTCTTATTGCGTTACTGTTCACAGTAACTGTGAACAGTAACCTTATTGCTTCAATTTAATTTTACGAGATATTCCAAGTGCTATTCCCATCTCTGTCATAAGAAACAAAATCGACGTACCTCCATAACTGATAAACGGTAATGTAACTCCCGTTGTCGGCATCATATTGGTCACTACGGCAATATTTAAAATAACCTGAAGCGAAATATGTGCAAAGATTCCACTTGCGACTAATGAGCCATAGAGATCCGGTGCATTCTTTGCAATAAACATCAAGCGATATAAAAGTAGTCCAAACAGTACGAGAACGACAATTACGCCGAACACGCCCAGCTCCTCGCATACAATTGTCAAAATCATATCATTTTGCACTTCAGGAATTACCCCCAGCTTTTGCGTACTATTTCCAAGACCTTTCCCAAAAAATCCACCGGATCCAATTGCATACAATCCCTGCATTACTTGAAATCCACCTTCATCTGCATGATTTTCCGGATCAAGCCAGGTGATTATTCGTCGCAGACGGAAGTTTTCACTACTTGAAATATTTGCCGAAAGATATGAAAGTCCAACCACAACAACTACAGCTCCTGCAGCAATCAGCTGCAAAAATGGTTTTATCTTAGGATGTGCAACAAAGATTAATATCCCGGTAATCCCCGCAACAATAATCGCTGTACTTAAGTTATCTGTCAGAACCATTACACCACCTGCTGCAACTGCTCCAACTGCACAAACTCGTTCAATCCCTTTCTTTGACTGAATCTTAGGACCCAGTCTGCAGATTTCATAAGGGATTAACAAAATGACTGCAATTTTGGCAATTTCTGATGGCTGTAATGTCATCTTGCCGGGAAGCTGAAGCCATCTTCTTGATCCATATGCTTCTACTCCAAGCGGTGTTTTTACCAGCAGCATCAAAAACAAGGAAATATAATAAATCTGCCAGGAAAAAGCACCATACACATGATAGTCTAATTTTGATACAAACAACATAAACACAAAACTAACCGCACTTATAATTGCCTGCTTTGAAAAATAGAACATATCATTTCCAAAATCCGCATTTGCACTATACGCACTTGTACTGTAAAGCATCACCAGTCCAAAACACATTAGAAAAACCAGAATCATTAATAAATCATAGTCAAAATATTGCGGATTCTGAACAAATAATTTAGACCATTGAAAGCTTTTCTTATTTGGTCTTACAGTTCCATTCTCCATATCAACATCCCCTGTTTATTCAAAT
>CAKOXK010000021.1 GCA_934130085.1 uncultured Clostridia bacterium
TATTATAAAAATACATGGAGCATTACAGGCTATCGGACTTGCATTACTTGTATTGTTCTTTCTATGGGGAATGATACGTACATGTACAAGCTGGCAGGATATCAAGCGACCGGAACAGGCATTTAAGTTATTTTTGCGTTTCATTATTGCAAGAGCACTTGTAATGTATGGAATGGAACTGATGACTTCTATATTCAAAATTGTTCAGGGAATCATACAGGCAATCACTGAATCAGTAGGTCTTGGAATTGCACAAGAAACCGTTGTACCTCAAGAAATCATAGATGCAGTTAGCAATACAGGATTTCTTGAATCCATTCCCCTTTGGGCAGTCACATTACTTGGATCTATTTTTATTACAATACTTTCCTTTGTAATGATTCTGACCGTATATGGAAGATTCTTCAAATTGTATATGTATACTGCAATATCCCCTATTCCATTAGCAGCTGCAGCTGGAGAAAGCACGCAAAGCACTGCATTTACCTTCATCAAGAGTTATGCAGGTGTATGCCTTGAAGGAGCCATCATAGTTCTTTCATGTATTATCTTCTCTGCTTTTGCTTCCAGCCCTCCTGTAGTTGATACATCGGCATCAGCTGTAACAATGATTTGGATCTATATTGGAGAACTCATTTTCAATATGTTAGTACTTGTAGGAACAATCAAAATGTCTGACAGGATTGTAAGAGAAATGATGGATTTGTAATTTTGTGGTTACATCGTTGCTACATTTATTGATATTCTATGAGATACTGTTTATACTGTTTGTGAAAGGAAGTGCTAATTATGCATAACGTAATCAATGCTCAAAAGGATGATGTATTTAGAATTCGTATGAATTCAGAAGTAAAAAGTGAATTAGAAGAAGTTTTTGCGAAAAATGGTTTAACTTTAACAGATGCCGTAAATGTATTTTTTCAACAAGTATTAAATACAGGTGGTTTTCCCTTTTCTGTAACTGAAGACAATTCCGAAAAAATGAGAGCAAAGGCTTTATCTAAATTAATGAAAGAATTAGAAATTGGTATGGATTGTACTGAATCTTATTCAGAAGAAGAAGCCAAAAAGCTGTTAGGTTTATAAAATGAAGATTATCTATAAAAAAGCAGCAATTGACGATCTTCTTAACATCGAAAACTATATTATTAATCAGTTTCATAATACTCAAGCCGCAAAGAAGCTTAAAAGTAACATTGTAGATACAATTTCATTATTGAAAGACAATCCTTATTTAGGTCCTAAAATGTCTGACCGTTTCAACATAGATACATCATTCCGTTATTTAATCGTATCTAAACAA
This sequence comes from uncultured Clostridia bacterium, assembly GCA_934130085.1. Classification (GTDB taxonomy): domain Bacteria; phylum Bacillota; class Clostridia; order TANB77; family CAG-508; genus CAG-793. The sequence goes on from CAKOXK010000021.1 coordinate 1,304, forward strand.
CTTGTATTCTACAATATCAATAAAGAGAATATCGAAATACTCAGAATACTTGACTCAAGACAAGATTACTTGTCATTACTATTTTAATTACTGCAGGAGCTTACTGTTCCTGCTTTTATTATGCCTTTTTGACAGGAGAAGAACATAAAATGACAGACTATATATTAAACAAAATCGTATTAAAAAATGGAGATTCATTGGATATTGTTGAATCTTCAACTTTACCATTACCAGAAAGATTAATGTATAAAATGGAACATGAAAAGGAAAAGATTATTATCCGTCGTGATATTGGAAGAATGATTATTCCAGTTGATAATATCTTATTTGCATCTTCTATTCCCCTAGATATTACTTATGAGGATTTTGATGATGAAATCTAATTTTGAAATTAAAATCAACAAAGAAATACGAGACTATACAGAAAGCATTTTCTTTGGATTATCCATGCGACAAAGTATTTTTTCTATCCTTGCCTGTGTAGTTGCATCCATTCTTTACTTTTCTTTTTCCAGTTTACTAGGCATGGAAATAACCAGTTGGTTATGCATACTTGGAGCAGCACCTTTTGCTGCATTAGGTTTTATTCGTTTCCAAGGAATGTATGCAGAGGAAATTTTCCAAACTGCTATTCATTCCCTTCTTCTTTCACATACAGATCTTTTAAATAAACCATTTAACCTGTATGAAATTCTTTTACAACCACACATTAATGAAATACGAAAGGAATCCATTTCACATGATAAAAAGCTACGAAAGAATCAAAAAATTAAACAAAGAAAAGATTAAAGTTCCAAAATACGTACAGGATACCATCCCAGTAGATACAATCTACAAGGATGGTATTTTTCGTATTGGAAACAAATATACAAAAAGTTATCGTTTCTTGGACATCAACTATAAGATTGCATCAGGAGAAGATAAAAGTAACCTTTTCCTCAGTTACAGTGATCTGCTCAATTCATTTGACTCTTCCGTCATGACAAAAATCACAATCAATAATCGAAAAGTAGACATCAGAAAATTCAGCGAAGATATTTTGATCCCACTAAAGAAGGATAATCTTGATCAATACAGGAAAGAATATAACAACATGATTCTGGAAAAATTGTCTGAAAGTGACGACATTATCCAGGAAAAATATATTACAGTTACTGTCTTTAAGAACAATATTGATGAAGCAAAGTTTACCTTTTCTAGAATCACAGCTGAGTTTTCTACACTATTTGCAAGACTAGGATCTTCATGTATTGAATTAAATGCTGAAGAACGGTTAAAGATTCTTCATGATTTCTATAGAAATGAAAATGAAGAATTTGTATTTGATATAACAGACCTTGCACGAAAAGGCCATTCATTTAAAGATCTGATTGCGCCTAACATGTGCAAATTCAAAAATAAATACTTTCAATTAGATAACAAATACGGAAGAGTCCTTTATCTAAGCAATTATCCTGGCTTTTTAAAAGATGAATTTGTTTCCGAGCTATGTGATCTCAATAAGAATTTAATGTATTCCATGGATATTATCAGTGTACCAACAGATGAAGCAGTACGGGAAGTTGAGAACAAGTTCCTTGGTGTGGAAAAAAATATCACTGACTGGCAAATAAAACAAAATCAAAATAACAATTTTTCGGCAATCATCCCCTATGATATGGAGTTGCAACGTAAAGAATGCAAAGAATTTTTAGATGATTTAATTGTACGTGATCAAAGAATGATGCTCTGCAACATTACAATTGTTCATCTTGCAGATTCTGTAGAAGAACTGGACAAAGATACAGAAACATTAAAAGCTGTAGCTCGTAAATATGTATGTAATCTAGAAACACTGTATTTTTCAAAAAGGCAATTAGATGGTCTTCAAACAACTTTACCAATCGGAGTAAACAAATTGAATATAGCTCGCACTCTACTCACAGAAAGTGCTGCCGTCTTTATTCCTTTCCGTGCACAGGAAATCATGGATAAAGGTGGCATCTGGTATGGTCAGAATGCCATCACCAACAATCCAATCTTATGCAATAAAGAATTATTACAGAATCCTAATTCCTTTGTATTAGGCGTGCCTGGATCAGGAAAATCTTTCTTAACCAAAGAAGAAATTGAATTCATAATCATGTCTACCGATGATGATATTTTGATTTGTGATCCTGAAGGAGAATATGATCCTATTATAGAAGCACTAGGTGGCCAGATTGTAGAAATTGGCACAAACAGTTCGGATCATATCAATGCAATGGATATGTCAGAAGGCTATGGTGATTCTGGAAATGCTATTGCTGATAAATCACAGTTCATCATGTCTTTGTTCGAACAACTAGATGCAAATCATGGAGGTATTTCTCCGATAGATAGATCCATTATTGATAGATGTGTTGCCTTGGTTTATCAAAATGCACAACAATTCCGCTATGTTCCTACTTTGAAACACTTATATAACTGCTTGTTACAACAATCTGAACCAGAAGCAAAGTCATTAGCTATTAAATTAGAATTATTCACTAACGGATCCTTGAATATCTTTGCACATAAAACCAATGTAAATATTCATTCAAGAGTACTTTCCTTCAATATATTCAATTTAGGTAAACAACTAAAAACAATGGGGTTACTGGTTATAACCGATGCTTTAATTAATCGTGTAAATGATAACTGGCGAAAAGGAAAACGGACACATGTCTTCATTGATGAAATACATGTCATTTTTGAAAATGAAGAAAGTGCAACTTTCTTTGCTTCTGCATGGAGACAGTTCAGAAAACGTGATGCATATCCAACTGGTATTACCCAGAATGTTAAGTATTTATTATCTTCTCAACAAGGAACAAGTATGCTATCAAACAGTCTCTTTATTGTCATGTTGAACCAATCTCCAAATGATAGAGAAGATCTAGCAAAACTATTGAATATATCTGATGAACAAATGAGTTATATAACTAATGCACAATCTGGATGTGGATTAATTAAATATGGTGGCTCTATTGTCCCATTCGTCAACAAAATGCCTAAAGGACTGCTTTATGATTTGAACACAACAAAACCAAGTGATAGAAAATAAGACAATAGACTAAAAGAAAAGAGGATGCCTTGTTTTAAAGGTTATCCTCTCTCTCCTCTTCCAGCCAATACAAGCTTTCCGCAATCATTACCTTATACCCATCCATAATCATTTGTTTTTGTCGTGGACTGGCAAGAACAGACAATTTATTCCAGAATGTTCGTTCAAGTGTAACACGTCCGTCAATATAGTAATGAAACTCCATTATTTAATTTCTCCTGTCACCCAACAGAATGCATTTTACCTCAGCAAAAAATCAAAATGCAGTCTTGTATTTATGCAAACAATGAGCTTACTCAATAAATACAGTGTTCCTGCTCATTTACAAATTTCCTGATTCACATAATAAGGAGGTCAGTATTATGAAAGATATAAAAACGAAGCAAAAGGTTTTGTCATTAAAAACAAAAGATGAAAAGAAAAATATGAAGCACTTTATCCTGCAACAAACCATCCACAAAAAAGACACAGCTGTAAAAACACAAACTAAAAATGATGAACAAACCGCACCAGTACAAGCAACTAATCAAATCACTTCTACAGCAAAAGCAACTTTGCTTCAAACAATCCATAAATCAAAGAAATTAGATTCTACAATTAAAAGACAAATCAAGAAAGATACAAAGATTATTCCAACACAACCATTTGAAACTGATACAATTCCAGTTCAACCAATTCTTTCAAATAGAAAGAAAGCATCTAATACTTCTTTTGTTAATATAGTACCTGCTTCATCCGAATTACAACCTATTCACTATCCCTCTCTAGCAAGACACTATGTAAAAAGAAAAATGCAAATGGAAACTGTAAGAGATACTGTTACTTTATCTCCATTGCAGCAAACTTCACAATTTGCAAAAACTATAATTAACAAATCTTTTAAAACTGTTAAAACAAGCGTATCCATTTTGAATACGCTTATTTCTTTTGGAACAGGTTTAATTTTATTAATTGTAATCACTCTGTTTATTGGAACATTTAGCGTATTAGCACAAGATGGTGGTTCCAATAGTCAGATTGTCTCTTTAAGTGAAGAAGTCATTGCCTATGAAGAAACAATTCGTAAATATGCTCAAGATTATGGCATAGATGACTATGTATCTCTTTTGCAAGCAATTATGATGCAGGAATCTGGTGGTAAAGGAAATGATCCCATGCAATCAAGTGAAAGTGTATATAACACAGAATATCCACAAGTTCCTAATGGAATCACTAATCCAGAGTATTCTATACAAGTTGGTGTTCATACATTTGCAGATTGTTTACAAATGGCTCAAGTGCAAAATACAAGTGATACGGAACATATCTATCTTGCATTGCAAGGATATAACTATGGCACGGGATATATTACCTGGGCAATAAATAACTTTAATGGATATTCAAAATATAATGCACAATTATTCTCAGACAATAAAAAAGCAAAACTCCACACCACTGTCTATGGAGATCCACTCTATGTTGATCATGTCATGCGCTATGTAGGTATTACCTTTAGAGGTGGAACAAACCCTAACTTCAATAATTTAGAAGCATGGGTGACAAAGAATCCCTATGCACAGGCTGGTTTATATGGTCAATGTACCTGGTTTGCCTGGGGAAGGTTTTATGAACTTTACGGATATGATCCAGGATTCAGAGGTAATGGATGGGATTGTGTAGATCAACTACTTGCTACACATGCTGATAAATTTGAAAGATCAACTACCCCCAAATCCGGTTCTGTCTTTTCAGGTATAGGCAGAAACCATGTTGGAATTGTCATCAACTGGGATGGAACAACACTTACAATTCAAGATGGCAATTATGATGGCATCACCAACACATTTGAAGATGCAAAAGAAGATTGGAAAACTGTAACCTATTCTCTAGATGAATTTCGCCAGAGAATGAAAGGAGTTGTGTTTGCCAATCCAAAGTAAGTATATCCGTTTAATCATAAATTATTTCTTATCTACATCTAATATATTATCTTTTTGTATATGTAAAAAGATATATAATTATATAAACTACAGAAACGATACAGATATGGGTGAATACTTCATTTGGATAAATACTGATAAAAAAGAATATCTAGATCCATATGATTTTGATTATGGAAACAAATTTTGGGAATCAATGACCCGTCAAAGCGAAGTGCTCTGTGCGTTGTATGTACTTTTGGATTCGGACTGGAAAGGATGCAGAATTGGATGGATAGGGGATGAATGTCTGATTCCTGGATAGCCGACTCCTTGAAGTCTTTCAAAGATAACTTCGGAATTTGTGACATTCTTTCTGAGATAATCATCAATTGTGCCCTCGTATCCTGAAATAACAGATTTCTTGGATTTTTTTCCTTTATTTGCATTCGGCTTGACTACAAAACCATTTTTCTTTAATCTTCTTAGTTTAGCTCGACTGATACCTGTGATTCTGTGCAGTTCTGCCAGATTAACTTTCTCAATCGAATAACTTTCACCCATTTTTCCCTTTTATGGTGGCAAGGGCATGTGCTAATATGTCCTCTAGGTCATTACTATTTATAGTCAAAATACCTCCTCCATCTGATGTGTTAGCATATATCAGTGTAGGACTATTATTGAAAAATGGTAATGGTCTTTTATTATGATTGGCTATTTTTGATGGACTAAAAATAGCGATTTTCACTGGACACTTTTTGGCGATTTTCACCGGTCCCTAACAACATTTACTAAGGAATTATAAATCTGTCTGCCAATTTCAAAACGTTTATCTAAAATATCTTCTTGATATTTTTCTGTTTTAAGAGGAAATTGAACTATAAAGTTTGTCATTGTATTCACCTCCTTTCTAATAATATATTCTCTTTTTTAATATCGTTTCTTCTGATTTTCTACATACTTCTTAATCGTTTCGCTACATACATCACCAGCAGTAGAAACAAAATAGCTTCTTGTCCATAAGCTAGGCATTTTTGATAATTCTACAAATTCTTCTCTAAGAATTTTACTTGTATAACCTTTTATTTGTTGCATAATATCTGATGGACTTTGTGTAGGCAAACAATTTAAAAATATATGAGTATGATCTTTATCACATTCAATAGCAATAACTTCTATTTCTAGCTCCTTACATTTTAATTGGACCAATTCTTTAAATCGTTGTTCTACTTTAGGTATCAGAAAAATTTTTCGTCTATATCTTGGGCAAAATACAAAATGATAATTTATCAAAGATACAGTTGTATTTGTGCGTCTATAATTATTTTCCATATATTGATTATAACTTAATATATGTATATATTCAGCCCTTTCATACACATAAATATATCTGATGCTATCCATCCCACACCTAAAGGAGCGGGCTTTTCGCTATCTGTTTGTAAATCCTGTAAGTCATACACCCCAACTGGTTTAAATCCTTGTTCTTCATCTAGACCAAACACAATGATGCCACCACCATCTTGATTAGAAAACTAGATAAAGTATCATACAATCTTTTAGGGCAACCACCATTAGCAGCTTTTACTTCAATATTTTGTTTTTCACTTTTTGTTTTTATTATTTCGTTTGCTATATCTAGTAGTTCTTCTTTTAACATTGTAGTCACCTCCCTAATAAGTCAAATGTTATTTAGCTTATTTAAGCTATTTTTTAAGTACATATTTTGATATAAGCCAATA
>CAKOXK010000022.1 GCA_934130085.1 uncultured Clostridia bacterium
TCTGCTTCTTTTGCTATTTCTAAGTCGTGAGTAATTATTACAACAGTCTGATTAAACTTTTTGTTTGATAATTTTAGTAATGATATTATTTCATCACTCGCCTTTGAATCTAAGTTTCCTGTTGGTTCATCTGCTAGCATTAATGCCGGATTATTTATCATTGCTCTTCCTATTGATACACGTTGTTGTTGTCCTCCAGATAATTGGTTTGGCAGATGCTTCTCTCTTTTTTCTAATCCTAATGTTTTTATTAGTTCGTCTAATCTTTTCTCATCAACTTTTTGTCCGTCCAAATCACATGGCAATGTTATATTTTCTCTTACATTTAATATTGGTATTAAATTGTAAAATTGATAGATTAAACCAATTTGCCTTCTTCTAAATATTGCTAGATTATCGTCATTCAGCGAATAGATATCTTTTCCATCAATGAACACTTTACCCGATGTTGGTCTATCCACTCCGCCTAACAAATGTAACAACGTAGATTTTCCGCTTCCACTTGCTCCAACAATCGCAACAAATTCTCCTTTCTCTATCGAAAAAGAAATGTGGTCAACTGCATTAACCTGATTTTCACCTTTTCCATAAGTCTTAACTAAATCTTCAACTCTTAAAATTTCCATTATATTTTCCTTTCTCGCTTTGGAATAGCAAATTAAATCTCCAAAGCACTCAATTTGGAAAAGAATTAAATTTTGGCAAGGAAAACAAATTTACAAGGCAAGGGCGCATACGTGCTGTATGTAACCGCGTTGGAAATGAAGTTTGACACAGCCAAAATTGTAAGTCTTTTTCAAATTTTCTTTTACTGGAATTATAATACATCATCAAAGTGACAAATAAATGACATTTTTTAATTTTTGAATAAATAAGAAATTTCTGCATATATCAGTGTTGCCTAAAACAGAAAATATCAATATTAGAATAAAACCAGAATTAAAAAAATAGAAACAACTTTGATGAAACTGAATTCGTCAAAGTTGTTTCTATGCTTTCAAACTGAGAAACTTTACCTACTAAATATTGTAATCATATATTAGAACCCGAAAGTGAACGGATTCTATGAATGTCATATAAAGCCCGATTAGTTATTAGTATATCAAATTGATAATGATATTTTAATTTTAACACTTGTTAGAACAAGTACTCGTTCTGATTTATTTTAATTTAAAATATAGTTGTTTCTCCTAGCACTGACAACCTATTCCAATTCAAATGTTCTTGTATACAATTCCGTCTTGTCCTATTTTTCTACAGTCACATCAACTGTCTTTTTATATTCCTTATTATACAACAAATCTTTTACTGTAAAAGTATATGTGCCACTTTGCGTTGCTGTATATGTATCTGATTTTTCACCCTCTGGATTTATTATTTCATATAAATTATATACTCCATTTTCATTTCCAAAACAATATTCCAACGTACCTTTTAGCCATGTGTCAAGCCCACCATGGCTCTCTACATAATTCCAGAAAGCTTCTTCTGAATTTTCCGAAATAATCCCCTTATCATATTCGTATTTTATTGTCTCACCAAATGTGGAAAAATCTGTTCCATGCCCCTTATTTATAGACAAATGCTCAGTAACAGATATAACATGTTTCTTATCATAGTCCGTCATCTTAGCAATTTGTTCATTACTTATGCTAATCAATCCATCAACAGATGTTACTTTCAAAACAATGGCTGATTCATTTTTTTCTTGTGTAATTTCTATTTTTACTTCTTTATTGCTTTCATCATTTGATTTATTGGTATTTTTCAAAGTTATTAAACCTGCAATAAAAAATATAACAATTATTACTAATATAACAACACTAGCCATTATTTTAATTTTCTTATTTTTCACGTATATCCACCCCTTTAATTTTTTAACTCATCAAATCTAAATTGCAAAAACTTCGCCCAAAAAGGGGCGTCCCTATTGGGCGAAGTTTTTGCTGAGTATAATTTATTCAGCATCTTTTAATCGTAAGTATCCAAGTTCAACCCATCTGTTATATGCTAAATTTAAGTTAAATAATAGCTTTGGTTTAGCTCCAGCTCTGTTTTTATCAACAACACAAGCATAATATCTTTCATCTGGATCATCATAATCTTTTAAATTAAAGAATTTATCGTCTACTTCATTTAAAGAGTATTCATAATTTTTATAATTTTCTTTGTGTATTTGTTTGAACAAACAAAGTGTATCTAATACTTCTTTTACAGTCCTACTAACAGCTAAATCGTTTATGTTTAAATTAATAGGGTCTGTTGCAGTTTCCGCAAGTTGCAAAGTTGAGCCTATAAACATGTTAAAGTTTTGAGCTAAATTCGATAAAATTGTTGCTGTTTTCTTTAGCTCTTCTCCGTTACCAATGTTTTCAATGTCTGTTTTTAGCGTATCGTAAAATACATATTCAACATGCTCTTTATAATAATAATTCATTATTACTTTCTTTAACTCATCGTTTGTGTGGTCTGTTATGTTTATAAAGTATATTGAATTTGCAACCTGTTTATTAAACCAGTTAGTTACCTTTATTGTTTGCGTAAATTCTGTTGATATTTGTGAAAGTCTCCTTGCGAATTCAGCTTGAGATTCATTTTCCTCTTTTACAACAAATCCATTTTCGTCAACTTTTACTGTTTTTGGATCATCTGGTCTAAATTTAAACTCCAATAATTCTCCTTCTGTTTTATGCAAATGTTGCCCATGTAGTTCTTGAATTTCTGGATTATTTAATATGGTAGTAATTAAGCATAGTTTCATTTTTTCTTCTGACATCTCATTAGAAATTAACAAAACTTTCTTTTTATGCATTAATGCAATATATGCAGCTAGATTAATTGTAAATCTACTCTTACCAGAGTTTGATGGCATCGCAAACGCCATTGTTTCCCCTTGTCTTATTCCCTTAAATACACTAGACAAAATCTTAAATGGAATAGATAAACCATTTGTTAATGTGTTATCTCCTCTAACCAAAAATCCTGTCAAATCGTCATTTAATATAGACCTCTTAAATTTTTCCGTTGCAGTAACCTGTTCAACAGCTCCTTCAACTTCTTCAACAGTCATTTTGTCATACAATTCATAATTTCTTATGTCTGCAATCTCTTTTTGTACATGTTTTACAGGATTTTCTCTGCAACATCTTCTAAGTGTAAATAATTTTTTTAGCTCTGTATATGTCTTTTCCATTTTATATTTAGAATTTTCATAATCGACTTGAATTTGATATTTAAATTCAATAAGCTCATCAGTTGTCCTTGCAAAATTAAATCCTTCTTTTGCAATTTCTGGTGCATACTTTTCACCATCTGTAAACAATACTGTTTTATACACATCTAACAATTGTTCATCTAAAAACAAGCAATCTTTATATAGAAAATAATATGCAGAAATCTGTTTTACATCATTTAGAAGCAAACCAATATATCTCTTTTCAAGTTCAGTATCGGCTAATTCAACAGGGTATCCTAGTCCTTCTTCTTGCTTTCTTTCTTTTATCTTTCTTTCCTTTTCCTTAACCTCTGCATAGTCTTCATATTCAACATTGCCAGACATCTGTAAAATTTGCAATTCATCTAAAGCCTCTTGAAATTTACTCTCGCTAAGAAACTTTCTTATTTTTTCCATTCTATCTCTATTTTCATCTGTTACCTTAATTCTATCAAGTAAATCATAAATAACTTGAGCATTTTCTTCGTTCATATGGTTCGTCCTTTCTTGTACTTACTTTGTTTAAATAATATAAATAAATTCAATTTGTTCATTTCAGCATAACACAAACAGAAATAATTTGTTTTCTTAAATTCAACATGTTGCTCTTGGTCGAAGCTCCTTCCGCCACTCAAAATGCGAGCTATCAGTTGAATTTTGTAAAAACATAAATTATTTCTGTCTTTATTTTTTTATTAGTCTATCATCGTTATTTTTTCAATTACTGGTTGATTATTTTTTGCAACAGTTCCATTATCATCTTCAACTGCTGTTTCGGCACATATTTTATCTACAACTTCCATTCCACTTGTAACAGTTCCAAATGCAGCATATTGTCCATCTAAAAATGTACTATCTTTGTGCACAATAAAGAATTGTGAACTTGCACTGTTTGGCATAGAAGATCTTGCCATAGAAATAGTTCCTCTTACATGAGAAATTGAATTTTTTACTCCATTAGAAGCAAACTCACCTTTAATAGTCTTACTGCTTCCTCCTGTTCCATTTCCAAGAGGGTCTCCTCCCTGAATCATAAATCCAGATATAATTCTATGGAAAGTTAACCCATTATAAAATCCTTCATTTACTAAATTTGCAAAGTTTTCAACTGTTATTGGTGCAACATCTGCATCTAATTCTAATGCTATTGTTCCATAGTTTTTCACAACTATTTTAGCATGATGTTTTCCTGTACTATACATATTATTTTCCTCACTTTCATTGCTTATTTGATTATTTTGTATATTTTCGGCTTTATTCTCTGTGTTATTCTCCTTTGTAGAATTTTCTGTATTAGTTGTTCCTTCTATATTTGTTGAATTTTCTTTCGATTGTTTTTTGCTTTGAGAATCGCTGTTTATAACTGCATAAATTCCAATTGCAGCAAGCATTACAATTACAACCATTCCTATAATAATATACGACTTTTTCATGTAAATTCCTCCTTAATTATATAAATTATCTTCCTTCATCATATTCAACACTTTCTTCTAAAACTTCGTGTTCTCTATTTATTTCAATATGTTGTTCTTCATCTATTCCTTGTGAAAATTTCTTCATGAAGCTTTCTTTTTCTCTTCTTCTTTTGAATGTTTGACAATGCTGACCTGGCTCTCTATTTTTATAATTTAAAATGTCTCTAAAATTTCCAACACTCTTACTTAAATAATCTAAACCATATGAAAAATCTAGTAATTCTTTACTGCTCCTTAACGCTAAGCACTCTGGTTTTAAGTCTGTCTTTGTACTAAATGGAATTTTCCTTGTTCTCCCTGCTCTATGTAATTTCTATTTAATTTCTCCTCATGTACACAAATTTCAATCGCATTTATTATCTTATCTGGTTCAGTATATAAATTTGTGTTTAAATTTTTCATAAAATTATCTGTATTTGGAATTTCTCCAAACAAGCAATCTGATGCATGCCATATGAATTTAAAGTTTTTAATGCACCTATTGCTGGTCTTAAATATCCAGATTTAATAATACTATCTGCAACATCTTTTTCTGCTGTACTTACACTAGTTATAAAATATCATTCTTCCCCTTAAGTGTCAATGTTTTTTCTTTAAAATATATAAAATGACCCTTTTCAATTGACCATTTTTATTCTTTCCTTGATTATGTTTTGAGCATCACTTGACAATAAATCAATATAATTTCTAATTAATTTTCTACAATTATACCCCTTTAAAGTTCCAACCTGCGAATTAACCTTTGCAATTAAATTCTTTTCGTTTTCATATTGTATATTTTTTGCTCTTTGACATGTTCTTATTATAACTTGTTTACTAGGTTCTTGATATCCATAAGGATGCGATACCTTTCCTAAAAATGGAACTCCGTGGTAGGCTGTATCTATTTTTGTTTTTTTATTTATAAACTGGTGCGTTTCAGCAAGCTTATTTTGTATAAGAGGCAAAGTATCAATAAGTTGTTTTTTATTGTCAGATATAATAATTATGTCATCTACATATCTGATATATTTATCTAATTTTAATTCTTCTATTACATAGTGGTCAAAATTATTTAAATTCAAATTACTTCCTGCTTGAGCTGTAAGATTTCCTATTGCCATTCCATAATTTGAATTACAATCCATTTTTCTTCTATTAGGTACTAAATTTCTTATTTGTTCACTGCATTTGTATTCACAATCTAGTGCTGGATTGTTTTCAAATATCACCGGTGTTAAATATAACAATAATTCTTTATGCTTTCCTTTATATTTGTTTTGTATTAATTTTTTAAACTTTTCACTTACTATTCTTCTATCAACAGACATAAAATATCCAGATAAATCTATTTTTAAGAAAAAACTAGGCATAATTCATATGCCTTGTATAATTCTTCAAATTCTATTTTATCTTCCATTTTTTCTCCGTTATATTTACAATAACATCTTTCCAAAAAGGAAAGATGTTATGTATTTATTATAATGAAACTCCTAGCCAGACGCACAGGATATTTGTTGTTGTTGTCGTTGTCGATTTTGCCATTACTAAAATTAACGTAATAGCCGTTGTTGTTGTTGGCAGAGGACGACCAATCAAATACTCACAAACGTCGTCAAAGCATTTTTATTGCTCAACTTTTGACTATACCACATATATGGTGGAGCAATCACTTTCATTATATTAAATATCTTTTATTTACTTTATCTTGACTTATCAATGCTTTTATTGTCTGCTTTTCTACTTCAAGAATGCTTTTATTAAAGGTTTCTCTCATATTTTCTCTTCCTATTTTACAATTTTCAAACCAAGAACTTCTTAGATAGTGTATTATATGGTGTGTAAATTTTATTTACACATCATATTTTTTTGTGCTTACGAAAGGAGTAAAGAATGAATGAATTAACATTATCAGAATGTAGTAAGAGGAGGTTAGACGAAACATACATAGTAGTGTATGCAATAAAAAATGAGATTAATATAAAGAAGGGAGATTACATCGAGAAGAGCGATATTTACACTTTAATAGGAATAGACATAAAAGGTTACAGGCAATTTTTAAACATATATCAAGACAGAGTAAA
>CAKOXK010000023.1 GCA_934130085.1 uncultured Clostridia bacterium
CCTTTCATCATAAGAATGCGCATATAGGTATGTGATCTTTTCAGCAGAATGACCTACACGTTTTCCAACATCTTTTGCAGAAAATCCACTTTCAATCAGCATCGTAATATGTGAATGTCTTAAGCCATGAACTCTAATTCTTTTCACTCCACTCTTTTTACAGCCTCTATCCATTTCGTGATGCATATAGCTCTTAGATATGGGGAACAAGTAATCATCTTCACCTACTTTATAAAGATGTTCCATGTAATTTTTTAATTCATCAACAATAAAATCCGGCATATCCACAACACGGATACTATTACTTGTTTTAGGATCCGTAACAATATTTTTTCCTTTAATTGTCTGCATCGATTTATTAACATTGATTGTTTTAGCTTCTAGATCTACATCTGCTTTTGTTAGTGCCCTAAGTTCTCCTAATCTTAAACCGCACCAAAATAAGATCTCATAGCTAATATAGCTTAGTGTCTTATCTGATATCGCATCGATGAATTTAGAATATTCTTCAAACGTCCAAAAATCTTTTTCTTTCTTCTGTTCTACTTTGATGTTTCCAGCAACTGTTGCCGCATTCATTTTTAATCCATAGTATTTACAAGCATGATTCAAAATTGCACTTAATTGAGAATGAATCGTCTTTAGTGTTTCCGGTGAATACTTTTTATCATCTTTGCCATACGTCATATTCAACAATTTATTCTGCCAACGCATTACAATTTTGGGTGTAATATCGTTTAATTGTAAATCTTTAAAGTATGGCCGAATATTCTTTTCGATGATATTTTGTTTTGTGATAAATGTACTTAATCGAATGCGATTCTTAAGTTCTTCATAATATACTTCTACAAAGTCATCAAACAACATTGTTTGATCATCTTTTTCTTTGGACATAAAGGATTGCTCATACACCAAGGCTTCACGTTTTGTTTTAAATCCTCTTTTGAATAAACGTTTCTTCTTCCCTTCTAAATCAATGTAACGCTTAGAAACATACCAATTACCGCTATCCTCTTTGTAAACTGCCATAATCTCGTCCCTCATAGATCTTTTCATTGAAATACGTACGATTGATTTTGCCAGAGATAGTAATATAGCCTTCATTTTGAAGTTGCTTATTCATATCTTTGATTATTCTATAAGCAAGTCCTTTCGAAACACCTAGCAAATCTGCTACCTCTTGTGCTGTCATAAAAATAGTTTCTTTCATTTATTTCATCTCCTTCTTTCTAAACAGTAACTATTTTTGTTTACTGTTAATTCCATTATAGTAAGCTTATACGTTTACGTCAACTATATTGCGTAACTTTTATCGTTTACTGTATACATTTTTATTTACAGTAAATCTTATTGTTTTCTATATGTGACTAAAATGCTATAATTTGGGGGAAGGGGGTACTGTAAATGGACATAGGTGAAAGAATCAAATATGTACGACAATTACGAGGAATTACGCAGTCAGAACTTGCCGAAAAAGTTGGATTTACTGGTGATGAAAAAGGTAGAATTCGTATCTCTCAATATGAAAATGGATCTAGAATACCAAGAAAAGATACGCTAAAAAAGATCAGTGAAGCCCTAAATGTCGATTCGTATTATCTTTGTTTAGAAGATCACACCGCTAGTTTAGACTTTGCATTTGAATTACTTGATTGGGACAGAACTTCAAATTTCACAATTAAAAAAGAAATAGTCCAAGGTGAAGACCATTTTCTAATTGATTTCAATATGGAAATATTCAATGATTTTTTAGAAGAATGGATGAATAAAAAAGCTGATCTAGAAAGTGGAAAGATCAGCAAAAATGATTACATAGAGTGGTCAATTAACTACCCAAATGTTAAATAACACTCCTAAGATACTTTTTGTATCAAAATATTAACAAACAGTTATAATTTCCACTTTAAAAGAAAGGAGTAAACATGTCTTTAATATCTAATGATGAAAAAAAGTTATCAAAAATAAATTCTGAAGATACATATAACGAAATTCGATATTTCATTATCAATGCCAAACAAGAAATTTACAAATCTGTAAATTCTGCAATGGTTGAAGCTTATTGGAACATAGGCAAGAAAATTTATGAAGTCTGTGGTGAAAATGATCGTGCTGCTTATGGAAAACAAGTATTAAAGGATATTTCTAAAGCGCTCACCAAAGAATTTGGGCAAGGATTCAGTATCCAAAATTTACGCAAAATGCGTCAATTTTACACCGTGTATCAAAAACGCTCGACACTGTCGAGCGAATTGAGTTGGTCTCATTATCAACTATTAATGCGTGTTGAGGATGAAAAAGCAAGACAATTTTATACAAATGAATGTACAAAAGCCTCCTGGAGTGTCAGACAACTTCAAAGACAGATAAACACAATGTACTATAATCGTATATTGGCAAGCAAAGATAAAAAGTCTGTTGCACAGGAAATAGAAAAAACTGTCCCAAAACCTGAATATGAATCTTTCATTAAAGATCCTTATGTCTTAGAATTTCTAGATTTACCAGCCAACGAACATTTTTATGAGTCCAATTTGGAACAAGCATTAATTGATCATCTACAGAAATTCTTGTTAGAACTAGGTAGAGGATTTTCATTTGTTGCAAGACAAAAACATTTTGTAGTAGATGGAAGACATTTTTATATCGACCTTGTATTTTACAATTACATCTTGAAGTGTTTTGTATTGATAGATTTGAAAACTGAAGATCTGACACATCAGGATATCGGACAAATGCAGATGTATGTAAATTACTATACAAGAGAATTAATGAACGAAGGAGATAATCTACCTATTGGCATATTGTTGTGTGCAGATAAAAGCGATACGTTAGTTAAATACACATTGCCTGAGGATAATAATCAGATTTTTGCATCAAAATATAAAACATATCTACCAAGTGAAGAAGAACTTAAACGAGAACTGAATTTAAGCGATTTTGAAAAATTAAATGACTAGATGTACAAAATGAATTATCTAAAATAAATAGGATTTTTCATCTAATGGTATCAAAATGGTAGCAATATTCCATGCAAGCACTTAAAAAGCCCTTAAATAAAGGGTTTTTTTGAAATTAAATACTATTCGAACTCGTCTATGGAATTTCTTAAATGTTCTAAAAGCACCCGTTTTTTACCGATATTTGCAGGTACAAATCCCTAAAAAAGCCACTTTTAGAATCCAAATAAAAAGATTTTTTCATATCTGTTTTCACAAAGGCATTATCCCCCTGCCCTTCCATCACAAAATTAACTATCGTTTTTCATGCACTCCTTTTTACATACCAGTCAAACACTGGATATGTAGAAAGGAGTTTTTTTATGCGTAAATGTAAAGTGATTGCCGTCACCAATCAAAAAGGCGGTGTTGGTAAAACTACAACTACGGCTAATGTTGCGATTGGTCTTGAACGCTACGGCTACAAAGTCCTGATTGTTGATTTTGATCCTCAGGGAGATTTAACCACTTCCCTTGGTTGGAAATCCAATGATGCTTTAGATTGCAGTGTTTCAAATCTACTAGATGCTTATATTAATGATAAGGAAATTAATTTTTCTTCTTTGATTTTAAAACATAAAGAAGATGTAGATGTGATCCCTGCAAACATTGAACTTGCAGATATGGATATTCGCTTAGTCAGTGTCATCAATCGTGAACAGACATTAAGCAGCTGTATTGAGCCACTACGTGATGACTATGATTTTATTTTGATTGATTGTCCACCTTCTTTAGGGATGCTTACCATTAATGCACTGTCTGCAGCGGATGAAGTACTGATTCCAGTACAAGCACAGTTTCTTCCTGCAAAAGGAATGACTCAATTGCTTCAGACTGTAAGTAAAGTGCAACGTAAGATCAACACTAATTTAAAAGTTGCTGGTATTGTCATGACGCTTGTAGATATGAATACTACAGTAGCCAAAAGTACGATTGAAACCATTCACGAAAGTTTTGGTAAAAATATAAGAGTCTTTGATACGATCATTCCTAAAGCCACAAAAGCCAGTGAAGCAACTATAGCTGGAGTCAGTATCTATGCCTACGCAAAAGATTCAAAAGTGGCCAAGGCCTATGACAATCTAACCATGGAAATCATTTCAGAACAAAAAGTAAAACATAAAGACAGAGACTGTCGTTAGGAGAAGAACATGAAAAACAATTCAGTCCATTTAATTGGACCACTGACAAGAGATATTGAACTATCTAAAAATAGTAAAGGCAATTCTTTTGTCCGATTTAGTTTAGCTTGTATAAGAGACAATAAGCCATTTACTGATTTTATTAATTGTATTGCCTTTGGTGAAGTTGCCAATGCACTTTGTAAACACAGAAATAAAGATACAGCCTATGAAATCAATGGGTATCTTCGTATAAGCTCTTATGAAAAAGATGGTAGAAAGACCTATTCAACGATTGTAGTTGTAGAATCTTTTACACTCTTAAATGCCTAGAATACGATTAAAACGATGTCCTCATTGTCATTCTATCGCAAGACTTCGTATCGACTGGGATAACAAGAAAATCAATGGTTGTTATGGTCAATATGTAAGTTGCACTTTGTGTTCTGCCAGGACACAAACAAAAGTAAGTGAGGAACTTGCTGTAAATGACTGGAATGATCGTAAATTAAACAATTGTATTCAACTCACCCTATTTTAAAGGAGGTGGCAACATTGCCAAAACTAGATTTGGGATTGCCAACTTATGACTCTTTGTTTTCTACAGAAGAAGAAAGACAAGATGCCAATGCAGAAAAAGTTACCACAATCCCAATAGATAAAATTACAGATTTTAAAGGACATCCATTCCATGTCACGATGGATGAAGATATGGCAAAACTTATTGATTCCATCAAAGAAAACGATATGTTGATGCCTGCACTCGTACGACCAAAGGAAGATGGAACGTATGAAATGATTTCTGGTCACAGGCGTAAATTTGCCTTGTCACAGCTAGGAAGAAAAGAAATGAATGTTATTGTCCGCAACCTAGATGATGATCAGGCAACGATCTTAATGGTTGACAGTAACATTCAACGTGAAAACATTTATCCAAGTGAGCGTGGTTATGCCTATAAAATGAGACTGGAAGCCATGAAACATCAGGGTAAAAAAATCGAAGAAATACCTGATGATGAATTAGGCATTGAATACTCCAAGTCAACTTCTGGTCAAGTTGGCCAGAAGTTATCAACTGCTGTATCACGAGATTTGTTAGCTAAACAATTAGGCGAAAGTTCAAAACAAATTCAGCGTTTTATTCGTTTAACATATCTTGTTGAACCACTACAAAAAATGGCGGATGGACGTCACGAAAATGAAATCAAGATCGCATTTAATCCGGCTGTCGAACTTTCGTATTTAACGGAATCTGAACAGTATGATTTAGCCAATGCGATTGTTGAAAACCAAAGAACACCATCTTTAGCGCAATGTCAGGAATTCAAAAGACTGTCGCATGATGGTGAATTAACTACTGAATTCATTGATGATACTTTATCCGAAGAAAAACCGAATCAAAGAGAAAAGCTATCATTTCAAATGAAAGAGATTGATCAATATTTCCCGAAGGACTTTACACCAGGCAAGAAGAAAGATTTAATGATTCACTTGCTGGAAAACTGGGCAAAGAAACGAGCACGAGAACAGGAACGATAATCCTAAATGTGATTGTCTTTTTTGTATGTGTGCTTGTTAACCAAACTGTTGGAGGGGCAGTTTGTCTTTGTATCAGGACGTGTAACTGCAACCTCCCCTAAAACCCCTCCTACCTACCGAAGCAATCTTATTACCTACCGAAAAAGAAAAAATGATTGTTATTAGTTAGTAGTAATAGATATTTGCAGGTTTGTAATAAGAAAGATATTTACGTATGTTTAAGTTCAGAGACTATTTTAAACAGATCATTGGAGGTTAAAACGTATGAAAAAAACAGTAATAGGAATTTGTATTTCTTTGTTGTGTGTTGGAACTGGCGTTTATGTAAATCAACAAAGCAATGCTTCTAGTCCTGTTGTTTCTACTGTTGCTAAGTCAACAAAAGATTCAAAAGTGAACACAAATGAATCGAAATTCAAGGTTAGTAAACATGAAGAGACTGAAAAGACAGAAGAAGTTGGAAATGCAACGAATTCTGAAACACAAAAGAAAACAGATGCAGTTTCAAAAGAATCGAGTTCAGTAAAAGCTGAAGCTAAGTCTTCTACAAAAACAGAAATCAAATCCTCTGTTTCTTCGGAAGGTAAAAAACAAGTTTCAAGTAATCAAACAAATACCGCAAAGAAAGATAATTCAACAACTAGTTCTTCAAGTTCAGATACAAGCAAAGAACCTGAAATAAAACCTGTAGAAAAGCCAAGTACACCTGTTCAAGAACCTGTAGTTGAACCAGCTCCTACGCCAGAATCTACAAGGCCAAGTTATGCATGTCCTGGTGGAGTCAATCAAGATGTAGCTTGTGATGTGATTCTAGATCAAAATCATTAC
>CAKOXK010000024.1 GCA_934130085.1 uncultured Clostridia bacterium
CCATTACAATATGAACTAGTAAGTACTAATACTAGTACTAATGGAGAAATAATACCAAATATATCAAAAACTGATATTACTGGTACATCTATTGAATTAGGTAGTGGAAAGTTTGCAAAAGCAAATAATGCAAGTCATACATATGAGTTAAAGATATATTATCCTAAGAAAACAACTAGTCAAAATGCAAATCAAGGCGCAGCATTTAGTGCTCATGTAGAGATAACAAGTGCTAAAGCACCTACTGTTAGTACACTAGCTCAGACTATACTAGCAAAGAATGAGGTTAAGACTCCAATAACTACACCAGGAGCAGCAGTATCTACTGCTAGTGAAGCTTTACTTGCTTCTGCAGAAGACGATTATGGAACATCTTATTACTTTAGAGGTGCAGTAACAAATAACTATGTAGAGTTTGCTAATAAATGCTGGAGAATAGTAAGAGTTGGAGGAGATGGCTCTGTAAAATTAATACTACATAATGATAATACAGCAAAAGCTGCTAATCCTTGTGCTACTGCAAATAATAGTACTAGTGCAGCATTTGCTAGATATTCTGGTACAACATATAAAAGTGCATTTAATTCAAGTTATAATGATAATGCTTATGTAGGATTTAAGTATGGAACTGTTGGATCAAGCACATATGAAGCAACACATGCAAATACAAATAATAGTACAATACTAACTAATTTAGAAACATGGTATAATAATAATCTAAGTACATATGAAAAAGTAATAGCTGATACTGAATGGTGCAATGATAAAACAAATGTAACAGATACAAGTTATAATCCATGGGGCATAACTGCAAATGGTTCAGGATATGCTAAAAATGTAACATATTATGGTGCTACCCAGAGATTAGTAGGTACTAGTGGTAGTGCTGGAGGCACTGGTCCAAGTTTAAAATGTAATGGAGAATTAAGTAAAATAAATTCAAAAGTGGGTTTAATAACAGCAGATGAACTAGCATATGCAGGATATGCTTATGCAAAAAATAATACAACAACATATTTACAAGAAAATGCTACTAGTGATTATTGGTGGTCTTTGTCGCCTGACGGCTTCCGTGGCGGCAACGCTTACGTTTGGAGCGTTTACGGCAGCTCTGGCTACTTCAACTACAACAACGTGTGCTATACCCGCGGTGTCCGCCCTTCGATTTCTCTTAAGTCGACGACCAACGCAACTGGAAATGGTACCAGTGATAGCCCATTCATAATAAGTATGTAAACATGGCAAAGAATTAAAAGGTCGAAATCGTCAGTCGCTGATGTCCCGAGAATCCTTTCGAGGGACAAACTGATAGGCGAGAGAGATAAATAATAGTAAGTGCTGTTTGGGAACGTGTGCGTGGCAAGCGCGCATGCGGATTCTCCTTTTGGAGCAATACGCGCTTGTCACATCCTTATCGCCTTTTGCGAGTATATACACGCGAAAGGCGGCACGTTTTCAACAATTGAAAGTCTTTGGTTTTTCTAGGGGAGTTTATTGTGGGCACGGGTTTTGGACGTTTGTGATGAGTTTTGCTTGTTACATGTATAATTTTAATTTTTGCGAGTATTCATGAGCAAAAGTGGTTTAGAAATATAATTATGCGGGCTATAACTATGTGAATAGATTTATAGTAGGAATTATGCTATTTAAAGTACGGACTATGTTGTGCTTGGGTCCATTGGTTTGGTGGTGGTCTTTGTCGCCTAACAACTTCAATGGCAGCAACGCTAACGTTTGGAACGTTAACGGCAGCTCTGGCAACTTCAACAACAACAACGTGAACAATACCAACGGTGTCCGCCCTTATTTTCTCTTAAATAAAAAATTAAAGTTGAGTTCATGGCAATGTCTATTAGGGAACAAGACCACATGATAGAGAAACAAGCATATTCCTTTAGATTACGCTAGTACAGGTGATCTTCGAATATTATATTAGGAGTTATGATTTGTTAGTAGGGGTATTTTGCCTTCGAAAGTGAGCTGTAATGTACTTAATATATGTAGGAAGCACGCAAATGCGTGCTTTTTATAATTTTTGTTTACGGATAAGGAGGAGTATAGATGGGTAAGCAATTGGATATTTATAAGAGATTTAAGGCTAATAATCCTGATAAGTATTATTTATTTAAAGGAGGAATATTTTATTATTTTTTAGCTGAGGATGCTGAATATTTTAATAATAAGTGTGGGTTTAAGTTAACTAGTTTTGGAGATAGTGTTAAATGTGGTTTTCCAGTAAGTGCGCTTGAAAAGTATTTATATTTGTTTAAAGAGGAAAATATTGAGTTGATAAGTGATGATAGTGGGCCTGAGAAAATAGTGGTTGATATTATTAGAGGTATTGATTTAAGTAATACTACACCAGAAGATGCAGTTAATATTTTGGGTGATTTAAAGGAAATGTTAGATGAAAAACAGTTATAGTTGTATTAAGGATGAGTTTAGGATATTGTCTGAGGTTAAGAAGTTATTGGTGTATGTTGATGGGTATGTTTGTGAGAATTTTCCTAAGAATAAGAAGCATTTGAAGGTATTGTTGTTTGATGAGTGTAAGAGTTTATATATGAATATAGTACGTGCTAATAGCACTGAAGGAAGTGTTAAGAGGAAGTATCAGGTTGAGGCTATGTGTAATATTAGTTTTATTGATTTTACTGTTGGTTATATGTATGATTTGGGGATTTTGGTTAGTAGAAGGTATAGTAGTATTGTTAGGCTATTATCTAATATAGATACTATGGTTAGGGGGTGGAGTAAATAAAAAGGGTTGGTTATTTATATAGTAATTTATTAAGTATTGATAATATTAATGAGGCTTATAGGGTTGTTAGAAGTAAATGTAGAAACAAAAGAATAGTTTTGAAGTTTGATTTGCACAGAAATATTAATTTGTATAATATTTTATTTGATTTGCATTATAAGAGGTATGAGCTTGGTTGGTATAACATTTTTATTATTAATGAGCCTAAGTATAGGCTTATTATGAGTGAGAATATTAGGGATAAGGTGGTTAATCATTTAATTAGTAGTACTATATTAATTAGGGCTTTGGATAAGAAGTTAATATATAGTAATGTTGCAACTAGAAAGGGTAAGGGTAGTGGTCTTGCTAATGATTTGTTAATGAAGTATATAAGTAATATCTTGCTTAAACATAGGATGGTTTACTGTTTAAAGATGGATGTTAAGAAGTATTTTTATAATATTGATCATGATGTTTTAAAGAGAATGCTTAAGCAAGATATTAAGGATAAAGACGCATTAGATATTGTTTTTAAGGTAATTGATAGTACTGATGAAGATTATGTTAATGAAGAGATAGATAGAGTTAGGTATAAGGAAATTGAGAGGGTTAAGGCTCTTAATATTAGTAATAAAGAGAAGGATAAGAAACTAAATGAATTATTAAGTATTCCTTTATATAATAAGGGTAAGGGGCTTGGTATTGGTAATATGACTAGTCAGATACTTGCAGTTTATTATTTAAGTGAGGTAGATCATTTTATTAAAGAAGAGTTAGGTGTTAAGTATTATATTAGATATATGGATGATTTAGTTATTTTAGGTAGTGATATTGAGTATTTAAAGTTTGTTTATAATATGGTTAGAAGAAAGATGAACCAGTATGGACTTGCTTTAAATAGTAAGAGTGGGATTCATGAGTTAAGTCGTGGTTTTAGTTTTTTAGGTTATACTTATAAACTATCTGATAAGATAGTTATAAGGGTTAATAATGCAACTTATAGAAGGGTTAGTAAGCATTTAAGTAGTTTGGTTAAATATGATGTAGAAATGTTTAAAAGAAGTGTTATAAGTTATAAGGGCTTTTTTTCTAGGTGTAATTAATTATATATTTGTGATAAAATTAGTTAGAGGTGTAGTATGTTTACGATATATGATTATTTAGATTATTATAAAAATTATTCTTTTGATGAGGTTAAGTTTAATCAGATAGATGCGATGCTTTTTTCTTGTTTTGTTTATTTACCAATAAAGTCTTTTAGAGGTGATAAGAGTTATAAGGATTTTATTTCTTATGCATATACGTTTTATAAGGATGATTTAGGTGGGGTTATGAAACCTAGTTCGTTTTCTCTTTTAGGTAAGATTAAAAGTAGTAAGAGGTATGAAAATATTATTATTAGTAATTTTGAAAATGTTAGAAATAAGAATACACAGTTTGGGGCGATGAGTGTTAGGTTTAATGATAATCTGCTTATTGTTTATAAGGGTAGTGATAGCTCATTAATTAGTTGGGTGGAAAATATAAGACTTAATTATCAGTATCCAACTTATACTCAAAGTATGGGGATAAGGTATGCTGAGGAGAATATTTTAGTTAGTGATAGTAATGTTTATTTAGCTGGGCATAGTAAGGGTGGTAATCTTGCAATGTGTGCTGGTATGGAGCTTAGTGATGTGTTAAGGGATAAGATTAGGCTTATTTATAATTTTGATGGTCCTGGTTTTTTGAAAATGGAGTATGAAGGTAAGTATGGTTTGATAAGGGATAGGCTTATTAATGTGGTACCGACTGGGTCTGTTGTGGGTATGTGTTTGTATAATGATAATTATAGGTCTGTTAAGAGTAAGGATTTAGCTTTTAGTGAGCATTATCCAATAGGTTGGTGTTTGTTTGGAGAGTTTTTTGTTAAGGGGACATTATCTAAGGTTAGTAAGCAGATTCATGAGATGACGACGTCTAATTTAGATATGGTAGATAAAAAAGAGTTAGGGGAAACTCTTGAGGAGTTATGTAAGGGGATGGGAGTTGATTATGATTCTGATCTTCATTTAAGTATTGGTGAGTTATGGGAAGTATTAAAGAATATGAAGGGGATAGAACCGAAGGTATATAAGTATTTAACTAGTGTGATGCAGGCGCTTATGAAGGTTAAGTGAAGGTATGAATAGGTTCAAGAAGATTGTTTATATAATATTGGTGATGATGATATTGGTTGTGATATTACTTTTACTAGTTGTTCATACTTTTAATCATACTAAGGTTAATAATGAGATTAGTAATGATTATGTTAAGACTCTTAAGGGAGTGGGCTGTTAGCCCGTTGATATATTATTGTTTGTAAAATATTGTTTTGTTATAGACATTTATATATTTTTATGATATATTATCTATGCATAAGTGATTTTTTAATGTATTTATGCATATAATATTAAAAAGCAAGTGATTCCCACTTTGAGAGGAACTGAAAAAAGCAGCGATTCCGGCTATGACAGGAACTGAAAAAAGCAGCGATTCCGGCTATGACAGGAACTGAAAAAAGGACTAGAGAGCACACTCTAGTTTTACTTTTATTGATTAATAATTTATTCAGGAGGGACATGGAAGATTTTTTATTAGTTAGATTAGATACCGATTATTGTAATTATTTAAGAAAGTTTGATTATAGAGTGCCATATAATTTTGATAGGAAAGAGAAAAGACCTTTTGTAGGGGTTTTGTTTGAGGTACATAATTGTAAGTATTTTGCACCTTTATCTAGTCCGAAGGAAAAACATAAAAATATGAAATCATCAATTGATTTTTTAAAAATAGATGATGGAAAACTTGGAGCAATTAATTTTAATAATATGTTGCCGGTTACTGATAAAAATATAATTATTATAGATTTAAATATAAAGAACGAAAATAATGAAAATCATTATGTAAAATTACTTCGTCAACAATTGTATTGGCTTAATCGTCATAATAGTAAAGTTTATAGTAGATCACAAAAATTATATAGTAAGTATATAAATAATAAATTAAATATTAATATAAGAAATCGTTGTTGTGACTTTAAATTACTAGAAGAAAAATGCAAAATTTATAATAAAATTAAATAATTAAAAATACTTGTTTAAGTGTTTTTTTATTTTGATAAATGGGGTATAATTATGTTTGTGAGTAGCAGGAGGAGTTTTATGGATAATGCATTAGAAAGATTTTTTAATAAGATAGATTTTAATAATAGGGAAGCATTTAAGGATGCTAAGGTTGTTAAGGTTGTTGT
>CAKOXK010000025.1 GCA_934130085.1 uncultured Clostridia bacterium
TAAGTACATTATGATAATTTGGAATAGGAACTACCAAAAATGTACATATAAACAAAGGTGATAAACATAATAATGCTATACTAAAAGTTTCTGGTGAAATAGTAAGCAATAAAATTATTGATACTATAGCACCTATACCAAATAAAGATAAATCGAATCTATTAAACATACCAAATATTAATGTTCCCCTTTTAGCATTTGCAGGGATTAAATAATTCACTATATATCACACTCCTTTTTTATTCATCATCTTTTAATTTGAATTTTGGTTTATCAGAATCTTCATTGCTAGGGGCAAATGTTCTTTCCATCTGATCTATACTTTGTTTAACATCATTTTCGCGTTTTTGTTTTTCCACTTGTTCTTGATTTAAATGTAATCCACCAGTTGATTGAATATTATAATCATCAGGTTTTAAAGGTTCAGATTTTGTATTATTTAAATCAAGATTCAAACTTTCTCCTGAACTTTGTGAAGTTTGTGAACTTGATGACGAGGTTGTCCTAGATGTGTTTGATGAAGTTTGTGAGCTTGATGTCGAAGTTGTTCCAGATGTATTTGATGAGCTTGATGGTTGCATAGGTTGATTTGTAACATTTACTTGAGAGTTACTCTTAACATTAGCTTCATTCATCTTTTTACTTATAGTTCTTGCTTCCTTCATAACAACTTGTTGATCAGCAGTTGCCTTACTAATAACATCATTCAATGTTGAATCTGCTCTACTAAATTCCTCTTGTGCTTTTTCAACATTTGTAGCATATGAATCAACAGATCCAAGAGAACTAGCTTTGTTTGATAAACTATCTAAAACTGATGATATATTAGATGTAAATTGTGCTCCAAAATTATCTTTTGCCAATGCTACACTCAAATCACTCTTTAATTGAGCACCAGATTGATACATTCCTAAATCTAAATTAGATAAAATATTTGAAAGATCTGATTTTTGTTGACCGCTTGATGAATTCATCTTATTTTCTATTGCAGTTCTTATTTGATTAATAGTTTGATTATCTTTTTGAGCTGTTAACAATTTATTTTGTTTAGAATTATAATTAGTCATCGCTTTTCTTTGTTGTTCTGTATGTCCATTCATACCATCAACCATCTTACTATAATTATCAACTGTAGCTAATGAGTCATCAACAACATTTCCATTTGAATCAAGAATATTTGCACCAATAATTTTTGACAAACTTTCTCTTGCTTCCGACTTTGCTTTTTCATTTTTCTCCCATGAAGCTTGTTGTTTTCGTACGGCACCTTTGCCACCCTCACTATACATCAATTTATCATATGCTTTAAATGGACTGCTTTCATTTGCAGCTGCTTTTACTGCAGAAGTTGCACTACTAATTCCGTTTTTAATTTTTGATCCAACTTCCGATGTTTTTCCCATACCATTCTTCAATTTTTGAACAGTAGCATTATTACTTATACTTTGACCTAAACCTGTTTGTCCAAATTTTTCTCCAACTTTTCCTCCTATAGCTTTAGAACCAGCAACTAAACCTGCACCGGCAACTAAAGGAGCTGCTTTTGTTAAATTTGTAAGACCTGTCCACGCTTTTTTAGCTTGTTCACCAACACCCGCCATTGAGCCAAGACGTCCAGCAATACCACCTTTTAATTTGATATCTATGCCAAATATTCTACCAAGCATATCTGGAACTTGTTTAACAAATATTAACATACCAACTATAAGGAAAACTTTTAAAACTGATATCCAATCTCCATCATTAAATGCACTCATAAATTCATCTAAATTATTCATTAAAAACAAATAAAATGCGATTGCTACTATTCTTACAAATAATTCTCCATATGTCTTTCCAAGTTCTTTAAACCATGATGATAACATTTTTTCACCTACGCCTACATAAGCAACTATTGATATTGGAGCTGTTAATTCTAAAAATGCAAGTTTAAAAACTCTAACTGCAACATCAATTGCATATATTGTAAGAATATACACTGTAATTAGGCCTGCTATAAGTGCAATTAAACCATCAAAATGGAACGCATAATCATCATCATCAAAATGATAATGTAATTTTGATCCATCTTCAACTGTTGTATTAATTTTGGGAGCAATTAAACCAATATTTCTAATATCTTTTGTAATCATATTTTCATAGTTTTCACTTATGTCTTCACTAACACTGATTTCATCTCCTGCAGGGTATAAAACAGACGATATCAAAGTACCCGCAATAACTTGTCCTCCATTTCCACCCACTTCACAACTTGAATCAGTACTTGGATTACAATCATAATTTATACCAACAACAATTTTTTCAATTAGACTATTTGACATTACGCTGTCTTGAATATTATATAATTCATTAAAAGCAAATGGAACTAACACCATCAATGCTAATGCAATTATTGCTCTTTTAAATAATGCTGATACTCCTTTTTTATTATCAGTTAACAAGTCTGGATTGACTATTGCAGATAAGATTGTTATAGAAAAAGCAAACAACATAACAGCACTTACTAAAACATATATATTTGAACTAAACTGCTGAATAAAATCGTCTTTTAAAAACCTTGTTGTTGCTAATGAATAAAATATTTTATACATATATACAATCAAATTATAAATCGGTACACATATATATATAAGTAATTTTCTAAATAATCCACCCATTTTATACCTCCTATTTTCCTAATATAATACATTTCATAAGACTTGTATCTGCATCAATACTATCACTCGTTGTTGAAAATAACTTTAAAATTATTTGTATTAATATAGGAACAAGTACAAATAATACAAGTAATAACAATCGTTTTGGGAATTTTTTCTTTGATTTTTCCATTTTTTCTATATCAGATGCCATAACTGCTTTTGCATAATCTAATGAACCAAAAACTATAACTGCTATCGGAGCCGCAATTTCCAAAATTAAATAAATTGTATGTAATGCTTCAAAGTCTTTGCATTTTACTTTATATTTACTTTTAAAATTTATACCTTCAAAATTGATTTTAAATTTATAAAGAGAGGTTGCAGCATCTAACACATCATTTGCAGCTTCCTGTTTTTCCTTTTCTATTTGGCTCTTATGTTCTGAATATGATTTTGTATATTTCTCATACAATTCTGTTCCCATACATTGTTTTTCGCACGCATCTTTGGCACTAGCTGTACCAATATTTTCACATTTTTTTTTACAAGAATAACACTTCCCATATGGAGTTGTTGTTGATGATTGATTTGTGCATTGTGTACAGGCTTGTGTGTTTTTTGCTTCATCAAAACATGAAGAGCATAATGATTTACAACTATCGTTTGTTATAGAAATACTTTCGTTTGTTTTTTCACTATATTTTATCATTGCAACTATCATTTCTCTTAAATCACTATATTGATCTTTAGTAAGAGCGAAATCAGCATCATCTAGTTCATATGCATCTTTCATAAAATCCAAATACTCCAAAAACAAATTTAAATCATCTTCAAAAATATATCTACCAGTCAAACTAAACCAATAGCTAAAATATGTTTTTTTTGTAGGAGAAGCAACTGTCGGATTCTTCATATCATTTTTAATAAATTCGTACCATTTACCCTTTGTATTTTCGTAAAATGTAGAATCTTTAGTTTTAGTATCAGAGTCTCCTGTATCAATTATAGATTCTAATCCTTCTTTAGCATTTTTTATTTTTTCTTCTTTATTTTCTTTTTTTTCAGCATCAGAAAGGGCTTTATTAAATAAATTCATATTTTCGCTCGGATAAGTTGAAGCAGTTGTCTTAAATAAGACTACCTCTCCACCCAATTTTTTTAACATACTATAAAATCCATCATTTAAGGATGATGATGTGTCAAATATTGGAACTGCAACTATATTATTTTTATCATCATATATTCCTGCAGATGCACCCCAACCATCATCAAATGTAATATAAGAATAATAGTCGCCTTCTTTTACTCCAGAATATTGAACATTCTTAAGATAATTTATATATTCTTCACGAGTAGATTTTTTAGACTTTAATTTTTTACCATCTATATACACTTTTACATATTCTGGAGAATCCTCAAATTCAACTTTATTTGCAGAATATGTAGGATTAAACATAAAAATACTTTGATTAATATTTGTTACACCTTCTGTATTATCTATAAGTGGTTTTATCGTTTTAAATCCTGGCGCATATCTATTCTCTTTTGATGATACTGATGCATCTAGACAAAAAGCAGACATAGTTAATCGTGTTTTTTCAATAAATTGACTTTTTGTTTTCCAAAATAGAGTTTGATTTTCATATTGTTGAACATAAGAAAATCTTATATCAACTCTTGTTGCTCTACTACCATCATTATTTAAAAATGTAAGAGGAGATATGTAGTTGCAATGCCACCAGTTATTTTCATCCGCAAATGCACTAGTTTTTCCAACAAAAAATGATATAAAAATTATCGATAATATTATTAAAATTTTAATAAAAGGCTTTTTCATATATAATAATCCCTACTCTCTCACTATAATCATAACATAAAATAAAAAAAAAGAAAATAATTTATTTTCCTTTTAATAGATTTTATCTTTTTCCATTATCTAAATCGTTACTAACATCAATTGCACCATTCCATTCGGCACTATTCCAGCAATCAATCCAATCACTATTACCTGTTGTTACAAAACTTAAAACCATATTTACAATTATTGGTATTAAGAATACTATAACAGCTGCTATAATTCTTTTAATAAATGGTTTTTGTGCTTCTTTCATTTTCTTTTCATCGCCAGCAATTACAGCTTTTGCCATATCAATTGTTCCCATAATAATTAAACCAATTGGAACAACTAATTGAAGTACTTTTATAACCATTTTTGCAAGACCAACAACTTCAGCAATTCCACCAGTACATACAGATGATGCTGTTTTATTAGCTAAAAATAATAAAGCATCTAACATATATATTTCCTCCCAACTTTTTTTATTTATACATTTATTTTATAATTATTATT
>CAKOXK010000026.1 GCA_934130085.1 uncultured Clostridia bacterium
AGCATTTTATTAAAAGCATTATAAATTGAATTGTGGTATTTTGTAGATATTGGTTTATCAGGTTTATGTTTATTAGGTGTAGTTTTTAACTCATTTATAAAAAGTTGAATATCAGAAGTCATATTTTCTATTTCATACATTTTATATTTTCCAAATTTTTTATTTACAAATGAAACTAACATACGATCATAATCTTCTGCCGTCACATCAGAAATATTATCATAACAATACTTCTCAATAAATTCTCGTTCAAAATCTTTTAAAGTAAAGTTTCTGTATTTAGATATTGGTGTTTTTCCAAGTTTACTTTTAGCGATAATTTGATCTCTATATTCTTCAACTTCTTTTAGTTCGCCCTCAACATACTCACTAAATCCATTAGGAAATAATTTATTTTTTTTAATTCTTATTCTATAAGAGTTCTTTGATATTTGATAGATATATTTTGAAACACATTTATCTTTTTTTACTTTTTTACTTTGATTAGTTTTAGTTTCAAAATTATTTTCTTTCCAAACTTTATTTCTATAATTTATTGCATCACTATCACTTGTTGCCTCAAAATATTGATTTATAACAATCTTTTCCCCAAGTAGATTTTTTTTGTTAATTGCTACTAAATAAGTATTATCACTATATTTGTATAAATTATTATAAATTTTTAGTGCCATTTTTTCCTTTTAGTTTAATTGTAGTTAAAGGTTTATTATTTTCTTTAATCCAATTATCTATTGAATCCTTTTTAAAAAATCTTAAATGTCCTATCCTAAAGAAAGGTAAATTTTCTTTTTTGATAGCAATATCTAAAGTGTATTTATTAAATATAGTAGGATAATGTTCTAGTAGTGCTTTTGTATCATAAATAACCTCATCAGAAGAATTAGAAGAAGATGTATTTTCACTTGACATTAGAGATATTAAATTACCAACAGTCATATTTTTAATATCATCTATGCTAAACTTTTCTTTGTCTATCTAAATCTACCTCCCTCCAAATATTTATAGTAGTAATACCATTTTCATCTATTAAAATCTCACAAGTTATATATGGTGTAGTTGAATCTATTATTTTATTTTCTTCATATTTACTTATTTTCTTATCAATAATTAAAGTATAAATGTCATTAAAAAAAGAAGTAGTTTGTACTTCTACTACTTCTTTGATATTATCTATAAATTTTTCTATGTTTAAATTATTATTTTTATACATTACTTTTTGTTCTTCTTCTTTATCAAATTCTTCATATACTGATGATATGTTATTTTGTAAACTATTTTCATAATTCATTTTCATTTGTTCTACTGTGTAATAAGTAGAGGTATTTTTTTTAAGCATTTTAGAAGTTCTTTCTATTGGATCAAATTCTTTTACATTATCAAATATTTTATTATATAAATAAGTATCTCTAAAGATTGGATTAGAAATTGTTGGAAAGATAATTGTTTTATATTTTAATGCAATAATTTCGTTAGGTGTTAATAGTTCTCTACCCACTAGGGAAGTAGTTTGATTAGCACCAACTTTAAATGTATCTGTACTTTGACTAATTGAAGATGTTTCAATAGTTGCTTTTCCTAACTTTTGTGAAATGATATTAGCACAATCAACAGAGTTAGTTTTTAAATAACATAAAGCAGAGTTATCCAAAATTATACTTGCTACTTCTTTAGTATAAACATTTTCTAGTTGAGCGAAAGATTGAATAAAAAATTGAAACCTCATACCACGAGAACGAGCAACACTAACAATAGTATCAATTTCTGCTAAAGGGGGACAATTTGCAAATTCATCTAATATCCACTCAATTTTTCTAGGTAATGTTCCTTTATTTTCAGGTAAATTAGCAAGTTTAGTTAAATCTTTATAAATAATACCTACAATTATAGTAATGAGTTGATAGTAGGATTTATCTTCATCAGGTACTATAATATAGAGAATCGTAGGATTATTAACAATAGAAGAAAATTCAAATTCACTTATACTAGTAATATTTTCTACATTAAGGTCATCAAAAATTTGCATTTTAGAAGCGAATACAGTAGTAATACTTTTATAAGTATTTTCACTTGCTGATAAAATAGAAGTAAGATAATCTTTAGATAGTGTTCCATACTCACGATTATTTAAGTTTCTCTGTAAATACATTTGATTTTCTTTAATAAGAGATGAGTTTTGAAATTTTTTTATACTTGATATATTTATTTTTTCTTCAGGAATAAGACCATTTTGATAATCTTCCAAAAATATACCACAAATGCCTTTAAATAAATTTTTAGCAGAATTTAACCAAAATGGATCTTTATCATCTTTTTCAACAAATATTAAATCTGCTAATGAATTAGTTAATCTGATAGATTCTGCTTGATGACTTGAACTATCGTTTTGATATGTTTTTATATAATCTAATAAAGTTGATAATTTCATTTTGTTAAAAAATGATACTAAACTTTTATCATTTATTTCCTTAAAGTCATCTTTAAAAATTGACTTATCATTTATAATAGAAGATTCATCTTGTAAGTTGTCATTTATAGTATCTATTTTATTTAACAAATACTCAATAATATAATTATCTATTTTGTTTTTTAACTTTATTTCATTTCTATATGATTCATTACTAACAAATAAGTCATAATCAATTTTTAGTTTTTCATATAAATAACACATACATATAAATAATTTATTATTACTACTACAATGTAGTTTCCACTCATTTATGATCGGTTGCATTATGTTTATACGATTAGATAAGTTAGGATTTCTAAAATCTATTGTATAAATATTATAACCATTGTCTTTAAATAATTTTGAAGTTTTAGAAAAGATTTCTCCTTTAGGATCGGTCACTATAATACTTCTTTTATTTTTTGCTTTAGCAAACATAATACATTCAGGTAATACAATACAAGTAGATTTACCACTACCACTTGATCCAATTAAAACCCAATGTGGACTAGTATTATCAAAATATACTGTATTAAAATGATTATTTTTCTTTTCAAACCAAATAGGAAACCCTGCATCTTCTAACGAAGATAATTGTTCTTGCTTAAAAGTTTTAGTTATTTCTTTCATATCTGCAAACTTACTTGATCCGTGTTCGTTTTTATTTTTAATTTTATGTTTTGATATTCTTGGCTCTATGTAAATAATAAATATTATAATACCAATAACAGAGATTAGAATAATTATATTAAAAAAAGGCATAGAATTATCTATCATTATAAATCTAAATCCTCATTTTTATTTCTTAAATCCCAACAATTATCTAAATAATCTTGTATTTCTTCATATTTATATTCAGTTGCATTATCCATAAGCAAATCTAACGAATAAAACTCATTATTTGATAAATGTAAATCACCATTTATAATAATAGAGCCACAATTATTAACTATAACTCTGTTTTCAATAGTAGCATCATCACCATAGAAACAACTATCTCTTAAATCATAACAATTAAACCCTTTACTTTCTAAATATTTTCTTTGTTCTTTATTCAAACTATAATCTAAAATATAATATTTCATTTAATACCTCCTAACATTAAAATTCTAATTCTTGTTTTTCTTTTTTTGATTCTACATAAACAGGTGGATTCCATTTACTCAATTCTTTAATCATAACTGTACCTCGTAATCTGTCATATTTAAAATAAGTGAAGTGATAAAATCTTTATTATTTTTTAAGTCATTGTTAAAGCAATATGCAATTTTTTCTAATGGCTTCTCACTATCAGAAAAAGCAGAGAACATACCTGCTTCAGAATCGTACCTTAATTCATTAGACAATTTTGGGAGTTTATTTTCTACATAACTTCTAAATAAATTTTCAAAGTCGTACCCATTACCTGTAAACTTATGTTTAAAAATACTTTTATCTATATCTTTTTCATTTAAAATTATAGAAAATAGACTATCAGAATGTTTAATAATCTTAAATGGTTCTAATTGTTTATCAAACCATTTAATATATTTATTCCAATTTTTTTCATTGTATAGAATATCACTTAACAAAGTAATACCATATTTACTTTTTAATTTTTTATTTTTAATATCAAAATTTTCATAGTCTAAACTAGATAATTTTTTTAGTTCTTCCTCATATTTTTTATATTGACTAGGTGGGCTAACCACATTTAAGTAATCTTCTATTGCATCATATTTGAAACCTAAATCTTTTCTAATATTTTCATAATCTTGCATTATACTCATTTAAAATCCTCCTTATATTTTTCTTCTTCAAGTCTTGAATATTTACTAGATAATTTAAGACCACAATATAAAAAAAGTGATAGTGTACTGACTACCACAACAAATATAATAAAAATTATCCATTTTAAAATTTCCATTTTTTCCTCCATTTCTACAAATAAAAAGATTAGTTGTATCTCAAACTAATCTAATTAATAAATTGTAATTTATGATTATTTATATAATCTAATAACTTGATATTCATAATGATCATTAGCATTTGAGATTCCTACTGAAATGCCTTTACCA
>CAKOXK010000027.1 GCA_934130085.1 uncultured Clostridia bacterium
CATCTCTTATTCAATTTTTTTCTTATTTCTTTTATATTTTTCTTATTAAAATCCCACCTAAAAGTTTATACTAACTCTTTATTTCTGCATAACAATGAGGCTACTAACTATAGCCTCATTGTTTTCATATAATGACTCCATTGTATTAATCCATATAATCTAAAATTAGTGGAGCATTAACATTTTTATTTATATACATATTTATTGCGATAATAGTATTTCCTGCTTCTTGGCAATTCCACCTATAATCTTTAACTTTCTTTGTTTCCCAGTACAAAACCTTGCTAATTGCCATTCTTATTGCAT
The DNA here is from genome assembly GCA_934130085.1 of uncultured Clostridia bacterium. Taxonomy (GTDB): domain Bacteria; phylum Bacillota; class Clostridia; order TANB77; family CAG-508; genus CAG-793. The sequence continues at coordinate 307 of CAKOXK010000027.1, forward strand.
AACCTATATTTATTTCTTCTCCATTTACTTTAATTTTAGCTTTATCGTACATAAGAGCCGCTACTAAGTTTTCCATGTGTGGATATTTACTTTCATCTTCATATAAATACCATCTTGGTTCTGAAAATTTCGTGTGTAAAAACCAAATTTGCTCGCCTCTTTCACTATTAGCATCTACTAAACCATATAATACTACATATATTTGAGCTAGTACATGTGGATAATATTCTTTATCAATTAAGACTCCATTATATGATGAGTTATGATATGCATAATCATATAATTGAAATTCTGGTACAGTAGTCTTTGAAGAGTTCCATAAGTTTTTTTCTATTGAATTTTTTATAGTTTCTGCTCTTTCTTCAAACTTTTGTACATCCATATCTTGAAATACATTTTGGTAGATATATGCTAGGTCGTTATATCCGTTTGTAAACTTCTGAATTATCCATTAAGAAATATATAGGATATGTTGCAGTTGCCTCAGACAGACCAATGCTTTCTGAAAATACACTGTTAACTGCCTGTGCAATTAAGTCAATCTTTTCTTTGTTATCAATTAATAATTGCTTATCTCCAGTTTTTTCAACATACTTCCTTAATAAACTTAAAAATACTGCGGCATACGAATCAACTGAATCGTAATTATTCTCACAACTTTCGGTATCTCCAGTATATACGTAATCATATATTGTTCCTTTTGTTCCCTTGCTATCTTCTGTCATATTTATATGGTTTAAATGCCATATAATATATCTTTTTACTGAACCATACGATCCAATATCCTCCAACATTCCTTGACAAGCTGTTGATGCGAAATATGGATTAATAGTATATACTCCTTTACTTGAAACCGTATATGTTGCAATTGCACCATTTGAATGTTGCTGATTGTTATTTAAGTAATCTAATTGCTCATATTTCATTTTTAGTAATCTTTTTGTATTTATTTCCCCAGAAGCATATACTGCTTGCTTTAGTTCTTGTATTGAATGATATGTTATTTTATTATATTTTTTTCCGTCTATATCATAGGCCTCACCTGTCACCGGATTAACATAATATTGTCCAGTAAAACTTAGTCCCATTGTTTTTAAATCTTCTGGTCCTATTTTTATAAAATCTCCAACATACTCCTCCTTTGTTGGTAGATCCTTTATGTCTCTTCCCTTTATTGCTCCAGATACTTGTATTAATTCAAATTCTGACAAATCACCCATTGCTAGTCTCTCTTCAGTTACTGCGTTTTGATATACTGTAAAAGCCTCCTTGGCTCTTCTTAGTACTCCGTTGTTTTCTGTAATCATAGATACACATATTCCTGCGAGAGTTAAAATAGTAATTATTGTAACAACAAGAGCAATTAGGGTTATGCCTCTTTGTTTTATTAAAGCTATTTTTTTCATTCGTATTCCCCCTTTTTATATATTACAAGTTACATATATTATTTTGTAAGCTACTTAAAAATATAGAGTCTCTCTGTTTTTTATGCTATCATACAAAAAAATTAATTACAAGAGTTTTTATAATTTTTTAATATTTTGAATTGCATTAGCTAGATTATTCTTTTTTATTTTTTCGATCAAATAGAGTTATTATAAGTGCAATTATTCCTGTTATAATATATGTAACTATTGTTACTTTTAAATTGTTATTAGTTATTCCTGATCCAGCAATAGTTGATGTTATTACTGATGGAAATCTTGCAAATGTTGATATACATATAAATTTCCATTTGCTAATTGGCAAAAAGGCTCCTATGTATAACAACATATCTTTGGGTGTTCCCGGTAAAAAAAACAGAAGAGTTAATATATGTTCGATTTTATCCTTTCTATTAAATATTTCCTTCTGTTCAAACTTTTTTATTTTTTCCTCTGAAAAAAAGAAATCAAGAACTTTTCTTCCAAATTTTTTCACAATATAATAAACAATTATTGTGTTCAAGAAAACAGTAATTGTCAGATAAATTGCACCTTTTATGCTTCCATAACACATTCCATAAAGTAGTTCTATTGGTTCTCCTGGTATCACAACAAATAAAATTTGAACCGTTTCTAGCAAATATAATAGAAAGAAACCTTTTAACCCCATTGAATTTACTTTAGCCTTGAAAGATAATCTTCCTTCTTCCGTATTTATATTTTTTAGAAGAGGAAAGAATGCATAACAAACTAATGCAACAGCAAGTATAGATAATATGATTACAGTAATTTTTAAAACTATTTTTCTTTTTTTATTCTGATTATTCACTGTGTTATACTCCTATAATTTAAAAATTAAGGAACACTGTTTTTGAGTGCCCCTTAAGTAGTTTATTTATTTAAACTTTGTGTATTTACGATTACATTAATTTAAAATACTTATATATCTTGTCTGAAAGCTTTCTTTCCAAGATATTCTGATGTTTCACCTAGATCAGCTTCTACATTTAATAATCTGTTGTATTTAGCAACTCTATCAGTTCTGCATGGTGCGCCTGTTTTGATTTGGCCAGCGTTTGTTGCAACAACAACATCAGCAAGTGTAGTATCTTCAGTCTCTCCAGATCTATGAGAAACAACTGCTGTGTAACCATTTTTCTTAGCAAGTTCAATTGCGTCTAATGTTTCTGTAAGAGTTCCGATTTGGTTTAGTTTGATAAGAATTGAATTTGCAACTTTATTATCAAGACCCTTTTGTAGTCTCTTGATATTTGTAACAAATAAATCATCACCAACTAATTGAACTTTCTTTCCAAGGATCTCTGTAAGCTTTTTCCAGCTTTCCCAGTCCTCTTCTGCTAGTCCATCTTCAATTGAAATTAGTGGATATTTTTCTGTTAGCATTTTAATCCAGTCAATCATTTCATCTGCTGTTTTAAGTTCTTTTGTCTTCCAGAAATAATATTTTCCTTCTTCTCCAATTTTTTTAGCTTCATCATACATTTCAGTTGAAGCAATATCAGTAGCTAGAGCTATTTCTTCTCCTGGTTTGTAACCAGCCTTTTTAATAGCTTCAACTAATAATTCTAGAGCTTCTTCATCATTCTTTAGGTTTGGAGCAAATCCTCCTTCATCACCAACTGCTGTAGCAAGTCCTCTTTCTTTTAAGATTGATTTTAATGCTTGATATGTTTCAGCACACCATCTTAAAGCTTCTGTAAAGTTTGGAGCTCCTACTGGCATAATCATGAATTCTTGTGAAGATACTGTATTGTCAGCATGTTTTCCACCATTTAGAACGTTCATCATTGGAACTGGTAATGTTTTAGCATTAACTCCTCCAATATATTGATATAATTCAAGTCCAAGGTAATTTGCTGCTGCCTTAGCAACTGCTAGTGAAACACCTAATGTTGCATTTGCGCCTAATTTACCTTTATTTTCTGTTCCATCTAATTCTATTAATTTTTTATCTATAGCAGGTTGATTTAAAGCATCTTCTCCAATCATTGCAGGAGCAATTATTTCATTAACATTCTTAACTGCTTTTAATACACCTTTTCCATTATATCTTGATTTATCACCATCTCTAAGTTCAACAGCCTCGAATGCTCCTGTTGATGCACCTGATGGAACTAATGCTATTCCATGGTAGCCACCTTCAACAACAACTTCTACTTGTACTGTTGGATTTCCTCTTGAGTCAAGTACTTCTAAAGCTTTTATAGCTTCAATCTCTAATCTTTCTCTCATATTAAAACCTCCTTAAACTATTCTACAATAATGCAGACTAGTTTATAAAATTATGTGTATGCAATTTTCATTGCCTTATAGTTATATAACATTTTTTAAGTTTTTTCAAGGCTTATTGATAATTTGTATTTTTGTAGCTTTTGTTTTATCTGGAAATTGACTATCTAATTTTTGTCAAGCTCTTTTTTATGAATTTATTATATTATTTTTTTGTATGGCAAACAAGCGAA
>CAKOXK010000028.1 GCA_934130085.1 uncultured Clostridia bacterium
TATAAAACAGAAACAGTAACAAAAACGGCAGTAGTAAATAAGGCAGAAGGAAAATTAATATTATCTGAGACGAGTGGCACAATAACATATCCAAATAACACGGCGTTTACGGTAAGTGAAAATACAGGAACATTAAGTGTTTCTTCAAATAATAACAATATAGCAACAGCAAGTGTAAGTGGAAATACAGTAACAATAAAATCAGTAGAAGTTGGAAGTACAACAATAACGGTAACAAGTGCAGCAAGTGCAAACTATAATGAGAAAACAGCAACATATACAGTAACAATAAAAAATTCAACATTTACAGAAAATTCAGGAGTGGGTTATTATGCAGACACAGATGGAGATGGAACACCAGATGGAATAATATTTGCAGACTTTAAAAATGGCGGTAGTGGTTCATGGGGAGGCATTGATTATACTATACCTACAGCCACAGGGCTAAAAGAGTATTATGTAAGTAAAACGAATTATAATGGGCCATTTGGAATAAAAGATGTATTATCTGCAAGAGGAAATGGAAATGCAAGATTTAATGTAATGGCATTGAGTGATTATAATTACAGTGCTAAATACAATTTTTCAAGTGCACAAAGTATAACATCAGGAAATTGGAGCACACCAACTATAGAAAAATGGGTTATGTTTGCAGGCCAATTAGGAATAACAAGTTCAAATTATCGTGGATATGGATTAAATGGGGCATATTGGTCATCCTCAGGTACCTTTGCTAGTGATGGAAACTTTTATGGCTATTTTATTAGATTTAGTGATGGCCAAACCCATGGAGGCGACGTTGGTGAAACATATTTTTTGCGCCAGACTAGGACTTTCTAATTTTGTAAACAATTAGAAATAAAAAAATGCGTTATGTAAATAACGCATAGATTCAAACGCAGATATATTCATAGAATAGTTGCATGATATAAAGTGAATTTTCATAATAAAATTAGAGTATATTTGAAATTTTATGTGGAGTTTCAGATATACTCTAAAATTTTAATGTGACAACATTAAAGCTGTATCTAGTTAGTTTTATGAGTGTGTTGACAATATTTCTTCTACTTCTTTTTTAGATAAGTTAACTGCCTTTGAAATTTGCTCTATAGGAATATTAAGTTTATGCAAATTTTTTATTATATCCTTTTTTTCATTTTCTGCTTGCTGTGCTTTTTTTTGTGCTTCTTCTAATTCTTTTTTCATTTGTAATTTGTCAGCTATTTCAAGTGTTCTATTTAAAACTCTTCGCCTTAATAAGTCATCTTGACTTATTCTATCTAATTCTTCTTTTGCCTCTTTGATATCTTTATTTTCTTCCATTATACGAGATACCTCCTCTTTCTCTGGATTATCTAGAAAAAGCATCCATTGGAGTACTTCATCGTTCGGTGTTTTATGGTATGCTTTTACTACTTTAGGTAACTCTATTATAATAATTTCAAAATAATCTGTCAATATAAGATGTAACTCTTCATTTTCTCTTATTTTCCACGTGGTCTGAGGCTTTTCAAGATTTTTTGTTAATTTAAAAACATCATCTAAAATTATTATTGATATTGTTTTTCTTAAGTCACTGTAAGTATCACCAATCTTTAAATTAGCAGCATACATTTTTGCCCAATAATATACAAATCTCTCGGCTATGTTATCGTTTGAAGCAAGCTGTACCTCTATGTCACATTCAGTATTTCCGTTTATTACTGCTCTTAAATCTAGTATTCCGTTTTTATCATCTTTATTATCGTTTAATAAATCTGTACTTTTATCAAGCTCAAGCTTGTCTATTTTCATCTTTAAAATAGCCTCTAGCATAGCTTGTGTAATCCTTGGTGTTCCTCTTGAAAATAATGCTTTAAACACTACATCATTCTTTGGTTGTAATATGCTTTTCTTTTCATTGGGCATATATAAACCTCCTAGATTTGGAATAAATTTAATTTAGTTATTAAAAGTTTAATCGAATTGTATGTAGAACATTTTGCCAGAACGGCTAATTGAAGAAATCAATGATTTTGATACAAAATAAAAGATAAAAACTTTTAAGAAATTACTGAGTATATTATATATAAATTACGTATAAAGTCAAGGAAAATCATTCGCTATATTTCGACATTTTATTATATTTAGTAAATAAAAAGAGAGATTTTTTCTTTAAGCAAAATACTTAATAATAAGTTAGAAAGAAAATATCGATTATTGTTACACCATATTCAGGAGTATATGATGAAATTTCGCATGACGCATTGAAAAGCATAGAGGTGACACCGATTATAGTGGATATGGATTATAAGGAAAATATTGGTCGACCTCTACTTTCGTCAACTGTGGCTGTTACGTTAGTTTCAGCAATGGCACAATCGTGATCAACGACAGCGACAACAATTACAAATATCATGCGTTTGGCTAGGACTTTCTAATTTTGTAAAAAATTAGAAATAAGAAAAATGCGTTAGGTAAATAGTTTTAAATAAAGAAGAAATATTGTAAAAATTTTTTTCTGGTTTGAGTTTTTTATACAAGAAATAGGCTAGAAATTTTGTGTTTTATGTTGTATAATATCTTTGAAAAGGATGTGACTATGATGAAGTTATATGATAACATAGGAAGCCTAAGACTAATGAATATTAAAGTAATAAAGGACAACAAGGATACCTTATATGAAGGAATGGTTGAAAATGCACCTGATGATATAAAAAAGTTAAGGTATGCTAAAATAGAAATTGACAGTGGAACAACAATATTGCATGTATTTAGCCAAGAAAATTTAAATGATAACTAACAGCAAAAAGAGTTTAGATAAAATTTAACTGATATGATGAAAGTATAACAATAAATTGAAAAGCTAGTGTTTTTTTACGAATTCATTAGGAAAGGATATAAATTTATTATAACTAATAAAAGGGGATTAAAAATGAAAAAGTTTACAAATCAAAATGTATTAAAAGAAATTAAGAACATTAACAAAATTATTATAATTGGAATAATTATTTTATTGTTTGGAATTGCATTAGGACTATGGGGAGGTTATGAAATTGATAAAACTAGTGAAAATGCAAAATCTTTTAGCGAATTATTACTAAGTGATGAAGAAAAAGAAAATCAAATTGCAAAACTTGATGTAACTCATGTTCCATACCAATTTGCGGTACAAGATGGAAATGACAATAGCTATTACATTGTAATGGATGAAGATTATATGTATGTTGCATATATGCCAACTTCAACTTTCAACTCTTTAAACAGAGAAGATATTACGGAAAATCCGGGAAAAATTGAGGGAATGACAAAGCTTGCAACAAGAGAAATAAAGGAACTTGCGGTAAAAGCTTATAATGAAGCAATCGAAGATGAAAATTACAAAATAACAGTTGCAGATTATGATAGTTACTTTGGAAGTGTATATTTAGATGCGTCAGAAGATGCACTTTTAGATGTGGGCTCATTACAAATGACTGGCTGTATGATATGTTTGATAATAGCTCTTGCCTCATTGCTAACTGGAATAATAAAAAAAGTTCATTTTAATATTAGCGTAAAGAAAATGGATGAAGATTTAATAGAAAAATTAGATAATGAAATGAATGATACTGATGCTTTCTATTATGAGAAAACTCACCTATACCTAACAAAAAATTACATAATAAATTTTCAAGGAAGATTTAAGGTAATAGAATATAGAGATGTAATTTGGATGTATGCAATGAATTACAGAACAAATGGAATTAAAACAAGTCAATCAATAAATATAATGGACGTAAAAGGAAAGGTTACTTCAATTGCAACAATAAACATTGTAACAAAAGAGAAAAAAGAAATATATGATGAAATTTGGAACACAATTGCTTCAAAGAATAAAAATATTTTATTAGGCTATACAAAAGAAAATGCAGAAACAGCAAAAACAATGAAAGAAAATTAGAATGAAAAGGACTAATTCATGTGTGAAATA
>CAKOXK010000029.1 GCA_934130085.1 uncultured Clostridia bacterium
CCTGCAAGTATTACTAAAGAAGTAGCAAGTAGAGCAACAGGTAATACATTTAAAGATGCCGTTGTTAATACTATAAAGTTACCAGATATGTATGTTGATTTTGCAGCAGCAACTGCGAAAGCGGGAGCAGGATATATTACTAATGGAGAAGTAAACTGGAAGGATTATGCTTTTGAAATGGGATTTGCAGTTTTGGGTAATTTTGGTGGAGAATTATTAAGTGCTGCTGGTGCTAATAAATTATTAAAAGAGAAAGGCGAAAAAAGCTTTATTGAATTGGATGATATAACACCAACTATTGAAACTTTTGACTTTAATAAAATGCCAGAAGATGCTTCAACAATTAAAAAAGCACAAGAGATACCAAGTGAAAAAAGTTTTATTGATTTAGATGATATAACACCAACTATTGAAACTTTTGACTTTAATAAAGTGCCAGAAGATGCTTCAACAATTAAAAAAGCACAAGAGATACCAAGTGAAAAAAGTTTTATTGATTTAGATGATATAACACCAACTATTGAAACTTTTGACTTTAATAAAGTGCCAGAAGATGCTTCAACAATTAAAAAAGCACAAGAGATACCAAGTGAAAAAAGCTTTATTGATTTAGATGATATAACACCAACTATTGAAACTTTTGACTTTAATAAAATGCCAGAAGATGCTTCAACAATTAAAAAAGCACAAGAGATACCAAGTGAAAAAAGTTTTATTGATTTAGATGATATAACACCAACTATTGAAACTTTTGACTTCAGTAAATTTTCAGAAGAAATTTCACCAACTTTTAGTGCTTCTAACATAATAAAGGATGATCCATCTAAAATAAGATTAAGTAATATAAAAAAACAATATGCATTTTCTGATATTTCAGATGAATTATGTCTTAGTGATATAAAACAAATTAAAAAGTACGGTAATACTTTAGAAGAAGCTTTAGAAAATATTAATAAAACATATGGATATTATTCTCCTCAAGCTGTAACTGCAAGAGCAACAATATTGCAATCAAAAATAGAATTAAATCCTGCTGAGAATTTTAGAAGAGTAAATATGTTTGATAATAATCCAGAAGAATTGATAAAAAAACGTAATTCCTATGTTAATAATCGTGTTCAAGAAGTTTTAAGTATATTTGGCGAGGATAAAAAATATAAATTGTTAACAACTGAAAGTGAATGCGAATTATTTTTTCGTAGAGATATTGAATATTGGGAAAATCTTAAAAATTCCTCAAATCCTTTGGGTTATGTTGGTATGAAAAGTTATACGGGTAGCGATTTTGATTTCATGAATCCATATTTGCGAGAAAAAAGTGATCAATTGAGTAAAGAATTGAAAGAAAATGTAACCGCTTTAGTTTCAGCACTAGATAAAACAGAAATTTCTGATGATTTAATATTATTTAGAGGTACAAATAATTTAGATTATATTCTAAAAAAATATGGATTTGAAGCAGGTGCCACAAAGGAAAATATTAGTCAAATTTGTGGGGGAACAAAAATTATTTCTGATAATGCCTTTCTTAGTACTACTCCAGTTTTTGGAAAAGGTTTTACAAATAAAAAAGTTGTTGAGGTTGTAAGAGTGCCTGCAGGAACAAAGGGATCATTTTTAGGAAAGCATTCGACATATGATAATGAATGTGAATTATTGTTGCAAGTTGGAACAGGTAACAGACAGATTTTGGACGCTGTAGATGTTATCGGAGATCAAATATTTGTATATACTACCATAATTCCATAAGTATAGACAATTAATTAATGGAGGTTAAAAAATGAATTGTGAAGATAAATTTAAAAAAATAACTAGGTTTGATATAGATGAATTTAATGAAGAACCTAAAATTAAAGATATTAATGGAAAAGAATTAACTGCAAAAGAAATTCAAGAATATGCAGAAAATAAGAAAATTCAAGATCAAAGGAATATTGAATACTTACAGGAACATAAAGATGATGCTTTTTTTGAAGATTTGTTTCCCAGGAAAAGAGGATGAATATGAAGAATGATATCATACAATCTAGCATTTATGGTTTTATTGTTGGCGATGCTATGGGTGTTCCGATTGAATTTACTCAAAGAAATTTAAAGAATAATCAGCTAAAAGAAATGATTGGATATGGCAGTCACAACGTGCCAGAAGGTACTTGGAGCGATGATACTTCTATGACTCTAGCAACTTTAGATTCTATTCAAGAAAATAGAAGAATAGATTATGAAGATATGATGAAAAAATTTGTCAATTGGTATTTTGAGGCTGACTATACTGCTACAGATACTGTTTTTGATATTGGTAATGCAACTGCTAGAGCATTATTAAAATATGCGAGATCATCTTTAAAGGCAATTGATTGTGGTGGAATAACAGAAAGAGATAACGGAAATGGTTCTTTGATGAGAATGTTACCTGTTTCACTTTATTTAAATTCTCTAGACTATAGTGATGATAAATCGGTTGAAATTATTTCTGATTGTTCTGCTTTGACACATGCTCATGATATAAGTAAACTTGGATGTGTTATTTATAATAGATATTTATATGAATTAATGTCTGGAAAAAATAAGTTTCAAGCATATTATGCGATGTGTAATTTTGATTATCAAAAATATTTTTCGCAAGATGTAATTTATAAATATGAAAGGATTTTATCTAAGAAAATTCATGAAATAAACATAGATGATATTCGTTCTTCTGGTTATGTTGTTAGTACATTAGAGGCAGTAATTTGGTCTATACTTACTACTAATAATTATGAGGAAGCTATTGTTAAATCTATTAATTTAGGAAATGATACAGATACTATTGGTGCTATAACTGGATCTATTGCTGGGTTAATATATGGATATAATAGTATTCCTAAACGATGGTTAGAAAAAATCAAAAAAAGAGAATTGATAGATACACTAATTGAAAAATATAAAAAAAATCTTAATATAGAAAATAAACCTTTATATCATATATAAAAAGGAGATTTATGAAAACGTTTGTTATAGATAATAAAATATTTAATGTAATAGATGAAAAAAATTATAAATTTCACTATATGATTTTAGAAAGGCATAATAAATTATATTTTCTTAAAGAAAACATTTTATCTAATAAATCTTATGAACATGCAATTAATAATGAAATATTTATATTAAGTTTATTAAAAAACAAGCATGTTTCCAATATTGTTGCATATAAAAAAAATAAATATATCTTATATGACTACATTAATGGTGTTACTTTAAATAAAATTAATAATTTTTCTGTTAAAAGCGTTTTGAAAATTATCTTATGTACTATAGAGTTACTTATTGAATTAAAAAGTAATGGTTATGTTCATTGTGATATTAAAAGATCAAATATAATGATAGATCATGATAACATTTATTTTATTGATTTTGGAAGTTGTACATTGATTAATGAGAAAGTTTTATTTGCAAGTTTGAATTGTTCTAGTCCTGAATTGTTATCAACAAAAATTGCTAAATATTCTAATGATATTTATTCGTTAGGTATATTAATGTATGAATTGCTTACAAATGTAACATTATATAAGGAAGTTACTTATAATGAAATATTAAATCAAAAGAAAAACAAATTAAAAGATGTAAACAAAATTAGAAATGATGTGAGTATCGAATTAAATAAAATTATTATGAATTGTCTTAGTTTAAATGAAAATGAAAGATATACATTAGAACAATTAAAAGATGTATTAAATGTAATTTATTTAAATGAAAAATAATTTTTGTGTTATAGAAAAAATTATAATTTATTCTAAATAATAAAAAAGTACTAGGCGACTAGTATTTTTTTTGTTTTTGTGTTAAAATATACCTACTGATTAACTTTTAAGGAGATGAAAAAAATATGAGTAAAATAAATATAATGAGTTTAGGTGGTCTAAACGAGAA
>CAKOXK010000030.1 GCA_934130085.1 uncultured Clostridia bacterium
TCACTATCAGCATCTTCTTCTTTCATTAGTTCTTTTGCGATTAGCTTGAATTCTTTTCCTAGTTTATCTGATAAGTTTTTATCACGGTAAATGCCATTATTGTAGTATCTTATTTCAATATATTTTGTTATGAATATTTTGACGATACTATATTTGTATGATTTACCTAAAAGATATTTAAAGTAAGTAAATAAGCTATTTTCAATATAGTTTATATATATTTCTATTTTACTACCCATTTTTACCTCCTATAATGCACTAAAATTAATAATTGGGGTTGTTGTAATTATTGGATATGTGTAATTTTTGCTTGTGTCTTTTTTGTAGAATCTTATTGCCATACTACTAACTGCGTCCATGTCAAATGTGATTGAGCTTATATATGAAATTCCATCTACTGTCGTATATTGTTTTTCACTGTTTTGGGTTATGTTTGCGGTTGTATCTAGGATTACAATGTTTGGATCAAATGATAAGGTTATGCGGGCACTACTGAAGTTTTTTTTGTCTGCGTCTGATAATGCTAGGTAGTCTTCTGCGATGATTTCGTCTCCTACGTTATAGCTGCCAAAGGCGGTTCTGGCAAAGTATGATTGTCTTGTGTTGGTGATATTAAACATTAGGTAAGGCTGAAGTTTTTCGTCTTTTATTTCGTAGGTAAGTCCTTGGGTGCCTACTTTTATTTTGAAGGTTGCTGATAGTGTCTTTTTGTATGGTGATAAAGATTTTCCGGTAACTTTAATTGTTACTTCTTCATTTACATTAAATACTCTTTTTGGGGTTATTGTTAGGTTAAAGATTTCACTGTTTTCTTCTTTGTATATTACTCCATTTTTGTTTGTTATAGAACAAAGAGTATCTTCTTCACATTCAACATTTAATTCGTACTCGATATCACTATCACTATAAAGAAGGTTGTTTTTTCTGTTGTTTAGGTCAAATTCTATATTAAAAGGGTCGGTCCCTGACCAGTTATTTATTTCATATATCTTGCCATCTTTAGTTAGTTTATCACTATTAAAGTAGAATCTTTTTGTTTCTAAGATATAGTCTATAACTTTGGTATAGATGTATCTAGAGAAAGTTATTGTAAGGGGTAGTATGATAATAATTAGTAAGCTTAAAAAAATAATCTTATGTTTTTTAATAAACTCCATATCTTCACCTACTCTTACTTTTTACATTATATCACACAAATATAATTAAAAAAAGAGATTATAATTATCTCTTAAACTCTTTGGGTGGCATTTATTTTGATTATGAATGAGTCAATTAGGCCTTGATATTCGTCAGGTTTATCGTTGTATGTTATTGGGAAGTTTACTACTAGTGTATATTCTTCTGTTTGATTTTCTTCATATGAAAATGAGCCTGCTTCATTAGTGTTTAGTTTGTTAAAGTACATGTCACCATCTTGAATGATTTCATTACTTGTTATGATGTTGTTAGTTCCTTCCTTATATATTTTGTAAGTTAAGGGAAGATTTGTGGTTGTTACAAACTCAATGTTATAGTCTAGTTTAACGTTTGTTCTTTTGTTGTTTTTAAAGTTGTTTACTGTGAATTTATATATGTAGTCATTATTTGACGGCTCTAAGTTATTTAGGGATATGGTGTTTTCGTATGTACCAACATCAACGATGAAAAATGCTATATTTGCGGCTGCATCTCCTTTAGCAGAAGATGAGTATTTTGAGTATGTTATTTCCATTATGTTGATTATGAAAACGACTAAGAGAAATATAGCAATATATTTAAAAAAGAATAAAAATTTAGTTTTATTAATATTTTTGATTATGTTAGTCATTGTTAGTTTTATCCTCTTTATTTATTTTTTTACTTATGTTTTTTTGGATTTCAGTTAGGTCTAATCTTATGGTGTAGTCTTCTTCTAAGTCATCAATGTTATCTTTAATTTCTTTTATTTGACTTTTAGTTATTTCTTCTTTTTCATTATTTAATTTTTTAATGTTTAATTGTTTACTTTTTTTAGGTTCGTAAGAAAACGCTATATCGAAGATTACGAGAGTTATAAATATTATTACTAAAATTTTAGGGTTTGTAAATACTTCTTTCCATATACCTAGGTTAGGATATACTTTGATTACTTTACCAATGATTGTGCTTGTTTCTATAGGATTATCAGCTGTGTTGTTAGCATCACCTTTTGTTATATATGTGTCATTATTTTTACTTATGATGCGGTGTGTTATATAGTTTTTATCTTTGGAAAATGTGATGATATCATTTATTTCATATGTATTATTCTTCTTAGTTATGATGATGTCATTTTTACTTATAGCTGGCTCCATACTACCAGTTGCTACTTCAAATACAGAGTAACCAAATAGTTCAAAATAGTTATTACCATTAATTAAAGTTTTTGCTTTGACAAAGATGATAATTGCGAGAATAATAAATAAAATTACAAGTATGGTGTTAGTTATTATTTTAACTATTTTTTTTAGTACTCCCATTTTATCCCTTCTTTTCTTATCCTTGGTACTGATTTAGTGTTATGGTAATTGGTATCTTAAGTTTGTTTGATTCTATTGTTCCAAGGTTTGTATCACTTTCATTAAATTCTTCATTATTTTCCCATATTAGGGTTAATTTTAAAGTGATTGTTTTATTGCTTTTTATATCATTTAAACTTATAAGTCCTTTAAAAGTATTGCCAATAACTTCTACTTCACCATCTGTGCTTGTGTTTTCGACACTTAGCTTTATATTGTCTGGATATGCACATTCATCTAGTCTTACATTTATTTCATAACTTATAGCAACATCTGTTCCACTTGGATCTAGAACTATATCAAAGTAGCCACTTTTTCCAGGTGCTATATAACCGTTTTCGATGTTTTCATTGCTTTCATCATAAATTATATTGTTTAAGGTAAATGTTTCAGTTATACCATTTGAGATATTTTTCTCATTTAGTTTTATTGTCCAGCTTCCGGTTTTTACTTCGGCATTACCTGATGAAATAGTCTGTAGTAAAGCATATGACTCGTTTATTATGAGAATAAGCGCTATAAATGCAAAGAATACTGCAGTTACCCACAATATTTTTTTAGTTTTATTCTTTTTCATTTTCTGTTTTTTTCTTTAGTTCTTCTTGACGCATTTCTTCTTCGATTTCTTTTCTTAATTTTTCTTTTAAGTCTACTTTAGAGTTCTTTTTAACTTCATTAATTACTGCGTATAGTTCATATACTGCTAAGAAGATTGTTGGAAGAATAACGAAGAACATAAAGCCCCAACGTGATTCGATAACTGATAGGATTAAACCTGCTTTTTTGTAAACGATAGAACCATTTACGTTTCCGATGATATCATCATAACTTAGTTTATAATCACCAATATAATATGAGGCTTGGGCACCATTTTCAGAATGTACATCTGTAATTTCACCAAGGTTAATAAAGTTTACTACTTTTGGATTTCCAGAGTAGAATAAAATTTTATCACCCTTTTTATAATCTTCTTCATTAGCTTTTTTGATTATTACTAATGAATCTTGTTCATAAACACTTCTTAGTTCTTTATTATTAATAATAAGCAAGCTGTATTTACCAAATTCACTTACTTGATAATCGTTGTATGAAAGTAAGCAAATGGTTGTAAATATTGCGATTATAAGCCATAAAGTAAATAATGTTCCTTTTATAAAATTTAATATGTGTTTCATAATTTTCTCCTCTATTTTTCTATTAAAATAATATCATAATAATAAAATTATAACAAGAAGTATTTATTATGCGATATTACTTTTTTGTACTTGTACTAAGAATTCTATTTTATTTATATCAAGGTTAAGTTTTTGGATATCATAATATGTTATGATTGTATTTATGTTTTTAATAGTTGTATCAAT
>CAKOXK010000031.1 GCA_934130085.1 uncultured Clostridia bacterium
AATTTTGTAATTCGGAATAAAGATTGTGGTTTCCGAAAAATGGCGGAAGCAATGGACGAAGAACAGGGTATTAAAATGGAAGTTTATTCAGATCTTCCAGGATTACAGTTTTACACTGGAAATACAATGAAACCAACAAAAGGGAAAGGGGGAGTTACGTACGGAAAAGGAAGTGGATTTTGCATGGAACCACACTATTTTCCAAACAGTATTAATACAAGAGAGTTTGATGCACCAATATATGATGCAGGGGAAGTGTATCAGACAGTAACGATGTATCAATTTGTCACAAAGGAGGATTAAAATGGAAAAGAAAAAGAAAAAGAAAAAGAAAAGTTCAGCATTTGCGGTAGTACAACAGATCGGAAAATCATTTTTCCTTCCAGTATCTGTATTACCGATTGCAGGTATCTTATTAGGACTGGGGTCTTCATTTACAAATGCTGACACGATCGCAGCATATCATTTACAGGGAATCATGGGAGAGGGAACGATCCTCAATGCACTTTTAACGATTATGTCACAGGTAGGAAACACAATCTTTGGAAACTTACCATTGATCTTTGCATTAGCAGTAGCATTAGGAATGGCAAAGAATGAAAAAGCAGTTGCAGTACTTTCTGCAGGTATTTCATTCTTTGTAATGAACACAACGATCAATGCGATGTTAAAATTATCTGGAAAGATTTTAGCAGATGGAACGTATGCAAAGAGTGTATTAAATGGACAGATTACGAATGTCTGTGGTATCGATTCTCTTCAAATGGGCGTATTTGCAGGAGTTATCGTAGGACTTGTAACAGCTGCATTACATAATCGTTTTTATAAACAACAGTTACCAGCAGCATTAGCGTTCTTCTCAGGAGTACGTTTTGTACCGATCATCAGTGTTATCGCACATATCGGAGTAGGTATTATCTGCTTCTTTGTATGGCCAACAATTCAGACTGGAATCTTTGCACTTGGAAATCTGGTTATGCATTCCGGATATTTTGGAACAGCAATCTTTGGATTCTTAGAAAGAGCCTTAATTCCTTTTGGATTACATCATGTATTCTATTTACCATTCTGGCAGACATCTCTTGGTGGAACAATGGAAGTCGGAGGAAAGATGATCGAAGGTGCACAGAATATCTTCTTTGCACAGTTAGCAGATCCAAATACAAAACATTTTGCAGTAGAAGCATGTAGATTTATGACAGGAAAATATTCTTTCATGATGGCAGGACTTCCTGGAGCAGCTTACGCAATGTATCGTTGTGCAAAACCAGAAAAAAGAAAAATCGTTGGAGGATTATTATTTTCTGCAGCATTAACATCATTCCTTACAGGAATCACAGAACCAATTGAATTTACATTCTTATTTATCGCACCAGGATTATTTATCTTACACTGCGGATTTGCAGGTTTATCTTTTGCATTAATGCATATTTTAAAAATCTGTATCGGAACAACATTCTCTTGTGGACTGATCGACTTTATGTTATATGGAGTATTACAGGGACAGTCAAAGAGTAACTGGATGATGATCCTTCCAGTATTTGCAGTTTATGCAGTATTATATTACTTTGTGTTCAAATTTGTTATTGAGAAATTTGATCTTCCAACACCTGGTAGAGATGATAGCGAAGAAGAAGTAAAATTATATACAAAAGCTGATTATCAGGAAAAAAAAGGTGCAACAGGTGAAGATGCAGATGCACCAGATGATCCAGTTTCATTTATGATCTTAAAAGGACTTGGCGGAGTTGATAATATTGAAGATATTGACTGCTGTGCTACAAGACTTCGTATTACAGTAACCGATGAAAATAAGGTTACAGACAAATATTTGAAGCAGTCTGGTTCAAAAGGAATCATCAGAAAAGGAACAGGAATCCAAATTATTTATGGACCACAGGTAACAGTTATTAAGAGCAATTTTGAAGAATATGTACAGTATTATGCTCAGCATGGGACAGATCCTTCGAAAGATGAGGTGACACCCATAGTTTCTTCCAAGGAAGAAGAAAAAAAGGAAATCGGACACGGTAAATTAGTTGCAACGACAACAGGAAAAGTTCTTCCAATGACACAGGCAAAAGAAGAAGCATTTGCAACCTGTGCTATGGGAGACGGTGTTGTGATTGAACCAGAAAAAGGAGTTGTAGTCGCACCTGCAGATGGAAAAATCACAGCATTGATGGAACCATCTTTACATGCAATTGGAATTGAGACAAAAATTGGATTAAATCTTTTAATTCATATCGGAATTAATACAGTCAAATTAGATGGAAAAGGATTTAAGAGTTTTGTCAAAAATGGACAGGAAGTAAAGGCTGGAGATAAACTGGTAGAGTTTGATATTGATCTGATCAAGAAAGAAGGATATATACCAGATGTTATGGTCGTTGTCTTAGAAGATTCTAATCTGCCAAAAGTAGCTTATAAAACTGGAGAAAAAGCAGTTGCAGGAAAGACAGTTGTTGCGGAATTTTAGTAAAAAATGATTGACAACAAACTGTGAATAAGGTAAAATCCCATCTTTGACAGTTGTGAGGATAAAAAACAGCCACAGAGCCTTTATTTAAGGGCTTTCTGGCTGTTTTGTTTCTTGTTGCGATATGTGCTATATTATTTCTGTTTTGATTTTATCTGTTTTGTGTCTTTGATAAGAGTTCTCATGGATGCCTTAGTAATGAGTTCATAATCTGTTCTAAAATCAAATGTTTTATGTAATGCATCGGTTAATTCGGTTCTTGTATAAGAGGGGATATATCCACTCGATGTGTTCAGCAGTGTCATTTGCATTGAACGTAATGTTTCCAGTATCTGATCTGTTGTATAAATATCTCCAAGTTTCTTTTCCAGTAAACGATAGAGCAGGAGGCTGATATAGCAAGTCATGAAATGGGCTTTTATCCGGTCTTCTCTTCTGACGTATACCGGTCTTGCTTCGAACTCTATTTTCATGATCCGGAAGTTTTCTTCGATTTCCCAGCGTTGTTTGTTGATCTTTACGATCTCTGAAATATCTCCTTCAGGTTTGTGATAACTGCATAAAAGCCATCATACAATTCTTCCTTTTTGATCTGTTCTTCATCAAGACCATAAACTTGTTTTTCAGCGATCTCGCCATCAGTAGTAACAGAAGTCTTTTTTATGAAGCGCATAGGATCATTTTGGTTTTTCCCTTTTCTTTTGCGTCCGGGTGTTGTGATTATCTGTTCAGCCCGTTCGATCTGTCGGGTGCGGATCTTTCTCTGGTAGGCTTTGTACTTAGGGGAATAAGTGACAATTAAATTTTTCATACATACCAACAGTACTTCTTGATATTTTTAATTTTTTCGCCAAACCATCTTGAGTCAAGTTATGCGAAGTTCGTAATTCTTTTAAAATGTTTTGAAATTTTCCCATTGAATAACCTCCTGAAACTATAATAACACGATACGTGACATATGGTATTATATAGACATCAAATGAGAGGAGAAAGATTATGTTAAAAGAGATTAAAAAAGAAAAAGATGTAATCACGAATCAGGATTTATTTAATGAGATTATTAAAAAAATTAAGGAATCGGGTAAAAGGCCGTTCAGCATGCCCAAGTCTTTTCTGAATCAGTGGCATTGGAACACCTGCCTCATAAAGAATCGTTGCATGAGTATGTCGTAAACTGTGAAAGTCCCATTCTTC
>CAKOXK010000032.1 GCA_934130085.1 uncultured Clostridia bacterium
ATTGCTTGGTAGTACAATTAACTACCGCAATTTTATTGGTTTCTCAAAAGATTCATTGTTTACTTTTCAATGTACTTTGTGTTTCACACTGTTCTGTGTGGAACGTTTTTTATTATACTATACCCTTTAGTAAATGTCAACATCTTTTTCGACATTTTTTAAACTTTTTTAGGGTAAAAAATAAAAGATAAGTTTTGATGCGTTTTTAAATTATGTTCTTCCTAACTCATATCCTTCGTACAAGATATATACTACCATCTTTTTTGAGTTAAGTCAAGCTTTTTTTTGAAGTTTTTTTTTAATTTTTTTGCAAGTTGCTTTTACTTCGACGAATAACGTTTAACTTTTCACTTGACGATAGTTTTTTAGGCAAACTACATTTACTTTTTGCAATTGTGCTTAACTTTTCACTTGTCGATATTTTAGGCAAACTGCATTTACTTTTTACAATTGTATATAACTTTTTCACTTAACGAATACTTTCATTGACAATTCTTCTAAAGTTTTTACAAAGTATAACTCATACATGTTTCTAAAATTTGACATTATGTTAATTAAGTGGTATACTATTAATAGTTACTTATAACATTCACATTTATGGAGGCTATTATGAAAATGAGCAAACGGTTTGTAGTATTCTTTGATTGGGCATCAATAATCTTCGGAGTAATTCTATTTTCACTCCATTTTTTCAAAATAGTTCCAGGGTTTGGCTCTACAGCAGCTCTGGTTGCAACAGTGATTATCGCTGTTCTAGGCCCTATTGGGCTGATAATGGCAGTAATAGCTGCTGCAGATCTTCTTAAGGATCGGTTAGCCGGACCAAAAGATGATGATTATTATGATGAGGAAAGTGAAGAGGATGACTACTATGATTTTGATAAATTGGGGTTTTCAGCAATTATTCACATTCTCTTAGAGGATGATGACACCAAAGACTTCTAATCCTAGCTTCCAGAAAGGAGCTCACAATTGTGAGCCCCTTTCTTTTTTGTAAATTTTCTTCTTTAATTAGAAAATTAATATTCTATTGTTTATTTTTTCTTTGTTATTATTTTAATTATTCCTTATTTGTACCTACAATTACCTATTCTTATCGCCCCTTATTTGTACCTACAATTATCTATTCTTATTGTCCCTTTTTTTATTTAGCATTGTTCTTGTTCATTATTCATTTGTTCTCATCATCTATTTCTTGCTTGTTTTTATTCTTATTCACGTTTAAATATTATTTACTTGATATTTCATAGCCTGTAAGATCTGGCTCTAAAAATTCGCTATCTGTTACAGTATCAAATTCGTATGTTCTTTCAAATTCGCCAAAGCTATCTTCCATTTTTATTAAAAGTCCCGTTTCTTTTTCAACATAAGTTGTATCTTCTTCAGTATTTAATATTGCTGTTGATGGATAATTCTTAATTGCATATACTCTTGTTCCGTTATAGTCTTCTTCTCCAATTGCAGCAAATAGGCAAGATATAAAAGTACTAAATTTACTATTATTTTCAAATGTATTTATTATTTCAATAGAAGGAATTGTTGTTGCTCTAGCAAGAGTAGCTGTTTTTTTATTTCCAAATACGGCATAAGTATTTACTCTTCCTCCATTTTGGTACATTGTGATAATTGAGTTCTCATTGTCACTTTTTCTTCTATTTAATATAATTTTTTCTCTGTTATCCTTTTTATAATAGTCAACTGTAAGTAATGTTCCATCTTTCTCGTTTCTGATATTTCTTATATGATAATTTGTTGAATCTGCATATTGTGAAATTTCATTTTGTAGAGATCTTATTACCATGTAATTTCTTATGCCATACGCAAATACTGCTGCAAATAGTACTGCAAACACGCAGATTATTCCTATTACTATATTTTTTGCCTTTGTTTGATTTTTTGTTTTTTTCTTGCCTTGCTTTCTTTCTGTATTCTTTGTGTTTAAATTCTTTTTTCCTTCTTTAACTCTTTCTGTACTTTTGACATCATCTTTTTTCTCTTTGTTTTCTTTTTCTAGTTTGCTTTCTTCTGATTGAACTTTCGCTTTTGTTTCTTCGTTTTCCATTTTAACTTCTCCTTCTAATTTTTTTATCTTCTCTAGCCTTAAACCTTTCTAGCTTTTTTTATACATTTTCATTTGCTTTTCTTTGAACAATTTTTTGTTCGTTTTCATGGCTAGTGTACCTATTTTTAAATTAATAGTATTTTCCTTGTTTTGTCAACAGTATTTTGTTCTTTTTATTATTGATGTAAAGATTCCATTTATTTTTCAAAATTACTTTTTTGGATTGCTTTTGCCTCTTGAGATTGCCTTTACTTTTTTAATTGACTTCGTTCTAAAAATGTCTTTTGTATATTTTTATTTTTTCTGTAAATACTATTTTTAAATTTATACTATTCTAATTTTATTTTACAGGAGGTTTTCTTTGATTAACAAGGTAGAAATTTGTGGTGTTGATACTGCAAAATTGCCAGTGCTATCAAATGAAGAAAAAAATGAACTTTTAATAAAAATAAAAAATGGTGATAAAGAAGCTAGGCAAAGATTTATTAATTGCAATTTAAAACTGGTTTTGAGTGTTATCAAAAAGTTTAACAGTCATCAAGAAGAAGCAGATGATTTATTTCAGATTGGTTGTATAGGTTTGATTAAGGCTATTGATAATTTTGATCAGAGTCTTAATGTGCAATTTTCAACATACGCCGTGCCTATGATTATTGGTGAAATTAGACGCTATTTAAGAGATAATAACCCTATTAGAGTTAGCCGTTCTGTTAGAGATTTGGCATATAAAACACTAATGTTTCGTGATCGTTTTGCAAAGGAAAATCAGAGAGAACCTACGTTAGAAGATATTTCAAAAGAGCTTGGTGTTTCTAAAGAAGAAATTGCCTCTAGCCTAGATGCTATTCAAGACCCTATCTCCTTGCAAGATACTGTACATTCCTCAAATGATTCTGACAATCTATATGTTATGGATCAAATAAGTGATAAAAAGGATACTGATGAAAATTGGTCTGAAGAACTTACTCTTAGAGATTGCCTTGTAAAGCTGTCTCCTAGGGAAAAAGAAATCATCAAACGCAGATTTTTTGATTGTAAAACTCAAATTGAGGTTGCTTCAGAGATTGGAATTTCTCAAGCGCAAGTTTCCAGGCTTGAGAAAAGTGCAATTAAGCATATCAAGCGAAACTACATCTAAAAATATATATTTTAACGCTTTCGAATCTTGATGCTATTAAATATAAGTATAAAACTAGTACATTTTAGCTTTACTATTATCTAAAAATCATAAAACTCACGATTACTAATATAATTATATTAATATGATTTTATTAATATAGCTATTGTCATTGTTATTGTCATTGCTATTGTTGTTGCTATTGTGATTGTTGTTGTCATTGCTATTGTTGTTGCTATTGTGATTGTTGTTGTC
>CAKOXK010000033.1 GCA_934130085.1 uncultured Clostridia bacterium
TTATATTGCTAATTTACAAGCTACTGGTAAGAAGTATGATGCGTTACTTGCAGAGATGAATGTTGAAAAAGTTGGTAGTGCTAAGAAGAAGGCTGGTGCTGAGAATAAGAAGGAAGAGACGGTTAAGCCTAATGAGGAAAAGCCTAGTGTTACAGAGACTAAGCCTAAAAATGAAGAACCTGCACAAGTTAAGCTTGAACCTGTAAAATCAGATGAAACTAGAAAAGAAGAAGATATAGATGCATTTAATTCTGGTGATGTAGTAATATTTAATGGTAAGAGTCAAAGTATTGCTGAAATAGGTGTTCCAGAAGGACTTGTAGCTGGTAAAGATTATAAAGTAGAAAAGACTGTTATTTATAAAGGATTATCTTATGCTAAGTTAGAAGGCGTTGATAAGTTAGTTGATGTTGTATGCTTAGATAAGGTTATGAAAAAGGATATGGAAGAACCTTCTAAAGAAGAAAAAAATACTGATGAAATAAAAACTGGTGAGGCTGTTCCATTTAAGAGTGAAGAACTTAAGGAAGAGGAGCCTACAACTAAGGTAGAAGAAAAGCCTGCTGAAGTATCTGATGATTCTGAAAAGACTGATGATGAAAAAGAAAAACACGATTATAAAGTTAAGTCTGTAAGAAAAGAGTCTTCTAAGTTTGCTCCTTTTGTATGGAGAACTGCTGCTATTATTAGTATAGCGTCATCTGCTGCTATAGTATCATCTACATTTACTCCTGCTGTTGTTATTGCAGGTTGTTGGCTTGCTGCAGAAGCTATTAGATTCTGTGTTAAGAGAAATTATAGATTCCCTAAGTTTGGCTTATTTAAAGATAAATTAAATGATAAGTTTAGTGATCTTTCTCAAAATGGTGAAATTAGTGAAGAGGAAAGTAAGGATGCAGCAGCTGTTGCTAGTGAAATAGATAAGGCTGCTAAAGAGGCTGAACAGGTAAATGATGCTGAATTAAATGCTGAAGAGTTAAGTGCTAATATTAATAAAGCTATGAATGAGATGAATAAAGGCACTGATACGGAAGAGAAAACAGCAGCACGTGCTTTATAATAGATAAAAAGGAGATTAGGTATGAAAGTAGATACTATTGTTGAAATGGAAAATGGGGAAAATTTCTACATTGCTGATGAGACTGTGCAAAATGGTGTAAAGTATTATTTAGCAAATAAGGTAGATGAGAATGATGAACCTACAACTGATACTAAAATATTTAAAGAAACTTTAGATGGTAATGATATTTATTTAGATGTTGTTAAGGATGAAAGTGAGCTTAATTATTTAGGTGCGATATTCTTAGCAAATTTCAGTAATGATTTAGAGGAAGAGGCTTAGGCCTTTTTTTTTTGAAATAAAAAAGGAAATTGGGGAGTTTCTTACAATAATAAATAATAGAGGGGTTAAGACATTATTAGACATTTTTTTAGGTATTTATATATTAAAATTAGTTTGGTGATGATATGAAGAAGATTATGCCTTATGTGATATCTCTTATATTGGGTACTATTTTTGGGTACTTGGTTTTTGATAGGACTGATTTTGATATTAAGGAGGTTTTTGGTGAGTATGAGGAGGTTACTGGGTTTCAGATAGGTGTATTTAATGATTTAAGTGTTGCTAGGGAGTTTAAGGGTAGGTATAGTTCGTCGGTAGTCCTTGAGGATGATGATGTGTATAGAGTATATTATAGTATTTTAAAAAGTGATGATGTGGTTAGTAAGATGGAGGATTATTTGAGTAATAGAGAGATATCTTTTTATAAGAAGAAGTTAGTTATTCATGATGGGGAGTTAATAAGGGCGATTAATACTTATGAGGGTGGAATATTAAAGGGTAGTGATAAGGTTATTGAGAGTGTAAATAGTTTAATTATGGCTAGTTGTAAGGAAGGTGTATTATGAGGATAAGGGATTTGCCTAATTTAGAGAAGCCTAGAGAGAGATTGTGTAAGTATGGGGCAAGATATTTGAGTAATGAGGAATTGATTGCTATATTGCTTAGAACAGGGTCTAAAGAGGTTAATGTTAAAGAGCTTAGTAATGATGTTTTGGTTAAGCTTAAAAGTATATCTGAAATAGATTCGATGACGATTAGTGAGCTTACTAGTATTAAGGGTATTGGTAAGGTTAAAGCTATAACGCTTTTAGCAGCAGCTGAGTTTGGTAAGAGGGTAATGAGTAAGAGTTTTAATGAAAATGTTGTATTAAGTAATGCTAGGGTTATTAATGAATATTTTGGGAGTACTATTATGGGTGATAAGGAGAGGCTGTTAGTTATTTTACTTGATAATAAGAAAAGACTTATTAGTTATAAGATTATGTATGAGGGTACTAGTGATGAGGTGTGTGCTAGTCCTAAGGAGATATTTAATTATGCAGTTAGAGAAAAGGCAGCTTGTATTGTTCTTATGCATAATCATCCTTCTAGAGTAATAGTGCCGTCAAATGCTGATATAGAGCTTACTAGGAATATGGGTTTGTCTGGGCAGATGCTTGGAATAAATGTGATTGATCATATAATTACTAATGGTAAAGAGTTTTATAGTTTTTATGAGGAAATGAGTAAGAATGAAGCGTAATTATTATATATTTATTATTATTTTTTTAGTGGTTATTTTTAGGGCTAATATTTTAAGTTTG
Organism: uncultured Clostridia bacterium; assembly: GCA_934130085.1. Lineage (GTDB taxonomy): Bacteria > Bacillota > Clostridia > TANB77 > CAG-508 > CAG-793. Next base: position 2,647 of record CAKOXK010000033.1, read on the forward strand.
TTTATGAATACTAAGAAGTTGTTTATTAAAGAGTCTATAGATGAAGAAATATATATTTTAAGGGAGGAAAATCGTAAGCTTAAGGATGAGTATACTTCTCTTTTAGATTTTAAAAATAGTATTAATATAGAGGAGGATTATGTAGTTACCAATATTTTTAAGAGTAATTATGGGTTTGATAAGTTGTTATTAAATGGTTCATTTAAGGTTGGAAGTGAAGTGGTAAGTGATAAGGGACTTGTTGGGATAATTAGTAATAATTCTAGTAATGTTTCTTATGGAGATTATTTATTTAATACAAGTATTTTGGTTAGAATTGGGGATACTGAAGGGAAAGTGTCTGGTAAGGATCAAAATGGTAATTTATTAGTTAAGGAGATAAGTAATTATAATAATATAAAGATTAATGATGTTGTTAGAAGTATGCATGGTACGTATATAGGTAAGGTTGTTAATATTATTTATGAAGATTTAGAAAGTATATTGGTGGTAAAGATGGGTGATGTTTATAATCTTAATTATGTTGGGGTGATTGAAAGGTGATTATACTTGATATTTTAGCTTATAATTTAACTAATAATATGCTTTTTACTGCTCCTTTAATGGTGCATGATCTAAATGATAATAGATTATATTTAACTCTTATAATTGATATTATATTTAATGGAGTGCCTTTTTGTACGATAACAATATTACTTCTATATTTCTTTAATAGGCGGATTATTAGGTATGTTTCTAATGGAGTATTTTATAAGTTTGTTATGA
>CAKOXK010000034.1 GCA_934130085.1 uncultured Clostridia bacterium
GCTCTAGCATCTTTTCTAATATCCCAATCTATTGTCATATTGGAATTTATTGTATCTACTAATTCTTTTGCTATTTTTACTAAAGTTTCATCTTTCATTAATTCTTTAACTTGAGGATCATTACCTAATGCATCAAAGAAAGCTTTTTCTTCAACAGACAAATTATACTTATTTCCTGCTGCTAACTCTTTTTCAATTTCATTTTTTAAATTTATCATTTCCTGTATTATTTTTTCTATATCTTCTACACTTGTTCTTTCGTTGTATGCCGTTGCTATTTTTTGAAATTTTGTAGAAAACTTTTCTTGCATAACAATATTCTGTATTGCTATCTTTTCAACATAATCTTTTAATGCTTGATTTAATATTTCTAACGCTATGTTCTTTTTCTGCATTTTCGCTATTTTATTCATTAGTTCATCACTTAAAAGCATTATTCTATTACTATTTTGAACTTTTCCAATTTGTAGCATTTCATCATCTTGAATTGCTCTCTCAAGCATTTTTCCAACATGTTCATTAATTTCTTTGCTATCTATTGTATTTCCACTACTACTTAATTTTTTTATAAATGACCTAACTGAAACAAAAAATAATATTTCATCTTTTATTTCTGATGTTAGTTCTCCAGCACATAGTGAATATAGATTTTTGCAATCATAACTATATTTCAAGAATTCTTTTTTAGTCTTTTCATCTTTTAAAATCCAATCTGCTCCTGCCATAATCATCTCATACTTATCATGATCAGTTGCCAAAGCAAAATCATCATATTCAAATCCGTAAAATATATTTCTTATTAATTCAATTTTATCCATTAAAACTTTAACAATTTCTGTATTATCAATTACTTTTCCTTGATCACGTTTTGTATAAGTCTTTAATGCATCTATCAGCCATCTTTTTAATCCTATATAATCTACAATTAAGCCACCTTGTTTATCTTTAAATACTCTGTTTACTCTTGCTATTGCTTGCATTAAATTGTGTGCTTTCATAGGCTTGTCCACATACATTGTTCCAAGCGAAGGTACATCAAATCCAGTAAGCCACATATCTACAACAATTGCAATTTTAAATTCTGAGTTATAGTCTTTAAAATCTTTTTCAAATTGACGCTTATCTTTTGTAGATCCAATTGCTTTTTGCATATATTGATCATCTTTATTATTTGATGTTATTACCATATGTATTTTATTTTTCCATTCTGGCTTTAATTCTAAAAACTTTTTATACATTGTGTATGCTGTTTTTCTTGAATAAGCAACAACCATTGCTTTATTTGCAACTGTATTTTCAATATCACTATAATTTTTTATAATATCTTTTACTATAAGTTCTAATCTATCTGGATCTTCAATAATTTCTTGCATTTTTGCCATTTCTTTTTTAGATTCATTTAATGTTTCTTCATCTACACCTTCATCCTTTTCAAGATATGTGTAATAATCGTCTATCTCGTCTAGTATTTTTTGATTTAATCCAACTCTCGCCATTCTAGCTTCATACATAATTGGTACTGTTGCACCATCAAGAATTGCTTGAGTCATATCATATGTATCTATTACATTTCCGAAAATTTCTGATGTTGACTTGTCTTTTGTTTCGACTGGCGTACCTGTAAATCCAATATAAGTAGCATTTGGAAATGCTGTATGTAAATATTTTGCGGTTCCATATTTTTTATATGCTATCATTTTTTCTTTATCAAATTTCATTGTAGCATCTATTCCATAATGACTTCTATGTGCTTCATCAACCAAAACTAAAATATCATCTCTTTTACTAAACATTCCTGTTTCTTCTTCGAATTTCTGTAATGTAGTAAAAAATATTCCACCTGATATTCTGTTTTCTAGCTTATCATTTAAATCTGCTCTACTTTCAATTTGCACTGGTTTTTGTTTTAAAAATTCTGAACATTGTGAAAATGTATTAAATAATTGATCATCTAAATCATTTCTATCTGTAACTACAACAATGCTAGGATTTTTCAATATTTTTATCATATTTGCTGAATAAAATACCATAGAAAAACTTTTACCAGAGCCTTGCGTATGCCACAATATTCCGGCTTTTCCTGTTCTTTCATTATAAGCCTCTTCTGTACTTTTAATTGCTTTTTTTACGCCAAAATATTGATGATATGCTGCTAAAATTTTATTATCTCCACTCCACATTATAAAATTATTTATAATGTCCATTATTCTATCTTTCCTCATCATTCCATTAAATAATGTATTATGAGTCGCCATGTTTTCTTTTACAACATCTGTATCTTCAATCTTTTTCCATTCTGAGAATCTACTCCATGGACTTGTTATAGTTCCAGCTCTTGCCTGTGCACCATCACTTACTATTAAAAATTGATTATAATAAAATAATGTTGGAATATGTACATTTTGATATCCTTTTAATTGGTTATATCCATCTTCCAATTTTACTTTTTCTCTTATTGTACTTTTTAATTCAATAACTACTAAGGGCATACCATTGACAAACACAATTATATCAGGACGTTTTTCACTTTCTTCAATAATTGTATATTGATTAATTGCTTTAAATGTATTTACTTCTATGTTATTAAAATCAATTACTTTTATTGTTTTATATCTAGTTGCTCCATCTTCCTGAATTGGAACTTTTATTCCTTCTAATAAATACTGTGTAAATTGTTTATTGTTTAATATTGTATTATTATTGTCCAAATTTTTTATTAAACGGATAACTTCTTTAATGTCTTCGGTTGTAATATTTTTATTTAATTTTGCTATTGCATTCTCTAAGTCATCCTCTTGTATTACATTTGAATAGTTTTCTCTTTCTAATTCATATCCATTTAATGTTTCATATCCTAAATTTTCTAATAATTCCATTGTTATTTTTTCTAACGTTGCTTCATCAAACATAATTTGCCCCCTAAATTATATTATTTTATTATTGTATTAATAATTTTTGTTACTAAATAACCTTAATTTTAATGTTTTTTATTATGCAAATAGTAATTTGTATGATTAAATTTCTATTTTATCTAAGTCTATTTCTCCATTCATAAGTTTTGG
>CAKOXK010000035.1 GCA_934130085.1 uncultured Clostridia bacterium
TATTAGTACATATTACAGATATACATCTTGAAAACGATGCAGATTATAATATTTTAGAAGCAAGAAGCGAATATATTGCCAATGCAGTGAATAAACATGTTATAGACGCAACGAATACATTATTGGTTTTATGCATTACTGGGGATGTTGCGTATTCAGGTAAAGAAGAACAGTATTTATCAGCGGCTATATTTATTTCTGATATTATAGCTGGCATAAAAAGGAGATTTGAAAACTTATTTATACAAATTGTAATGGTTCCAGGAAACCATGATTGTGATTTTGATAGAGAAGATAGCGCTATAAGAGAATCTCTGTTACGAGATTCTAATTTAGACATGTTAAATAATAGTATCATAAAAACTTGTACAAAAGCTGAAGAAAATTATTTCACTTTTGTAAACGAATGGGATCATACAGTAGCACCATTAGCTAGTGCAAGTGATGAAAGTATATTTGCAATCAATGGGTTAAAATATAAAGATGTTTCTTTAAAATTTCATTGTTTAAATACTGCGTGGTGTTCCAGTAAAAACGAAAAACCAAAAGAAATGAGAATAGCAATTCCTGAACAAGAAGATAAGCTAGAAAATGATATTGTTATTACTTTAATGCATCATGATGAATCATGGATGACATGGGAAAGTGCAGAAGAATGGAAAAGCTATTATAAACATTATGCAGATATTGTGCTAGTAGGACATGATCATGTTTCTGAAATTATATTAAAGGATAATTATGGTGCTGCAACAAATTATTTTGTAAAAGGAAAACAATTATATAATTCGCATTATCCTGAGCAGAGTGGTTTTAATATTTTGAAAATCGATTTAGAAAGTAACATTGAACGTTTTTTCTCATATGAATGGAATGGTAAATTGTATGAAAATATACTGGATACTAAATCAAGAGAATTTAAAAGGAACAGATACATAAAAAATGGTGTTGAGTTAAAACAAGATTTTTTGGAATACTTAGATGATAACGAAATAGACTTGGTAAGTAAATCTAAAGGGGCATTAAAATTATCTGATATTTTTGTTTATCCGGTATTGAAAGGCGAAAATATTAATAACAAGAAGAATAAAGCTCTGTATAAAGATAAAGAGGATATTATTCGGATTATTCAAAATAAGAAATATATTATGATTTCTGGAGAAAAGGAATATGGAAAAACAGCTTTGCTAAAACAACTGTATAAGGAATTTTTTGAAATGAAATTATATCCGGTAATGATAGATGCTGTAGAACTGAGAACTGGAGAAGGAGATGAACTAAATAAAAAGATAGCAGAATTTTATGGGAAACAATATTCTAATTTGGAGGAAGAGGAAATCTTGCAAATGGAAGAGGGAAAGAAGGTGTGTATTATAGATAATTTTGAAGAAATTGTAGTTTCAGATAAATTAATAAAAAAAATACTATATTACCTTACCTGTAAATTCGGAATTGTAGTAATTACAAGTAATCTTCAAAATGATTTGCTTGGTTTCTTAAAAAATGTAGAAACAAAAGAATATTTAGAAAAGACATTTACTCGATTATATATTCAAGATTTAAAGAACTATATGAGAAGAAATCTTGTAAGTAAATGGTTATTGCTATCCAATGAAGATCAGAATCCGGAAAGTCAAGAATTTGATGTGTTATGTAGAAATAAGATGGCACAAGTACAAAGCGTCATGAAAACTGGCTTTTTTAATAAGACACCAATAGAATTTTTGCTCGTACTTTCTTATTTAGATAATTATGAAAAAATGAATACGGATTATAGTAGGTATTCATATATTTACGAATGTTTAATTCTTGATAAGATAAATGAAATTTCAAATGGTGACACAAATGAAGCAACCATGTATAAGACTGTATTAGAGCAATTAGCATTTAGAGTTTATGATGAAGAACAGCAACAAAACATGGAAGAAAGTTTTGTCTTGGGAGTGATTTTTGACTATAATCAAGAATACAGAGGAAGTAAAGGAAGCGCAATTGATGTTATTAATAATTTGACTAAATATAAAGTTTTAGAGAAGAGAGAAGGAAAATATAGATTTAAACATAGTTATATGTACTATTATTTTATAGGAAGTTATATTTTAAATCAATTGCCACCCAATATGAAAATGCAAAAAACAAAGAAAATATTTACTGACTTATCGAAAGAACTTAATTTTAATATTGCTTTATTTTTAGCATATGATATGAGTGCGGAATATGAAATATTACCTTTAATAAAGGCAGTAAGCGAAGATTTACTTGTAGAATATCAAAACTTTGAATATTCTAAACAAAAGGATTTGTTGAAGAAGTTAGAATTTGATATTGATAGAAAGGTTGAGCAGATATTCAATATACCTAAGAATGTGAATATACCCAAAATTCAGGAAGAGAAAGCTCTTAAACAGTATGAAGCAGAAGAATTAGATGATACTAAGATGCAATCTGGAAAAGATGAAGAAATGCTTGAGAAAGAAACAGAACTAGATAAAATGACACTTGAATTTACAAAAACAATAAGAATCATTGAATTTTTGGGTGACATTCTGAAGAATTATTCATCATCCATTAAGAGAAAACCAAGAATAGAAATAATAAAGTTGATGTATAATTCAAGTATGAAACTTATGGGGGCATTATATGAGTCTTTAAATGGGATGATAGATAGTATTATTGAAATTGTGGATGAACAGGCTAAAGAAGATAAAGAAGAAATTGCAGCTAAAAGCCAATTCAAGATGAAAATAAATGAATTTTTGAGTAAATTTTGGGGAGCATTTATTGGCATTACAGTATGCAATCTAGGATATTCTTTACAGACAGATAGAATTGTAGACGAAATAATGGATGTCAAAGCTGAGAAAAATTGTATTTTTTTTGTAATGACAAGTATAGACTATTTAATAAGAACTCAAAATGGTCGTCTTCCAGTTAAAGAGATTGAAGAATGTATAAAAGGTAAAAACAAATTGGATGCATTTTCTCTAA
>CAKOXK010000036.1 GCA_934130085.1 uncultured Clostridia bacterium
CAATATATGAGTGCTAATTTTTAAAAGTTTTTGTCAAAAGAAAATAAGACCTATAAAAGATCTTATTAATTTACAACATAAGGGTCTTCTGAGGTACCAGAACCACTAGAAAGTTTAAGTGATGATACAAGAGATATTGCAGGTCTAACTGCAATGTCGGAAACGCCACCACCAATCCTATCAATTTGAACAGTACATAAATAAGTACCAGAAACACTTGAAACACTGCAAGGTGATAATGTCCACCACTCATTATTAGCATTCTCTTGCAAATACGTGGAACTATTGGGTGGTGAATCTTTTAAGCCAGCAAACATTATTTCGTCTGCTGTTAAAAGTCCTATTTTATATGTTAAATTACCATTTCCATTTGTCGTATCACTTACAGTAAATTTAGATAGTTTTCCGTTAATATTATCATTGGGACATTTTAGTGATGGCTTCCCTGATCTTTCCCTGGATTCCGCGCTATAAATAGTTTCATTAAATCCATACCCTAGTGCTCCGGTTTCAGTACTTTTATCATTGCACCAAATAGTATCTGATAGCTTATCGGTATAAGCTACTAGATTATTTGTATACCACGTTTCTAAATTTGTAAGTATTGTACTCTTATTAGTATTTGCGTGTGTACTTGCATAATCATTTGACCCTGGTGTTCCATACATAAATCCGATATATGCATTATCATCAATGTCTGAATTAAAATCACTAAGATAAGCAGTGCCATTGAAATGGGCAAATGCAGCATCAGTACTATTATTTGCTGATGAACAAGGGTTAGGAGTTCCTGCTGTATTATCATTATGAAGAACAAGTTTTACAGAACCATCTCCTACTATCCTTACGATTTTCCAACATTTATTTGCAAACTCTACATAGTTGTTTTTAACAGCTCCTCTAAAATAATAAGACGTACCATAATCATCTTCTGCAGATGCAAGTAAAGCCTCAGTTGTATTTTTGTTTGAAGTAATTTGTTTATATGCATAACTACTAGATGTAGCACTTACTACATAATATACACCACTTAAATTTGTTGTTGTTTTCATAGTTCCTGCAGTTCTTGAACCATTACTAGACGCTGATGAACTAACTAAATACTTACCAACTAAACTAGAATATGAATTAACATATGTATCACTTGTTACTGTTGCTCCAGTTAAATTAAAATTTGTACCATTTGCTTCGTATCCTGTACCGTATGTAAAATAATATGTTTGTTCTGTTGTATCTACACTTTCTATTGATGTGTCTGCTATATCATCTTTTGTATGAGCACTTACTTCTTTCCCGGGCGTTGTAAGTGGAGCCTTCACTTCATTATTTGCTAGTATAGTCTCTGCAAATGTAGGCTCGTATGTTGCTGCACTACTTACTACTACTATCTTACCAGACCAGTTTTTATTTAATCCTTGTTCTGTTGTTACTGCACTATCCATCCATATTCTTAGGTCGTAACTTTTTTCTTCGTTTGCATTAAGTCCAGTACTCATAATAATATAACCTTTTCTATTATTTTCTAAGTCAGTTAATGTTTGACTTCCTAGTATTACTGATTTACCAGTTGTTGTACCTTTAGGTGATATATTTACTTTCATATAGTTATCTTTTAAGTAAGATGTATTAGTACTTTCTCTGTATGTACTATCTATTGTAATATATACTTTAACATAATTATTACAGTTGTTTTTTATTGTAAAAGTAAATGGGGTTTGTTTAAGGCCATCTTCATCTTTTATTGGAAAAGCATCTGTTAAAGATATTTTAGATGTTTCTTCAGTAAGGGTTGTATTAAAGCATGTTCTTGATGCTAGTGTATTATTCTCAGTTTGACTTAAGTAAAGTCTAAACCAAGCAAAAGAGACTCCGATTATGCACAGGACTGTTACAAGTAGTCCATAATATAATTTTAGTCTCTTCTTTTTATTATCAATATTAACTTCACAATTCATAAATACACCCTATCCTTATATAAAATATTATATAACAAATTAAAGTTGCATGTCTAGTCAAGAATTATCAACAGTCAAAACAAAAAGAGGTCGTAATTAACCTCTATTTAATTTTTCATGAATAAGATAGTTATTGCAAGACCTACTCCTGCAATTATAACTGCACTTATTATGGTGATTACTTTTACATATCCATTTGGGTTATTTAATTTTAAAACACGCACTTCGCCATTTTCTTTCATTTCAGTTTCTTTAGTAAGTGTTTCTTCTCTTGTTTTATTTACTTTGCCTTGATATGTACTTACAAAAGTAATATCTTCTGGATTAGTACTATTTTTAATTTCTTCTACGTAAGCATCTAAAACATCTTGTTCTTCTCTTATAATAGTTCCCTTAAGATATAATTCTAAGTAATGTTTCATTATTTGCTTAGTTTCTTCACTAAAGCTCATTTAAACCACCTACACACTCATTAATTCAGTTTCTTTTTCTTTAACCTTTTC
>CAKOXK010000037.1 GCA_934130085.1 uncultured Clostridia bacterium
GCTTTAGTAATTGCATCTTTTAAATAACCACCTAGATATTTAATTAGCACTACTGCTAAAACGGTAATCAAGCTAATAATTAGAACGTATTCTACTAAGGCTTGACCGCGATTATTCTTCTTTTTCATCTAGGACTCACCTATAATAATAATATATTGTTTTGCCTTTTTTGTCAAATATATTATATAATATTTTTAGGTGAATGTATGAAAATTATTACTGCTAAAACATATATGCAAAAATTAACTGGACTTATGGGAAAAAAGAATATTAATTATGGAATGTTTTTCCCAAATGTTTCATCAATTCATACTTTCTTTATGAAAGAAAGCATTGATGTAATTGGTTTAAATAATAAAATGATAGTTACTTCTATTTATGAAAATGTTAAACCAAATAAGATACTTATTCTTAAAGGTGCTAAGCACACTTTAGAACTCCCTAAAGGTAAAAGTAAACACTATCATATTGGTCAAAGGGTTAAATTTTAGTTTTACCCTTTATTTTTCAGTATTTTTTTGTTAAACTATAGGTGCTAAAGGGGAGAAGTTTTATGAAGTATAATAAACTACCAAATATAAAAATATTAGATGAATCAAATAAGGTCATCCATCAAAAGTCAAATGATGTAACGTTTCCTTTAAAAGAAGAAACTAAAAAATTAATAAATGATGCTCTTGATTATCTAGAAATGAGTCAAATTGAAGAGTACAGTGAAAAATATGATTTAAGACCTGGTATGGGGCTATCTTTTGTTCAATTAGGTTTATTAGAAAGAATATTTGTTGTAAGTGAAGATTTAGGAGATAATAAGTTTAATCGATATATTGTTATTAATCCTAAAGTAGTTAGTCAAAGTGCTGAATTAATATATGTTGGTGAGGGAGAAGGATGCTTAAGTGTTAACCGAGATGTTGAAGGTATTGTACCAAGACATGCTAGAATAACAGTTGATGCCTTTGATGAAAATGGCAAAGAATATACTATAAGAGTACGTGAAGATATGGCAGTTGCTTTCCAGCATGAACTAGATCATTTAGATGGCATTTTATTTGTAGATAAGATTGATAAAAAGAATCCTTATAAAAATTCAGATATTATGAGAGAAATATAAAAAATTCTCACTTCTTCAAGTTAAGAAGTGAGATTTTTTATTATATATTTATTTGACTATCTGACTTTTTAATATTTGTTTTCTTTGTCATATTATCAATTGTAATTGTTGAAGCCATTCTTGTAGCTTTTGATAATGTATCAAATACTGCAGACATTTGCTCTGCTGTAACTTGAGTAAAAGGCTCAGAATTGCTGCTAGCTAATCCTTTAGAAATATTATATATTAGATTAAACATTTGATTAGACTCATTTCCAAAATATTCTATATTAATAATTTCTCCATTATATAATTCATGTTCAGCATCATCTCTAAAGTAATGTGATACAATTACATATTCTCCTTCACCAAGAGCATACCATAATCTATAAATAAAACCATTAGGATTTCTAAAATAAGCTACCTCATTTTCACTATTTTTTTTGCTTATTGTTATTTTACAGCAACCATCTCTTTTTTTATGCTTTACTTCACCAAAAGTACTAGCATTTATATTTACCTTTTTTAAATAATTTTCAGCAAAATCTAATTCAATTTCCTCATTAATAAATGGATTAATTGTTTTATCGAATTGTTCAAGCATTTTTCTTAGTACTCTTCCAAGAAGCGTTTTTTGTTCACTTTCAATTAAACTTAGATAACTTTCACCATATTCTTTATCTTCTGCCATCCACTCAGTAGCAGTTATACAAGGATTTACTTTTTTTAAAATACTACCAGTAATAGTTGCCATTATTTCATCATATCTTTGAGCTTCCGTTTCAGGCACTCCCTTTTTTCTAGCATAATAATCATTTAATTCTGTTAAAAAAATAATTAATTTTTCTTTTGCGTTAATATAATACATTGAAATGTGTTTATCTTCATTCGGTATATCTGTGCCACCATTTATTCTCATCTTATAATGACTCTTTGGATATTTATTATAAAGAATATTAGCAAATTCTAAAGGAATATTTCCTTTAATTAATGCATAATCTGTCCCACTAAACTGGATTAAAAGATCATTCCAAAAATATACTTCTTGTTCTAAACCATTTGCTCCCCTAGCATTTAATATATGATTATTAATATTAATTGCTTTTAAAATTTCATTAAATTCTAATCTTGTCATAAGTTATACCTCCCTTAATAATTGTATATTATAGCATAGTTCTTTCTTATAAATTATAAAATTACATTAAAAACATAAAAAAAGTGTTGAACTTAGTCAATACTCTTTTCATATTTTATAATCATCTTC
>CAKOXK010000038.1 GCA_934130085.1 uncultured Clostridia bacterium
TTAACTTTACCTGCAATTTCAGAGATTATTGCAACACCCTTAGGTTTTCTAGCTTCAAATAATTCTTCAACTCTAGGAAGACCTTGAGTAATATCAGCTACACCGGCAACACCACCAGAGTGGATAGTTCTCATTGTAAGCTGTGTACCTGGCTCACCAATTGATTGTGCAGCTATAATACCTACTGATTCTCCTATTGATACTAAGTTTCTTCTTGCTAATCCCATACCATAACATTTTTGACATACACCATGTTTTGATCTACATGCTAGAACTGAACGTACTTCTAGTTTTTCAATTCCCGCATTAACAATTCTATCTGCAATGTCTTCTGTTATCATAGTATTTGTGTCAACAATAAGTTCTTTAGTATTTGGATCATATACATCTGCCACTACATATCTACCAATAATTCTTTCCTGCATTTTTTCAATTACTTGATTTCCATCTTTAATATCATAAACAATTAAACCTTCATGTGTTCCACAATCATGTTCTCTAACTATAATATCTTGTGATACATCAACTAATCTTCTTGTTAAGTAACCTGAATCGGCTGTTCTTAAGGCTGTATCTGAAAGTCCTTTACGTGCACCATGGGCAGAAATGAAGTATTCTAGGGCATCTAGACCTTCTGCAAATGATGATTTAATAGGAATTTCAACAGCTTTACCTGTTGTACTAGCCATAAGTCCACGGATACCAGCAATTTGTCTTAATTGGTTCATATTACCTCTGGCTCCAGATTTAACCATCATATAGATTGGGTTTAAATCATCAAAGTTGTCTTCCATTGCTTGACTGATTTTCTTTGTAGCATCTTCCCAAACTTTAATTACAGCATTATATCTTTCATCGTTTGTAATTAAACCTCTTGCATATTGTTTTCTGATAGTTTCAATTTTCTTATCAGCTTCTTCAAGGAATCCTTTTTTAGCTGCAGGAACTTTTACATCACTCATTGAGAATGTAATTCCGGCAATTGTAGAATATTTAAATCCTAAAGCTTTAATATAATCTATAACTTCTGCTGACTCAACAACTCCATGAACTCTAATAGTTCTTTCTATTATTTGTCCCATTGATTTTTTAACAACAGGGAAATTGATTTCATATTGGAATGGATCTTCTGTTCTATCTATAAATCCTAAATCTTGTGGTATACCTTGGTTAAATATAATTCTACCAACACTAGTTTCGATTTTTTTAGATTTCATTTCTCCATCAATTTCTTTTGTTATTCTTACATAAATTTTTGCATGCATTCCTACATCATGATTTTCGTAAGCCATTATTGCTTCATCTGGATCTTTAAAATATTTACCTTCTCCAAGTTCTCCATCTAAAGTCATTGTTAAATAATAACTTCCTAAAATCATATCTAGTCTAGGTACTGCAACTGGTTTACCATCTTGTGGTTTTAATAAGTTATTTGTTGCAAGCATTAAATATCTTGATTCTGCTTGTGCTTCTGGTGATAATGGTAAATGCACAGCCATTTGATCTCCATCGAAGTCAGCATTGAATGCTTCACAAACCAATGGGTGAAGTTTAATTGCTCTACCTTCAACAAGAACTGGTTCAAATGCTTGAATACCAAGTCTATGTAGTGTAGGAGCACGGTTTAACATTACAGGATGATCTTTTATAACATACTCTAATATTTCCCATACTTCTGGTCTTAATCTTTCAACCATTCTTTTTGCATTTTTAATATTTTGAGCTATTCCTCTACCAACTAATTCTTTCATAACAAATGGTTTGAATAATTCAACAGCCATTTCTTTTGGAAGACCACATTGATAAATTTTAAGTTCTGGTCCAACAACTATAACTGAACGTCCAGAATAGTCAACCCTCTTACCTAATAAGTTTTGACGGAATCTACCTTGTTTTCCTTTTAACATATCAGATAATGATTTTAAAGGTCTATTTCCAGCACCAGTTACAGGTCTACCTCTTCTACTATTATCAATTAAAGCATCAACAGATTCTTGTAACATACGTTTTTCGTTTCTTACAATTATTTCTGGAGC
>CAKOXK010000039.1 GCA_934130085.1 uncultured Clostridia bacterium
TGATATGAGAAAGTCTTTTTTCCCTGGAACAACGGGAATCTTTGCTCTGTTTTTTGTTCCCTATATAGTTACAATTATTTTTAATGGTGCTAACACTACATTGATCAATAAAAAATTTAATGTGGAAATGCTTCTGCCGGTGATCGTTTCATCGCAGATTGAAGAAAAATATGAACTGGAGACTATAAAAGCACAAACAATCATAGCAAGATCAAATTTTTACCGGACAATGAAAGAGGAGAACAATCTGGCAATAACTTTATGTCGGATAAAGGAAGAGATGGAGGGGAAATCCCTGGCTTGTGTAATTTTACAGAATAAGTACGAAAAAGCAGTAACGGAAACAGAAGGAAAAGTCATTGTATGGAATAAAGAATTAAAGTTAGTTCCCTATCATGAATTAAGTGCAGGACAGACAAGAGATGGAATGGAAGTTTTCCACAACGAAGATGATTCGTATCTCAGATCCGTACACAGTCCTGTGGATAAAGATGCAAAAGATTATTTGAATAGTGTATACATAAATAAAAATGTCCTTCCGGAAAGAATTGAAATAAAATCCAGGGACAGTGCCGGTTATGTTACAGAAATTCTGGCTGACGGGAAAGTGCTGGAAGGCGAGGCATTCAGAAAAGGAATGGGACTCACGTCCTCAAATTTTACAATTCAGAAGTCTGGAAAGGAAATACGATTTTTATGTAGAGGAAAAGGTCATGGATTAGGATTCTCACAATATGGAGGAAATGAGATGGCAAAGGAGTCTGCGAATGCAGAAGAAATTTTACAATATTATTTTCCTGAGATGGATGTGCTGAACATAAAATCTGTAAATTGCTGAATAGATACGAATATTCTGGACACCCTATAGATATGAAGATGAAAACAGAGGTGAAAGGAATATGATGAATAACAAAGTGACAAGAATCATTGCCAATTCCGTTGGACTGGCCGCTGTAGCAGCATTGGGAATTACAGTTTATCAGTTAGGTACCTCCCCGGTCAAAGAGAAAACTCCTGAAGAAAAAACAGAAAATGTCGGTGAAAGTACACAGGATACGGAAGAACAGTTGAGTGAAGATGCAGGAACGAATCATGTGGAGTCAGAAAATCAGTGGATATCCGATGACGGGGAAGATTTGGATGATACAGAGATTACATTCCAAAAACAAGGAATGTATGGGGAAACATCTCAGAATACTGTGGATAATAATGAATCAGATAATACTGCAGATGTGGATAAGACTGACAATGCTGTAAATTCTCAGCAAGCAGAAGAATCATCAGTAAATGCAAATATGAAATCCCAGACGATATCAGAAGATCAGGCAGATGAAGCAACAGATGTTTCGGCATCGGCACTGAATCTTGCGACAGTAAATTTTTCGGAAGATACATTAATGGAGTGGCCGGTGAATGGAAATGTTCTCCTTGATTACAGTATGGATCAGACTACTTATTTTCCGACGCTTGATCAGTATAAATTGAGTCCGGCTATTGCTGTCGGTGCAGTAGAGGGAGCACCTGTGGTAGCTGCTGTTAATGGCAAGGTTTATTCTATAGAGCAGAATGCGCAGACGGGTACTACACTGACAATGGAACTTGGAAATGGATATCAGGCTGTTTATGGACAGCTTACAGATCTGACAGTGTCAGAAGGAGATACAATTAAAAAGGGAACGACAATAGGATATATTGCACAGCCTACAAAATATTACAGCACAGAAGGAACCAATCTTTATTTTGCAATGAAAAAGGATGGAGAACCAATAGATCCGATTGAATATCTTCC